>NZ_FUHW01000053.1 GCF_900163545.1 Arthrobacter rhombi
TGAAGGGTTGAAGGCCCGGGTGACCGCCCTGGCTACCGCCCACCCGCTCTACCCGGAGTTGGCCCCGCTCTGCTGAGTCGCCTCCAGCCCCTCGGGGCGTCGTCGGGCCCGGGGCGAAAAACCCCGGGCCCGACGCATGACAGCACCCACCTCGTGCAAAGGAATGAACACCATGGCCATCAGCGTTTTCGACCTCTTCTCGATCGGCATCGGCCCCTCGAGCTCCCATACCGTCGGTCCCATGCGGGCTGCGCAGCGTTTCGCTGCGGGGCTCGTGGAAGGCCAACTGGCTGAAGCCACCGCTGACCTACAGGTCGACGTCTACGGTTCCCTCGCCGCCACCGGCAAGGGCCATGGCACGTTCACCGCAGTCCTGCTGGGACTGGAGGGCTTCGAACCCGATCGGATTCTGCCCGAGCAGGTCGAGGAACGCCTGGAGGACATCGCGGCATCGGGCACCCTGCGTCTGGCTGCCGAGCTCGGGGCCCGGAAGGACTTGTCCTATTCGGTCGAGGACATGGTCCAGCGCCCGCTGACCATCCTGCCCCGCCACACCAATGGCATCCGCTTCCAGGCCCTGGATGCCTCCGGCGGTGTCCTGTTGGATGAGACCTATTATTCGGTGGGCGGTGGATTCATCGTCCGTGATGGCGATGAGGAAGCCGCCGCGGCCGAACTCGACGAAGTCAATGAAGAGATCCCCTACCCCTTCACCACCGCTGCTCGACTGCTCGAGCACTGCCACGCCAGCGAAATGGGCATCGCCGACGTCATGCTCGCCAACGAGCTGACCTACAGGTCCCGCGAGGAGATCCGTGCCGGCCTGCTGCATATTTGGGAGGTGATGGAGCAGTGCAAGGATTCGGCCATCGCCCGCGAAGGACTGCTACCCGGCGGGCTGAAGGTCCGCCGTCGTGCCCCCGACTGGCATGAGCGCCTGAGCAAGGAGGACAAGGACCGCGACCCGCGCTACTGGCAGGAATGGGTTAACCTCGTCGCCCTGGCCGTCAACGAGGAGAACGCCACCGGCGGCCGCGTGGTGACCGCCCCGACCAACGGGGCGGCAGGCATCATCCCCGCAGTCATGTTCTACGCCACGCATTACCTGCCAGGCATCGACTACGCCACCGGTGAGGACAAGGAAGAGATCATCGTGCGCTTCCTCCTCGCCGCCGCCGCAGTGGGCGTGCTCTATAAGGAACAGGCCTCCATTTCAGGTGCCGAGGTCGGCTGCCAGGGCGAGGTCGGTTCGGCCTCCTCCATGGCCGCCGCCGGACTCGCGGAGGTGCTCGGCGGTAGCCCCGCCCAGGTGGAGAACGCCGCCGAGATCGCCATGGAACACAACCTCGGGCTGACCTGCGACCCGATCGGCGGACTCGTACAGATCCCCTGCATCGAACGCAATGCCATCGGCGCTTCCAAGGCCGTCAACGCAGCCAAGATGGCATTGATGGGCGATGGCGAACACCGGGTCTCCTTGGATGAAGTCATCGTGACCATGCGCGAAACCGGTAAGGATATGAGCGATAAGTACAAGGAAACCGCCATGGGTGGCCTCGCAGTGAACGTGGTGGAGTGCTAGGACCTTCCCCCGTGCTGCGCCGTCTCTCGGCAGCCGATGAGGAGCAGGCGCTGGTCGCCCACGGAGAAATGTCCCTCGAGGGGTTCGACTTCTTGCTGGACTACGACGCCGGAGAGGACTTTGCCGGGTACCTTGCCGGATTGGAGGCGGGGGAGCGCGGCGAGGGTCTGGCGCCCGGACGGGTGCCCCACACCTTCCTCGTGGCCGAGGACGCTGGCCTGCTGCTGGGCCGGGTCTCGCTGCGGCACGAACTGACCCCGATGCTCGCTACCATCGGCGGCCATATCGGGTTTGGCGTCCGCCCCGGTTTCCGCGGCCGCGGTTACGCGGGAGTCCTGTTGGCCGCGGCACTGGGCCGGGCCGCTGAGTTGGGGATCGACCAGGTGCTGGTGACCTGTGACGAAACCAACCATGCCTCTGCCGCCGTCATCGAACGCGCTGGTGGCATCCACGAAGATACCGTTGAACTGCTTCCGGGCCACTCCAAACGCCGCTATTGGATCGCTACCGCTTTGGTGTAGCTCGCGGGTTCGGAATAGGGTGGGCCTTGGAGCCGTCGTGATCGGCGTGCTTCGCTGATCGACGCCTGCCGGGCTGATGGCCCGTGCCCGCGTATGGCTTGCCGAATCGGGAGGTGACCCGCAGATGGACGACGGACCAAGTCGAGAACCCGCGCCCGCCGCGGGTCCACACACCTCGCCGTCGTTCCTTGTGGTTCGTCGGTATTCCGCTGCGCCGCGCGCAGTCATCAGCTAGCGCCCCTCACGGGGCGCGTACCGGAGGGAACCCGGATTATGAACCCCGAAGACACCATCGAAATCGATGACACCCTTGAGGCCCTGAAGCAGGCCCTCAATCGCGATGATCTAGCGGCAGCCGGTGGGCTGGTGGCCCGCCTGCCTATTTCGAAAACACTCGACGAACTGGAACGGCTGAACGACCGCGACCGGGCGGTACTGTACCGGCTGCTCGACAAGGAGCGGGCCCTGGCCGTGTTTGAACGGCTGGACCCGACACTGCAATCCGAGCTCATCCAGGGCTTGCAAGACTCCGATGTCGCCGAGGTCTTCGACAACCTGAGCCCGGACGACCGGGTGGGCCTGCTCGACGAACTTCCCTCGGTGGTGGCCCGTCGACTTCTGCTGGGTCTGTCCAGCCGGGAGCGGGCCCTGACCGACGCCATCCTCGGATACGGGCAGGGATCGATCGGGCGCAGCATGAGCCCCGAATTCATCAGCGCCCACCCCTGGACCACCGTGGATCAGGCGTTGGAAAAGGTCCGCAGGGGTCTGGACGACGCCGAGACCATCTACACCCTGCCCGTCACCGATGCCGGCCGGACCCTGGTGGGGATCATCAGCCTGCGTGACCTGCTGCGTGCCGATCCGCTGAAAACGGTCGGCGAGATCATGGTGGATGCGGAATCCGTGCGGGCCACCGTGGACGAGGAAACCGCTGCCCGGCGCTGCGCCGACCTGCAGGTGCTGGCGCTGCCGGTGGTTGATACCGAAAACCGGCTACTGGGCATCCTGACCGTCGACGATGCGTTGCGGATCATTGAGGCCGCCGAATCCGAGGACGCGGCCCGCAGCGGTGGTACCGAGCCGTTGCGCCGGCCCTACCTCTCCACCCCGATCTGGGAGATCGTGAAATCCCGGGTGGTGTGGCTGCTGGTCCTGGCCGTTGGTGCCACGCTCACCGTCCGGGTCCTCCACGAATTCGAGGCGACCCTGGCCGAAGTGGTTGTGCTGACGTCGTTCATCCCGCTGCTGATCGGCACCGGCGGCAACACCGGCAACCAGGCTGCCACCACGGTGACTCGTGCTTTGGCTCTGGGGGATGTTCGTACCCGTGACATCCTGCGCGTTTTCGCGCGGGAAATCCGGGTGGGTGCCATGCTCGGTTTGCTGCTGGGGGCGCTGGGCTTCGTCATCGCGGCGTTGATCTACAGTCCCGATATTGGGTGGGTGATCGGTTTGACGCTAGGCGGGGTCTGCACGATGGCGGCAACGGTCGGCGGGATCATGCCCCTGCTGGGCAAGGCCATCAAGGCCGACCCTGCGGTGTTCTCCAACCCCTTCATTACCACTTTCGTGGACGCCGCCGGCCTGATCCTGTACTTCCTGATCGCGAAGGCAGTGCTGGGTATCTAGGGGTGCGCTGAGGGCTGTCCATGCGAAAAAACGGGCTCTGTTCGCCGCGTCTCGGCGATGCTACGGTGGGCTCACGGACCCAGTAGTCACGCGGCGAAGGCGTCGCGTGGGAAGGAGTTTCCCCATGGCAAATAGGGCAGGTTCCAGCGGAATTGATGCCACGTTATTTCGACAAGAAGGTCCGTGGTGCACGGCCTTCGTAGACGCCTCGCTCGGCACGACGGCAGCCCATGAAGCTGCCGATGCCCTGCCCGATACAGTTGCCCAACTTTTGAAAAGCCAACAGGCCAGCGCCCCCGACATAGAAGCGATGCGTTCGGCACTGCGCCCGGCCGAAGGCAGGCCTGCCCCGGTCTCACGTTTCGTTGCCGTCTGCGACGGACAGGTCGTCCTCGACGAGCTGGTCCAAGGCGTGAAGACCGAAGCGCCGCAGGTTGACTGCAGCGAGTTCCCCAACCTCGTCCCGCTGGCACGCGCCCACGGCGGACAGTTCCCCTATCTGGTCGCCGAAGTCGGCCGCGATGGGGGAGAAGTGCGGCTGCGCCATTCGGCAGTTGCCGGTGTCGCCGAGGAATACCGGATTGCCGGGGATCGCGACGAAGCCCATCACGCCCGCCGGGTCCCCGGCAGGTACGAAGAATCGAAGAACCAACACCAGACGGCGGAGATTTGGCGTCGGAACGCCGATGAGATCGCCCGGCTGATCGACGAGATAGCCCGAGACACCCGGGCCCGGCTCGTGGTCCTCTCCGGGGATACGAAGGCCAGGGAGCTGGTCTTGTCCCAACTTGCCGAGCCGACACGGGCCCTGGCGGTGACCCTTGATCAGCACACCCGGACCGGGGGCGCCGATTCCTCTGCCGTGGAGAAGGATATCGAAGCCCACGTTGCCGCACTGTTGGCCGAGGATATTCGCGAACTTTCCGAACGCATCACCAACCAGGCCAACGCCACCCAGCCCGGGGCGGTACTCGGTTTCGCAGAGGTCGTCTGGGCCTTGCAACAGGGGCAAGCCGCCACGGTCGTCGTCGCCGAATTCCAAGACGACCATTCCCTGCTGGCGCTCGAAGCGGAGCCGTGGCTCGCCTCCGAAGGGGCCGATATCGAAGGTTCCGATGCGCTGGGTTCATGGCCAGCGCCCGAGGTCCTGCTGCGTGCGGTAGCCATGACCGATGCCTCGATCCGCTATGTCCCGGCCGGCGTGCTTCCCAACGGGGCAGGTATCGCCGCCCTGTTGCGCTGGCCCAAGGCCGAAGCAGCCTGAACCGAAGCGGAAAAAAGATCCGCAGTGGAAGCCTGGGGCTTCGGCTGCGGATCTTTTTTGCGGTCCCCGACGGCTAGTTCTTCAGGGCCTTCTGGATGGCGTCGATATTCGAGCTCATCCATCCGAGATAGTCGGTGTCCTGGGGGAGGGTCTCGCTGAACTCGACCACGGGAACTCCCGCCTTCTCGGCCTGGGAGCGGACGCTCTGGGTTTGCGGGCTACTGGTCTGGGGGTTGTAGGCCAGCAGGGCGATGTCTCCCGAAGAGAGTTTCTTGTCCAAGGCGTTGAGGATCAGCGGGGAAACGTCGTTGCCCTCCTCGATGGCGCCGCTGAAGCCTGCGGGAGTCCCATCCGAGAGGCCGGCTTGCTCCAGCAGGTAGAAGGGCACCGGTTCGGTCATGGCGTACTGGTGACCTTTTGCCTCGGTGGATAGTTTCCCGAGACGTTGGTCCAAGGTGTCGATCTTCGTGTCGAACTCCTGGGCATTGGCGGTGAAGGTTTCTGCCTCTTCCGGTTTCAGCTCGCCCAGCCGATCGGCGACTTCCATGGCTACGGCAGAGGCGGTCGGGAGGTCGTACCAGACGTGTTCGTTGAAGCTGGAGTGGTCATGTCCGTCGTGATCCTTTGGGTCGGCCTCCGCTTCCGTGTCGTGTTCTGCTGCGTGGGCCGTCTCTGAATAGTCGACGGCGGTGACGATCTGCTCATCCTTGATTCCCAGATCTTTGGTCAGCGGATCGATGAAGGCGTCGTAGCCGCCACCGTTTTCCACGACGAGGTCCGCGTGGGAGAGGGTGAGCTTGTCCTGAGGCGTTGCCTCATAGGAGTGCGGGTCCTGGGAGGGCTTGTTGATGATCGAATCGACCTGCACCGCATCGCCAGCGACCTGGCTGACGATGTCTGCGTAGGCGCTCGTGGAAGTGACCACTGTCAAGGTTTCAGTATCATCGCCGGTAGCCGTGCCCGAGCAGGCTGACAGTCCTAGTCCGATTAGGAGGACGGGGGCGACGGCAAAGCGCAAATGCATGGGCGACCTTTCAGGGGAGCTGATGGAAACCCTCACAGCTTATACTAAATGAGAATCGTTTGCATCTCGCGATCGAGTCGACCGACGGCTGTATCCGTGAGGGCATGCGGGAGCGGCGGATCTACCTGTTCGTAGGCCTATCCGCCCGTTTTTAGTGAGACTGGACTCGGAGTCCCCGGCGCGCGGCATCACTGGGGACGATTGATCGCATCGCCCTCACAGGACAGGCCGGCGCCGGCGTGGATCGGTAGCACCTCGAGCCCTGGCGTCCGTTCGAGCTCGCGGATGAGCCCCGCCGTTCCCGCGATGAGCGTCGAATCGAAATCGATTTCGGTGGCCAGGACCCACGAGTGATCGTCGGGCCACAAGATACTGGGCGACTGCGCCCCCATGTATTCATCCACCCACGGTGCGTGGGTGGGCCATGCAGCATCCGCGAAGTCATCCGCGCCCGCCTCGAACAGGATGTAGCTCCGTCCCGTGTCGCCATGTAATTCGAACGGCTTGCCGGTGGCGATCTCACGGGCAAGTAGCCCGGATCCTGGTTTTGGCTGGCGCCGCGGAAGAGCTTCCTTCAACGACCTCATCCTCGCCATCCAGTGTCGCGCGGCCTTCGCCAGTCGAACGCGAAGCGATTGCTCGGCAAGGGGTAAGGGCGCCTCGTCGGTGTAGCGGACGGGCATCCCTTCATGCTCCTCGACCATATAGTGGCCAACTCCGGCCGAACTCACCAGGCCGCCCCATCCCTCCCAGATGGCGGCGATACCGGAATCCGGAGTCGATGTGTGGCGTGCAAGCACCTGGGCTGCTGCCGCGAGGGAGTCGACGTCAAGGCATCCCTCGAACGAGTCACCATAGCGCCAGCCGTCTGCGGCGATGGCGCCACCAGCATGGCCGTATTCCCGCCGCAAAAGACTCGCGTATTGCGCCTCTGCGTGCATGGTGGTCTTGAACGAGGACGCAGCGTCCGCCCACGTGGCGCGCTCTGTTTCGAGCGACGCCCCAATATCCTGGACACCCTCGAAGAATGCACTCTCATCGAGGCCCAGCCAGGTCTTCGTCTCGCGCGGGCGGTCACGTTCGACGGGATGGAAAACGCGCGCGTAGGCCTCGAAACCGCGGGGCACCACAGACAGGAGGCTGCCGAACGACTCGGCTTCCATTGTGCGAAGCCACTCGCCCCGCGCGAGGTCGGGCTCCCACTCGAATCTTTCTGACATGCGCCAATTGTCCCTCACGCTCGCGGGTAACTGTTTGGTTTGTGAGGATCGCCTTCCCAGAGTTTCCGGGGGTCTGCACGGAGGTAGGCTCCCGTTTGGGAAACCTTTACCGGACACTTCTTGCCTCATAAACGGGCTCGATTCGGACGGTAATTGTGTAGAGTGCACGGATGCTCATCGTCCGCCAGTCACTCCCGACAGATACGTCAGATCTCATCAAGATGCGTACTGAATGGGTAGCGGAGCAGACAATCGAGCCGATCGAGGATCCGGATTTTGCGAGCGACTACCTCAGCTGGGAGGCGAACAACCCCCGCACGATGTTCGTTGCAGACCTAGACGGGAAACTGATCGGAATGCTGAATTTGATGGTGTTCGAACGGATGCCGAAGCCCGGAAAGAAATCATCGTGCTGGGTTTATCTCGGAAATGCTTTTGTTGCTGAGGACTACCGCAACGGAGGAGTTGGCGGCCGTCTCATGGAAGCCGCGATCCAGTTCTCACAGGGCATCAACGCGGCCCGTATCGTCCTGTCACCTTCAGACGAATCACAGACCTTCTATGCCAGGCATGGATTTGAGCCTGCAGAAGAACTGCTCGTAAAGAGGTTTGAGTACGAACGGTAGAAATCATGTCCTGTGAAGACCTCTCAGGAGATGCTTCTGATAGGGAATCTTCAACGGGACGTCAACGCCGTGAAGGCGGGATCGTAACGTTGGACGGTACCCTCATGCCGCGCCCTTTGGATCAAAGTGTCTTTGCCACTTCATCGATGATGGCAGCTACATCCTCGGACCTGGCGGCGTAAAAGTTGTGCGCCGCCGCAGCGATTTCGATGGGCTCGCAACGCAATCGCTGCCTTGCGACCCGCCGCATCCACGTTGTGGACAACGTGCGGTCTCCGGTGGGCAGCACGTAAGTGGAGGAAATACGTGCCGGATCCTCGGGCGGGGTCTCAGCATAGACAGCAGATAAGTCGCAAGGCGCGATGGTCAGCAGGGCTTCCTTCAAGGTGGCAAGGTTCGCATCATGGAACAGGAAGTACGCGGCCAAGACTGGGTCGCTGGTCGGGTCAATACCCACCCATTCGGTGTTGAAAACATCCAGTGGGCTTTGCTTGATTTCGGCGAGCAGGCTGCGTCTTCCGACATAGTCGGCGACCGCAGCCGCTAACCACACTTGGTGGTTTGCATCCAGCTCGCGGGCCAACGCTGGCATCAGGAGTCCTGCCGCCGAGTGCGCCGCGATAAGCGGATGGTCGAAGCCGGCAGGAATCTGTGCCGCGAGTAGCCGGGCATACTCTTCGGCGGTAGTAGCCGCCCCACTGGGCACATCCACGGCGACGGTCCGATGACCTCGATGTTCGAGCGAGGTGATCAGACGGCGAAAGCCCGCCGCAGACTGTGTCGTTCCGTGCACAAGGACAACGTTGGCCATGCCGCGATGTTACCAACGACAGAATTTAGGACCCCGCCAGACTGGTCCCGTATGCCGGTCCCCCACCGGACACACCCGCTCAAAATATGAGTTGCCCAGAGCACTGAGCCGCCATCGTTCCGTAAGGCCCGTCCGGTGACTTGTCCGGTGAGGGGGCGGCGGATTTCATTGGTCGATGCAACGGTCGACTTGACCCAGGAGTGGGGGTGGGCGTGTGACGCGCATACGCTGGGCAGATGGACAAAACACAGCTGCCGGACTTCACTCCTGCCCCGAATCAGGCAGGGGACCCCGGGTTGTATGAAATCGAGAACCAGGCCATCGACCATGAAGGCACCCTGTGGCAAGCCCTCCGGGAAACCGCCGAACTCTCGGGGCACACCATCGTGGACCTAGGCTGCGGCAGCGGATTCTGGCTCACCCACTACGCGAAGACAGCAGGGGCGGTCATCGGCGTGGAACCCGATCCGGGCTTGCTCGAATTGGCCCGACACCGGGTCCGGCGCGAAGAGCTGGCCAACGTCCAGGTCCTGCATGGGTCGGCCGAACACCTTCCCTTGGAGGATGCCAGCGTGGACGTCATCCATGCCCGGTTCGCCTACTTCTTCCCGACCCCGACCAACGACTGCCTCCCCGGTCTATGCGAGGCCCTGCGCGCACTGAAGCCGGGCGGGACCCTGGTGGTGATCGACAACGACCAGACCCACGGCGAATTCGCCGAGCTGCTGCGCGCCTCCGACCCTGCTCAGACCTACCAGGGCAGCGGGGACTTCATTCGTGAGTGGTGGGCTACACAGGGTGCCACCACCCTCGAGGTGATGAGCAGCTGGAGCTTCGAGACCACTGCCGACCGGGACGCCGTCCTGCGTTTGGAATTCCCGGCCGAGGTCGCCGACGCCCATATCGCAGCACATCCCGGCCGGACCGGCCTGGACTACGGGTATCTGCTGCACTCGCTGTCCACGGCCTGATCCGCCAGGCTCAGCTGCTCCCGTAGGGGTGGCGCAGATCCGGGCGGTGTTCTCCGGGATCGGACCAGTCGGCGATCCACGGGCCGGTGCCCTCGGACTGGTCGATGACCCCCTCCTCCGCCCATTCGTAGTTCCCGGCCAGGACGCGTTTGGCCAGCACGGCGTCCGTGGCGTCGGTGTTCTCCCACAGGTCATCGAATAACTTCTCCACGCGGCCCCGGGATTGCCGGCAGAAGGCGTCGGCGAGCTGCGTGGCGCCCTCCGCCCGTTCCGGTTCGATGTCGCGCAGAAGCTCGGCCCGGGATACGCAGGCCGACATGGCGAAGAGTTCGGTGCCGATGTCCACCACCCGGCCCAGGAAGGCCTGTTTGGTCTCCAGCCCCGCCTGCCAGCGGGCCATTCCGGCGAAGGTATGCCGGGCGAGCCGGCGGGAGGCCCGCTCCACATAGCGCAAATGACCCGCCAGCTTCCCGGCCCCGGAGTACGAGGTCGGCAGCAGCCCCGGCCCCGTGGCCAGGGTCGGCAACCATTTGGCGTAGAAGCTGGTGGCCCCGGCCGCCGCCCGGAGCTTCTCCTGGGTCGTGGCATCACGGCTGGCCAAGTCTCCGGCGGCCTTGAGGTGGGCGTCCACCGCCTCCCGGGCGATCAACAGGTGCATGATCTCGGTGGAGCCCTCGAAGATCCGGTTGATGCGCAGGTCACGTACGAGCTGTTCGACGGCCACGGCGCGCTCGCCGCGTGCGGCCAGCGAGTCGGCGGTCTCGTAGCCGCGGCCGCCACGGATCTGCAGCAGCTCATCGGCCATCTGGGAGGCCATCTCGCTGCAGAACAACTTCGCTAGGGCAGCCTCGATCCGCACGTCCTTCATCCCCGCGTCAGCCAGCGCGGCGGAGAGCTCGAACACCGATTCCACGGCGAAGGAGGTGGCGGCGATGAAAGCAATCTTCTTCGAGACCGCCTCGTGCTCGCCCACCGGCAGGCCCCACTGCACCCGGGCCTTGGACCATTGCCTGGCGATCTTCAGGCTCCACTTCCCGGCTCCCGCGCACATCGCCGGGATCGACAGGCGCCCGGTGTTCAACGTACTCAACGCGATCTTCAGCCCCTGGCCTTCACGCCCGAGCAGGTTGGCCGCCGGAACCCTGACCCCGTGGAAGCGCGTGACCCCGTTTTCGATGCCGCGCAGGCCCATGAAGGCATTGCGGTTCTCCACCACCAGGCCCTCGCTGTCGGCCTCGACGACGAAGGCGCTGACGCCACCGCGCTCCTGTTTGCCGTCGGCGCCAGGGTGGGGGAGTACCCGGGCCATGACCACCACCAGGTCGGCCACCGCCCCGTTCGTCGTCCACAATTTCGCCCCCTCGAGGACATAGGACCGGCCGTCTTCCGAGAGGGTCGCCGTCGTTCCCAGACGGGCGGGGTCCGAACCGACGTCGTTCTCCGTGAGGAGGAAGGCGGTGATGGCCCCTGCGGCGCAGCGCGGCAAAAAACGTTCCTTCTGTTCCGTGGTGCCGAACATTTTGACCGGTTCGGGGACCCCGATGGACTGGTGGGCCGAGACCAGGGCACCGATGCTGGGACTGATGGATCCCAGCAGCATCAGGGCCCGGCCGTAGTACGCCAAGGACAGGCCCAGGCCGCCATAACCGGTGGGGATCTTCATCCCGAAGACCCCCAGCTCGGCCAGGATGGCGACGTACTCGTCGGGGATGCGGGCATCGCGCTCGATCCGGCCCCCGTCGAAGTGCTCGACGGCGGCGCGCAGCTTCTCCAGGAAGGCCTCACCGCGTTCCGTTTCGTCGGCAGAAGGCCGTGGATGTGGATGGATGAGCCCGAAATCGGTTTTACCCAGATACAACCCCTGGGCGAAACTCGGGAGGGCGTCACCGGTATCGCGGGCTGCTTCGGCCACGGCCCGGGCGGTTTTTTCGTCGATCGTGCTGCTGGAATCGGTGGCGTCCATGGACACTCCCTCAGACCTCGGCGTGCCGCAGGCCGCGCGGTATCAAGCACCGGGGCCTGCCGCGGGACGGTGGCCCACACGCTGTCCCTCAAGGCTACGCCGCCGGTTCAAGAGGGGGGCATCCACTGGAGGGCACACCCATGGATTTAGCTGAACGTTCATGTGTCATCATGGTTTCCATGACCCCTCCCCGTTGGCTCTCAGCCCAGGAACGTGAATGCTGGCTGGCCCTGATGGCCCTGTCGACGCAACTGCCGAGCCTGCTCGATACCGAACTGCACCGGCAGGGGCGGATCACGCTCTTCGACTACCACGTCTTGGCGATGCTTTCGGAGTCCGAGGGGCGGCTGCTGCCGATGAGTGAACTGGCGGGTCGAACCAACGCCTCACTGTCGCGGTTGAGCCATGTGGTGAAGAAGCTCGAAGCCCGGGGCTGGGTCGAACGCTCCCCAAGTGCCGATGACGCCCGGGTCACCGTCGCCCACCTGCCCGAGGCAGGCCTGGACATGCTGCGTGAATTGGCTCCCGAGCATGTGGCGTCGGTGCGACGGCTGGTCTTCGACGGGCTGAGTGGACAGGACGTCAAAGACCTCACGCGGATCGGGAGAAAACTGGTCGCCGGGATGGATCCTGAGCACTGGATCTTCCGCTGATCCGTGCCGGTGATTGCTGAGCGGTGAACGCCAGGTCGCCAGCGGCGCGTCGAAGCAGGGGAGGAGTGCCGGCGTCGTACCCTGCAGTTTGTGATCTGTCGTTCGGCGTTCTAAGATGTTAAAGCGTTAAGTCACGTGTTCGTTGTGGTGTGCTCCGTGAGGTGCGGATCATGATGATCGCGTGGTTGCCCGTAAACCGAATAACGCGTCCCGACCGAGTAGGGAAAAATGCTCAACCTGGACGCTGTATTCACCGTCTTTCGCGCAAGTAAGGCGCTTCGGTTGGTTCTCACCCAGCCTGGTTACCTTCGCACGTCGCAGTAATACACGGTGTCACAACTGGTGGCGGGACTCTTCAACGCAGGTTCAGAGGCAGCAACACCGCGCTGTGATCTGTTTTATCGAGTACCGCCAATATTTACTACTACTGAGGAGTGATCATGGCAGCTGTATGCCAGGTGACAGGTGCAGTTCCGGGCTTCGGACACAGCATCTCCCACTCGCACCGTCGCACGAAGCGTCGGTTCGACCCGAACATCCAGAAGAAGCGCTACTGGGTTCCGTCCCTGCGCCGTAATGTCACGTTGACCTTGTCGGTCAAGGGCATTCGGACCATCGATGCCCGTGGCATCGACCGCGTTGTCGCTGACCTGCTGGCGAAAGGTGTGAAGCTCTAACATGGCAAGAGTCCAGGATGTACGCCCCATCATCAAGCTCAAGTCGACTGCCGGTACCGGGTTCACGTACGTGACCCGCAAGAACCGTCGTAACAACCCTGACCGTCTGGTCATGAAGAAGTACGACCCGGTGGTTCGCAAGCACGTCGATTTCCGAGAGGAGCGCTAAACACATGGCTAAGAAGTCCAAGATTGCTCGCAACGAGCAGCGCAAGGTCATCGTGGAGCGCTACGCCGCGAAGCGTGCCGAGCTCAAGAAGACCCTGATCAACGAAAACGCTACCGACGAGGCACGCGAAGAGGCCCGCCTGGGCCTGCAGAAGCTGCCCCGCAACGCGTCGCCGGTTCGCGTGCGTAACCGCGACTCCATCGACGGCCGCCCGCGCGGTACGTTCCAGAAGTTCGGCATCTCCCGTGTTCGCTTCCGCGACATGGCCCACCGTGGCGAACTTCCGGGCATCACCAAGTCGTCCTGGTAAACACCAGCGATTTTCCCCGGGGCCCCTTCTGGCATCAGAAGGGGCCCCGGGTTTTTTAATGCCCGAAGCGCCTCCTGCACCGCCGGGGCGTCAGGGGTCCTTTCCTTCGAGCTAGCTCGACGGCGACCAGAGCCAGGCCCAGACCCGGCGGAATTGTCCCCCGCTGCCGGGTGGGTCGGTGCGCGGTGCCGGGGCGACCGGTGGCCCGTCGGTTGCCCGGCGTTCACGCCAGCGACGGACCTCCTCCTCCGGATCCCGGGGATCGGTGATGACCGGGGGCCCACCCAACAACTGGCGCCGGGCCTCGTGGATGCGGGCGTTGAAATCGGCGACCATCTCGCGGACGGCGAACTCCCCGGGCAAGGCATCAAGGGTGGCATCCAACGCGGCGTCCTCGGTCCGCAGCAGCAGGGCCGGCGGTCCGACACCGCTGATCCGCTCACGTTGCATGAGCGACTTCATCCACCAGTCGGGGTCGCTGGAATCCAGTGAGGGAAGCGGTTTGCCGGCGTAGGCGAGGTTATCGAAGTCACCCCGGGCGATGGCCCGGTCGATGCTGGGCGTGGCGACCTCCCCGGCGACATCGGCCGCATGGAAGGTCGGCGGCGCTTCCGGGGCGCCTTGGACGTCGATACCCGCCCGTTCGGCTTTGGCCCTGAACAGCTCTCCCGACCGGCGTTCGTACTCGTCCACGGGGGTGGTTTCCAGCGCTGCGTCCTGGGCGTCCCGGTAACGGGCAGCCTGCAGCCTGGCGGCATCATGGGAGGAGGATGGTTCTGGCCTCATCGCGGGCACCGCCTTGGATCCGAATGTTCGTCACCTCCAGCGTACCGAGCCGCCGCCGTGTCCCTCAAGGCTTTCGCGGCACCGATCCGCACACCCCGCGCCGAGGGGGAGCCAGAGGGAAAATGCCCGGTTATGACCCAAAAACCGCCAATTTGCAGGGAATATTCAAAAAATTCCGGCCAAACGCCCCAAAACTGGGCGTGTCCGTCAGTGAGGCCTGATAGTTTCCTTCACAGTAGTCCCCGCAACCGCAGGGCAACCCGGCCGGAAACGGGCGGGCACGAATTAGTCCAGGAGGAAATACATTGGCTTTGAATCGTAGTGAACTCGTTGCAGTCGTCGCCGAGAAGACCGGCAACTCGCAGGTCGCCGTGAACGCCGTGCTGGATTCAGTGTTCGACACCTTCGTCGAGCAGGTTTCCCAGGGCGAGAAGGTGTCCATCCCGGGCTGGCTCGCCGTCGAGCGCACCGACCGTGCCGCCCGCACCGGCCGCAACCCGCAGACCGGCGAAACCATCCAGATCCCGGCAGGCCACTCCGTGAAGCTGACCGCCGGCTCGAAGCTGAAGGCTGCCGTCTCCAAGAAGTAGTTCCCGCACCAGCGGTCACGAGGGCCCGTTCCACCAAGTGGTGGAACGGGCCCTCTGTTGGTTCAGGGTGGCCCGCTTCGGCAGAAGCTTCTACATGGCGTAGAATCCCTGATGGATCATCAGTGGCAGTCAGTGCCCATTTCAGGGGAGCCGTCGTGGAGTATCGAAGCCTGCGCCTAGTGCGTGGATGGCTCGGTGCCCTGGCCGCCACAACACTGGCCGCCGCTTCACATACGGTGGCCGGAGGTGCGCTGCCCGAACCAGCGTTGCTGACGCTTATCCTCGTCCTGTCCGGTGCTGTGTGCACCGCCTTGGCGGGTCGTGCCCTTTCTCTCTGGCGCACCACGGCTGCCGTGCTGATCAGCCAGGGGATCTACCATGCGGCCTTCGGGATGCTCGGTGGCCACCACGGTGGCGATGGCCAGCATCTGCTCTCCGCCGGCGGCACCGGGGCCCACGCGGGTCATCTGATCACCGTCGACCCCAACGCCCTGCTCTCCGGGGCGGTGAACCCGGCAGTGCACGGCTCCAGCATGGGACTGGCCATGTGGTTCGCCCACGTTGCTGCCGCAGTCCTGACCATTCTGGTTCTGCGCAAAGGCGCCCTGGCGGCCCTGGCCCTGATGCAGGTGCTCGGGTTGGCCGTCCCCCGCAGAATACTGCGTCCCCGGCACCCCATCGTCAGGTCCGCGCCGCCACGTCTGGTCCGCGTCCAGGTCCCCGGTCTTCCGGACCTGGGCGTACCCTTGCGCGCGTTGCGTCACCGGGGTCCGCCCGTCCTTCCCGCCTTCGCATCCTAGAGACGTCGAATGCAGGCCCCGCACGGCGGGGATACCAAAGGACAACATATGAACAACGAACACACCACCTCTCGCACGCCCCAGGCAATGCTCCTCCAACGGCCAGGAGCCCTCCGCGCCGTGCTGGCCGCTGCGGCCGCAGCCCTGCTGCTTGCGCTGGGACTGAGCACCGCACCCGCCGCACTGGCCCATGATTCGCTGATCGGCTCCACACCAAAGAATGGGGCAACGGTCACCGAACCGCTGAAATCAGTGGATCTGAACTTCAGTGGCGAACTCAAGTCCATCGGCACGGAGGTCAGCCTCGCCGATGCCGGGGGTAAGAAGTACGACGCCGAAACTTCGATCAGCCGCAATGTGCTCACCATCGACTTCGGTGAAGCGCTGCCTGCCGGGGAGTACACGCTCACCTGGCGAGCCGTCTCCAGCGATGGGCACCCCATTGAGGGCACCAGTGCCAATAACGAGGCGCTGACCTTCACCGTCGAGGGCGAACAAGGCGAGGCGTCGGCACCTGCCTCCACGCCGGCGGCGGAATCCTCCTCCGCGGCTGCCCAGACGACGGCGAACGCCGCCTCGTCGGCACCCGCGGCGCAGGATGACTCCGCGACCCAGGCCCCGGATGCCCAGTCAACTGGCACCGACGGCCTGCCGACAGCACTGATCTGGATCATCATCGCCGTTGCGGTCATCGCCGCAGCCGGCGTCGTGTTCGCCAAGGTGCGCCGCCAGTCAGGTTCCGGCCGCTAGCTCAGCCCCAGCCGAGGAACACCCGCAGGCCCTGCACGCGCCGGAACACCCCGGGCGCCCCTGCCACGGCACTGTCTGCCCTGCGTCGCCCCGTCGGGGCCCGCGAGGGCCATCCACCACAGCTTCAGGCGCTCCTGCGCCATAACCCCAAGGACTTCGACATGAACATCACCCTTTCCGCCCCTCGTTCCACCGCAGCCGCCGCCCTCGTGGCCGCAGCTTCACTGGCCTTGGCTGGTTGCGCCGCGAACGCCGACAACGCCGCAGATGCCGGCTCTTCCTCATCCGCGCAGACCGCCAGCGATCAGGCACACGCAGTGGAGGTCCAGGACGGCTGGACCAAGGCCACCGACGCCGACATGAGTGGCTCCTTCGGAACCCTGACCAATACCTCAGATTCCGAGGCGGTGCTGGTCAAGGCCCAGAGCGACGAGGCAGGGATGGTCCAACTGCACGAAATGGCAGGGACCTCGGGCTCGACGTCGATGCAGGAGAAGGAGGACGGCATCAGTATTCCTGCGGGGGAGAGCGCTGAGCTGGCACCCGGCGGGGACCACATCATGCTGATGAAGCTCAAGAACGAGCTCAAGGCCGGAGACCCCGTGGACATCACGCTGACGTACGCCGACGGGTCCACGGCGGTCGTGCCCTTCACCACGAAGGACTACAGCGGTGCCGACGAGTCCTATAGCGAGCAGAAGTAGTGGTGCCCCGCAACACAAACCCCGAGGAAGGATGTCCCGTCACCGCGCGCCATCCGCGACGGCGGAGCTTCCTTTTCGGAGCCGCAGGTGCCGCTGTTGGTGTCGCAGCGGGGGCCGGCGGAACGGCAACTGCGCTGGCTTCGGGGGAAGCCCCGGAACCGGTGACGGGCCGCGACGAGGACGGGGCAAACGCGACATCGATCGTCGAGTTTCATGGGGACCGGCAGGCAGGGATCGATACCACCGCGCAGGCCCATGCGGGGTTCGTGGGGTTGGACCTGCTGGCCCCCGACGGTCAGAAACATCCACCGGCCGACGATATCCGCCGACTCCTACGCCTGCTCAGCGACGACGCGTCCCGGCTATGTGCCGGGCGCCCGCCGCTGGCGGATAGTGAACCGGAGCTGGCGGTCTCCCCGTCGAATTTGAGTATCACCTTCGGCTTCGGCCCCGGACTGCTGGATGCCGTAGCCCCGAAGAAGAAGCCCGCATGGTTGCGGCCCCTGCCGGCCTTCGGAATCGACCAGCTCACCGAGAAATACGGGCAAACTGACCTGTTATTGCAGATTTGCTCGGATGACCCGCTGGCCGTGGCCCACGCACAACGGATGCTACTCAAGGACGCCCGCTCCTTCACCCGATTCCGGTGGGCCCAGGGAGGGTTCCGGAGCGCCTACGGTTCGGCCCCGGCCGGGGCGACCATGCGCAACCTCTTCGGCCAGCTCGATGGCACCGGCAACCCGCTACGGCAGGCCCGGGAGCAGGCTCTCTGGGGTGGGGACAGGATCCCTGCCTGGACGCCGGGGGGCACATCGCTGATACTGCGCCGGATCGCCATGGACCTGGACGAATGGGATCGGGTGGACCGACCGGGACGTGACTTTGCCTTGGGCAGGCACCAGAGTTCGGGTGCCCCACTGACCGGAAGCAAGGAACACGATGTCCCGAATCTGGCGGCCACCGACGACGGGGGCCTGAAGGTCATTTCCCCGCAAAGCCACGTCGCCCGGGCCACGGCGCAGAAACCCGGGGAAAAGATCATCCGGCGAGCCTACAACTACGACGACGGCGCCCCGGACTCCCATGGGATGCCCGGCTCGGGCCTGCTCTTCGCCTCCTACCAGGCCGACGTTGACCGGCAGTTCCTGCCGATCCAGCGTCGACTGGACGAGTCGGACATGCTCAACGAATGGACCACCCCGATCGGTTCGGCCGTCTACGCCATCCCCCCGGGGTGCGCCGAGGGAGGGTTCGTCGGGGAAACGTTCTTCGCATGAGGGGTGTCCCCAGCGAGGGTGAGCCGGGCCACGACGGCAGTGTGGGTACGACCGAAGGTGAGAGAATGAAGCCATGCTGACAGAGAGGCAACGATGAGCCAGAGCGTACTACCGGAGAAGGCGTCCGGTGTCGGCTCGGGTGGGCCAAAGCGCCGACCCTCCCCGACGTGGCGCCCGGAACTGGTGTTGCCGGCGATCCCGATCGGCGCCCTCGTCCTCGTGCTGGCCCTGCAATTCTCCGGAGCGGCTCAGGGTACCGAACTCTCGGACCCGGGAGCCTTTACCCGCTGGGCCCTCCCGTTTGCCACGCTGATCCACCACAGCGCCATGGCCATCACCGTCGGCGCGTTGGTCTTTGCGGCCACCGTCCTGCCCCGTTCAACCAAACCGCACCGGGCCCGCAAAGGCTCCCCTGGGACCGATGGCGGGGAGGTCCACCCAGCTTTTGCCCGCACCATGAATATTGCTGCCGGTGCGGCCATGGTGTGGACGCTCGCCGCGGTGGCCGTCCTGATCCTGACCTTCTCCGATGTGTCAGGTCTGCCGCTGTCGGCGGATGCCGCCTACACGGACTCGATGAAGGACTACATCCTCAACATCTCATTGGGGCAGGCCTGGGCCTGGATGATCGTCATCGCCGCCGTGGTCAGTTCCCTGGCCTTCGTGGTCCGGTCCCCTGTCGGGGTGGGCTTGAGCGCCGTCTTCTCGCTCTTCGGGATCATCCCGTTGTCCTTGATCGGCCACGCCGCCGGAGGTGACGATCACTGGGGCGCCGTCAACGGGATCCTGCTGCACCTGCTCGGCCTGTGTATTTGGGTTGGCGGCATCGTCGTCCTGGCCTGCGTAGCCCCGCTGCTCCACGCAGGGGCCCCCGGGAAGTTCTCCTCCACCCGGCCGGTTCTGGCCGGCGTCGTTCTGCAGCGCTTCTCGGCCCTGGCGACGCTGGCCTTCTTCGTGGTCTTCGCCTCCGGAGTAGTGAGCGCCACCGTGCGGATGGACCACTGGTCGCAGCTGCTCAGCGGCTACGGCGGCCTGGTGCTCATTAAGGCTGTCCTGACCCTGGTGTTGGGGGTGATGGGCCTGGGGCACCGACGCTGGGTCATCCCGAAGCTGATGGCCGGAAAAATCAGTGCCACCACCACCGCCTGGCGGATCGTCGCCGGCGAAATGATCGTCATGGCAGCAGTCATGGCCGTGGCGACGGCCCTCTCACGGACGGCCCCTCCGGTCCCCGAGGAACTGCCCCCGGAAGCGACCCCTGCCCGCATCCTCACCGGCTACGACCTGCCCCCGGAACTGACCGGATCCAGCTGGCTGACCGTCTGGCGCATGGACTGGCTCTGGATCGCGGTCGTCATCTTCCTGGCCATCGCCTACCTCCAAGGCATCCGCACGCTGCGCCGTCGCGGTGATTCCTGGTCGGTGATGCGCACCGTGGCCTGGTTCGTGGGGCTGATCGCCCTGTTCTACATCACATCCGGGGCTCCTGCCGTCTACGGCGTCGTCCTGTTCTCCATGCATATGGTCGGGCATATGGCGCTGACCATGGTTGCCCCGTTCTTCCTGGTCCTGGGGACACCCATGACGTTGGCGCTGAAGGCCATCCCAGCACGCACCGACGGGACCCGTGGGCCCCGTGAATGGCTGCTCGCCGGGATCCACTCGTGGTTCTCCAAACTCGTGACCCATCCGTTGTTCGCCGCGGCGAACTTCGCCGGCTCGATCGTGTTGTTCTACGCGACCGACGCCTTCCGCTTCGCATTGGCCGAGCACACCGGCCACGAACTGATGAATCTGCACTTCCTGCTCACCGGATACATTTTCGCGCTGAACATGATCGACGGGGATCCGCTGCCGCGCCGCGCGCCCTACCCGATGCGGTTGGTCATCCTGTTGGCGACGATGAGTTTCCACGCCTTCTATGGTGTCTCCATCATGGGCAGCGAATCGCTGATGCAGGCCAGCTGGTTCGGCAACATGGGCCGCGACTGGGGTGGAACTGCCCTGGCCGACCAAAAGCTCGGTGCCGGGGCCATGTGGGGGATCGGCGAGGTGCCCACGTTGATGTTGGCCCTGGGGGTGGTCGTCACGTGGAACAGATCCGACTCCCGGGAAGCGGTGCGTCGAGACCGACAGGCTGAACGGAATAATGAAGCCGACCTGGTGGCCTATAACGAAATGTTCGCGCAGCTGAAGGAACAGGACCGGAGGTACGACGCCAGTGGCAGGTAAGTCATCCGGGGGGACGCCACCGCCGGGAGTCCGCGCCCAGAAGACGGCGCTGGTCGTCGCCCGCTGGTTGGCGTTGGCTGTTCTCATCGTCGCCATCATCATCGCGGTGACCAGCTGCTCCTCCGACGCCGGGGAACAGTCCGAACCCTCGGCGGACCCCCACGGAAGCGCGGGACCTCCTGCCGCCGCGTCGCAGCCGACGCCGTCGGGCCCCGCTGCCGAGGCGGTGGCGGCCGGCATAGAACGTGCTGCCTCCTATAACTTCACGCTTTCCGCGGTGGCCTCCGACGCCGACCTGGAGTCCCTGGCCGCGGCGCCTCAGGACACCCTGGAAGGGGCCACCGTCCATCCGGCCGCCTGTCTGGATGCCGTCAAGCAGCTGAACTGGTCACCGGCCCAAGGCGGCCAGGACCCGGCGCGGACCGACTTCGCCGCGGAGGGCGTCGAAGCCACGGGGTCCATCGAAGTCGCCCGGGTTGCCGACCGGGGGCAACTCCGCAAGCACTACGCCACCGTGGAGCAAATGCTCGGAAACTGCTCCGATGTGACCCTGCAAATTTCCGACACCGAGGTCCCCCTCCGCAGCAGCACCCCCAAAATGGGGGCGAAGTCCGCGGTGGAATCGGCCTTGCTGTGGAGCAGGGCCTCGAAGGGCAGCGACCTGGAACAGCAGGCACTGGTCCTCATCGGCGAACGGGCCGGCCAGATGGCCATGGTTTCGTTCATCGGGACCAGCGGGATCGACGATCCGAAGTTCGCCACGATGGCCGAGGGGATCCTGAGCGCCACCCTGGACGAACTGGGCTGAATCGCCCCCCCCGCACGGACCTCCAAGCAGCGGCCGCGGCGGATCCGTCGTCGTGAGCCGTCATCGACCCTGCACCGGGGAACAACTGAAGCCATACTGGGGTTGAGACCCTCTGTCAGCCGACTACCAACGGGAGCCGTTATATGAGTGCAGATTCCACCACCGATTCAGTCCGTGCCGCCTACCGGGTGCGGGGCTCAGAGCTCGTGGGCCGCAACTGGCTCAATACCGGGGGCAAGGAACTGGGACTGAAGGAACTCCGCGGCAAGATCGTCATCCTCGATTTCTGGACCTTTTGCTGTATTAATTGCCTGCATGTGATCGACGAACTGCGCCCGCTGGAGGAGAAGTACCGGGATCTGCTGGTCATCGTCGGCGTGCACTCCCCGAAGTTCGAACACGAGGCCGATCCCGTGGCCCTGGCCTCGGCCGTGGAGCGGTACGAAATCGCCCACCCTGTTCTGGATGACCCTGAGTTGGAGACCTGGCAGGCCTATTCGGCCCGTGCCTGGCCGACCCTGGTGGTCCTTGACCCCGAGGGCTACGTGGCCGCCCACCTCTCGGGGGAGGGGCACGCCGCGGGCCTGGAATCGCTCATCGAAGAACTCGTGGCCGAACACGAGGCCCAGGGAACGCTGAACCGCGGCGACGGCCCGTACGTAGCCCCCGCACCCCGCGAAGGAAATCTGCGCTTCCCGGGCAAGGTGCTGACCTTGCCCGATGGGACCTTCCTGGTCGGGGACACCGGTCACCACCGGATCGTCCAACTCGATGCCGACCTGAAGACGGTCATCCGTACCATCGGCTCGGGGGAACGCGGCCATGCCGACGGCACGGCCCAGACGGCTGCCTTCAACGAACCCCAGGGCCTGGCCCTAGTGCCCGCTGGCGTGGCAGGGCGGGTCGGCTATGACCTGATCGTCGCCGATACGGTCAACCACCGGCTGCGCGGGGTGGACCTGGCCACCGGGAACGTCACCACCATCGCCGGCAACGGCGTCCAACGCCTCCTCGACGCCGAGCAGGCGCGGGCGGCAGGGGAGGCGGCGAACGATCCCGATGCCTGGATCCATGATCTGGGGGCCGACCCGCTGAACACCTCACTGTCCTCGCCTTGGGACGTGCTCTGGTCGTCAACGTCCTCCCGCGTCATTATCGCCATGGCCGGAACCCACCAGATCTTCGCCTTCGACCCGATCACCGGAGCCGTGGACGTCTTCGCCGGCACCGGGCTCGAGGGTCTGGAAGACGGGGACCCCGGGCAGTCGTGGTTCGCCCAGAGCTCGGGGTTGGCCGAAGGGCCAGCAGGTGAGATCTGGGTGGCGGACTCCGAGACCTCGGCACTGCGCGTGCTGCGTGTGAACGAGGCAGGATCCGTCGGCGCCGTCGAGACGGCCATCGGCACCGGGCTTTTTGACTTCGGTTTCCGCGACGGACAGGCGGCCGAGGCACGCCTGCAACACCCCTTGGGGGTGGCCGTGCTGCCGGACGGCTCGGTGGCCGTGGCCGATACCTACAACGGTGCGGTGCGCCGCTATGACCCCGTCACGTCGACGGTCACCACCCTGGCTCGCGACCTCGCCGAGCCCTCGGACGTGCTGCTGGACACCTCGGTCGACGGGGACCCCGTCCTGTTGGTGGTCGAGACCAACCAGCACCGGTTGGTGCGGCTGCCGCTGCCCAAGGAAGCGCTCAATGTCGACGAAGGCGCCTCGCAGACCCAACGCCCGCAGACTCCTGTCGCCCCGGGGGGACACCAGATCAGTGTGCGCTTCTCGGCTCCCACGGGGCAGAAGCTCGATGACCGGTGGGGGGATCCCACCCAACTGAAGATCTCCTCCTCGCCGGAGGAACTGCTGCTCTCCGGGGGCGGGACCTCCACCGGGCTGCAGCGGAGTCTGGAATTGAACCCGGAGGTCCCCGAGGGCGTCCTGCACATCACGGCCCGCGCTGCGGCCTGTGATGGCGAAGCCGGTGGGCCGATCCCCGATCACGCGGCCTGCCACCTCTACCAGCAGGACTGGGGGATCCCCGTCATCCTGAGCCAGGACGGCGATGCCGAGCTGACGTTGGACCTGCGCGGACTGGACTGAGCGATTGCGGGAGCGTCCCATGACGGAGCGCTCCCGTGCTCGTGACGGGGACCATGGCGATGGCGAAACCATCGGAGTATGGTTAGCAGTGCTAAGCAACTAATTCTCCGGGGTGGACGACGTCCATCCGCCCGGAGGCGAGACCAGGAGCCCAGTGTCCCCGAAGAACCCCGAACCTGTCGTCGATGACGATCTCGCAGTCCACCTGCGGGTCGCGATCATGCGTGTATCGCGTCGGCTCCGGGTCGATGTCGGGGGAGGGGCCGTCACCGCAGGACAGTATTCGGTCCTGATCTGCCTGTGGAAGGAACCGCGCACCCTGGGCCAACTGGCCGAACGTGAACGCGTCCAAGCGCCCTCGATGACCCGGATCGCCAAGGCACTCGAGGAACAAGGCTATGTGGAACGACGGGCCAACCCCGAGGACGGCAGACAGGTCCTCATTGCCATCACCGAAGCAGGCCGGGGCATCGTGGAAGACGTCCGTGGCCAACGCACCGCCTGGCTCTCTCGGCACGTCGCCGACCTGGACCCCGCCGACCGTGCCGTGCTGAGCCGTGCCGCCGAGCTGCTCAAGGAGATGAACGCCTCTTGAGCAGAATGTTCAAGGCCCTCGGATCGCCGAACTACCGGCTCTGGGTCTCCGGCGCGCTGGTGTCGAACATCGGCACCTGGATGCAACGCGTGGCCCAGGACTGGCTGGTGCTCACCATCCTCACCGACAACTCCGGAACGGCAGCAGGGATCACCACGGGCCTGCAGTTCGTGCCGATCCTGTTCCTGGGTCCCTACGCGGGGCTGGTGGCCGACCGGTACAACAAACGCAGGCTACTGCTGATCACCCAGACCATCATGGGCCTCTGTGCCCTGGCGATGGGGCTGCTCGTACTCACCGAAACGGCGCAGCTGTGGCATGTCTACACCCTGGCCTTCGTGCTCGGGATCGCCAGCGCCTTCGACGCCCCGGCCCGGCAGGCCTTCGTCTCGGAGATCGTCGGACCCGACGACGTCCCCAACGCCGTGGCGTTGAACAGCGCCTCCTTCAACCTGGCCCGGTTGGCGGGGCCAGGCGTCGCCGGACTGGTCATCGCCGCGGTGGGTACCGCCCCGGCGTTCCTGATCAACGCCGCCAGCTTCGCCGCCGTCCTGTTCTCGATCTGGAAGATGAAGCCCGAACTGCTATATACCCCCAAACCGGCGGTCCGCGGGAAACGGCAGATTCGTGAAGGGCTGCAATATGTTCGTAGCCGTCCCGACCTGGTGATGATCCTGATCCTGGCTGCCCTGATCGGCACCTTCGGGCTGAACTTCCAGATCACCAACGCGATGATGGCCACCGGCGTCTACGGGGTAGGCCCGGGGGAGTACGGGCTGTTGGGTTCGGTCATGGCCGTCGGCACACTGGCCGGCGCCCTGTTGGCAGCCCGCCGGGGCCGGTTCCGGTTGCGCTACCTGATCGGCGGGGCGATCCTCTTCGGCATCTTCACCACGGCGGCCTCGGTCATGCCGACCTTCTGGTTGTACGCCATCGCGTTGGTTCCCGTGGGGTTGGCATCCCTGACGTTCCTGAACAGTTGCAACACCTCGATCCAGCTCTCCGTCGAACCGCGATTCCGCGGCCGGGTGCTGGCCATCTACGTGATGGTCATCCAAGGCGGTACCCCGATCGGCGCCCCGCTGGTGGGCTGGCTCGGCACCGAGTTCGGTGCCCGGTGGTCGATCGCCGCGGGCGGAATCATCGCCTTGCTCGCCGGTCTCTGGGCGTTGCAGCACGTGCGCAGAGGGAAACTGAATGCACCAGTTTTCGCTACCGTTGAAGAACCCGAAGGCCCCCATGGCAGCCGCGGTGGAGTGGCGCCGACGAGCAGCGGGAAACCGACGAGATAGCGCCGATCAGTCCCCGACGACGGGGGTGACGGTGACCGAATCGCCGGAGACTTCCAGCTTGGCGGTGAAACCAAAGTCATGACGGACCGTGTTCCCGCTTTTGGCCCCGGTCATCAGATTCTGTTCGACCAGATTCAGCGAGGTGCCGACCTTCAGCGAACGCAGGACCCACCCGCCGTCGTAGGGGCCGATCTTGACCTCGGGATAATCGGTGATCTTCCAATGGATCGAGTCACCGGCCACCCGTGATTCGGTGTTGTAGCTGAGCGGGCAGCCGGCAGGTTTGAGGACCTGCTGGGCCGCGCAGTCGTCAAGATACTGATGCAGCTGATCATCAATTTCCTGCACCAGCTCTTCCGTCGGCTTGGTCGTCAGTTCCAATCCATCGGTCCCTGCAGCGGAGGGGGAATCGATGACCACCTGGCGTTTGGCCCCCTGGAAGTACTTTTCCCGGTAGCTGGCTTCGATCACGGCCGGCAGGAAGACCGGAAGCGTGGCGGTGCCCTTGGCCAGCGGGGCATCCTCGCCGTTGACCAGGACCTGGTTGGTGGTATCCGCAGAGACCGTGACCTCTGGCAGATCCGTCGCCGCGAAATGCCACCGGTCGAAGAACAGCCAATCCCTGCCGCTGCGGGTCAGATGGAACACCGTCTGGTGTTTCTGCTCGCCCACCGTATACGTGGTGGGGACCTCCACCTTGCCGTCGGTGACCTCACGGGCATCTTCGACCTGGAAGTCCTGGATCGGCTCCACGGATGACTTCAACGCCTCGCCGTCGAGCAGCAGGGCATTGCCTGGTGGGGCTTCGGGATCCAGGAGGCCCAACGCCTGACCGCCTTCGCCCTGCTGGAGCAGCGAGAAGTACTTGCTCACCTGTTGCTCGGGGCTGAAGACCTTCTGGTTCACCCAGGTGATGGTGATGACCGCTGCAACGGCAAGGACCATCAACGCGGCCAGCCAAGCTGCCAGAACACGGATGGGTGGGGAAGCATTTTTCACCTGCTCCACGTTACCGGGAATGCCGGCGCTGCGGTGGACCCCCGACGACGGCGAGGCAGGAACCGGTTCCGGTCGAGGGTAGGGCTCATCGGCCCTTGCCGCCACCGCCTACCCCCGGTCTCCCGTCATGGTGGCGTCATATGACGCCCCGAGGGCCCTTCGTGACGGGTTCGGAGGCCGATTCCGCGCAACATCTGGTCATATTCACGATCATGACGCGGCGGTGACGACGCCGCTTGCCGGAGCACATCCGGGCTGCGTTAGATGGTTCCACCCACCCATCAAGAGCGGCCGAGAGATCTGGATCGACGACGCCGCAGCAACCACCGCCACCCCGGGATCCGGGGAAAACGGCGGCCGGTGCTCCCGCCAGAAGCGATGGAGACGCATTCGCGAACCCACCGGAGCCAGGGCCTGTCCCTGCTCCGGTTCAGGGGTCGATCCGGCGCAGGCCGGTGCGCTCCCTCGCACCGATATTGCGAGGAGAACCATGCCCCATGACAGCAACGGCGCGGCCCCACCGGCCCTGTCCTTCGAGCTCTACCCACCGCTGGACAATTCGGCGGTTCCAAAGGTCGTGAAGACCATCGGCGAATTGGCGCAGGCCCGGCCCGACTACGTCGCGGTGACCTACAGCGGGGCGCCTCAGCGTCGCGAAGCCACCCTGGAACTCGTCGGCCACCTGGCCTCGAACACCAGGTTGCGTCCCCTGGCCCATCTGACCTGTGTCGGAGAGAGCCGGGCGTCGTTGACCTCCCTGATCGAACGCCTCATCGGATCGGGGGTCCGAGGCGTCCTGGCCCTGCGCGGGGACCTGCCGGTGGACCGGGCCACCTCGCGGGGTGACCTGCCGTTCGCCCGGCATCTGATCGAACTCATCCGTGACGTGGAAAGCCGCCATTCGGCGGCGCTCTGTGCCGGACGGCTCTCCGTGGGTGTCGCCGCCTACCCACAACGCCATCCCGAATCGCCCTCCTTTGAACACGACGTCGAGGTGCTGCTGGCCAAGGAACGGTCGGGGGCCGATTTCGCCATCAGCCAGGTGTATTTCCGCCCCAGCGACTATGCCCGCCTGCTGCAATCCGCCCGGGATGCCGGGGTGCGCATTCCCATCGTTCCGGGCCTCATCGCTTTCGACTCCGTGCGGCGGCTGACCCGGCTCAGTGGGCTGGCCGGAATCGAACCGGATCCGGTGCTGGCCCACCGACTGGAAACCGCGCGCGACGCCGATGAACGCCGCCGCATCGGGGTGGAAGCCGCCGTCGACCTGGGGCGCAACGCCCTGAACGACGGGGCCCCCGGCTTGCACCTGTACACCTTCAACGACCACCGCGGCCCGCTGGACGTCGTCGGACGCCTGGGCCTCACCGGCCGATTCGGGGACCCCGCCCCGCGCCCCGGCCGACTCACGGCAGTACCGGCCTGAGCTACTTCGCCACCCATCCAATCCCATCGAACCACCTACGGAATGACCACTACCGACAGGAGCACCACCATGAGCACCCCTCACTTCCCCGCAGCAACGATCCTCGGCTACCCGCGCATCGGCCCGAACCGCGAATTGAAGAAGGCACTCGACGCCCACTGGGCAGGAAACCTCGACACGGCCGGCCTGCAGTCAGCCAGCCGAGAGCTCCAGGAAAACACCATCTCCCGGCTGACCGAACTGGGCCTATCCGCCACCGACTCCTCCATCCCCGCGGACTTCTCCCTCTACGACCAGGTCCTGGACGCCACCGTGGCACTGGGGGCGTTGCCCTCCCGTTTTGCCGATCTGGCCGGCCCGGACGGCTCCATCGATACGGCCGGCTACTTCACCCTGGCCCGCGGGGATGCCGAACGCCAGCCACTGGAAATGACCAAATGGTTCGATACCAACTACCACTACCTCGTCCCCGAAATCGGTCCGAGGACGACCTTCGCCCCGCTGGCCCACGCCCTGACCACCCTGATCTCCGAACACCGAGGCGCCGGCAGGACACTGCGCCCGGTCCTCGTCGGCCCGGTCACTTACCTGCTCCTGGCCAAAGCCGAGGACGGCGCACCAGCAGGCTTTGACCCGTTGGAACGCCTGGATGACGTGGTCGCCGCCTATCGGGGGATCCTCGCTGCCCTGGCCGATGCCGGAGCCGATTGGGTGCAGCTGGACGAGCCGGGCCTGGTCACCGACCGCGGGGCCGCCCACGCCGATATCGCCGAACGCGCCTACCGCTCACTGCTGGCAGCGGACGACGCCGGAACCTCCTACTACGGGGGGCGCCGCCCCGCCCTGCTGGTGACCACCGGCTACGGCACCGCCGGAGACCGGGACACCCCGGGGGAGATCCTGGGGGTGCTGGCCGAACTCGGGGTCGAAGCGGTCCACGCGGATCTCCAGCGCGGGGCGCAGCCCCAGGCGGAGACGCTGCTGCGCATCGGGGCCTTCGGAACCCGGTTCGTGGCCGGAATCGTCGACGGCAGGAACATCTGGCGCAACGACCTGTCGGCCTCGCTGACCACGCTGCAGACCCTGGCAAACACCACCACGGTGCCCGCGGTGGCCACCACCACCTCGTTGTTCCACGTCCCGCATCGCCTCGACGTGGAATCCTCCCTGCCCGCAGGGGTGGCCGACTGGCTGGCCTTCGCCGATGAGAAGACCAGCGAGGTGTTGACCCTGGCCCGTGGGTTGGCCGAAGGGGCCGAAGCCATCCGGACGCAGCTCGAGGCAGCCACCGCGGCCCGTACCGCCCGCGCCCAAGGCACGGGGGTTCACCTCGACGCCGTGAAGGCGCGTACCTCAGCGCTGGCGCCGACCGACTTCGAACGCGGTGATGCCGACGAACGTGCCCAGGCGCAACGCGAACGGTTGTCACTGCCGCTGCTGCCAACGACCACCATCGGTTCCTTCCCGCAGACCACCGAGGTCCGCACAGCCCGGGCGGCGGTGCGCAAGGGAACACTGAGCGAATCTGAATACCAGCAGTTCCTGCGGGCAGAGATCGCCCGGGTGATCGAACTGCAGGAGGATATCGGGCTCGACGTATTGGTGCACGGCGAAGCCGAACGCAATGACATGGTCCAGTACTTCGCCGAGAACATGGACGGCTTCTCGGCCACCGAGCACGGGTGGGTCCAGTCCTACGGCTCGCGGTGCACCCGGCCCTCCATCTTGTGGGGGGACGTGACCCGGCCGAAGGCCATCACCGTGGAGTGGACCAGCTACGCCCAATCGTTGACGGCGCACCCCGTCAAGGGCATGCTCACCGGGCCGGTGACGATCCTGGCGTGGTCCTTCGTCCGCGACGATCAACCGTTGGCAGAAACAGCGAACCAGGTCGCCTTGGCCCTGCGCGAGGAGATCGCCGACCTGGAGGCTGCCGGCACGGCGATCATCCAGGTCGACGAGCCGGCCCTGCGTGAACTGCTACCGCTGCGGGCCAGTGACCAGGACGCCTACCTGGCGTGGGCGGTCTCCGCCTTCCGGCTGGCCACCTCGGGGGTGCGCCAGGCCACGCAGATCCACACCCACCTGTGCTATTCGGAGTTCGGTGAGGTCATCAGCGCCATCGACGGCCTCGACGCCGACGTCACCAGCCTGGAGGCGGCCCGCTCCCGGCTGGAAGTCGTCGCCGACCTGGCCGGTTTCGGCTACCGCCGCGGCATCGGTCCCGGTGTCTACGACATCCACTCCCCGCGGGTGCCCACCGAGGAGGAGATCGCCGGTCTCATCGGCACCGCCCTGCAGGGGCTGGATGCCTCCCGGCTGTGGATCAACCCGGACTGCGGGCTGAAGACCCGCGGCTACACCGAAACCGAGGAGTCCCTGCGCCATCTGGTCGCCGCGGCCCGCGCCGCCCGGACCGGCCTCACCGCCGGCGAACCCGTCGGCGTCACCGGGGCCTGATCCCCTGCGATTCGATGCCGTGCCGGTTCCGGCCGGCACGGCATCGAATCACCGTTTCCCACCACCAGCGACTGGACCAGGAGCCCCGCCATGAGCACCACCACCCCGGAACGCCCCGCAGCACCCTTCGGCCCGGCCACCGCGGCCATCCACTCCGGCTACATCCCGGCAGCACCGCACTTTGCCGTGGCCCCGCCCATCGTGCATTCGGCGGCCTTCGAATTTCCCGATCATGCCACCGCCGTGGAGATGTTCGCACTGCGCACCCCCGGCTTCACCTACTCGCGCACCGGGAACCCCACCGTCGCCGGGTTCGAGCAGCGGGTGGCCGCCCTGGAAGGTGGCATCGGGGCGATCGCCACGGCCACCGGACAATCGGCGGTAGCCATCGCCCTGCTGGCCTTGCTTGGCGGGGGACGCGACGAGGACGGGGTCCGGCTGCCCGGGGGGAATCACGTCGTCGCTTCCTCGCAGCTCTACGGGGGAACCGTGGACCTGCTCACGGACTCCTTCGGCGACTTCGGCTACCGCGTCGACTTCGTGGACCAGGACGATCCCGGCGCCTGGGAACGGGCCATCACGCCCGACACCCGGGCTGTGCTGGTCGAATCAATCACCAACCCGCTCTCCACGCTGCCCGACGTCGACACGATCGCGACGATCGCCCACGCAGCAGGCGTTCCCGTGGTCGTGGACAACACCCTGGCCACCCCTGTCCTGTACCGGCCGATCGAGCACGGGGCCGATATCGTGGTGCATTCGGCCACCAAGTTCATGGGGGGCCACGGTACGGCGCTGGCCGGGGGGATCGTCGACGCTGGCCGCTTCGACTTCGCCGCCGATCCGTTGAAGTGGCCGCAATTGGCGAAGCCGAAGGCCAGATACGGGAAACTGACGCTCATCGAACGCCATGGCCGGGCCGCATACCTTGCCTTGGCCCGCAGCAAGTACCTGCACGACCTGGGCCCCAGCCTGTCGGCGCCGGCAGCTGCGGAGATCAGCCGCGGGTTGGAAACCCTGGGACTGCGGGTTGACCGCCATGGAATCAACGCCCTGGCCGTCGCCCGGTTCCTGGAGACCCACCCGGCAGTTGCCCGCGTCCACCACCCCGGGCTCCGGGCCGAAACGGAGGCCGACCCGCGCTCGATGGTCTCCGTCTTCTCCTTCGATCTGGCGGCCTCCGGCGAGTCGGTAGGTCCCTTCATCGATGGGCTGGCGCTGTTCAAGCTGGTCGCCAACCTGGGAGATACCCGATCGCTGGTGGCCCATCCGGCGGCCATGACCCATTGCCGGCTCACCGAGACCCAACGCGTGGCTGCGGGTATCGGGGAGACCACCATCCGGCTTTCCATCGGCTTGGAGGATCCGGTGGACCTGATCGCAGATCTGGGCCAGTGCCTCGACGCCGCAGGACAGGAGAACTGACATGACCACCTTCCCGCCCACCTCCCCTCCACGGGGTTTCAACACGACGGCGATCCACGCCGGGCAGGAGCCTGACCCGCTGACGGGGGCCGTCATCCCGCCGATCTACCAGACCAGCACCTTCATCCAGGACGGTATCAACGTCCTGCGCGCAGGCCACGAGTATTCGCGTGGCTCCAACCCCACCCGCAACGGTTTCGAAACCCAGCTCGCCGCGTTGGAACACGGAACGAGCGCCTACGCCTTCGCTTCGGGCATCGCCGCCGAGGATGCCCTGCTGCGTGCGGTCCTGGCCCCGGGGGACCACGTGATCCTGGGCGCCGACGGTTACGGCGGAACCCACCGGCTCATCACCCAGGTCCTGGGCCGGTGGGGCGTGGAGAACACGGCGGTGGATATCACCGATCTGGCGGCGGTGCGGGCAGCGGTCCGCCCCGCCGGAACCGCGGTGCTGTGGCTGGAAACCCCGTCGAATCCGTTGCTCGCCGTCGCCGATATCGCCGGATGGGCGAAGATCGCGCACGACGCCGGGGCGCTACTGGTCGTGGACAACACCTTTGCCTCGCCCTACTTGCAGCGGCCCCTGGATCTGGGAGCGGACGTCGTCGTGCATTCGACCACGAAGTACATCGGCGGCCACTCCGATGTGCTCGGGGGAGCCGTCGTCGTCGCCGATGCCCTCCATCGCGGACAGCCGGTGGCCGAACTGGTGGCCTTCCAGCAGTTCGCCGCCGGAGCCGTTGCCGGGCCGCAGGATTGCTATCTGGCCGCCCGCGGGCTGAAGACGCTGGGGCTGCGCATGGACCGCCACGGGGCCAACGCGCTGGCGCTCGCCGAATGGCTGCGTGAGCAACCGGAGATCGCCGCCGTGCACTATCCGGGGCTCCCCGAGGATCCCGGGCACGCATTGGCCGCCCGTCAGATGGACGGCTTCGGTGGCATCGTCTCGGTCCGGTTGGCCGGTGGTGAGGCCGCAGCACGGAAATTCGCCGTCTCCACGCGACTGTTCGGGCTCTCGGTCAGCCTCGGGGGCGTCGAATCACTGGTCTGTTACAGCTCGGAAATGACCCATGCCTCGGTCCGTGGCACCGCACTGGCTGCCCCCACGGATCTGGTGCGCCTCTCGGTCGGGGTGGAGGATGTCCGTGACCTGCGCGGGGACCTCGGCCAGGCGCTGGCCGCGGTCGCTTCGTTACGCATGCCGGTGGGTGCCCGCTAGCTCGAGGGTGGCTGTAGCGTTTGGGCGCCGCGGGTTCCTTGTGCCGACGCGGAGTCGTCGTGCAGACTACGTTCAACATTTCGTGCAGTAGTCGTAGGAATGCGGCACCAGCCTCGAGCGTCTAATGGATGCTTTTAGCTTCGGTCACCTGTGATGCCTTCGAAGCCTGCAGAATCTGCAAGAGCATCCACGCGAGTATCAGGGCCAATAGAAGGTGCACAGATGAGTCGCTACCAGCCTTGTAAATCCAGCCTTTCCACCCGGCCAGCTCCGCTTCTACGACGCTGGCCCTCGCGTTGGAGACTCCAAGGCCCGCAAATGAATAGAGCACCAACGCTGCCGTGCCGACACCGAAGCCGCCCGACAGGGCCATGCGATCTCGGGGCGGCTGCTTGCCTGTGCCGACGAGGAGAGCATAGGCGACCAGTAGTCCCAACAGCATGATGGAGATCATCTGAAGATAGGGGACATGAGGCTCGGTTATGGCCACAACAGAATTGTTGAGACTAAAAGCTGCGCCATCGCGGGCGCCGATGGCACTCACCGTCAACAACCCCACCGCGAGGATATACACCAGCGACGCCACGAGCCCTGCGAGTATGAGAAAGGAAATTCTTAGTGCGTGCATCTTGCTCATCATTCGCTCTTTCGGCTGGGTGATTGACGCCCCCACGAGGCCCCCTGTCCACTTCACCGTATCCACGTACTGCTGTAGCCGAAAAGCCCGTCCTCGTCTCAGGGGTTGAGCGAGACCATAAACGCAGTGCCGGAAGACCTCCGGGATGGAAATCAGCCGTCTCATCCACATGAGCGGTCCTCCTCGCTTGAGGAGCAACGGTGCGAGGCCGGGACGTAGCTTCGCAGTGTCCCGCCGAGGGTTCTTCATGAAAGGACGAATCGGCCGATTTTGCGATGCCCTGACGCCAACGTTCCGCGGATGGCACGTGGGCAGCAGTCCTAGCTGGAAACTGCGTCGTTGCTTTTTCGTTTTTGCCGGCGCTCGGGCCACTTGATCAGGACAAAGGTGACGAGCAATGAACAAGTAATTGCAACAGCCCACCGAAGGAGCATCGGCACGTCGGTGTAAACGTCCAGCACGATGTTGGTGGCCAGCGCGGTCAGCGCGCTCAGGATTCCGGGCAGGTAGCTACGCATGTAACTCAGGTTGCCAGTCAGCCAGCGGAGGCGTCGAATGTGCCTGTCCAGAGAGCGGGCCCGGTCTGGGATTCACGGACAGTAAATCCGTGCGTTTCCTGACCTGGGCCATTCAGCCGTGCCAAGTCGTAGTTGAGGCTCCCCATGTAGTGGTGCCCTTCGCCGAAAAATTCGGCGTTCAAATCTCTGTGCTTAGGTAGTGGCGCGACGCTATTATTGTCTTATGCCTCAAGTTGACGAGCAGGTCGGCCTTCCGCCGCCATCGCTTATGTCCAGGACGACGTATCTGGCCGGAAGCTTGGCCCGGCTGGGTAAAGCAGGCATGGTCGCCACGCTCAAGGACCTCGGTTTGGGCTTCCCTCACTACGCGGTATTGATGGCGTTGGTGGATCTCGGTCCGCTGGCTCCCCACGAGTTGGCGACCCGCCTGAACACCGACAGATCCCACGTGAGCACCTACGTGGAATCCCTCCAACGCAGCGGATTAATTGAACGTCATCCTGACCCGTTGGATCGTCGGCGCATCATCGTCGCCATTACCAGCGCCGGAACTGAGATCGCCCACGACGTTGCCGCTGCTTCCACGGAGGCGGAACTGAACCTCTTATCTGGCCTGGCCGAAGACGAGCGCGTCGAACTGCGACGCTTGTTGCTCAAGGTCCTGCTCAGTGCCGACGGCTGGCCAGGTGCTCCGGCCGCTTCGACACACCCCCCCTCCTGCTAGACGGGTTCACCGTCCGGGAGGCCGGTTTTCGCCCCGCCCCTCCCTCCGAACCGCAGGATTCCAGATGGCACACGACACGGTACAAGAAGCCACCCACCCCAACGGCCAACAACCGGCCAGAACCAAGCGCGAGTTCGTGTGGGCGTTCATCGGGTTGCTGCTGGCGATGCTCCTCGCGGCGCTGGACCAGACGATCGTCGCGACCGCGCTGCCCAGCATTGTCGGAGACCTCAACGGTCTCGAACATATTTCCTGGGTGATTACCGCCTACATGCTGGCGGCGACGATCGGCCTGCCGATCTATGGCAAAGCCGGTGACCTGTACGGACGTAAATCTGTTTTTGTGTTCGCCATCGTGGTCTTCCTGGCCGGTTCGATCCTCTCGGGCACCGCAACGAACATGATCCAGCTGATCATCTTCCGCGCCATCCAAGGTATTGGCGGTGGCGGCTTGATGATTGGAGCCCAAGCCATCATTGCCGACCTTGTGTCCCCACGCGACCGTGGCAAGTACATGGGCTTCATGGGGGCCGTGTTCGGGGTGGCCTCCGTCGCCGGGCCTCTGATCGGCGGGTTCTTCACCGACAACATGGGATGGCGGTGGATCTTCTACATCAACATTCCGTTGGGCCTGGCGGCGTTGGGGACCGTGATCTTCGCCCTGCACCTGCCTCGGCCCTCCGGGGCGGCGCCTCGCATCGATGTTCTCGGCACCATGACCTTGGCTGTGTTCAGCGCCGCGGCCGTCTTCATCACCAGCTGGGGTGGAACCACCTATGCCTGGGGCAGCATCCAGGTGCTGGTCTTGGCTGTCGTGGCAGTCGTGTCGGCGGTGTTGTTTGTCTTGGCCGAGCGCCGGGCAGCCGAGCCGATCATTCCGTTGACGTTGTTCACCGAACGCAACTTCATCCTCCCGGCTCTGGCCGGGGTGACCATTGGTATCTCGATGTTCGCCACCATTGCCTACCTCCCGACGTACCTGCAGATGGTCGAAGGGGTCAACGCCACCGAATCCGGTCTCATGTTGATCCCGATGACCACGGGCATGCTCCTGGCCACCATTACCACCGGGCGACTGGTCTCCTCCACTGGCCGCTATAAGGTGTGGCTCCTGGTGGGACCGGTCATCGGCGCCGTGGGGCTGTTCATGCTGGCGCAGATCGGGGTGGGCGTCCCGTATTGGTACACCGCCCTGGCCATGTTCGTGGTCGGACTCGGTGTGGGGTGTTCGATGCAAAACCTCGTCGTCGTCGTGCAGAACAGCGTCCCCCACCGGATCGTGGGGGTGGCCACCAGTTCGGCCTCGTACTTCCGCCAGATCGGGGCTTCGCTCGGTATCTCGGTGTTCGGGGCGCTCTTCGTATCCCGGCTGACCGACGCCTTTTCCTCACTTCCGGCAAACGCCGGGAAGGGAAGCTTCAACGCGGACTCCGTCAGCTCGTTAACACCCAAGCTGTTGGCCCAGCTTCCGGCTCCGGTCCAGGAACTCATCGCCCAAGGGTTCGCCGACGCCCTGCCGCCTCTGTTCCTCTACGGCGTTCCGGTCATGCTGGCCGGTCTCGTCTTGGTGGTGTTCATCCACGAACACGCTCTGCGGACCGAGGTCGGCGGGGCGGAGCCTGCCACGGATTCCCCCTCGGTGGAAGCGCCCGGGCAGTCCGAGACGCCGGAAGCTGCCCCTGCAGCTGAGGCCCCGGCCAGGGGGCGCCACCGGGCCAACGCTGAGGACGCGCAAAGACCGTCTGCACCCTAGGCGTCGGGGTCGCGGTGCTCTGGCACGCACAAGGCCCCAGCCGAGGGGGATGGCTGGGGCCTTGCGGATCACTCGCACCTTGATGAGGCACCTTCAATACTAGGAAACGGCCCTTTGACTGAACTGTGCGCCCGGTTGGAGTTGGCTGGCCCGCATCGGCTGACGTCCCTCGCCGGTGCCGGCGGCAGTCAGTCGACTTAGGGCTCCACGGGCTGATCCGGTGCAGGTGCCGGGGCCGGGGCAGGTTCCTGAGGTGCCTCGGGGGCAGCCGGTTCCTCCTCTTGGGGCGCGGGTGCCTGATCCTGCTGGGGCTGCTGCTCCTCGTCCGGCGCTTCATCCTGCACGGGCGAGTTCGGGTCCTGATCCTTGGTTCCGGAGTCATCCGTCGGGTTGGTGTTCCCGCTGATCCCCGGGATCGAGGTACCGCCGGTTCCGCTCGTGCCACCCGTAAACGAGGACACCGCACGTCCTGCGGAGAGCTCGAAGGCGAGGATCAGGGCCATGGTGATGGCGAAGAGGGCGACGGTGACGCCGATGATGTGCTTCCACGGCAGCCTCTGCAGGATCCCGCGTCCAGCGTTCTTCGCCGGTTTCTCGACCTCATCGACGGTCGTTCCACTCGGACCCGCGTCCCGCGGTGTCGCTGGTGGTTGTGCGTCGTTAAATGGCCGGGTTTTGGCGCGCGCATTGCCCACCCGTTCGCCCACATGCTCCGTGGTCCGTTGGAGGGATTGGGAGTAGATCGAACCGCCGACGGTGATCACCAAACTACCCAGTGCTGCGCCGAGAATGGTCCCGGCCACGCCCAAGGTGGACAACACCACTGCCGAGGTCACAGCCCCTAAGGCAGAGCCGACCGAGCCGATCCAACTAATTTCAAGACGCTTCTTACTCACTGGTCCATTCTCTCGTGTTCCGTTGCAGCGGCCCAGCTGCCGCGCCCTTTTCGTCTACCGGCTGATTCAGGAGTTCAGCAGCAGGGGCACGAGCAGCATCGCGGGGACGGCGGCGATCGTCGTCAGTAGGACGGTGTCCTTGGCGACCACCAGCCCCTGCTCATACCGGGAAGCGGTGACGAAGACATTCTGTGCCGAGGGCAACGCAGCCATGATGACCACGGCAAATAATTCTGCACCGTGCAAACGGAACAAGAGGGCTCCGGCGAGCCACGCCAGCACCGGGTGGGCGATCAGCTTCAGTCCGGTGCCGATCAGAACATCAGACCGTCGGTGGGTGGCTTTTTCCAGGGGTTTGGAACCTACCAGAGAAATACCGAAGGCTAGGAGCATCGCCGGAATGGAGGCGCCGGCGATGAGCTCGACGGGGTCGGCGATCGGCTGCGGCAGGGTCCAGCCGAAGACGGCGAACAGCAAGCCGGCCAACGAAGCGACGATCATCGGGTTACGCAGCGTGCTGAGCACCAAAGCGGTCGGAGTGGTGCGCCGTCCCGAGGTGCTTGAATCCAGCAGGGCCAGGAAGATGGGGCTCCAGAGGGCCAGCTGGAAAAGGATCACCGGGGCCGCATGCGTGGTGCTGCCCAGGACGTAGGCAGCGATCGGCAACCCGAGGTTCGCCGAGTTCACGGTTGAAGCACTCATGGCCCCGACGAGTCGTTCGGGACGCCCTCGAGGCAACCACCAGCCGGTGACACCGAAGTAGAGCAAGGCAACTCCGGTGGCGCTGATCGCCGCCACAGCCAGGCTGGGGCCCAAGACAGCGCGGGGATCGGCGTCGGCGACAGTGACAAAGAGCAGCGCCGGGCTGGCGACGAAGAACGTCAGGCGGTTCAGGACGTAGCGGGCGTCGGCTCCGAGGACCCCCGTGCGTCCGACCACATAGCCGACGATGATGACGGCCCAAACAATCGAGAATCCAGAGAGGACCCCGAGCACGGTCCTAGGAGTCCGCGGGGGAGCCGGCGATGGCGTGCGGAGGGCGCGCGGCGTTACTCGATAGCGACTCGGAGGGATCGCTGCCGAGAGCGATCATCGAGTTGTTGGCATCGACGTGGACGATACGGGGTACATAGCTACGTGCTTCCGCGTTCTCCATCTCGGCGAAGCTGATGAGGATGACCGTGTCGCCGGGATGCACCAAATGCGCGGCGGCACCGTTGATCCCCAAGACACCGCTTCCGCGGTCGCCGGCGATGGTGTACGTCTCGAGCCGGGCACCGTTGGTGACATCGACGATGCTGACCAGTTCCCCGGGCAGGATGTCGGCGGCTTCGAGGAGGTCGAGGTCGACAGTCACCGATCCGACATAGTGCAGATCGGCATGGGTCACGGTGGCGCGATGGATCTTCGACTTGAACATTGTGCGTTTCATGGCACTCCTAGTCTACGCGCCGTGCGGTCGTTGGACTCCCGGTCCTGGCATGAAGAGAGCGGGCGACGGGAATCGAACCCGCGTGTCCAGCTTGGGAAGCTGGCGCTCTACCATTGAGCTACGCCCGCAAAACACCCGCCGGTCCGTTCGTACCCGCGGGTGCATCTCAGCATAGCCCACCGGGCGTTGACATGCATATTGGGGCCGCACCCCGCGCAGGATCCTAGTCTTGTCCTGCAGGCTGCGGGGACCGTTTTGGGCGGCCTGTCAGGGCTCGCGCCACCGGTTCGGCCAGTTTCGTGGCAATCGGACCCAAAACGGCCAACAACATCACATAGGCGGTGGCTAGGGCAGCCAACTCCGGGGAGGCCCCTCCACCGGCGACCGCAAGTCCGGCGATCACGATGGAGAATTCTCCGCGGGCGATCAACGCCGTTCCGGCGCGAATCCGTCCTGGTATGCCGATCCCGGCCCGACGGGCAGCCCAGACGCCGGTGAGGACCTTGGTCACCGACGTCACGAGGGCCAGGGCCAGGGCCAGGAGCAACACCGGAGGGATGGTCGCGGGGTCGGTGTTAATGCCGAACAGGACGAAGAACATGGCGGCGAAGAGATCCCGCAGCGGGGCCAAGACCTTGGCTGCGGAATGCGCCGTCGAACCGGAGATGGCAATGCCCAGGAGGAAGGCGCCCACGGCGGCCGAAACCTGCAGTGCCGCGGCGAGACCTGCCACGAGCAGGGCAGCCCCGATGAGCTTAAGCAGGAAGTTCTCCTGATCGGGGGAGTGGATCAGCCGCGAAATTTGGGGGCCGTACCTCAGCGCCAGCAGCAAGACCAGGGTCACCGCAAGCAGCGCGATGCCCACGGCCCGGAACCCACCCCAGAAACTCACCCCGGCCAACGCCGCCGTCAGGATCGGCAGGTAGACGGCCATCACCAGATCTTCGAGCACCAGAATGGAGAGCACCACCGGGGTCTCACGGTTTCCCAACCGGCCCAGATCGGTGAGGACCTTGGCCACGATCCCCGACGAAGAGATGTAGGTGACCCCTCCGAGCACCAGGCCACCAATGAGTCCCCACCCCAGAATGAGGGCGAGGGCGGCTCCTGGGACGAAGTTCAGGACCAGGTCAACCAGCCCCGCCAGCCACGAACGGCGCAGCCCGGTCACCAGCTCCTTGGCTGTGTATTCCAGCCCAAGCATCAGCAACAGCAGAACAACGCCGATTTCACTGGCGACGTCTCCGAACGATTCGATCCCCGACAGGGGGACCAAACCACCATGTCCGAAGATCAGCCCACCCAGCAGGTACAGGGGTACCGGTGACATGCCGACCCGTGCCGCCAGACGTCCGAGAAGCCCGAGGCCGAGGAAGACGGCCCCGAGTTCAATCAGGACGACGGTGGTGGGGTCCACGGGCAGCCCTTATCCGTGATTCAGCAGGTGGGCTGCTTTATCGAGACCTTCGGCCGTGCCAACGACGACGACCACATCGCCGGCTTCAAGCTCGAAGGTCGGGGAGGGGGAGGCAAAGACCTGACCACTCCGCGAAATGGCCACGATGGAGGCGTGGGTGCGAGTGCGCAAATGGGTGTCGCCCAAGGTGTGGTCTGCGTAGGGGCTGTCTTGGCTGATGACGAACTGCTGGGTGTTCACTCCGGGCAGTTCGCTATGTTCCGCGGAGAGACCTGCCACCAGTTGTGGGGCGCCGAGTAGACCGCCGATGGCCGATGCTTCCTCGGAGGTCAGCGGGATGGCCGCCTGGCAGGCGTCGGGATCCTGCTTTTCGGAGATGATCAGCTCCATGCCGCCCTCGCGTTTGATCACGACGCCGACACGTCGCCCCGTGGCCAGCATGACGTCGCGTCGCATACCGATGCCCGGGAGGGGCGTTTCTTCCAGATTCATGACACCAGCGTAGACCCCGGAGGAGTATCGGGCAGCCCTGGGGCGCAGAACGCAGATGGCCGTCGCCGGGAAACCGGCGACGGCCATCTGATGATGCTGGGTTCCCGGGTTTAGGCCTCCGGGGTTGATTCGTTGTCGGCGGCTGCCTCGGCGGCTCCCTCGGCGGGGGCCTCCGGTGCTGGGGAGCCGTCGGGGGCGAAGTCACGACGGATGGCGTCGACGCCTTCGGCAGGGATCTCGAAACCGAGCTGGTGGCCAGGGTTCAGGACCACGCCGGCACCGTTGAGGTTGTCGATGACCGCAGCACCGACGACGCGCACCGCGTAGGGGGCTTCGGCGGTGTAGGCCTCGGGGATCCGATTGACGTGCGTGAACAGGGCGATGACGGGGTCACCTTCCTTATTCTGCAGCAGCAGTGGCTGAACGTTGTCGGTTTCCTCGGTCACCTGCTCACGGCTGAGGAAGAAGACTTCCTCGGACAGGAAGGTGGCAATGACCTGACCGGCCATGGCCTCATCGGCTTGGCCCTCGTGCAGCACTGTTTCTAGGTGCGTTTGCGGCTCGTCGGGGTCCGGGTTTTCGGATGGGTTCTGCGTTGGCTCTTCGCTCATGTCTTCCAGCCGATCACGCTCGTAGCCGATGCGCAACCCGTCCCGGAATGGGCGGGTGGCGGTTCGGGGTTCTCCGGGGTGTCGAATTAGACTGGGCGGCAATCAACCCACCGGATGCCAAGGATGCCCCATGACCGAGTTCCAGTACGAGGACCTGTTGCCGATCGGCCAGGACGACACCCCCTACCGTCTCATCGGAACCGACGGGGTCCGTCGCGTTGAAGGGCCCGGCGGACGGAACTTCTTGGAGGTCGAGCCCGAGGCTCTGGCGCATCTGGCCCGGACGGCCCTGCACGACATCTCCCATTATTTGCGGCCCGCCCACCTGCAGCAACTGCGCAATATCCTCGACGACGACGAAGCCAGCCCGAATGATCAGTTCGTGGCCCTGGACCTGCTGAAGAACGCGAACATTGCCGCCGGTGGGGTTCTGCCGATGTGCCAGGACACGGGCACGGCGATCGTGATGGGCAAACGCGGCCAGCAGGTGCTCAGCGAGGGCCCGGACGAGAAGGCTCTCTCACAGGGCATCTATGACGCCTACACGCAGTTGAACCTGCGTTATTCGCAGCTCGCCCCGCTGACGACCTGGCAGGAAACCTCCACCGGGAACAACCTGCCGGCCCAGATCGAGCTCTATGCCGATACCGAGCCCGGCCACGAGGAACAGTACAAGTTCCTGTTCATGGCCAAGGGCGGAGGATCGGCGAATAAGTCTTTCCTGTACCAGGAGACGAAGGCGATTCTGAACGAGAACGCCATGCTCGCCTTCCTCGACGAGAAGCTTCGGTCATTGGGCACCGCTGCGTGCCCGCCGTACCACCTCTCGATCGTCATCGGGGGAACCAGCGCCGAATTCGCGTTGAAGACCGCCAAATACGGTTCGGCCAAATACCTGGACACCCTGCCGACCACCGGGGCGATGACCGGACGGGGTTTCCGCGATATCGACTTGGAGGAGAAAGTCCTGGAACTGACTCGCCACTTCGGCATCGGAGCCCAGTTCGGGGGTAAATACTTCTGCCACGACGTCCGCATCGTCAGGTTGCCCCGCCATGGTGCCTCGCTGCCCGTGGCGATCGCCGTCTCCTGCTCGGCAGACCGGCAGATGCTGGCGAAGATCACCTCCGAGGGTGTCTTCGTGGAACAACTCGAAACCGATCCTGCCCGTTTCATGCCCGAAACGGACCACCCAGCGGTCTCCGCGCACGACGACGACACCGATGGTGTCAGCGGTACCGGCGGATCTTCGGTGGTCAGGATCGACCTGAATCGGCCGATGTCCGAGATTCTCGCCGAATTGGCGAAGCACCCGGTCAAAACCCGCTTATCGCTGACCGGCCCCCTGGTGGTGGCCCGCGATATCGCCCACGCGAAAATCCGTGAACGCCTGGACGCCGGGGAAGAGATGCCGCACTACCTCAAAGACCATCCCGTCTACTACGCGGGCCCGGCGAAAACCCCGGAAGGCATGGCCTCCGGTTCCTTCGGCCCGACCACTGCCGGGCGGATGGACTCCTACGTCGACCAGTTCCAGGCGGCAGGAGGCTCAATGGTCATGTTGGCCAAGGGCAACCGGTCCCGCCAGGTCACCGACGCCTGCCAGAAGCACGGCGGCTTCTACCTAGGCTCGATTGGTGGCCCCGCGGCACGGTTGGCGCAAGATTGCATCCGCAAGGTCGAGGTCCTCGAATACGAGGAGCTGGGTATGGAAGCGATCTGGCGGATCGAAGTGGAAGACTTCCCCGCATTCATTGTGGTTGATCACCAGGGCAACGACTTCTTTGCCGAGACGATGACCCCGACCTTCACCGCGATCCCGGTTCGGGCCAGCTAGGACTTCGGGACGCCGGACGCGGAGCTACTGCGTGAAAGCGTTGCGGGCCCAGTCGGGCCACCACCGCGTCTCTTCGGCCCGGCGCTCCTGACGCTCCCACTCGGCGTCACGGGCTGCCTGCTCCTGGGCTTCTTGCCGTTTGGCTTCTGCTTCCTTTGCGGAAGCTTTGGCCTCCTGCTTCTTCCGCGCGGTCACCAGTTCGTTGGAATACTGTTCGAGGGTGGCGGTGCCATGCTGGTCCATCTGCCGTGCCGCTTTATTGCCGACATAGCGCAGGTGCCAGGGTTCGAAGTTGTAACCGGTGGTTTCCTGTTCGTCCTGCGGATACCTCACGATGAAGCCGTAGTCGGTGGCATGGGCGGCCATCCATTTTCCTGCCGGCAGATCTGCCAGGCAGGCCTTCAGGGAGCACTGCCCACTTGCGACGCCAAGGTCGGCCGAGAGCCCGAGCTGGTGTTCACTGGTTCCCGGTTTGGCCGAGATCCGTGAGGCGTAGTCCTTGCCGTACTTCCGCGTGTACCTCTGGAAGAGCTCTACTTGGTGGTCATAGGAGCGGTAGGCACTTTCGACCATGAGTGCGTGCCCGTCCTGTGCGGCGCCAGCGATGAGCTTCTTCAAGGCCTTGGCGGCGTGGGGCACCATCTCGGTGCCAGCTCCGGAGACAGCGACCAGCTCCTGAGGCGCATAATCGCGCGGCTGCAGCGGATGATGTTCGTTGACCAGTACCAGGGGGGAAGTGGGATCGGTGCTGTAGGCAGCGAATTCATGCTCGGATGTGGAGGCCTTCGACTTCTTTTCGTGCGTGGGCTCATCGGCGGCAGCGGTCGAGGGGGAAGCCTGAGTACTTTGCAGGTCACCGATCGGGGAGGCCTGGGCCGTGGTGACAGGCAGCAGGAAGGCGGCAGCGAGGGCGAGAGCGGTCGCTAGCGCGGGAAGACGCCGGGGCGTGTGCGGTGAAGTCATCATGGTGTTTGCGGTGCGCGGAGCAGCCTACGGATTTCGCATGCAGCTCAACCCACCAGCTTCAGGATAACGCCGGGGACCCGGCATAGGCTATTTTGGGAACCGTGCTGATATCTGACCGCGACATCCGGACCGAACTGGACAGCGGGCGCATCGGGCTGGACCCGTATGAGCCCGAGATGATCCAGCCCGCTAGCGTCGACGTCCGCCTGGACCGTTATTTCAGGCTTTTCGACAACCACAAATATGCCCATATCGATCCCTCACAAGACCAGCCGGAGCTGACTCGTCTGGTGGAGGTTGATCCTACCGAGGCCTTCGTCCTGCACCCGGGAGAGTTCGTTCTCGGCTCCACCTACGAACGGGTCACCCTGCCCGACGACGTCGCCGCCCGGCTCGAAGGGAAGTCATCGTTGGGCCGGCTGGGACTGCTGACACACTCCACGGCCGGCTTCATCGATCCCGGATTTTCGGGGCATGTGACGTTGGAGCTCTCGAATATGGCGACCCTGCCGATCAAGCTGTGGCCGGGATCGAAGATCGGCCAACTCTGCTTCTTCAAACTCACCTCGCCGACGGAGCACCCCTACGGTTCCGGCCCCTACGGGAACCGTTACCAGGGCCAACGTGGTCCGACGGCCTCGCGGAGCCACTTGAACTTCCACCGCACCGACCTGCAGCCCTGAACCCGGTCAGCCACGACCCGTGAACGGCATGCCGGTGGCCGTGATGACGAGTGAATCGACGGTGACGTCCAAGGGAAGGTCGGCTAATTGCCGCACCGCGCGGGCTGCATGTTGGACATCGAAAACCGGTTCGACCTGGGTGCTGCCATCCGCTTGAAGGGTCCCGGTGGTGAATCCGACCGTTAGCTCCGTCGCGGTATTACCGATATCGATTTGCGAGGCAGTGACCCGTGCGCTGCGACCATCGAGGGCGATGGACTTCGTCAGCCCCGTGATGGCATGTTTTGTCGTCGTGTAGGCCACTGATTGCGGGCGGGGCGCGTGGGCGGAAATCGACCCGTTGTTGATGATCCTGCCGCCCTGCGGGTCTTGGGCCTTCATGGTCCTGACCGCCGCCGCGGCACACAGCATGCTGCCGGTTAGATTCACGGCCACCACATCGTTCCAGTCGGAAACCGAGATCTCGTCGACCGAGGCGCGTGGACCAAAGGTTCCCGCGTTATTGAACAGGACGTCCACCCGGTTCCAGTCTGTGACGACCGTGGAGAACAGGGCGTCGACTTGCCGGGGGTCGGTGATGTCCGTCGGAACGACCAGGGCTCCTTCATGGGCCTGTGCCGTCTGTTCCAGGGCATCGGCGCGTCGTCCGGCCAAGGCCACATGCCAGCCGGTGTCCAGGAGTTCGCGGGCCACGGCCCGGCCGATCCCCGAGCCGGCTCCAGTGACGACGGCAACCCGGAGGGCCGTTTCCGGGGTGCTGGATGAGGCGGTCATGCGTTCTCCTGAGGGGTCGAATGATTGGGTTTGCGCACCGGCAACAGCAGGAACAATCCGATCAGCAGAACCAGCATGATGCCCAGGATGCCATAGCGTTGCGCCCCGCCGGCGGGGACGTGGCTCGTGGCCAAGACGATGGCCAAAGTGAAGAAGCCCGGCGCGAGGAAGGACACCGCACGACCCGTGGTGGCGTAGAGGCCGAAGAGCTCACCTTCGTGACCTTCGGCGGCCAACCGGGCCAGGAACGCGCGGGAGGAGGCTTGCGCGGGGCCGACGAACAGGGTCAACAGCAGGCCGAAGATCCAGAAGCCGGTGGCGTCGGGGGAGAGGAATACCCCTCCGGCGGCGATGAGCAGGCCCACCAGCGAACCGAGGATGACCGCCTTGGGGCCGATCTTGTCGTCGAGTACACCGCCGACCAGGGCGCCTGCGGCAGCCACGAGGTTGCCGACGATGGCGAAGACGATCACTTCGGAGAGCTCGAAGCCGAAGGTCCCTGCGGCGATCACACCACCGAAGGCGAAGACGGCGGCCAGTCCATCACGGAACACTGCTGAAGCGATGAGGAAGAAGACCGTGTTCCGCTCGGTGCGCCAGAGCGAGGCGACGTTTCGGCCCAGCTGCCGATAGGACTCCAAGATGCTGACCTTGGCCATCTTCTGCCGACGGGAGATCTCGGGGACGGCGAAGAGCACCGGCAGCCCGAAACCGAAGAACCAGAGAGCTGAGAAGACAGCGACGAGCCGGATGTTCAGGGCATTGTCGGTGCTTGCACCCGACCAGTCGAGCACGGGTTGAACGAAGAGGAACAACACCAGGGACAGGGCCAGGATGCCGCCGACGTACCCCATGCCCCAACCAAAGCCCGAGATTTTGCCGATGGTCTTGGGGGTGGAGATCTGCGGGAGCATGGCGTTGTAGTTGACGCCAGCAACTTCGGAAAAAATGCTGGCAGCCGCAATGAGGCTGACCCCCAGGATCAGGAAACGAGGATCGGGGAACACAAAGAAGGCGGCCGCGGTCGCCAGGGCCACCAAGGCCGTGTTCACTCCCAGCCAGAAACGGCGGCGGCCGCCCGCGTCCGAACGTTGACCGGTCACCGGGGCCAACAGGGCGATCGTGAAACCGGCGATGGTCAGGGCCAAGGACAGTGCTGCGGTGTTGGAGTCTGTATTGCCGAAGGCTGAACTGGTCAGGTAGACGGTGAAGACGAAGGTGGTCATCACCGCGTTGATTGCCGAGGCGCCCCAGTCCCAAGAGGCCCAGGCAATGACCTGCTTGGAGATGGTTCGTGCTCCGCGCTCGGGTAGCGCCGTGGGCGTGGCGTTCGGGCTCATTCCTGAAGCGTAACGCCCTGCGCGAAATTACCTGTCTATTAAGGTGTTTTCTACGGAATCGGATTGATGAACTGTTAAACTAAATTAATTACCTGACCGAGTGCTGCAGTGTCGAACCATGCGTGGCCCAGAACCCCCTCAGGAGAACATCGTGGCCGTGGTCCTCATCTCACTTTTTGTGGTGAGCGCCGTCGCCCCGCTTTTGTTCCGCCGCTTCGGCCGTGCTTCGTTCTATCTGCTCGGCGCCGTACCCGCCGTCGCGTTCGTGTGGCTACTGGCCAACTTCGACTCCTTCATCTCAGCCGACCAGTCGGCCCCCGCGGGGGGCCCGAATGCGCCACCGGGCCTCGTGCTCCACTGGATCCCCGTGTTGCAGCTGGACCTGGCCTTCAGAATGGACGCGTTGGCAGCGATCCTGAGCCTGTTGATTCTGGGTGTCGGGGCACTCGTGTTGTTCTACTGCGCGCGGTACTTCAAGAGCGAGGATGCCAACATCGGACCCTTCGGGGCCCAACTGCTGGCCTTTGCCGGTGCCATGTTCGGGCTGGTGATCGCCGACGATCTGATCCTGCTGTTCATCTTCTGGGAAATCACGACGATCCTGTCCTACCTGCTCGTGGGCTTCGCCCGGACGCGGATCTTCGCCCGCCGGTCAGCCCTGCAAGCGCTGCTGGTCACCACCTTCGGCGGATTGGCGATGCTGCTGGGCCTAGTGATGATCGGCCAGAGCGCCGGCACCTACCGGCTCTCCGAAATCATGGCCATGGCCCCGGAACTGGCCTCGCGTGGAACCCTCATCGATATTGCGATCGCCCTGATACTGCTCGGCGCCGTGAGCAAGTCGGCGCTGGTGCCCTTCCACTTCTGGCTGCCCGGTGCCATGGCCGCACCGACCCCGGTTTCCGCCTACCTCCATGCGGCAGCCATGGTGAAGGCGGGGGTCTACCTCGTGGCCCGTCTGGCCCCCGGGTTCTCCGGGACCACCTACTGGGACGGGCTGGTGATCGGGTTGGGGATGGCCACCATGCTCGTCGGCGGGTGGAGGGCCCTGCGGCAGACAGATATCAAACTGGTTCTGGCCTACGGGACCGTCTCCCAACTGGGTTTCATCATGCTGGTGGTGGGACAAGGAACAGCAGATGCCGCCCTCGCCGGGCTGGCGCTGGTGCTCGCCCACGGGTTCTTCAAGGCGGCACTGTTCCTGATCGTGGGGATCATCGACCACCAAGCAGGAACCCGTGACGTGAGACTGCTCTCGGGGCTATGGCGGACCGCCCCGAAACTGTTCGTCGTGGCGGTCATCTCGGCGGCTTCGATGGCCGGCATCCCGCCGCTCTACGGTTTCGTCGCCAAGGAATCGGTGCTCGAGGTTCTCCTGGCCACGGCCGACAGCGCCGGGGGAATCATCGTGCTGCTCGGGGTGGTGGTGGGCTCCATCTTCACCGTCGCCTACAGTGCACGCTTCATTTGGGGCGGATTCGCCTCCAAACCGGGGATGCCGGCCACGGCCTTCAAACCCGTCCCGTGGTCCTTCCTCGCAGCGCCGGCGGTTTTGACCGCGGCAACCCTGGTGTTCGGGGTCCTCCCGACACCACTGGGTGAGGCCGTGGGAGGATTCGCCTCCCTCTTCCCCGCCTCCGACGAGCCGATTCGGCTGGCCCTGTGGCACGGTCTGACCCCGGTACTGGGCCTTTCGGCGGTCATCATCGTCGTTGGCCTGCTGTTGCATCGGTGGCGGTCTGGGTTCGGTGCCCTGCAGGCCCGGGTCCCGGCACTGCTCGAAGCCGAGCAGATGTATAAGTGGGCCCTGAACGCCGTCGACGAGGTCTCCGTCTGGACGACAGGGCGGACGCAGCGCGGTTCGCTGCCGTTCTACCTGGGCGTCATCCTGCTGGTTGCCCTGGTGGTCCCGGCCGTCGCGGGACTGACTAATCAGACACCGTTGCCGGAGAACATCGTCTGGTTCGACACCCCCGCCCAACTGATCGCCGGACTATGCATGATCGTCGGGGCCCTGGCGGCCATCCGTGCCAATAAGCGCTTTTTGGCTGTGCTGATGGTCTCCGTCACCGGCTACGGCATGGCCTTCATCTTCGCCCTGCAGGGTGCCCCCGACCTGGCGCTGACCCAGCTGTTGGTGGAAACGATCGTCCTGGTCGCCATGGTTCTGGCGTTGCGGGTCCTTCCCCCCAGACTCTGGACGTTGAACCCCACGGGGCACCGCACGGCGCGTGCCCTCTTGGGGGTCGGATTCGGGGTGGCGATGATCGGCATTGCCGCCGCTGCCATGGCCTCACGGACCGCCGACCCGGTGTCATTATCGTTCCCGGAGTTGGCCTATTTCGGCGGTGCCGGCAAGAACATCGTCAACGTCACCCTCGTCGACATCCGTGTCTGGGACACCTTCGGGGAGATCACCGTGCTGGCCGTGGCCGCCACCGGGGTGGCCTCATTGATCTTCGTCCGCGGCCGGGGGGACATTAGACACCGCGTCGGCGAAGCCGAACTGGGATCCGTGGGCCGGACACGCCCCCAACCCGGAGGCACCCGCGCCGCAGCGGCACTGGCGACCGCCCGGCATTTCGCCCAGTCGGCCAAGGACGCCTGGCTGGTGGCCGGTAAGACGTTGGCCCCCGAACGCCGTTCCATCATCTTCGAAGTCATCGCCCGGCTGATCTTCCACACGATCATCATCTTCTCCGTCTACCTCCTGCTGGCCGGACACAACTCTCCCGGTGGCGGCTTCGCCGGCGGGCTGCTGGCCGGACTCGCCCTGACCATCCGCTACCTGGCCGGAGGGCGTTTCGAGCTCGCCGAAGCGACCCCCATCAGCCCCGGCACCTTGCTGGGACTCGGGCTGGCCACCTCGGCCCTCTCCGGCGTCGTGCCCCTGGTGTTGGGCGGAGACCTCTTCCAGACAGCCGTCGTGGAATTTGCGTTGCCGATCTTCGGCGAACAGAAATTCGTCACCTCGACGTTCTTCGATATCGGGGTGTACCTGGTGGTCGTGGGACTGGTGGTGGACGTCCTGCGCAGCCTCGGTTCGGAAATCGACGAGAAGACCGAGAAACGCGGGCTGCTCTCCGGCGGCGTACGCCGGCCCCGCCGAGCCGCCGTCCAACGGGCCGGGAGCCAACGATGAGTGTGAACATGACCCTGCTCATCGTGATGGGTGTGCTCTTCGCGGCAGGGATCTATCTATTGCTCGAGCGCAGTCTGACCCGGGTGCTTTTGGGGATCATCCTGGTGGGCAACGGGGTGAACCTGTTGATCTTGGCAGCGGGGGGACGCAGCGGGCTCGCACCCCTCTACGAGGAGGGGACCCCGGCGGAAGACTATGCCGACCCGCTGCCGCAGGCGCTGATCCTCACCGCGATCGTCATCACCTTCGCGGTCACCGCGTTCCTGCTGGCGATGATCTACCGTTCGTGGGTGATCGCCCGCCGGGATGAACTCACCGACGACGCCGAGGACCGCCGGGTCGCCTCCCAGGACACCTTCGATTTCGAGGAGGACTCCGAAGTCGCGCTGGAAACCTCCGAATTCCCGGCAGATATCGACGACGACAACGTTCCGGCCCACGCCGAGGAATCACGCAGGGCCGCTGCCGCCCGACTCGCCGGGGAACGGCTCGCCAGCGAACTGCGGCAGGCCTCCTCCGAGGAGAGTGCGGGAACCAATAATAAGCGACGCAACAGGAAGGCCCGCTGATGGACCACCTGACAGCGATCGACGTCGCACCCCTGGCGGTGCTGCTCCCCATTCTGGGTGCGGCCCTGGCCTTCGTGCTGCGACGGCACCCACTGGCCCAACGCACCGCAACGATCGGGACCCTCTGCCTGACCCTCGCCCTGGAATCCTGGCTCCTGGTCTCGGCCTGGAAGCATGGGGCGCAGGCCGTCATCATCGGTGGGTGGGCTCCACCGTTCGGCATCTCCATGGTCGTCGACGAGTTCTCCGCATTGATGCTGGTCGTCTCCACAGCGGTCAGCCTCACCGTACTGCTCTATGCCACCGGCCAGGGTATGGCCGACGGGGACGAGGACGGGCCGATCTCGGTCTTCCATCCCGCCTACCTGATCCTGGTCGCCGGGGTCTCCAACGCCTTCCTTGCCGGTGACCTGTTCAACCTGTATGTGGGTTTCGAAATCCTGTTGACCGCTTCCTACGTGCTGCTGACCCTGGGCGGGACCACGGCCCGGATCCGGGCCGGCGTCACCTACGTGGTGGTCTCGGTGGTCTCCTCCATCCTGTTCCTCTTGGCGATCGGGCTGGTCTATGCGGCGACCGGAACCGTGAACATGGCCGATCTGGCCGGGAAACTGGCCGATATCGACCCGGGGACCCAACAGATCCTCCACGTCATGCTGCTGGTCGCCTTCGGCGTCAAGGCCGCGGTGTTCCCGCTGTCCTTCTGGCTGCCCGACTCCTACCCGACAGCCCCGGCGCCGGTGACCGCCGTATTCGCCGGACTGCTGACCAAGGTGGGTGTCTATGCGATCATCCGCACCGAAACCCTGCTCTTCCCCGGGGGGCGGTTGAATACGGCCCTGTTGGTCGTCGCCCTGCTAACCATGCTCGTGGGGATCCTCGGCGCCCTCGCCCAGGCCGATTTCAAACGCATGCTCTCCTTCACACTGACCAGCCACATCGGATACATGATGTTCGGGGTGGCCACCGGCAGCGCCGTTGCCCTGGCGGCCACGGTCTACTACGTCGCCCACCACATCATCGTGCAGACTTCGCTGTTCCTGGTCGCCGGGCTGATGGAACGACGGGGCGGGACCTCCAACGTGGACCGGCTCGGCTCGCTGGCCAAGCTGTCACCGGTGCTGGCCGTACTCTTCTTCATCCCGGCCATGAACCTGGCCGGCATCCCTCCCTTCTCCGGGTTCCTGGGCAAGGTCGGGTTGCTGCGCGGCGGCGTGGACCTGGGCACACCGCTGGCCTGGGTGCTGCTGGCCGGGGCGCTGCTGACCTCCCTGCTCACCCTGCTGGCCGTCGCCCGGGTCTGGAACCGGGCGTTCTGGCGCCGCGCCGAAGACGCCGAGGATGCCGACCCGATCCTGCTCATTGCCGCCGAAGAAGCCCGCCGCCCGGACATCGGGGCGACAGGGGTCAAGACCTTGCCGCACCGCCTCAGCGGACGGGGGGATGCGGCGGTACTGCCCCCGACCATGGTCTTCGCCACGGGGGTGCTGGTGGCACTGGGCATGGCGTTGACCATCTTCGCCGGCCCGCTCTTCGACCTGGCCGACCAGGCCTCGCAGCAGATGCTCGAACGCACCCCCTATATTGAGGCAGTTCTCGGCGACTCCCCGGCGGGAGGCGGAAAATGAGCCCCCACCGTCATCCCCGCCCCGCCCGCCCCTCGGAACTACTCACCAGTGCCCGCAGCGCCCGGGCCAGAGCACGACGCCGGCGCGCCCGCTTCCTCATCGAACTTCCCCTCATCATCTGGCTGGTCCTCGTCTGGGGAGCCCTCTGGCGGGACTTCAGCCCGGGGAACCTGATCTTCGGGTTCCTGATCGCCCTGGCAGTGGTGATGACCTTCAAACTGCCTCCCGTTGAGCTCAGCGGCCGCTTCAACCCCTGGCAGGCCCTGGTGTTCTCGCTGTTGTTCCTGCGCGAAATCGTCAGGGCGAGCGTCCAGGTGGTACTGGTCGTGCTGCGCCGCGGGCCGAAGGTGCGCAACGCGGTCATCGGTATCCGCATGCGCAGCCAGGAGGACCTGATGGCCACGGCCCTGGGGCATGTGCTGACCCTCATCCCGGGTTCGTTCGTCGTGGAAATCGACAGGACAACCTCCACGCTCTACCTTCACGTGTTGGACATCAATACGGTGCAGGAGGCCGAAGACTTCCGGCGCCAGGTCAGGGCCATCGAAGCCCGGATCATCCGGATGATGGGCAGCCGGGAGGAACTGGAGGCACTCAATGCCGAAGGTGCCGACGGGCCCGACGTCGCAGAACGAACGAACCGACCGATGAAGGAGCAACCATGATCCTCGTTGCCGCGTGGGTGGCCGGTATCGCCCTGGCCCTCGGCGCCGTCATGGCCCTGATCCGGCTAGCCAGGGGCCCCTCGATCCTTGATAGGACCCTGGCCCTGGATGTCCTGCTGATCATCATCCTGTGTGGGCTCTGCGTGGATATGGTCGTGAACCGGCATCTGAACCACATCGTGTTCATCGTCGTCGGTTCCCTGGTGGCCTTCATCGGTTCGGTCACCATCGCGCGCTACGTCACCGATCGGAGATCCCCATGATCGTGTTTGGCCTCGCCGACGGCGGGACGCTGGACCTCGTCCTGGAATGGATGGTCGCGATCTGCATGATCCTCGGCGCCCTGCTGTCCGTCGCCGCAGGCATCGGTCTGCTGCGTTTCCCCGACCTCTTTTCCCGCATGCATGCGGCCACCAAGCCGCAAGTCCTCGGATTATTCTTGATGCTGCTCTCCGTCGCCCTGCAGATCAGGGCCTGGTCCGCCGTGCCGGTGCTGTTGCTGGCCTGGTTCTTCCAGTTGCTGACCGCACCGGTGACAGCACATATGGTCGGCCGTGCCGGGTACCGGACCAGACACCTTAAACAGGAGACGCTGGTCCTCGATGACCTCAATGAAGTGGTCTCCGAGGCCCAGCGTCGCCTGGACGAAGGTCGCTAACGAGGGGTCAGACCTCGTCGGCCGTGTGGTTGAAACGGGCAATGGCCTTCTGCGTGCCACGGTTGGTCAAAACCTGGATCACTGCGGCCACGACTGCGGAGACCACGGCGAACCCGAGGGCATGACGCATCGACGCCTCGGCCTGGGCTTCCTTGTCGTTCGGCTTCGGGGGCTTCTCTCCGGTGACCTTGTACCAGATGGTGTCCACGAGCTTGCCGCCGACAAAACCGGCGCCGATCGACACGACCGTGCCGACGATCTTCAATAATGCGTTCACGAACGATTCTCCCGTCGGTAGGTGATTACCTGCCCAGCATAACGCGCTGTAGACTGGGCCCCACTGAATGACCTACGACAGGGGAGCGTCGTCGCCCGGCCACGGCCGGAAACTTCGACGCTGAGAGTGCGGATCACCGCAGACCCTCGAACCTGCTCCGGCTCGTACCGGCGAAGGGAGTCGAGAATCTCAGGACACGCGGATCCGCCGCGGAGTCCTCCCCTCCTTGAAACCAAGGAGGAACACCCTATGAGCAGCACCCTTTCGGCGGCACCGACCGCCCGATACACCTGGCGGGTCGTGGACATCGTCGTGGCCTCCGTCATCGCCGTGGCCTCCGGCGTGATCTTCTGGGCCTGGAACACCACCCACCACGTCTTCGACGTCATTTTCGTCGCCTTCCCGCCCTCATCGGCCCTGCTGGCCGGAATGTGGCTCTTCCCCGCGGTCCTGGGGGCCCTGATCATCCGCAAACCAGGCGCAGCACTGTTCTGCGAGATGGTCGCGGCCGTCGTTTCCTCGCTGCTGGGATCGGAATACGGTTGGACGGTCTGGGCCTCGGGAATCATCCAGGGGCTCGGCGCCGAAATCGTTTTTGCGCTGCTGCTCTACCGCCGCTGGTCGCTGCCGGTGGCCCTGTTCGCCGGAATGCTGACCGGGATCTTCGGGGGAGTGAACGACGCCTTCGTCTTCTCCTGGTTCCCCGAATACACGGCGAGCATGAAACTGGCCTACGTGGTGTTCATGGCCATTTCGGGGCTGATCATCGCCGGCCTGGGGTCGTGGGCGCTGACGCGCGCGCTCTCACGGACCGGGGCGTTGTCCTCGATGGCTTCGCGGAAGGCCGCCCAGGAACGGGTTCTAGGGTGAATCGATGACCTCTGATGCACCGACCGGAACCCGCGGCTCTCCACCGGCCGCCGGGGTCGGCGACGTCCGTGCTGCTGCGGTCCGCGCCCGCGGTTGGGGATGGCAGCACGCCGGGCGGGAGACGCCCGCAGTCTTGGGTTTGGACCTCGACATCCAGGCCGGGGAAAAAGTGTTGCTCGTCGGCCCCTCTGGCGCCGGAAAATCGACGCTCATGCACGCCCTGGCCGGGGTGCTGCAGGATGACGAGGACAACGCCTCGGCCGGGGAACTACTGATTGACGGTTTACCGGCTGCGGCAGCCCGCGGCCGGACCGGTCTGATGCAGCAGGACCCCGAAACCCAGGTCGTCCAGGCCCGGGTGGGGGACGACGTCGCCTTTGGCGCGGAGAACCTCTCGGTGGACCCGGAGCTGATCTGGCCCCGCGTCAGCGAATCCCTGCAGGCGGTGGGACTTGACCTGCCACTGGACCACCCCACCTCGTCCCTGTCGGGAGGGCAGAAGCAACGCCTGGCCCTGGCCGGGATCCTGGCCATGCGCCCCGGACTCGTCCTGTTGGATGAGCCGACAGCAAATCTCGACCCCGACGGGGTGCTGGAAGTGCGGGACGCAGTGCTCGAGGCACTCGGCGCCAGCGGAGCAACGATGATCATCGTTGAGCACCGGCTCACCGCCTGGGCAGATGCCGTGGATCGGGTGATCGTGCTGGAGCCCGGCGGCGGTGTGGCCTACCAGGGCGCACCGGCCAGGCTGTTCGCTCCCGGCCCCCTCCGTGAACGGCTCATCGACGCCGGGATCTGGGTCCCCGGCCACACGCCCGTACTGCCCGCACGGGCCCCGGCAAAAGAACCGGCCGCCGGCTTGTTGAGCGCCCGAAGGCTGGCCGTATCCAGAACAGCCTCCGGTGCCCCCGTCGTGTCGGGTCTGGACCTGCGGATCGACGCCGGTCAGGCGCTGTGTATCACCGGAGCCAACGGGGCCGGCAAATCGACGTTGGCCCTGACTCTGGCCGGGCTGCTGCCCGAACGTCGGGGCAGCGTCGCGGCACTGCCTGCCCTTTCCGGTGCCCAGGACCTCCCCGAGGAAACCGAACCCGTGCACCCCGACCGGCCCTACACGTGGCGGGCCGGGGAACTCGTGGGGCGGATCGGCACCGTCTTCCAGGAGCCCGAACACCAGTTCGTCACCACCACCGTCCGCGCGGAATTGGCCTTTGGCCCCCGGCATGCCCGCACACCGGGGTCGAAGACCCGGCTGTACACCGACGCGCACATCACCGAACGGGTCGATGAGCTGTTGGACCGGCTGGGGCTGAGGCATCTGGCCGACGCGAACCCGTTCACCCTCTCGGGAGGCGAAAAGCGCAGGTTGTCGGTGGCCACGGTGCTCGCGGCCCGACCGCGACTGCTGATCCTCGATGAGCCGACGTTCGGCCAGGACGCCAATACGTGGAAGGAACTGGCGCTGCTGCTGCGCGAACAACTCGACGAGGGCGTCGCCGTCGTCGCGGTCACCCACGATGCGGCGTTCGCCGCCGCGTTGGGGGCCTCCACCTTCGAGGTCGCCGCCGACCTGCGCCCCGTGCAGGAACCCGGAACCCCCACGCAGGAGGAACCGGCAACCGATCCTCGGGCCGCGGGGGGGATGCCGGGGCTGGAACCCGACGCAGGTGCCCGGGCCAGCTTCTTCGGTCGGTGCAACCCGCTGGCCAAACTCGCTGCGGTAGTGCTGGGGACCGTGCCCCTGATCGCCTCCCTGGACCTGGTGACCTCCTCCGTCGTCGTGCTGGCCAGTCTGTTGCTGCTGCGCCTGGCAGGGATCGCCCCGACGCGATTCCTGCGGCGGGCCTGGCCACTGCTGGTGGCCGCATTATTTGCCGCCTGGGGCACCGCCCTGGTCGGCAACGACGCAGGTGCCGTCCTGCTGAACCTGGGGGTGGCCACGATCAGCGACGGATCGCTGATCTCCGGGGTGGCCACCGGTCTGCGGATTTTTGCGGTAGCGGTTCCCGCGGTCATCGTTTTGTCCAGTACCGACCCCACCGATCTGGCCAATGCGCTGGCCCAACAAGCCAGGTTGCCTCACCGTTTCGTGTTGGGTGCCTTGGCCGGGATGCGCCTGATGGGTTTGCTGGCCGAGGAGTGGGTGACGCTGGGTATGGCCCGTCGTGCCCGCGGTGTGGGGGCCCAAGGGGGTTTCGTGCAGCGTCTGCGGGCCAATGCAGGTCAAAGTCTGGGGCTGATGGTCCAGGCCATCCGTAGGGCCTCCCGGCTGGCGGTCACCATGGAAGCCAAAGGCTTCGGTGGGGCCCACCGCACTTGGGCGCGAACCGCCTCCTTCTCCTGGCGGGACGGGGCCCTGGTGTCCGGTGGCCTCACCCTGGGGGCGGTGGCCACCACGGCCGCCGTGCTCACCGGGGCGTGGAACCTGGTCTGGGGGTGAGGTGGTTCCCTCGGCTCAGCGTATGTACTCGAAGTGCCACGCCTCGGCGTAGCGGGACCCCTGTTCGTAAATCTTGTGGTGCACCCACCCGTGGCTCTTCGAATGGGCCTTGAGCCACAAGTAGTACGTGCCGCCGAAACCGTAGTCGCGAGTCTCGGGGAAGTCGATCGCCAACCCCCACCCGTGGTTGGATGTTCCTGGTTTGGCGGCGATCATCGGGCCCAGCTCCCGGTACAGATATTCCTGGGTGCCGCGCGTGCGGTAGGTCAAGTCGATTTGCAGGTTGCGCCCGAACTTCTTCTTGAAGGCCGCGTTCAGTTGTGTCAGATCACTGAGGGCGGGGCCGGCGATCAGGTTCCTGCCCGGATCCCAGGAGATGGCCACCAGATTCGCGGAGGGAAGCCGGCCATTGGCCATCTTGCGGATCTGGGCGGCCGTTGTGCGGCCCGGCCATGTGCTGGTCCGAGGCTGGCTGCGCCGCAGGGTGCTGGCCCTCACCCAGCCGGTGGCCCCTGCGGTACGCACGCAATACCAGCCCTTCGGGGTGGCATGTTTCTTCTCCCATCGCACGTCCCGCCAGGCGACGGTGCCTGCCGGGAGGTCTCCGATCATCAGGGCCCCGTTGGCCAGATGGGCCACGTCGGAGCCGTTGGTTGAGAAGTAGTACCGAGCACTGGTGGGCAGGCCGTTGCGGGTGGAAGTGTAGGCGGGATCGCTCGACAGGTCCGCTGTGAGGTACCGGTGCGAGACATAGCCGGTTCGACCCCGATAGCTCAGCCGGTACCAGCCGTTGGCGGCGACCCCGGTGGCTGTGAATTTAGCGTTCTTCGTCAATGTGCCCAGATGCTTGCCGTGCGAGGAAGCGGAGGACCTGACATTCAGCGCTGCCAAGGTCTTGACCCTGGCTGAGATCTTGGTGACCTTCGGGGGTGTGGCCCTCTTCGCGGCAGGGAGAACCTTGACGTAGCGATGGGAAACATAGCCGGTCTTTCCCCGGTAGCTGATCCGGTACCAGCCGTTGGAGGCCCGGCCGGTGGAGGTGACCGTGGTGCCCTTCGCTAGCGTTCCCAGCTTGGCTCCTGCGGCAGCGGCGCGGGCGCGGACGTTGAGATTCGCCGTCGTTTTGATCTTGGTGGAGGCTGCGACCGCAGCTTCCGGAGTGAGTAAAGTTCCAGCGCCGCCGAGCAGGGAGGCGGCGGCCACCGCGACGACGGCGAGGAGCCGGCGACGATCCAAGGTGGTCTCGGCCATCGGTGCAGCAGGTGTAGTTTCCATGGGGTTCCTTCCCCGCCGGTGGCGCCTATCCGATGGCTTCGAGCAGGGCCGACAGTTCGTCATGCAGCTCACGATCGCGGGCAATCGCTGTGCCGTCGATGGAGGTGACCGGTGCTAGAAGCCGGATGCTGGAGACCAACCAGAGTGCGTCGGCTTCGAACAGGTCCCGTGGTTCCAACGGACCATAGCCGAGCGTCCAACCTGCGGTTTCGGCGGCTGCGAAGATCGCGCCCTGGGTGGTTCCGGGAAGGATGCCGGTTTCCAGCAATGGGGTGACCAGATGCTTGACCCCGTTGACACGGGTGGCCAGCAGCACCGTCGAAGTCGGCCCCTCGAGTACGCGTGCGTCGCTGGACGTGAAAATCACGTCCTCGGCCCCGAGCGTGCGCGCATGACGCAGGGCTGCCATGTTCACCGCATAGGAGAGCGTCTTGGCGCCCATCAGCAGCCAGGGGGCGCGTTCGGCCAGCGAGGAATCGTACCCACGATCCAACAGCACGACGGCGACGCCCTCCTCGCGTTGACGGCGTCCCGACTCCGGGGCGGGGGAGACGGTGACCCAGGCGGTGCCATGGGGCTCATCCTCGGGCCCACGCGTGACCACCAGCTTCACCACTGCCTCGTCGGGGTCCTCGGGCCCCGGGGTGCGCTCTTGTTCATACCGGGTGACCGCGGTAGCGATGGCCGCCCGCCAGGACTGCTCATCGGGCAGATCCAGGTCGCAGCTGGCCGCCGACACCCGGAGCCGGGAGAGGTGGGCGTCCAGTTTCCGGACGGCCCCGGCGGTGTACAACATGGACTCGAAGACCCCGTCGCCGCGGATGACCCCCTGATCGGTGACGAGCAGTTGCGCGACGGAGGCATCGGCGAGGCGGCCGGCCGGCGTGGAGGGGTCCAAGAACACCAAGACTGTCATGGGCCAAGATTACCCCGGCAGTTCATTCCTGCCGCTAGGCTTGGACCGTCTTGAAGTCGTTGAGAGGTGCGTCCTTGACCGAATCATTGTTCCTGTGGCAGGACCTTCCCGGATGGTTGTTGTCGATCCTCTGGGTAGTCGACCTCGGGATCCGGGTCGTCATGCTCGGTGTCGTCCCCGGGAACCGTCGTCCGACCACCGCCATGGCCTGGCTGCTGTCCATCTTCTTCTTCCCCGTCGTCGGGCTGGGCCTTTTCCTGCTCTTCGGGAACTTCAAGCTTTCGCGGAAACGGATCGATCGGCAAACCGCCGTCAACCAACGGGTGATCGACGCCACCGAGACCCTAGACGTGGACAATGGCCCACCGGATGCCCCCGACTGGGTCCGCTCGGCCATCGAACTGAACCGCAATCTCGGGGCCTTCCCGCTCCAGGAGGGCAACCAGTTCGACTTCATCAAGGATTCCAGCGAGTCGATCCGGCAGATGACCGAGGCCATCGGCTCGGCGAAGGACTACGTGAACGCCCAGTTCTACATCGTCGGCGACGACCCGGAGCTCACCGGGCCCTTCCTGAGGGCCCTGGAGGATGCCGCCGACCGCGGGGTACGGGTCAGGTTCCTCTTCGACCACCTGGGCACGATGCGCACCGCCGGGTACCGCGAGCTCTTGCGCCGGCTCCGTGCCAGCGGTATCGAATGGCGGCGGATGCTCCCCATCTCGCTGCTGCATTTGAAGTGGCGCCGACCCGATCTGCGTAACCACCGGAAGATCCTGGTCATCGACGGGGAAATTGCCTTCACGGGGAGCCAAAACCTCATTGAGCCGGGCTATAAGCGCAAGTCCTCGCAGAGGATCGGCCGCGAGTGGATCGACTTGATGGCTCGGGTGCGTGGCCCGATGGTCACCGGGCTGGACGTCGTTTTTGCCACGGATTGGTCGCAGGAGACCGATGAGAACCTGCTGGCGGATCTGAACGAAGGCGGCGTCCCCGAGCCCTGCGGTCAGCAGAGCGGACAGATTGTTCCCTCCGGACCGGGATTCGAATCGGAGAACAACCTGCGCCTGTTCAATACGTTGATGTATTCGGCCACGGAGAAGCTGACGATCACCAGCCCCTACTTCGTGCCGGATGACTCGATGCTCTACGCCATCACCACGGCAGCCCAACGCGGGGTCGAAGTCGAACTGCTGGTTTCCGAACGCGGCGACCAGGCGTTGGTCCACCACGCCCAACAGTCCTACTACCTGCAGTTGCTGAAGGCAGGAGTGAAGATCTACAGGTATCACCAGCCGATGGTCCTCCATACCAAATGCTTCACCGTCGACGACGAGGTGGCGGTCTTCGGGTCCTCCAATATGGATATGCGGTCCTTCTCGCTGAACTTGGAAGTCTCCCTGATGCTGCTGGGCCCCCAAGCGGTAGGGCAGATCAACAAGGTCCAGGATGCGTATAAGGAAAAGTGCACGCTGCTCACCCTCGACGACTGGCTGGGCCGTCCACGAACCGTGCGTTATCTGGATAACGTTGCCCGGCTGACGGCAACCCTGCAGTAGGCGCGGCTCAGGCCTCGAAGCCGAATTCGGCCCCGAGCGCCGAGAGCACACCCCGGGACTTGGTCTTCACTTCTTCCCATTCGGCCGCCGGATCCGAATCGGCGGTGATCGCCCCGCCGAGGCCGAGACTGAGCTGCCAGGGCCCGTCGGGAGCAGGACCACCCCCGGCACCGCAGGAGGCTAAGGGGTCCCGTCGGGCAACGAGCGTGCGGATGACCACCGCCAGATCGGCGGCTGCGCTATGGGAGAAGTACCCGACGGCCCCCGAGTACACCCCACGGGGACGCCCCTCCTCGAGTCGGTCCAGGATGGCCATGGTCGATATCTTCGGCGCCCCGGTCATCGACCCCGGCGGGAAGGCAGCGGCCACCGCCTCGGCCCGCGAAGCATCGGGGAGCAGCCGTGCCTCGATCGTGGACACCAGTTGATGCACGGTCGCGTAGCTCTCCACCGCGCAGAGACGTGGAACGCGGAGCGACGAAGGATCGGCGCAGCGGGAGAGGTCGTTGCGCAGCAGATCCACGATCATGATGTTCTCCGCCCGGTCCTTCGGTGCCGTCGCCAAATCAAGGGCCAGCATGCTGTCCTTGACGGGATCTTCCGAACGGGGCCGCGTGCCCTTGATCGGTTCGGCACGGAGTAGCCCGGCCGCGTCCACGGACAGGAAACGTTCGGGGGAGGAACTGGCCACCACGATGCCACCCCACCGGATGTAGTGGGCGAAGGGTGCCGGGCTCGTTTCGCGCAGGTTCAGATATAGCTGCCACGGATCGAAGCTCCCCGGTTCGGCAGTGGCCGCCAGGGCCGTGGTCAGGCAGATCTCATAGCTGTTGCCCGCGGTGATCTGGTCCTGGGCTGCGAGGATCTTCGCCAGATATTCCTCCCGGGTGTCCGCCGCAGCAAAACCTGGTGGCGGGGCGCCCTGCAGCGGGGCTCCGGAGTCCGGGGGAACCCCGGGGGAGAGCGGCTGCTGCAGCGCCTCAACGGTGGAATCCAGCCAGTCCCGGGCATCCGGTGCCTCCAATGCCAGCAACCAGGCTTCGGCCCGTTCATGGTCGAGCACGATGGCCCGCCCCGGGTGCAGGAGGGCGGCGTCGGGGGTGGGGCTGGAGGTGCTCGGAACCGCCCCGGATTCGCGGCCGAGCTCGTAGCCCAACCAGCCCAGCCAGCCCAGCACGAATTCGCAGTCCAGTCCCTCCGGCCCTTGGAGCCGGGCGGTACCCCAATTACGGTCCAGCCAAGCGAAAAACGGGCCGGACAGTCGGGCGCGTGCGCAACCGGTGACGACCTGGGTCAGGCCGTCGTGGTGTTCGACCCGGGCGGCAGCTTCGCCGGAGTCATCCGCCAGAATGCTGAAACGGTTGCGGGTGGACCCCGGGGTGGAAGCGTTCGAGGATTCCAGCAGGACGGCATGCTCTCCGGGGCAGAGGCGTTCAAAGAGGCTGGTCGCAGCCCTCGAAGCCTCGGGCAGCGGGATCCTGCGGAACAGCAGCGTCTCCTGTGCCGCCGCCTGGAGTTCGTGCCGCAGGGGCTCCTGCAGCACCGGCAGCTGGGTGAGGGCGCGTAAGGCATCGGGTGGGGCGCTGCCGTCGGCCAGGTTCGCCACGATGACATCGGCGCGTTCGATGACCGGGTCCTGGTCCAGCCACCGTTGTTCCTGCGCGGCCCAGCGTTCCCAATGCGGGGCGAAGGTGTCGCCATCCCGGGCCAGGGCACGCCGTCGTCGGACGTCGTCCTCCACCTCGACCCAGATGCTGGCATCTAGATAGGGGACTGCTTCCGTGCAGGAGGCCCCCACACCTTCGACGATGACCACGTCTGCGGCCACCGTGGTCCGGCGCTCGCCGTCGGTGTCTCGCACCCAATCCCAGGAGGTCCAGCGGGCGTCCTCCCCCCAATGGAGGGAGTCCAGAACCTCGGTGACATAGCGTTCGCGGCCACCCTCGAGCCCGTCCCAGCCGGTATAGATGTCTTCAAGGTGGAACAGGGAAACACTGCGGTGGATGCGCAGGCTCGTGGCCAATTCCAAGGCCAAGGTACTCTTGCCGGCCCCGGAGCGGCCATCGACCGCAATGATGACCGGTGATCTACGCGCCACGCGTGTCCGCTGTCCGAGTCCTGATATGGCGCACCAGACCCGGCAGAGCGGCGTTGATGAGCTGTTCCGTGATCGCGAAATCGGCCTCATCGCCGTACCACGGATCGTAAATACCTTGTCCGGTCGGGGCCTCCTGGGCCACCGAGGGGTCGAAGGAACGCAGCATATGGACCTTGGAACGGTCGGTTTCGTTTCCGGCCATCCGACGGAGGGCCTCGAAGTGATCGGTGTCGAGGGCCAGGATCAGGTCCGTGGCGGCGAAGTCCTCCGCGCTGAATTGGCGGGCTACATGGTGGGAAGGGTCAAGGCCGTGGCGGGTGAGTAGTCCGGCGGCTCGGGGGTCCATGGGGCGGCCAATCTCCCAGTCGCTCGTTCCCGCCGAATCGACGTCCACGCCAGCGACGCCGGCATCCTGCAGTGCGGCACGGAGCAGATGCTCGGCCATCGGGGACCGGCAGATGTTGCCGGTGCACACTGTCGTGATCCTGTACATGATGCCAGTCTAGGTGTATTGACCACGGACGTTGGTAACGCTCCGGGGTAGTTGAAATAGGGAAGACCT
>NZ_FUHW01000052.1 GCF_900163545.1 Arthrobacter rhombi
CCCGCGGGGCGCGCCCCCCCCGGGGGGGCCCCACCGCCGTCGGACGTCGTTTTCATCGGGGGCCGGCACCCTCCGGAAGGAAGCTGCCGGCCGAGCAATCCAGCTTCCGGCTGCCTACTTCACCTGGGCGATGATGGTTTCGGCGACCTCGCGCATGCTCAGTCGCCGATCCATTGACGTTTTCTGGATCCAGCGGAAAGCCTCGGGTTCGGTCAGACCCATTTTGGTGGTCAAGACGGATTTGGCCCGTTCGACCAGTTTGCGGGTGGCGAATTGCTCTTGAAGGTCATCGACTTCGCGTTCGAGAGCGATGACTTCCTCATGCCGGGATAAAGCGATTTCAATGGCCGGAATCAGGTCGTTGGGGCTGAACGGTTTCACGACGTAGGCCATGGCGCCGGCTTCGCGGGCCCGCTCGACGAGTTCTTTTTGGCTGAAGGCAGTGAGCAAGACGACGGGGGCGATACGTTCCTTCACGATGATCTCCGCGGCCGAAATCCCGTCCATGACGGGCATCTTCACATCCATGAGGACCAGATCCGGGCGGTGCTCACGGACCAGATCAACTGCCTTCTCGCCATTATCTGCTTCGGCGACAACCTCGAAGCCTTCACCCTTGAGGATCTCGACGATGTCCAGCCGGATGAGGGTCTCGTCCTCGGCGACAACTACCCGGCGGGCCGGCGATGACGTTGCCTCGGCTGCGTCTTCTGTCATGGTGTTTCTCCTGGCTGCCCCTAATAATTGGGGCGGTGGGTTCTCGGATTCATTAACAAGCCTATCGGCATGTAGAGTTGTTTAGCGCACTGCGTGACTGTGATGTTCTGCCCGATAGGTAGGGTGGCTTCACCGGCACGTATGGCAGGCAGGCCCGAGTGGCGGAATGGCAGACGCGTCGCACTCAAAATGCGATATCGAGAGATGTGTGGGTTCGAGTCCCACCTCGGGCACCATGGCCCCGATCCCCGGTGAACCGGGGATCGGGGCTTCTTTGCGTCAGGAACCAGACCGCGTCGGTGCCGTGTCTGGTCCGGGGCTGTAGCTGCTGGAGACCAGTGCCTCGACCTGCACGTCCAGGACCACGACGTCGTCCTGGTTCCTGAGGGACCCCGAGGTCATGACGGTGGCCCGGCCGCTCCCGTCGGGCGCGACCGAGTCGATGATCACCGAACCGCTCAGCACGTCCCCTGGCCGGACCGGGCGCAGGAAACGCACCTGGCGCAGCTCCTTGCCGGCGATGACGTCATAACCGTCAAAAAGACCGGTCACCGACAGTCGCTGGTAGATCGCCAGGGTGTGGATGCCACTGGCGATGAGTCCCCCGAAGGGGCCTTCCCGCGCCGACGCGCGGTCGACGTGAAAATACTGGCTGTCCCATTCCGAAGCGAAGCGGATGATCTCCTCCTCGGTGACGGCATGGGACCCCAGCTCAAAGGTTTCCCCGATGGGGATCCGCTCGGCGGGCAGACGGGGAGTTCCGGTTGTCATAGTGTTCTGGCGACCAGTTCCTTCATGATTTCGTTGGTCCCGCCATAGATCTTCTGCACCCGTGCGGCAGCGAATCTGCGGGCTATGGGGTATTCCCTCATGTACCCGTAGCCGCCGAAGATCTGCAGGCAGCGGTCGGCGACCTTGCTTTGCATGTCGGTGCACCAGAATTTGGCCAGCGAGGCGGTGGGCGCGTCCAGGTCCCCGGTGACATGCTGTGCGATGCAGTGATCCACCAGGGTGCGGGCCGCCAGGCTGTCGGCGACGCATTCCGCGAGCACGAAGCGAGTGTTCTGGAAAGCGAGGAGGTTCTGTCCGAAGGCCTCACGCTGGTGGGCATACTCCGTCGTCTCGCGAACCGCCGCCTCGCATTCGGCAGCCGCTGCGACGGCAATGGAAAGCCTCTCCTGGGGCAGCTGATGCATGAGCTGGACGAATCCCTTGCCTTCCACGCCTCCCAGCACGTTTTCCGCGGGGACGCGCATGTTCACGAAGGCGAGCTCGCGGGTGTCCTGACCCTGCATGCCGATCTTGTCCAGGACCCTGCCACGCTCGAATCCCGGAAGGTCCTCGGTTTCGGTGACGATGAGCGATAGCCCCTTGCCCCCCTGGTCCTCGCTGGTCCTGGCGACGATCAAGATCAGACTGCCATGGGTGCCGTTGGTGATGAACGTCTTGGAACCGTTGATCACAAAGTCCTCGCCATCACGGAGCGCCTTGGTGCGGATGCTCTGCAGATCCGATCCGGTGCCCGGCTCGGTCATCGCAATGGCCCCGACCAGCTCGCCCGAGGCCATGGCGGGCAGCCAGCGCTGTTTCTGCTCCTCGGTGCCGAAGGCGGCGATGTAATGGGCGACGATGGCACTATGGACGACGTTGGCCCAGGCATCGTCGGCGACCCTGGCTTGTTCCTCCATGATCACTGCTTCGTGAGCGAAAGTACCGCCGCCGCCTCCATATTCCTCCGGAATGCTGATGCACAGCAGGCCGGTTTCGCCGGCCTTGCGCCAAAAGTCGCGGTCCACGCAGTGCTGCTCGGCCCAGCGGGAATGGTGGGGAACCGACTCCTTCTCCAGGAAGGTCCGTGCCAGGTCCCGCAGGTCGTCGAGTTCCTCGGTGCGCCAGGGTGAACGGTAATCATCGAAGATCATGGTGTTGCTCCTCATTCTGTGTGCTGAAGTCCAGTGTGGGTCGCCCGGTGACGGACGAGGTGTCGACGGTGGCGCGCTCAGGCGCCGGTTGGTTCGGAAGCGTAGATGCCCGTGTGTTCGGCGCGGACCCTCTTCTTGTCGAATTTCCCGACACTCGTGCGGGGAATTTCCGTCACGACCTCCATGGCCTCGGGAAGCTGCCAGTCCGCGAAGGCGCCGGAGAGGTGGTCGCGGACGTCCTCCAGTGCCACGTCCGCCCCCGGTGTGGGGACCACCAGGACGAAGGGGCGCTCCTGCCACTTCGGATGTGGTAGACCCACGACGGCTGCCTCGGCAATCAAGGGATGATCCAGCAGGAGGTTTTCCATGTCGATCGACGAGATCCACTCCCCACCGCTTTTGATCACGTCCTTGATGCGGTCGGTGACCTTCAGATAACCATCGGCATCGATGGTCCCGACGTCGCCGCTGCGCCAATATTCCTCGACGAAGCGGTCCGCCAGATCCTCCTCGGACATGCCGTGGTAGCTGCGCGTGACCCACGGTCCGCGGACGCAGATCTCTCCCTGCGTCACACCATCGCACGGAACATCGTTGCCGTCGGCGTTGATGAGGCGCACGTCCACTCCGGACACGGGTACGCCTTGTTTGCGTTTGAGCTCCAGGAGTTCTTCGGGGGAGAGACGGGCCAGGACGCTGGGCTTATAGCGGTTCATGGTCACCAATGGGCTTGTCTCGGTCGCTCCGTAGGCATGGACGAGTTCGGCGCCGGTGAGGTTTTTGAACCCCCGCATCATCGCCAACGGTGGCTCGGTGGCCCCGGAGAGCATCCGCAGGCGACTGAGATCCGGCTTCTCCACGAGGTTTTCGATGTAGCGCAGCATGGGCAGGAAAATGGCGGGCGCGCCGTTGGTGATGGTCACCCCCTCGGTGATGAGCGCTTCGGTCAGGGGCCCGGTGTCCTCGGCGGAGTACCGGCCCGGCAGGACGATCTTATTGGCCATGAGCGTCGCCGCTTGGGGCAGGCCCCACGCCTGGCAGTGGAACATCGGGGTGATCAACATCGTGCAGTCGTCCAAGGTCTGGCCGATATTGGCGGCAATGGCGTAGGAGTGCAGGTAGATCGCCCGATGCGAGTAGAAGACGCCCTTGGGGCGGCCGGTGGTCCCGGTGGTGTAGCACGCGCTGTAGGCAGAGGTCTCATCGACTTCGGGCCAGTCGATCCGCGGCTCGTTGGCGGCCAGGAGGTCCTCATAATGGTGGACGTTGGGCAACGTGGTGTGGATCTGCGACATCGGTTTATCGGTCATGACGACCCAGGTGGTGACGCTGGGCATGGCGGGAGCGACGGCTTCCGCCAAAGGCAACAGTGTTTCGTCCACGCAGATGACCGAGGTGTCGCTATCGGCGATGACATAGGCCAGGTCTTCCGGGGAGAGCCGGAGGTTCAGCTGCACCATGACCGCTGCGAGCCCCGGGATCGCCCAATAGAGCTCGAAGTGGCGGCGGCTGTTCCAATCGATGACGCCGACGCGGGTTCCCGGCTCCACGCCGAGGGCGCGCAAGGCGTTGGCACCGCGTTGGATGCGTTCGTACGCAGCGGCATAGGTGTAGCGATCCCAGCCGCCGTCGGTGCTCCGGTAGACGATTTCCCGTTCCCCATGCGTCCGTGCTGCATGGCGGATCAACGTCGTCGTGTTGAGTTGGACGTCGTCGCCCGTGGTGGAGGGAAAGCCCGAAACGATGGTTCGTGATGCGGGGGACATGTTGTTCTCCTTTTACTGAGCTGCCATGCGCAGTGCTCCGTCGAGACGGATCACCTCGCCGTTGATCATGCGGTTTTCGACGATATGAACTGCCAGTGCCGCGTATTCCGCGGGGTCTCCGAGGCGGGAGGGGAAGGGGACTTGTGCCCCGAGCGACTCGCGGGCGGCCTTGGGCAGGCTGCTCATCATGGGGGTGAGGAACAGGCCAGGGGCGATCGCTGCGACGCGGATTCCGCTGGGGGCCAGCTCCTGGGCGATCGGCAGGGTCATCGCGACGATACCGCCCTTGGAGGCCGAGTAGGCCGCCTGACCGATCTGGCCATCGAAGGCCGCAGCGGAGGCGGTATTGATGATGACGCCGCGTTCACCGTCCGGCCCCGGATCGTTGGACCTCATGGCCTCGGCACCGAGTCGGATGACATTGAAGGTGCCGGCCAGGTTGATCGTGAGGACCCGCTGGAAGTCGTCGAGCGGATGGGTGCCGCTCTTGCCCAGGACCTTCCTGGCGATCCCGATACCCGCGCAATTGACGATTCCCGCCAGCGGACCTGCCTGTCGGGAAGCCACGGAAATGGCTTCGGCGACCTGATCGGGGTCGGTGACGTCGGTTTCAACGAAACGGGCCCCCTCCGGCGCCGTTCCTTTCAGGTCCGCGACCACCACGTGGGCGCCTCGTTCAAGCAGCGCCCGGGTCGTTGCTTCGCCGAGTCCCGAGGCTCCTCCGGTCACGATGAACGTGCGGTCTTTGACGTCCATGGTCTCTCCTGACGTGATGTAGAACTGAATAGACTGGGTGGATGCTGGGCGAGTTCAGGTGGACTCTGTGGTCACCTAGCCACGCAGCTCATCCCGGATCCGATGCTTGAGGATCTTTCCCGACGGGTTCCGTGGAATCTGTGCGATGACGAGCTCGCGGGGCAGCTTGTAGTGGGAGAGACGGTCCTGGGCGTACTCGCACAGTGACTTGAGCGTCACCTCTTGTCCCTCCAAGGGGGTCACCACGGCGACTACCGTCTCGCCGTATTCCAGATGCGGACGTCCGACGACGGCGATATCGGCAACCGCAGGGTGCCCCGCCAAGGCATTTTCTACTTCGGCGGAGTAGACGTTGTGGCCGCCCGTGATGATCATGTCCTTCATCCGGTCCACGAGGGTGATGTAACCCTCGGCGTCCATCTGGGCCAGGTCTCCCGTATGCACCCAGCCGTCCCGAACCGTCGCGGCAGTTGCCTCGGGCTGACGCCAGTAGCCCTTCATCATCGTCTCCCCGCGCATGATCATCTCCCCGACCTCACCGGGGGCGGCATCTTGGCCGTCTGCACCGACGATGCGGACCTCCGTGTTGGCGATGGGGAAGCGTCCACTGGCCGTTGGCCTCTCCAAGACCTCCTCGTGGGTGAGGATGATGCCGCCGGGTCCACCCTCGGTTTGGCCGCACGCCTGGACGATCCAGGTGTCGGGGAGTGCGGCGACGATCTTCTGGGCCAGGTCCGTGGGCATGGGGGCCGCGCCGTACATGCGAATGCGAAGACTCGATAGGTCCCGGGTGGCCAGGCTCGGGGAACGCATCAGGAAGGAATACATGGTGGGTACCCCGAAGAAGAATCCGATCCGCTCTTTCTCGATGGTTTCGAGCACGGCTTCCGGGTCGAAGGCCGGCAGGATGAAGTGTGTGGAGCCCAACATCATTCCCGGGACGAGCACCAGATTCAGATCCGCCGAGTGGAACAGCGGTGCGACGTGGATGAGTCGTTCCCCGACCCGCAGGCCGAAGCCCACGCAGGCATTGATGCCGACCCAGATGACGCGGTGGTGGTCGAAGAGGGCGCCCTTCGGGCGACCGGTGGTCCCCGAGGTGTAGATGATCAGTGCGTCGTCCTCTTCGGAGATTTCGACGGCGGGCGCATCGGTCGGTTGCTTGGCCGCCGCCCCGAGAATGTCTTCGTAACCGTCAGAGGCGCCCAGTGCCAGGGCGGGGACAGGGGAATCGATGTCGGTCGCCTGCCGCCACTGCGTGATGGATTGGGCTACCTCGGGGCCGAAAACCAGGAGTTTCGCTTCGGTGTCCGTGAGGAAATGGTCGATTTCCCTAGGTGCCGACTTCGGATTCACCGGCACGTAGGCCTGCATAGAAAGCGATGACGAAGGCGTCATTGTTCCCACAGACCATGACGAGGCGATCGCCTTTGGCGAGCCCGCGGGAGGCGAATTCGTGCGCGAGTTGCGAGACCCTGGCGTCGAGTTCGGCGTAGCTATGGGTCACCCCGCAGTAGCTCAGGGCGATGCGGTCCGGGCAGCCCCGGGCGGTACGGGCGAGGATTCCTGCGAGGTCGGCCATGATTACTCCTGTCCCGCGGTGGCCGAGGCAACCGCCGATATGGTGAGGGGTTCCCCCGGGGCGGCGACGGCGGCCAGGGGAAGGTCTTGTTTTTGGCCCAGAGCCGTCCAATAGGCAGTGGATTGGGTGGCAAAGGCACGAGTTAGTTCTTCGCGGGTGCCACCGATGAGGCGGGCGAGTCGTTCGGCGAAGTGAGGCTCAACCGCCGCGACGGCAACGAATCCATCGGCTGTTGCGTACATTCCATACGCAGGTATCGCGCCCCCGAGGACGGCACCCGGAGAGGTGAGGCCGTGCCGGACTCCGGCTGCCGCGGCGTGGGCCGCTTCTTCGAGGACCACCCTCTCGTGGACGCCCTGAAGCCCCTGTTCGCGCTGGCGCAGAGCCGACAGGGTCGCGACCACTGCGCGTTCGGAACCGAGAATGTCGGCGACCGGCACCAACGGCAGATCAGGGGGAAGTAACGTTCCATGCTCGGCCTGGTAAGTCAGGTCGTGGCCGGGCTGCTCGGCCCGGGCGCCGTCGTGCCCGACGATTTCCACCAGAGCGACGCCGCGGGTCTTCAGCATCTCGACGAGATCAAGCCGGGCGAGGGCCGATGGGCGCATCGAGGTCAGCAGGACGTCGGCATCGGCAAGAAGTTCTTCGAAGGTGGACCTGCTCGACGGGTCCTTCAAATCGAGGGGAACGACGTCCTGACCCGTGATGAGTTCCTCATACCAGTGGGGGGCGACGCTCCCGAGCGGGTCGCCCTGCGGTGGTTCGACCTTGATGACAGTTGCTCCGAGTTCGGTCAGCCGAGATGCGGCCAGTGGCCCCGGAAGGTTGATGGCAACCGAAACCACAACGATGCCTGACAGTGGGTGGGGCATGAATTCTCCTGAAGACTGTGACCTGGATTACTCTTTGTACGGTTGTACAGCAAGCAATGCGAACGTTCAATGGTTTGTGGTCTAGCATTGCTGTGTGGACAGAACGAAGGAAACACCTCCCGAAGGCTTGGCAACGGCTTGGTCTCCCCATGACCTGACGTCTAAGGCGCGGATCCGCAATGCCGCACTCACCCTGTTTGCGCAGCAGGGCGAAGACGGTACCTCCATGCGGGCCATTGCCACGGCGGCCGGGGTAACCGTCGGGTTGGTTACCCATCACTATGGGACGAAGGACGGACTGCGGGAGGCGGTAGACACCCTCATCGTGGAGCTCTTCGCCGAAACCCTTCGGCTCCTGCCCCAAGAAGGGTCCGCCCGATGGATCCTCGGTCTGCGAGACGAGGCCGTGGCCGAGATGCTGCACGCCAATCCGACGATCATCGACTACGTGCGCCGTTCCCTGCTGCATGGTCCAGGCCGTCCCGGTGACATCCTGAGCCGGCTGTCGGCATTGACGGCGGAGCAGACCCGGATCCTGCGCGAGGCCGGAGTGGTCTCCATGGATCGCAGCGTCACGGAACAAACGGTCACCACGATCGTCCGTCAATTCGGGCGGTTGCTCCTCCAGCCGCTGGCCAACCGCATTGTCGATGAGTTCGGCGAAGCCGGAGAAAGCGCCCCCGAACTCTATGTAGGCGTTAAATCCTGAGCGATCAGCAGTGCACCCGCTGTGCTCCGGAGTCCAGTTGAAGCGCCGTATGATCGCGGTGTACACGTTCAAAGGAGAATGATGACCGCCGAGAATTCCCCCGCCACACCCTCCGATGTCCTGAACTTGGACGGTCTGCTGACCACCAAGGAACGAGAACTACGTTCCAGCGTTCGGGCTTTCGTCGACGAACGAATCCGCCCGAACATCTCCACCTGGTATGAGGACGCCCATTTTCCCGTGGAGCTCTCCCGTGAGATGGGAAGCCTCGGACTGCTGGGCATGCACCTGCAGGGCTACGGCTGTCCGGGGCGCACCGCCGTCGAATACGGGATCGCCGCGATGGAGCTCGAAGCCGGTGACTCGGGTCTGCGGACCTTCGTATCGGTACAGGGTTCCTTGGCCATGGCGGCAATCCACCAGTTCGGTTCCGAGGAGCAGAAGAACACGTACCTGCCGGGTATGGCTACCGGGGAGATCATCGGTTGCTTCGGACTCACCGAACCCACTGCCGGGTCGGACCCGTCGGCGATGGCCACGACAGCAGTACACGATGGACGGGGTTGGGTCCTCAACGGCGCCAAACGCTGGATCGGGTTGGCCACCGTCGCCCAGATCGCCGTGATCTGGGCCAAAACCGAAGACGGGGTCCGCGGTTTCCTCGTCCCCACCGACGTCGAAGGCTTCACGGCCACAGCGATCGAGCCCAAGCTTTCGATGCGTGCCTCCATCCAATGCGATCTGACCTTCAACGACGTGCGGTTGCCCGACTCGGCGCTGCTACCCGGCGCCAAGGGGTTGCGCGGGCCGTTCTCCTGCCTGAACGAGGCACGCTACGGGATCATCTGGGGCGCCATGGGAGCGGCCAGGGATTCCTACGAGGCAGCGCTGGCGTATTCGCAGGAACGGATGCAGTTCGACAAGCCATTGGCGGGCTACCAGATCACCCAAGCCAAATTGGTGGACATGCTCTTGGAGATCCAAAAAGGCACGCTACTGGCCATCCACACAGGACGCCTCAAGGACGCAGGAACCCTGGAGCCGGTGCAGATCTCCGTCGGAAAACTCAATAACTGTCGCGAGGCGATCCGGATCTGCCGCGAGGCGCGCACCATTCTGGGCGGCAACGGGATCACCTTGGACCACTCACCCTTGCGCCATGCGAACAACCTCGAATCGGTGCGCACCTACGAGGGGACCGACGAGGTTCATGCCTTGATCCTGGGCAACCACATCACGGGCATCCCGGCCTTCAGGTGAGGGCCGTCGGTGGGGCCACGCGGTTGGATCGGGGCCCCACCGGCTATTCGAAGGGCGAAGGGTCGCCCATGCCGACCCGGACGACCTCGGGGACTCCACTGGAAAAATCCACCACCGTCGTCGGTTCGGTGCCGCATTCTCCGGAGTCGATGACGGCGTCGACCTGATGATCCAGACGTTCCTTGATTTCCCATCCCTGCGTCAGGGGTTCATCCTCGTCCGGTAAGAGCAAGGTGGTCGAGAGCAACGGTTCGCCCAGTTCCGCCAGGAGAGCCTGAACGACACGGTGGTCGGGGATACGCACCCCAACGGTCTTCTTCTTCGGATGCAGCAGACGCTTGGGAACCTCGGAGGTGGCCTTGAGGATGAACGTGTAGCTGCCCGGTGTCGCCGCCTTCAAACTCCGGAAGACTGTATTGCTCATCTCCACGAAACGCCCCATCTGCGCGAAGTTGCTGCACATCAGGGTGAAGTGGTGTTTGTCATCAAGCTGTCGGATGGTACGGATCCGATCCAGGGCTTTCCGGTTACCCAATTGGGCGCCCAGCGCATAACAGGAGTCGGTGGGGTAGGCGATCAGCGCGCCGTCCTGCAGCAGGTCAACGACCTGACCCAGAGCACGGGGTTGCGGATCCTGAGGGTGAACGTCGAAGAATCTAGCCATGACAGGAGACTACGACCCGACGACCGAACTTGCACGCAACGCCCCGCCGCACGAGCCGTGGAATTGACTGCTGCCGCACCGGGCCTAAGATGAATGTGCGCCGCGGGTGGCGAATGTGTGACCATAGTATGACTTCCGGGTCGAACTACTCCCTGCGGTACGACCGCGCTCTTTTGCCATCTCAAGATTGGTTCCTAGATGGATCTCACACTCATCGTTGTCCTGGTGATTGCCCTGGCTCTGTTCTTTGATTTCACGAACGGGTTTCACGATACGGCCAATGCCATGGCAACCCCGATCGCCACCGGCGCCATCAAGCCGAAGACGGCAGTGGCCCTGGCTGCGATCCTGAACCTGGTGGGTGCCTTCCTTTCCACCGAGGTCGCCACCACGATTTCCGGCGGCCTGATCAACGAAGGGGACAATGGGTTCTCCATTGGACCCGAGATCATCTTTGCCGGCCTCATGGGCGCCGTCGTCTGGAATATGTTGACCTGGTTGCTCGGTCTGCCCTCCAGCTCGTCCCACGCCCTCTTCGGCGGACTCATCGGTGCGGCGATTGCCGGTGCGGGTTTCTCCGTTGTCAACTACGGAACCGTGATCTCCAAGGTGCTGCTGCCGGCATTGCTGGCCCCATTGATCGCCGGTCTGGCTGCGTACCTGTGTACCAAATTGGCCTATTGGGTGACCAAGCGCCCCTCGGGTGTCTCCTCGCCCAAGCGTGGTGGTTTCCGTGTCGGCCAGGTGTTCTCCTCCTCGTTGGTGGCCCTGGCCCACGGAACCAACGATGCACAGAAGACGATGGGTGTCATCACCCTGGCCCTGGTCGCCTCGGGGCTGCAGGAATCGGGAAGCCACGTCCACTTCTGGGTCATCGCCGCCTGCGCCCTGGCCATCGCCCTGGGCACCTACGTGGGTGGCTGGCGCATTATCGCCACCATGGGCACCGGCCTGACCGAGGTCAAACCAGCCCAGGGCTTCGCGGCCGAGTCATCGACCGCGGCGGCCATCCTGGCTTCCTCCCATCTGGGCTTCGCCCTCTCGACCACCCAGGTGGCCTCGGGTTCGGTGATCGGTTCGGGGCTGGGCCGCAAGGGAGCCTCCGTGCAGTGGCGTACCGCCGGGAAGATCGCCACCGGGTGGCTCTTCACTCTGCCGGCAGCTGCCGTCGTCGGCGCCTTGGCCGCTGCCCTGACCTACTTTGGAAACGTCGGTCTGGTTCTGGTTGCCGTCATCGGCTTCGGCGTCGTCCTGTTGATCTGGTGGCTCTCCCGCAAGGACATCATCGGTCCACATAACGGTGTCTCCGACGTTGATGAAGCCGGTGGTGCCATCAGCATCCCGACGAAGAAGCAGCGTCGCAAGATGCGTAAACGCCAACGTGAAGCCGAGCGCGCCGAGGCCGAGCGCATGGCCCGCGAACTCAAGAAGGCTCAGAAGAACAAGAAGAAGGAAGCCAACGGGATGGCCAAGGTCCCGACGGCCTCGGGATCGAAATCCCGGGCACAGGACGCTTCGGCGCCGAAGCGCGAAGCACGCGGCACGGAGGAGAACCGATGAACATTGAATGGCTCTCGTTTCTGACCGTCACGCTCGTGACCCTGATCGGCTCCCTATCGCTCGTGGCGCTCTACTCCTTCGCCGTGAGGTTGAAAGCGATCGCAGAAGACGGCGGTCGGGGCGCCAACGTTGCCAAATCCGGTGCTGTCGCCTGCTTCGTCCTCTGCGGCTGTTTGGTGCTGCTGGGCATCTACCTGATCGTGCCGCAGCTCGGCGGCTCCGGGGGGCACTAACGCGCATCCGGTGGCCCGGCGGAACCGGTATGGCACCATGGGGCCATGACTCGCTTCCGATATTTTGTCGCCGCCAGTGTCGACGGATACATCGCTGATGAGCATGATTCGCTGGACTGGCTGACCACCTACGACGACTACCACGTGGGCTTCCACGACCCGGCGGCTGCTTTTCTTCAGGAGATCGGCGCCGTCGTCATGGGAGCCGATACCTACCGATGGCTTGGCAACCACATGAGCAAAACCCGCGCCCCCTGGCCGTACGCGGGTACACCCTGCTGGGTCTTCACCCATCGGGAACTTGCTGCCGAAGCGGGAGCTGATCTCACCTTCATCCGCGGTGACGTCGAAGAGTGGGCTGGCGATATCGCAGCTGACGCGGGCGAGAAGGATGTGTGGGTTCTCGGTGGCGGAGGACTCGCCGGACAGCTGCTCGACTCCGGGTACCTCGACGAAGTGATCCTGTTCACCATCCCGCTTCTCTTGGGTGGGGGACGCCCCTTGGCCAGTCTGCGGGCACCGCTGGAACTCAGCCCCACCATGAGCCGCGAGTACGGCAGGGGAGTCCGCGAAACAAGGTACGACGTCGCCAAACCTCCTTCCGTATCCCGCAACGTTTCCTGAACCCCGATTGGCGCGAGACCGCCAGCAGTCCTAGGCTCGATCACTACCTCCGTATGCAGCGAAAGGACACGACCCATGAAACTCAGCCACCTGCCATTGCGTCTGACCACCGGCGCCTTCATCCTCAACTCGGGGGTGGGCAAGTTGCAGTTGGAGCCCGAAGCGGCGGCCGGACTGCAGAAGATGGGTGCCTCTGCCTTTCCACAGGTGGCCGACCTCGACCCGGAACAATTCGGCAAGGTACTCAGCGCGGTGGAGATCGTCCTGGGATCCTCCCTGCTGCTACCGTTCGTGCCCAGCCGCCTGGCCGGCCTCGGACTGACTGCCTTCTCAGCTTCCATGGCGACGATGTACTTCAAGACCCCGGGGATGACCCGCGATGACGGGCTGCGCCCCACCCAGGAGGGCACCGTCATCGCCAAGGACTTCTGGATGCTCGGCATCGGGCTGGCCCTGATCCTCGATTCGGCGCGGAAGAAGAAGCGCAAAACCACCTAGGCGCGGTGACCTCAGACGGCCGCATCCCCGGCACGACGCGTGGGGATGCGGCCGTTTTTCGCCACCAGTCGCAGCCAGCTGCGGGTGCGGTGTGGACTCCGGAAACGCACCACCTTCGAGGGTCCTTCGGCGGCGAGCAACGTCTTGATCTGTGCGCGCTTGGAGGCGAAGGAACGCGCGTGCCACATCAGGATCGAGTCACTCGAGAACAACTGCCTCCAGGTCTCCGTGTTGCCGTTGCAGACCGGTTCAGCGGTGACCACACGGCGGATGCTGCGGCGGATGAGGCGTCCCATCGAAACCAGCCGCGGATAATCCAGACAGAGGATGAGGTCGGCCCGTTCGGCGATCTCTGCGCGATACGGCCCGTAGGCGGTGTCGAAGACCCATTCGGGGGCCGATGCCCTTTCCCGGGCGATCCGGCGCTGTTCCTCGGCCGGACGCTGGTTCCACCCGGGGAGCCAGCCGATGTCTTCATCGGCCAACAGCACCGGCAAACCGGTGAGCCGACCCAATTCCAGGGCCAAACTCGTTTTCCCCGATCCGGTCACCCCGTGGAGGAGGATCCGGCGCGGACCGTCGGTCACGTGGGGCCCAGGATCATGTTCGTGATCCTGGCGGTGCAGACCCGTCGGCCTTCCTCATCGGAAATGATGATTTCGTGGGTCGTGGTGCTGCGCCCCAAATGAATGGGGGTGCAGACCCCGGTGACGAGCCCCGAGATCCCGGCACGATGGTGGGTGGCGTTGATGTCCACTCCCGCCGGGCGGCCTGTGGGGCCGGCATGTACCGCCGCAGCGAAGGAACCGAGTGTCTCCGCCAGGGCCACGCTCGCACCGCCGTGCAGGATCCCGGCCACCTGCTGGTTGCCTTCCACCGGCATGGTGGCCACTACCCGTGCGGCGGTGATGCCCTCGAAAATGATCCCCAGCTTCTCCACCAGGGGCCCGACACCATGTCCGCTGAGCATTGGCCACATCTGCCGTGGCACCTGGTGCCGTGCGAGCTGCTCCTCAAAAGGGTTCGAACCGGTATCGTCCCCTGCGGTGGCGGCCGAGCCGCGTGTGTTTTTGTCCGTCATGGGAACTAGGCTTGCACCTGTGAGTCAATCAACCAAAACCGATGCCAATGACCTTTCCCGCCTGCTCGTCATCGATGGCCACTCGATGGCCTTCCGTGCCTTCTATGCGTTGCCTGCGGAAAACTTCGCCACCGACACCGGACAGCACACCAATGCGGTCTACGGTTTTGTCTCGATGCTCATCAAGATGATCGAACAGCGCAAACCGACCCATGTTGCTGTTGCTTTCGATCTGGACACCCCCACGTTCCGTTCGGAGGAGTACAGCGAGTACAAGGCCGGCCGGAATAAGACTCCTGAGGAATTCCACGGTCAGATCGACCTGATCCAGAAGGTCATGGAGGCGATGAACATCCCCTCGATCACCATGGATGGTTTCGAAGCCGACGATATTATTGCCACCCTCGCCCAGGTCGGTGAAGGTGAAGGCTGGGACGTATTGGTCGTCTCGGGGGACCGTGACGCCTTCCAGCTCATCACCGAGAAGACCACCGTCCTGTACCCGAAGAAGGGTATCTCGGATATCCCGCCGATGGACGCGGCCGCCGTGGAGGCCAAGTACTTCGTCCAGCCGGCCCAGTACCCGGATCTGGCCGCTCTGGTCGGGGAAACCGCAGACAACCTGCCGGGGGTCCCCGGCGTTGGACCCAAAACCGCCGCGAAGTGGATCAACCTCTATGGGGGACTTGAAGGGATCCTGGACCAGGCCGAGACGATTAAGGGCAAGGTCGGTGAATCCTTGCGCTCCCACCTGGACGATGTCCGCAGGAACCGCCGGTTGAACCGGTTGCTCACCGACCTGGATCTGCCGGTCGAGCTTGGTGCCCTGGAACTGGAACACCCCAATCAGGACGCGATCGAGGAACTTTTCGACGCCCTGCAGTTCAACACGTTGCGCAAGCGCCTGTTCGACCTCTTCGGTACCGACGACTCCGAACCGGAACCCGAAATGGAAGTTCCCGAACCGGCAGTTCTGGACGGCGCCAAGGCACTGACCAGCTGGTTCCGCGAGCAGGGGGGACACCTGATCGGCGTGCACTTGGATACGGTGCGCTCCGCCGCCGGTGGGGATGACGCGGTGGGCATCGCGCTGGCCGCCGACGCGGCGACCGCCTACATCGAGCTGGAAGAACTCGATGAGGCAGCGGACGGCGCCCTGCGCACCATCCTGGCCAGCGGTGACTACAAGCTGGCTCTGCACGATTTCAAAACCGGCTATAAGTTGTTGGCCGCACGCGGGATGGAACTGCGGGGAGTCGTGGACGACACGATGATCTCGGCCTACCTCATCCAGCCGGATCGCCGCAGCCATGAGCTGGGCGATATCGCCCAGCACCACCTGCGCCTGAACCTCGAAGCCGAGGAACAGGCGCAGGAGGGGCAGTTGGCGTTGGAACTTGAAGGGGCAGGTCATGCGGGGGCAGCCGTGCGGGCCGCCTATATTGTGCGTGAACTGAGCCTGTATCTGGCCGGGCAAGTCCTTGAACGCGGGGCAACCTCCTTGCTGGCAGAAATGGAGCTGCCCCTGTCGGTCGTGCTGGCCCAGATGGAACGCACCGGAATCGCCATCGACGCCCAACAGCTCGATGACCTGTTGGCTGACTTCACCACCACCATCGACGCCGCAACCGCCGAAGCCTATGCGTCGATTGGTCACGAAGTGAACCTCTCTTCGCCCAAGCAACTACAGGTGGTGCTCTTCGAGGAACTCGAACTGCCCAAGACCAAGAAGATCAAAACCGGATACACCACGGACGCCGATTCACTGGCCGACCTGCTGGCCAAGACGCAGCACCCGTTCCTGGCCTCGCTCATGGCCTACCGCGATGCCACCAAACTGCGTCAGACGGTCGAGGGGTTGAAAAAGTCACTCGCCGAGGACGGCCGGATCCACACCACGTACGCCCAGACCGTCGCGGCCACCGGGCGGCTGTCATCGCTGAACCCCAACTTGCAGAACATCCCGGTGCGCAGTGAGGCCGGCCGACGGATCCGCGAGGTCTTCGTGGTCGGCGAAGGATACGAAACCCTGCTCACGGCCGACTACTCGCAGATCGAAATGCGCATCATGGCCCACCTCTCAGGGGACGAGGCCCTGATCCAGGCATTCAAGGACGGGGAGGACCTGCACCGGTTCGTCGGTTCGCATGTCTTCGGCGTCGAACCAGCGGAGGTCACTGCCGAAATGCGCGCCAAGGTCAAGGCCATGTCCTACGGGTTGGCCTACGGGCTCAGCTCCTTCGGCCTCTCCAAACAGTTGAACGTCCCCGTCGACGAGGCCCGTGGGCTGATGAAGGACTATTTCACTCGTTTCGGATCCGTGCGCGACTATCTGCGTTCCGTCGTCGACCAGGCCCGCAAGGACGGGTACACCTCCACCATTGAAGGACGCCGGCGCTACCTGCCCGACCTGGCCAGCGATAACCGCCAGCTACGGGATATGGCCGAACGCGCTGCATTGAACGCGCCGATCCAAGGCTCGGCTGCGGATATCATCAAACGTGCCATGCTCGGCGTCGACGCCGGACTGCGAAAACAGAAACTGGGTTCACGGATGCTCCTCCAGGTCCATGACGAACTGGTCCTTGAAGTTGCTCCCGGTGAACTTGAAGCCGTCACCTTGCTGGTTCAGGATCACATGGGAACGGCTGCAGAACTTTCGGTCCCGCTCGATGTCCAGATCGGCACCGGGCACAGCTGGCAGGAGGCTGCCCACTAATGAATATTGCGACCACTCAGACCAACGGTCTGCGCCATGAACTCTTCGACGCGGGAGTCCTGCCGGCCGCCGGCGAAGCCGAGCCGGCCCCTGACACGCGCACCGCCAACTGGTTCCGCGCGGTCCGTACCGGATTCCACGACCAGCCCTACACCACCGCCGAAGCTGCGCGTATCGCCGCCTCCTACCGGGTCGACGGACGTCGACTGCTGGGGGTGTACGACGACGATGCTCCGGCTCCGTCGCTGGATCCGGGGATCCCGGTGGCCACGTTCGCCGAATTCAACAAGACGCTGAATACCGGTGCCGGACGCATGCTCGACAGCCACCTCATCACCGTGGTCACCGTCCGCCCGAGCCACCGCCGGCGCGGCATCCTGCGGGCGATGATGACCGATTCGCTGGACCGCGCCCGCGCTGCGGGACTGCCCATGGCGGCGCTGACCGCGACGGAGGGCACCATCTACGGCCGGTTCGGTTTCGGCCCGGCCACCAGCCTGGACACGGTCAAGGTCGACGTGAAGGGTGGGCTGAATATCGTGGCAGAGCCCGAAGGTACGGTCATCACCGTGGCACCCTCGTCCTTGCTCGACCTGGCGCCTTCACTTTTCGCCGAGTTCCATGCAACCCACCGCGGTTCCATCGGACGGCAGGAGGCCTACACCCTGCGGGCCACCGCCCGGTTGGGTCCCGAAACGGCCAAGGACGATCCGGCACTGAGGGCCGCGGTGTACCTGGATGCCTCCGGGGTCGCCCGGGGTTTCTTGACCTATGCCTTCGCCGGCTGGGATACCACGCCGATGACGATGGAGATCCGCGATCTGGTGGCCACCACCGCTGTCGCCCGGCGGGAGCTCTGGCGCTACCTCGGGGCCCATGACCTCATCGAGCGGGTCATCTATGACGCTGCGGCCCCCGACGACCCGTTGCCCTGGTCCCTGGATGATCCGCGCAAGGTGGCCGTTACCGAAACGGAAGACCTGCTGTGGCTGCGCATCCTCGATGTACCCACGGCCCTGGCCGCCCGCGAATACGCGACCGACGGGTCCTTGCGTCTACGCATCACGGACCCGCAGGGGTATACGACGGGAAATTACCAGCTGGTCGTTGAGGCGGGAGTTGGGTCGGTTCAGGTCGAAACTGATCCCTCCGAACCCGCGGATCTGGAATTGGATATCTCCTTGCTGGGATCGCTGTATTTGGGTGGTACCGGTGTGCGGACGTTGGCAGCTGCGGGGCGGGTGCGCGCCAGGAATGACGAAGCCGTGGAGCGTGCGGCACGGTTACTGGACCTGGGCCGAGCCCCTTACGCGATCAACGGCTTCTAAGTCGGCTCCCGAGCCCGTTTCTGCCCGCGAAGCAACGGCAGGATCGGCGCCGGGAGCGACGCGCCCGACGTTTTGACCGCTCGTGTGCAGGGGACTAAACTGATAAGGCGACTGCCGGGGTTTTTCATGCCCTGTCTCGCAATGATTTCAGTTCCACCTTCGGAATATGCCGGGACTTCCGGCTTTCCGACTGACGTTTCTATCCACATCGGAGCCCCTACTACATGACCATCACCTCCAACGAGAAGACCGGTACCCCGCAGGTCGCGATCAACGACATCGGTACCGCTGAAGACTTCCTCGCAGCTGTCGACGCCACCATCAAGTACTTCAACGATGGAGACCTCGTTGAGGGCACCGTCGTCAAGGTCGACCGCGACGAAGTCCTGCTCGACATCGGTTATAAGACCGAGGGTGTCATTCCTTCCCGCGAACTTTCCATCAAGCACGATGTTGATCCGGGCGACGTTGTCGCCGTCGGCGACAACGTCGAGGCCCTCGTCCTCACCAAGGAGGACAAGGAAGGCCGTTTGATCCTGTCCAAGAAGCGCGCACAGTACGAGCGTGCCTGGGGCGACATCGAAAAGATCAAGGAAGAGGACGGCGTCGTCACCGGTACCGTCATCGAGGTGGTCAAGGGTGGGCTCATCCTGGACATCGGCCTGCGCGGCTTCCTGCCGGCATCGCTGGTTGAAATGCGCCGTGTGCGCGATCTGGCTCCGTACATCGGCCAGGAAATCGAAGCCAAGATCATCGAGCTGGACAAGAACCGCAACAACGTGGTCCTCTCCCGCCGTGCCTGGCTCGAGCAGACCCAGTCGGAGGTTCGCTCCACGTTCCTCAACAAGCTCGAAAAGGGTCAGGTCCGTCCGGGCGTTGTCTCCTCCATCGTCAACTTCGGTGCCTTCGTGGACCTGGGCGGCGTCGACGGACTGGTGCACGTCTCCGAGCTGTCCTGGAAGCACATCGACCACCCGAACGAGGTTGTCGAGGTTGGCCAGGAAGTCACCGTCGAGGTTCTCGAAGTCGATCTGGACCGCGAGCGCGTCTCCCTGTCGCTGAAGGCGACCCAGGAAGATCCGTGGCAGACCTTCGCCCGGACCCACGCCTTGGGCCAGGTCGTCCCCGGCAAGGTCACCAAGCTGGTTCCCTTCGGTGCGTTCGTTCGCGTCGAAGACGGCATCGAAGGCCTCGTGCACATCTCGGAGCTGGCCGTGCGCCACGTCGAGCTGGCCGAGCAGGTCGTCTCCGTTGGTGACGAGCTCTTCGTCAAGGTCATCGATATCGACCTGGAACGCCGTCGCATCTCGCTGTCGCTGAAGCAGGCCAACGAGGGCGTCGACCCCGAGGGTACCGAGTTCGACCCGGCACTGTACGGCATGGCCGCCGAGTACGACGAAGAGGGCAACTACAAGTACCCGGAGGGCTTCGACTCGGAGACCAACGAGTGGCTCGAAGGCTACGAGACGCAGCGCGCCGTCTGGGAGCAGCAGTACGCCGACGCCCAGGCCCGTTGGGAAGCCCACAAGGAGCAGGTTGCAGCACACCTGGTCCAGGACACCACGGCACCCGAGGCCGGCGGGGGAGCGGGCGAATCCGCATCCACCAGCTACTCCTCGGAGGCCCCGGCAGAGGACGCCGGCACGCTGGCTTCCGATGAGGCCCTCGCCGCACTGCGCGAGAAGCTCACCGGAGCCTAAGCAGCATCTGCCCGTCGGTGAATCCCTGATTCCCGGCAGCAATTGAGAAGGACCCCCGCTCCAGCGATGGAACGGGGGTCCTTTTTATCGTGCATCGGGCGATCGTGGTCTGGACCGGTCAAGGCGGGGATCAGCCCCGGGTGGAGACGGTGACCGTGAACTTTGGGTTACGGGCCACCTGACGGGTGGGGCCCACCAGCCGGGCCAGATATGCCCGGTAGCCCAGCTGCGAATTCCAGACGCACCATAATTCCCCGCCCGGGGCCAGGACCCGGCCGGCATCGGCGATGAGCTTCAACGCAATGCCGGCATGGACGGCATTGCCGACATGGAAGGGGGGATTTAGCACCACCAGTTCCCGCGAGGCATCGGGCAGGGTCGAGAGAGCATCGTCGCGGATCGTTCGGACCCTGTCGGCGACACCGTTGGCTTCGGCGCTGGCCCGGGTGGAGGCGACGGCGGATGCCGACTGGTCGCAGGCCAATACCCGTTGTGCGGGCCGGCTGAGGGCGAGGTAACTGGCGATGGTGCCGTTGCCGCACCCCAGGTCCACTGCCTCGGGCGCGGAGCGGGCCTCGCTCAGATGTGGCAGCAGGAAACGCGTGCCCGGATCAAGCTTTGCGCCGCCGAACGTGGCACCAAAGGCCCGCAGTTCCAGCGGCCGTGGCAATCCGACATCGTGGTGGGAAGCCAGCGGGAAACGCGCCACGACTGCCTTGCTGCTGGTGCGGGGAGCCGCGGCGGTGAGCACCCGTGACTTCCGCGCCCCCAGGCCGGCGCTGACGTGGCTGAAATGGCGTTCGAGGACGTCATTCATCGCTGTGGACATGTGTTTGCTGCGCCCTCCGGCCAAGAGCACCACCTCGGGGTCGGCATGTTCCGCCGCCAGGGCCGCAATCTCTTCCAAGGCAGCCAGCGATCTGGGAAGTTGCACGATGACCAGTCGGGCTCCGGCGAAGAGCTCGGCTCCGAGCGGCATCCGAGTGAAGCCGGGCGGTTCCATGTCGGCAGAACCGTAGCCGGTCCGCCCGGCATTGGCTTCGATGGCTTGTTCGCCCGAAAGCGTATCCTGGTGGACCCGGACACCGCGGGCCCCGGCTGCCACGGAGCCCAAAACCAGAGCCCCATAGTGGTCGTTGACCACCGTCGTCGTCCCGTCCGAGGCGGCTAGCCCGTAGTCGGCAGCCGTATCGAGCAACAGGAGGTCGGCGCCGTCGTACGCCTGCAGTTCGGGGGATTCAATATCGGGCCAACGTCGTAGCCCCTCGGGAACCGTGGCGCTCATCGGTGCCCCGCCACGGCAATATCGGTCCATTCGGTCCCGTAGTCGACGGCAGTTCCTGCCCCGGCGGTCAGCGTAGCCAGCCGCCCGGTGAAATCGTGGGCCGCGGTGGGCCCGTCGGGGACCGCGACCCGCAAGGTGGCGGACAGGGGCCCGTAGTCGGTTCCCAACACCGTGGTGCCGTCCTGACGCAGCTCGTTTTCCCATCGCCCGGCCTCGGCGTGGGGGGCGTCGATGGAAAAGACGGCCATACGTCGTCGCGCAAGGAGGCCGGCGCTGTCCATGGCCCCCGAGACGGCCTGGGAATAGGCGCGCACGAGGCCCCCGGCGCCCAAGAGGACACCACCGAAATACCTGACCACGACGGCGGTGACATCACTGAGGTCGCACGCCCCCGAGGGCATTTCCCGTTTGAGCAGGGCTTCGAGCATCGGCAGGCCGGCGGTCCCCGAGGGTTCGCCATCGTCACTACTGCGTTGTACCACCCGGTCGGGTCCCAGCAGAAACGCCGAACAGTGATGCCGTGCGTCGAAATGTCTGCGGCGCAGTTCGGCGATGAATTCGCGGGCCTGCGCTTCGGTGCTGGTGCGGCGCAGATAGGTGAGGAAACGGGAACGCTTCACCTCCAGCTCAGCCTGGTGATCGCCGGCCAACGTGGTGTATTCCACCACTGCACTTCCCGTTTCGCCCATCCGGTCAGTCTAATGCGCGTTCGCGGGCCGGGGCTGCGGGGCACGGCCCGTCGGGCTGCCGGGTGCCCACGTCACCCGTAGACTCTCCACCATCGGGTGGTTCGACGGCCGCTTGCACCAGGTGCGTGGGCCCAGCCGGATGGCAACTGCGTCATCCTGACACCGGACAAGCCAGAGGAAACGAGGATATCGTGGACGTTGTGGTCATTGGCGCGGGCCTGGCGGGACTGCGAGCCGCCGGACTGGCTGTCGGCCAAGGACATGAGGTCACGGTGCTGGAGGCCACGCACCGGGTCGGTGGACGGATCGATACCGAAGTCATTGATGGTTTCCGGTGCGACCGTGGATTCCAGCTCTTGAACCCCCGCTACCCCGAGGCGCGACGCGCGTTCGATCTGGAAGCCCTGGGCCTGCACGCCTGGGGACGTGGTGTCGCGGTGCGCGGCGACGATGGGCTCGACGTCCTGGCTGATCCGCTCCGCCATCCGTCCCGTCTCCGGGGACTGGTCAGCGGCTTGCTGGCGCCCCAGGATGTGCTCGCTGCCCTGCGATGGGTGCGCAGGGCCGGTGATGACTCGTTGTCGCTCCACGAATCCCTGGATGGAGCGGGGTTCTCGGCCTCGTCGCGAGGGATCATTGGCCGGTTCTTTTCGGGCGTCCTCGGGGATCCCAACCTTGACGTCTCCGCCCGCTTCGCCCGTCGACTCGCCGGATACTTCGCCTGGGGAACCCCCGCCTTGCCGGGGCAGGGAATGGTGGCGATCGCCCATCAGCTGGCCTCTCCCCTCGCGGAGCGCATCCGGTTCGGATACGTGGCGGAGAGCCTGACCCGCCAGGCAGATCGCTGGACCGTCAGCTGTGCTTCGGGAGAACGCTTCACCGCCGACCGGGTTGTGGTCGCCGCCGGTCCGACGGCGAGCGCCCGGCTGCTCGGCGACCCGGCCCCGCAGCTGCACTCCCTGACGACATGGTGGTTTTCGACGAAACACCAGCCCAGCCGGCTGCCGTTCCTGCATCTTGATCTGCGCGCCGGCGCGCGGCTCGCCCACACAGCGGTGGTCTCCACCGTCTGTCCTTCCTACGCCCCGGCGGGGTGGCATCTGGTTCAGGCGACCGCCGTGGGAGCACATGGACTGGGCGACGAATCGGCGTTGAGTCAGGCAGCAGCCATCCTCGGTGTCCAGAACCCCGACTGGCAGCTGCTCGTCCGCCATGACATCAGGGACGCCCTGCCCGTTATTTCCCCGGGGCATACTCCACCGAACAGTGCGTTGGACGGCGTCCTCCTGGCCGGTGATCACCACGAAGCTTCCATCCAGGGTGCGCTGGCCAGTGGTGCGGCGGCTGCCGCAGCGTTGGAAAGCGGAGGGCCAGCCACTCATGCTGCGCCGAAGACTTCCGACACCTTCGAAGTGCGGCTGCGCCGACCCGGTGATGCTGCCACCTTGTGGGCGCGACTCACGGATCTGGACACCCACAGTGCAGCCATCCCGTTCACCAGCGTGACCCCGCGGGGTGCCCGGATGAGCGAGCGCTTGGCGTTCGTCGGGCTGACCCGGCTGGGTCCTTTGACGCTGTCCGACCGGATGCTGGTGCGCCGTGCCGAGGCCCCCACGGGCGACCGTCCCGGCAGGTTGGCCGTGTCGAAGTTCGGACCCGTGGCCGGCGAGGTCGAGGCCACCGTCGAGCAGCATGGCTCCGACGTGGAGGTCGTGTGGCGCCAAAGCCTGCGACCCTCTTGGCTTCCACGCCCGCTGAGACCGGCTGGCGCGCTGGTCGCGAAGGCCGCCTATTCGGTGGGTCTGCGCAAACTGCTGGCGTGACCGGCCTACCGGACGCGCAGGGGGACCTGGTTGCCATAAGCTGGGACCATGCTTGATGTTGGACTGACCGGCGGGATCGCCTCGGGAAAATCTGCGGTGGCCACGCGCCTCGTGGAACATGGTGCCGTCTTGATTGACGCCGACGCCATGGCCCGCAGGGCCCTCGAACCCGGTACCGAGGCGCTAGCCTCGGTGGTGGAGGCCTTCGGCGCGGAACTGCTTGATTCGAAGGGCCGCCTGGACCGTCCACGGCTGGGAGGCATCGTCTTCGCTGACCCCCAGGCCCGTGACACGCTCAACGGGATCGTCCACCCCCGGGTACGCGCCGAAGCGGCACGGATCCGCGCCGAAGCTGCGGCCCAGGAAACGAGTCACCGGCCCGTGGTCGTCGTTCAGGACATCCCACTGCTCGTCGAAACCGGTCAGGCGGGCTCCTTCGACATCGTCGTCACCGTACAGGCTCCCCGCGCCGAACGAATCCGCCGCATGATGGAGGATCGAGGAATGAGCCAGGAGGACGCCGTCGCCCGGATGGCTGCCCAAGCCTCCGACGAGCAGCGGGCCGCCGTGAGCGATGTGGTGCTTGAGAACTCCGGCAGCTTGGACGAGCTCCGCACAGCAGTGGATGAGTTGTGGACCGGAACCCTGCAACCACAGGCCCTCCGTTCGGTCGTGACCCCTGGGGTCAACGAATGAGACGACAGGGCCCGGCCGCGACCTACCGGTTCGGCTCGGGGATGAAATGGGTGACCTGGTTGTTCATCGCCACCGGTTTTCTCTGGGCGGTGGCTATCGTGTTGTGGCTCGTCGCGGGTGGCCGGGTGGAGTTCACGACCGGGGAAGCACCGTGGAGCTGGCAGGTCTTGGTGCCGGCGTGGATGACCTTAACCGGCATCGTGTTGGCCCTGGGGGGATGCGTGGTCTTCGCGCAACAGATATTCGTGGCCATCTTGGGCCGTTTCGAACACGACGGTCTCCTCGACGGCCCTGCCAGAACCGGCAAGGGGCGCCGTCCCGGCGCCTGATCCTTGCCCTCGGCACCGTCGTCGTGCCCCGAACCACCACGGGGTTTAAGCCCACAGCCGTAGGCGTGCGTGCGCCGTGGCGCACAGCGTAGCCTTGGTCCTATGAGTCTTGCCCAGGAGATCAACCGCGTCGTCGCCCCCTTCGAAGTCATCAGTGATTTCGAGCCGGCGGGGGACCAGCCGCAGGCCATCGCCGAACTCGCCGAACGGATCAACGGCGGGGAGAAGGACGTTGTCCTCCTCGGGGCGACGGGTACCGGTAAAAGCGCAACAACTGCCTGGCTCGTCGAACAGGTGCAGCGCCCGACCCTCATCCTGGTGCAGAACAAGACCCTCGCAGCCCAACTCGTCAACGAGTTCCGTGAACTGCTGCCCAATAACGCCGTCGAATACTTCGTCTCCTACTACGACTACTACCAGCCAGAGGCCTACGTCCCGCAGACCGATACCTTCATCGAAAAGGACTCCTCCATCAACGAGGAGGTCGAACGGCTGCGGCACTCGGCGACCAACACGCTGCTGACCCGCCGCGACGTCGTCGTGGTCGCCACCGTCTCCTGCATCTACGGGCTGGGCACTCCGGAGGAATACGTCGCCGGCATGGTCACCCTGCGCAAGGGGATGGAGATGAACCGGGACGAGCTGCTGCGCAAATTCGTTTCCATGCAGTACGCCCGTAACGACATGGATTTCCACCGCGGGACGTTCAGGGTGCGGGGGGACACCGTGGAAATCATCCCGATGTATGAGGAACAGGCGCTGCGGATCGAGTTCTTTGGCGATGAGATCGAACAGATCCACACCCTGCACCCTTTGACCGGTGACGTGATCCGTGAGGAAGAAGAGATGTACATCTTCCCCGCCAGCCACTACGTCGCCGGACCCGAACGGATGAACCGGGCCATTAAGGACATCGAGGACGAACTCCAGGTGCGGCTGGAGGAACTCGAGGGACAAAACAAACTCGTCGAAGCCCAGCGGTTGCGCATGCGCACCACCTACGACCTGGAAATGATGCAGCAGATGGGCTTCTGCAACGGCATCGAAAACTATTCACGTCATATCGACGGCCGCGGGCCCGGCACCGCCCCGCACTGCCTGCTGGACTACTTCCCCGACGACTTCCTGCTCGTTGTCGACGAATCACACGTGACGATCCCGCAAATCGGCGCCATGTACGAAGGGGACATGTCGCGGAAGCGCACTCTGGTGGAGCACGGTTTCCGGTTGCCCTCGGCGATGGACAACCGTCCGCTGAAATGGGACGAATTCCTGGAACGGATTGGACAGACCCTCTACCTCTCGGCCACTCCTGGCAAATACGAGCTGGGCAAATCCGATGGCTTCGTCCAGCAGATCATCCGACCCACCGGCCTGCTGGACCCGGAGATCATCGTCAAGCCGACCAAGGGCCAGATCGATGACCTCCTCGAGGAGATCCGGAGCCGCACCGCCAACAACGAGCGCATCCTGGTGACCACGCTGACGAAGCGGATGGCCGAGGACCTCACCGGCTACCTCACCGAACATGGGGTGAAAGTCGAGTACCTCCACTCCGACGTCGATACGCTGCGTCGCGTCGAATTGCTGCGCGAACTACGGATGGGAGTCTTCGACGTACTGGTGGGCATCAACTTGCTGCGCGAGGGCCTTGACCTGCCAGAGGTCTCCCTCGTGGCGATCCTCGACGCCGATAAGGAAGGCTTCCTCCGCTCAGGGACGTCACTGATCCAGACGATCGGACGCGCCGCTCGCAACGTCTCCGGTCAGGTGCATATGTATGCCGACCGGATCACCGATTCGATGGCCCACGCGATTTCCGAAACCAACCGTCGCCGTCAGATCCAGGACGCCTACAACAAGGAACGCGGTGTCGACCCGATGCCGCTGCGCAAGAAGATCGCCGACATCACCGACCAGCTGGCCCGGGAGGACGCCGATACCCAGGAACTGCTCGATAACCAGCGACTCGCCAAGGGGGCCCGACGTTCCAAGTCCACGGCGGTCCAGGCAGAGTCCAAGGTCCGGAAGGACGGGCTGGCCGCTGCACCGGCCGAGGACCTGGTGGATCTGATCACCGATCTGACCGAGCAGATGCATGGGGCCGCCGAGGAACTGAAATTCGAATTGGCGGCACGACTCCGCGACGAAGTCGGGGACCTGAAGAAGGAGCTGCGCCAAATGCAGCAGGCAGGGCACGCCTGATCCGGGACGGAGCCCGAAGACCGTGGGGTAGGATTGTCTCGGCGTAGGGGAGTATCCCGAACACTGTGGACGTCAACACGCATGGCAATGCCGCCATGCCGGGCACAGTGGCCGATCCCGAACTGGGACGGCGGAGAGACTTGCGGCAATGCCCCATGTCCCCTGCCGGCGCTTCCTGCGCCCTGAGAGGTTACCGTGTCGGAACATCTGACCACCCAATTTGAAGTTATTTCCCTGACTGCCCTGGGCCTGATCCTGCTGTTCGATCTGCTCTATGTGATCAAACGCCCCCATGAGCCTTCCATGAAGGAAGCCGGCCTCTGGGTCGGCTTCTACGTCACCCTCGCACTCGTCTTCGCCGGGGTGCTGTTCTGGCAGGCTGGCCCCGATTATGGCCAAGAGTTTGTTGCCGGTTGGATCACCGAATACAGCCTGAGCGTGGACAACCTCTTCGTGTTCATCATCATCATGGCGCGCTTCGCCGTACCGCGGAAGTATCAGCAGGAAGTGCTGATGTTTGGCATCATCATCGCGCTGATCCTCCGTGGTGGGTTCATTCTGGTCGGTGCGACGCTGATTGAACATCTGACCTGGATCTTCTACATCTTCGGCGCCTTCCTGCTCTGGACCGCGTGGAAGCAGGCCACCGACAGCGACGACGACGAAGGTGAAGGCGAAAGCAGCCTCGTCGCCAAGGTGACCGCCAAGCTCCCCGTGGCCAAGCACTACGACGGCAATAAGCTGCGCACCACCGTGGGCGGCAAGCGGATGTTCACCCCGATGGTGCTGGTCTTCATCACGATTGGCATGACCGACCTGCTCTTCGCTGTCGACTCGATCCCCGCGATCTTCGGTCTCACGCAGAGCCCGTTCATCGTCTTCACGGCCAATATTTTCGCCCTGATGGGATTGCGCCAGCTCTACTTCCTCTTGGGCGGGCTGATGGAACGGCTCATCTTCCTCAAGCACGCCCTGTCGATCATCCTGGCGTTCATTGGGGTCAAACTGATTTTCCACGCCATGCACGAAAACGAGCTGCCCTTCATCAACGGCGGCCAGGGCATCGAGTGGATCCCGGACATCAGTACGGGTCTGTCCCTGATCGTTATCGTCGCGACCCTGGTCATTGCGACCGTCGCCAGCCTGTACAGCCCGGCGGGCAAGCGGGCGGCCGCTGAGGCGAAGGCCAGGACCGCTGCCGAAAAGCACGACGAGGGCGACATCTAGCACCACTCTGCAGGCCGCCGGGGAGCCCCGGCGTTGGTAGGCTAGCGCGGTGAGTCAGAACCTTGGCACCGCACCGGTGCCCTCAGTGCCGCGCAACCACCAACGCCGCGTGGTCCTCTCCCTGTCGTTGGCCCAGCTCTTCAGCGGCCTCGGCAACGGATCGGGGCTTGCCCTCGGCTCGCTGATGGCGGTGGATCTGACCGGAAGCAATGCCTATGCCGGGGCCACGACGATGGCGATCTCCGTCGCCGGGGCCCTGACCGCTTTGCCTTTGGCCGGTCTGGCCATCCGCCGAGGGCGCCGGGTGGCGCTCTCCGCCGGCATGCTCATTGCTGCCGTGGGTGCCTTGGGTATGCTGCTGACACCGGTCCTGGAGAGTTTTCCGCTCTTGCTGGTCTCTGCGGCATTATTGGGCGTCGGCAACGCCGCCAACCTCCAGGCCCGTTTCGCAGCGACCGACCTCGCCGAACCTGCCACCCGCGGCCGAGACCTTGGGCTGGTGGTCTGGGCCATCACGATCGGGGCGGTCACCGGACCGAATCTGATCGGCCCGGGTGCCGCCATGGGCCGTTCCCTGGGGTTGCCCGACGAGAGTGGGCCCTTCATCTTCTCCATGGCCGGAATGCTCATCGCCGTCCTGATCCTCAATATCGGGCTGCGGCCGGACCCACTGCGGATGTCCCGCGAACCGGGAGCGCCGGCACCGGTACGACCCTCGCTGGGTGGGGGACTGTCGGTGCTGCGGCATCATCCGGCCGCCCGGCTCGGTGTCACCACCATTGTGATCTCCCACCTGGTCATGGTCGCCGTCATGTCCATGACCCCGGTGCACTTCAAGGACCTGGACGCCATCGCCGCGGGGGCGAGCGGGGGAGCCATGGCCGGACACCACGCGAGCCTGGACGTCCTGGTGCTCATCGGGTTCACGATTTCACTCCACATAGCTGGCATGTATGCCCTCTCGCCGTTCATCGGGATTCTGGCCGATCGGTGGGGGCGCCGGCAGACGATGCTGGCCGCGCAGGCCGTGTTGGCCGCCTCCCTGGTGTGTTGTGCCGTGGGGGCGGCCAGTCAGCTGGCCGTGACGGTGGGGCTGGTCCTGTTGGGCGTGGGCTGGTCCCTGGCCACGGTCGCCGGTTCCGCGTTCGTCTCCGAAAGCGTGGAAGCCGGCCACCGGGTTCCCGTCCAGGGGCTGTCCGATGCCCTCATGGGTACCGCCGGAGCCCTCGGCGCCGCGGGCTCGGGCCTGGTGCTCGCCGTCTGGGGCTTTGCCGGGCTGAACGTGGCCTGCCTGGTGCTGGTCCTGCTCGTCGCCGCCGGGGGAGTCGCCGAACTGCGTCGACACCGCCGGGCCATCTTGGAGATCGGATACGACGACGTCGTCTCCGGATGAGTCGCCGGAAACGCTCAGTCGGCCTCGTTGGCCGTTGCGGTCTCAGTGGTGTCACTGAGTGGTTTCGTCATACCCAGTAGGCGCGCGAAGATGCCCGCCCCGTCGTCGGCGATCCCATCATGGTGGAAGTCGGCGGTCTCCCAGACGCGCAGGCCCCTGACCTTTTCTGCCGTTGCCCGGCTGATGTCACGGTCCACGTACACATCATCGGCGTACACGGCAGCGGCCACCGGTACCGTGGTGGCCGCGAGCTGTTCGAGGTCGTAGAGGGCCGGCCACTGTTCATACTCTGCGAGGATCCGGGCCACGTCCTCCAATGGACGCAGGAACGGGTCCTCCCTGAAGTACCAGCTGTAGACCATTTCGCCGGTCAGTAGCGGCTCGGCGGAGGCCGGATCGAAGTCCGGGAACTCGGAGGCGACGCGTTCTGCGGCCCAGTTGGTGGCCCGAGCGTTCCCATAAATAGATTCGTGCAGCAGCGCATAGAGCGGATTCGGGCCTCGACTGGCCTGTTGGAAAAGCACCGACGTAAAGGAGTCCGACAGCCGCGGGCCGTCCACGGTCGGGATAAACGCCGATTCGAAGACGAAATGCAGCTGGTCCATGCGGGTGTTCCCACCGAGGAACTGGCCCAGAAGTTGGACGAGGCCGCCGGTGATCACCCGCCCGTCGGGGAGCTGCTCATGCTCCTGTTCGACGTGGCGCATGATGCGATTCAGGACCAGACGGTCTTCCGGATAGCGAGCGAAATACTCGGCATTGCGCGCGGACATCCGTGCATAGGTCGCCCGGTAGACCTCCTCCGGGCCTCCGTCGACGGGACCCAACCCTCCGGTGACCAGGCAACGGTCCAGTGATTGTGGGGCCAATGACAGGTAGGTCAGTGTGCAGAATCCGCCGAAGCTTTGCCCGAAGGTGCTCCACGTGTCGATGCCCAGCTCGGCACGGATGGCTTCGGCGTCACGCACGATCGAATCGGCGCGGAAATGCCTCAGATACGAAGCCTGCGCCGCGGCATCACCCCGCAGGGGCAAGGATTGCCGGTTGGCCGGCGTGCTCAACCCGGTTCCGCGCTGATCCAACAGCAGGATCCTGAAGCTCTTTGCCGCCTCGGCCATCCACCCTGTCAGCGAGGAAACCCGGGGGCTGGCAGCCCCGGGACCGCCTTGGAGATACAGCAACCAGGGTAGCTGGCCGGGATCTTCATGGTCCACGGAGGAGATCTCGCGGGCAAAGACGGTGATGGACTCACCGCCGGGCTGGCCATGGTCCAGCGGGAGGGTGAAATAGTGTTCGGTGGCGCGTAGGCCGCGGAACTCGTGGGTGGCGGACACACGGTGCATCAGAGCGGTCATGTGATCAACACTACCGGCCATGGGGCCGGGCACCGACGTCTAATGATCGGTGGTGGCGCCTAGGGTGGGGATCGCCGTGGCCACCGGGGGTGGGGCCGAAGCACCCACCGTCTTCCATCGACAGAAAGAGGGCCGAACCCATGATGGGAGGTCACCACGCAGCCAGTGGCGCAGCCGTCTGGATCGCCGTGACGACGCAGCCGGTCATGAGGCTGGGACCGGTGGCCGAGTCCTTCTCCTTCCTTCCCCATCAGAGCGTCTGGGGGTTGGGCCTTCTCGAGGTGACACCTGCCGGGGTACTTGCCGGGGCCCTGGTGTGTGCCGGGGCGGCACTGCTCCCCGATGCTGACCATCGACACGCCAGCATTGCCCAGTCGCTGCCACCGGTGTCGAACCTCATGTGCTCCGGGATCGGCCGGGTGGCCGGTGGACACCGCAACGGCACGCATTCCCTCCTCGGGATCGCCGTCTTCACGGTGATCGCCTACGTGCTGGGTCTTTGGGAGGTCCATTCCCCGCGGTGGGGCACGGTTTTCCCCGGCGCAGGCCTATCGGCGGTGCTGTTGATCGCCTTCGCACTAAAAGCCTTGAAGTTCATCCCGGACGCCATGCGCAAACTGCCGTGGGTGATGTCCATTCCCGCCGGGGCCTTCGTCGCCCTCTTCGCCCCCGAGGCACAGTACTGGTTCGTATTGGCCGTCCTGTTGGGGACGGTCACCCATATTGTCGGGGACCTGCTGACCGTTGGGGGCTGCAATCTGCTGTGGCCGCTCCGGCTGCGCGCTCCACGGAAGCTGCGCCGGTTCCCCTTCCTGCGCCAGATCTGGCGTCCCAGTGGACGGCTCGCCGTCCCGGTCCTGGGAGTTGCCGGGTCCTGGCGCGAATGGCTGCTCTGCGTACCGGTCTCGCTTTACGCATCCTTGGGGATCATGATGCCGGCCGTGGACCTGGCAGTGGCCGGTTCCAAGCCGTTATACGCGGTGTTCCTCCCCTGAATGGCGGTATGGGCTAGTCGAGCCGGCCCACACCCGTCACGGTCACCACTGCCGTGCCCGCCTCATCCGAATCCGCCAGGTTGATCACCGAGTCGATGCCCCAGTCGTTATTCCCCGCAGGATCCTTGAAGATCTGCCTGACTTTCCACTCGGTGGGGCTCGGGGTGATGATCAGCAACTGGGGTCCGCGGGCGGCCGGGCCGTCGTCGATGTCATCGTGCTCGTCGAAATAGGCGTCCATGGCGTCAGCCCAAGCATCGGCGTCGAACCCATGGTGCCCGTCGAGCTGCCCCAGGGTCTGTTCCTGCTCATCGGCAAAGAGCTGCACGCGGCGGAACATCTCGTTGCGGACCATCACCCGGAACGCCCGCTCGTTCGAGGTCAGTCGGTCGGGCTGCGGTGGGGTGATGTCCGCGCCGGGGTCTTGAGGCATTTCGCCGCTGGAGAGCTTTTCCCACTCGTCAAGAAGTGAGGAGTCGGTCTGGCGCACCAGCTCGCCCAACCACTCGATGAGGTCCTCGAGGTCTTCACGCAACGCGTCACGAGGCACCGTCTGGCGTAGCGCCTTGAAGGCGTCGGTGAGGTAGCGCAGCAGGATTCCCTCGGAGCGCGCCAGCGAATAGAACGCGATGTACTCCCCGAAGGACATGGCCCGCTCATACATATCGCGGACCACGGATTTGGGTGAGAGTTCGAAGTCCCCCAACCAGGGGGCACCACTACGGTAGGTTTCGAAGGCCTCGCCCAGGAGCTCGGCCAACGGCTGAGCGTAGGTAACTTCGTCGAGCGCGTTCATTCGCGCCTCGTACTCCATCCCCTCGGCCTTCATCGCGGCCACGGCCTCGCCGCGGGCCTTCTTCTCCTGGGCGTTGAGGACCTGGCGTGGCTTTTCCAGCGTTGCTTCGATGATGGAAACCACGTCGAGGGCATAACTGGGTGATTCCCGGTCCAGGATCTCCAGGCTGGCCATGGCGAACGGGGAGAGCGGCTGGTTCAGGGCGAAGTTCTGCTGCAGTTCCACCGTCAGGCGCAGCAGGTTGCCGTACTCATCGGGTGCATCGAGGCGTTCAACCACCCCGGTGGCCAGCAGTTCGCGCAAAATCCCCAGGGCCCGGCGCAGCAAGGCACTCTGCCGGGCCGGCGGCTCATGGTTTTCGGTCAGCAGCCTGCGGGCGGCAGCGAAGGAGTTCCCCTCACGTTCGAGCAGGTTCAGCAGCATTGAATGGGTGACCTTGAATGAAGAGGTCAACGGTTCGGGAGTGGAGGCCACCATCTTGTCGAAGGTCTTCTCCGACCAGGAGACGAAACCCTGGGGTGGTTTCTTCTTGACGACTTGGCGCAGCTTCTTCGAATCGTCGCCGAACTTGGCGACGGCCTTGTTCATCGACTTCTTGTTCTCGATGGCGAACTCGGGGGCCTGGACGACGACGGTTCCCGCGGTGTCGTAGCCGGCGCGTCCGGCCCGACCGGCGATCTGGTGGAACTCGCGGGCATTCAAGGGGCGGGTGCGGATGCCGTCGTATTTGGACAGTGCCGTCAGCATCACCGTGCGAATGGGCACATTGATGCCCACCCCGAGCGTGTCGGTACCGCAAATGACCTTGAGCAGGCCCGCCTGGGCCAACTGTTCGACCAAGCGACGATATTTGGGCAGCATACCGGCGTGGTGGACGCCGATCCCGTGGCGGACCAGGCGGTTCAGCGTCTTGCCGAAGCCCGTGGCGAAACGGAATCCGGCGATCAGTTCGGAGATCCTGTCCTTCTCCTCGCGGGAGCAGACATTGATGCTCATCAGCGACTGGGCTCGCTCGATGGCTTCGAGCTGGCTGAAGTGCACCACGTAGACGGGGGCCTGCTGGGTGGACAGCAGTTCCTCCATGGCCTCCTGAACCGGCTCCTCGGAGTAGTAGTAGTGCAGGGGGATGGGGCGCTCGGCGTTGGCTACCGTGGTGGTGTGCCGGCCCGTGAGTTGGGTTAGTTCGTCCTCGAATCGGGTGACGTCCCCCAGGGTCGCGGACATGAGCAGGAACTGCGCCTGGGGCAACTCCAGCAGCGGGACCTGCCAGGCCCAACCGCGTTGCGGGTCGGAGTAGAAGTGGAACTCGTCCATCACCACGGGGCCCAGATCGGCGTCGTCCCCTTCGCGCAAGGCGATGTTGGCGAGGATCTCAGCGGTGCAGCAGATGATCGGTGCGTCCTGGTTCACCGAGGAATCCCCGGTGACCATCCCGACGTTCTCGGCCCCGAAGATCTCGCAGAGGGCAAAGAACTTCTCGGAGACCAGCGCCTTGATCGGGGCCGTGTAGTAGCTGCGTTCCCCCCGGGCCAACGCATGGAAGTGAGCGGCGACGGCCACCAGCGATTTTCCGGAGCCGGTGGGGGTCGCCAGGATGACGTTGTTCCCCTCGACCAGTTCCATCACCGCTTCGTCCTGCGCCGGGTATAAGGAAATCCCGCGATCCTCCGCCCACGAGAGGAAGGCGGCATAGGTCGATTCGGCGGTGGCCCCACGGGGCGGGGAATCAGGCAGCAAGTCGGTAAGATTCATGGTCCCTCCAGCCTATCGCCCAGCGGGCCCACCGTCGGCGCGGACCCATCCCAGCGGGCATCGGCCGGAATAGGCTGGAGTGATGAAATGGAATCCTGCCGCCTACGTCCAGTTCGCCAGCCACCGTGACCGCCCCTTCTTCGAACTGATCGCCCGGATCGATGACAACGTGCCGGCGCGGGTCGTCGACCTGGGCTGTGGCCCGGGACCGTTGACTGCAGCCCTGGCCGATCGGTGGCCCGAAGCCCACGTCACCGGCTTGGATGCCTCACCGGAGATGATCGACAAAGCCACTGCAGATCACCAGCGGCCCCGGCTGGACTTCGCCGAAACCGATGCCGCGACCTGGACCCCCGAGGCGGAGACCGACATCCTCATCAGCAATGCGATGATGCAGTGGATTCCCGGACACCGTGAGCTCATGGCGGGATGGCTCGATGCCCTGAAACCGGGGGCATGGTTCGCCGCTCAGGTTCCGGGGAACTTCCAGGCCCCCTCGCACGCGTTGATGCGTGAACTCGCCGCCACGCCGTATTGGGCCGACCGGCTCCAGGGTTTGGTGCTGCGCCAGGACGCCGTCGCAGAACCAACCACGTACCTGCGCCTGATGCTCGAACATGCGTTCGAAGCTGATGTGTGGGAGACCACCTACGAACAAATCCTCCGTGGACCCGACCCGGTGCTCGACTGGGTGCGTGGCACGGCGCTGCGCCCCATTCTCTCGGTGCTGAACGACGCCGATGCCGCCGAGTTCGAAGCGGAGTATGCCGCGTTGGTCCGGGACGCCTACCCGCCCTTCACGGGCCCCGAGGGTGAACTGCTGACCATCTTCCCGTTTCGTCGCATCTTCATGGTCGGACGCAAGGAGACGGCCAGTAGGTTCGGGTGAACCAGCAGGGGCAAGCTCGCGATTTGAAGCAGACGGAGCAGCCCCTCCCCGTGGTGCCGGTTGGAGTCCGGTAGCTCATATCCGAGGAAACCTATGGCGGCTCGCGACCGCTAGTCACCGATCCCTGCGCACTGCGTGGGGTCTCCCTGCGGCTGGTGCGTTCTATCGATCAGCCAATTGATCCCGTTCCAATGCATTTCGTACGCGATGGTCCAGTCCGAGCAGTCCTGTTGACCACCCTTGCTGTCCTCCATGTTCTGCAAGGTCTGCAGTTGGGCGAGGGCTACGACGTCGTCTCCGTATCCACTGACATCGACCAGATTGAATCCGGTCCAATAGGAAGAAGCGAGACCTTCCTGCCATGTCTGCAGCCCGTCCATGCGCTGCTGCATTTGAGGAGTGAACATATCGAAGGCCGCGTCGTAGGCGCCGTCATTAATGCCCTGCCCGTGGGTTTGCAGACTCTGGGCAATGTTCGCTGCCTGGTCGTGTTCAGACTCGATGTTGACCTCAACATCGACGCTGCCGGCTATGGCATCTTCGCAGGTGGAAACCGCAACCGGAACGTTTCGTTGCTGCCATGCCTCGACGGCCTGCGCCGTACGTGGCCCGGAGACAGCGTAGGCCATGCCGTCGACGGACCGCTCGCCGCGTTGGTCCGGGCGCAGGCTCACGACACCAACAACGGCACCATCCTGTGTGATGAGCGGGCCGCCGTCACAAGCAAATCATCCGCGATCAGGAAACCCGAGCCGGTGACTCCGCTTTCGCCGGTGACGACGTGGATTTTTGCTATGCCACTGGTGACCTCCTGCGCAGTCTCTGGCCATGTGGCGGCGGGATCATTGGACGGGGCCGGCGTCGTAGGTGCCTGACTCCTTGGCGGCGCCGGGGCCTCCGACGCTGGGGGAGTGGAAGCTCCCGGCGACGAGGAGCCTTCGGGCGCCAGCACCGCTGCCTGCGGCGAGACGGTCACCGTCACCGGTGCTGGCCCCCGGATAAGGCGCTGCAACCAGTGACGGCCGTTACGCTGATGGCTCCCAGCACGCCCCACCGGTAGGTGGTTCGGGTCCACGGCTTCATGTCGGCCCAACTCCTGATGGTTAGAGCCGCCCGACGGTCGTGGTGGACAGCGCGAAAGTCCCCTCATCCTCGAGCGATCACCCCGGTAAAACCAGCATGTCTCGTGCCGGCGATCCCGATGGTGGACCGCCTGGTCAGCGATGACCGTAGGCGCCGCCGCTGCTGATCTGGGCCTGTTGGCGTGCATTGAACCTGCGTACATCACCGGCGAGCGTGAACAGGTCAATGATCAACATGACCCAGACGGCAATGATGAGCAACCACCCAACCCAGACCAGGGTTAGCAGTCCGCCGACGAAAGTGAGGCTGAGGTAGGTGACCCCCATACCAACCTTGTCCACGTAGAACTTATGGATCCCGAGGCCGCCCAAGAAAATGAGTAGAACGTAGGCGAGCCCGACACTTTTGGGATTCATGACCGTGATGTGGGTGACCTGGTGGGGCGGGACCGGGGACAGGGGGCCGGAGTCCGGTGACGGAGTCTGGTGATAGGCCGTGCCATGGTCCTGGCCGCTGTTTTCGGACTGGTTGGTGTCAGACATGTTTCCCCCAAGGATGGATGTGAATGTGAGTTACTCCATAGAGCGTACTGTTCTCCGAGGTTTTTGGTTCCACCTGACTGCTGTCTGGATTCTCAGGAGACCGTCCCGGGGACATGGCAACCAGATGGCGTGGACGGCCAGCTCTACCAATCCTTCCCGTGCCGTGTCAGGGGTGGTAGAGCTGGGGTCAGCACCGACGGAACACCGCACAGGAGGAACCGGCCATGGAAAACCCACTACCCCGCGCCTACCAGAGCTATCTGGAGGGGGCCGAACCAGCCTTCCTCGATACCGTCAGACCCGTCATGCAGGAATCCGTTGCCGAAGGCGAGTACGGGGTTCTCGTGAGGTTCCTCGGAACTGGCGTCCAAGCCCTGGTTTCGGAGACGGTCCCGTTCGGAGAGGTCCGGGAACTGCATCACGAGTAGGGGCGGCCAGCCAGCGGTCTACCAGCCGCGCTGCTTCCATTCAGGGAGCTGAGGGCGCTCGGCACCCAGCGTCGTGCCCTGACCGTGACCCGGGTGGACGAATGAGTCATCCGGGTACTGCCCAAAGAGGCGCTCGGAGACGTCCTCATACAGGGAGGCGAACCGGTCGGTATCGCCTTCGGTGTTCCCCAGCCCTCCAGGGAAGAGGCTGTCACCGCTGAAGATATGCGTCGGGCCCGAGGGGTCCTCGTAGATGTAGGCGATGGAACCCGGCGTATGACCCCGCAGATGCACGGTTCGCAGATCGAAGCCCTCAACGTTCCCGATATCGCCCTGGCCGAGGATTACATCGGCTTCTACTCCCGTGGCCGCACGAATACCTTCTGCGTCCTCGGCCCCGCAGGCCGTCCGCGCGCCGGTCTCATCGGCCAGCTCCCGGAGAGCCCGCACGTGGTCCCAATGTTGGTGGGTGGTGGCGATCAATTCCAGATGCGGGGCCACCGACGCATCTGCGGCGGCGTCGTGGATGAGGCCGCGGAGTGCCGACGCCTCGTCGGCCGCATCGATCAGCACCTGCGCGCCGGTCCGCTTATGGGTGATGAGGTAGGCGTTGTTGTCCATCGACGAAACGGACACGCGGCGGATGGTGACCTCCGCCAGGTCATGCAACAGCGAATTCTCTGGGCTCATAACGCCAGCCTAGGCGCTGCTCGGAACGAGGGAAAAGTGGTGACGGGTACTGTGGGTGCACCCGCAGCAACGGCCAGCGACCGGCCCGGATCCCCAAGGAGACCCAGTGAATGACGACGTCTTGGACTTTGTCGCCATCAGCAAGGACGGGCCGGCGAACCCGTACGACCAGATCCGCCAGCAGATCCTCGGAGCTATCGGCTCGGGGAGGCTGGTCCCGGGAACCCGGCTGACTTCGGTGCGGGCGCTCGCCGGACGTCTGGGTGTTGCCGTGAACACGGTCGCCCGGGCCTACCGTGAACTTGAACAAGCAGGGGCTGTTGAAACCCGCGGACGTCACGGAACCGTCGTGCTGGCTACGGGCTCCGAGGGGGACCGCAGGCTTGCTTCAGCGGCCCAGGAATTGGCGACGGAAGCCAAAAGTTGGGGCGTCGGCGAGGACCGTGCCGTTGAATTTTTGCGGGCAGCCTTCCGCGTGCAGTGAACACCTCAGGAGCAAACCCGCTGAAACACGGGTAAAACCTTGCCCTTCGAACGTGTGTTCGACGCCAAGTTCGACTACTCTGGATCCGTGGCTATTTCCTCCAGCGAATTGCAATCCGTTCCCAGCGTTTCCATGGAATCCATTGAGCGTGCACATGACCGGTCACGCCTTCTCGTCAAGGGTGCCCGGGAACATAACCTGCGCAACGTGGACCTTGACCTGCCGCGGGACGCGATGATCGTCTTCACCGGCCTCTCGGGGTCGGGTAAGTCCTCGCTGGCCTTCGACACGATCTTCGCCGAAGGCCAGCGCCGCTATGTCGAATCGCTGTCCGCCTATGCTCGCCAGTTCCTCGGCCAGGTCGATAAGCCGGACGTGGACTTCATCGAAGGACTGTCCCCGGCAGTCTCGATCGACCAGAAGTCGACGTCGAAGAACCCGCGCTCGACGGTCGGGACCATCACCGAAATCTATGACTACATGCGCCTGTTGTGGGCTCGTGTCGGCCACCCGCACTGCCCGGTGTGCCATGAGCCAGTCACCCGGCAGACGCCGCAGGCCATCGTGGACCAGCTGCTCGAGCTCGAGGACGGGACACGCTTCCAGGTCCTCGCTCCGGTGGTCCGCTCACGTAAGGGCGAATTCGTCGACCTGTTCAAAGAGCTCGCAGCCAAAGGCTACGCACGGGCCAGGGTCGACGGGGACACCATCCAGCTCAGTGATCCGCCGAAGCTGGGCAAGCAGTACAAACACACCATAGAGGTCGTCATTGACCGGCTCGTCGCCAAGGATGGCATCCGTCAACGGTTGACGGACTCCATCGAAACGGCTCTGGGTCTGGCCGATGGCCGCGTGCTCGCCGATTTCGTTGACCTTCCAGAGAAAGACGACGCACGGGTCAGGGCCTTCTCCGAACACCTGGCTTGCCCGAACGAGCACCCGCTGGCCATTGATGAGGTCGAACCGCGGTCCTTCTCCTTCAACAATCCCTTTGGCGCCTGCCCCGCATGTACCGGCATCGGCACCCGACTGGAGGTAGACGAAGACCTGGTCGTCCCCGACCCCGGCAAGACGTTGGCGGAAGGGGCCATTGCGCCGTGGTCGCTGGGCGTTGCCACCACGCAGTACTGGAACCGGCTCCTGAAGGGTCTGGGCGATGACCTGAAATTCGACCTGGATACCCCCTGGCGCAAATTCACCGATACCCAGCGTGACGCGATCCTCAACGGCAAGGACCATAAGGTCGTCGTCCAGTACCGCAACCGCTTCGGACGCGAACGCAAATACAGCACCGGTTTCGAAGGCGTCATCCAGTACATCCACCGCAAGCACCTGGAAACCGAATCCGATCACGCCCGGGACCGGTACGAGGAATACATGCGGCAGATCCCCTGCCCCGTGTGCAACGGTGCCCGGCTGAACCCTGCCTCGCTATCGGTACTGATCAACGGCAAGTCCATTGCCGAAGTTTCCGCCATGCCGATGCGCGAATGCGCCGACTTCCTCAACGCCCTGGTCCTGTCGGGACGAGAAAAGCAGATCGCCCACCAGGTACTTATTGAGATCCAGGCCCGGCTGCGCTTTCTCCTCGACGTCGGACTCGAATACTTGAACCTCGAACGGGCCGCCGGCACGCTCTCCGGTGGGGAGGCGCAACGTATCCGCTTGGCCACCCAGATCGGTTCGGGACTGGTCGGTGTCCTCTACGTCCTGGACGAGCCCTCCATCGGTCTGCACCAGCGCGATAACCGACGGCTGATCGAGACGTTGAACCGTCTGCGCGATTTGGGCAACACCTTGATCATCGTCGAGCATGACGAAGACACCATCCACCAGGCCGACTGGATCGTTGATGTGGGCCCCGGCGCCGGTGAACACGGAGGCACCGTGGTGCATTCAGGCTCGTTGGAAGGCCTGCTGGCCAATACCGATTCGATGACTGGCGACTACCTCGCGGGACGGCGCAAGATCGAATTGCCGGCCAAACGCCGCAAGATCGACCGCAAACGCCAGGTCACCGTCGTCGGCGCCCGGGAAAACAACCTGCAGGATGTGACCGTGAAGTTCCCGCTCGGTGTCCTCACCGGCATCACCGGTGTGAGCGGATCCGGCAAGTCCACGCTGGTCAACGACATCCTCTATAAGGTGATGGCCAATCAGCTCAACGGGGCCAAACAGGTGGCCGGGCGGCATACCCGGGTCGAGGGCCTGGACCAGCTCGACAAGGTGGTCCACGTGGACCAAAGCCCGATCGGTCGGACCCCCCGCTCCAACCCGGCGACCTACACCGGCGTCTTTGACCATGTCCGCAAGCTCTTTGCCGAGACCAATGAGGCCAAGGTGCGCGGCTACCTGCCGGGGCGCTTCTCCTTCAACGTGAAGGGCGGCCGCTGCGAGTCCTGCTCAGGTGACGGCACGCTGAAGATCGAAATGAACTTCCTGCCCGACGTGTATGTGCCTTGCGAGGTCTGCCACGGGGCCCGGTACAACCGTGAAACCCTCGAGGTCCAGTACAAGGGCAAGTCGATCTCCGATGTGCTGAACATGCCGATCGAGGAGGCCGCCGAGTTCTTCGCCGCCTTCACACCGATCGCACGTCACCTGAAAACGCTGGTGGATGTGGGTCTGGGGTACGTCCGACTGGGTCAGCCGGCCACCACCCTTTCCGGCGGCGAGGCGCAACGGGTGAAGCTTGCTTCGGAACTGCAGAAGCGTTCGAACGGGCGCAGCATCTATGTCCTCGATGAGCCGACCACCGGTCTGCACTTTGAGGACATCCGCAAGTTGCTCCTGGTTCTTCAGGGGCTGGTCGACAAGGGCAACACCGTGATCACGATCGAACACAACCTCGACGTGATCAAGAGCGCTGACTGGGTCATCGATCTCGGCCCCGAAGGCGGTCATGGCGGGGGACAGGTCGTGGCCCAGGGCACCCCCGAACAGGTCGCGAAGGTCGAAGCCAGCCACACGGGCAGGTTCCTGGCAGAGGTGCTGGGCTAAGCTCCGCTGCGGCGTCCGGACGCCGCAGGGGAACCCCGGGAGTATGCCGCGGTGGGCATGCCTGCCGTGGACTCATGGTGGTTCATGCAACAATATTCCGGTGATGATTCCTGCCCGCACTGTGCTTTTTGACCTCGACGGCACCCTCGTGGACCCCGCCGGTGGCATCACCGGAGGCATCTTACTCGCCCTTCAACTCAACGGGCTGGAGCACCCGGGCGATGAAGCGTTGAACCTGCTCGTCGGCCCTCCGTTGGCCATCGGGCTGCTGACGCTGCCCGGAATGACCGAGGAACTCCTGCCACGAGTCATTGCCGACTACCGGGCCGAATACGAGACCCACGGCTTGGACGCCAGCCGGGTCTATTCCGGAATTCCTGCCTTGCTGGATGATCTCCGCGAGGCAGGGTGCCGGCTCGCCGTCGCGACCTCCAAACCCGAACCGTTGGCGCGACGGCTCCTGGCCGCCAAGGGTCTCGACGTGTATTTCGATTCCATCCACGGTTCGGCGCCGGAAGAGATTTCCGGATCGCCGGCGACTGCCGGGAAAACCCGGATCGTGGCTGCCGCGTTGCAGGCCAGCGGAGGGGGAACCGAGAACACCGTCATGGTCGGGGACCGCCTCTACGACGTCGAAGGCGCCCGGAACAACGGTTTGAAAGCCATCGGCGTTTCCTGGGGCTTCGCCGCAGCAGGCGAACTGGAAGCGGCGGGTGCAGTCGCCGTCGTTCACTCTCCCAAGGAACTGGGGCACCTCCTTGATTCCGCCGCCATCGACGCGGGAACACACCGGGGGGCTTCCGCCTAGATGGGGATGTTCGAAGGTGTCCGCGCCGGTTTTCGCGCAACGATCCGTACGCTCTGCCGCCCAACGATTACCGGGTTGGAGAACGTGCCCACCGAGGGCCCGTTCATCATCGCCTCCAACCACCTGTCGTTTCTGGACAGCATCATCATTCAGGCGATCTGCCCGCGCCCGGTCGCCTTCTTCGCGAAAGCCGAATACTTCACCACGCCGGGAGTGAAAGGCCGGGCGATGAAGGCCTTCTTCGAGTCCGTGGGTTCGATCCCCGTGGAACGCGGGGAACAGGCAGCCAGCGTCGCCGCATTGGACTCCCTGGTGGACCTGCTGGAATCGGGCCAAGGGGTCGGGATCTATCCCGAAGGAACTCGCTCACGGGACGGCCGGCTGTACCGGGGGAGAACGGGTGTGGGCTGGCTGGCCCTTTCCACGGGCGCGCCGGTGGTGCCCGTGGGCCTGATTGGCACCGAGCGTCTGCAGGCTGCGGGAAGCAACAGAATCGTCCCGCATCAGTTCACGCTGTCGGTGGGGGAGCCCCTGCAGTTCGAACATGTCGGGCGGAAGCACCCCCTGCCGCAACGACGTCAGGCCACCGACGCGATCGTCGAGGCGATCGCCGAACTCAGCGGCCAGGAACGGTCAGGCAACTACAACCAGTCGCCGCCGGCGGAGTAGCGTTGGGGTATGGCCGATCCCACCAGTTACCGTCCGCGGACCGGCGAGATACCCACTTCTCCCGGCGTCTACCGCTTCCGCGACCCCAGCACACGGGTCATCTATGTCGGCAAGGCCAAAAATCTCAGATCACGGCTGAACTCCTATTTCGCTAATCCGGCAACGCTGGCCCCCAAAACCCATGCCATGGTCCACACCGCGGCCAGTGTCGAATGGACGGTGGTGGGCAGCGAACTCGAGGCCCTGCAGCTCGAGTACACGTGGATCAAGGAATACGCCCCGCGGTTCAACATCATGTTCCGCGACGATAAGTCCTACCCGTACTTGGCGGTGACGATGGGCGATAAGTTCCCGCGGGCCCAGGTCATGCGGGGGGACCGGCGGAAGGACGTGAAGTACTTCGGCCCCTTCTATCCGGCGAAGGCCATCCGCGAAACGCTGGATACCCTCCTGCGGGTCTTCCCGGTCCGCACCTGCAGCCCCGGGGTCTTCCGCCGAGCACAGTTGACCGGACGCCCCTGCCTGCTGGCCGACATCGGAAAATGTTCGGCCCCCTGCGTGGGACGGATCAGCCCCGAAGACCACCGGAAACTGGCCGAGGAACTCTGCCAGTTCATGGGAGGGGAAGGCACCCGGTTCATCCGTGACCTCGAGGGCCGGATGAAGGCCGCCGTCGCCGAACTGGATTACGAACAGGCGGCTCGGCTCCGCGATGACATCGCTGCCCTGCGCCGCGTGTTCGAACGCAACGCCGTCGTCCTCTCGGAGGATACCGAAGCGGATATCTTCGCCGTGGCCGAAGACGACCTCGAAGCCTCGGTACAAGTCTTCCATGTGCGTAACGGTCGGATCCGTGGGCAACGAGGCTGGGTCGTGGAGAAGGTCGAGGAAACCGACGGCCCCAAATTCATCGAGCACCTCCTGCAACAGGTCTATGGGGAGAACACCGGTGGAGATCGGATCCCCCGGGAAGTTCTGGTCCCTGTGGAACCGGAGAACCCTCAGGAACTGGCCACCTGGCTACGCGGCCTGCGCGGCAGCGCCGTGAACCTGAGGGTCCCGCAACGCGGTGAGAAGGCCACGCTGATGGGCACCGTGAAGGAGAACGCCGAACAGTCCCTCCGACTGCATAAATCACGCCGCGCCGCCGATATCACCACGCGTAGTGCCGCCCTGCAGGAACTCCAGGAGGCCCTGTCGCTGCCGGTGCCGCTGATGCGCATCGAGTGCTACGACATCTCCCACGTCTCGGGCACCAACGTCGTCGCCTCCATGGTGGTGGTCGAGGACGGCATGCCCAAGAAGTCCGAATACCGCAAGTTCTCCATCAGCGGTGAAGCGGCCCGGGATGACACGGCATCGATGTATGACGTCATCACCCGCAGATTCCGCCACTACCTCGAGGACCAGGCGGCCATGGCCCCGGTGATTTCCGGAGAGATCAGCATCGAGGAACAGGGCGAGAAGGCCCCGCCGAAAAAATTTGCCTACCCTCCGTCCCTCGTCGTGGTCGACGGCGGTCCGCCACAGGTTGCAGCTGCCGTCCGGGCGCTCGAAGACCTGGGAATCGATGACGTCTATGTCGCCGGTTTGGCGAAGCGCCTCGAGGAGCTGTGGCTGCCCGAGGATCCCTTCCCGGTGGTCTTGCCACGGGCATCCCACGGGCTGTATCTGCTCCAACGCATCCGCGATGAGGCCCACCGTTTCGCGATCACCTTCCACCGGCAGAAACGCAGTTCCTCGATGATCTCCTCCCTGCTGGACCAAGTGCCCGGCTTGGGGCCGGCCAAACGCCAAGCGGTGATCAAACATTTCGGTTCGCTGAAGCGTATGCGGGCTGCGACCGTCGAAGATTTCACCGAGGTGAAGGGCGTCGGGGCAGTACTGGCCGGACACCTCGTCGAAGCGTTGGCCCCGCCTCAGGACCCCGACAACACCCCGGAGGACGACGACGGGGCCACCCCGGCGGTGAACACCACCACCGGCGAGCTGCTCGACTGAGAACGAGCGTGTCGGAACACGACTAGACTGGAACCATGAGTATCGAGCTGAGCCCCGTCAAGCCCGAAGAATCAGAAATGCTGGTCGTGACCGGCATGTCAGGTGCCGGCCGCACCACGGCAGCACACGCCTTGGAGGACCAAGGCTGGTACGTGGTGGAGAACCTCCCGCCGCAGCTGTTGGGAACCCTCACCGACCTGGTGGCCCGCAACCCCGGGTCCATCCCGAAGCTCGCCGTTGTCATGGACGTGCGAAGTCGGGAACTGTTTGCCGCACTGCGGGAGAACCTGGGCCAACTCCGTGCCGCAGGCGTTGAATACCGGGTGTTGTTCCTCGACGCCAGCGATGAGCTGCTCATCCGCCGCTTCGAACAGGGACGTCGACCCCACCCGTTGCAAGGCGACGGACGGATTTCAGACGGCATTGCCGCAGAGCGCGAGGTCTTGAAGGAAATCAAGGACCACGCAGAGATCGTCATCGACACCACACCCTTGAACGTTCATGCCCTCGGGCGGTCGATCATCGAACTCTTCTCCGATTCGGGACCGGTGGTCCTGCGCCTGAACGTCATGAGCTTTGGTTTCAAATACGGGCTGCCGACCGACGCGAACTTCCTGGCAGATGTCAGGTTCATCCCGAACCCGCATTGGGTGCCCGCACTGCGCCCGCATACCGGCCAGGAGAAGGTCGTCAGCGACTACGTCCTCGAAGCCGACGGCACCGCAGATTTCATCTTCCACTATCTTGAAGCGCTCGAGCCGGTCCTCGAGGGGTACCGCCGGGAGAATAAGCACTACGCCACGATTGCCATCGGGTGCACGGGCGGTAAACACCGCTCGGTGGCCGTGACCGAAGAAATGGCCCGCCGACTCCGACAGGTCCCCAACGTCACGGTCATGGTCAACCACCGCGACTTGGGCCGGGAGTAAGGCCATGACGTTCCTCACGGGACAGATGCCGATGCTCCCACCCCGCCCGGTAGGGGCGGGAGACGAGATGACGACCATGCGAGTCGCCGCCCTCGGGGGAGGCCATGGACTTTCAGCTTCCCTATCGGCTCTCCGACGACTGACGAACGACATCACAGCGATCGTCACCGTGGCCGACGACGGGGGATCCTCCGGCCGGCTCCGCCGCGAGCTCGGCGTGTTGCCGCCCGGGGACCTCCGGATGGCCCTGGCCGCCCTGTGTGACGAATCAGATTGGGGCCGTACCTGGCGCGACGTCATGCAACACCGTTTCGTCGGCTCCGAAGGAGTCGAAACGTCGCTGGAAAACCATGCGGTGGGAAACTTGCTGATCGTGACCCTCTGGGAGCTGTTGGGCAATGCCGTGGCGGGACTGCGCTGGGCTGGTGCCTTGCTCGGCGCTCGGGGCGCCGTGCTGCCGATGAGCACCGTGCCACTAAATATTTCGGGAGAAGTCCTCACCACTACCGAAGGCGGAAGCCTATCGCGGCGGCGGATCCACGGTCAGGCGGCGTTGGCCGAAGCCGGGAACGACACCCTGGTCAGCAATGTTGCACTGTCGCCCTCCGACGCACCGGCCTGTCCCGAGGCGCTGGACGCCATTGAATTGGCTGACTGGGTCATCCTGGGGCCCGGCTCCTGGTACACCTCGGTCCTTCCGCATCTGCTGCTGCCCGAAATGCGCGATGCACTGCAGAACACCCCCGCTCGGCGACTCTTGACGATGAACCTGGTCACTGACACCCAAGAGACCTCGGGAATGACCGCTGCCGCTCATCTGGACGTGATTGCGCGGTACGCTCCCGACCTGAGAATTGACGCTGTTCTGGCCGATCCTTCATCCGTCGACGACGAACAGGCCTTCAGGGCGGCAGCCCGCAGACTGGGTGCCGAGTGCTTTTTCGGTAAGGTGGCTACTGGGCATGACCGTGCCGTCCACGAGCCCCTGCGGCTCGCGGCGGAGTATCAGGATGTCTTTGAGGCGTTTGCCCGCAATACAACGCGACGTGAGGAAGAATAGCCATGGCACTGACCGCTTCGGTCAAGGACGAGCTGTCCCGGCTGGACGTCAAGAAGTCCTCCGTACGTAAAGCCGAAGTGTCGGCGACCCTACGTTTCGCCGGGGGACTGCACATCATTTCGGGGCGCATCGTCATCGAGGCGGAAGTCGATCTAGCTGCGACCGCACGCCGCCTGCGTCAGGCCATTTCAGAGGTCTACGGGCATACCGCAGAAATCATCGTCGTCTCCGCTGGGGGACTGCGCCGGGGAAGCCGGTACGTCGTCCGGGTGGTTCGCGACGGGGAATCGCTGGCACGCCAGACCGGTTTGCTGGATGGTCGAGGACGCCCCGTGCGAGGCCTGCCGTCAGTGATCGTCAATGGTTCCACCGCCGACGCGGAAGCCGTCTGGCGCGGGGCCTTCCTCGCCCATGGTTCGCTGACCGAGCCCGGCCGTTCCTCGGCCCTGGAAGTGACCTGCCCGGGACCCGAGGCGGCCCTGGCCCTCGTGGGGGCGGCCCGACGGCTGGATATCGTTGCCAAGGCACGGGAAGTACGCGGAGTGGACCGCGTCGTCATCCGGGACGGCGATTCCATCGCTGCGTTGCTGACCCGTATGGGAGCCCACGACACCTTATTGGTGTGGGAGGAACGCCGCATGCGCAAGGAGGTCAGGGCAACCGCCAATCGTTTGGCGAACTTCGACGACGCCAACCTTCGCCGCTCCGCCCAAGCCGCGGTGGCTGCGGGCGCCCGAGTTGAACGGGCCTTGGAGATTTTGGGGGACGATGTCCCGGACCATCTGCAATACGCAGGTGCACTGCGGGTGGCCCATAAACAGGCCAGCCTGGACGAGCTCGGCCATCTGGCCGACCCGCCGATGACCAAGGACGCCATTGCCGGACGGATCCGTCGGTTGTTGGCGATGGCTGACCGCCGTGCCGCCGAGCTGGGAATACCCGGCACGGAGGCCAGCGTTACCGCAGATATGCTCGACGGCTGATCAAGCCGCTGGATTTCCGTCGCCGCGAGGCACGGGAAGCACTACCCACCAGCATGCCCGTTGAACGGGCATGTGAGAGATAAATGGAGGAGATCATGGCGAAGTACGAACTTCCTGACCTGCCGTATGACTACGCGGCGCTGGAGCCGAACATTTCCGCGCGCATCATGGAGCTGCACCACAGCAAGCACCACGCGACTTATGTTGCAGGAGCCAACACCGCGCTGGATAAGCTGGCTGAGGCCCGCGAGAAGGGCGAGTACGGCAACATCCCCAAGCTGTCCAAGGATCTGGCGTTCCACCTCGGTGGGCACACCAACCACTCGATCTTTTGGCAGAACCTGTCCCCAGAAGGCGGAGACAAGCCCGAGGGCGAGCTCGCAGCAGCCATCGACGACGCCTTCGGCTCGTTTGATGCCTTCCGCAACCACTTCACCAACGCCGCGCTGAGCCTGCAGGGCTCGGGTTGGGCGCTGCTGGCCTTCGAGGGCCTCGGCGAAAACCTGGTCATCGAGCAGCTCTACGACCAGCAGGGCAACGTCCCGGTGGGTACCACCCCGTTGCTGATGCTGGATATGTGGGAGCACGCCTTCTACCTGGACTACGTCAACGTCAAGGCCGATTACGTCAAGGCGTTCTGGAACATCGTGAACTGGGCCGACGTATCGGCTCGGTTCGCGGCTGCGCGCTCCGGCGCGAAGTCACTGATCGTTCCGGGAAAGTAGCAGGTTTTCCCCGGGTCCGCGGACCCGGGGAAACGAGCAGGTAACTTTCCTCACACATCGGACGCCTCATGGCGTAAGATGTTACCAACGGCTCGAGCGGGCCCCGTATCCGGTTTTCCCCGGGACGGGAGCCCGCTGAACCGGCCGGCCCACAGGCCGAAGACACAACGGGGTGTCGCAAAATTTCCATTGCCATCCCCGCGTCTTGATCTCCTTAACCCGGAGCACGGTGATGGCTACCTTCCGGCAAGGAGAATATTCACGTGACTACCCGTGTTGGCATCAATGGCTTCGGACGTATTGGCCGCAACTACTTGCGCGCCGCGCTCATGAACCAGGCAGATATCGAGATCGTCGCCATTAACGACCTGGCAGATATCGACAGCCTGGCCATGCTCTTGAAATACGATTCGGTCCTCGGCCGACTCTCCGAAGACGTTTCCGTCGATGGTGAAGACCTCGTCGTCGGTGAACACCACATCCGCATCCTCGCCGAGAAGGATCCTGCCAACCTGGGCTGGGGCGAACTCGGAGCAGACGTCGTCATCGAATCGACCGGCCGCTTCACCAAGGCCGAAGGCGCCCGCAAGCACCTCGAAGCCGGAGCCAAAAAGGTCATCATCTCCGCACCGGCCAAGGGCGAAGACATCACGATCGTGATGGGTGTCAACGACCACCTCTACGAGCCGGCGAACCACGACATCATCTCCAATGCCTCCTGCACCACCAACTGCCTCGGCCCCATGGTCAAGGTCCTCAACGACCAGTTCGGCATCGTCGACGGGCTCATGACCACCATCCACGCCTACACCGCCGATCAGAACCTGCAGGACGGCCCCCATAAGGACCCACGCCGGGCCCGGGCCGCAGCGCTGAACATGATCCCCACCTCGACCGGTGCCGCCAAGGCCATCGGCCGGGTCCTGCCCGAGCTCAAGGGCAAGCTCGACGGCTACGCCATGCGCGTTCCGGTCCCGACCGGATCCTCCACCGACCTGACGGTCACGTTGGCCCGCGAAACCACCGTCGAGGAAGTCAACGCGGCCTTCCGCGCTGCTGCCGAGGAGGGGACGCTGGCCCCCTACCTGAAGTACAACGAAGATCCGATTGTTTCCAGCGATATCGTCACCGACCCGCATTCGACGATCTTCGACGCACCGCTGACCAAGGTCATCGGCAGCACCGTGAAGGTCATCGGCTGGTACGACAACGAATTCGGATACTCCAGCCGTCTGGTGGACCTGACCGAATACGTCGGATCGAAGCTGGCATAGTCACGACGATCCGATAGCCTGAAGTCATGACTTCCAACACTCTCGACGATCTGCTCGCCGATGGTGTCCGTGGGCGGCACGTTCTGGTCCGTAGCGACCTGAACGTGCCGCTTGATGGCTCCACCGTCACCGACGACGGACGCGTCCGCGCGTCCCTTCCCGTCCTCGCGAAACTCTCCGAGGCCGGTGCCCGGGTCTTGGTGATGGCCCATCTGGGTCGTCCGAAGGGCGCCCCGGATCCGAAGTACTCCATCCGGCCTGCGGCGGACCGGCTGGCCGAGCTCGCCGATTTCGACGTCGAGGTCGCCCAGGACGTCGTGGGTAGCAGCGCCCGCGAACTCGCTGCCGGGTTGCAGGACGGGGCCGTTCTGATCTTGGAGAACGTCCGGTTCGATCCTCGCGAGACCAGCAAAAACGACGACGAACGGGCCTCCTTCGCTCGTGAACTGGCCGATTTGACCGGTGCTCATGGCGCCTACGTGGATGATGCCTTCGGTGCCGTGCACCGCAAGCACGCCTCCGTGGTCGATATTGCCCAGCTACTGCCCGCGTATCAGGGAGATCTGGTCAGGACCGAGATGGAAGTCCTCCGCCAGCTCACCGAAGCTCCACAGCGGCCCTACGTCGTCGTCCTGGGCGGTTCTAAGGTCTCTGACAAACTCGCGGTGATCGACCAGCTCCTCGGGCGCGCCGACCACCTGCTCATCGGTGGGGGCATGGCCTTCACCTTCCTCGCGGCCATGGGCTACCCGGTCGGGAAATCCCTGCTGGAGGAAGACCAACTGGAAACCGTGCGTGGATACCTGGCGCGGTCCAAGGAAACCGGCTGCGACATCATCCTGCCCACCGACGTGGTCGTCGCCTCTAAATTCGGCCCGGATGCCGAACACGAGGTACTTCCCGCCGATGCAATCGACAGCGGACGATTCGGTGCCAGCGGACTGGGCCTCGATATAGGCCCGGCCTCGGGTGAGGCATTCGTCAGCTACATCCGCTCCGCGAACACCGTTTTTTGGAACGGCCCCATGGGCGTCTTCGAACTCGAGGCCTTCTCCGGGGGAACCCGTGCCGTGGCTCAGGCTTTGGCCGATTCCGAAGCCTTCTCCGTCATCGGCGGAGGGGACTCCGCTGCGGCCGTACGTACGCTGGGCTTCAGCGACGATGACTTCGGCCATATCTCCACCGGAGGCGGGGCCAGCCTCGAATACTTGGAGGGCAAGGAATTGCCCGGACTTACTGCGCTCGAAGGGAACTAGCCACCTATGACCACCTCCACCAACGGCCAATTCGACCGAAAGCCGCTGATTGCCGGCAACTGGAAGATGAACATGGACCATGTTCAAGGCATCACGCTGCTGCAGAAACTGGCGTGGACGCTCGAGGACGCCAAACACGACTTCAACCGGGTCGAGGTCGCCGTCTTCCCTCCCTTCACCGATCTGCGCGGCGTCCAGACCCTGGTCGCCGGCGACGACCTGCCGGTCGTCTACGGGGGCCAAGATCTTTCACCCGAAGATTCCGGAGCCTTCACCGGGGATATCTCAGGGGCTTTCCTCTCCAAACTCGGGGCACGGTATGTCCTGGTCGGGCATAGCGAACGCCGGGCCATCCACGGCGAAACCGATGAGCTGTTGTCCCGCAAGGTTGCGGCAGCCTACAGGCATTCGATGGTGCCGGTGCTCTGCGTCGGTGAGGGGCTTGAGGTCAGGCAGGCCGGACGCCATGTCGAGCACACGCTCGAGCAGTTGCGTTCATCCCTGGCCGGGCTGGATGCCGCCCAGGCCGCCCACCTCGTCGTGGCCTACGAACCGGTGTGGGCCATCGGTACCGGAGAAGTCGCCGGTCCCGAGGATGCCCAGGAGATGGCCTCCGCGCTCCGCGCCGAGCTCGTCAAGATCTACGACGCCGACACGGCAGCAGGTATCCGCCTGCTCTATGGTGGCTCAGTCAAGGCCGCGAATGCCGCCGCAATCATGCGTGGCGCCGATGTCGACGGGCTGCTCGTGGGGGGTGCCAGCCTGGACGCCGCGGAATTTGCTAACATTATTAGGTTCGAGCATCATCTGGTGACGGACTAACCGGCTGCGGCCGTTCTCGACCGAAAGGTAGTAGTGGACACACTCAAGATTGTCCTGCAGGTGGTGTTGGGTCTCGTGAGCCTGTTGCTGGTCATGCTGATCCTGCTCCACAAAGGGCGCGGAGGCGGCATGTCGGACATGTTCGGCGGCGGTATGACCACCAGTCTCGGGTCCTCAGGCGTGGCCGAAAAGAACCTCAACCGGATCACTGTTGTCCTTGGCGTGTCCTGGGGTGCCGTCATCATTGCTCTGGGCATCATCATGCGCTTCAGCTCGGAGCTCTAGGACACCGAGTCCCTGCGGTGGCATCCCGTCCCCAGGACCGGTGCTGAGCGCCATAAAAACCATGAAGAGGCGGCTTCCCCACGGGGAAGCCGCCTCTTCGGCATTCTCTGGTTCGCCGTCCCGCTCAGCGTTCGCTGGCGGTCACGGAGCGTAGGTTGGTTTGGGCCAGGCCTTCACGCAGGACCTCGCCGAGGACTTCATCGGGGTCCAGACGACGGAGTTCTTCCGAGAGGCAGGCGGAGGTATTGCGCCGCGGCAGGGAGACCCGCTGGACCGCTTGTCCCGGCTGATACAGCTCAGCCACGTCGTCATGCGGGCGGGTCAGCACGACGTCGCCGTCGTCCCGCGAGAAACGTACGCTGCGCACTCCTGTCCCGTTGGACGAGGAGGCGATCGTGACCGGAATATCCAGGCGGAGCGTCAACCAGGCGGCCAGGAGCAGGACGCTGGGACTCGACGAGGAACCCTTGACCGTGGCGGCCGTCAGCTGTCCGGCGTCGAGTTGATCCAGCACCGCCGCCAACTGGGCCCGCCAGAGGGTTAACCGGGTCCACGCCAAATCGGTATCGCCGGCCACATGGCTTTTCGCCAACGCGAAGAGTGCCTTTTGGGGCTCATCCGCTGTCCGGCTATCGGTGATCCTGCGGTGGGCGATTTTACCGATGGCCGTTTCCGACGCGCATTCGGGCATCCCATGGGGCCACCAGGCGACGATGGGGGCGTCGGGCAGCAGGAGTGCGTTGACCAGTGATTCGTTGGCCGTGGCCAGTTCGCCGTCGGCATGGAGGACGATGACCTCCGAAGCGCCGGCATCTCCACCGACCCGAATCTGGGCGCTGAGGCTGGTGGGCGCACCCGTGGCACCCTCGACCACGACAATAATGCGGCACGGGTGTTCACGGCTGGCCAAATTGGCCGCGGCGATGGCCTCCTCCTCGAACCCCGACTGGGTCACGACCACCAGCGTCAACACCCGGCTTAAGGCGACGACGCCGCCGGTTTCACGCAGGTTCATGACCTTCTTGGCCACCTTCGAAGTGGTGGTGTTCGGCAGGTCTACGATCATGGCCGCCGCCACGTCCTTCCATCTCGTGCCAGCAGTTCATCGGCCGAACTCGGCCCCCAGCTTCCGGGGGCATAGGGTTCGGGTTGTTCATTCAGCCCGGCCCAGTATTCCTCGAACGGGTCGAGGATCTTCCAGGACAGCTCGACCTCCTGGTGCCGCGGGAACAGGGGCGGCTCGCCCAGGAGCACGTCAAGGATCAGGCGCTCATAGGCTTCGGGGCTCGACTCCGTGAAGGAGTGTCCGTAGCCGAAGTCCATGGTGACATCCCTGACCTCCATCTGGGTGCCCGGAACCTTCGAACCGAATCGGATGGTGGCGCCTTCGTCGGGCTGCACACGGATGACCACTGCGTTCTGACCGAATTCTTCCGAAGCATTGTCCCGGAAGAGCAGGTTGGGGGCACGTTTGAAGACGACGGCGATTTCGGTCACCCGTCGGCCCAGACGCTTGCCAGCCCGGAGGTAGAAGGGCACTCCCGACCAGCGGCGGGTGTTGATGTCCACACGGATGGCCGCATAGGTTTCCGTTTGCGAGTCAGGGTTGAAACCCTCCTCGTCGAGGAATCCGGTGACTTCTTCGCCCCCCTGCCAACCGCCGGTGTATTGCCCGCGGGCGGAATGACGTGAGAGATCCTCGGGAAGTTTGACGGCTGCGAGGACCTTTTCCTTTTCGGCCCGCAGATGTTCGGCGTTGAAGGAGATCGGCTCTTCCATGGCGGTCAGGGCCAGGAGTTGGAGCAGGTGGTTCTGGATGACATCGCGGGCGGCACCGACGCCGTCGTAGTAGCCTGCCCGGCCCCCGATACCGATGTCTTCGGCCATGGTGATCTGCACATGGTCGACGTAGTTCGCGTTCCACAGCGGTTCGAACAGTTGGTTGGCGAAACGAAGTGCCAACAGGTTCTGGACGGTTTCCTTGCCCAAGTAGTGGTCGATGCGGAAGACAGCATCGGGCGGAAAGACCGACTCCACGATGGTGTTCAGTTCGCGAGCCGATTCGAGATCATGACCGAAGGGCTTTTCGATGACCACGCGGCGCCAGGGGGCCTGCTCCTCGGCTGAGTCCGTGAGGATTTGCTCGTCCTGGGCCAGACCATGGCGGGAGAGCTGTTCGCAGACCTGCTCGAAGGAGTTCGGGGGGATCGAAAGGTAGAAGACGTGGTTCCCACGGGTCCCGCGCGAAACCTTGAGCTCATCCAGGGTTTCCCCGAGACGTTCGTAGGCCTCTTCATCTCCGAAACCACCGGTGACGAAGCGGAAACCTCCGGAGAGCTGAGCCCAGACCGTTTCGTTGAAAGGGGTCCTGGCGCTGGCCACAACCCATTCCCTGGCCTGGGCGACGAAGTCTTCGGGTGACCAGTCGCGGCGACCGAAACCGACGACGGCGAAGCTGGGCGGGAGGAGCCCGCGGTTGGCAAGGTCGTAGACGGCGGGGATGAGCTTCTTGCGGGCGAGGTCGCCGGTGACACCGAAGAATACGAGGGCAGATGGCCCGGCAATTCGGTTCAGGCGGCGGTCCCGACGATCGCGCAGGGGGTTATGCGCGCTGGTATCTGCCATGGGGTGCTTTCTGTGGTGAAAGAGCGGGGGAGCGGGCGGCCCTCAGGGGCCGCCCGCTGTCCCGATGCTACTGGTGGATTCCGGGCAGTGCGCTGATCGCGGCACGCAACTGGCGGATTCCTTCGTCCCGGGACCCCAAATGCAGGCGCAGGACCGGACGGCCGTTGTCAGCGAGCACTTGGGCGTCACCGGTGGCCTGGGCGGCGATCAACTCACCGAACGTAAACGGACGATCGGGAATGCTGATATCGGTATCCGAGTCGGCGGTGATCTGCAGGTACACCCCGATGCGGGGTCCTCCCTTATGGAACTGTCCGGTGGAGTGCAGGAAACGTGGTCCCCAGCCGAACGTCGTCGGACGGTTCGATGCCACCGCCAGGTCCTCACGCAGGGTCGCCAGATCGGCGTGACCGATGCGATCCACATACGCTTGGATGCTCAGGTAGCCATCGGCAGGCAGTGCGGCGAGCAGGTTAGCCACGGCATCGGTGACACCTGCCGCCCCTTCGAGCAGGCCCTCGGTAGCCCGAAGCTCGATATCGCCATCGACCAGCTGGGCGGCCTCCGGTTCGGGGGTAGCGTCGAGCAACCCACGGGCAGCGATCTTCGCCGCCTCCACATCGGGCTGGTCGAAGGGGTCAATACCCAACAGTTTGCCGGCGACGACCGTGGCATACTCCCACAACAGAATCTGGCTTCCCAACGAACCAGCAACATACACATGGTGTCCTTGGGTCGCGATGACCGGGTCTTCATCGTCGGAGACCAGATGGACGAGCAATACGTCGTCGGCCTGGTGGACTGTCTCCTCGGCGCCGGGTTCCACGACAACCGGCAGCAGCCCGGTCCCGTGCTTGCCGGTGGACTCGGCAATGAGCTGTTCGGCCCAATCGGCGAAGCCGACGATTCCGGAGCCCTCGTCGACGAAGACGATCTTATTGCGCAGCGGCGTGGTTCCGGCCAAGGCGGCACCCAGTGCTAGACCCAGATTGTCTTCGTCGTCGTCCGCCAGGAACTCCGCGGCTTCCTCCGCCTCGTCGAGCAGGGTCGCGATGTCGACACCGGCCAGCCCCGAAGGAACGAGTCCGAACGCCGTCAGCGCGGAATACCGTCCACCCACGTTGGGATCGGCGTTGAAGACCGCACGGTAGCCAGCCTTGCGGGAGGCTTCGTCCATCGGCGAACCCGGGTCGGTGACCACGATGATGCGCGATGCCGGATCGATGCCGGCGTCCTCGAACGCCTGCGAGAAGACACGGCGCTGGGAATCTGTTTCGACGGTCGAACCGGATTTGGAGGAGACCACCAGGGCCGTGGTCGCCAGCCGATCGGTCAGCGCATTCCCGACCATCTCGGGGTCGGTGCTATCCAAGACGATCAGTTCCACGTCGGCGGTGGCGGTGATGACCTCTGGTGCCAAGGAAGAGCCGCCCATGCCCGCCAAGACGATGCGGTCGATCCCGTCGGCCTGCAATTCTCGGCGCAAGTCCAGGATCGGCTCAACCAGGGGACGAGAGGTCTCGGCCAGATCGACCCAACCGAGGCGTTTGGACGCCTCGGACTGGGCATCGGGACCCCAGAGGGTGTCGTCCTTGGCTGCGATCCGAGAAGCGACCTTCTCGGCGACCAGGCCCGGCACATGGGCCTGGATGGCAGCTTGGGCGGCTCCGGTGGCCGTGAACCCTAGGGCGCTCATGCCGATGCCTTTCCTGCTGCTTCCAGTGCGTGGCGGACATCAGCGAGCAATTCAATCCAGGCCGCCTCGAACTTTTCCACTCCTTCGTTCTCCAGCAGGAGCACCACATCGTTGTAGTCGATGCCCAGGCCCGCGAGGGAATCCAAGACCTGGTTCGACTCGTCGTAGGTGCCGGTGATCGTGTCGCCGGTGACCTCGGCGTGGTCCGATGCGGCGTTCAAGGTCTTCTCTGGCATCGTGTTCACGACTTGCGGTGCCACCAGCCCGGTCACATACAACGTGTCCGGCAGCGAAGGATCCTTCACCCCGGTGGAGGCCCACAGCGGCCGCTGCGGCCTTGCACCGGAAGCAGCCAGGACGCTCCAGCGTTCGGAGGAGAAGTCCTCTTCGAAGACCTGGTAAGCCAGCCGGGCGTTGGCCAAACCGGCCTTGCCTTTGAGCGCGGTGGCCTCCTCGGTTCCGATGGCGTCGAGACGCTTATCGATTTCGGTGTCGACACGCGAGACGAAGAAGGAAGCAACGGAGTGGAGTTTGGAGAGATCGTGGCCGTTCTCCTTCGCCTGCTCCATGCCCGAGAGGAAGGCGTTGATGACTGCACGGTACCGTTCGAGCGAGAAGATCAGCGTGACGTTGACGCTGATGCCGGCGGCCAGCGTTGCCGTGATGGCCTCAAGTCCTTCGAGCGTGGCAGGAATCTTGATGAAGACGTTCTCGCGATCCACCTTGGCGGAGAGCTTTTTGGCTTCGGCAATGGTGGCTGCCGCGTCATGCGCCGAACGCGGGTCGACCTCGATCGAGACCCGCCCATCGATGCCCTTGCTGGCGGTGGCCACCGGGGCAAAGAGATCGCAGGCTTGGGTGACGTCCTGGGTGGTGATCTGGAAGACGGCTTCCTCGACGTCGGCGCCCGCAGCGGCGAGTTCGGCCACCTGCTCGGTGTAATCGGCATCGCCCTTGGACAGGGCAGCGGCGAAAATCGAGGGGTTCGTGGTCACGCCGACCACATTCTGTTCGCCAATGAGCTTCTGCAGCGATCCCGAGGTCAGGCGGGAGCGGGAGAGGTCATCGAGCCAGATGGAGACTCCGGCGTCGGAGAGGGCCTGGGTGTTGGGGTTGCTCATGAGATGGATCCTTCCAGGAGGGAAATGAGGTTTTGGGCCGTTCCTGCGGGTTCGGGTCACGGGAACGGAAACCGGTCGGCCACTTTTTCGTGACCGACCGGCATCGGGTTATTTCGCTGCGCTGATCGAGTCGCGGGCAGCCTGTGCCACCGCCTCGGCGGTGATACCGAACTCGGTGTAGAGGCGCTTATAGTCGGCGGAGGCACCGAAGTGTTCCAGCGAGACCATCCGGCCGGCGTCGCCGACCAGTTCGCGCCAGCCCTGGGCCACGCCTGCCTCGACACTGACTCGGGCCTTCACCGATGGCGGGAGGACCGAATCGCGGTAGGACTGATCCGTACGGTTGAACCACTCCACACAGGGCAACGAGACCACGCGGGCGGCGATGCCTTCTTCGGCCAGCGCCTCGCGGGCATTGACGGCGAGCTGGACTTCGGATCCGGTGCCCATCAGCACCACATCCGGGTCCACGACCTGACCGTCGCGCATGGCGTCAACGAACACGTACCCTCCCTGTGCAACGCCGGAAGCCGGGGCGAATCCTGGCTGGCTCCTGTCGTAGACCGGCAGTCCTTGACGTGAGAGCACCAGTCCTGCGGGGTTGGAGGTGTTCTCCAGAACCGTCTTCCAAGCCCAAGACACTTCGTTGGCATCTGCCGGACGGACCACGTCGAGGTTCGGGATGGCCCGCAGGGAGGCCAGTTGCTCGACCGGCTGGTGGGTCGGCCCGTCTTCGCCCAGACCGATGGAATCGTGGGTCCACACGTAGATGGACGGCACGCCCATCAGTGCCGAGAGACGGATGGCCGGACGCTGGTAGTCGGAGAAGATCAGGAATGTCCCGGAGAACGCGCGGGTCGGCGAGGCCAGGGTGATCCCGTTGACGATCGCTGCTGCGGCGTGCTCGCGGATGCCGAAGTGAAGGACACGTCCGTAGGGGTCGCCCTTCCATGAATCGGTCTGCTTGGTTTCGGGAATGAACGACGGCGCGGATTCGATGGTCGTGTTGTTCGAGCCGGCCAAGTCGGCCGAACCGCCCCAGAGCTCCGGCAGGACATCGGCGATGGCATTGATGACCTTGCCCGACGCTGCTCGGGTGGCCAGATCCTTACCTGCTTCGAACTCCGGGAGGTTCGCGTCCCACCCTTCGGGTAGTTTCCCTGCCTGGATGCGCTCGAGCAACGCGGCATTCTCCGGGTTGTCTGCCTTCCACGCGTCGAAGCCCTTCTGCCATTCGGCGTGGGCGGTGGCGCCGCGATCGGCGACCTCTCGGGCGTGGGCGAGCACCTTGTCGTCGAGGGCGAAGTGGGCGGCCGGGTCGAATCCCAGTTCCTTCTTCAGCGCTTCGAGCTCCTCGGTGCCCAGCTTTGAACCGTGGATGCCGCCGGTGTTCTTCTTCGTCGGCGCCGGCCAACCGATGATGGTGCGTAGCGAAATGATCGACGGGCGACTCGTTTCAGCCTTGGCCTCGTTGATGGCCAGATGCAGGGCTTCGATGTCTTCGACGTAGTTACCGGTCCGGGTCCAATCCACCCGCTGGGTGTGCCAGCCGTACGCGGAGTAACGGCCAAGCACGTCCTCGGTGAAGGAGACGTCCGTGTCGTCCTCGATCGAAATGTGGTTTTCGTCATAGATGACGACCAGGTTACCCAGTTCTTGGTGTCCGGCCAGTGAGGAAGCCTCGGAAGTGACACCCTCCTGCAAGTCGCCGTCGGAGGCGATCGCGAAGATGGAGTGGTCGAACGGGCTGGTACCAGCTGCCGCCTGCGGGTCGAGCATGCCGCGCATGCGACGCTGGGCATAGGCGAAACCGATGGCGGAGGACAGGCCCTGCCCCAACGGTCCGGTGGTGATCTCCACGCCGGCGGTGTGGCCGACCTCGGGGTGGCCGGGGGTGAGCGAACCCCACGTGCGCAGCGACTCGATGTCCTTCATTTCCAGCCCGTAACCGGAGAGGAAAAGCTGGAGGTAGAGCGTCAACGAGGTGTGGCCGGGGGAGAGGACGAACCGGTCACGGCCGATCCACTGCGGGTCGGCCGGGTCATGGCGCAGGTGTTGCTGGAAGAGGAGATAGGCCGCCGGGGCCAAGCTCATCGCCGTACCGGGGTGGCCGCTTCCGACCTTTTCCACCGCATCGGCCGCCAGGACGCGGATGCTGTCCACCGCCTGCTGATCCGATTCCGTCCACGACAATTCCCGAACATCTGACTGTGGCGCCACGAGGCGGCCCCTCTCTCTGGTCCTGTATTGGCGGTCGGTGCCGAAGAGTGGAGTCGGAGGAAGCGCAGATGCTGCACGCCCACGTAAGAATACTGAGCTCCAGCGCTCCGGCACATCGCTTCAACCATAACGCTTCACGGGTGTCCGTGGCCTGTTTGTTCCGATAATTTCGGGTCCGTTCGCGGCTGGGGGAATGATCTCTGATTTCTACAGCCGGTAAAAGGGTAGGATAGGACTTGTCTGTGTAATTCCCGCGAAGAACTGAGTGGCATGTCCGTGAAGACCGTACCGACCGACGTAGAGCTCGCACCTCGTGCGTCACGTCAAACCGATGAACCCCTGGGTGGTTTCATCGGACGCAAGGCCCGGGCCTATGTGGCCCTGACCAAGCCGCGAGTCATCGAACTGCTTCTGGTCACCACGCTGCCGACCATGATTTTCGCGCAGCGTGGATTCCCCGATCTGGTGACCATCGTGGCCACCCTTGTCGGTGGTGCACTGGCCGCCGGGAGCGCCGGTGCCTTCAACTGCTATTTCGACCGGGATATGGACCGGCTCATGCACCGGACCTCGAAGCGGCCCCTGGTGACCGGCGAGGCCACTCCGCGCGAAGCTTTGATCTTCTCCTTCGTGATCGGCCTGGCCTCGATAGCGATCCTGTGGGCTGGAGCCAACCTCTTCACTGCGGTCCTGGGGCTGGCAGCAATTCTGCTGTACGTCGTCTTCTACACGCTGATCCTCAAGCGCCGCACCTCGCAGAACATCGTCTGGGGCGGTATTGCCGGGTGTATGCCCGTGCTCATCGGTTGGGCTGCCGTGACTGGCACCTTGGCGTGGCCGGCCATCATCCTGTTCTTGATCATCTTCCTCTGGACACCCCCGCACTACTGGCCGTTGTCGATGAAGTACGCCGACGACTACAACAACGCCCATGTTCCGATGCTCGGTGCCATCGCCGGTGCCCGGACCGTTTCCGTCCAAGTTGTCTTATACGCCTGGGCTACCGTCGCCTGCTCCTTGCTGCTGGTTCCGATGGGCGACGCCGGCATCGTCTACACGGTCTTGGCAGCAGTTTCCGGTGGTTGGTTCATTTTCGAATCGCATGTGCTCTACCGCGAAGCACAACGTGAACACCTTCCCCGTGACATGAACCGCAAGGCGATGAAGGTCTTCCACATCTCCATCAGTTATCTCACGATCCTGTTCGTTGGCCTGGCCATCGACCCGTTCGTCGGGACACCGATCTTCGGCTAAACCTTCTGCTCAAAGGCCGGCCCCCGCACTGTGGGGGTCGGCCTTTTCGACTCTGACTTGCCACGCTGGACGGCAGGCGTCGTCTTGCCCGCGGCGGTTCAGGGCGTTGGTCTGCATGTTTTCCTTGTGAACGTCGGGGGCCGTGGGCGCTGTGGCGGTTTTCGCAGACCACTGCAGGTGCTGGATCACAGTGCCACGTGTGCGCTGACGACTGTGAGCAACTCATTGTTCGAAGTCGAGCCCAGATAATGTCAGAAGTGAACAGCACAGAATGTCAGGGGTTGTCGTGGTTTGCGTTGCGCAGCTGCCCGCGTGCGATGGCCCGATAGACAGTGGAGCGACCGACGCTAAACAGCTCAGCCAGCTCGGCCTTGCTGTGTTTCCCCGCGATGTGCAGTTCGAGGAGGTGCTCTTCCTGCTTCGCTGAGAGTTTGGGCTGCTTGCCCCGAAGCCGCCCCTTGGCCTTGGCAACCTTCATTCCTTCGCGGGTGCGCATCCGAATAAGGTCAACTTCGAACTCGGAGATCATCGCCAACACGTTGAACAGCAGTTTGCCCATTGGAGCAGAAGGATCATGGACGGAACCGCCGATGCTGAGTTTGACTTCGCGCCTGGCGAGGTCATCGGCAATTTCATGAGCGTCCCGGACGGAACGGGCTAGGCGATCCAGCTTGGTAACGACGAAGGTATCCCCGCGCGGCACGCGGCCAAGGCTCCGCGTAGGCCAGCACGATTCTTATTGGTGCCGGTAAACCCGTGATCAACCTAGATGCGTTCCGGCTCGACGCCGAGGGCTACCAGGGCATCACACAGTGCGGTGAGTTCTTGCTCTTCGGCGGACACTCGTGCATAGCCGGTGATGTTCTCAGACCTGCAGATAAGCGTGTCACATGAGGGCCCCTTCATTGGACAAGGCTGCGGACGGGCCTTACGGAACGATGGCGGCTCAGTGCTCTAGGTAGCTGTCATTCTGAGCGGTGGCCTCCGGAGGGGGACCGGCTTGCGGGCACGGGATCGCCGTCCCGAGGTCTTAGGACGCTCCGTACAATAGACGATGGAAAACGATGAGCCCCTATGCTTGAGCCGAGTCGCAGACAGGAATGCAGCTCTCTAGGCCGTAGCTCAAGGTCATGAAGCATTTGTAGAATAGCCCCACAGGCGGTACCAAGTGGGCAGAAGGGCTGGGAGTAACCATGGAACGAAAAACCACTAACCCAAGGCTAAGGGTTCTAGTCGGTACCTTGGTGGGATCCGCTGTCCTTGCCCTGGTCAGCACTTGGATACCAGCAATCATTGTCGGGATCGTCATTGCCCTTGTCGCTGTCGCTTTATCGGTCCAGATTGCTGTTGTTGCAAGAACCGTGTCACGGGAGTCTGGTGCGGTCCACGCTGGCCCGACTATCCTGGGCACTGCTTGGGTTTCAGCCACGGCTTGTGTGCTTCAGATCGCGTGGTCTTCATACCAGCTCTTGGCCAACGGTGTAGTTCTGGCTGCGGTTTCTGTCTTTGCTGGATTGATCCTTGCGACGGTTCCCCTGAGCGCGCTGAAGAGTATGCCCAGAAGAGACCGTCATTCGGTCGGAACAAACTGATCCTTGCTGCTCGCCCGCTGGGGATTCGCGGATTGAACGACAAGCAGCTGAATCGAAATTGTTGGACGTGTGGCGCCCGCGAGCACCATCCCGCAGTGGGTTCCTCTTGCAGGCACGAGGTCGCAGTCCAGACGACTTTGGAGATTCTGTGCAGTCGTCTTTGACAAAGATGCGGGGAACTACGCCGTAGTCCTACTGCATGTACCATCGAATTATGTCTATTTCAATCGCTCGAATCATCGACGACGACCGGCCCCTGGCGACCGCCTTCGCTCTGATTGGGATCGGATTTCTTTTGAGTCTGGTGGTCGGGCTGGTCGTCGGGTTGCTCGCCGAGGACTTTCGGTCAGCATTCGGATGGACTGGAGCCATCGGGATGTTCATGACGGCCATCACCTTGCCTATCGTCGTGACCAAGAGCCGCAAGTAGTACATCGGCCTTCTGTCATCGCCCACCAGCATGTGGGTCAAGATGCCGCTTCGCTGTTCGGTCCCCTGAAACCGCAATCGGCAGGAGCCTCATCGGGCTGGGCCCTTGCCGTGTTCTCGCCGGCATTCATCACGATGGCCACGGACAATCCGTACCAGCAAGACGATCACGATCACGGTTGCAAGAGCTTGAAATCCGAGGCTATGGCGATCCAGGTTCCACATCACATAGGAACAGCCTGAGTGCCAGACTGATGACCATCAGGACGAGAGCAAGGCAGCTCAACATAGTTTTCGTTCGCCTGGTTGAAACGTCGGCTATGACTCACTGGAGCCATTGCTTCGGGATCAGACTTTGGTTGAGAGCATGGAAGCAGGGGAACGTTGTCAAGGTTGGCCGCCTCCTTTTGTGGACACGTTGAAAGCGTCCGCTTAAGGTTCCCTTGCGGGCGCGGAAGTGCTGGTGAAAAGCCTATCGACACTTGTGCAGTCACGTGTTGAAGGCTGACATATCTTTTGGGAAAGACGTGTATTCCCTGAGGAGCGCCGGCTCAGTTGAAGCCAGCATGAAAAGAAAAGGCCCATCGTGACGATGGGCCCTTCAATTCTTTCTATGCACTACGCTGCCTAATCGAATGGCTGACCATTGACCAGAGGACCGATCCCGTAGTGCCCCTGTAGTCTACTACTTATGCCTGAAGGATTGCCACACGTCAACATTCCCGCGCCAGAACAGGCCGTGGCGTGGCTATCGCAACACCGGTACGAAAAGTATCTGGCTTTAGCGTCCGGTGACCACTTGTTGGCTATGGAAATCTGCGCATGGAACTCTGAACTATCGTCAGCAATCCTCCGCGATCTGGCCCATGTGGAGGTCGCTGTTCGAAACGCCTTTGACGCCCAGCTGGCGCCGGACTTTCCTGGTTGGGCAGCAGAGCCAGAACCTGGTTGGTTGCACCTGGAAAACGGCGCACAGCGAGTTCGTCTCAGGCAACGGAGACTCAACAGCGACGGGTTGAAGCTGCTTCATAGCGCTCAACGCGATATCGGTGCCGCAGCTACCCACGGGATAGTCATGGCCAGACTGTCATTCGGGTTTTGGCAATTCCTGATCACACCAAGGGCACGTGAAAGTACACTCTGGACTCCTTATCTGCACAAGGCATTTCCACGCGGAACAGCCCGGGCCGATGTCGCAAAGTTTCTGGAGTCCGTGGTAAGCCTACGAAACCGGCTGGCCCACCTTGAACCTGTCGCTAGCGCCTCAACCAGCGTCACGAGCCGTCTGGCAGATATGAATTCTCTTTTCATGCTCGTTTCACCAGAAGTCCATGACTGGATCACGTAGATCAGCGACGTTACCGAAATCATCAACCACGCGCCCGTCACCGGACTGATATCCACGAGCATCACGCGAGCCCCATAGAACGGGGCGGACAAATACCGTTCAGCGTGAAAGTTCCATCGCACCCGCAGATTCCAGTTGCACCAGTGGCGAACATTGGCTGCCGTCCAGTTCAAGGTCCCCCTCGGACGGGCTCATCGATCTCTTTCACCCCATAGCGATCGGCATTCAGGCCGTCCGCCCGGAGGACCGGCTTACGGAACCTATGAGTCACAGGAATCCGGGTCACCTTGCGGTGGAATAATTGATGCATGGTTGACGATCAGGCACGTGAATTCTCATCTATCACCGCTTGTTGGAGCGATGGATACGAAGCAGTTGAGCTCGTTGTGGACGGTGCACCTGTTCCGCATCTTGTTCAGCGTCAACGACTGGTCGGCTTGTCGCCCTTCGCGCGCCGTTTCCCCAAGTCCCGCGTCAGGGAGTGGCTGGCCGGCTACCGAGATCCCGGGCTGAGGGCCAACGCAGAATTGTCGAAGGGCGAGCTTGAACTCACCGTCTGTTCGGTCGACGCGGACATTGATTGCGGTTCCTTTGCCGTTTGGCTTGAGCGTGACCACGACCGAGTGACCTGGCGCGGACCGCACTGGGCAGGGGACGATTCTGAAGACCCGCCGTCAGACGATGAGGTCTTGGATTCAGAGATCATCGAGGAAGACCCGCTCGTCTATTTCCCGGAAAAACTGGAGTTTCGAAGCGCGGACTACGACGCGGCCATGGATTCTGTCCAGCAATTGATGGATGCCCACCCTTGGCCGGTCTTTGCTCCAAATCCGACCGGCTGGTTTAGCCGGTTGATGAATCGAGCCAGGGGCAATAAAGGCGAACAACTACATTCCGACGACGATCCTGGGGGGTCATAGAGGGTTCGTTGTGCGGGACTTCTGATGCACGACCCGCGCGTAGACTCGTGGAATGTCAAGTGTGGATGTCGATGCGTTCGTATCTGGACTCGCCGTCGGCTGGCAGCGGGACGCCTGCCTAGTGCTGCTGGAGGAAATTCGTGCGCTGCCGACTCCGCTGGAAGAGAGCATCAAATGGCGCAACCCCTACTTCGACTACAACGGCGCAGTCGTGAAGTGGTACGTAGCTAAGGCGTGGATCAACGTCTACTTCTACAAGGGCTATCTGCTCGAGGACTCGGAAGGCTTGTTCGAGCAAACCGACGACCTCCGGATGAGGACGGTCAAGATTACCCAGGCCCGGCCCTTGGACCGGGTTTCCATTGCCGCGCTGCTGGATGCCGCCGTCGAGCTCAATACCCCGGGCGGGTAGATGGCGCACCGGTGGCATGGCGTCGCACCCGGCGGCCGCGGGGGGCGGATCCGCGCATTCGAAAACCTCTTGCTGAGGTAAATCTGTATCACTAGGCGTTCCCCCTCGGACGGGCTCATCGATCTCTTTCACCCCATCGCGATCGGCATTCAGGCCGTCCGCCCGGAGGACCGGCTTACAGGACAGTGAGAGGCCGCTCATGCGGGACGCCCGTTGCGGGATCAAACAGCCAATCGAGAGTCATTCTGGAAGATCTTTCCCATCCCCGTAGACCGACTGCAACGAAGCGTATCTGCGGGGATGGAAGGTTGTGCGTGATTCGCTATTGCAGAATTTCCGACAGTTCTTCCGCGCTCAACCGTCGATCTGCATAGACAAGTCGAATCGCGTTCGGATCTGGGTTTCCAGCATCGCTGTCCCGATGTATTAGGGAGAGTCCGACCTTTTCTGCCACCCGCGCTGAAGCCACATTGTGTTCGAGCAAGTACGCCACGATGGGGAGGCCGTGGTGGCTCATCTTCGCCTGCCTGACGGCTTCAAGCGAGAGTTCGGTGGCGAAACCTTGGCCCTGTGCGTCGAAGGCGAAGCGGTATCCCAGATTCCAGAAGGTATCTTGCTTGATGGAACAGCCGCCATAGCCGATAATCGTCTGGCTGGCGGGATTCCTTGCAACCCAGGTGCCCATCCCGTCGCGGTCCCACGCGGCAATCCATCGATCCAACATCACGCGGGTCTGTTCGATTTGGGTGTGGCGAAGGCTTGGAAAATGAGCCCAGACTCGCGGATCGCTACAGATCAAGTGCAAGCCAGCGGCGTCCTCGATCGTCGGGCGGTCCAGTAACAAGCGGTTCGTCTCAGCAATCATTTGGAGATTCTAGTTACAAATCTTTGAACAGTCCCACATAGCGTTCACCGGCGGACCAACGCGGGTAGCTGAACGCGGGGATGGGGGACTGGTTCTGCCTCACGTGTGGCAGCCAATCACGCCACCACCGTCTCAGCTATTCCAACGGTCTAGTGCTTCGCCGCCATCTCGTTCCTTCACGCGTTGGCCCCACCGGACCACGATGAAGGTCACGAACAGTGAAACCAAAATTGCCACAGCCCAACGAACGAGCATCGGCACGTCGGTGTAAACATCCAGCATGGCGTTCATGGCGAATGCGGCAAGCAGGCCCGGAATTCCGATCAGAGAGTCACGCATAATACCCAGCGTTTCATGCTTCACGGCGCACGGCGCACGGCGCAGGGCGCAGGGCGCACGGACACGGGGGTAGCACGCGAACTTGACCGGCTTCGCTTGATGATTCGCGCCCATGAAAAGGTCGGTAGTCCTGCTTTCCGACGAGTCAGGGGGCGTTGAGTTCCTGAACCTCCCGGGCAACATCGTCAGCAAATGCCGCATTTTCCTATACGCAAAGCGTCAGGACTCCATGGCCGGTACTTCGAGGCTTTGTGGTTCCAAGTAGACCCACGAATGAGCAGTGTGTCGCAGAGAATTCCGCAAGCGAATCGGGAGCCGGGGACGTCACGGCCGCCCGATCCGACAATGCGGGAGAATATGCATGCCGATCGCGTTCGGACATGGTCCTTGTGATTTAGATTTGGCCTCGCTCGTCCGCGACGACCTGTTCACGGAGCAAGGTCAACGCTCGCAATGCCGAACTGTGAAGCTCGACGCTGCCTTTGCTGTAGTTGTCTACTGCCTTTTTCAACTCGCCGAAGGTCTTCACGATCACTTCGTCGACTTCGATTCGGTCAATGCCGTCCATCGTCTCTATTCCTTTCGATGTTCGTTCGTTCGCCACCATCGTAGCCAGGCAGGCTGTGCCGACCGGCCTGCAGCCGCGATATCGGACAGTGCCGCCAGCGGGGTCTGTGCCACCCGCTTCGCAGACCGTTGCCAAACGGACACGGACTCGTTGCGCAGACGACTTCCGACTTCCTTGCAGTCGTCGTTGAAAAACGACATCGGGGCAATATTCGCAGTCTCATGGGGCGCCGGGGAGGAGCGGCCAACTGCAGGCCCGGGAACCCGCGGCGTGATTCCGCACCCGACCCGGGGTGGAGACCTGAAGGCCCCGTTCCTGCACCATGGGGAAGGAGCCGGGCAGTCGGCGGGGCGCCGTTATAGCGGAACGACGCCGGTGGAACGGTCCCATACATTGGTTGCGGCCGCTGTCAGGAAGGCTGTGCCGACCATATGCAGAAGCACGACGCCAATGGGCAGTCCGAGGAAGAACTGGGTGTAACCGATGGCGCCCTGTGCCAGTACGGCAACGACCAGGATCAAGTACCCGCGCTTGAGGGCCCGCGCGGCATGGGTCCGGTACACCAGATACAGCCCCAAAACGGCCGCGATGACCAGGAGATAGACGGGGACCACGTGAATACGGGTCACGAGGTAGAGATTGAACCCGTGTCGGGGCGAGGAAGGATCTCCCGCATGCGGCCCCGAACCGGTGACCACTGTTCCCAGAATCAGGGCCAGGGCAGAGGTGATGGCGATGGTCCATCCCAAGGAACGCATGGTGCCGGTGAGCGGACCTGAGGCCACCAGGTCTTCGCCACGGGATTCCCTCCCGGTGCGGTTGACCAGCAATGTCGCCACGGCCACCAACGCGATGGAGGCGAGGAAATGGAAGCTGACCACCCACGGGTTCAGGTCCGTCAAGACGGTGATCCCGCCGATGACGGCCTGAATCGGGATGAAGCACAACAGGGCGATGGACAGCCAGAACACCGTGCGATGCGTATGACGTATGCGCCACACAGAGATAATCATCGCAATCGCCACGGCAGCCAGCACGAAGGTCAGCATCCGGTTGCCGAATTCAATCAGCCCGTGGATTCCCATTTCGGGGGTCGGCGTCATGGTCCCGGGCATGCAGTTCGGCCACTGGGAACAGCCCAGACCCGAAGCTGTCAGACGGACGGCACCGCCGGAGACGATCAGGATCGACTGGGTGATCAGGGAGGCGATCGCCAAGCGGTGGATCCCCCGACCGATGGACAGTGGAAGGCGGTTGTACCCCCGCGTATAGGTGGTTGCCACCGCGCGGGCCCCGCGCCCCAACATCGGCGGTAGCCGGTCGGTCCAATGGCTGGCGATGGGGGTTGTCATAGTGTCTTTCTCCATTCGAGACGCTGGGCGAGTGGCCGTGCGCGCGTCAATTCCATTTGAACCAGCGGGTGGCGGCGAATCCTGCGGCGATCGTCCAGGCCAGCAGGATCAGGATGGCACCCAAATTCATGCTCCCACTAATGAGAGTCTCGCGGAGCGCATCCCCGAGCGCCGACGACGGCAGCACGGCAACGACGTCGGATAACACCCCTGGGAGCCGGGAGCCCGGGATCAGGATGCCACCTCCTGCTGCCAAGAGGATCCACGCCAGGTTGGTGATCGCCAAGGTCGCTTCCGGCCTCACGGTGCCGGCAATCAACAGGCCCAGGGAGGTGAAGGCCGCGGCACCGAGGATCAGCAGGACCACGCCGAGGGGGATGCCTGCCGGCTCGGGACGCCACCCCAGGAACAGTGCCACCCCGCCGATCAGGACAACCTGGACGACCAGCACTGCCAGCACTGCCAACGCCTTGCCGAAGATCAACCCGGCCCTACCCAGAGGGGTCGTGGCCAGAAAGCGCAGGACGCCGTACCGCCGATCGAAGCCGGTGGAAATGCCCTGGCCGGTAAAGGCGGTGGACATCACGCATAGTGCGAGCACGCCGGGCGTGGCTGCGTCGATACGGTGTTCGGCGACCCCGTCGAGGATGCTGGTGAACGTCAACCCGAGAAGGGCCAGCAAGGGCAGTGCCACCGCGAGGACGAGCTGCTCGCCGTTGCTGAGCATGGCGCGGGTTTCGTAACCACCGTGGCGGAAGATGCGCGTGATCAGGCTGGCGGCGTTGCCTGCGGGATGAGCGGTTGCCGGGGCCTCGGGAAGGGGTGACGAGGTTGATTCAGCCACGGTGGCCTCCTTGGGCGATATCCAGGAAGACGTCTTCGAGGTTCTTGGGTTCCATGCTGATCGAGGTCGGGAAGATTCCCTGGGCAGACCACCATGAGGTGATCTCAGCCAATCCGGCGGGGGAGTGCAACCCCTCGACCCGGTATTGGCCAGCCCCCTCCTCGATCAGGGAAACGGCGTCGTGCAGTCGGGGAGGTGTCAGCCCGGGCTCCGCAGTGAAATAGAGGGTGCGGCTATCCGTCGACGAGGTGGCCTCGGCCGTCAGCTCGGCGACCGTACCCTGGGCGACGTTGCGGCCGTTATCGATGATGTAGACGTAGTCGGAGAGGCGCTCGGCATCTTCCATCAGGTGGGTCGTCAAAACGATGCACAGCCCCCGCTCGCGCAACTCTTCAATCAGCTCGAAGACGGTTTGGCGTGATTGCGGATCCAACCCGGCGCTGGGTTCGTCCAAGAAGACGACGTCGGGGTTTCCGACCAGGGAGGCTGCCAAGGCGACACGTTGACGTTGCCCGCCGGAGAGGCGCCGGATGGTGGTGTGAGCAAAGGAGTCAATGCCGAGGCGTTCGGCCAGGGCATCGACGTTGACCGGGCGGGCATACATCCTGGCGACATGCCGCAAAAGGGCCAAGGGTTTGGCGGAGGGTGGCAGGCCGCCGTCCTGAAGCATGACGCCCACGCGGGAGCGCAGCGTGCTTCCTCCGGAGGCCGGGTCGGTCCCCAGCAGGCGAACCGTGCCGCCATCGGGGAGCAGGAGCCCCTGGGCGCAGGCGAGGGTGGTGGATTTACCTGCACCATTGGAGCCGAGCAACGTCGTCACCGCGCCACGGTGGGCCGTCAGTGAGATACCGTTGAGGACCCGGACCATGCGGCCATCTAGTGCGGCGACCGGGCCGAAGTCCTTGCGTAGAGACTCGACGACGAGACTGGGTTCTATAGCTGTCACCCGAGCATTCTACGTCACGTAGAGAAGGTCAGGGGCGTCGTCACGGCGGCACTGATTTACGCTGGACGGGAACTAAGCCACACCTTACTGGCGGAGTCGACGGGATTAGGTCATGATTGTGTTGTGTATTCATCCCAGCTGCCCTCTCAGGAAGCGACCGTAAAGCCGGTCGCACCCCCGGTGGCGCCCGAACCCGAAGAGCGGACCCGTGACCGTGTCCTGCAAGCCGTGCTTCATCAGGGGCCGGTCAGCGCCGCCGAACTAGGCGAAAGCCTCGGGTTCACCCCGGCTGCCGTCCGCCGTCACTTGGACGCCCTGAGTCGTGATGGATTGGTAGAGGTCAAACTCGTGGCCAACCAGCCGGCCGGGGCAGGGCGCCCAGCCAGACGCTATGTATTGAGCCATCGTGGGCAGTCGAAGCGTGGCAACGATTACCTCGACATCGCCACCTCGGCCTTGACCGACCTCGCCAATACGGCCGGCGAAGAAGCAGTCGCTGCCTTCGCCGAACGTCGCTTTGCGGAGATGGAGCGGCGATACCGCCCCATCGTCGAAGCGGCTGGCGACTCCTTGGAGGATCGCGCAGAAGCTCTCTCGGGGGCGCTCAGTGGCGATGGCTTCGTGGCCTCGACACGCGCCGTGGGATTCAACCAGCCGGCCGCCATGTTGCAGAGCATCCAACTCTGCCAGGGACATTGCCCCATTCAGGACCTGGCCCGGGAGTTCCCGGTGTTTTGCGATGAAGAAACCAAGGTTTTTGCCCGCCTGTTGGGTGTCGACGTCCGACGACTGTCGACACTAGCCTCGGGTGGACACGTTTGTACGACCCACATCCCGTTGGGTCGCAACCAGACTCCTCAGCAAGCTGAGAAGAGAACACGAGTCAAACTGACAAAGCAGGAAAGGCCGCGATGACGGATCAGATGGCACAGGAGACCGCCGACCCCGGTGTACTCTCCGAGATTCTGGAAAAGAATCCGGAGCTCGAGGGGATCGGAAACTACGAGTATGGCTGGTCGGATAAGAACGACGCCGGCGCAAATGCGCGCCGTGGCCTGAACGAAGACGTCGTTCGCGACATCTCCGAAAAGAAGAGCGAGCCCGAATGGATGCTGAACATGCGTCTCAAGGGCCTGAAGTACTTTGATCGCAAGCCCATGCCGACCTGGGGTGCAGACCTCTCGGGCATCGACTTCGACCACATCAAGTACTTCGTGCGCTCGACCGAGAAACAGGCCACGAGCTGGGAAGACCTCCCGGAGGACATCCGGAACACGTACGACAAGCTGGGCATCCCGGAGGCGGAAAAGAACCGCCTCGTCTCGGGTGTCGCCGCACAGTACGAGTCCGAGGTGGTGTACCACCAGCTCCGTGAGGATCTCGAAAAGCAGGGTGTCATCTTCTTGGACACCGACACTGCCCTGAGGGAGCACGAAGACGTCTTCAAGGAGTACTTCGGCTCCGTCATTCCCGTGGGCGACAACAAGTTCGGTTCGCTGAACACTGCCGTCTGGTCGGGCGGTTCCTTCGTGTACGTGCCCAAGGGCGTTCACGTTGATATCCCGTTGCAGGCCTACTTCCGCATCAACACGGAAAACATGGGTCAGTTTGAGCGCACGTTGATCATTGCCGACGAGGACTCCTACGTCCACTACATCGAAGGCTGCACGGCCCCGATCTACGATTCGGATTCCCTGCACTCGGCGGTCGTGGAGATCATCGTGAAGAAGGGCGCCCGCGTCCGCTACACGACGATCCAGAACTGGTCCAACAACGTGTACAACTTGGTCACCAAGCGCGCGATCTGTGAAGAGGGCGCCACCATGGAGTGGATCGATGGCAACATCGGCTCCAAGGTCACCATGAAGTACCCGGCCGTCTACCTGGTGGGCGAGCACGCCAAGGGTGAGACGCTTTCGATCGCCTTCGCCGGCGAGGGACAGCACCAGGACACGGGGTCGAAGATGGTGCACATTGCACCGAATACCTCCTCGTCGATCGTGGCGAAGTCGGTTGCCCGTAACGGTGGCCGTTCGGGCTACCGCGGTCTGGTCCAGGTTCGCGAAGGTGCCAAGGGTTCGCGCAACTCGGTCGTCTGTGACGCCCTGTTGGTCGACCAGATCTCGCGTTCGGACACGTACCCCTACATTGACGTCCGCGAAGACGATGTGACCATGGGCCACGAGGCAACTGTCTCGCGTGTTTCCGAGGAGCAGCTGTTCTACCTCATGTCCCGCGGCATGGCCGAGGACGAGGCCATGGCGATGATCGTGCGCGGCTTCGTCGAGCCGATCTCCCGCGAACTTCCGATGGAATATGCGCTCGAACTTAACCGCCTCATTGAACTGCAGATGGAAGGATCCGTCGGTTAATCATGACTGATACCGCAACAGAAACCACCGGTAAGGAACCACGTTACGGCGTGCCCGCCATCGCCGGATTCACGGAAGAGGGCGAGAACCTCTCGCCGCTGAATGAGGACAGTTCCCCGCTGGGCGGCGACGCCAGCAAGGAGCACAGCCACGGTGGTGGAGCGGGCATTCCCGATTCATCACGGGCTGGCCGCCTGACCAGCTACAAGCTGGAGGACTTCAAGCCCCTGACGGGCCGCGAGGAAGACTGGCGCTTCACCCCGCTCAAGCGTTTGGGCGGACTGCATAAGAAGGCTCCAACGGGCACGGCGCCGACGCTGGGTACTGAGCTCAGCGAAGGTGCGACCGTAGAGACCGTCGGCATGGACGACGCCCGCGTCGGTTCCGCCGGAATCCCCGAGGACCGCGTGTCCGCCAACGCGTGGAACGCGGCTGCAGAGGCTTCGGTGCTGACCATCGGTGCCAATGCGGAAAACGTCAAGGCCACCCTCACCTACACCGGTGCGGGCATGGAAGCCTCGGCCCAGCACCTGGTCATCGTCGCGGAGCCGAACTCCCGCGGTCTCGTCGTCATCGACCACGTCGGCAGCGCCGTCGTGGGCGAGAACATCGAGATCGATGTCCAGGAAGGTGCAGAACTGACAGTGGTCAGTGTGCAAGCCTGGGAAGACGACGCCATCCACACTGGTTCGCAGCAGGCCAATGTGGCCAAGGACGCGAAGCTCAAGCACATTGTGGTCACCTTCGGTGGCGATCTGGTTCGCCTGACGCCATCGGCCCGCTTTGTTGGAACCGGCGCGACTGCCGAGATGTTTGGACTGTACTTCGGTGACGCGGGCCAGCACCTGGAGCACCGTTTGTTCGTGGATCACGCCCAGCCTCATTGCACCTCCAACGTCCTCTACAAGGGTGCGTTGCAGGGCAAGGACGCACACACCGTGTGGGTGGGCGACGTGCTCATCCGCGCTCTAGCAGAGGGCACGGACTCCTACGAGGCCAACCGGAACCTGGTCCTCACCGATGGTGCCCGGGCCGATTCGGTCCCGAACCTGGAGATCGAAACCGGCAACATCGCCGGTGCCGGACACGCCAGCACCACCGGTCGCTTCGACGACGAGCACTTGTTCTACCTTCAGTCCCGCGGCATCGACGAAAAAACGGCCCGCCGTCTCGTCGTCCGTGGCTTCCTCAACGAGATCATTCAGCAGATCGGTGTCGAGGAGCTGCAGGACCGCCTGAACGAAACGGTCGAGGCAGAACTCGCCGCCACCGATAACTAGGCCTTTGGCCTTTCCCACCCAGTGAACCTCGCCGGTCAGCCCGGCATGTCAGAGAACGGACACCAATGTCTACCCTGGAAATCAAGGACCTGCACGTATCGATCGATACCGAGCAGGGAAGCAAGGAAATCCTCAAGGGCGTGAGCCTCACCATCAAGACCGGTGAAACACATGCCATCATGGGACCCAACGGCTCGGGCAAATCGACCCTGGCCTCCACGATCGCGGGTCACCCGCGCTACAACGTCACCTCGGGGTCAATCACCCTCGACGGCGACGACGTGTTGGCGATGAGCGTTGATAAGCGCGCACGCGCTGGTCTCTTCCTGGCCATGCAGTACCCGGTCGAGGTACCCGGCGTGACCATGACGAACTTCCTCCGGACCGCCAAGACGGCCATCGAGGGCGAAGCCCCGAGCCTGCGTCACTGGACCAAGGACGTCAAGGCGGCCATGGCCAACCTGAAGATCGACCCGGAGTTCGCCAGTCGTAACGTCAACGAAGGCTTCTCCGGTGGTGAGAAGAAGCGCGTCGAGATCCTGCAGCTCGAGCTCTTCAAGCCCAAGTTCGCCATCCTCGATGAGACCGACTCCGGACTCGACGTCGACGCACTGAAGGTCGTCGCCGACGGCGTCAACCGCGCCGCCGAGGGCAACGAGATGGGCACCATGCTCATCACCCACTACACGCGGATCCTGCGGTACATCAAGCCGGACTTCGTCCACGTGTTCGTCGATGGCCACATCGCCGAACAGGGCGGCCCGGATCTTGCCGACCGTCTCGAGGAAGAGGGCTACGACCGCTTCCTCCCCGTCGGGGCCTAGTCATGAGCACCACCGACGAAGCAAACGGCTCGACCCACACTCCGCTGGAGGACGTCGAGGAGGCACTCAAAGACGTGATTGACCCCGAACTCGGGGTGAATATCGTTGATCTGGGCTTGCTCTACGGACTCAAGTATGCCGACGACGGTGCGTTGCTGATTGACATGACGCTGACGTCCGCGGCCTGCCCGCTCACCGACATCATCGAGGAGCAGGTTGGCCAAGCGATGAGCAGCGTCGTTGACGAGCACCGCCTGACATGGGTCTGGATGCCGCCGTGGGGACCTGAGAAGATCACCGACGATGGACGAGACCAGATGCGAGCCCTCGGCTTCAACATCTAGTTTGTTCATTGGATCCGGTTGAAGGCCTCTGAGGAAGCCTTCGACAGGACGCCTCACCGATGCTCCCACCGCCTTGAGCGGTGGGAGCATCGGTGTTTAATCTGCCGCTGCCCTCGGGCTGTGAAGAGCAGGGTCTGGGCGCGGTTGATGGCGGGAGAGGGGCCACGCAAACCAGACGATAAGTCCTTCGATGACCATCCTGCATCGGTAGCCGGGAATCGGGCGGCCACCCCATACCCGACGGGAGGCCTTAGTTCGCCGTGTTGGCCTTCCGGAAAGCCTCGCCCATCTGTCGTACGGCACGTTCGAGCAGCGGCGTTGGCATGGCGAGGTTGAATCGAAGATGCCCAGCACCGTTGTCTCCAAAGGTGGCGCCGTCGGAGCAGGCCACTGCCGCCTTCTCGAGAAAGAACTCAGCGGGGTGGTCGCCAAGCTCCAGTTCCCGACAGTCCAGCCAGGCAAGGTAGGTACCTTCCGGGGCGCTGTAGCTGACCCCTGGGAGCTGCTCGGCGAGCAGTTCGGCCAGAAGACGTCTGTTTCGATCCAGGTACGTCATCACCTCATCGAGCCACGGCTTGCCTTCGCGGTACGCCGCTGTCGTCGCCAGGATGCCCAAATGCCCGACGCCGTGTTCGGCCATAAAGCTCACCGAGGACCAGGTTTCCTGATCTGCTGTATTGCTGAAGATGATCTGTGCACATTTGAGGCCCGACATGTTCCAGGCTTTGGTGGCAGACGTCAGGGTGATTGTATGGCCGGCGGCCGCCGCTGAAATAGATGCGTACGGTATGTGGCGACTACTCGAGAAGACCAGTGGGGCATGAATCTCGTCGGAACAGACTCGTACGCCGTGTTTTTCCACGATCTCGGCTAATTCCAGCATCTCGGAACGCGAATAAACCTTCCCGATCGGGTTATGCGGGTTGCAAAAGATCAGTAGGCCGCCGCCCGCGGCGAAGGCGGCGTCGATCCCCTCCAGGTCGAGCTTCCAGTTGTTGCCGTCGAAAGTCATCGGCACCTGGATGACTCGACGATTCAGACTGGCTGGAATTTTCAGGAAGGGCATGTGGGCGGGGGTCGGAAGGACGACCGCGGAGCCGGGGGCCGAGAAGTGGGTGATCGCGAGGACAATGCCGGCCAGTACATCCGATATGGGACGAATATCAGCAGCTGGGACGTTCCAGCCGTAGGCGCTTTCGAGCCAGTCCGAACAGGCCAGTGTCATATCCTCCACTGCGGTCACCGGAACGTATCCGAGCGCGGCGGTCCCTACCGGTTTTTGAAGCGCCGCCTGGACCTGTGGGGCCGTACCGAAGTCCATTTCGGCAATGAACGCCCCTATTGCCTCCGGGTACGTCGTCCACTTCCTACTGCCGGCTTGACGTAGTTTTGGCTCCGAGAGGCCATCGAAGTCGTCGGCATGGCTCATCTGGGTCCCTCGCTGAATCTTTAGAAAATAGGGGTAACTCTGGTTCCCAAGGTACACGTAAAAAGTACGTACATTTAGGCGTGGGGGAGGTGCTCGGCTTCTTCTGCTGCAGAGCCTTGCTCAAGAATCCCGCGAGCGGCCAGCACGTCCCCGGTCTGGTGGGCGAAGACGTCGGCCGAGATCACGACGGGCCCGGCCAGGACGATGGGATTCCGGCCCAAGCCCCGGGCACGGGCAGCAACGCAAACGTCGGTGATGCAGCCCAGGATCGCGGGGATACTAGGCAGCATGAGCCCGCCTGCCAATGCCGCGAGTTCGAGGTTGAGGCTCCCACCCGGCGTAGTGGGAGGCCCGGAGGGCCAGGAACCGCGTCCCCGGCGACGGCATAGGGCAGCACGCTGACAGAGCCTCGTGGACCGCCGAGGCAGAGTGCCTCGAGGCAGAGAGCCAGGGGCTGCAAGGTGCTGGGAACGCCCTGTGGCCCGAGGGGGATCGCAGGAATAAGGTTCAGGGTGGCCGCGCGGGCGACGAAAACGGAGATCAGACCCACGTCGCGGAGACCCCACCTGCTGCGGTCGGTGGACTGCCGCTGGGTGTCGAGCGAGGGATTAGTCATGAACGGCATGGTGCTTGATCACTGTTCAAGCCAGCCTTGAGGGGTGAGATGGCACTCGTGGGATGCTCTGGCCTTAGGTGGTCATCGTTCGCACGCGTACACTGGAAAGGTTGCGTGTCAGCGCATCACATTCCATTTGAGAGGTTCCCATTGATTTCCGTTGCCGACCTTGAGCTCCGCGCCGGTGCTCGACTCCTGATGGAGGGTGTCAACTTCCGCATCGATCAGGGAGATAAGATCGGCTTGGTCGGACGCAATGGCGCCGGCAAGACGACGATGACTCGCGTTCTGGCAGGCGAAGCGGAGCCCACCGGAGGGACCGTGGCGCGTAACGGATCCATTGGGTACCTCCCACAGGATCCCCGGACACCGAATATGGGCCAGCTGGCCCGGGACCGAATCCTTTCGGCTCGTGGCATGGATGAGATCGTGACCAAGCTGCGCAAATGCACCGATGAGATGGGCAGCGAAGACGAGGCTGTTCGGACCAAGGCGATGAACCGGTACGACCGGTTGGATGCAGAATTCATCTCGCGTGGTGGCTATGCCGCCGAAGCGGAAGCCTCGGCCATCTGTAATAACCTGGCCTTGCCCGAGCGACTCCTCGATCAGACACTGGACACTCTCTCCGGCGGTCAGCGCCGACGTGTTGAACTGGCCCGGATCCTCTATGCCGATGCCCAGACACTCTTGCTTGACGAACCCACCAACCACCTCGATGCGGATTCGGTGGCGTGGCTGCGGGAGTTCCTGCGTAATCACCAGGGTGGGCTGATGGTGATCTCCCACGACACCGACCTGCTCGAAGCGACCGTCAATAAGGTGATCCATCTTGACGCCAACCGCGCGACGATGGACCTCTACAACCTCGGGTGGAAGCGCTACCTCGAGCAGCGCGAAACCGACGAACGTTCCCGTAAGCGTGAACGCGCGAGCACGGAGAAGAAGGCCGGAGCATTGCTGGCCCAGGCGAATAAGATGAAGGCCAGGGCCTCCGGCGCCTCCGCCGCGCAGAGCATGCTCAAGCGCGTGGATCGCCTCATGGGTGGCCTGGAGGAAGCTCGTGCCCAGGAGAAGGTCGCCGCGTTGCGATTCCCGGAACCGGATCCTTGTGGCAAGACACCCATGATGGCCAAGAACCTGAGTAAGTCCTACGGGTCCCTGGAAATCTTCATGGACGTGGATTTGGCCATCGACCGCGGCTCCAAGGTAGTGATCTTGGGACTGAACGGTGCCGGCAAGACGACCCTGCTGCGTATGCTCGCCGGGGTCGCCGAACCCGATACCGGTGAAGTCATTCCCGGTCACGGACTCAAGGTCGGTTACTACGCCCAGGAGCATGACACGCTCGACGTCGAGCGCACCGTCCTGGAAAACATGCGCTCATCCGCACCGGATAAACTCGGCGACGCCGAAGTGCGCGGAATCCTTGGTTCCTTCATGTTCAGCGGCGACGACGTCAATAAGCCGGCCGGGGTCCTCTCCGGCGGCGAAAAGACGCGTCTCGCCCTAGCCACCATCGTTGCTTCCAGCGCCAACGTGCTGCTCCTCGACGAACCGACCAACAACCTGGACCCGGCCAGCCGCGCCGAGATCCTGAACGCGCTGAGCAACTACAGCGGCGCCGTGGTCATGGTCAGTCACGATGAAGGTGCTGTGGCCGCCCTGAATCCCGAACGTGTGGTCTTGTTGCCGGATGGCGACGAGGACCTGTGGAACGAAGGGTATCTGGACCTGGTCACCTTGGCCTGAGTTAGTCTGGCCTCAAGGTCTGCAAGCCCCGTCGGTGAATCCGGCGGGGCTGCTTCCTTTAAGCTCGGCCCGCTAGTGGTGAGCCTGGTCCTCGAACCGGTCGAGGTAGGCATCTTCGAGCTCTTCATCGGTGGGCTCATTGCCCTTCCTGCGGTGGGTACGTTGACGGGGCGCCCGGTAGGCGGAGTGAACGACGTCGGTACCGGCCGCGGCGGCTTCGGCCGCCTCCTGCGCATCCTCACGATTAAGCCGGGCCTGCTGACGAGCGGCGTAGCCCAGCCCGATGAAGGACAGCACTCCGAAGGCGAACCACTGCAAGGAATAGGACAGGTGGTTTCCCTCATCGATCGAGGGGCGTTCCAAGGCGGTGGGCGCCGTGGCCGGGGACGGCTTCTCGTCGGCGATCACTCCGTAGGCGCCAGTGGCGATCGGGTACCCGAGATCCTCTTCCAACGCGGGAAGTTCGATCGAGGCGACCTGCCCTTTCGGGGCCGAACGGCGGACCGCTGGCTCGCCGACCTTGAGCCGGGCAGTGATGTCCACCTGGCCCTTGGGCGGAGCAGGAATCACATCCGGCCTGCCGGCGGAGTCGTCCCCAATGGGCAACCATCCGCGATCGATGATCACCCGGGTTCCTTCATCGGTCTGGAACGGAACCAAGACCTCATAACCTGGCTGCCCATTGGTCGTGCGGTTACGCACGATGCGGGTGTCCTCGGGGAGGTAGCTGCCCTTCATGTCGACCGGGGTCCAGGCCCGATCCTCCGGAAGCGTGCTGAAGAACGGGCGCGCCTGCTGGAAGTCCAGTGCCGGGGCATCGTAGTTGGCTTTGACCAGGTCGTTGGCGGCGCGGGCCTCGTCGAGCCGGTTCATTTGCCATTTGCCCAAGCCCACGCAGGCCGCAGCGAAGATGCAGACCAGCAGCAGCCAGCCAAGCCAGCGTGTGCTGGCCAGGAATCTGTACACGGATTCAGCCCTCCTGGGCGTCGTCGGGGAGCGGTTGTGATTCCTTGAACAAACCGCGCTCCGTGAGGTAGGTGGTCAACCACTCACGGTGGTCGGTACATGCCAGCCAGATCTTCCGGCGCTCCGGGGTGTGAATGCGGGGGTTGTTCCAGAGCAGTTGCCACTGCGCCGGCAGCCGGCATCCCTTTCGCGAGCACTTCGGTACAGCGGGTCCCTCCACGCCGGAGAGTTGGTCAAAGATGCTCATCCATGCTCCCTTTCGTTGCCGGAGCGGCTGTGGTGGTTCCGGTGCGGGGGACCTTCTGGTGGCTCGTCCGCATCGGCTTCGGGGTCGTACCAGTGTCCGGACAGCAGGTCCGGTTCGTCCACATCGTCTGAGCCATCCGGCGTCTCCCGGCGGTCTTCGGCCGAGGGCCTCTGGGCATCGTCGTCGCCCACGGTGGCTGCCGGTGCCCCGTCCAGCATGGCGGGTTCGCCCGGGCCGCCCTCGTAGTAGTTCGTCTCGGTGCGTTTGGCCAAGTCCGCGCCACTGGCGTTGGCGACGACCACAGCGAAATACGGGAGGACGACCGCCAAAATCAACATGACCACTTGAATCCAGCCGTGGACGAAAAAGGCAGTAATGAAACAGGCCATGCGCACTGACATCGAAATTGTGTACTTGACGGTGCGGGAATGCCTGTCCGCCGAGCGCGACTCATCGGCGTCGGTGATCCGCTGCGGGTGGCCGGCGGGGACAGGCTGGTTCAAAGGGTGCGAATGCTGGCTCATGTCTCTTCCATGGTGTTCCCCTCCATTGTGTCACCGTCACGACGATCCGCCGAACCTTCCACGGCTAGAATGGTGCGGAATCGTTGACCCACCGACTTGGAGGACCCATGACCGAAACCGCCCAGCCCACTCCGCGCAGCGTACTGATCACCGGGGGCAACCGGGGGATTGGCCTGGCGATCGCCCGGGCATTCGAAGCGAACGGCGATCAGGTGGCCATCACCTACCGCAGCGGCGAGGTGCCCGAGGGGCTGCTGGGGGTCAAAGCCGATGTGACCGACACCGCGTCCATCGACGCCGCCTTCACCGAGGTCGAGCAGGCTCACGGCCCCGTCGAAGTTCTGGTCGCCAACGCCGGCATGACCAAGGACATGCTGTTGCTGCGGATGAACGAGGATGACTTCAGCTCGGTGATCGACACCAACCTCACCGGCGCTTTCCGCGTGATCAAACGCGCTTCCAAGGGCATGATCAAGAAGCGTCAGGGACGAGTGGTTTTGATCTCCTCCGTCGTGGGCCTGCTGGGTTCAGCCGGCCAAATCAATTACGCCGCGTCGAAGGCAGGCCTGGTGGGCATGGCCCGTTCCCTGACCCGTGAGCTGGGGTCCCGCGGTATCACCGCCAACGTGGTCGCTCCGGGGTTCGTGAACACCGATATGACGGCCGCGCTGCCTGAAAAGACGCAGAAGGAGTACCTCTCGGGGATTCCCGCGGCACGATTCGCGGAGCCCGCCGAAGTGGCAGGGGTCGTCCGTTGGCTGGCCAGCGACGAAGCCGCCTATATCTCAGGTGCCGTCATTCCCGTCGACGGAGGATTGGGTATGGGCCACTAAGGTCACCCAACGGTTCGTCTTTGGAGCATTCCCACAACGGTACGACGCCGGATGGGCTGGCAAGATGGAAGAAAGCGCCCGTGCACGCGGGCACCCCTTGCCGTAACCGCGCCATCCCGCGTGAACCCCAACTAGGAGAATTCATGTCAAAACTCAACGGAAAAACAGCCATAGTCACCGGGTCCTCCCGGGGAATCGGCGCTGAGGTGGCGAAGAACCTCGCAGCAGACGGTGCCTCCGTCGTGGTGAACTACCGGCAGAAGGCGCCGCGCGCCCAGAAGATCGTCCAGAGCATCATCGATGCCGGGGGCCAGGCCGTGGCCGTCGGCGCCGATCTGACGGCAGAAGGCGGCGCCCAGTCGCTGGTTGATGCAGCGCAGGAGAACTTTGGTTCGGTGGACGTGCTGGTACTGAACGCCTCGGGTGGCATGGAAGCCGATCTCGGTGAGGACTACGCACTGCGCCTGAACCGTGACGCCCAGGTCAACATGCTCAGCACCGCGGCCGCCGTCATGCCCGAAGGATCACGGGTGGTGTTCGTGACGAGCCACCAGGCCCATTTCATCGATCAGACGGCGACCCTGGACGCCTACGAGCCCGTGGCCCGTTCGAAGCGCGCCGGGGAATTGGCGTTGCGTGAGCAGATCCCCGCGCTGGACGCCCAGGGGATCTCGCTGGTGGTGATTTCCGGGGACATGATCGAAGGGACCGTCACCGCCACGCTGCTGGACCGCGCCCAGCCGGGGGCCATCGAGGAGCGTCGGCAGGCGGCCGGCAAACTGCTGACCGTCCAGGAATTCGGGGTCGAGGTGGCCGGGATGGCCACCGCAGACGTCCCGACCGGTCATACGCAATACGCCGGGGGAGCGGGACACTTCCTCGACTAATACCGGCTCGACCCCTCGCGTGTAGATCGCAAAAGGCGGCGGCACCACCTTTCACCAGGTGGTGCCGCCGCCTTCTGTCGCTTCGGGGGCTACGGCTTCTTGCCGCAGACGACCTTATTCCACGGCTGGTAGGTCCAGTGCAGGCTGTCCTTCAGGGTTTCAGCACCCGCAGTCCGGGTCCGGTGGACGTCAACGGAGAAGCCCTTTTGGCCGCCGGACTCCGAGACGCACTTCTCGGCGTCGTTATAAACGGTTTTCGGGTTGGTCCGGTCGTAGTGCTCGGAGGTCTTGGAGGTGACCTTGTACTTCTTCGTTCCCCAGAGGCGGGTGTTGACGTGGCTGTCGGTCACCCATGCCTGGATCATCACGGCGTGACCGGTGTTGTTCTTCCACGCCATGTCGATCTGACCCTCCCACAGGGTGGACTCACGGCCGGCCGGGTAGCGGTCGAACCAGCGGCTATGGGGGCGGTGGGTCACGTCTTCCATCCCACCGAGCCATCCGACGTTGAACAACTGGGTGGAGATCTGCGACAGGCCACCACCGATGGCTTCGGAAGAGAAACCGTTCTCCACCACGCCGGATTTGAAGTAGCCGTTGGCCTCCGTGATGGGTGCCAGGGCCTTGGTGAGCGAGAACGTGTCACCGGGCATGACCAAGACACCGTTGAGCTTTGAGGCGCCGGCACGCAGGTTCTTCGTCCTGACGGTGTCGTAGGTGGGGTACGGGGTGGAGAACTTGACGATCTCTTCCTTGACGCCCAGTTTCTTCGCCTTGGCCGTGGTCAGTTCCGGCTCGGTCACGGAGACGTTGATCTTCGCGGTCCGCGAATCGGACGTCGCGGCGGTGAGGATCTTCTGGTTCAGATCCTTGGTGTCGACGCCGTGGCCCTTGACCGCCGGAATGATCTTCGGCTTGCCGTCCTTCAGCACGATGCGGGCATCCTTCGCCGTGGAGGCCATCTTGGGGTTGGCCTTCAGGAGCCGGTCGGCAAGTTTCTTTTGATCCAGGGACATCGTGACGGCGCCGTCCGCGACCTTGAAGGAGGCCGCCTCAGCCAACTGGTTCGGCTTCAACGTGGCTTTCAAATCATCGGCGGCCACGGTGACGTTCCCGGCGACCAGGGGCTTGGCCTGTTCGTCACGGACCTTCTCGAAGGCCGAAGCTGGGGTCTTGGGGTCAACCGTCGAGGTGGGCACCTCGATGGGTTCGCTGGCGCCGAACCAGGAATTCTCGATGTTCTCCACCGCCTGATCCGCCTCGACCGTTTGGCCGGTCGTCGGCTTCTGGTAATCGACGGTGGCATCCTTGAAGGCGATCTCGCCTTCGCTAGCTTTTTTGTCGAGCTGCGGGCGAAGCTTTTCAACGGCTGCGTGCAGTTCGTCGTCATCCTGGGTCAGAACCGGTTCGATGGCGGCGCCACCGGTGAGCCGCTGGAAGAGGACCACCGGGTTCAGGGTGTACCCGGTCTTGCCCTGCAGGGTGGCATCGATGTCCAGCCCCAATCCGGACTGGTCGGGGGTCAGGGAGGTGGACTGCTCCCCGGCGGTGATCTTGATCGGGCCTGAAGCCAACGGGTCCAGTTTCTGGTGCAGACGTGCGGCAGCATCTGAACTGCTGAGACCGCCGATCTCTACCCCGTGAACCGTGGCTCCCTGGGGTATCTGGTCGTCAAGCAGCGAGGCCCCGCCTGCGTAGGCTGCAGCCACGATGATGACGGCACCCCCGCCCATCAGCCAGCCCTTTTTCTTCTTGCTCATGCCTTGCTTGTCCCGCATCATTACCCGCGAATGCTCCATGTTCATCGACGCGGTGCGCCCGTCGGAACGCGCACCACAGAAAATCCTAGCGCCGCGGACACGCGCTATAGTGCTGCACGTGCCCCCCGGGTCAGGTAGTTATGCAATCGTCATGATCAAATACCCGCCAGATGCCGGACGATGTCCAGGCGCGGCAGGTCAATGACGGCATCGGCGGCCGCTCGTAAGGCAGGCTTCGCGCCATAGGCGATTCCGAGTCCCGCGGCACGGACCATGTGCACGTCATTGGCACCGTCACCAGCTGCGATGGTGTGTTCGAGGGGGATGCCAGCCTCGGCGGCCCACGCCCTGAGGGATGACTCCTTGGCGGCTGCATCGACGACGGCTCCGTGGACGGTTCCGGTGAGCCGGCCCGCCGTGACGCCCAGATCGTTGGCCAAGGCGAAATCCAGGCCCAATTCCTCGGCCAGGGGCCGGAGGATCTGGAGGAAGCCGCCGGAGACGACGCCCACCAGGTGGCCGCCGGCATGGCAGGCTTCGATCAGTTCCCGGGCTCCAGGTGAAAGGACGACGGAGGCGCGCACCTGTTCGACGACCCCGGCATCCAGCCCAGCCAGGGTGGCGACCCGGGCGTGGAGGCTCTCGGCGAAGTCCAATTCCCCGCGCATGGCCGCCTCGGTGACAGCGGCGACTTCAGACTCACGTCCAGCATGGGCGGCCAGCAGTTCGATGACCTCTTGTTGGATCAACGTGGAATCGACATCCATCACCAGCAGTTTGCGGGGGGCCTCAAAGAGCGTGGCGGGCACCACGGCGTGCCAGGCAACGTCATCAACAAGCCGTTCCAGCAAGGCCTTCGTTTGTGCGCCGGGGGAATCTTCCGGCGTCCTCCGAGCCAGAGCCCTGCGTGTTCCTCGGTAACCGGGCCCCGAGAAGCCAGTGGAGGAAACCACCGTGAACCCGTGGGCCTCCAGCAGGGCCTCGAGCTGGGATGGGTCCAGTGCGTTGGCCTGCCGCCCGTCGGATGCCGCGCGGTTCTCCACGCTGTGGTCAGGGGAGGGGGCGAGGCGCTGATGCGAGATGAGGTACCTGCTGATCTTCATGGAACGATTCTTATCTGCTGGGACTCCTCAGCGCTACTTCGCGACGCGGTGAGGCGGCGCACCGGTAGCATTTGGCCGATCACCTAGGTATTGCCTTAGTGTTTTGATCATGAATGATGTGCTCTCCTTTACCGGTATCGACGTGGTCCGGGGTCAAAAGAACCTCTTGACGAGCATCGACTGGCAGGTGAAGGAGGACGAACGGTGGGTCGTTCTGGGTCCCAACGGGGCCGGGAAAACCACCCTGTTGCAGATCGCCGCCGCCCGGATGCACCCCACACGTGGTACCGCTGAGATTCTTGACGAAACCCTCGGACGCGTCGATGTCTTCGAACTGCGTCCACGGATCGGCCTGTCCTCGGGTGCGCTGGCCACCCATATCCCCGCCCACGAAACGGTGCTCAACGCCGTGGTTACCGCCTCCTACGGCACCACCGGCCGCTGGCGCGAACAGTATGAGCCCATGGACGAGCGCCGGGCCTTCTCCTTGCTGCACGACTGGGGCATGTCCACCCTGATCAACAGAAAATTCGGTTCCTTGTCCGACGGCGAACGCAAGCGCGTCCAGATTGCCCGGGCGCTGATGACCGACCCGGAGCTGTTGCTCCTGGACGAACCCGGCGCCGGACTGGACTTGGCAGGACGCGAAGATCTGGTGGCCCGCCTCTCGGAGCTCGCCGCCGACGAAGAGGCCCCGGCCATGGTCCTGGTCACCCACCACCTCGAAGAAATCCCTCCGGGCTTCACCCACGCGATGCTGCTCCACGAGGGCAAGATCGTCTCGGCCGGGCCCATCGCCACGACACTGACCGAAGCCAACCTCTCGGAGACTTTCGAGCTGGACCTGCGCTTGCGCGTTGACGAGGGCCGTTACACGGCCGTCGCCCGACACGGCGCCTAGGACCAACCCAGCGTATGGAATTTTGGAGAGAACTCCTCGTCCTTTTTGCCGGGCTCTGGGCGGGAACGATCAACACGATCGTCGGCTCCGGCTCGCTGGTGACGTTCCCGGTCCTGGTTGCCTTGGGCTTCGCCCCGGTCAACTCCATCATCTCCAACGCCATGGGACTGGTAGCCGGCGGCTTCTCCGGTGCCTGGGGGTACCGACAGGAAGCGCGCACCGTCCCCAAGACGATGCTGAAACTGGTTCCAGCCTCGCTTGTGGGCGGCATTCTGGGCGCTTTTCTGTTGCTGCACCTTCCCGAGACGGTCTTCGGCTACGTCGCCCCAGTGCTCATTGCGATCGCGATCCTGCTGGTGATCTTCCAGCCACGGTTGGCGCGGTGGGTGCGCGAACGACAAAGTGGCGACCCGCTGCGCCCGACCCACGTTGACGAGCAGAAACTCTCCCCGCTGGTCTACATCCTGGTGTTCCTCATCGGTGTCTACGGCGGCTACTTCACCGCAGCCCAGGGCATCCTGCTCATGGCCGTACTGGGAATCTTCTTCCACGGTTCCCTCCAGCAGTCCAACGCGATCAAGGTCATCCTCTCGCTGGTGGTGAACCTGGTCGCCGCCGTGTCCTATCTGCTCTTTGCCTTCGACCGGATCAACTGGCTGATCGTCCTGCTCATCGCCGGCGGTTCACTGGTCGGCGGATTCATCGGGGCCCGGGTCGGCCGGAAGCTCTCACCACTGCTGCTGCGATCCTTTATCGTGGTGCTCGGGCTCGTGGCCCTGGTGACCATGATCGGCAAGCTGGTCGCCTGATGCCGATCATTCGGCTCGAATCAGCGGCAGACCCCCGCGTCGCAGATTATGTGGCGCTCTCGGACGCGGCCCTGCGCCAACGCACCGATCCGGGGCGTGGACTCTATATCGCCGAAAGTTCCAAGGTCCTGCGTCGCGCCCTGACGGCCGGGCATGTGCCACGCTCCTTCTTCCTGGCCGATAAATGGCTTGAGGGGCTCTCCGATGTCCTCCAAGCCCATCCCGACGTCCCGGCCTTCGTTGGCGCCCCGGGGGTGCTGGAAGAAATCACCGGCTTCCACCTGCACCGTGGGGCGCTGGCCGCCATGAACCGGCCACAACCGGTTCCGGTGAGCGACGTCCTGGCCGGGGCACGCCGGGTGCTATTGCTCGAGGACATCGTGGATCACACCAACCTCGGGGCGATCTTCCGTTCGGCAGCTGCCTTGGGGGTGGACGCGGTACTGGTCTCCCCTCGCTGTGCCGATCCGTTGTATCGCCGGTCGATCCGGGTCAGCATGGGCGGGGTCTTCCAGATTCCGTGGGCCCGACTCGAGGATTGGGGCCACGGGTTGGAGGGGATACGCCGGGCAGGGTTCACCCTCGCCGCTCTGGAGGTCACCGAATCGTCGCGCCCCATCGATGAGGTAGCCGCAGAGAAGATTGACCGGTTGGCCCTGGTGCTGGGCACCGAAGGGGCCGGCGTTTCGCCCGAGACCCTCGCCGCCGTGGACCTGGCAGTGGTGATCCCCATGCGTGACGGTGTGGACTCACTGAATGTTGCTGCCGCCTCGACCGTTGCCATGTGGGAACTGCGCGCGCGATAGGCGCGGCGATTTTTCTCGACATCTGCCGGTGAGCTACAGTAAGTAGTCGGTTCCGTGTCGAACGGAACGGCTTTACCCGTATGGTTGCTGGCAAAATCCAGTGGCTCGAACAAAGGTTTTCCTCATGAAGTCCAACACCCACCCGAAGTACGAGGCAGTCGTGTTCAACGACCTCGCCTCCGGCGAAAAGGTCCTGACCCGCTCCACCCGTTCGTCGAACAAGACGATCGAGTGGGAAGACGGCAAGACGTACCCGGTGATCGACGTCGAAATCTCGGCAGCATCACACCCGTTCTACACGGGTAAGCAGCGCATCATGGACTCGGCCGGCCGCGTCGAGCGCTTCAACGCCCGCTTCAAGAACTTCGGCAAGAAGTAAGCGGACACTTCATGTGGCAAAAGGACCCTTCGGGGTCCTTTTGTCGTTAACGGTTCGATGGCTTCCCCGCATCTCCGGACCGTCGGGTGATCGGCAACGGGTGGAGGGGTCATTAGGATGGAATCATGCCAGTCGAAGATCTTCCCCAGCTAGATAGCACGCCCTATACCCATCACGGCGAATTCAAGGTCCACGGAGGAAAGCTCGTGGTCGCGGATCTGGAAGTCGCCGGAGAGGGAGCGGCAGCACGGATTGTTCGCGCCAACATCAACGGGGACTTCTTCCTTGAACCCGATGAGGCCCTCGATGACATCAACGCCGCCTTGGTGGGGATGGAAACCTCGGCCCCGCATGCGGTGATCAGTGGAGCCGTCGGCACGGCGGTGGGCCACGACGCCGTCATGTTCGGATTCGACCCGTCGGCCGTGGCCACCGCGGTCCGCAGGGCGCTGGGACTGGCCACCACCTGGGCCGATCACGACTGGGAGGTCATCGGACCACGCTCACTACCCATCGCCGTGAATGTCTCGCTTGACGAAGTGATGACCCGCGAAGTCATGGAGGGAACCCGGAAGCCGACCCTGCGGATCTGGGACTGGAACGAACCGGCAGTGGCGATCGGCAGTTTCCAGTCGGTCCGCAACGAGATCAACCCCGCAGGAGCTCAACGCCATGGAGTGACCGTGGTGCGACGCATCAGCGGTGGCGGGGCCATGTTCATGGAAGCCGGCAACTGTGTCACCTATTCGCTCTATCTTCCGGCCTCGTTGGTGGACGGCATGAGCTTCGCCGATTCCTACCCCTTCCTGGACGCCTGGGTGATGGACTCCTTGCAGCGGCTGGGGGTGGAGGCCTTCTATAAGCCGCTGAACGATATCGCGACCCCGCAGGGAAAAATCGGTGGTGCCGCACAAAAGCGTTTCGCCGGCGGTGCGATCCTGCATCACGTGACCATGAGCTACGATATCGACGCCGAAAAAATGACCGAGGTTCTGCGCATCGGCCAGGAGAAGATTTCAGATAAGGGCATCGCCAGCGCGAAGAAGCGGGTGGACCCGCTCAAACGTCAGGCCGGTATCCCGCGGCACGAGATCATCGAGACGATGATCTCCACGTTTATTCAGCGTTATGGCGCCACCCGGACCGAACTCGATGAGAACACCTTGGCCCGGGCCGAGCGCCTCGCGGATGAGAAGTTCCGCACCGACGAATGGTTGAACCGGGTCCCCTGACCCGTCGAGCGCCGGGGGTTGCCCCGGCGCTCGACGATTCTGGTCCTGATCAGGGCCGTGAAGCCATGACGGCCGCCTGCCCGCGCAGGGTGCGGACCAGCTGGTCACGCTGTTCGATGATGATCCGACGCAGTGCCCGTGGGGCCTGGGCGTTCTCGATCAGCCAGCTGTCCGCGTTGCGGACGACACGATGCTGCTCCGGTGTCTCGGTGCCCAGGTCTTGGTCCAGGGGGAAGAGGCCCTGGACGATCCGGGTGGCCAGACCAATACTCTTTTGCTCCCAAATATCGGCCAGGGCCGGCCAGTAGCGTGTGTAGTAGTCATCGATCAGTTCATGGCCACCGATGAGGAAACCATTGACCGTGGCGCTGAGGACATCGTTGGACAGGACCGCGCCCTCGGCGTCGGTCCCCGACAGGGCGGCGTCGAAGGCCGCCTGCTTGACCTGCGCCTCCGGACGGGCTGCCCAGGCCAGGGCCTGTCCCACGGTGGCGACCGCCGACGGGTTGGCTTGGCGTTCGGCTTCCAGCGTGGAGGTCGTGATCTGACCGCGGGCCGCTCCGGCCTGCAAAAGGGCCCAACGTAGTTGTTCGTCGACCCGGAGCCCTTCCACCGTGAGACTGCCCTCCAGCAGCCCGGCCACTACCTGGTCGAGCTCACCGGCACGGGCCAACTCGGCCAGTGCCCGGGCAAAGGCGAGTTGGGCATCGGAGCCCGGCTCGGCGGCGAGCAGGAAATCGTGCAAAGCCTGAGCCAGCTTCCGGTGCTCGGCATCCCTGATATGGGGCGGGCAATAGCGCTGCACCGCGGTTTCGGCCTGGCCGAGAATCATCGACAGGACCCCGACATCGCTGATCGTGGCCACGTGGCGCCGCACGGCAGCCAGGAAGACCGGCGCCGGGAGCAGACCGTCGCGGACCATGGACCACAGGGCTGCCCAGGCGGTCGCCCGGGCCAGCGGCTCGGTCAACGTTCCCAGGTGTTCGAGCAGGACCCCCAGGGTGGCCTCGTCGAATCTGACCTTGGCATAGGTCAGGTCCCCGTCATTCGGGAGCACGACGCCGGGGCGGGGCCGGCCGAGGAGTTCGGGCACCTCGGTGCTGGAACCGGTGACATCGAGTCTGAAGCCTCCGGTGCGCTGCAGGACGCCCTCACGCAGTTCGAAGGTTCCCACCCCCAGGGTGTGCGGGCGGATGGCGGGGGAGCCGGTGGTGGGATCCGCCCCGTCCTGGACAATGACCGCCGAGGTGACAACGCCGTCGTGCTCGGTCAGTTCGACCTGCAGCGAACCGACACCTGCGGTGCGCAGCCATGCTTCGGACCAGGCCCCCATATCCCGGCCCGATGCCTCCTCAAGGACGGCCAAGAAGTCCGCGAGCGTGGTGTTGCCGTATTCGTGGCGACGGAAGTAGGTGCGGGCGGCCGAGATGAAGGCGTCGCGTCCCACGTAGGCGTCCAGTTGCTTCAGAACCGAGGCCCCCTTGGCGTAGGTGATGCCATCGAAGTTCTGCCGGGCCGCTTCCAGATCGGGGATGTCCGCGACGATCGGGTGGGTGGTCGGCAGCTGGTCCTGGACGTAGGCCCAGGCCTTCCGCCGGTTCGCGAAGGTTACCCAGGCGGTGTTGAAATCGGTGGCTTCGGCCACGGCGAGGGTTCCGATGAAGTCGGCGAAGGATTCCTTCAGCCACAGGTCATCCCACCAGCGCATCGTCACCAGGTCCCCGAACCACATATGCGCCATCTCGTGCATGATCGTATTTGCGCGCCCCTCGTACTGGGCCTCGGTGGCCCGCGAGGTGAAGACGTAGTTCTCGGTGAAGGTCACCAGACCGGGGTTCTCCATGGCGCCGAGATTATATTCGGGGACGAAGGCCTGATCGTATTTGCCCCAGGGGTAGGGGTAGTCGAAGAGGTCGTGGAAGAAGTCCAGTCCCTGTCGTGTGGTGGTGAAAAGTGCGTCGGCGTCGAAGTTTCCGGCCAGTGAGGCGCGGCAGCTCAGACCCAAGGGCACGGTCAGCGTGCTGCCGTCCTCGAGACGCCGGGACCAGCTGTCGGTGACGTAGTGGTACGGCCCGGCGAGGATCGTGGTGATGTAGGTCGAGATGGGCAGCGTCGGGGCGAAGAGCGAGGTTGCCATCCCGTTGCCGTGTTCGCTGCGTTCGGCCACCGACTGGTTGGAGGCGACATGCCAGTGTGCGGGCGCCGTTACGGTGAAGGTGAAGGGGGCCTTGAGGTCGGGTTGTTCGAAGTTCGCAAAGACGCGACGGGCATCGGCCGGCTCGTACTGGGTGTACAGGTAGGTCTGGCCGTCCACCGGGTCAACGAACCGGTGCATGCCCTCTCCGGAGGTCGAGTAGAGGGCCGTGCCGTCGACCTCAACGAGGTTGTGGCCTTCCGTGGGGGTGAAGTGGATCCGGGAACCACGGACCGCCGTGGCGGGATCCAAGGACTTGCCGTTATGGACCACCGAGGCCACGCCACCATGGATGAAGTCCAGGAAGGTCTCTTCGCCGGCGACATGGGCGGTGAGCGCGATCCGCGTCCGGGATCGGTAGCCGGAGACCGCGGGATCCGGGGCGCCGGTCAGATCGAGATCGACTTCATAGGAGTCGACACAGAGGATCCGGGCGCGCTCGGCGGCCTCATCGCGGGACAGGTTCTGGTTTCTGGGCTGCTGATTCTCCACGGGGCCATTCAACCATGAAACAGGTGTTGAAGATCACCGTTGGGTCGTTCTTTCGCTGGTTACCAGGGGGAGGGGCGGTAGTCCTTGATGAAGCAGCCCCGCAGATCGGTGCCCTCCTCCCCGGCGACGATCGGATGGTAGACCCGGGCCGCCCCGTCGATCAGATCCAAGGGGGCGTGCCAGCCTCCGGCGGCGTGTCGGATCTTGGATTCGTGTGGGCGTTCGTCGGTGATCCAGCCGGTATCCACCGCCGTCATGAGGATGCCATCGGTCTCGAACAGTTCCTCTGCCGAGGTGCGGGTCAGCATGTTCAACGAGGCTTTCGCCATATTGGTATGAGGGTGTCCCGGCCCCTTATAGACCCGGGAGAACTGCCCCTCCATCGCCGAGACGTTCACGATGTACTTGCGTTTGAAGGAGGAGGCGGCCATTGCCGGACGCAACAGGCTCGCCAGCAGGAACGGGGCCGTGACATTGCACAGCTGGACCTCCAGCAGTTCCAGCGCCTCCACCTGACCCAGCGTGTGGGTCCAGCTGTTCACGCTGACCAAGTCCGGGACCAACCCTCCGGCATCGATGGCGGTTCCGGCGGCCACACGGTCCCAGGAGGCCGAGCCTGCGGTCATCGCCAATTCGGCCAGCCGCCCTGGAGCCAACGCCGCCGCCGATTCCACGGCCCCGGTGTCCAAGTCAAAGGCAGCTGCCAATGCCTGGGGGTGGGCTTGTGGTGCTTGTCCTGCGCCCCAGATCTCGGGGCCGCCTTGGGCATAGGTTAGCTCGGGGGCTAGCGGTTGTGCCTCGGATTCAATCAGGTGACGGTAGGCCTCGCCGGAACGACGAACCGTTTGTGCGGCATTATTGATCAGGATGTCCAGGGGGCCGGCGGCGATGAGCTGTTCCGTTAGCGAGACCACCTGCGAGGGATCACGGAGGTCGATCCCGACGATACGCAACCGGTGCAACCAGTCGGCACTGTCATCCAGTGCCGCGAAGCGTCGGGCCGCGTCGGCCGGGAAGCGGGTGGTGATGGTGGTGTGGGCGCCGTCGCGCAGGAGCCGCAAGGCGATATGCATGCCAATTTTGGCGCGCCCGCCGGTGAGTAGGGCTCGGCGTCCACTCAGGTCCACCCGGGCTTCGCGCCAATGCCTGCCCCCGGCGGCGCAATCGGGGCATAACAGATGGTGGAAGGCGTCAACCTTCGTGAAGGGCTGTTTGCAGACGTAGCATTTGCGCGGTTGCTGGTATTCCCCGGCGCTGGAGCCCGCCGAGCTGGTGGAAAGGTCCAGCCCTTCGGTTTCGTCATCCAGACGGTTGGCGGCTCCGGTGGCGGTGCGTTCCATGACTTTCCTGTCGGCCTCCACCACCGCTTGGCGGGCGTCGGTCCGGCGGGCGCGTTTGACCTCCTTGAACATCTTCGCGGTGGCGCGGCGCACGGCGATGAATTGTTCGTTGTCGTCGGGGAGTTCGTGGATGCGCTCGAGGACGCTCAGGCAGGCGGCCAGATCGTCGGCGGCGATGGGGAAGGAATGTTCAGTCATGACGGGAGAACTCTACCGCCCCCACGCCGCGTCCACCGAGTCGGTCTAGGCGTCGATCTGCTGGCCCTTGGACAAGACGGTCAATCCGGATTCGGTGACCAGGAATCCACGCGCCCGATCCACCTCATGGTCCACCCCGATACGGGCCCCGGCAGGGACCACCACGTTCTTGTCGATGATGGCGTGCTTCACCGTGGCTCCGGCGCCGATGACGACGTTGTCGAGCAGGACCGAATCGGTGACCTGGGCCCCGTGTTCGACCCGTGCGTCCGTGGAGATCACGGAGCGGGTGACCGTGCCTCCGGTGATCACCACCCCGGCGGCCAGCAGCGAGTCATGGGCTTCGCCGGGGGTTCCGTTCTTGGAGCGCACGAGTTTGGAGGGAGGTGAGCTGTGGTGGCGGGTGTGGATCGGCCACTCCTGGTTGTACAGATTGAACTGCGGGATCGGGGCGACGAGATCCATATGCGCTTCATAATAGGAATCCAATGTTCCCACGTCGCGCCAATAGCGTATGAGGGAGGCGTCCTCGCCCGGGACCGGATTGGCCGAGAAGTCATAGACCCCGCAATCCCCGCTTTCCACGAAGGCGGGGATGATGTCGGCACCCATATCGTGTTTGGTGTCATCCCGGACGTTATCCGACTCCAGCGCCTCCAGCAGGGCATCCGTCGAGAAGACGTAGTTGCCCATCGACGCCAGGAAGCTGCTCGGATCATCGGGGAGGCCAGGAGTCGAATCGGGTTTCTCGCGGAAGGCGGCGATCCTGCCGGGGGTCTGCGCATCGACCTCGATGACGCCGAACTGGTTCACCTGCTCCAGCGGCTGGCGCACGGCGGCCACGGTGGCGGAAACGCCGGCGGCGACATGGGCGTCGATCATTGCCGAGAAGTCCATCCGATACACGTGGTCGGCGCCGACGACGAGCACGTATTCGGGTTTGGCGTCGTGGATCAGGTTCAGGGACTGGTAGATCGCGTTCGCCGAGCCCAGGAACCAGTCCTTGCCCAGACGCTGCTGGGCCGGAACCGAAGCGACATAGTTGCCCAGTTGGGTGGACATGCGCCAGGTTTCGGAAACATGGCGGTCCAGGCTGTGCGATTTATATTGCGTGAGCACCACGACCCGCAGGTAGCCCGAGTTCACGACATTAGACAACGCGAAGTCGATCAGCCGATAGCTTCCCCCGAACGGCACCGCCGGTTTGGCGCGGTCGGCCGTCAACGGCATCAACCGCTTGCCTTCCCCACCAGCCAGAACCACGACGAGGACTTTTCTTTGGGGCATGCCGACTCCCTAGTGATCGTTCCCTCCCGGCGGAGGTGGCCGCCGGGCTGCACCTTCTGGGATCAGACTATGGCAGAAGTCACTTATGCGGCTACGTTGGTGCTGTGAGAGTAGACATTGTGACCAAGGAATTCCCGCCGGCCATCTATGGCGGGGCGGGTGTGCACGTCGCGGAGCTGGCTCGTGTGCTGGCCCCGCAGACGGAACTGCATGTCCATGCCTTCGGTGCCGAACGCCCGGGGGACTACCACGGGGCGCAGGTGGCCAGCTATGCCGAGCCAGAGGACCTGGCCACCGCGAATCCGGCCGTGGCGACGCTGGGGACCGATCTGCGCATCGTCCCTGCCCTGGCGGGAACGGACATCATCCATTCCCATACCTGGTACGCCAATTTCGCCGGCCACCTGGGATCAATGATGCACGGGGTCCCCCACGTCCTGAGCGCCCACTCCCTGGAGCCGCTGCGCCCGTGGAAGGCCGAACAACTCGGTGGCGGCTATGCGGTCAGCTCCTGGGCCGAATCCACGGCCTATCACGGGGCCGATGCCGTCATCGCGGTTTCCGCGGGAATGCGCCGCGATATCTTGAACGCCTACCCCGGAGTCGACCCGGAACGGGTGCACGTGGTGCATAACGGGGTCGACGTCGACGCCTGGCATCCGGCACCGGACCTGGAGGCCCTGCCGGGGCTTGGCATCGACCCCGAAAAACGCACCGTGGCCTTCGTCGGGCGGATCACCCGGCAGAAGGGGGTGCCCTATTTATTGCGGGCAGCAGCCCTGCTGCCACCGGACGTCCAGCTGGTGCTGTGTGCCGGTGCCGCCGACACCCCGGAATTGGCGGCCGAAGTGGCCGAGCTGATTGCCCGGCTCCGGGCTACCCGCGAAGCCGTCGTCGTGATCGAACGCATGCTCCCGCGTGACGAACTGATTCAGGTTCTCAGCCAAGCGACCGTGTTCGCCTGCCCGTCCATCTATGAGCCGTTGGGGATCGTGAACCTCGAAGCCATGGCCTGCGGCACAGCAGTGGTCGCCAGCGCCGTCGGCGGCATCCCCGAGGTGGTCGCCGATGGCGAGACCGGCCTGCTGGTTCCGCTGGAACAACTCGACGACGCTTCGGGCACCCCGGTGGACGTCGAAGGTTTCGTTGCGGATTTCGGCGCGGCGTTGAACCGTGCCTTGGAGGACCCGGTAGGCACCCAGGCCATGGGAGTGGCCGGGCGGCAGCGGGCCGCGGACCACTTCAGCTGGGACGCGATCGCCGTGCGGACCCTCGAGGTCTACCGCAACGCGATCGACGGGTACCGGCGCTAGGAACACCGGACAGAACGGTTCAGAAAACAGCGGACGACGGCGGTGCTCCCGGAACCCGGGAACACCGCCGTCGTCCGCTGCATCGGTAGGGGCTAGGCGCCGACCTTCTTGCCCTTCGTCGCCGCGGACTTCGCGGCCTTGCGCTTGGCCTTCTCAGCGGCCTTGCGCCGCGCGACCAGGACCTTTTCGTCGATGGGGGCATCGGCCATCGCCCGCTCCCGACGCAGGTACTCCGCCGCCTCGTCCTGACGTTCCGCCTCGATACCCGAGGAGATGTCGGCCCGCAGGTGTTCGGGGCCGTAGCCGAAGGCATCGACCAGATCCTGGGCGTGCGGACGCAGCCGGGCGAGCAGACGGTTGATGTACGGGCCCAACGTGCGGGCCCGCTGGTTGGACAGGCGTCCGTGCATCACGTACCAGGACAGGTCCTTCTCGATGAGCTGCAGGCCGTACAGGTCACGGACCCAGGTCATGATCTGGAGGGTGCCCTCGTCCTCGATTTTGCCGAGGGCCGTGGTGAAGGACTCCCAGAGCAGCAGTTCGGCGTGGGCGCGAGCGGCCTCGATGATCTCGTTCTGGTGCTCGTTGAATACCTTGGCGCCCTCGGCCTGAGGGAGCTTGGCGGCCCCGCGCATGGCATCGGCGACTTCGCCCACGGCAGTGCCGACCCGGTCGGTCAGCAGACCGCGCTGGGTTTCGGCGTCCTTGAGGAAATTCGCCGAGCGCTTTTCCGAACCGGTATCCGAGAAAGTCTGGGCCAGCTGGCGCAGCCCGGAACGGTTGATGGCCACGTTGCCTGCCTGACGGACCACATAGCGAGCCAGGACCCCGGCGTCGAGATGACGGAACTCCTGGGCGTAGTCGGTGAGCAGGCGCTTGGCGACCAGCTGCAGCAGCACCGTGTTATCGCCTTCAAAGGTCACATAGACATCGAGGTCTGCGTAAAGCGAGGTGAAGCGGTTCTTCGTCATGTAACCGGAACCGCCGGTGGCCTCGCGGCACTCCTGAACGATGTCGAGCGCGTTCCACGTGGAGGTCGGCTTCAACGCGGCAGCCAAGGTTTCCAGGTCCTGCCGGTCCTCGTCGGAATCCGCGGTGCCGGAGAACACGCCGTCGAACTTCTCCAATAGTTCCTCATGGGCGAAGGACATCGCGTAGGTGGTCGCGATCCTGGGGATGAGGCGACGCTGGTGGCGCTGGTAGTCCAGCAAGGTCTCCTCCTGCACGGTGGAGGTCGCGTTGAACTGGCGGCGCTGGTGGGCGTAGGTCGTGGCGATCTGCAGAGCCACCTTGGAAGCTGCCACCGCCGCACCGTCGAGGGAGACCCGCCCCTGGACCAGGGTGCCGAGCATCGTGAAGAACCGGCGGCCCGGGCTGGAAATGGGGGAGGTGTAGGTGCCGTCGACGGCGACATCGCCATAGCGGTTGAGCAGGTTGGTCCGTGGGATGCGCACCTGGGTGAAGTGCAGACGGCCGTTGTCGATGCCGTTGAGTCCACCCTTCAAGCCATCATCCTCACCACCGACACCGGGCAGGAAGCCGTTGTCATCACGGATGGGCACAAAGAAGGCGTGGACACCGTGCTTGACCCCGTTGGTGATCAGTTGGGCGAAGACCACTGCTGCGCGACCGTGCTTCGCGGCGTTACCCAAAAACTCCTTCCACGCGGCCCTGAACGGCGTGTGGATGACGAATTCTTCGGTGTCCGGGTCGTAGGTGGCGGTGGTGTTGATGCTGGCCACATCCGAACCGTGTCCGATCTCCGTCATCGCGAAGGCCCCGGGGATGTCCAGGTTCATGATCCCGGGAAGCCACTTCTCGTGGTGTTCCGTGCTGCCCAGGTGTTGGACCGCAGAGCCGAAGAGGCCCCACTGCACACCGGCCTTGATCTGCAGCGATGGGTCGGCGACCACGAGTTCCTCGAAGGCGGCGATGTTTCCGCCGTGGTTATTCGCCCCACCCATCGCCTCGGGGAAGGCGCGCTGGATGGCGCCTTCGTCCACGAGGATGGAGAGCTGGTTGAAGACGCGTTCGCGGTGCTCGTCCATGGACTGGCCCTCGATGCGCTGGAGATCCTCGCGGCCAGCGAGCCGGCGCGAAGTGCGGCGATCTTGCGCCCACTTGCCCAAAAGCTGCTCTCCGAGTGCGGCGACGTCGATGCGGGGTTCTGTCCGGCCGGAGCCTGCGGTGTTCTGCTGGGTCACGTCGTGTGCCTTTCCAATTCAATAGCTTCATTGCTGGGGTGTTGAGACTGTTCGGGGGCACCGGGTGGATGCCCAGTGATTCCGGAAACCAGCCAGGTGGTGATGGTCTCGGTCAATTCAAGTTCGTCGGGTTTGAGGGGGGAGGCGGCGGTTCGTAGCCAGGCTTCGCCGGCGGCTCTGACCATGCCGATCGAGGCCGTCGGCCACAATTCGAGCGCCGGGCTGGTGATTCCGGTGGTGCCGTGGCGGTCGTTGAGATAGGCGTGCATCCGGTCCTTCATCATGGAAGTGATTTCCGCAAAGAAATCATCCAAGGGTGCGTCGCCGGTCTTCTCCGGAACCGGGCGGAAGGGGTCCCTCGCGGTGTCGGTGACGAAGAAGTAGACGTTCGGGGAGGTCTGAGCCATCTGCAGGTAGGCCTTCACCATGGCCCGGAGGCCTGATTCCTCGGTGGTGGCTCGACGGGCGGCATCAACGACTTTGGCGCGCATCTGGCCGATGGCCATTTCGCCCATGGCCTGACGTAGACCGTCCTTATCGCGGAAGTACCGGTAGAAGACCGATTTCGAGGTTCCTGCTGCTGCGGCGAAGTCGTCCATCGAGGCGGAGGGGCCGATGCGGTGGATGACCGAACGGGCTGCTTTGACCAATTCGGTGCGCCGCGATTGACGGTGGGCATCCCAACGGGCGGAGCGCCCGTCGCCGGTGGCGCCCGGTCCGCTGGTTGCGGGGGGCTCTGAAGTGTTCACGATACCCAGCGTATCAGGTACGCTAGGTATCGGTAATCAACTTCACATCGTCAGGAGTCATTCCATGGCCGCACCGGCTTCCCCCGCCCAGTCCCCGCAGACCGGCACCACCGGTCTGCGTCCCGCCGTCGTGATCGGCGGCAACCGCATCCCCTTCGCCCGGTCCAACGGCAAATACTCCACGGCCTCGAACCAGGAGATGCTCACCGCCGCCCTGGACGGTCTGGTGGCTCGCTTCGGGCTGCAGGGTCAGCGCATCGGCGCTGTCGCCGGCGGCGCCGTCCTGAAGCACTCCAAGGATTTCAACCTGGTCCGTGAATCGGTTCTGGGCACTGCGCTCTCTCCGACAACGCCTGCCTACGACGTGCAGATGGCTTGTGCCACCGGCATGGAGGCCATCGGATCCTTGGCCAATAAAATCCGACTCGGACAGCTCGAATCAGGAATCGGCGGCGGAGTGGACACCACCTCCGATGCGCCGATCGCCGTCAGCGAGGGACTGCGTGCCGTCTTGCTGGAACTGACCCGGGCCCGCACTTTGCAGCAGCGTCTGACGGCCCTGTCGAAGTTCCGTCCCAAGGATCTTTCCCCCGCAGCGCCGGGTACCGGGGAGCCCCGCACCGGACTATCGATGGGCGACCATCAGGCGGTCACCACGGCTGCTTGGGGCATCACCCGCCAGGCCCAGGACGAACTCGCCCTGGCCAGCCACAAGAACATGGCGGCAGCCTACGACCGGCACTTCTTCGATGACCTCATCACCCCGTTCCGTGGCGTGACCCGGGATACGAACCTGCGTGCTGACAGCACCTTGGAGAAGCTGGGTAGCCTCAAGCCTGCCTTCGGCAAGAACCTGGGAGACCGGGCCACGATGACTGCAGCGAACTCCACCCCGCTGACCGATGGAGCTGCCGCCGTGCTGATTGGCTCGGAGGACTACGCCCGCGAACACGATTTGCCGATGCTGGCCAACTTTGTGGACTTCGAAGCGGGCGCCGTGGACTTCGTCAACGGCGAGGAAGGCCTGCTGATGGCCCCCGCCTACGCGGTACCCCGCCTGCTGGCCCGCAACGGCCTGACACTGCAAGACTTCGACTTCTACGAGATCCACGAGGCCTTCGCCGGTACGGTCCTGAGCACCCTCGCCGCCTGGGAGGATCCGGACTTCTGCCGGGAAAAGCTGGGCCTCGACGCCCCCCTGGGGTCGATTGACCGCAGCCGATTGAACGTCAACGGTTCCTCGCTGGCGGCCGGCCACCCGTTCGCCGCCACCGGCGGACGCATCGTGGCCACCCTGGCCAAGATGCTGCATGAGAAGGGTTCGGGCCGTGGCCTGATCTCCGTCTGCGCAGCCGGCGGTCAAGGCGTCGTCGCGATTTTGGAGGCACGCTAATTATGGCCGACAACTACTTGAAGCTCGTCAACACCGGCATCACTCAGCAGCTAGCCAAGACGCTGGGGCTTCCACGGCCCTCGATCTTGCGCCGCTATCAGCCCGGCAAGCCGCTGGTCCCCGGTCCGGTCGTCGTCCTGGGCGCCGGCTCTGCCGCTCACGACCTGACGGAGACGCTGCTGGGCTGGGGACTCGATGTCCGCCGCCATGCGGGAGGGCCCGAAAAACTCGGTGCGCTGATTCTGGCCTTGGACGCCGTGGAAGCCCCCGGCGATCTTTCGGCCGTCGCCCTGGAGGCAGGAGCCGCGTTGCGTAGCCTGCTGCCCGGTGGGCGGGTGGTCTCCATATCACGTCCCCCCGTCACCGCCGACGAACCGGCACGTTCGGCAGCGCGGATGGGCGTGACCGGCTTATTGCGATCCTTGGGCCGTGAAATGCGTGGCGGTGCCACCGCCAACGGCATCCTGTTGGCAGAAGGCGTCGGCGCCGCAGCCCCCTCGGCGGCAGCTGCCCTGCACTTCCTGCTCTCCGGACGCAGTGCCTACGTCGATGGACAGTTCATCGCCGTCGAATCCGAACGCGGTGTCCTGCCGGGGGACTGGGACCAGCCGTTGGCCGGAAAAGTCGCCGTGGTCACCGGTGCCGCCCGAGGCATTGGTGCCGCCATCGCCCGGACCCTGCACCGTGACGGTGCCACGATCGTCGCCGTTGACGTCCCCCAGGCCGGGGAATCGCTGGCGGCCGTGGCGAACGACGTCGGTGGGACGGCCTTGCAGCTCGATATCACCCGGGACGATGCCGCAGCAGTGATCATGGAGCACGCCGTGGGGCGCCATGGGCACCTGGACATTGTCATTCACAATGCCGGAATCACCCGCGATAAGCTTCTGGCCAACATGGATGCCTCCCGGTGGGATTCGGTCATCGCGGTGAACATCGAATCGCAACTGCGGATGAACGAAGCGTTCCTGGCCGCCGACCTGCCCGGCCTGCGGATCGTGTCGCTGGCCTCCACCAGCGGCATTGCCGGGAACCGCGGCCAGACCAACTATGCCGCCTCGAAGGCCGGCGTGATGGGCATGGTCGCCTCCACGGCGTCGGCGATGGCCGAACGCGATGGGGGCATCAACGCCGTCGCACCCGGTTTCATCGAGACCGAGATGACCGCGAAGATTCCCGTGGCGACCCGGGCCGTGGGGCGGATGCTGTTGCCCTCGCTGATGCAGGGTGGCCAACCGCTCGACGTGGCCGAAGCCATCGGCTTCCTGGCCTCCGACGCCGCCGGGGGGATCAACGGGCAAACCCTCCGGGTCTGCGGACAGTCACTGGTGGGCGCATGAGTCGCCGCCTCGTCCCACTGGATGCCGTCCCGGCGCTGCCCAGGCTCTATGCAGAGGCGGTGGCGCATCAGGTCCGCAACCAGCTGAGCCGGTCCAAGACCGAACTGGTACTGCCCGAGGTAGAACACAGCGTCCACGGCGTGGTCGCCGACCAGTCGCGGTTGGAGGCCTACCAGCAGTTGGTCGGAGATACCGTCCGGCCCCATCTGCCGAGCGTTTTCATCCACGGCACGGTCTTCCCGGTGGCCATGTCCGTGTTGGCTGCGCGTGACTTCCCTTTGCCCCTGCTGGGGATGGTCCACCTGTCCAACCAGGTCGAGCATCTGCGCCCGGTGGGTGTCGATGAGGTCCTGGCTGTGCGGGCGTGGACCGAGAAGCTGCGCGACCACCAGGCCGGCACTCAGCTGGACGTGGTGTGCGAGGTCAGCGTCGGAACAGAAATCGTTTGGGTGGGCACCTCCACCTACTTGGCCAAGGGCATCTGGGCCGGTCAGCGTCCAGAACGCCGGGGCCAGCGGGCCGAGTTCGTCCCGCCACGGCAAACAGGCGCCTGGCGTCTGGGGCCGGGAACCGGACGTGAATACGCTGCCGTGCTGGGGGACTACAACCCCATCCACCTCGGGGCCCTGCCGGCCAAGGCGCTGGGCATGAAACGCCAGATCGCCCACGGCATGTTCCTTGCCGGCAAGGCGCTGGCCCAGACGGCTCCGCTCGAGGGCGGATACCACTGGGACATCGTGTTCGAAGCCCCCGTCCTACTGCCGTCCACGGTGAGCTTCGGGGTGGTCACAACCGGGAAGCTGCTGAGCTTCGAGGGCTGGAATGCGAAGAAGGGGCGCCGGCATTTCCAAGGAGCCGTGCGCGCCCTCTAGGGAACTGCCGACCCGGCCGGGGTAACCCTGCCGGCGCGGAGCCCCGGGCTCGGAATTCGGGCTCGGGCGTGACGGTGGTTTGTTGTTGGTGGAATCCGGCACCAAACCACCGGCCGGGGCTAGGGGCGTCGGGTCGATCGACGGATCTGGAAACCCGCCAGAACGAAGACGATGCCAAAGACGATCACGTAGGCGCCGACCACACCGAGGAATCCGATGATGCCAACCCCCGGGGCGACCACCAGGAGCAGCCCGAAGAGGATGGCCAGGATTCCGGAGACCAACCCCGCCCACCAGTAGGGCGTCGTCCTGCGGGCAGCGATGGCGACGACCACTTGGGTGATGCCCAGCAACAAGGCCCACGCGCCGACGATCAGAGCCACGGCCAACGCCGTCAAGCCGGGGGCGATCAGTGCAAGCAATCCGGCCAGGATCGAGATGATGGCACCGGCCAGGATCCATCCCGAGTGGCGCCGTGCCGTCGGGCCTCGTCGCGCGCTGAACCATTGGGAGCCGGCAGCCACGCCATCGACGATCGCATAGATGCCAAAGAGGACCACGAAGAACACGACGGTCACCTGCGGCCAGACCAGCACCATGATGCCGAACACGATGGACACCACACCACGCCACAACATGGCATTGCCCACGGACTGGGACGGGGAAACGGTCGCGCTCTTGGCCACTTCTACCTCTTTTCAATGAAACCTCAGGGCTCCGGAACGGGGGGAACCGTGCCGACCCATCAGACTATCCCAGCAGGAAAAAGATGACGAGGGACTTCTCTCGGGTGGGGCCGATAGGGCACCAACGCGCCCGCAGGGTCAGGTGGCTACCTCGGCCGAATCACTAGCAGCCTTGGCGTAACTGGCCCGGGTCGCTGTTGCCGTATGAACCCAACTGAATCCATGGGACCGCTCCACGGCCGTCTTGCCCATGTGTGCGATCTCCGTCCGGTGCGTCGCCGCATGGGTGATGGCCTCGGCCCAGCTCTCGGCCGAGAGGTCGGGGACGAGGACCCCGGTGGAACCATCGGCGACACTATGACGCAAACCACCGACGTCATGAGCCAACACCGGGGTGCCGCAGGCCTGAGCTTCCATGGCCACCAAGCCAAATGACTCGCTATAGGAAGGCACGGCCACCACATCGGCGGCCCGGAACCAGGCAGCGAGCTCATGGGCCGGAGAAGGTGGGAGCAGATGGGCGATCTGATGAAGCTGCTCCTCGTCGATCAGCCGCGCCAAGTCCAGGTCCTTCGAACCACTGCGGGAACCGATGATTGCCAGTTCGACCTCGATATCCGGACGGGTACGGGCCAGCAGCCCGAGGGCCCGCAAAAGGACTTGGGGACCCTTGAGTTTCTGGATACGTCCAGCAAAGACCAGACGCAATGGATCGATGGCTGGACCCGGAGTATGTCCTGCCTCGGCGATCCACATCTGCGGGCCTGCGGGATGGAACGTCGACAGATTCACGCCCGGAACCACGAGGTCGATACGGGCACGTTCGGCACCGTAGTCGTTGACCAACTCATCAGCCTCGGCCCGGCTATTGGCCGTCAGGCGCGTGGCCTGACGGGCCAAGAGGGTCTCTGCCTCAACCCGGCTGTCCGTTTCCTCGGCATCTTGCTGGAGCCGGCGTTTGACCTTGGCCAAGGTGTGCATGGTGTGCACCAAAGGCACCTCCCAACGCTCCGCCAGTTCCAGCCCGACGAGGCCTGACATCCAATAGTGGCTGTGGATGATGTCGAAGGGGCCATAGTCCCCGTCGGCGATCGACGCGGTGATCTCCGGCAGGTAGGCCGGCAGGCCCTCCTTGGCCACCGGCCCATCGGGGCCCGCCGGAATATGGTGGACGGTCACCCGCTCGTTCAAGAAAACCGGTGGGGTGTTCCGGGGGCCCCGGGTGAAGATCTCCACGATCAGCCCGGCGGCTGCCATGGCTTGCGCGACCTCACGGACGTACACGTTCATCCCACCGGCATCACCCGAACCCGGCTGGTCCAACGGAGAAGTATGGAGGCAGAGCATGGCCACGCGCAGTGGATGCGATGTCGCGGCTGCCGGTGAAGGGGCGGCCGTGTCGGTGGCGTGCGTCATGGAGGTCCTGGAAGAGAGCAATGGAGAGTGGCCGGGCGTTCCCTTGAAGAGTAGTCCGAACCGTCGGCCGGGCACTACTTTTGGCTGTCGTCGGCGTCCTGGGCACTCTCGATCTTCAGAACTGCTGCCTTCACGAGGGCCTCAATATCAGCCGGTGTCGTGTCTTCATCGATCTTCTGCGGGAACCAATCACCGCAGTGGTCGACCACATCGTGGACTGAAAGAGGCGGTTTCAACTCCTCGGTCTGGGGATTTTCGGCAGCGCTAAGGTGCGCGTCCAAGGCCCCTTGTAGGAAGCCCAGCTCGACGTCGTTCAACAGGCGGGACTTACGAGGCTTCGGATGGCCTTCATGAGCCTCAGTCGCCTCAAGGTCCTCGTTGGTGTAGGCGAGGCAGAGCTGGCTGAGGGTCGGCGGAACCGTGGTTCCTGGATCCGGGGTAGGCGTCGGCTTGTCCGGGGTGGGAGTCGGAGTGGGCGTTGGTTGAGGCGGCAGGGTGTTCGGCGGTGTGGGTTTCGTCGTGGGTTTCTTAGTCGGCGCCGGGGACTGGACCGGGCCTGCGGGCGGGGTGGTCTTCGGGGGAGCCGCGGTGCTCGGCGCCGCAGCACTCGGCGTGGTGGGCGTCTGCGCAGGTTTCTTGTCCTTCTGCTGGGGAGGCTCGGGATCCTTCGTCACCTGCGACGGTGTGGGTGCCGTGGATGGCGTGGGCCTGGCCGTTGCCATGGGCTTCGGCGTCCTCGGGGCTTTCGGCGCGGGTCCGGCAGCGGTAGGGGTCTTCGAAGCGGCAGCGGTGGAGGGCTGAGCATTCTGACGTACGGGGGGTGGTGGGGTGGAGCCTGAAGCTGTCGTGTTCGTTGACGGACGGGGCGAGGGAGCCGGGGAGAGGCGGCTTTGGGCGATCTGGCGCAGTTCCTGTCCGGAAACCGGACGTTTCTGACCCGGCAGCAAGGGGAGATACTTTGCCGGGTCGACCCATTTGCCGTTGAGGTAGACCTCAAAGTGCACGTGACAACCCGTGGAGTTCCCCGTCGTGCCGGAGAGAGCCAAAAGGTCACCCTGCTGCACACGCTCACCCTTGCTGGCCACCAGCAACGAATTGTGGCTATAGGCGGTTTCGACGCCGCTTCCGTGATCGACGCGGACTCGTTGACCCGAATGTCCGGCCCACGCCGATTGGACGACCCGACCAGCCGCCGCCGCCCTGACCGGGGTGCCGCACGCGACACCGTAGTCCTGACCAATGTGGATATAGGATCCGGGGCCTGTGGGATTCAAACGCCAGCCGAAGCCACTGGTGATCCGGGTGCTTTCCACCGGTGCGGAGAGGGTCAGGCCACCGGGCAGCAACCCTGTGGGGCCGGTGGTGACGTGGTCCACGCCGCGGCGTGAAGGAATGCCCTCCCCATCGGCAGGACTGCCGTCGGGGCTGACGCTAGAAGTGATTTCCGGCTGGTAGCCCGGGGACCACTCCATGCCGGCACTGCCGGAACCTGCGGTTGGATCCCGCAATGGGGACGTTCCGGCGACCATCGCGAAAACGGGCTGCACGGAACTGCTGGGTTGAGCGTCCGAAGAAGGGGAACTGGTCGGAGGCAGCGCAGCGTTCGGTGCTGGAAGGCTGCCAGCAGCGGGTGCGGTGCCGAGGAGAAGGGCCCCAGCTGTGGCCAGACCCAGCCACTTAACCAGGGAACGTTTGACGGTAGAACGTCGCGGGGCGTGGTGATGCTCTGGCTGGTGCTCGTGCACCCGTGCACCCATGTTTCCCCCGAGTGGTTGGCCCCGTTGCCCACATCGCGACACCCATCTCTCGCGCGGAGCGTGGTGGACCTTAGGCTACCCCTGCGCGTGGGTTTGGACCAGAGGTCCGAGAAGCCCGAGAAAAAGCCCGGATCCTGGAAGTGGCCGGACGGCGACGTCGAGCACCTTGTTCCTGGGCATGAAAAAAGCCCCGGAATTCCGGGGCTTATTTCGTGCGCGGAGGGGGACTTGAACCCCCACCCACTATACGTGGACTAGCACCTCAAGCTAGCGCGTCTGCCTATTCCGCCACCCGCGCAGGTGGTGCGATGCGACCGGTTCGGAAGACTCGTTGGACTTCCTGCCCGGCGAAAGCAGCGAGTAAGACTCTAACATGTCGGTGGGGCAGTTCCCAATTCAACCCTCTTTGCTTGGGTGACTAGGCTGGGACCACCCGAACAACCCGGAAGGTCAGGTCATGACTGAGCTAGGAAACCATGGTGCTGCAGGCATCACGGCAGCCGACGAAGTCGAAGAAATTTGCCGGACGTTGATCCGTTTCGACACCAGCAACTTCGGCGGCAACGAGGCCCGCCCCGAACGGCCCGCAGCCGAGTATGCCGCCGAGTTGATGGCCGGGGGAGGACTTGACCCGAAAATCTATGAATCCTCCCCGGGCCGGGCGAGCGTCGTGGCACGGATGGAAGGCCAAGATTCCTCACTGCCGGCGCTCGTGGTCCACGGCCACCTCGATGTGGTCCCCGCGCAGGCCGAGGACTGGAGCGTGGATCCCTTTGCTGCCGAGGTCAAGGACGGGCTGATCTGGGGCCGTGGAGCCGTGGACATGAAGGACATGGACGCCATGATCCTGGCCGTGCAGCGACAGATGCACCGTGAAGGGGTGAAACCCAAACGCGATATCATCTTCGCCTATTTCGCCGACGAGGAAGCCGGCGGGACGTACGGGGCCGGATGGATGGTCGAGAACCACCCTGAGGTCTTCGCCGGCGCGGGTGAGGCCATCAGCGAAGTGGGCGGCTTCTCCTCAACCGTCGGTGGGCGACGAGCCTATTTCCTGCAGACGGCAGAAAAGGGTCTGCACTGGCTCACGATGCATGCCGGTGGCCGAGCAGGGCATGGTTCGCAGATCAACGACGAAAACGCGGTGACCCGGCTGGCCGGAGCCATCAGCCGCATCGGTGGATACGAGTGGCCGATCGAATACACCAAGACGACACGGGCGCTGATGGAAGGGGTCTCCGAACTCACCGGCATCGAATTCGAGGAACAGAACCCGGGCCCGTTGCTGGACGCCCTGGGCAATGTTTCCCGATTCGTTGGCGCCACCTTGCAAAACACCTCGAACCCGACGGCCCTGAAATCCGGGTATAAGCACAACGTCATCCCCGGTGCCGCCGAGGCGTTTCTCGATTGTCGGACCCTGCCCGGACGCGATGAATTGCTGTACGAAACCCTGCGAGAACTAGCAGGTGCCGGCGTGGATTTCTCCACCGAGCATTCCGATACGTCCTTGGAGGTCCCCTTCTCGGGGACGTTGGTGGACAATATGGTCGCTTCGATCTCGGCCGAAGACCCGGGGTCGGTGGTGTTGCCGTATATGCTCTCCGGCGGCACCGATAACAAGTCGCTTTCCCGGCTAGGAATCACCGGCTACGGATTTGCGCCGCTGCAGCTCCCCGACGACCTGGACTTCACCAGCATGTTCCATGGCGTGGACGAACGAGTTCCGGTGGAGGCCTTGAAGTTCGGTACTCGGGTCCTCTCCCGGCTGCTGCGCACCTACTGAAGCGCACCACAGCCCAACAGGTGGCCGGGCTGGGATGGGGGGCAGGGAACCCGTCCCGGCCCCACCGCGAAGGTTCTCAGCTAGGGAAGGTGTCCAAGGTGCTGGCCACCCGCATCACGCGGCGACGCATCCAATAGCGACGCATGCCGCCCATATAGATCCGCGTGGTGCGGAGTTCCCATTTACCGTATTCGGCGTGCTCGACGATTTCGCGACGGGCATCGGCGATCGACTGGCCGGGACGAACCGTGAGAACCAGGTATTCGAAGCCCGCCGAGTGGTCGGTGGTCTTCCGGGCTGCAGCTGAGGAGTTTTTCATCATCTTCTCTCCATTCTGCTCGCTCTACGGGTAACGTCTAGACCATGAGCACAGATCCGCGTGTTGCGCTTCAGGCACTGGTTGCCTCGTTTGAAGAACATCTCTCCGCCGTGGCCTCACGACGGGGCGATGACGACCCCGCGGTGGAGAGCGCCGCCTACCGGATGATGGACGCCTTTGAGGAGTACGAAGACTCCCTCTACGACACCTATGGCGAAGTCACCCCCTTGGATGTCTACGACGACAGCGACGATGACGACCTCGACGACGATGACGATGACGATGACGACGGTATGGATGACTCCGGCGACGGGGAAGACCCCGCGGAGACGGACGACCGTCCCTGATCCAGCGTTCTTCCATGCGGCACGCGCCACATAAGTGGTCCCGGTGCGCCCGGGGTGAAGTAGTGTTTCACGCGTGAATTGGTTTGAAGCGGCCTTTTTGGGCCTGATCCAGGGACTGACCGAGTTCCTTCCTATTTCCTCCAGCGCCCACCTGCGCATCGTGGGGGAATTCCTGCCCAATGCGGCCGACCCGGGGGCCGCCTTCACCGCGATTACCCAGCTCGGCACGGAAACCGCCGTCGTCATGTTTTTCTGGCGTGACATCGTGCGGATCATCGGCGCCTGGTTCAAAGCCATCGTCGGAAAAATCCCGCATAGCGACCCCGATGCCCGGATGGGCTGGCTCATCATCGTCGGTTCCCTGCCCATTGGTGTGCTGGGGCTGCTCTTCCAAGACGATATCGAGACGACCTTCAGATCACTGTGGCTCGTGGCGACCATGCTCGTGGTCTTCGGCGTCTTCCTGGCCATTGCCGACCACTACGGCAAGCAGAAACGTGAGCTGAAGGAACTGTCCGTCAAACACGGCATCTACTTCGGTCTAGCGCAGGCGCTGGCCCTGATCCCCGGCGTCTCCCGCTCGGGCGGAACCATCACCGGCGGTCTCCTCATGGGCTACACCCGTGAAGCAGCGGCCCGCTACTCCTTCCTGCTGGCCATCCCGGCAGTCTTCGCCTCCGGCTTGTTCCAGGCCTTCAAAAGCTTCGGCGAACCCAGCGTCTACTCCGGCGGGGAAACGATCCTGGCCACCGTCATCGCCTTCGCCGTCGGATTTGTGATCATCGGCTGGTTCCTGAAATACGTTTCCACCCACAGCTACAGTGTCTTCGTGTGGTACCGGATCGCTTTGGGTCTGGTGCTGTTCGTCCTCCTGGGTTTCAACGTCATCAACGCCTGATTCCCCCATCCATACCCCGCTTTCGAAAGGCCGATCCTTCGTGCACGCATGGCCCGCGCCCAGTATTCCCACCCTCCAGGCAACCCCTCCACCGTTGCGGATCTTTGACTCCTCGACACGAGAACTCGTGTCCCCTGACACGAAGAAGCAGGCAGGGATGTACGTCTGCGGGATCACACCCTACGACGCCACCCATATGGGGCACGCCGCCACCTATGTGGCCTTCGACCTGCTCAACCGCTTCTGGCGGGACGCCGGGTTGGAGGTCACCTACGTACAAAACGTCACCGACGTCGACGACCCGCTGCTTGAACGCGCCACCGAAACCGGCGTCGACTGGATGGACTTGGCCGCAGGGCAGACCGACCTGTTCCGCGCCGACATGGAGTCGCTGAACGTCATCCCCCCCGAACACTATGTTGGTGCCGTCGAATCGGTCTCCTGGATCGTGCCGGTCGTGGAGAACCTGCTCACGGCAGGGCTGGCGTACCGGGTGCCCGGTGCCGGGGATGAGCCCGACGGCGATATCTACTTCGACTCCGACGCCGCCGCCTCGGACGTCTGGCGGCTGGGCTCAGTGAGCGGGTACGACCAGGAGACCATGGCCACGTTCTTCGCAGAACGTGGCGGTGATCCCGAACGAGCCGGTAAGAAGAACACGCTGGACCCCCTGCTGTGGCGGATGCGCCGCCCCGACGAACCCTTCTGGGACGGGGCCAGCCTCGGTGAAGGCCGCCCCGGCTGGCATATCGAATGTTCGGTGATCGCCCGGCGTTTCCTGCCGGCCCCGTTCACCGTCCAAGGGGGCGGAACCGACCTGATCTTCCCGCACCACGAATTCTCGGCAGGCCATGCCACGGCCGGGGACGGCAAACCGTTGGCCGAACACTATGTCCATACCGGAATGGTGGGCCTGGACGGCGAAAAAATGAGCAAATCCTTGGGCAATCTGGTGTTGGTCTCCAAATTGCGCGCCGCAGGGGAGAACCCCATGGCCGTTCGCGCCGTCCTGGTGGGCCAGCACTACCGCTCCGATTGGGAGTGGACCGAGGAACTGCTGGACGAAGCGAAGAACCGCCTGGTTGCCTGGCGGGCCCGGGCTGCCGGTACGACGCCGGAACGTGCTGAGGCACTCGTGTCACAGCTGCGTAGCCACCTGGCCGACGACCTGGATTCGCCCTCGGCATTAAAGGCCCTCGACGAGTGGGCGTCCGAAGGCCCCGGAAACGATCCGACAGCTCAGGGAAGCGCCACGGTCCTGGCCGCCTTGGATGCGCTGTTGGGCTTGAAGCTGGCCTAGCAGCAGGCCTGGTGCGCGGGGCTTCGGGCCCTGCGCGCAGATGAAACGCTAGCCGTCAGTGCCGCCGTCGCGCCGTTTCAAATAACGTTCAAATTCCCGGGCTATCGACTCACCGCTGGCTTCGGGCAGCTTGGTCGCGTCCTGTGACTCCTCGAGTTGCTGCACATAGGCGGCAACCTCAGGATCCTCCTCGGAGAGCTCATTCACGCCCCGCTGCCAGGCCTCGGCCTCCTCGGTGAGCAGCGTGAGATCGAAGGAGGTGTGGAGCACTTCCTCGAGCTGGGTTAATAACGCCAAGGTCGCCTTGGGCGAGGGGGAGTGGCCCACATAGTGGGGGACCGCAGCCCAGATCGACAGGGTGGGTAGGCCCGCGGAGTCGGAGGTTTCCGCCAAGACCCCCAGGATCCCTGTCGGGCCCTCATAGGTGGTCCGTTCGGCACCGAGGAGCGCACGCAGATGCCCGTCCTCACTGGTGATGCTGGCCGGCAGTGGCCGGGTATGGGGGACATCGGCCAAGAGTGCGCCCACCAGCACCACTGCCTTCACGTTCTGCAGTTCTGCCTGGGTCAGCAGCTCGGCGGTGAAGGCTTGCCAACGATAGGTCGGTTCCGTCCCGCGCACCAAGAGCAGGTCGACCCCCGTACCGGGGATCTGCGCGCGAAACATGCGGGTGCTGGGCCAACGGATCGTGCGTTTGCCTGCGGCATTGCGCCGGACCGACGGGCGGGAATATTGGTAATCGTAGTAGTCGTCTTCCGAAAGCTCGGCAACCTTCTTTGCCTCGAAGTGCCGGGCCAGGAAGCGTAAGGAATCGCTGGCGGCCTCACCTGCGTCATTCCAGCCGCCGAAGGCGACCACCATGATGGTGGGCCGCCTGCCGCCGGTTCCCGGACGCGCCTCGGCCGCAATCAGCTCGGTGAGCGAGCCCTGCGATTCATTATTCTCAGCCACGCTCTCACCCTAACGCGAACGGTGGCCATGGCAACGTGCCCGCCCACGTAGAATCGAGGCATGAGTGCCTTCCCCACCCGCGCCCCACGTACCACGAACGTTTTCGACGCCCACGACGGGCTACAAGCCGTGCTCTGGGACATGGACGGGACCATCGTCGATACCGAGCCGTATTGGATTGCTGCCGAGAAGGAACTGGTCCACCGCCACGGTGGCACCTGGAGCGATGAAGAGGCCCAGGCACTGATCGGTCAGGCCCTGCCCACCAGTGCGGCGATCCTCCGTCAGGCCGGCGTCGACCTTGAAATCCGCGAGATCATCGACGAAATGACGGCGAGCGTGGTGCGCGGCCTCAGCGAGAACATGGTCTTCCGTCCAGGAGCCCGGGAGCTGTTGGGCGATCTTCGCGCCCACGGGGTGCCGTGTGCGCTGGTCACCATGTCCGAGGGGCCGATGGCGCAACTCGTCGCCGACTCCCTGCCCTCCGGAACCTTCGAATTCTTGATCACCGGGGATATGGTCCCCGCCGGCAAACCCGATCCGGCACCGTATCTCTTGGCCCTGGAGCGGATGGGACAGCACGTTACCTCGCTGCAACGACACCGGGCGGTCGCGATCGAGGACTCCGATCCCGGAGTGCGTTCGGCGGCGGCCAGCGGGACACCGACCGTTGCGGTCCCCCATTTTTCGACCCTGCCCGAGACCGGAAACTGGACGGTCTGGCCGACGCTTGATGGTGTGACCGCCGGAGACTTGGACTCCTTCGTGGCCCCCGCAGGAGACGCCGGATGAGCGGTCCCGCGCAGCCAACAGGCCAGCACAACGCCCCGGTCCCCGGCGAGGAGAAAACCCGCCGACCGGGAATCCCGTTGGGGCGCATCGGTGGGATCCCCGTCTACCTGGCCTGGTCATGGTTCCTGATCGCCGCTTTTATCCTGCTGGTCTTCACCCCTGATGTGATGCGGATCCTGCCGGGGATCGGTTGGGGCGCCTACGCCGTCTCCTTCGGCTATGCGGTCCTGCTGGCCGTGTCGATCCTGATCCACGAGCTAGCCCACGCGCTCTGTGCCACCGCCTTCGGTTGGCCCAATGCCCATATTGTGCTCACCCTGTGGGGAGGACATACCCAGTTCGGGTCCTTCCATGCCACCCCGGGCAAGTCCCTGCTCGTGGCGCTGGCCGGGCCGGCAGCGAACTTCCTGTTGGCCGGACTGGGCTACCTGGCCATCGTGAACCTGGAGCCGGTGGGGGTGACCGGACTGCTGCTGACCATCCTGGTCTGGGCGAATCTGCTGGTCGCCATCTTCAACATCCTGCCCGGGTTGCCGCTGGACGGCGGCCGGCTGGTGGAATCCGCCGTCTGGGCCGGTACCGGTTCACAAGAGAAGGGCACCGTGGCTGCCGGGTGGGCAGGCCGGATCATCGTGATCGGTCTGGGGATCTACTTCGTGGTCCTCCCCTTGTTCAACCGGGAACCGATCAACCTGCAGGTCACCATCATCGCGGTGCTGCTCTGCGGATTCCTCTGGGTGGGGGCCACCGGGGCCATCAACGATGCCAAAATGCGGTTGCGCCTGCCACGGATCGGCGCCGGTGAACTGATGGAGCCGGCCACTGCGCTGCCCAGCACAGCCGTCGTCGCCGACATCGACCGCAGATTAGCCCACTATCCAGGCCACCTCCTGTTGTGTTCCTCCGCAGGCCGGCCCGAAGCCGTCGTCGACCGGGCCTCGGTGGCCTCGGTCCCCGGAGCACTGCGCGCCACCACCGGGGCAGGGACCGTGGCCCGGGCCCTGGCACCCGGAGCCGTGGTGGCGGTCAGCCGTTCGGGACGGGACCTGGTCACCTATCTGGCCAGCCTGGATGGCAGCGAATATGCGGTCGTCGACGACAGCGGCAGGATCGTGGGCCTGCTCCTGCAGCGGACCGTCGTCTCCGCCATCACCGGCAAGAAGGCCGGCTCATGAACCACCCCGTCAACGGAACGAGCACCAGCATGAACGAAACCCCCCAGCAGCCCGCAGCACCGCATGGTGCCGCCCACCGTCGCGGCCCTTTCGCCCCGGGGGACCGGGTCCAGCTCACCGATGAGAAACGCCGGATGAACACCGTGACGCTGACTCCCGGCGGCCAGTTCCACACCCATCGCGGGGTACTGGACCACGACGCGTTGATTGGCCAGCCCGAGGGCATCGTGCTGGAAAACTCCGAGGGTCGGCGCTACCAGGCCTTGCGTCCGCTGCTCAAAGACTTCGTGCTCTCCATGCCCCGCGGTGCAGCAGTCGTCTACCCCAAGGACGCCGCCCAGATCGTCACGATGGGCGATATCTATCCGGGAGCCCGCGTCCTGGAAGCCGGTGTCGGTTCCGGGGCCCTGTCGATTTCCCTGTTGCGGGCCGTGGGCGACGGCGGTTACCTGCACAGCATTGAACGCCGTGCCGAATTCGCCGAGATCGCCCGCGGAAACGTGGAAACGATCTTCGGCGGCGAACACCCCGCCTGGAACATCACCATCGGAGACTTCCAGGACCAGGCCACCGCCACGGAGGAAGCCGGTTCCATCGACCGCGTTGTCCTGGACATGCTGGCCCCCTGGGAATGCGTGGACTCCGTGGCCACCGTGCTGGCACCCGGAGGTGTCTGGGTGAACTACGTCGCCACCGTCACCCAGCTCTCCCGCACCGCCGAGGCCATCCGCGCCGACGGCCGCTTCACCGAACCCGAATCCTGGGAATCGATGGTCCGCGGTTGGCACCTGGACGGGTTGGCTGTCCGCCCGGACCACCGCATGGTCGCCCATACCGGCTTCCTGCTCACCGCCCGCCGGCTCGCCGACGGGGCCGCCGGCATCCCGGGTCAGAAACGCATGAAGAACACCGAGTTCGCCGCCGAGGACCTGCACGCCTGGACCAAGGAGCACGACGACGCAGCCTGGGATGCGCCGGGGCTGGGCGAACGCGGGGTGTCGGATAAAAAACTGCGTCGGGCCGCCAAGGATGCCAAATCAATGAAACAACGCGGCGCTTTCCGTGATGCCGACGGCAACGGCCTGGACCCGGCCGACTTCCCTGAACCGACCCCTGAGGTGTGAACCGCTGTCCGGGCGGTGACACTTGCGGTTAACATCGATGCCCCGGACGGCCGTGGGTGGCTACGATGAAGAGGACGGACCCCATCGGGGCAAGGCGCGACGAAGGGTGCTCATATGCCGGAAAACACATCGACCCCAGCCTCTGACGGGGCGCCGGGGGAGGATCGGGCCCAACGCCAACTCGAGATCGCCGAACGCCAGCTGAACATCCTGCGTGATAAATCACGGAACCTGGATCGCCAACTGGGCACGACGACGGCCAATAACGCCCGTCTGACAGCCATGCTCGAACGCACCCGGGAACAGATCATCACGCTCAAATCGGCGTTGGACCGGGACGGGGATACCCCGTTCACGTTCGGCACGATCGTGGGGATCAACGCGCGCAGCCACCCTGCGGCCGGCACCGCCATCGCCTCCACGGGGATCCCCGGCGCCGACATCATTCAAGGTGGGCGGAAACTGCGGGTGGCGATCAGCCCGCTGCTGGAGTTGGAGAGCCTGCAGCTGGGGCAGGAAGTGCTGCTGAACGAGTCGTTGACCATCGTCGCCGGCCTCGGTTTCGAAGCCTCCGGGGAACTGGTGTCCGTCAAGGAGGTCATGGATGACGGACGGGTCCTGGCCGTGGGGCGGGCCGACGACCAAAAGGTCATCCGGCTGGCCGGTCCGCTCCTGCGCGAAAAAGTCAGGGTGGGGGACTCCCTGGCCATCGACCCGCGGACCGGTTTGGCCACCGAACGGGTGCAGCTCTCGGAAATGCAGTCCCTGGTCCTCGAGGAAGTCCCCAATATCTCCTATGCCGATATCGGCGGCCTGGGCCCGCAGATCGAACAGATCCGCGACGCCGTCGAACTGCCGTTCCTGCACCAGGACCTCTACCGCGAACATGGGCTGAAGGCGCCCAAGGGCATTCTGCTCTACGGGCCCCCGGGCTGTGGCAAGACGCTCATTGCCAAGGCCGTCGCCCATTCCTTGGCCGAACGGACCGCGGAGTTGCGGGGCGGGGAGAGCGCACGCAGCTATTTCCTGAACATCAAGGGCCCCGAACTCCTGGATAAGTATGTGGGGGAGACCGAACGCCATATCCGGCTGATCTTCTCCCGCGCCCGGGAAAAGGCTGCCGGCGGCAACCCGGTGGTGGTGTTCTTTGACGAAATGGATTCGCTGTTCCGCACCCGCGGGACCGGGGTCTCCTCCGACGTGGAAACCACGATCGTGCCGCAGCTGCTCAGTGAGATCGACGGCGTGGAGAAACTCGATAACGTCATCATCATCGGTGCCTCCAACCGGGAGGACATGATCGACCCGGCCATCCTGCGGCCCGGACGGCTGGACGTGAAGATCAAGGTGCTGCGCCCCGACGCAGAAGGCTCAGCCGAAATCTTCGCCAAATATCTGACCACCGAGCTGCCGTTGCACGCCGACGACCTGGCCGAACACGGGGGAAACGCCGAAGCCACCGTGCAGGGGATGATCCGTCAAACCGTGGAGGCCATGTACTCCACCGGTCAGGAGAACGAATTCCTCGAGGTGACCTACGCCAACGGCGAAACCGAAACGCTGTACTTCAAGGACTTCAACTCCGGTGCCGTGATCCGCAACGTCGTCGACCGGGCCAAGAAGTCAGCCATCAAGGAACTGTTGACCTCCGGCGAGCGTGGACTGCGGATCGACCACCTCCTGCGTGGTGTGGCCGACGAGTTCCATGAACACGAGGACATGCCCAATACGACCAACCCGGACGACTGGGCCAGGATCTCGGGTAAGAAGGGTGAAAGGATCACCTACATCCGGACGATCGTCGCGGATAAGGCAGGTTCAGGCACCGGACGCAGCCTCGAGCGGGAGCCGGGCCAGGGGTACTCCAATACGGGGCAGTACCTGTGAGTGTTCATCGGGTGATCGGGCTGGAAACAGAGTTCGGTGTGCTGGCCCCCAGCCAGCCCGGGGCCAACTCCACGATCCTCTCCGCCCAGGTCATCAACGCCTACGCCGCGACCGTCCGGCAAGGCTACGGGCAGCTGGCAGGGACCCGGTGGGACTACGCCGATGAGGCGCCGTTGGCCGACGCCCGGGGGTGGAACATGCCCCGGGCTGTGGCCGATGCCTCGCAACTGACCGATACCCCGCGTGAGCTGACCGCCGAGGAAATCGCCTTGGCCGGTGGAGACGTGCGGGCGGGGGAGACCCTCTACACGGAGCAGGACAGCGACGGGCATGTGCTGATGAACATGGTGCTCGGCAATGGGGCCCGGCTCTATGTGGACCATGCCCACCCAGAGTATTCGTCGCCCGAGACCACCGGACCCCACGACGCGGTCCTCTATGACCAGGCGGGGGACCAGGTCGCCCTGGCCGCCCAACGCCGGATCGCCGAGTCACCGGGCTTTGCCGAGGTCCTGCTGTATAAGAACAACACCGATAACAAGGGGGTAAGTTACGGGGCCCACGAGAACTACCTGATGCCGCGTTCCATCCCCTTCGACGACATTTCGGCAGGACTGATCCCGTTTTTCGCCACCCGGCAGATCCTCTGTGGCTCGGGACGGGTGGGGCGGGGCATGACCGGGGCGGAACCCGGTTACCAGATCAGCCAGCGCGCCGACTTCTTCGAAGCCGAGGTCGGACTGGAAACCACCATCAGACGCCCCATCGTGAACACCCGTGATGAGCCCCATGCCACCTGGGAGAAGTACCGGCGGCTGCACGTCATTGCCGGGGACGCGAATCTGGGCCAGGTCTCGACCTTGCTCCGGGTGGGAACCACCTCCCTGGTGCTCTCACTGATCGAGGCCGGGGCCGCCCCGAAGCTTCAACTGCGTGATCCGGTGGCGGCCCTGCAGCAGATCAGCCACGACCCCACCCTTCAAACCGTCGTCGAACTCTCCGACGGCCGACGGGCCACCGCCCTGGAGATCCAACAGATCTACCTCGATGCTGCGCGCACCCATTGCCACGACACCGGGGCTGACGATGCGTCGACCACCGATGTGTTGATCCGCTGGCAGGACACCATCGATACGTTGAGCCGGGACGTCTTCGCCGCACGAAAGACCGTCGACTGGGTCGCCAAACTGGATTTGATGAACCGCTACCGTGAGCGCGATGGCATGAGCTGGGAAGACCACCGGCTGGCAATGATGGACCTGCAATGGGCGGACCTGCGTCCCGAAAGAGGTCTCTACCACCGGTTGGCTGGACGCGGCATGATGGAGACCCTCTTCAGCCACGAGCAGATCGCCCGGGCCGTCGTCGAACCCCCGGAGGACACCCGCGCCTACTTCCGTGGCCGCTGCCTGAGCCAGTACCCGCAGGATGTGTTGGGGGCCAGCTGGGATGCGGTGATCTTCAGTATCCCCGGCCGTCCCGGCAGCCACCGGGTGGCCACCCCCGAGCCCCTGCGGGGAACCAAGGAAAGGGTGGGCCGGCTCTTCGATGCAGGCCTGGACGTGGGGGAGTTCGTTGACGAACTGAGCCGAGGCCGCCCCTGAAGCGAGGTGGAACCAGCCCCGGAACCGCATCAGCAGCGGTCACGACCCAATGAGACGATAGAGGGACCGGCGATCCGTCGCCCCGACGTGAGGAGTAGTTCATGGCACAGGAACAGCAGCGGCCGCAGCCGTCCAAGCAGGAACAGGAAGTCGACGAGACCCCAGCGCCGGGGCCGACAGCACCGGCAGCCCAGGAGCAGACCCAGGGTGTGGATGACCTGCTGGAGGATATCGACGGCGTGCTGGAACAAAATGCTGAGGAGTTCGTGCGCGGTTTCGTGCAAAAGGGCGGACAGTAGCCATGCACATTCCCGAGGGGTCCTCCTTTGTGGAACACCTGATGCGCGAACACCCCGATCTGCTGCCGGCGGCCGCGGCGGCGCCCGGCACTGAAGGACTCCGGCAGGCCACCACGATCGTCGCGCTGACCTACGACGGCGGTGTGGTCATGGCCGGTGATCGGCGGGCGACCATCGGCAACGTGATCGCCAGCCGGCATATGCAAAAGGTTTTCGCCACCGACCATTTCTCTGCCGTCGGAATTGCCGGTTCGGCAGGTATCGCCTTGGATCTGGTCCGCCTGTTCCAGGTGGAACTCGAACACTACGAGAAGATCGAAGGGGCCCTGCTCAGCCTCGACGGCAAAGCCAATCGTTTGGCGGCCATGATCCGGTCGAATCTGGGCCGGGCCATGCAGGGCATGTCTGTGGTCCCCTTATTCGCCGGCTACGATCCCCGCCAACAGCTGGGGAGGATTTTCTCCTACGACATCACCGGCGGACGTTTCGAGGAGATCGAACACCACAGCATCGGATCGGGATCCGTCTATGCCCGCGGCGCCCTCAAGAAGCTCTGGCGCCCATCGCTGGACGCCTCGAGCGCCATCCGGGTCGCCATGGAGGCCCTCTACGATGCGGCCGACGATGATTCGGCCACCGGAGGTCCCGACCTGGTCCGGCAACTCATGCCGATCCTGTACCGGGTCGACGCCGAGGGCTCGGAACGGGTCCCCGACGACGAACTGCTCCGGCTCGCCCACGATATCGTCGCCGAACGTTCGGCCGCAGCCAGGGAGGCCTGATGAGCGCGCAGTTCTACGTTTCACCCGAACAACTCATGAAGGATCGGGCGGACTTCGCCCGCAAGGGCATCGCCCGGGGCCGGTCGGTCATTGTGGCCAGCTGCCGGGACGGGATCGCCCTGATCGCCGAGAACCCCTCCAGGACGCTGCGCAAGATCGGAGAGATCTACGACAGGATCGGTTTCGCCGCCGTCGGTAAATACAACGAGTTCGAATCCCTGCGTCAGGCAGGGGTCAGATACGCCGATACCCGGGGATACTCCTACGACCGGGAGGACGTCACCGGACGGGGGCTGGCCAGCGTCTATGCCCAAAGCCTCGGTGCCGTCTTCACCGCCGAGTCCAAACCCTTCGAGGTCGAACTGGCGGTCGCCGAAGTGGGTGAGGACCCCGCCAGCGACGAGTTGTACCGGGTGAATTTCGACGGGTCGATCTCCGATGAGCCCGGACTGGTGGTCATGGGCGGGGACGCCCGTTCCCTGGCCGAGGCCATGGACGCCGCCTGGTCGGGAAGACAGCTGGCCACCGCCGGCTTCGACGAGGTCATCCGCACCGCCGCCGCGGCCCTGCCCGAGGTCCCCGACACCGACGCCGTGGATCTCATGGAAGTCGCCGTGCTCGAACGCACCCCGATCGGCAGGACCCCGCCCCCCAGAACGTTCAAACGGTGGGATAAGGACGAGATCCTGCAGGCCTTGGCCGGGAAGGACGGTGCCTGAGATGGACCGCCGCATTTTTGGAATAGAAACCGAATACGGGATCGCCTACTCCGCTCCCGAGGGACGTCCGCTCACCCCCGAGGAAGTCGCCCGGTACCTGTTCAAACCGGTGGTGGCGTGGGGGCGCAGTTCGAACGTGTTCTTGACCAACGGGTCACGGCTCTACCTGGACGTTGGTTCCCACCCCGAATACGCGACCGCCGAATGCGACGACGTCGCCCAACTGATCGCCCACGACCGGGCCGGGGAATCGATCCTCAACGAGCTGGTCACCAGCGCCGAGGACCTGATGAAAGCCGATGGCCTCCACGGGTCCATCTACCTGTTCAAGAACAACACCGACTCGGCCGGCAACTCCTACGGCTGCCATGAGAACTACCTCATCCCCAGGAAACTGGAATTCGCGCGGCTGGCAGAAATTCTCATCCCCTTCCTGGTGACCCGCCAACTCTTCGCCGGCGCAGGAAAGGTCCTGCCGGTGGACGGAGAACACCGTTTTGCCTTCTCCCAGCGGGCAGACCATGTGTGGGAAGGCGTTTCCTCGGCCACCACCCGGTCCCGGCCCATCATCAACACCCGGGACGAACCGCATGCCGACGCCGAATACTACCGGCGTCTCCACGTCATCGTCGGGGACTCCAATATGTCCGAAACAACCCAACGGGTGAAAATCGGTGCCACTGACTTGATCCTGCGGATGATCGAAGCGGGCACCATCATGGAGGACCTGCGGTTGGAGAATCCGATCCGCAGCATCCGCGATATTTCCCATGACCTCACCGGAAGGCACCAGGTACGCCTGGCCAGTGGACGCGAGCTCAGCGCCCTTGAGCTGCAAGAGATCTTCTTCGAGAAGGTCAGCACCTTCATCCAACGCCACGGAGCCCATAACGAGCATGTGCCCCAGGTGATGGACCTGTGGCGTCGCGCCCTGGACGCCGTCGCCGGCGGTGACGCTTCGGGAATCGATACCGAAATTGATTGGGCCATCAAGCATCGGCTGATTCGTGAGTACCAGGAGAAACACTCCCTTGAACTGTCCTCCCCGCGGATCGCCCAACTGGATCTGACCTATCATGACATCGACCCGCGCCGCGGCCTCTTTTCGGTGCTGCGTCGGGGTGGACGCGCGCAAACGGTCGTCTCCGAGGAGGAGATCACCGCCGCGACGAAGACCCCACCACAGACCACCCGGGCCAAATTGCGGGGGGACTTCGTCCGTGCCGCGCAGGAAGCCGGACGTGACTTCACCGTCGACTGGGTTCATCTGAAACTCAACGACCATGCGGGTCAGACGGTTCTGTGCAAGGACCCCTTCGCCCAGGTCGACCCCCGGGTGGAGGAACTCATGGCCCTGATCCGGCCACAAGAGTAGGTATCCGGCGCGGCCTCAGCACATTCACAGGCGACGACCTTAAGCTGGACGGGGCCCGGATGTGTGTGATTTTGTTCGGGGCCGATTGTGGACCATCGATGTACGACGACGAAAGTGGATTTTGTGCGCAAGCTGCTGGCACTGGTTCTCGGGGTTGCGCTGCTCGCGCTGACCGCCTGTGGATCCGGAACCCCGACGACCGTAGGGGCGGCCGAGCCGCTCTCCTCCATCAAACTGACGCCCGGGGAGGACGAGAACTCGGCCCCCAAGGTCGAGTTCGATACCCCGCTGGAGGTGACCGATCCGGGTGCCAAGGTCCTCGAAAAAGGCGACGGGGACGAGGTGAAGGAAGGCCAGGACGTCTCCTATAAGTTGGCTGGATACAACTTGAAGGACGGCAGCGAGGTCGGCAACACGTTCAAGGATGCCGCCATGACCCTGAGCGTCAATGACGAGCTGAAGGAACAGGATCCCGAAATCCACGACATCCTCGTCGGGACCAAGATCGGTTCCTGGGTCGCCTATGTTCATCCCCAGAACGCAGCCCCGCCGGAAGACGGTTCTTCGGCAGATCCTGCGGATCCCTCGCAGATCGATCAGCTGCTGATCCTGAAGGTTGTCGGAGCCAAGGACAAGATCAAGGTCGACTTCCAGAAGGAAAAGGGCGACGCGAAGAAGGACGCCGAGGCCACCGCAAAAATCGCTGACGACGGCAGCGGCACCGTGAAGATCCCCGCAGGCAATAAGCCGCCGGCCGACCTGAAGGTCACCACCTTGAAGGAAGGCGACGGGAAGAAGATCAAGAAGACCGACACGATCACGGTCGACTATGCCGGAGCCCAGTGGGAAGACGGCGAGCAGTTCGATTCCAGCTACGAGAAGGGAACCCCGGCGACCTTCGGCCTGGACCAGGTCATCAAAGGCTGGACCGAGGGCCTCGAAGGGGTCAAGGAAGGTTCCACCGTTCTGCTGACGATCCCGAGCAAGCTCGCCTACGACGGCCAAGACGGCATGCCACAAGGTACCCTCGTCTTCGTCGTTGACGTGAAGTCGATCGACAAGGCAGCGAAGTAGAACCCCTCAACAGCGACAGGAGAAGGACGAATATGTCTTTTGGAAAACGTGAATACGACCGCACCAAACCGGAAGTCGACTTCCCCACCGAAGGCGCCCCCACCGAACTGCGCTCGGAGGACCTCATCGTCGGTGACGGCACCGAGGCGAGCCCCGGCGCGACGGTTTCGGCGCACTACGTCGGAGTCGCCTGGTCCACGGGTGAAGAATTCGATGCCTCCTGGAACCGCGGCGAACCGCTGCAGTTCCGGGCCGGAACCGGCCAGGTCATCCAGGGCTGGGACGAAGGCATCCTGGGCATGAAGGTCGGCGGACGCCGGCGCCTGGAGATCCCGCCGCATCTGGCCTACGGCGACCGGGGCGCAGGAGCCGCCATCGCCGGCGGCGAATCGTTGATCTTCGTGGTCGATCTGGTGGACGTGCGCTAGCCTTCCCACCACCACGACGGCGTCGCCCCCTCACCGGGGGCGGCGCCGTCGTGCTTTCTAGTAACGTAGGCGGGGTGTCTGCCAAACGTAACCCGGGTGCGCCATCGCGTACGGAAAAACTCGTCAGCCTCACCTATGCCCTGATGTCCCGTCGCCGGGGCTATACACGGGCGGAGCTGCGGGGGATCGTGGATGATTACCAGGATCTGTCCGATGAGGCCTTTGAACGAAAATTCGAGCGCGATAAGAGCGATCTGCGGGTCCTGGGCGTCCCGCTGGAATCCCTGACCGGGGACAGCTACTACGGCAACGACCGTCAAGAGACGCACTACCGTGTCCGGCCCGAGGAATACCGACTGCCCCCGGTCTCCTTCGCCCCGGAGGAAGCCATGGCGCTCGGCCTGGCGGCCCGGGTCTGGAAGGACCCGACGATAGCCTCCGCCGCTGACCGGGCCTTCAACCGGCTCTCTCCAGCCGCCGTCGGAAGCCCCGACGCCGCCGGAGCCTCCTTCGAAACCTTCGAACCGCGGCTGCATGCAGCCGATGCCGCCTTCCGTGATGTGCTCAGTGCCGTCTGGGATCGTTCCCCCATTCGTTTCAGCTACCGCTCACCTTCGGGAGAGACCGCCGTGCGCACCCTCGAACCGTGGGGCATCGGAAGCCGCTTCGGTCACTGGTACCTCGTGGGCTGGGACCGTGACCGTGAGAGCCAACGCATCTTCAGGCTCTCCAGGATCTGCTCGGAAATTGCCCGCTGGCCGGGCACGGTACAACGCCCCGATGGTTTTCGGGTTGCCGATGTCTTGGATGGTTTGGACCCCGAAACGGCCCGCCAACGGGCCACCGTGAAGCTGGCCCCGGGCCGGGGACTGGCCCTGCGCAGCCGGGCGATTGAGCCCACCGTGGAAGAGAACCCGGAGGACCTGGGGCCAATGGAGGCATCGGAGGAGAGTGCCGATACCGTCAGCTTCGACTACCAGGACGACGAAGCGCTCAGCGCAGAACTCGCCGAACTCGGTCCTGCCGTTGCCGTGCTGTTGCCCGAAGGCCTGCGCGCCGCCGTCGCGCGTCGCCTGAAGGGAGCCTGGGAAGCGCAGAACGCCCCGGTGCCCGCCTACACCTTCGGGCAGGCCCGCCCAGGTGGTCGTCCTTCCTCCTCCGACGTCGTGGCCCGGGCGCTGGACATCATCGCCTACGTCGTCCGTGAGGGGGCCCCACTGCTCGATGACACGGCAGCCCATTTCGGGTTGAGCCGTCGCCGTCTCATCGAGGATCTGACCATGATCCAGCTCTGCGGGGTTCCCAACGGCCTCCCCGATGAACTGATCGACGTCGATCTGGAAGGGGACCGGGTCTCCATCGTCAACGCCGAGGGCCTCGCGGCACCGATCCGGATGAACCTCCTGGAGGCCTTCTCGTTGTTGGTCGGACTGCAAACGATCCTTGACCTGCCCGGCGATACGGACCGCAGTGCCGCCAGCGGGGCGCTCCGGAAGCTGCGTGAGGCGGCCGGCGAATTCGGTGATATCGACCAGATCGCCTCGGCGCGGCTGGCGGCCACCGAGTCCTCGCTCGTCCGCGACACGGTGACCGCTGCCGTGACCGCCGACCGGATCCTGCGGCTGCGGTATCATCAGCCCAGCCGCGACGAGATCAGCGAACGAAACATCGAACCAATCCGCCTCCTCGAAGATGGTGGGCGCACCTACGTCCAGGCCTGGTGCCGGAGCTCCCAGGGGTCACGGAACTTCCGGCTGGATCGAATCCTGTCCGCCGAGGCCACCGGTGAGACGTTCACCCGGGAGGCTGGAAAACATGCCGTGGGGGAGGGTAGCCTCTACACCCCGGCACCCGAGGACGTCGCCGTCGAACTGGGTTTCGCCCCGCGGCTGCACCGGCTCGTCGAAGAATTCGCGCCCTACCAAAGCGCCAAAGCCAAGGACGGAACCCTGGTGGCCGAGGTCGGCGTCCCGTCCCCGGAACTCCTACCCGGTTTGGTGGCCCGACACGGTGGTGGGATGCGTGTGATCGCACCGGACGCTGCCGCTGACACCACCCGCGCCTGGTTGCAGGCCGCCCTGACCGCCCACGAAACGCGCCAACCCCACCCCCTGACCAAGGAGAACGCATGATGCCCTGGTGGTTCTGGACCCTGCTCTGGACCGTTCTGGCCCTGGCTGCCCTGGTGTTCCTGGCGCTGTGCGCCCTGCACCTCTATCGCAAGTTCATGGTCATGTTCGATGACGTGAGCGCGGCGGGCGACGCTCTGGCCTTGCCGCCGGGGGAAGCATTGGAAGAGGACCTCGGGGGCCGGGACCGACCAGCTTCGGGGGCCGACGCCCTCTTCCGTTCCCGTGAGGAAGCCAGGCAAGAATATGACGACGGCAAACAGGCCCGCCGTAGCGCCCGCCGTGAGCGCAGAATCGCCGGAAAACGTGCCCGCGGACAGGCTCAGCGCGTAGGCGACCTGTACCGGCGTGACGTAGACTGAGAGCCAGACGAAAGGAAGTTCCCCCATGGGTGGTCTACAGGGATGGCACATTGTCATCATCGTTGTGCTGGCACTGGTTCTCTTCGGTGCCCCCAAGCTTCCCGGGCTGGCACGCTCTCTCGGGCAGTCGATGCGTATCTTCAAATCCGAAGTCCGCCAGATGAAGGACGACGACCCGAAGGATCCGCAGGAACCTCAGGACCCGACGGCCACCGAAGAGCCCTATGAGGGCAAAGTCGTGGACCCGGAACACCGCGGCCCCAAGCGCTAGTTTTCGGTGACGGAAAAGACAGGGCGCAAATCCAACCCCGAGGGGAGGATGGCGCTCAAGGCACACCTGATCGAGCTGCGTAACCGGCTCTTCATTTCCCTCGGTGCACTTTTCGTTGCTGCCGTCGGAGGTTTTTTCCTCTACCAGCCGGTGCTCGGCCTGCTCTTCCAGCCGCTCAAGGACGCCGGAGGCACCGCGAACTTCAACACAGCGGTCTCTCCGTTCGACATCATGATCAAGGTGTCGTTGTTCCTGGCCCTGATCATGGCCTCCCCGGTATGGCTCTACCAACTGTGGGCGTTCATCGTCCCGGGGTTGAAGAAGAAGGAAAAGCGGACAGCACTGTCCTTCATCGGTGTCGCGGTCCCGCTGTTCCTGCTGGGCATCTATCTGGGTTACTGGGTGCTGCCGCATGCCCTGCTGTTCTTCCTCGGGCTGACCCCCGATATCGCGGTCAACCTCATTACCGTGCAGGATTATCTCAGCTTCGTGCTGCGCCTACTGATCGCCTTCGGGATCTCGATGATCATCCCCGTGCTGTTGGTGGGGTTGAACATGGTCGGCATCCTGCCCGGGAAACTGATCGTGAAAAACTGGCGGATCACCGTTTTCCTGATCTGTCTGGTGGCGGCCATGGCAGCCCCCGGAGGTGACGCCCTGACGATGTTCGTGCTGGCCGGGCCGCTGCTGGTGCTTTTCGCCGCCGCCACCGTGTTCTGCCTGATCAACGACAAGCGCCGGGCCAAGCGCAGGGTCGAACAGGAAGCCGAAAACGAGAGGTTGATCGCCAACGGCGAATCCGTCGACTAGGCGCCGGTTACGCCCGGGTAGGCTGGGTCCGTCCCCTGAGACGACAAACCAATGAAGGGGTGGTCAGGCATGGGCTCTCCAGCAGAGCAGTACGCCGCGTGGCGTGAGCGCGCGGCCGAGGAAAAAACCCACTTTGGCGCGTTCCGCCGGAGCCTGGAATTCGAGCTCGACGACTTCCAAATCCAGTCCTGCAGGGCCGTGGAAGAAGGCCGCGGAGTCTTGGTCGCTGCACCGACCGGGGCCGGCAAGACCGTGGTGGGCGAATTTGCCATCCACTGTGCGCTGCAACGGGGCATGAAGGCCTTCTACACCACGCCGATCAAGGCGTTGAGCAACCAGAAATATAACGAACTTGCCGCCACGTATGGCCACGACCGGGTGGGTCTGCTCACCGGGGACACCTCCATCAACAGTGAAGCCGACGTCGTCGTGATGACCACCGAGGTCCTGCGCAACATGCTCTACGCCGACTCCGATACGTTGACCGGTCTGGCCTACGTGGTGATGGACGAGGTCCACTACCTGGCGGATAAGTTCCGCGGCGCCGTCTGGGAAGAAGTCATCATCCACCTGCCGCAAAGCGTGCAGGTCATTTCGCTCAGCGCCACGGTATCCAACGCCGAGGAATTCGGCGGCTGGCTCGATACGGTCCGCGGGGACACGGCGATCGTTGTCACCGAACACCGTCCAGTCCCCCTCTGGCAGCATGTCATGGTCGGGGGGCGACTCCTGGACCTCTTCGCCGGGAATCTCGCCTTCGATCAGGCAGCAGCCTTGGAGGATCAGGACGGTGAACGCAGCCTTGCCGTGAACCCCGAGCTGACCCGCCTGGCCCAACGCGAGGAACGACATCAATTCCGTGGTGGTGCCGGTCGTGCCCAACGACGGGGACGAGGGCACGCCGGGCCACGCAACACCTCGGGACCTCCCCAGAAGCATCGGGTATCCCGTCCCGAAATGGTGCTCTCCCTGGACCAGTCGGGTTTGCTGCCGGCCATCTTCTTCATCTTTTCCCGTAAGGGCTGCGATGCCGCCGTCGCGCAATGCGTCCGCACGGGATTCTTCCTCACCACCGAGGCCGAATCGCGGATCATCGAAGAAGAGATTGACGCCGTCGCCCGGGAGATTCCGGCGGGTGATCTGGAAGTGATCGGCTTCTGGTCGTGGCGTGAAGGCCTCCTGCGAGGATTCGCGGCCCACCATGCCGGGCTGCTGCCGATCTTCAAGGAAGTTGTCGAGAAGCTTTTCGCCCGCGGGGTGGTCAAGGCGGTCTTCGCCACCGAGACGCTGGCCCTGGGAGTGAATATGCCCGCCCGCTCGGTCGTGCTGGAAAAACTCGAAAAGTTCAACGGGGAATCCCACGTCTCCATCACCGCGGGTGAATACACCCAGCTCACGGGTCGGGCCGGTCGGCGCGGCATCGACGTCGAGGGCCATGCCGTCGTGCTCTGGCAGCCGGGCACCGACCCGGCAGCGGTAGCCGGTCTCGCCTCGAAACGGACATACCCGCTGAACTCGAGCTTCCGCCCCACCTACAACATGTCGCTGAACCTCTCGGCACAGTTCGGGATGGGCCGGGCGCGCACCATCCTGGAATCTTCCTTCGCCCAGTTCCAAGCCGACCGTTCGGTGGTCGGGTTGGCCCGGCAGGTCCGCAGCCGCCAGGAATCGATGGCCGGTTACGAAGAATCGATGGCCTGCCATCTGGGGGACTTCCAGGAATATGCTCGGATCCGTCAGGAACTGGGGCAAGCCGAAAAGGACGCCTCACGGACGGCCCACCGGATGCGCCGGTCGGCGGCCGAAGAATCCTTGGAGCAGGTGGTCCCCGGCGACGTGATCGACGTGTCGGGTCCGCGCCGGCTGGGACGGTGCGTCATCATTGCTCTCTCCGATTCGCTGCGCGACCCGCGTCCGACAGTATTGACCGAGGACCGGCAAGTACGCCGCATCGGAGTCCACGATCTGGAGGGCCCGGTTGAGGTCATTTCACGGATACGGATCCCCAAGTCCTTCACCGGCCGTACCCCCAAGGAACGCAAGGATCTGGCAGCTTCTCTCCGCAATGCGCTGCAGGAACAACGTCCACCCCGGCGGGGTGCCAGCGGCTTCGATTTCCCCGGCACCGACCGACAAGAAGCCCGTATCACCGATTTGCGCCGGCAGTTGCGCCGGCACCCCTGCCACGGCTGCTCCGAACGCGAGGACCATGCCCGCTGGGCTGAACGCTGGTGGAAGCTCAAGGCCGAAACCGACAGGCTGTCGGGGCAAATCTCCGGGCGGACCAACACCATTGCCAAAACCTTCGACCGGGTGTGCAGCATTCTGGAACACTACGGATACCTGGCCCTACCCCAGGACGGTTCCCCGGACGGCGCGCTGGTGACGACCAGTTCGGGGAACCGGTTACGGCGTATCTACGGTGAACGTGACCTGTTGACCTCGTTGGTGCTCGAATCGGGTTGCATGGATCAACTGGAGGCCGCCGAATTAGCCGGGTTCGTCACCACGCTGGTCTACCAGGCCAAACGCGAATCCACTGCCGGGCACCCCAAGATGCCCAGCCGGCAGATTGAGCAGGCGTGGACGGTGGCGGTCCGCAACTGGTCCGAACTGACCGACCTGGAGGAAGCCAACCGGTTGCCGGAGACCGGGGAACCGGATTCCGGCCTCGTCTGGCCCATGTACCTCTGGGCCCGTGGGAAGGATTTGAAGGACTGCCTGCGGGGAACAGACCTGGCGGCCGGAGACTTCGTGCGCTGGGCCAAACAGGTCATTGACACCTTGGACCAACTGGCCAAGGTTCCTGACTTGTCGCCGGTGTTGGCCGGGCGGTGCCGGGCAGCGGTGGACGCCGTGCGCCGCGGCGTGGTCGCCTACTCCAGTGTTGCCGACTAGGCACGGAACCATCCGGTAGAAAACCTTCTGCCACCAAGAACCACGTGTGGGTGTCCCGCCGGGCCGCCCTCCTGCAGGGAAGGAAGTACACATGCCCGAGCTGGTCATGTACCGCAACGGAGCCATCTACAGTGCAGCGGACCCGTTTGCCACGGCAATGCTGATCGACGGTGGTTCCGTGGCCTGGGTCGGCCAGGAAGCTGCCGCCGAGGCACTGCTCGACGCCAGGATGGAGGTCGTTGACCTGGAAGGGGCGCTGGTGGCTCCTGCTTTCGTGGACTCCCACGCCCATCTGACCGAGACGGGCGTGGCGCTGGCGTCGTTGGACCTGGCGGGCTGTACGTCGTTGGACTGCTTCCTGGCCGCGGTTGCCGACCGGGCGAACACGGTAGCCGGACCGGTCATTGGTGCCGGATGGGATGAGAGCACCTGGCCCGAGGCCCGCGTTCCCACGGTGGAAGAACTGGAGTCGGCAGCTCCGGACCGCGAAGTGTACTTGACCCGTGTTGACGTCCATTCAGGTCTGGTGAGCCGCTCGCTGGCCGTGGCTGCAGGCCTCGATGGGCTCGATGGTTGGGAGGGTGGCCCCGTCGCGGTCCGGGAAGCACATACCCGGGTCAGGGATCACATCTTGTCCTTCGATGCCGGCTCACGAGCCGACTACCAGCGTCGAGCCCTGCAACATATGGCCTCGCACGGCTACGCTGCCGTTGCCGAAATGGCTGCCCCACATATTGGCACCCGTGAGGATGTCTCTGCGCTGAACGGGCTCCTCGACACCGAAGGGGAGGATCTGCCAGCGGTGCGGATCTACTGGGCAGAAACCGTCGGCACTGCCGAGGAAGCCCGCACCGTCATGGAGGAATTCGACAGCCCACGGATTGCCGGGCTGGGCGGGGACCTGAACATCGATGGTTCGCTGGGTTCTCGAACGGCCTATCTGCGTGAACCCTATACGGACGTGCCCTCGACCCAAGGCTGCCTGTACCTTGACGCCGAGACCATCGCCACCCATGTCCAGGCCTGCACCGAAGCCGGCGTCCAGGCCGCATTCCATGTCATTGGCGATGCCGGCATGGATGAAGCAGTGGCAGGGTTCAGGTTGGCAGCCGACCGTCTGGGAGTCTCTGCTATCCAGCGCGGTCGCCACCGCATCGAACATGCCGAAATGCTCGACGATTCGGCCGTCGCCACCTGGCTCGAGCTGGGGGTTACCGTCTCCATGCAACCGCTCTTCGATGCCCTGTGGGGTGGCCCTCACGGCCAGTACGAACAACGCCTGGGGGTTCAGCGTTCCGCGGCCATGAATGAAATCGGGCGGCTGCTCACCTCGGGTGTTCCCGTCTGTCTCGGCTCCGATAGCCCGGTCACCGAAATGAATCCGTGGGCCACCGTGAAAGCCTGCCTCGAGCACCACACCGAATCTTCACGGGTATCTGCGCGGGCCGCCTTCGTGGCGCACACCAGGGCAGGTTACCGAGCGTTCGGGGACCCTGACCCCTTGGCCGGTCAATTGGTTCCGGGCTCGGAGGCGACCTTCGCCATCTGGGCGGCCTCCGAACTGGCCGTCCAGACCCCCGATGCCCGGGTCTCGTCCTGGAGCACGGACGCCCGGGCCGGAACGCCGATGCTTCCGGTGTTGGAGGACTCGCTACCGACCTGTCTGGGCACGGTCCGTCGCGGACGCACCATTTTCCGTCGGCCCTGATGGCTACCCAGGAGTAATTTTCCGCGCCAAAAGGCACGACGACGCGCCGAGCCTGACTAGGTAGTAAGCCTTAAAACTCTAGTCAGGACTCAGTTGACAGGCCGGTGTGAGCGGATAGGGTTGATTCTCAACGGCGATGGTAGGGAGTCCTACAACGTCGAGTCGGCATCACGGCAAATAAACAAAGGTCAGACCCCGGGAGCAGTAGAAAACAAATTGCGTGTGCTTGAGTGCACTCTTTTTGGTCCGAAGTTCCCGGGGTCTTTCCGTGCCCTCAGGTGGCTGACCGGTATACTTGGTCCTTGGCTTTCCTCGCCCGGTACTCAGCCGGGGGAGCGGACCGCTGGTTCGCAGCCGTGACCGAAGGTTCCGTAGGGGCCGCGTCGAGGCCCTGAGGGCCTCCGAGACAGTTCAGAAGGGTATAACCGCGTGCGGGTAATCACCATCATTCCGACTTATAACGAGATCGAATCGCTCCCCATTACGATCAAGCGTCTGCGGGAATCCGTCCCGGAGTCGGATGTCTTGGTGGTCGACGACAACAGTCCCGACGGCACCGGCGAGTTTGCCAGGAACCTGGGAACGACCGACCCCCAGATCCATGTCCTGCATCGCGAAGGCAAGGCAGGGCTGGGAGCCGCCTACCTCGCAGGATTTACGTGGGGACTCGAGCAGGGCTATGACGTGCTGGTCGAACTCGATGCCGACGGTTCCCATCAGCCCGAACAGCTTCCTCGGTTGCTGGAGGCACTGGACACCCAGGGCGCTGACCTGGTGATCGGATCCCGTTGGGTCCGCGGGGGAAGCGTGGTGAACTGGCCACCGTACCGCAAACTGATTTCCGTGGCCGGCAGCACCTACTCCCGGCTGATGTTGGGACTGGGCATTCGCGATATCACTGCTGGATTCAGGGCTTTCCGCCGTGAGACCCTCGAAGCCCTGGACTTCAATGAAGTCGAATCCGTCGGCTATGGCTTCCAGGTGGATATGACCTTCCGCGTTGCGCTGATGGGCAAGAAGATCGTCGAAGTCCCGATCACCTTCGTGGAACGCGAACTCGGGGTTTCCAAGATGAGCGGAAACATCGTGGTTGAAGCCATGCTCAATGTCACCCGGTGGGGCCTGACGGCGCGCTGGAAGAAGCTGACCGGCAAACTCTGAAGCTGACCGGCAAACTCTAACGTCCGCTCTTACAGTGGACGGAGAAGGGGCCGGTTCCCGCACCTGTTGGTGCGGGAACCGGCCCCTATCTTTTGGCGTTCTGCCTCGGGTGCTGAAAGTTCTGGTTAGGCCTGAATCTTTTCACCACGGGCAGCGCGGAGCTTGTTCAAGCGATCCTTGAGGGTCTGTTCGAGCTCCTCGATGGAGCGGCGCTCGAGCAGCATGTCCCAGTGGGTACGCACCGGCTTGTCCTTGGACGTGTCCGGCAGCTCTCCGTCGACCAGGAGCGCTTCCTTGCCGGTCTTGGAGACCCACACGGGAGGAATTTCGGCTTCGGTGGAGAACATCACAAAGACCTGCTCCCCATCGGCGCAACGGTACTCCACGCGCTGACGCGGCGCCGGCTCCACACCGGCTTCGGTCTCCATGCTCTGTGCGCCCAAACGCATTCCACGCAGACTGCGATCGCTCATGTTTTCTCCCTACTACGTTCTGCTGCTGTTCGGCATCATCCACTGTCCACAACGCCTCAGGCGGAGAAATCATTCCCCCGGGCCTTTGGCGGAAGCCACAAAGACACCAGTATACGCGCTGTCCGACGAGCTTGTCGTTCAACGAAGCCGGGCACGAAGGGTGTTCCCTCCGTGCCCGGCGATCGAGTGTTGATAGCGACCGTGGATTACGGCTGCTTCGGGGTGCTCGACGGGGTGGCCGAGCCGGACGAATCGTCATTGTCCGTGAAATTGCCCAAGGCCCCGCCGATGCCCTTCAGGGCTTCGCCGACCTCACTGGGAATGATCCACAGTTTATTCGAGGAGCCCTCAGCCAGCTTCGGAAGGGTCTGCAGGTACTGGTAGGCCAACAGCTTCTGGTCCGGATTACCGGCGTGAATGGCATCGAAGACCTTCTCGATGGCCTGTGCTTCACCATCGGCACGCAGGATCGCAGCCTTGGCGTCACCTTCGGCGGCGAGGATCGCTGCCTGACGCTGGCCCTCGGCGGTGAGGATCTGGGACTGCTTGGTGCCTTCGGCAGTCAGAATGGCTGCACGGCGGTCACGCTCGGCACGCATCTGCTTCTCCATGGAGTCCTGGATGGACAGCGGCGGGTCAATCGCCTTGAGCTCCACACGGGAAACACGGATGCCCCATTTTCCGGTGGCTTCGTCCAAGACGCCACGCAGTTGGCCGTTGATCTGGTCACGGCTGGTCAAGGCCTCTTCGAGGTTCAGGCCACCGACGACGTTACGTAGCGTGGTGGTGGTCAGCTGTTCGACTGCCTGGATGTAGTTGGCGATCTCGTAGGTGGCAGCGCGCGGTTCGGTGATCTGGAAGTACACGACCGTGTCGATGGAAACGACAAGGTTGTCTTCGGTGATCACTGGCTGCGGCGGGAAGCTGACCACGTTTTCACGCAGATCCAGCAGTGGCAGGAGCCGGTCCACAAACGGGATCAGCAGGGTCAGGCCCGGTCCGAGCGTGCGCTGGTATTTACCCAGCCGCTCGACGATGCCTGCCCGCGCCTGCGGGACGATGCGTACCGATCGCAGGAGCACGATGATCACGAAGACCGCGAGTACTGCCAGGACTATGCCTAGGCCTGTCATTGATGATTCCCCTTTTCCGTATGGCCCGTTATCGGGCAATGGACTGGCCGGTTGGCGAGGTTTTCGTTCCCCGGCCGAGTCGAAATGCTAGCTTTCGTGTGGCTCTTGGGCCCGCATGGTGATGAAGGCGGTGGCTCCGTCAATACTCACGACGGTTCCGTACATCCCCGGGGCCAAAGCGGTTTCATCCTGGCTTCGTACGCTCCAGGTCTCCCCACCGATCTTGGCGCGGCCACCTAACTTCGTGGTGGGTTCCAAGACCAGGGCGTCCTGGCCGACGAGGCGGTCGACGTTGGTCAGCCGGTCGGCGGGTCCTTTATGCAATTGCCGCAGGGCGATCGGTCTGATGAAGAAGATCATCGCCAGAGCGACGAGGCAGAAGGCCAGTGCTTGGAGCCAGAAATCGCCTCCAGCAAGGGCCACCACGACGCCTCCGAGTGCCCCGGCACTGAGCATGATGAAGTACAGGTCCAGCGACATCATTTCGATGATCGCCAGGATCAGGAACAAGGCGAGCCAGAAGACCCAGCTGTTCTCGAGGACCCATTCGAACATTTCGTCACCCGCATGCGTTGGGAGGGCGCTTGCCACCCTCGGTCCTACCATCTTGCACGATAAGCATCGGTCGGATCATCACCCTTGGGAGGTATGTTCGAGGATCCACGCTTGTGGGAGCGGCTATCGGCGGCGAAAGACCTGCAGACGGAAGGCAGCGGTGACGGCGGAGGGCATCGGGTGGGTCTCCAGCCGGGCCCGAGTAGACGCGTCATCGTGGTGGTGGCCTGCCGGACCCATCGTCGCCAGCCGGACGGCGTCGTCCCGGGACAGGTGCAGGGACGTGCGGATCGTGCGGGTGTGAACTGCCTCGAATTCGGCACCTAGTGCCGTGGCGACGGACTCATCCTTGCCAGCGGCAATGCCGAGTAACCCCAGAGGTTCCATGGCTTCGGCCAGATGTTCGGGCAGGGGAGTGACGACCAGGGCCAGACCTCCAGGGGCCAGGACGCGGGCAAATTCACTGCCATGGCGCGGGGCGAAGACGTTGAGCAGAATGTCGACGCCGGCGTCGGCTACCGGTAGTGGTCGCCAGAGGTCCCAGACCAGGGCCTGGGTCTTCGGAAGTTTGGCGGCACGTCGCATCGCATAACGGGAGATGTCCAAGGCCAGGGCCGGGGGCCGGGTGCCCAGGGACTGCTTCAGCGCCGACGCCACGGCGTCGAGGTAGTACCCGGTTCCAGCGCCCGCGTCCAGGAGCTGCGGCAACCTGGCTGACGCCGCTGTCGCGGCTTCCTGGGCTAGGGCCTCGGCCAGCGGTGCATAGTGCCCTGAGGCCAAGAACGAGGCGCGGGCCTGGACCATGGCGGCCGAGTCCTCCCGAAAGGAGGTTCCACGGCCGGTGAGCAGGTTGAAGTATCCCTGCTTGGCGGCGTCGTACCGGTGGCCGGCGGGACAACTGAGCGTGCGCCCCTCGGCCCCGTCCGTTGCCAGGGCCCCGGCGCAGAGCGGGCAACTCAACGGGATCAGATCGACGCTCATACCTATTTCCTTCAATATGTCTTTCATATACGCTCACGGAGTGAAACCAGAACAGCTCGAGCTCCTGACCACTGTATCCGCCCCCGCCGTGGACCCGGCCGGCCGCCGGGTGATCTTTGCCGCCAACAGGCCTAGCTTCGATGCCGATTCCGGGGTGGGACAGTTGTGGCTGATAGAACTCACTGAGGGCGGCGGCGCCGCAGGCCCTCCGCGGCGGATCACTCGGGGGATCTCGGATGCCCATCCCCGGTTCTCACCCGACGGGCAACTCATCGCCTTCTTACGCCCCAATGACGACGGCGTACCGCAGTTGGCCATCGTCGACGCCCGCGGCGGTGAACCACTGTTGATCACCAACCGCCATCTGGGCGTCTCTGATTTCGTCTTCTCATCCGATGGCCAACGGCTGGCCTTCTGCAGCCGGACCCCCGAGGAGGGGCGCTACGGCACCGTGGACGGGGTGGGCGCCGGCGCCGAGGCCCCACGCCGGATCACCGGATATAAGTACCGTTTCAACGGGCTCGGATTCGGCAATGACTGCCGGAACGGGATCCATCTCGTCGAGGTCCCTGCCCCCGACGCCGAGCCGTTTATCAAGCCAGTGGGACGTGCAGCGAAGGCCGACCAGAAGGCCGCCGCGGCCCGGGAAACCGCTGAGGGGGACAACGATACCTGCCAGAGGCCTGCCGAGGGTTTCCCGGTGACGCGCCTGCTGACCCCCGCAGATGCCGACTGCAACAGCCCGGAGTTCGACCCCGATGGCACGTACCTGTATTTCACCGCAGCATTGCATGAGGGTGCCGATGCGGATCTACGCTCGATGATCCACCGGGTAGCTGTGGGCGGACTGGACACCTCGTCAGCGGGAGAAATCGACGTCGAATTGGTGGTCGGTTCGGAGTCCGGGGACACCGGTTACGACGGGGCAACCTTTAGTCGCGACGGGAAAAACCTGTTCATCCTGGGTAGCGAAGTGGGGGAGTCAGGTGTGGATTTCGTCGCCCGCAGCGCCGCCGTCTATGTCCTGCCTACGGAGAGCTTCGGGGTGGCGGACCCCAGCCTTCTGACCGATCCTGAAACGACTGACTACAGCGAAAGCGGGGGACTCTTCCCGGTTGGAACCGCTGAGGTCGCCGCACTGGCCCGGGTGCGGGGCAGCAGTGAACTCCATGTCATCGATGCCACCGGATCGACCCGGATCGAAGTTTCCGGTCCGCTGGAGGTGACCGGGGTTTCGGAGGCGGCGGACGTCATCGTCGTGTCCTATACCGATCCCAGCACGCCCGGGGAGATCGCCGTGGTGCATGACGGCGGAGTGGCCCGTCTGACCGACTTCGCCGCGCCGTTGCGCGAGAAAACGAGGATCGCCGAGCCACGAGAAATGACGGTGTCCTCAGCCGACGGCTACCCGGTCCACGGGTGGCTCTACCTACCCGAAGGCGATGGCCCCCACCCGGTGCTGCTAAACATCCATGGTGGCCCCTACGCCCAATATGGGTGGGGCTATTTCGACGAGGCCCAGGTCTACGCGCGGGCCGGATACGCGGTACTACAGTGCAACCCGCGGGGCAGCGCCAGCTACGGACGAGCCCATGGCCTGGCCATCAAGGAGGCGATGGGCACCGTCGACCTGCAAGACGTTTTGGCGTTCCTTGATGGTGCGGTGGCCGCCGAGCCGTCACTGGATGGGAACAGGACCGGGGTGCTGGGCGGGTCCTATGGGGGATACCTCACCGCCTGGACCATTGCCCATGATCACCGCTTCGCCGGGGCGATCGTGGAGCGTGGATTCCTGGATCCGATCTCCTTCGTCGGTTCCAGCGACATCGGCTGGTTCTTCGGTGCCGAATACACCGGCAGGGATATGGCCGCGACGCTGGAGCAAAGTCCGATGGCGAAGGTGGGCCAGGTGCGGACCCCCACCCTGGTGATGCATTCGGAAGAGGATTACCGGTGCCCCTTGGAACAGGCACAGCGCTATTATGTGGAGTTGCTGCGCCAGGGGGTCGAGACCGAATTCCTGCTCTTCCCGGGTGAGAACCACGAGCTGTCCCGCGCCGGCACGCCGTGGCACCGTCGCCAACGCTTTGAGGCGATCCTTGATTGGTGGGACAGGTACCTTCCGGTGAACCCGGCTCACGGCTGATCGGCGCAGGGCCTGGGGAGCTAGAAGCCCAGCCCTGTCCGGGCGGCAGCAATATCGGCGCCCGCCCAGCGGTTGGCATACTCCTCGGCGCCCACCAGGCTGCGCGTTATCGCCCGGTCGATATAGACGGTGCCGCCCAGATGGTCTGTTTCATGGGCGACGATCCGGGCCTGCCATCCGTGGAATTCCCGCTCCATGGCTTTCCCGGCCGGTGTCGTATACGTGGCGATCACGTCGGCCGGACGCTCGACGACCGCTTGGAAACCGCTGAAGGAGAGGCACCCTTCGTAGAAGGAAGCCGTCCGTGTCCCGAGGGCCCGATAGCTGGGGTTGACCACCGCGAAGTACTCCAGTGGTTCACGTTCGCGCACCACGGTGATCTCGGCATCGGTGGCGAAGGAGTCCTCTAGAACGGCCAAGCTGAGGGGAAGCCCGATTTGTGGGGCAGCCAAGCCGACTCCTGGGGCCGCATGCATGGTGGATCTCATGATATCGAGCAGCGAGTCCAGTGCTTCCGGTTCCAGCTGACCCGTATATTCCTGGGCTTCCATGCGCAGCACGGGATGCCCGAGCTGGACGATGGTGGGCAGTGTTTCGGGGAGCAGGGTGCCGTGGTTTCCCCGGGTGGCTTGTTCGATCATGGTTCCCACCAGCTCCGCCAGCCGGTCGGGGGAGTAGTCGGTAGCCAAGGGTCGGTCCTGGGTCATCGGATCCAGCTTTCCTGCTCGGAGGGGGCGGGGCCGTCGAGGGAATCTTCATCGGCTGCTCCCGGAATCAGCTGGCGTAGCGCCAGGAGCCGGCTACCCAGGCGTGCGGCATCCACGGGGTGGCCCTCGACGGCATCGGGGTCCGGGGGATCCACGCAAATCAGGTCGGTCCGCACATCGCGGTCATACAGAACGTCAATGAGGTTGGCCAGACGCTTCCAGGCGCTGGTCGTGGCCCGATCCGGTGCGGGGATTCCATCAATAACGACATGGTCAAAATGGCGGGCCAGATGCAGGTAATCGGAGGCTGCCGACGGGCGATCGCATAAGTCGCGGAAATCGAACCAGGCCTGTCCGTGGGCGGCACGTTGGGCCGTGAAGCTGTGGGTCGTCGGTTCAATGTCGGTGATTTCGTTGTGGTGGGGGACCGCGAGCCCTGCCTGGGCCAGTTGTTGGGCCGTTCCGGGGACGATGATGTGCCCTGCAGCATAACCGGCGACACGATCGGCCTCGGTCACCTGAGTCCGGTAGTCAATTCCGCCGTCGAGCATCACCACCTTCATTCGTGACGTGATCAGTTCGATGGTGGGCTCAAAGAGATGGTGGAAATAATCATTGGGCAGTAGATCGTCCGGGGCATAGTTCGAGGTCGCGATGAGCAGGATTCCCCGGGCAAAAACAGCCTGGAGCGTGCGGGCGAAGAACATCGCATCGCCGGGGTCGTGGACGTGGAGTTCGTCGAAGCACAGCACACGCACGTCCCCCAGCAATTCATCCAGAGCCACCTCGACGGCGGTGTCACCCGCTGTTTCAGCGAGTTCTGCACTATGCGCCGAGGCGTGGAGGTCGCGGAAGAAATCGTGGAAATGCAGCCGGCGCGTGGCCTCGCTCAGCAGTGCGTCATGGACCAGACCCATGAGCCATGATTTGCCGCGGCCGGGAGGTCCGTAGATATAGAAACTATCCACCGAAGCCGCTTTGGGGCGGCGTGAAAGCGCCCGTGAGGCCGCCGTGGCGAGGTGAGTGACCAACACCTGTTGCTCGGAATCGAGTTCGAGACCTGCTGCGGCAACGGCAGCCTGAACCCGGGCAATGATCCTCCGCGCAGAATTACGCGGGCCGAACGACAGGGGAGAGGGCCTCATCGGGCCGACTCCCGTGCTGGGGAAGTCTTCATGGGTGCATTCTACAAAGGTTGCTGCACCGCTGGGTCACACGTCGTGTCCCGCGTCGACTGAGACTCCTTCAGGGGCCTGACGGGCCGTGCTGTCCTTGTCCCGCTGGGCATCGCGAATGCCCAGTCTGACGGCTGAACGGACGGTGGTGTGGAGGAGATAGAAAATCACCACGAGCCCGAGAATCCCCAGAATCAGGGAGTTTAGGAGAGAAGCATCCATATAATCGAGTATACGCTCTTATCTGATCCTGTTGAAAGAGGGTATATAGATGTCAAAAAAATTGCTCGTCAGGACTGCTCGCGTGGAAGACGCAGCGATGATGGCAGGCATAGGCCAACGTGCGGGCGAGAGCGATACCGGTGTCGCCGCCTATATGTGCGCCATAAAGGACCCGAACCGCCTCGTGCTGGTCTCTGAGGCTGATGGACAGCTGGTGGGCTGGGCGAAAACCCATGTCTGGGATCATGCCGACGGTCCGGCGCAGGCCGGACAATATCTAGGTGGGGTCACCGTCGACCCAGCGTGGAGGCGTCAAGGGATCGCGGCTCGCCTGACCCAAAAACGGCTGGACTGGATCTGGGCTCGAAGCCAGGAGGCCTGGTACGTGGTGAACGCCAAAAACACGGCATCGATCGAGCTGCACCGACGCTGGGGGTTTGCCCCTGTCGCCGAGGGGGCACGCTTCCACACGACGACCTTTGCGGGAGATCGTGGAATGCTCTTTCGGGCCGAACGACAAATTGGATTTCCCAATCACTAAAAATATTCAGGGGGAGAGGCTCCACACGTGGTCATGAGGAAGCGTGGTGCTGGCCTCGCTCATGTTTTTTTAGAAGGGGTTATAGGCTCTCTTCTGTGGCCGCACCCGCACGGGCCGTCTCGCGGACGGTGGGCGCGTGTCGACAGCAGTGACCGCGTAGATTCGTTGCGACGTCGGGGCGTCTGGCGGAGTTAGAGTCCAGGCAGGTGAGCGCGAATCAGATGCCGAGGACGAGTCGCCCTGAGTGATTGGGTCGCATGCGCGCAGTGAGTGATTTGAGCGTTGAATGGACATGAGTAAGCCAGTATCGCTCAGCGCATTGCCAGACGACTGGGACGTGGGTACCGAAAGGCATCGTCCAGCAACGGCTATGCCGGCAGGTGGAGCCAGAGTCGGCTGAAGACTGTGGATCGGACCGCCTTCTCTCAGGCCTTAATAGAGCGCCGATAATCTACATTATGTAAAGTAATGCTTTGCTGAGATTCGACGTCTCTCTCGGGAACGACACTTCTTGCGGTTAGGACGATGATGGTTGGACCGTCAGCACAGAGTCTTTGTGAAGTCCACATTCCAAAAGGCGTCATGGCGCGGCTCGTCAAAGAGGAATTGATCTTTTCCTCGCTTAGTTCTGCAGGGTGGCTAGAGCCTTGTCGTGTCAGGTGGGTTCAGCGCTATGTCTGGTCCGTTCCTGCTGACGCAAGTAAACAACAGTGGACTGTTGCCACGGGTAACTGATGTCAGATTGATCGACGTTCAATCTTGGTGGCTGCCGGATCGAACGCGATACGCGGCCCTCGTGGCCACCGCGCCAATGGATGCAGTAGCTGACTGGGTCTAGCGGAGTGTCGGCGTACTCCCCCGGTCTTTGTCGCGAGTTTTTGATGTCTACCTGGTGCCTCTCGACCGTGCCGGTGACTCCGAAAAGGCATATCGGGAATGCGGGGTATTCCGAAACGAAAAGAACAGTTGTTTTGCTAGTTGGACCAAGGCCTGGGGGCGGTGGACTGTTACTACTCTGTGGGCATCGTCGGAGCGGAAGTTATCTCCTCGCGATGCGTGCGCACTCCCCCGCACTCCTGCGACGCGTGGATGTGCGGTCAAGTGGATATATGGAAGATGAGATGAGTAGTGCTACTGATCATGGGCTGGTTCTCCGCGCTCGTCGATTTAGCTACTCGAAGACCCTCAAACTCCTGACCGCTGCGCTTACTAGTCACGGGTCAACACTGTTTGCTGTCATTGATCATGCAGCAAACGCTGTCGACATCGGGCTGGATCTTCCCCCGACTATCGTGGCGGCCGCGTGTGGTGGAGTATTCCTGCAGAGGCCACCCGAGTTCGTGACCTGATCTGGGCGGCTACGGATTCGGGAGGGCATGGTAGCCTCCAGATTCGCCTACTATGACGGGCGTTTCTTCGGTCAACTCCTACAGGTGGTGTCCCCAAGCGCTCCTCGAAGGAGCACGACATGTCTACTGGCCAAACGTTCGTTGTCGTCGGCGCCGGGCAAGCAGGCGGTACCGCCATTCAGAAATTGCGTTCAGAAGGATTTGACGGACGGATCGTTCTCGTCGGAGCGGAACCTCACCTTCCGTACGAGCGCCCACCCTTGTCGAAGTCCTATCTAAAAGGTGAAGGATGGCTCTCCCATAAGTCGTTGCTCGGCCAGCAGTGGTACGACGAGCAAGATGTGGAGGTCCGTCTCGAGGCCAGAGCTGTTACGTTGCGCAGCAGCGACCACCAGGTGATTCTCGACGATGGGACGACGCTGGACTACGACAAGATCCTGATCAGCACCGGGTCCAAAGCCCGCCGTTTGAAAGCTCCCGGCGCCGAACTGACCGGTGTGCACTACCTTCGAACCCTCGAAGACTCTGAAGCATTGGCTGCGGCTTTGGACGACGCGACGAACGTCGTCATCGTCGGCGCGAGTTGGATCGGCTTAGAAACTGCCGATGCCGCCCGCCAGAAGGGATGCCGGGTTATCGTGATTGGTCCAGGCCAAGCGCCGCTCGAAGCATCCATGGGAGCGCGTCTGGGTGGGTATTTCGCCGCTGTTCATCGTCGGCACGGCGTCGAGTTCCAACTGGGGTGTCGTGTGGTTGGTATCGAAGGCGAAGGAAAGGTTGAATCTGTCATCGTCGACGACGGCAGCAAATTCCTCGCCGACGTGGTGATCGTCGGAGTGGGGGCTGAACCTGAGTCCGGGTTCGTCGAAAAGGGAATGCTGGCCGAAGACGGAGGCATCCGTGTCGACCCGCAGATGCGGACGCAGGCTCCAGATGTCTTCGCAGCCGGCGATATCGCCAGCGTAGCCAATCCGCTCTATGGCCAGCAGATGCGGGTTGAGCATTGGAATAATGCGCTGATGGAGGGGAAAATTGCGGCGCATTCAATGCTCGGACAGTCCTCGAACTTCGATCCAGCACCCTTCTTCTTTACCGATCAATACGACCTTGCTGTGGAATACGCAGGACGAGTGGATGCCAGAACTGCGGACGAGCCAATTATCCGTGGCGATCTCGCTGCGGATCGGTTTCACGCTTTCTGGATTGTTGACAACGTGGTTGTTGCCGGTCTGCATGTCAACGCGTGGGATGAGGGCATCGAGCCGGTGCAGGAGTTGATCCGTTCCCAGATCTGGGTGGATCCAGTAGACCTCGCTAATCCGGCCGTGCCGCTTACGCAATTGATGCGAACGGGGCGCCCGTAGGGCCTTCCAAACCATGACCCGACATGGCGGCTGGGTTTCACGGGAGGGCATATCAGCCCGGCCCGTCACACGTTCTGTCCCCACAGGCGAGTGCGGCTGGCGGCCAAGGCACGCGACACGGCAGGGGCAGCCGCGGGGTCACCAGGGGTGGATCTCTAGGCCTGTGGGGATGAGAGAGTCTGGCCAAAGCGGTCCCACGCAGATTGGCGAGACATGCCTATAGCTTCGCCAATGCTGGCCCAACTGAGGTCTCATGGACGAGCGGCCCCAACCCAGTTTTTGAGGTGGTTCTCGACATCGTCTCCGGCTCGGGCCACCTTGGGTAGCTGGTCGAGTAATTCTTCGCCCGAAAATGTGTCCCAGGGTGCCTGAGGTCTGGGGCCGAACTTGCCGGAATAGCGGAACGGCTGCATCAGCGCTGCTCTCGGTCCTGGCGGTGGGTATGGCCATCGCATGCCAACAACTCCTCGGACTCGATCTCGCGTGGTTGGCTGCTCGGTCGATCGCTTGGTGTTTCCTCGTGTCCATTGCCGCGGGTGCCGGCGCAGAAGCGCTCCCCTGCAGTGTTCCTGCCGAAGAGTTGGGAACGCTGGGTTCGGCTCAACGCACCATCATCCTAGGTGCCATGCCGGTTGCCGCCCTGCTCGGAGGGACAGCAGCAGTCCCCATCATCCGTTCCCGATCCCGCGAGACATACCTCCAGCCCAATCCTCGCAACAATGAATCGTGAAGGCCTAGTCCTTGGCGGTCCATTGTCTTCTCAGTCCGCCATGGCCCTCAGGGGCGGGCGGGCCTGAACGAGTGAGCCCGCTTTCTCGAGCATCGCGAAAGTATTGGCCCTGCAGGACCGCCCGTTCGTCGGCAGACATTTATTGTGGTTGAGAGAGCGCCGTCCTGCGAAAGGCTCTGAGCTGTTCGCTGAACGTCACTGGTGCTCGAAAACTGAGACCCTCACAGGAGACGCCATGAATGCGGCGAAACCACTAGATGGACGGGTCGCACTGGTAGCTGGTGCAACTCGCGGGGCCGGTAGGGCGATCGCCGTGGAGTTGGCCCTGGCCGGCGCGTACGTTTATGCAACGGGACGGAGCAGCCGTTTGTCGGGACGCTCCGAGATCGACCGCCCGGAGACGATCGAAGGAACCGGAGAGGAAATGGCAAGTGCCTACGGCACTGGTTCCGCATGCGTGGTCGACCACGAAAAGCCCGAAGCTGTTGCGGCCTAAATGGAGCGGATAAGACGTGAGCGTGGTCGGCTCGACGTCCTGGTCAACGACATCTTCGGCGGCGACCGTTATGCACAGTGGGACAAGCCGCTGTGGGAGCACGATCTCGCCGGTGGGCTACGGATGCTGAGGATGGGAGTGGACACACACATCATCACCAGCCATCACGCCTTGCCCCTGATGCTGCGTACCGCCCACCAGTACGGGACGGTGGGCTTGGTGGTGGAGATGACCGATGGCACGGCAGACTACAACTTTAATTTCCGTGAAGGGGTGGGCTTCTACTACGACCTCGTCAAAGCCAATGTCGAACGAATCGTTAAGGGTTTGACCTTCGAACTTGCCGAGCACCCCGTTACTGCTGTCGGTGTCACCCCCGGTTGGCTCCGATCCGAAAAGATGCTTGAGGGTTTCGGCGTACAGGAAAGCAATTGGCGCGATGCGGTGATCGAGGAACCGGGTTTCGCGATCTCCGAGTCCCCCACCTATGTTGCCCGCGGAGTTGCAGCCTTATCGGGCTCTGGCGACGCCGGGCGTTGGTCCGGGCAGATCGTGACGTCTCGTCAGCTGGCCGATGCCTACGAGGTGACCGACACTGATGGCTCGCGGCCGGACTGTTGGGGGTACGTCAAGCGAGATGTGGTCGAAGGCCAAGCAGCACAACAGGCAGAGGAATACCGATAGGACTCATGAGGATGGGACGAGAATGCCAGCTGGCCAGTTTTGAAGGACTTTTCCGTCAAACCGAAGAAGAGCAGTATCGGGCCTGAGAGTTGGAGAGATGGTCCTCAGCTGGAGGGACGAGTGTTGTGATCATGAAGATGACTGACGTTGTTGATCTGGCCACGAGACTCCAGGGAGTCCGGCACTCAACGAGTAGTGGGCTGGATCGCTGGCAGTTCCACGGTCGGTTGATTGCGAGGCAACTCGATGACACGAGCATCGTGATCCGCGCCGACTTCGAGTACCGGGATCTGCTCCTGCGTCAATCTCCGGCTACTTTCAGAGTCCCGCAGCGATTTAAGAACCACATGATGGTCGTTGTCGACTTGCCGGAAGCAGACGTCGGAGCGGTCGAAGACGCCCTCGAAGCGGCGTGGCTGTTGCAACTCGACGGGGCCTGAGGGGCCCTCAGGTTGATCGCCGCCCGCGGTCTTCCTTGCCTGCGATGAAGAGGACTGAAGCGATAGAACGTACGGACATGGGGGGTTACCTTCGAACGAGGCAACCAGTTGAGACGCCGCTTGACGGCGCAAATGCGACGAGTACGGGCGGTAAGCCATTGAATATATTCCGTCACGAATCGCGCTTGATGCGCGACTTCTGACCGTGGCTGAGCTTGATCGTGTTGGTGCCCTCGTCCGTTCGATCCATGATGCTTCGAGCCAGTTCGCCCCGGTGCCAGCATTCATCGACGACGTGCTGTTGCCTGCGACTACCGAAGAACTCATCTGCACATCGACCTAGCTCCATGGAAACTTGTGATCGGGGACCGCTGGGTGTTCATAGATTGGGACGGGTCCGGGCCCAGTAGCCGACTGTGGGAACTCGCCGACGCGGCCCAGAGTTTCACCTTGCCGGATGACAGCGTCCCCGCGAATCCAGCTGCTCGGCGACCGGCAGCTTTCGCCGATGGGTACCGGGCCGATGCGGAGCTGCGCGAGGGGCTCCCGCAGCGATGTTCGAGCGCGCCGAGGCAAGGTATGAGCTGCTGGCAACGGCTCACGCCTCGGGGCGCGAACACTGGGGATCTATGTTCCGTCAAGGGCGCGGACGCTACTGGCACGCTGCCACTGAATAGGTTATGCGCCAGCAATCAGTCTGGGTCCGAGCGCTCTGCGCCGAGAACTCGTGAACAACGCGCCCGTTAGCTAAGAGGAGTCTCGCAAATTCTGCTTGAAGAGCCGGAGCTTTCCCAGGCGTGGCCCGGGAAAGTCAGGGCCGGTGTTGCACGATATTGACCACGGTGCCGTCGGGCGCACGCACCAGAAACCTCCGGACGCCCCAGGTTTCCGTGTTCAGCGGATGGACGATCTCATAACCACGTTCGAGTGCCTCGGCGTAGGCGGCATCGACGTCGTCGGCATGGACCGAGAACTTGGAGTCCACGGGCGAGGTCTCATCCTGTGTGACCAGCTGAAGGTTTGCCTGGCTCTGGGGTGAAGTGAATCGAGCCACCCATCCCAGATTGAATTCCTCGTTGGATAGACCTAGAAACCCGGTATAAAAGGACTTGGCAGTGTCGATGTCCTTCACGTGCACATTGGGGGTGATCTTGATCGAACGCATGAGAATCTCCTCGGGAAACTATGCCCCGATCCTCCACCGAATTTCAGTCGCTGTCGACAGTTAACGGCACCACGCTCCCCCGCGATGGGCCCGTCGGGTTCCAGGTGTAGGCTCTCATGGCGCCCGGCCAATCGACCGGGCTGAGGACGTACTTCAGGGGGGAAACCAATGGAAGATGCCATCATGACGGGCTTGATCATGTCTGTCGTCGGCCTGGTCATGGCCGTGTTCGGGTGGCTGGGCTTTGCGCGCCGTCTCCCGGCCAACGCGATGATCGGGATCCGTTTGCCGGCCACAAGGGTATCCGACGAGGCGTGGGAAGAAACACATGTGGCCGCTGGACCGTGGCTGATTCTTTCCGGCCTAATCCCCTTTTTCGCAGGCGTGTTCATCTTGTTGATGGGGGCGGCGCTACCGGAATGGACGGTCCTGGCCGCGTATGCGGGGATGCTCATTTTCGTCCTGGTTGGCACGGCACTCGGTGTTCGAGCGGCGAATGCCGTGAACAGCTCTATCTAGTGGCGAGCACTGCAATTCCAGTGCAGGCGCAGGCCCAGAGCACGCTGGCGAACGTCCCGAGGATGAATCGTTCCGCGGCTCCATCTTTGCCAAGTTCTGCGTAGCGGCCCAGCCCCTTCACCGCCAACACGATGGCTAGACCCTCCGGCCACCCCGACCAGAGGGTCGAGGCTATGGCGGTTCGTTCCAGCAGCCCGATCCAGGCACCACCCTGCAGGACGACTTGTCCTGAAGAATTGGTACGACGTGTCCCCGTCGTTTCTTCGTTGGGCGGAAGCGTGAAGTGCCGGGCTTCTGCCTGCGGGTTGCCCGCCGCACGGAGGTCCGCCTCCACACTGCGTTCCGAGAGGCGCAAGATACTCATGGTTACTGGTCCTCCACCGATGGAGGCCGCGATAACGGAGAAGGACGCCGCAGCGCCCCACGCGATACTTGTCCAGCCACCAGTGGCGGCGACGAGGGCGGCAGCGGCCAAGAGGAGTAGTTGGGCTGCAGCGGTGATGTAGAGCCAACGGTTTGTGATGCCTCGGAATCGGCGGAAATACTGGGGTAGTCCGAAGAGGCCAGCCAGGAGCAACAGGATCAGAACGGGCATCGATTAATCGTCTCCGTCGAATTGGGCGGTGTATCGGGCCAAGGCTAGACCAGCCTGATCGGCCAGTTGTCGGCAGGGGAACCACAAGCCGGACGCCAGCCGACTGGACACGGCTTGTTGGGTGATCCCCAAACGGGTTGCCGCTTCGCGTTGGGAAAAGCCCGAGTCGACGAGGAGCCCAGCGGCCCGTGAAGCTTCGGTCCGCCGGGCGTTGACCTCGGCGACGAGCTGAAGTTCGGCTTCGAGGCGTTGCGCCTCTCCCCCGGCACCAGCTACAGCCACGGATGCCGGAGCGTGCTTGGCACGTTCAACAGCATCTCGTGCTGCTTCGAAGGCCTCTCCAGCGCCGGCCCGCGTTTGTTCCGGCAGCGGGTTTTTTACGCTGCCCACACCAAGCCCGATGCTCCAATGCCCCTCCCGGGCCACCTCAAGCAACAGGCGTACGGCCGCGGCACCGTCATCCATAACGCCTTGCAGTTCATCCCCCGCGGTCCGTTCGAAGGCGCGGACCACGGGGTACTCCGCGTTCAAGGCGGTGACTAGTTCTTCGACACGGTCAGGATTATGCCGTGAATCCCGTTGGTCGATGGTTAGGACGATCATAGGAACAATACTAAAACTTTGTTTATACAGAAACAAGGGTCAGGCTTTGTTGCTGACTTCTTTTCGGTGGAGGCACCGATAGGCTGGCACCTATGCGCAACCCACGAAAATGGCTTCCACTACTCGTCATCGATCTGCTCCTGGTCATCATCTTCGCCATGTTGGGTCGCCGCTCACATGCCGAAGGTCTAGACATCGCAGGCACCTTGAGTACCGCGGGTCCATTTTTGATCGCACTCCTGGTCTTCTCCGGTATCGGCCTGATGTGGCGCCACCCCAACCGCATCTGGCCGAACGGCGTGACCACGTGGATTGGCACCGTCGCCCTCGGGCTCATTCTTCGCGTGCTTTTCGGAGCAACGGCTGCGGGACCATTCATTATCGTGGCGACCCTGGTTCTAGGGATCTTCCTCCTGGGGCGTCGGCTTATATCAGGGCTTTTGGCCCGTCGTAAAGTGCGCTCCGCTGGTGCCGTGAACTAGGCTCAAGGCAGGTAATAGGTGCCGGGTGCCCCCGGTGCCGGAAGGTGGAAGGACACGAGATGATCACCGCATTTGTCATGATCCAGACCGTAGCGGACAGTATTCCAGAATGCGCGCAGAAGATCTCCGAGCTGGAAGGGATCAGCGAAGTCTATTCCGTGGCTGGCGACTGGGATCTCATTGCCATTGCCCGAGTCCGCAATCACGAGGATCTGGCCGAGGCCATCGCCAATAAACTCTCGAAGGTGGACGGTGTCGTCGAGACCACCACCCATATCGCCTTCAGGTCATATTCCCAGCATGACCTTGACGCCGCCTTCTCCCTCGGCCTCGAATAAACCCTGGGACGGTTCCACTTCCGGGAGCCCGGTGCTGCCCGCGGCGCACCGGGCTCCTTTGGTTTTACTGCCCGACGGCAGTAGCGGCGATCCAGCGGCTGAGAACATCATGTGCGGCGCCGGAGTCAATGGCCTCCTCCGCACGCCTTGCAGCAGCCTCCAGGCGCCCCGTGAGGCTACTGTCAGCGGAAGGGGCGAAGGCCACCAGCCCTGCCGCAGCATTGAGCACCACGGCGTCACGCACCGGCCCCCGTGCCCCGTTGAGAATCTCGTGGACGACGGCGGCGTTATATTGCGCATCTCCCCCACGTAAATCGTCCAGAGTGGCCCGAGCCAACCCCAGGTCCTTCGCGTCGAGGATCGAGGCGCTGACGGCACCGTCGCGGACCTCCCAGACATGGTTTGCCGTGGTCGTTGTCATCTCGTCGAGGCCGTCATCGCCCCTGAAGACCAACGCCCGTGACCCTCGGGCCGCCAAGACACCGGCCATGAGCGGAGCCATGCGTTCATCGGCGCAGCCGATGGCCGATGCCGTGGGTCGTGAAGGGTTCGTGAGCGGGCCCATGAAGTTGAAAGCCGTCGCGACCCCCAGACCCGAACGGGCCGCCGCGGCGAAACGCATCGACGGGTGGAACATCTGGGCGAAACAGAACGTGATCCCCGCTTCACTCAGGATGGCGCCAAGTCGCTCGGCGGGGGCGTTGAGTCGGACCCCAAGAGCTTCCAAGACGTCGGCGGAACCGGAGGACGACGACGCGGCGCGGTTTCCGTGCTTGACCAGTCGGGCCCCGGCACCAGCGCAGACCAATGCTGACATCGTGGAGATGTTCACGGTGTTGTGACGATCACCACCCGTGCCGACGATGTCGAGTTTCTCGCCCGGAATATCCAGCGGCCGGGCGTTGGAGATCATCCCCTCGACGAGTCCCGCCAACTCATCCACTGATTCGCCCTTCGCTCGAAGGGCAACCAGGAAACCGGCGATGTGGATGTCTGAAGCATTTCCGCCCATGATTTCGCTCATCGCCCACGTCGCATCCGCGGTCGAAAGATCGTCACCACGGATGAGCGAGGTGAGCATGGTTGGCCAATTTGGGAACTCTGATGGCGTAGAAATCGTTGACACGCACCTAGGTTATCTACGTTTTGTAGAAAGTGCGGAATTGTTTCTCCCCTGATATTCCGCGGAACTTAGGCCTGACCGGGTCAAAAAGAGGCGACTCGGCCTCGAATGCATTGGTGTCAGGAGCACTTTTGTAGCCATAATGGCTCTGTGACAACTGCGACTCATAACCTCAATGCCCAGGCGCACCCTGCGCCTAACCGTCCCAACATGGTGTCGGTCGGAACCGTCGTCTGGCTTTCCAGCGAGCTGATGTTCTTCGCCGCGCTTTTCGCCATGTACTTCACACTCCGTGCTGCCTCGCCGGAGTTGTGGGCGAACGAGACCTCCAAGTTGAACGTCCCGTTCGCACTTATCAACACGCTCATCCTGGTTTCCAGTTCCTTCTCTTGCCAGCTCGGTGTCTTCCGTGCTGAGGATCTCCAGCCGCGCCGCCTCGGTGGTCTGCTGAACGTCCGCAAGTGGGGAATGACCGAGTGGTTCATCGTGACGTTCATCCTCGGTGCGATCTTCGTCGCCGTGCAGGCGTTCGAATACACCGAATTGGTCCACCACGGCGTGTCACTGAGCTCCAATGCCTACGGTTCCGCCTTCTACATCACGACAGGCTTCCACGGCCTGCACGTTGCCGGCGGGCTCATCGCGTTCATCCTGATCATCGGTCGGGCGTACGTGGCAAAGAAGTTCGGCCACTTCGAGGCGACTTCAGCCATTGTCGTGTCCTACTACTGGCACTTCGTCGACGTCGTGTGGATCGCACTGTTCGCGATTATCTACTTCCTGAAGTAGCACCCGCCTTAGGCACCCCAAGCATCACCAACCAAATCAAGTGAGGAACCAGCAAGTGAAGGCTCTTTCGCAAAGGCGCCGCCATCCGCTCGCCGCCGTAGCGCTGCTTTTGATGGGCCTGCTCATCACCGGCGGCCTGTACGCCGCGGCGGGCAGCGTCAACGAGGCCAAGGCCGCGACGACTTATAGCGCCAGTGATGTCAATGAAGGCAACAAGCTCTTCGTCGCCAACTGCGCCACCTGCCACGGCATGAACGCCGAAGGCTCAGCAGATGGCCCCTCGCTTGTCGGTGTCGGCGCTGCAGCCGTCGACTTCCAGGTTGGCACCGGACGCATGCCGATGCAGATGCAGGGTCCACAGGCCCAGGCCAAGCCGAAGCAGTTCAGCGACGAGGAAACACAGAAGCTCGCAGCGTACGTCGCATCCCTCGGCGCCGGCCCCGCAGTGCCGGACGACGAGGCAGTTGACACGTCACAGGGCAACTCGGCAGCCGGTGGCGAGGTCTTCCGCGTCAACTGCGCCATGTGCCACAACGCCGGTGCTGCCGGTGGTGCTCTGACGCGTGGCAAATTCGCTCCGGGACTCTCCGATGTCAGCGGCAAGCATATCTACGAGGCCATGGCGACCGGCCCACAGAACATGCCCGTCTTCAATGACTCGAACATCACCCCCGATGAGAAGCGCGATGTCATCACGTTCCTCCAGGAAATCGATGCGCAGGGCTCCCCCGGCGGTGCCAGCCTCGGCTCCCTTGGCCCGGTCTCTGAAGGCCTCCTCATCTGGACCGGTGGCCTGGCCATCGTCATCGCCTTCACGATCTGGTTGACCTCACGGCCGTCCTGATCCGGCGCTGCGGGCTCCGTCCCGCACACCACACTTCGTACCAAAGAATTTTGAGAAAAGGATGAGAGAGAACATGGGCGACCATAGTCACGGCAGTCCGAACGATCCGGGCACCGTTGCTAAGGCCGGTCAGGGCTCCGTGGAAAGTTTCCAGGACCCGGGCCTGCCCCCGCACCGGCCGCGTCTCGCCGACGTTGACCCGCGCGCCGCTAAACGGGCCGAACGCCAGGTATCCCTGCTGTTCGTGGTGTCCATTCTGGGCACAGCACTGTTTTTCGTCGCTTACTTCGTCGTGGGACGTACGGATTCAATCAGCGGCATCCGGCTGCAGAACACCTTGCTGGGTCTAGGCACCGCCTTCGCGATGCTAGGCATCGGTGTCGGTATTGTGCACTGGGCGAAGACCCTGATGCCTGATCACGAGATCACCGAAATGCGTCATGAGATCCGGCCCGAGGCTGACCGCCAGGAAGCCGAAGCCATGATTGGCGATATCCTCGAGGAAACGGGAATCAAGCGCCGTCCGCTGATCCGCAACTCGCTGATTGCCGCCGTGGCATTGGCTCCGATCCCGGCGATCTTCATGTTCCGCGACCTGGATCGCACCGGTGCCACCGCCAGTGAGATCGTCGACCGGTTGCGGTACACGATGTGGGATAAGGACACCAAGCTGGTCCGCGACCCCTCGGGAACACCGATCAAGGCATCGGATGTGCAGATCGGTTCGGCATTCCACGTGATCCCGGAAGGCCTCGACGACGCCGAGGACCCGCTGAACGAGAAGGCCAAGGCAGTTGTCCTGCTCATGCGTCTGGATCCCAAGGAGATGCACATCTCCCCGGAACGCGAGACCTGGCACCACGACGGAATCGTGGCCTATTCCAAGATCTGCACCCATGTGGGTTGCCCCGTGGCCCTCTATGAGCAGCAGACGCACCACCTGCTGTGCCCGTGCCACCAGTCCACCTTTGACCTCACGCAGGAATGCAAGGTCATCTTCGGTCCGGCCGGTCACGCACTTCCGCAACTTCCGATTACCGTCGATTCGGAGGGCTACCTGATCGCCCAGAGCGACTTCCATGAGCCCGTCGGTCCGAGCTACTGGGAGCGTGGCTAATCATGTCCTCAACTACCGAGTACCGTCCCAAGACTTCAACCGGCAGGATTGCGAACTTCGTTGACACCCGTGTCGGCGGTTCGGCCATGGTCAAGGAATTCGGTCGCAAGATCTTCCCCGACCACTGGTCGTTCATGTTCGGCGAGGTGGCGTTGTACACCTTCGTCATCCTGCTGATCTCGGGAACATTCCTGACGTTCTTCTTCGATCCTTCCATGGCACACACCGTCTACGAAGGAAGCTACAACCCGCTCAAGGGCGTCCACATGTCGGTGGCCATGGCCTCGACCATGGACATCTCCTTCGATGTCCGCGGCGGCTTGTTCATGCGCCAAGTCCACCACTGGTCGGCACTGCTCTTCGTGGCAGCCGTATCGGTGCACATGCTGCGCGTGTTCTTCACCGGGGCTTTCCGCAAGCCGCGTGAACTGAACTGGATCGTTGGCGGCACCCTGCTGATCCTGGCGATGGCTGCCGGCTTCACCGGCTACTCGCTCCCCGACGACCTGCTCTCGGGTAACGGCCTGCGCATCATCGACGGCGTCATCAAGGCACTGCCGGTTGTTGGTACCTTCATCTCGGCCTTCCTGTTCGGTGGCGAGTTCCCCGGAACTGCGATTATCGGGCGTCTGTACATGATGCACATCATGTTGGTGCCCGCGTTGATCTTGTTGATGATCGGTATTCACCTGTTCATGGTGGTCGTCCACAAGCACACGCAGTACCGCGGCCCCGGCCGGACCAACGACAACGTCGTCGGCTTCCCGGTTGGTCCGGTCTACGCAGCCAAGGCCGGTGGGTTCTTCTTCATCGTGTTCGGCATCGTTGCCCTGATCTCGGGCTTCTTCCAGATCAACCCGATTTGGAACTACGGGCCGTATGACCCCTCCCCCGTTTCGGCTGGCACGCAGCCCGACTGGTACATCGGTTGGGTTGATGGCGCCTTGCGCCTGATGCCTGGGTACTTGGGCAACTTCAGCCTGGAGTGGATCATCCCGTTCCCTTGGGGCGGCAACAACCTCATCCTGAACGTACTGATCCCGATGATTCCCGCGGCGATCCTTATCGGTGCCATGTTCGCGTGGCCATGGATCGAACGTTGGGTCACCAAGGACGACCGTGAACACCACCTGCTGGACCGTCCGCGCAACGCCCCGTTCCGCACCGGTGTCGGCGTCGCCGGCGTCATTTGGTACTGCGTCATGTGGTGTGCCGCGTCCTCGGACCTCATTGCCACACACTTCCACGTGTCACTGAACGACGTCACGTACTGGCTGCGGGTGCTGTTCTTCATGGGACCGATCCTCGGGTTCATTGTCGCCCGCCGTATCGCTCTGGCACTGCAGCGTAAGGACCGCGAGATCGTCCTCCACGGACGTGAAGCAGGCATCATCCAAATGTCTCCCGAGGGCGGCTTCTCGGAGCAGCACGTCGAATTGGATGTGTATAAGCGCTATAAGCTGGTCGCCTTCGAGTCCCATGAGGTCATGCCGGCTGAAGCCGACAGCGTCGGACATGTCACCCGCGGCGAAAAGGCCCGTGGTGCGGTTTCTAAGTTCTTCTTTGAAGATCGCGTCGCACCGGTCACCCCGGCCGAGCTGGAGGCCGCACACGGCCACCACGCGCCGGCCGTCGAGGGATCTACGGAAGAGGCCTCGATCGATCGGTAGCCGGTAGCGGCTTCGACGAAAAAGGGACCCCGACCACACGGTCGGGGTCCCTTTTTCGCGTGCCCGGCGGCGCATCGAGGCAGAGCGGGAGACGCCAGGTTGGAAGGGCAATGGGCCTGGAGGCGGGCGTCCGAGGTTCCTTCGCCACCCCTGAGAACTTACGTCCCTCTGTGGGCCACAGAAATCGACGACGGTAGCCACGCGGCGGGTCAGCACACCCGGAGCGCAACCTGAGCTCTCACCCCTTCGAGGGTTTCCTAGACTGTGTTCACCGAGCGGCGCGGACACCATGTCGCAAACTTTGCCTCGGCAGTCGCGGCCTCGTGAAGCAGCTGCCGGGACCGTAACCCGCAACCACCTGCGCCCCCCCTGGACGCGGACACCCCTCCGCTCTGCGGGCGGAGGACCATAACAGCGGGCAGTCTGGATAGCGCGCTGCGAAATCGGCTATCCATCCGAAGCGATCCTATAGTGTTCATCAGACCTTCAAGGAGCCACTCTAGGGTCGGAGGAGGCCACCGGGTCATAAGGACCGGGGTTGGCGTGTGCCGGGCCGCTGGAGAGGCACGAAGAGCTTATAGCGATCGGCGCGGTAGAGGGAGACGGAATAGTCAACGAGCTCGCGTTTAACGTAGGCATGGCGCTGGATCTTCAACAGCGGCGTTCCAGCGTCGACTCCCAGATGCTTGGCGTCGTGATGGGTTGCTGCCGTCGCCTCGACCTGGTCTTCACCCCATTGCATGACCAGCCCGTAACGTTCATTCAGCGAGGCATAGAGCTGGCGAGGTGCCGGGTCATCAAGAAAACCCGGGACCCGGTGTAAGGGAAGGTAGTTCTCATCCAGGTTCATCGGAAGTCCGTCGGCCAAGAGGAGACGACGAAGCCTGACGACAGGAGTGCCGTCGTCCAATTCCATCTCACGGGCGAGTTGACCCGTGGCAGGTACCTCATCGAAACGTAGAACACGACCGGTGGGGACCATCCCACGACGCACCATTTCCTCGCTGTATGAGGTCAGCTTGACCTGGAGGTCGACCTTGGGGAAGGCAGCGAACGTACCGACACCGACGATGCGCTCCAGCACCCCGTCGTCGACCAGTGCGTCAATGGCGTTCCTGACCGTCATGCGGGCAACCCCGAACTGTTCGGTCAGTTCACGTTCGGAGGGAATGGCCCGGCCCGGATCGCAGACGGTGGTGGCATGGTGGCGCAGGATCTGTTTGACCTGTTCATGCTTCTTCAGCGACGACGAAGCATCCAGGGTTCCGGTAACGGGAACCGGGGGCCTATGGGACATAACGTACTCACCATCCATCAACGCGCTCGTGGGGCCATCTTACCGTCGGTGCCCGGGCATCTTCGGCTACCCGATACACAGAGAGGGGCGGTTCCTTCCCGAAGGAAAGAACCGCCCCTCTTACGTCGGAGACTCGTGCTTAGTGCGCGTGGTCTCCGCGGCTGTATTCATACACCCAACCGACCAGGGCGATGACACACAGGCCAGCACCGATGTAGGTGACCCAGAAACCCACGGCAATGCCGAGGAATCCTATCGCGGCAGCGGTGCCCAGAACCAGCGGCCACCAACTCCAAGGAGCGAATTTGCCGATGACGCCGGCGTTCTCGTGGATCTCGCCATCGACACGGTCTTCCGGACGATCGCCGACACGCTTGGCGGTCGAGTAGAGGTAGAAGCCGACCATCAGGCCGAGTCCCGCACAGAGGCCCAGGGCCAGAATCCCGACCCATTCCGTCCAATCGGTCATGATGCCGTAGAAGACCATCACCGGGACGAAGAAGAGGAAGAGGACGAGAAAGAGTCCAGTTTCAACTTTCATGGTTACACGTCCTTCTGATCGGCCGGACCGAATACGGCGGAGGCCGCACCCGCAGGAGTCACCCTCGCCGAGAGCTCCGGATGGTGGAGGTCCAAGGCCGGGCGCTCGGAGC
>NZ_FUHW01000050.1 GCF_900163545.1 Arthrobacter rhombi
AGGTCTTCCCTATTTCAACTACCCCGGAGCGTTACCAACGTCCGTGGTCAATACACCTAGGTTTCTCGCAGAATGGTATTCCATTCCCATTATACGGATGTTGCGATCGTTGGACAGGGTCGAGGGCAAAATCATCCTGCTGCGGGATTGAAAGGTCCGAATCACCGAGTAAAGTTGCCAGTGCCCCGAACGGTCACAGCCGTCCGGGCCATCACCTGCCGACGCGAACCAGCCCCCGGTGTGGTTTTCCAGAAAGTCGCCCTGCATGCTCCTGCGCCTGATCCTCAAGTACTCCAAGCCTTATCTGCCGTGGATCATCGCGGTGCTGGTCTTCCAGCTGGGCACGACCATGGCCACCTTGTTCCTGCCGAGCCTGAACGCGCGCATTATTGATGAAGGCGTGACCCAGGGCGATACGGATTTCATCTGGCGCACCGGCGGGGTGATGCTGGCGGTGGCCTTCATCCAGGTCCTCACCGCGGTCGCCGCCGTCTACTTCGGGGCGAAGACCTCGATGGCCGTGGGCCGGGACATTCGCCGTGGTGTCTTCCACTCGGTCGCCGGCTTCTCGGCCCGCGAGGTCAACGAGTTCGGTGCCCCGACCCTGATCACCCGGGGCACCAATGACGTCCAGCAGGTGCAGATGCTGGTGCTGATGGGTCTGAACTTCATGGTCTCCGCCCCGATCATGTGCGTGGGTGGGATCATCATGGCGCTGCGTGAGGATGCCGGACTGTCCTGGCTGGTGTGGGTCTCCGTGCCGCTGCTGGTGGTGATTGTCGGTTTCCTGATTCGGCTGCTGATGCCGCTGTTCCGCTTGATGCAGGAACGCATCGACTCCATCAACGGTGTCCTGCGCGAACAGATCATCGGCATTCGTGTGGTGCGCGCCTTCGTCCGGGAACCCTATGAAACCGAGCGTTTCCATACGGCCAACGAACGCCTGACCGATGTGGGGCTGCGGGTCGGACAGCTGTTCGTGCTGATGTTCCCGCTGATCGGGATGATCCTGCATCTGGCCACCGCTGCGGTGCTGTGGTTCGGAGGCCACCGGGTGGCCGACGGGAACATGGAGGTCGGCTCGTTGACCGCCTTCTTGCAGTACCTGCTGCAGATCCTCATGGCCGTGATGATGGGAACGTTCATGGCCATGATGATCCCGCGCGCGGCCGTCTGCGCCGAACGGATCGACGAGGTCCTGCAGGTCAAACCCTCGCTCAGGGACCCGGAAACCACCACGGCGGATGCCCCGCTGCACGGCACCGTCGAATTCCGCAACGTCTCTTTCGGCTACCCGGGCGCCGAGGAACCGGTGCTCAAGAACCTGGACTTCACCGCCGAACCCGGGCGCATGACCGCGATCATCGGATCCACTGGTTCCGGTAAATCCACCCTGCTCAACCTCATCCCGCGCCTGTACGACGCCGATGCCGGGCAGGTGCTCATCGACGGGGTTCCCGTTGCGGCACTGACCCGCGAACAACTCTCCGAGCGGATCGCTGCCGTGCCCCAACGCCCTTATTTGTTCTCCGGAACCGTGGCCTCCAACCTGCGTTACGGCAACCGGGAGGCGACGGATGCCCAACTGTGGGAAGCCCTGCGGATCGCCCAGGCCGAGGACTTCGTTTCCGAGAAGGAGGACGGACTGGAATCGGGGATCGCCCAGGGCGGCACGAACGTCTCCGGCGGACAACGCCAGCGCCTGTGCATCGCCCGCGCCCTGGCCGCCGGACCCAGGGTCTACCTTTTCGACGATTCGTTCTCCGCCCTCGATGTCACCACCGACTCCCGGCTGCGGGCGGCGTTGAAGGACACTACGCGTGAGGCCACGGTGATTATCGTGGCCCAGCGGGTGTCCACCATCGTCGGGGCCGACCAGATCCTGGTGCTCGACGACGGCGAAATCGTCGATCGCGGCACCCATGAGCAGCTGTTGGAGAGCTCGGCGACCTACCAGGAAATCGTCGAATCCCAGATCAGCGCGGAGGAGGTGGCCTAGATGGCCGAGAAGAAACCGGCCGCCCAGGTCGAGGATCTCGAGGATTTCGCGGTCTCCGTGGATGACGGATTCGGTGACCAGATGCCGGTGCGCAAGGCCAAGGCGTTCTGGCCGGCAACCAAACGCCTCATGGGGCTCATGGCACCCGAAAAGGCGGGGATCGCCGTCGTCCTCTTCTTCGTGGCCGTCGGCGTGGTGCTCACCGTCATCGCCCCCAAGATCCTGGGCAAGGCCATGGACGTCATTTTCTCGGGAGTCATCGGTTCACAAATGGCCCCGGGCACCTCCAAGGCGGAGGCCGTCTCCGGACTGCGGGCGCAGGGCAAAAGCAATCTGGCCGATATGCTCGAGCGGATGGACCTGGTCCCCGGGACCGGCATCGACTTCCACCAGCTCGGGGTCATCATCTCCTTCGTCCTGGTCATGTATTTCGTGGCCAACGTTTTCATCTGGGGTCAGGGCTACTTGCTGAATAAGCTGGTCATGCGCGTGGTGTACCGGCTGCGCAAGGACGTGGAAGACAAGCTCAATGAGCTGCCACTGAACTACTTCGACACCCGTCAACGCGGGGACCTGCTCTCGCGGGTCACCAACGATGTGGACAACATCCAGACAGCCCTTCAGCAGGCGTTCTCACAATTGCTCCAGGCGCTGCTGACCGTCATCGGCATCGTGATCATGATGTTCATCGTCTCCTGGCAGCTGGCACTGATCGCCTTGATCGCCCTGCCGCTTTCCGGGGTGGCTGCCGCCCTCATCGGCACCAAGGCCCAGGGCCTGTTTGCCGCCCAGTGGAAATCCACGGGTTCACTGAACGGACAGATCGAGGAGTCCTTCTCCGGCCACGACCTCATGAAGGTCTTCGGCCGCGAAGAGGAATCGGTGGCCCGCTTCGACGAACGCAACGAGGAACTGTTCAGGGCTTCCTTCGGCGCCCAATTCGTCTCGGGAACCATCTTCCCGGTCATGCAATTCATCTCCTACCTGGCCTATGTGGGCATCGCCGTCGTCGGCGGCCTGCGGGTGGCCTCAGGCCAGATGAGCCTGGGTGATGCCACCGCATTCATCCAGTACTCGCGGGAATTCACGCAGCCGCTGGGCCAGATCGCCGGAATGGCGAACCAGGTCCAGTCGGGTGTCGCCTCCGCCGAGCGGACCTTCGAACTGCTGGACGCCGAGGAACAGGAGGCGGAAACGCCCACCGCCCATCTGGCGGCCCGCACCGAAGGCCACGTCCAGTTCAACGGCGTCACCTTCTCCTATGACCCGGCCACACCGTTGATCGACGATTTATCCTTCGAGGCGCATCCGGGCCATACGGTGGCGATCGTCGGGCCGACGGGGGCCGGGAAGACGACACTGGTGAACCTGGTGATGCGTTTCTATGAGCTCGACGGCGGGGCCATCACCCTGGACGGGGTCGACGTCACGGCACTGTCCCGGGCCGAACTGCGCTCCAAGGTCGGCATGGTGCTCCAGGACGCCTGGTTGTTCAACGGCTCGATCATCGAAAACATTCGGTACGGCCGGCTCGACGCCACCGACGAGGAAGTCCACCAAGCGGCCACCGCCACCTACGTCGACCGTTTCGTGAAGGCATTGCCCGAAGGCTACGACACCATCATCGACGACGAGGGCACCAACGTCTCGGCCGGCGAAAAACAGTTGATCACCATCGCCCGGGCCTTCTTGGCCAACCCCTCGCTACTCATCCTCGACGAGGCAACGTCCTCGGTCGATACCCGTACCGAAGTGCTGGTCCAGCACGCCATGGCAGCGTTGCGCACCGATCGGACGAGCTTCGTGATCGCCCACCGGCTTTCGACCATCCGTGACGCCGACACCATCCTGGTGATGGAATCGGGCAGGATCGTCGAACAAGGCAACCACGAAGTGCTGTTGGCGGCCCGGGGAGCGTACTACCGGTTGTACATGTCCCAGTTCGCCGGGCCCGCCGAAGACCCCGACACCGTGTCCGACGTCGGGGACGGGGCCGGCTCCGCGCCGGTTTCGGACCTCTGAGCCGGCCCCGGTAGTCTCGGCCCATGAACCAGACACCCGCTGAACCCCGACCGCCCAGGCTTCCCTCCTTCAACGCGGTGGAGAACCGCCCGTCGGGTGACCTCACGGGGCTGGATCTGGACGGACGCAGCGAGGGGCTGCTCTTCGATTCCGATGACGCCGATGGCCAGGACCTTGAAGACACCGTCTTCACCGACTGCACCTTCCGGCGGGTCTCGTTGATGGGGGCAGAACTGAACCGGGCCAGTTTCGGGAACTGCGATTTCACCGATCTGAGTGCCGCCGCCCTGCGCGCCCCGGACAGTGGGTGGTGGAACACCCGGCTGGCCCGTACCCGCATCGGCTCCGCAGAGCTCCATGGGGCGAGCCTGCGTGCGGTGCTCCTGGACGGCGGCAAGGTCGATCTGGTGAACCTGCGCGGAGCGAAGCTCAAGGACGTCATCTTCCGCTCGATGATCATCGACGAGCTCGATCTCGGAGCGGTCCAGGCCGAACGCGTGGCGTTCCAGGACTGCCGGATCGGCATGCTGTCCCTGCACGGGGCCAAGCTCAAGGACGTGGACCTGCGGGGGGCCGCGCTCGCTGGCCTGTCCGGGGTGGGTGGTTTGCGGGGAGCGACCATCGGGGAACTGCAGCTGCAGGACCTGGCCCCGCTGCTCGCCTCCGAGGCGGGGCTACGAGTGCTGTGAACCGGGGGACCGACACAAACGCAATGAGCAACTTTGATTACTAGACATAGTGAACGCTCATAAGCGATCATAGGGGGAGACCAATACCGAAGCCCGCCATGCGGAGCCACCCCAGGAGAGTATCGATGACCACGAACGCATCACTTGGCCACCACATGGACGAAGAGCTGCGCAGCCAGCCCGACGTCTGGCAGCGCGCCGTCGCCCAGGCGGGTTCCGAGGACCTGCTGCCCGCCCACGGGGCCCGCGTGGCCGTCGTTGGCTGTGGCACCTCCTGGTTCATGGCGGAGTCCTACGCCGCGGCCCGTGAGGCCGCAGGACATGGCGTGACCGACGCCTTCGCCGCCTCAGAGGCCCGCATCGCCGGCCGCGGCTACGACGCAGTCGTGGCCATCACCCGTTCGGGCACCACCTCCGAGGTCCTGACGCTGCTCAAGGGCCTCGAGCCAGGCATCGCCACCGTCGCACTCATCGGGGATACCTCTTCCCCGATCGTCGAACTCGTGGACCGCGTCGTGGAACTGCCCTACGCCGACGAACAATCCGTCGTGCAGACCCGCTTTGCCACCACGGCGCTGGCCTACCTGCTCTCCAGCGTGGGCCTGGACCTGAGCGAGGCCATCGAAGAGGCGCGCACCGCCGTCGACCAGGAAACCGGGACCGATCTGCTCGAGGCCGAACAGTTCACCTTCCTCGGCCAGGGCTGGACCGTCGGGCTCGCCCACGAGGCGGCCCTGAAGATGCGCGAAGCCGTCCAGGGCTGGACCGAGGCCTACCCGGCCATGGACTACCGCCACGGCCCCATCGCCATCGCCGCCCCGGGCCGCGTGACCTGGTCCTTCGGGCCGGCCCCCGAAGGGCTGGCCGCCGACGTCGAACGCACCGGTGCCCTCTACCTCGAGTCGGGACGCCACCCACTGGCCGAACTGGCTCGCCTGCACCGCGTGACCCTGGACCGGGCCCGCCACCGCGGCCTGGACCCGGACGCCCCGCGCAACCTGTCGCGTTCGGTGATCCTCGAGGAGCAGGCCTAGGCCCCGCCCCGGCCTGGCACACCCCACCATGGAACCGGCATACCTGCTCTTCGATATCGGCGGCACGGACATCAAGGCCGCGCTGGCCGCAGTCGATGGCACCCTCCACACGGTGCTGCGGTCCCCGACGCCGCAGGCCGGGGACCCGGGGGCCGGCGCCGTCCTGGCCGAACTCGACGTGTTGCGCGGGCGGCTACAAGCCGAACACCCGTCGCTGACACCGGTCGCTGCCGGTGTCGTGGTGTGCGGAACCGTTGATGAGCACGCAGGAACCGGGGTTTTCTCCTCGAACCTGGGCTGGCGTAATGTGCCCTTCCGCAGGCTGTGCACCGAACGTTTCGGAATCCCCACCGGTTTCGGCCACGACGTCGGTACCGCAGGAGAAGCCGAACTCGCCCTGGGGGCTGGCCGGTTGCTGGGGGAACAGGCGCGCAACACGGCGGTCCTCGTCATCGGCACCGGCATTGCCGGGGCACTCTTTGTTGATGGTCGTCGGCTCGAAGCCGGGGGATTCGCCGGGGAGATCGGACACGCTGCCGTGCCTGGCGGGGGCGACTGTCCCTGCGGTGCCCACGGCTGCCTCGAAACGGTGGGCTCCGCAGCGGCCATCGCCCGGAACTATGCGCGGGCCACGGGAACGCAGGTCAACGGTGCGCGCGAGGTGCTCGAACGCCTCCATGCGGGAGATGCGGAGGCCCAGCGCTGCTGGAATGAGGCCATCGAAGCCCTTTCCTTCTCCATCGCCCAGCTGTGTGCCTCCGTGGGCCCCGAAGCAGTCATTATCGGCGGCGGGCTCGCCCAGGCGGGGGAAGATCTCCTGGCCCCGCTCCGCGCCGCAGTGGAGGCCCGGTTGTCTTTCCACCGCAAACCACGGATTCTCGCCGCCGAACTCGGTCAGGACGCCGGACTACGCGGGGCCTACCTGCGTGCCGAGGCCGCCCGGACCGCCGGAACTGAGGAGACCCCGTGATCCTGACCATCACCCCCAATCCAGCACTGGATGAAACCTACGACGTCGACCATCTTGCGGTGGGCGGAACCAACCGGGTGCCGGCCCCGAGCGTCAGGGCCGGAGGCAAGGGGCTGAACGTCGCTCGGGTCCTGCACGCTGAAGGCCGGCCCGTCGATGCCATCGCGACCTGTGGAGGCGGGGCGGGGGAGACCTTCGCCGCCGAACTGGCCGCCTCGGGGATCGAGAACACGCTGGTCCCCGTGGGGCCATCCACCCGGCGCAGCTTTGCGTTGGTGGACCGCAGCACGGGGGAGACGACGATCTTCAACGAACATGGTGGGGGGCTGGAGGCCGCCGAATGGAATGCCCTGCAACGTGCCGTCCAGGAGGCGCTCCACGATGCCGACGTCGTCGTGGGATCCGGTTCGCTGCCCGGTGGGGCCGCCGGGCCGGAGGGCGCGGCGGTCGACGAAGGGGCAGGGCATGGTCCGGGCTTCTACCCGTGGCTGGTCGGTGCCGCCCAGTCAGCAGGGGTTCCGTGCGTTATTGACACCTCGGGGGCCGGCCTGTTGGCCGCCGCGCGGGCCGGAGCCGACGTACTCAAACCCAATCATCATGAACTTCTCGAGGCCACCGGGACATCCGATATTGCCCGCGGTGCCGCCGTCCTGTTGGAGCTGGGTGCGCGCCGCGTCGTCGTCAGCTCCGGAGAGGAGGGCCTGAGTCTCTTCGACGGTGCGACCCCGGGGTCGCAGGTGTCGGCCCGACTGCCGGAACCCCTTGAGGGTAACCCCACGGGGGCCGGCGATGCCTGCGTGGCAGCCCTGGCCTCGGGCCTGGCCGAAGGCCTCGACGCCGCGGCGCTGGTCTGCCGTGCCGCGGCATGGTCCGCCTCGGCCGTGCTGATGCCAGCGGCAGGAGAACTGCACCCCAGCCACCCGCAGCTGGCCCACCGTCTGCTCGTCACCCGGCACTAGAAACCGCAAAGACCCAGCCCAAACCCCCAACTGAAAGCCGGATCCGCCATGGCCTTGAGCACTACCCGCGAACTGATGACCACTGCAGCCGATGCTTCACGAGGGCAGGGCGCCTTCAATGTCATTCACCTGGAAACCGCAGAGGCGCTCGTGGCCGGGGCCGAGCAGGCGGGGCTGCCGGTGATCTTGCAGATCTCCGAGAACTGCGTCGCCTACCACGGTGCGCTGGAGCCGATCGGCCTGGCCTGCCTGGCTATCGCCCGTCGGGCTTCCGTTCCGGTTTCGGTGCATCTGGACCACGCGGAAAGCGAGGATCTGGCCCTGGAAGCCGTGGATCTGGGCTTCGGCTCGGTCATGTACGACGGCGCCCATCTGGACTACGACGAGAATGTTGCCGCCACGGCCCGGGTGGCCCGTTACGCGCATGACCGGGGGGTCTACATCGAGGCCGAATTGGGCAAGGTCGGTGGCAAAGGTGGCGCCCACGCCCCGGGGGTGCGCACCGACCCCGCCGAGGCGGCTGCCTTCGTCGCCGCCACGGGGGTCGACGCCCTGGCGGTCGCCGTCGGCTCCTCCCATGCGATGACCAGCAGGTCAGCCGAGTTGGACGTGGAGTTGATCTCCCGGCTTGCGGCAGTCGTTGAGGTGCCCCTGGTTTTACATGGGTCCTCGGGGGTCTCCGATGAGAACATCGTGGCGGCCATTCGAGCGGGGATGCGCAAAATCAACGTCTCCACCCATCTCAACGGTTTCTTCACCGCAGGCATCCGCGACTATTTGCGCGCGGACGAGGCGGTCGTGGACTCCCGTAAATACGTCGGAGCCGGCCGCAGCCGGATGGCGGCCGAAGCCGGCCGCATGCTCGGGCTGTTTGCCCTGCAGCAGGGGCCAAGCAGCTCGCACTAGCTGTACTGATCAGGGACGTTAGTTAAACGATTGATGGGTGGCTGGTTCCCGATAGC
>NZ_FUHW01000049.1 GCF_900163545.1 Arthrobacter rhombi
GTCTGTTGTTTGAGAACTCAATAGTGTGCCATGTTTGTTGACACCGATTTTTTTATAAATTGGTGAATGGTCTTTGTGGATGCACCCCGTGTATTCGCAGGGACATATTTGCCAGGATTTATGTAACTTGGTGCAGCCCTTCCCTTGTTTTCCCTTGGGTTGTTGGTTGTGTCTGTAATTATTTTACGGAGAGTTTGATCCTGGCTCAGGATGAACGCTGGCGGCGTGCTTAACACATGCAAGTCGAACGATGACCCTGGTGCTTGCACCGGGTGATTAGTGGCGAACGGGTGAGTAACACGTGAGTAACCTGCCCCCGACTCTGGGATAAGCCCGGGAAACTGGGTCTAATACCGGATACTCACCTCCTTCCGCATGGAAGGGGGTGGAAAGATTTATCGGTGGGGGATGGACTCGCGGCCTATCAGCTTGTTGGTGGGGTAATGGCCTACCAAGGCGACGACGGGTAGCCGGCCTGAGAGGGTGACCGGCCACACTGGGACTGAGACACGGCCCAGACTCCTACGGGAGGCAGCAGTGGGGAATATTGCACAATGGGCGAAAGCCTGATGCAGCGACGCCGCGTGAGGGATGACGGCCTTCGGGTTGTAAACCTCTTTCAGTAGGGAAGAAGCGAAAGTGACGGTACCTGCAGAAGAAGCGCCGGCTAACTACGTGCCAGCAGCCGCGGTAATACGTAGGGCGCAAGCGTTATCCGGAATTATTGGGCGTAAAGAGCTCGTAGGCGGTTTGTCGCGTCTGCCGTGAAAGTCCGGGGCTCAACCCCGGATCTGCGGTGGGTACGGGCAGACTAGAGTGATGTAGGGGAGACTGGAATTCCTGGTGTAGCGGTGAAATGCGCAGATATCAGGAGGAACACCGATGGCGAAGGCAGGTCTCTGGGCATTAACTGACGCTGAGGAGCGAAAGCATGGGGAGCGAACAGGATTAGATACCCTGGTAGTCCATGCCGTAAACGTTGGGCACTAGATGTGGGGGACATTCCACGTTTTCCGCGTCGTAGCTAACGCATTAAGTGCCCCGCCTGGGGAGTACGGCCGCAAGGCTAAAACTCAAAGGAATTGACGGGGGCCCGCACAAGCGGCGGAGCATGCGGATTAATTCGATGCAACGCGAAGAACCTTACCAAGGCTTGACATGGGCCGGATCGGGCTGGAAACAGTCCTTCCCCTTTGGGGCCGGTTCACAGGTGGTGCATGGTTGTCGTCAGCTCGTGTCGTGAGATGTTGGGTTAAGTCCCGCAACGAGCGCAACCCTCGTTCCATGTTGCCAGCACGTAGTGGTGGGGACTCATGGGAGACTGCCGGGGTCAACTCGGAGGAAGGTGAGGACGACGTCAAATCATCATGCCCCTTATGTCTTGGGCTTCACGCATGCTACAATGGCCGGTACAATGGGTTGCGATACTGTGAGGTGGAGCTAATCCCAAAAAGCCGGTCTCAGTTCGGATTGGGGTCTGCAACTCGACCCCATGAAGTCGGAGTCGCTAGTAATCGCAGATCAGCAACGCTGCGGTGAATACGTTCCCGGGCCTTGTACACACCGCCCGTCAAGTCACGAAAGTTGGTAACACCCGAAGCCGGTGGCCCAACCCTTTTTGGGAGGGAGCCGTCGAAGGTGGGACCGGCGATTGGGACTAAGTCGTAACAAGGTAGCCGTACCGGAAGGTGCGGCTGGATCACCTCCTTTCTAAGGAGCAACTAGCATTCATTCATTTCAGGGCGCATGTCCTGGTGGTGGTGTTCAGTTCAGCCCGTTTCTGCCACTTGTGTTGGTAGGCGGGCGCTCATGGGTGGAATGTCAACGGATTGTGGCCTGGAACCTGGTTGTTCCCTGGTATTGAGTACGCATTGCTTTTGGTGGTGTTGGAAAGATGTGGGGTTCTGATCGGGTTCGGGTCCATGGCACACTGTTGGGCCCTGAAACAACAGGCCCGATGTTCTGGTCACTGGCTTTTGGTTGGTGGTCGGGGGGTTGGTTCTGGTTTGTTTTGGCTCCCGCGCATGGCCTAGACCACGAAAGACTGTTTTTGTGGTGGTGGGTGTGACGGGGTTGTTGTTTGACAACTGCATAGTGGACGCGAGCATCTTGCAAGGACGATGGATGCCATGTGATTGATACTCTTTCGGGGGTGTTGGTTGTGTGGTTTTTGTTGTTTTTGCGAAAGCAATTTATTTGAGAACCCCCAGCAGGGCATCCTTTGGGTGTGGTTGTTGGTGGTTCTCTCGATCAAATGCTCTTGTGAAAAGACCTTTTTGTGGTCAAGTTTTCAAGGGCGCATGGTGGATGCCTTGGCATCAGGAGCCGAAGAAGGACGTGGGAATCTGCGATAAGCCTGGAGGAGTCGATAACCGGACGTTGATTCCAGGATTTCCGAATGGGGAAACCCCGCACGGCGTCATGTCGTGTGACCCGTAGCTGAACACATAGGCTACGTGGAGGGAACGCGGGGAAGTGAAACATCTCAGTACCCGCAGGAAGAGAAAACAATAGTGATTCCGTGAGTAGTGGCGAGCGAAAGCGGATGGGGCTAAACCGTTCCATGTGTGATAGCCGGCGGGCGTTGCATGGGCGGGGTCGTGGGACCATTCATTCCAGTTCTGCCGGACTGGAGAAGTGAGGTGCGGGTGCATAGGCGAATCGGTTTGAAAGCCGGACCATAGGGGGTGTTAGTCCCGTAGCCGTAATGTTTTCCGCCGCTTTGTGATGGTATCCCAAGTAGCACGGGGCCCGAGAAATCCCGTGTGAATCTGCCAGGACCACCTGGTAAGCCTGAATACTTCCTGATGACCGATAGCGGACAAGTACCGTGAGGGAAAGGTGAAAAGTACCCCGGGAGGGGAGTGAAATAGTACCTGAAACCATGTGCCTACAATCCGTCGGAGCCACCTTGGTTGTGGTGACGGCGTGCCTTTTGAAGAATGAGCCTGCGAGTTAGTGCCGTGTCGCGAGGTTAACCCGTGTGGGGAAGCCGTAGCGAAAGCGAGTCTGAACAGGGCGTTCAGTGGCGCGGTCTAGACCCGAAGCGAAGTGATCTACCCATGGCCAGGTTGAAGCGTGTGTAAGAGCGCGTGGAGGACCGAACCCACTTCAGTTGAAAATGGAGGGGATGAGCTGTGGGTAGGGGTGAAAGGCCAATCAAACTTCGTGATAGCTGGTTCTCCCCGAAATGCATTTAGGTGCAGCGTTGCGTGTTTCTTACCGGAGGTAGAGCGACTGGATGGCTAATGGGCCCTACAAGGTTACTGACGTCAGCCAAACTCCGAATGCCGGTAAGTGAGAGCGCAGCAGTGAGACTGTGGGGGATAAGCTTCATGGTCGAGAGGGAAACAGCCCAGAACGCCAACTAAGGCCCCTAAGCGTGTGCTAAGTGGAAAAGGATGTGGAGTTGCGAAGACAACCAGGAGGTTGGCTCAGAAGCAGCCATCCTTGAAAGAGTGCGTAATAGCTCACTGGTCAAGTGATTCCGCGCCGACAATGTAGCGGGGCTCAAGCACACCGCCGAAGTTGCGTCATCCAGGTATATAGGTAGGCCTTCGTGGTCCAGCCGCCTGGGTGGGTAGGGGAGCGTCGTGCCGGCAGTGAAGCCACGGTGTGAACCAGTGGTGGAGACGGCACGAGTGAGAATGCAGGCATGAGTAGCGAAAGACGGGTGAGAAACCCGTCCGCCGAATGATCAAGGGTTCCAGGGTCAAGCTAATCTGCCCTGGGTGAGTCGGGACCTAAGGCGAGGCCGACAGGCGTAGTCGATGGACAACGGGTTGATATTCCCGTACCGGTGAAGAACCGTCCCTACTGAACTGGCGATGCTAACCGCCCCGAACACCCATCATCTTCCCTTCGGGGAAGGTACCGGGTGCCAGGCGCGGGACCCGAGCCAGGGAGGTCAACGTATTAACAGGTGTGACGCAGGAAGGTAGCCGGGCCAGGCAATGGAATCGTCCTGGTCCAAGGGTGTAGGCCGAATGGTAGGTAAATCCGCCATTCATGATGGTTGAGACCCGATAGGCGCCCACTTCGGTGGGTGATCCGGTGATCCTATGCTGCCAAGAAAAGCATCGACGTGAGGTTCAAGCCGCCCGTACCCCAAACCGACACAGGTGATCAGGTAGAGAATACTAAGGCGATCGAGAGAATCATGGTTAAGGAACTCGGCAAAATGCCCCCGTAACTTCGGGAGAAGGGGGGCCCCAACCTTGAACACCACTTGCTGGTGTGAGGGGATCGGGGCCGCAGAGACCAGGGGGAAGCGACTGTTTACTAAAAACACAGGTCCGTGCGAAGTCGCAAGACGATGTATACGGACTGACTCCTGCCCGGTGCTGGAAGGTTAAGAGGACCGGTTAGCCCCTCGGGGCGAAGCTGGGAATTTAAGCCCCAGTAAACGGCGGTGGTAACTATAACCATCCTAAGGTAGCGAAATTCCTTGTCGGGTAAGTTCCGACCTGCACGAATGGAGTAACGACTTCCCCGCTGTCTCAACCATGAACTCGGCGAAATTGCACTACGAGTAAAGATGCTCGTTACGCGCAGCAGGACGGAAAGACCCCGAGACCTTTACTATAGTTTGGTATTGGTGTTCGGTGCGGCTTGTGTAGGATAGGTGGGAGACGTTGAAGCGGGCACGCCAGTGTTCGTGGAGTCATCGTTGAAATACCACTCTGGCCGTACCGGATTCCTAACTTCGGCCCATGATCTGGGTCAGGGACAGTGCCTGATGGGTAGTTTAACTGGGGCGGTTGCCTCCTAAAGAGTAACGGAGGCGCCCAAAGGTTCCCTCAGCCTGGTTGGCAATCAGGTGACGAGTGTAAGTGCACAAGGGAGCTTGACTGTGAGAGTGACAGCTCGAGCAGGGACGAAAGTCGGGACTAGTGATCCGGCGGCACGTTGTGGAACGGCCGTCGCTCAACGGATAAAAGGTACCTCGGGGATAACAGGCTGATCTTGCCCAAGAGTCCATATCGACGGCATGGTTTGGCACCTCGATGTCGGCTCGTCGCATCCTGGGGCTGGAGTAGGTCCCAAGGGTTGGGCTGTTCGCCCATTAAAGCGGTACGCGAGCTGGGTTTAGAACGTCGTGAGACAGTTCGGTCCCTATCCGCTGCGCGCGCAGGAAATTTGAGAAGAGCTGTCCTTAGTACGAGAGGACCGGGACGGACGAACCTCTGGTGTGTCAGTTGTACTGCCAAGTGCACCGCTGATTAGCTACGTTCGGAAGGGATAACCGCTGAAAGCATCTAAGCGGGAAGCCCACTTCGAGATGAGATTTCCATACACCTTGAGTGTGAGAGGCCCCCAGCTAGACCACTGGGTTGATAGGCAGGACGTGGAAGCGGGGACTAAAGACCCGTGGAGCTGACCTGTACTAATAGGCCGATAACTTACACCACAATTCACCACACGACTGTTGGTTGTGTGGGCAAGATATGCTGCGTCCACTATGCGGTTGCCAGGCAACAACGCCTTGGCACCAACATCACCACACCCTTCTTCGATGCGGTGTGTTGATTCCCTACCGGTTGTGTGGGGGTTCGGGGTTGGTGTTCGGGGTTGGTCCTGTAATAGAATATTGTTGTACATGTTGCACCACGGAAACCAGCTGTTGGTTGGTTTCGGATATGGCAAATGTGACTAGTTTTCCCCGCCACTTGGTGGTGTGGGTGGAAGAGTTACGGCGGTCATAGCGTGGGGGAAACGCCCGGTCCCATACCGAACCCGGAAGCTAAGACCCACTGCGCCGATGGTACTGCACTCGGGAGGGTGTGGGAGAGTAGGTCGCCGCCGGACAAATTTT
>NZ_FUHW01000048.1 GCF_900163545.1 Arthrobacter rhombi
AGGTCTTCCCTATTTCAACTACCCCGGAGCGTTACCAACGTCCGTGGTCAATACACCTAGGAGGCACCGCATGATCGAACTGCAGATCTCCAACGGCATCGCCGACGTCGTTCTCAACGCGCCCGAGAAGATGAACGCCCTCAATGAGGGCGCCCTGCGCGAACTCTCCGATGCCTACGAGCGGGCCGCCCAAGCCGTGGGATCCGGTGAGGTCAGGGCCCTCCTGTTGCGCGGTGAAGGCCGTGGCTTCTGCGCCGGGCGGGATATCTCCGATGTTGACCCGGCGGAGGATGACGTCCAGGGCTACCTGGGCGGTCTGGTGCAGCCGTTGTTGCGCCAGATGTCTGGGTTCCCGGCCCCGACCTTTGCCGCCGTCCAGGGAGCTTGCCTCGGCGTCGGGTTGGGTCTGGCCATTGCCACCGACGTCGTATACGTGGCGGAGAACGCCAAGATCGGTTCGCCCTTCGCCAACCTCGGGGCCACGCTGGATTCGGGCGGCCACTGGTTGTTCACCGAGCGGTTGGGCGCCCATCGGACGCTGGACATGATCTATACGGCCGAGCTGATCTCGGGGGCGGAAGCGGTGCGCTCGGGCCTCTTCAGCCGGGCGATGCCAGCGGACGAACTCCTGGAGAGCACGCGGGGAATCGTGGGCACGGTCGCCCAGGGGGCCACCCAGGCCTTCGTGGCCTCCAAAGCGCTGGTGGCCGAGGTGCGCGACCAGCGGCTCGGGCTCTGGGAGTCCATGGCCCACGAGAATCGGGCCCAGGATGGACTCTGCGCCACTGCCGACTACGCCGAGGGATTCAAAGCCTTTCAGGAGAAGCGCAAGCCACACTTCAAGGGCTGATCCGGGCGGGGCGGTTACCGTCCGGCCCGCACTCGCTAGCGGGTGTCGACGTCCTCGAAGACCAGGAACGTCTGGGTGTCCAGGACACCGGGCATCGACTGGATGTTGTCGAAGACCACGCGGCGCAGATCCACATTGTCCTTGGCCCTGACCAACAGGATCACATCGAAGTTCCCGCCCACCAGGCCGATGTGATGGACCTCCGGCAGGGCTGCGAGCCGCTCGCGGAGTTCACGCCATGAATGCTGGCGCAACTTCAACGTGACATAGGCCGAGGAGCGCAGCCCCGCCCGCACCGGGTCGACGACGGCCATGTACCGGGTGATGACCCCCTCGTCCTGCAACCTGTTGATCCGCGAGTAGGCGTGGGCGCGGGAGACGTGGACGTTCTGCGCCACGGTGGTCACCGATTGCCGGCCATCACGGGTCAGCTCGGCAATGATGCGGTGGTCGACGTCGTCGAGCTTAACGGGAATCGAGTCCATGGTTTCCTCCGGGACGGGTGTCTACGAAAGACGATGTAACGTCACTCACAGTGACGATCTGTCTTCAAGAATACGATATTTATTCGCATCTTTCTAGGCATTTGTCCTTAACTGGATACGATCGGTTGCTCCTTCGCATACTTGAGTCACGAAGTGCTTTCGACGGTGCCGTGCTGATGCGGTCTGTCGGGCGCCCGGGATTCTACGAAGGAGTACATCATGAGCGCCGTGCCAGGTGAGCCGCAAGCCACCGAAGCTGCCGACCTCGACAGCGTCTGCCGTCACTTCGGCATTTCCGTGGAGGACTACCTGCTGCCCTCACGCGGCCAGATCCAGATCGTCGATGAGGGTGGTTCGTTGCGACCCGTCGAGGACCAGGGGACCGAGCCGGGTCATGAATACCCGCTTCCCGACGACGAGACCCTGTTGAAGGCCTACGAGCAGCTGGTGATCGGCCGGCGCGCCAACGACCAGAACTCAGCCCTGGTCCGCCAGGGCAGGATGGCCGTCTACCCCTCCAGCCATGGCCAGGAAGCCTGTCAGGTGGCGGCGGCCCTGTGCCTGGGGGAGAACGACTGGATGTTCCCCACCTACCGTGACTCCGTGGCAGTGATGGCCAAGGGAGTGGATCCGGTGGAGACGATGGTGCTGTTCCGGGGTGACTGGCATGGCGGCTACGATCCGCGCCAATACAAGGTCGGCATCCAGTCCACCCCGTTGACCACCCAGTTGCTGCACGGGGTCGGCGTCGCCCATGCGGCCAAGCTGCGCGGCGAGGACACTGTTGTCTTGGCGATGTGTGGCGACGGGGCCACCAGTGAAGGCGATTTCCACGAGGCCCTGAACTTCGCCGCTGTGTTCAACCTGCCGGTGATCTTCTTCGTGCAGAACAACCAGTACGCCATTTCCGTTCCACTGTCCCAGCAGTCGGTGGCCCCGTCGCTGGCCCACAAGGCCGTCGGCTACGGCATGGCCGGCGAACGCGTGGATGGTAACGACCTGGTCGCCCTCATGGCCGTGCTGGGGCGTGCCGTGGAATTGGCCCGTACCGGGTCCGGCCCGCTGCTGGTGGAAGCCCATACCTACCGCATGCAGGCACACACCAACGCCGATGATGCCACCCGGTATCGGGAGGACGAGGAAGTGACGGCTTGGCGGGGGAAGGATCCGCTGAACCGGATGACCACGTACTTGCAGAACAAGGGCCTGCTCGACGATGCGGTCACCGAACGTATTGCTGCCCAGGCAGAACACACGGCGCAGGCCCTGCGTGACGGGCTGAACCAGGACCCGGAGATCGACCCGCTGGAACTCTTCGATCATGTCTACGCCACCCAGACCCCGCAGCTCGCCGAACAGCGCGCCCTGCTCGCGGATGAACTCTCCCGGGAAGGGGACGCCAAGTGAACCCGCATATCACCACTTCATCCGAGGCCAACGGCAATGTCAGCGCCGCCACGGCCCGCGCGAGCGAGCGTGCCGCCGAACGTGCCGAAGCCGCAGGCCCCCGTCCGGTCACCCTTGCCAAGGCACTGAATACTGCCCTGGCCGACGCCATGGAAGCCGATACCGGCGTCGTCCTCTTCGGGGAAGATATCGGAACCCTCGGCGGCGTTTTCCGCATCACCGACGGGTTGACCGCACGCTTCGGCGTCGAACGCTGCTTTGACACCCCGCTGGCCGAATCCGGCATCGTTGGCATGGCGATTGGCATGGCCATGAACGGTATGCGCCCGGTCATCGAAATGCAGTTCGACGCCTTCGCCTACCCGGCCTTCGAACAGATTGCCTCCCATCTGGCAAAAATGCGCAACCGCACCCGCGGTGCCGTGGACATGCCGGTCGTCGTCCGCATCCCGTATGCCGGTGGCATCGGTGGTGTCGAGCACCATTGCGACTCCTCGGAGGCCTACTACGCACACACGCCCGGGCTGAAGGTCATGACGCCCTCAACGGTGTCCGACGCCTACCGGATGATGCGCGAAGCCATCGCCTCCAACGACCCCGTCGTCTTCCTGGAGCCGAAGAAACTGTACTTCTCCAAGGATCCGGTGGATCTTGAGGGACTGCGCGCCGAGTACGAAGCCGCTGCCGCCGCGGGTCAACACCCCACCGAAGGCCATGCTGCCGTCGCCCGGGCCGGAACCGACGCCACGCTGATTGCTTACGGCCCGTCGGTTTCCACGGCCTTGGCTGCCGCAGCGGCAGCCGCCGAGGAAGGTCGTTCGCTGGAGGTCATCGACGTCCGGAGCATCGTCCCCTTCGATGACGAGACCGTCTGCGCTTCGGTGCGCAAGACCGGCCGCGCCGTGGTCATTTCCGAAGCCCCCGGATTCGCCTCCGTCGCCTCGGAGATCACCGCCCGGGTGCAGGAACGCTGCTTCCACTCCCTGGCCGCCCCGGTATTGCGGGTGACGGGATTCGACATTCCGTTCCCGGCGCCAAAGCTGGAAGGCTTCTTCCTGCCCAGTGTGGACCGCATTCTGGACACCGTCGACTCGCTGCAGTGGGAGGACTAGACATGGCCATCAAGGTATTCCTGCTTCCCGACCTGGGTGAAGGACTGACCGAGGCGGATTTGGTGAACTGGCTCGTGGCCGAGGGGGACACGATCGTCGTGGACCAGCCGATCGCCGAAGTCGAGACCGCCAAATCCCTGGTCGAGGTACCCAGCCCGTTCGCCGGCACCGTACATCAACTCCATGGTGCCGCCGGCGACACCATGGACGTCGGCAAGGCGCTGCTGTCCGTGGATGACGGTGAGGGGGTGGCCGACGGTGACGCTCCGTCGGAAGCTCCGGCCACGACCGAGGCGGCCCCCGTGGAAACGGCGCAGTCCTACCGCGAGGAGGAGCGGGCCGGAGCCGGAGAAGGCTCGGGCAACGTCCTGGTCGGCTACGGCACCCCCGGCGGGGCCGGATCGACCAAGCGGACCCGCCGTCCGCGCTCCTCGGTGCCCGCCATGGCGAAGGCGCCCTCCACCGCCGCGGCCCCGGCGGCGCTACCGGTTGAGACTCCGTCGCAGTTCCGAGCCACGGCACCGACCGTGATCTCCCCGCTGGTCCGCAAACTGGCGAGGGACCACGGGATCGACGTCGCAACGCTGACCGGTTCTGGCCGGAGCGGGCTGATCATGCGTGCCGATGTCCAGGGGGCCATCGACGCCTCGTCGGGCGGGGCGCCGGCAGTGTCGGCAGCCTCCGCGGCTGCGGCTTCGGTCGACGGCGTGGTCGGAGCCGACCCCCGTTCGGGGCTGGGCATTAGCTCACGCACACCGTTGAAGGGTGTCCGTAAGACCATTGCCCAAGCCATGAGCACCTCGCGCCGAGAAATCCCCGAGGCCACGGTATGGGTCGACGTGGACGCCACCGAACTGGTCCGCATGCGGGCCAAGCTCAAGGCGGCAGATCCCCAGAACACTCCCGGGCTGCTGGCGTTCATCGCCCGCTTCACCGTCGCCGGTTTGGTCCGGTACCCGGAACTGAACACCCGGATCCAGGACGCCTCCGATGGGGGACAGGAAATTATCGGTTTCGACGGGATCAACCTGGGCATCGCCGCCCAGACGGATCGCGGTCTGATGGTGCCCAGCATTGCCCAGGCCCAAGACCTCAGCGCCCGGCAGCTCGACAGCGAGGTTCGCCGGCTGGCCGGGGTGGCCCGTGAAGGCAAATGCACTCCCGCCGAGCTCACTCGTGGCACGTTCACGCTGAACAACTACGGTGTCTTCGGGGTGGATGGCTCAGCTGCGATCATCAACCATCCGGAAGTTGCCATTCTCGGCGTCGGGCGCATCATTGACCGTCCGTGGGTCGTGGACGGGGAGCTGGCCGTCCGTAAGGTCACCGAATTGACCCTGACCTTCGACCACCGGGTCTGTGACGGCGGCATCGCGGGTGGGTTCCTGCGCTATATCGCCGACGCCATCGAAAACCCCGGCTCGGTGCTCGCGGACCTGTAGGCCCCGGCCTGCAGAAGTTGAGGTGAGGAACCGGCGCGGGGGATACCTTCTTCCGCGCCAGTTCCATCTCGGCAGCTCACTGATCCGGCGACCGTGGGCATCTGCCGAGTCCGTGGCAGTCGATGGAAGCCTTCCGGGAGGAAAGGCTTCAGGCCAGTGCCAGCCGGGAATGTTGCCACCAGTGGACGGTCGCTGCCGCGGCCGCGGGCAGGGGGGTGGGTTCGAGACCGAGCGCTTCCTGGCTGGCGTGGGAGTCCATGATGAACGGTCGATCGAATTGGTAGGCCATCTCGGTCATTTCGTGGAGGCCGGGAGCGGCGACGCTCACCAAGCGCAGCAACCACCCTGGCAACCCTGAAACCGGGGGTGGTTCGACCCCTGCTGCCCGCGCAAACGCGGCCGCCAGATCCCGTTGTGTCGTGGGAACCGCCGTCGGGGCATGGAGGACCCGGTTCCACAATTCCGGCCGTTCGCTGGCACGGATCATCGCCGCAGCGAGGTCCGGGACGAAGGTGAAAGAGTGGGGCTGGCCCGGATGGCCGATCGCGAAGAGGCGTTTGCCCGAGAAAACAGCCTCCAACATACGCGATCCGGCATGGGCGTTCTCCACCAGTGGCCCGAAAAAATCCGAAGCAACCATGCTGACCGTCGAAGTCCCTGAGGCCTGCCGAGCAGCCAGCAGCCCAGTTCTGATCCCCCGTTTGCCTCCAGCTGCCTCGCGCGGAGAGTCTTCGTCCATGACCTGGTCCGGCTCGGAGTATGCGTACAGACCTTCGGGAAAGACGACGGGAATCCCCTGTTCACCGGCGACCTTCAAAACCACCTCTTCGGCCTGTGGCAGCATAGCTCGCCAGGCGTCGGCCCGGTAGGCGGCGTGGACGCAATGGAAGATCGCCGAGGCGCCGGTGGCGGCCCCGGCCAGTTGCGACGCATCCGTCGCGTCGGCGCGGACCCTGTGGATCAGCCGGTGGGCCGGCCCGCTGCCTGAGCGGGTGGCCATCACCACGGTATGGCCGGCATCGGCCAGTTGGAGGGCGAGGGTGGAACCGACGGGGCCGGATCCGGTGACCAGGAATTGCTGGGACATGGCATGCTCTTTCGTGGAACGGAAATGAGAGCAGTGCTCTCTGGTGCAAAGCTACCGTCAAGGAATGATGAGGTCAAGAGCGGTGCTCTCTTAAGTTGACAGTGCTCCCAGAGGTGTCGTTTGATGAGATCATGACCAGGACCTTGACGCCGCGCGAACAAGCCAGGGAGCGCACCATGGCCGAAATTCTGCGTATCGCCCGTGAACAACTGGCTGCCGAGGGGCCCGCCGCGTTATCGCTACGAGCCGTGGCCCGGCAGTTGGGTATCGTCTCCTCGGCCATCTACCGCTATGTTTCCAGCCGGGACGAACTGTTGACCCTGCTGATCGTCGAGGCGTATTCGGATCTGGGCGAGCAGGTTGAAACGGCAGTGGCCGATGCCCCGGCACACCCGCTGGAGCGATTCGAGGTGCTGGCCCGGGCCGTTCGCAGCTGGGCGCTGGGCGATGCCGCCCGCTACGCCTTGCTGTTCGGGACCCCGGTCCCGGGCTATACAGCACCGGCCGCACTCACGAACGAAGCAGGTACCCGGGTCGTGGTTGCCCTCTTCACGATTCTTGACGAGGCCTGGAACAACGGGACCATCACGACGGCGGCCAGTGGCTCCGATGGGCAGCAAGAAACACATATCCCGGTGCGGCTCGGCCAGGACCTCGAGGCGATCAGACAAGAATATGGAATCGCCATGCCCGCAGAACTGGTGGCCCGGGGCTTCAGCTGTTGGTCGGGTCTGTTCGGAGCGGTCACCTTCGAAGTTTTTGGTCACTACGGGCCAGCTACTTTCGGCGACCCCGGGGAGATCTTCGAACAAACCGTCAGGCTCCTGGCCACACAGGTGGGGCTGAACCCTGGATCTTCTGCAGTCGGTGGGATCTAGCGGCGGTAGAAGTCATCGGAGAAGGTCTCCACCGAGTCGTCGTCGCCCTCGGAGGTGGCCGTGCTGTCGGGGACCTCGGTTCCTTCGGCCCCGGCGTCATTGCTCGTCTCGGCGGGGGACTTGCGCTCGTCGAGATGCAGATGGTTTCCCAGCATGCGCACCACCACCGAAGCGCCAATGAACGTGGTGCCCAGGGGGATGACGGCGGTGCTGAAAATCGTGCTTAACGCCCTCAAGGCGTTGGCGGTGACCATGTCTTGCGGATCGACCTTGTCGAAGAGGAACTGCAGGAGGTTCATCGAGAGCAGCTGCAGTGCCACACCGATGATGAGGATCGCGACCCCGTAGATCATGAGTTTGAACGAAATGCGTTTCATCGGTGTTTCCCCCGGTCCTCTGGATGCTCCCGACGGCTCCTCGCCGGTGCCTTATTCCTCTCGAGCCTACCCACCGGGGCCGCCCCGACGGGTGCCAGCGGATCCGCGCCCCGTGGGCAAGGGGGAATAGAGTCGGAACATCGACAGTCACTGCGGCGAACCGGGGCCCGCCCACGGGCGCCGGGACAAGGATGGATCATGAGTGCCCAGACCACAGCAGTTCCCTGGCGGCGGGCGGGGGAGCGTAGCTATGCCCTGCGTCTGGAAGGCTTTGCCGTCAATGCCGGTCTGGTGATCGGTGATGGACGGGCGGCTGTCATCGATTCAGGGGCAGGGCCGGCCGAAGCCGCCGAGTTGTACGCGGCGGTCCGCACCCTGACCGACCTGCCCCTGGTGCTGATCAATACCCACGCACACGGTGACCACTTCTTCGGCAATGCCTACTTCCGCGCCCAGGGCGTGGTCGATATCTGGGGCCACGCCGTAGCCGCCACGTCGATCGCCTGCCACGGCGCCGCACAACGCGACCTGGTGTTGGAAGTGGACCCGGCCATGGCTGCGGCCCGCGGTCCACACACCGAAATTCTTGCCCCGAACCGAACCGTGGGAACCGACAGCGTGGAACTGGATCTTGGCGGATGGTCCATCACGCTCTTCCACCTCGGCCCCGCCCATACCGAAGGGGATCTGCTCATCGCTTCCGGGGATGTCCTCTTTGCCGGCGATCTCGTCGAAGAGGGGGCCAAACCCCAATTCGGGGGCTCCTTCCCCGACTCATGGAACGAGGCCCTGGGACGGCTCATGGCCCTGGGTGGAAGCCACCCGGTGGTCGTGCCCGGACATGGGGAGTTCGTGGACCTGGATTTCGTACGGGACCAGCGGGAGGAGCTTCGCACGGCCATCAAGCTGTGCCGTGTCGCGCTCGAAGACCGCTCCACCGACCCGGCCCGGGTCATTCCCTCCCTGCCCTATGCCCCGGCGCAGTCGCGGCACCTGCTTCGCCGGGTGAGGGACACCACCGGGCCGCAAGGGGAGTAGAGACATCACCTCGACCTCGCTCCCCGGTGGGGGGACTTCTCTACGGACGCTGATCTTCCGGATCTACGCGCCGTCTCTGCTCTATGCTGTGGGCCAGGGCAGCATCCTGCCGGTCATCGCGCTGAGCGCCCGCGGCCACGGTTCAACGGTTGCCGAAGCAGCATTGGTCATCACACTCATCGGTGTCGGATCGTTGATCACCAACATCCCCGCGTCCCTGCTCATCGCCCGGCTCGGCGAGCGCACCGCCATGATCGGTGCAGCGCTTTGGGCCAGCGCCGGCATGGTGGCCTGCCTGAGCGCCGTCAACCTGGTCCTCTATGCTGCCGGGGTGCTGATGATCGGGATGGCCGGCTCCGTCTTCAACCTCGCCCGGCAGAGCTACCTCACCGATGCGGTGCCGATCACCTACCGGGCCCGGGCCATGTCGGGACTGGGTGGAACCCTGCGTATTGGGCTGTTCATCGGCCCTTTCGTCGGTGCAGCCACCATGCACTTCCTCGGCCTGCACGGGGCCTACTGGGTCGGGTTGGTGGCCATGGTTGCCGCCGCCGGGGTCTGCATCGGCATCCCTGAACTCCAGATCCCCGACGGGACGGGGCATCAGGGAACCGCCGGAACCGGTGCCCGCCCGGCGCCGGAGGCCGCGACGGTCACCCTGGGGACGATTCTGGCCGCGCACTGGCGCACCTATGCCACGATCGGGACGGCCATCATGGTGATCTCCGCGGTGCGGGCCACGCGCCAGGCAGTCATCCCGCTCTGGGCCGAGCACCTGGGCATGGACGCCTCTGCCACCTCACTGATTTATGGCATCTCCGGGGCGGTGGACATGCTGGTGTTCTATCCGGCAGGGGCCATGATGGACCGGCGGGGTCGGACCTGGATTGCCGTGCCCTGCATGGTGGTCATGGGTGTTGCCCTGTCCCTGATGCCCTTCACCCATCAGCCCTTGACCCTGTTGCTGGTGGCGATGTTGTTGGGGCTGGGCAATGGGATCGGTTCGGGTCTGGTCATGACCTTGGGCGCCGATCATTCACCATCGGTGGGTAGGCCGCAGTTCCTGGGCTTCTGGCGGCTCATCTCGGATCTGGGAGTGATGTCTGGGCCTGTCCTCCTGTCGGCGGTCACGGCCGTTGCCAGCCTGGGTGCCGGCGTCTTCGCCATCGCGGTGCTTTCCTTCGCCGGGAGCGGGCTCTTCGCCTGGTTCATCCCGCGCCAGGCACCACCTGGAAGTCTTGATTCCCGCAGGGTGCGGACCCCCGGAGGGTAGTCTCCCGTTTTAGGACAGGGGGGCGCGCCCCCGGGTCTGATGGGAAAAAACCCCACATAGCAGTCCGAAGAGGCTGCCCGCAGCACCGATGATCAGCAGTGCCCCCGCGACGAGGAACCAACTGCGCGCCGAGGTCCCCGCCGTCGGGCCCAGATGCGTGACGAACAGATACACCGCCGCCGAACCAAGGAACCCGAGGATCCCCGGAAACCACAAGAGAGTAGGCCAGATTCCGGAGGAGGACCAGGAGGAGTCTGGTCCTTTCCAGCGGTTCCACCCCGGCTGCCTGCGGAGGATGATCAGCCCGGCCAGCAACCCCCAGAAGCCGGCCACCAAATAGGCGGCAACCACGTCGGAGGGCCGATGCCAGCCCAGTGCGAACGTGGAAATACCGGTCACCGCAGCATAGAGTCCGCCACAGGTGGCGATCAGGGGGCGCCACCGGGGGGACGTCACCAGGAAGACAGCGATCAGCGCTGACGTAGCCACCGTGGTGTGTCCCGAAGGGAACGAGTTCCCGGTGGCCTCGGAAATACCGAGGTTCGGTCGGACGAGCACGAGGTGCTTGAGCACCTGGGTGCTGCCGACGGCCGCACCGAAGGACAGGGCGGCCACGATTGGTGCCTGCAGGTCGCGCCGCAGGATGGCGGCAGCCAGCAACGCCACCAACGCCACGATGCCGGAGATCAACGGCAGCTGGTTCAAGAATGACAGGGCCGCAGCACGGGCCGTATCGCTGTCCAGGAAGGCCGTCGCACCCCGCAGGGCATCATCGTCGGCCTGCTGTCCCGTGGCGGTGAGCACGAACGCCCCATAAGCCACACTGAACAGTCCGGCGACCAACAGCATCGCCAGAATCCACAACCCAGGATTGCGGGCTGCACGGTGGGGCGGTCCGCCCTGAATGGGGATTTCCCTGGTCTCGTTCATATCGCTCCTAGCATCCCATGAGCCGGGCGGGTTCGGGCGGACCCGCCGCCGATACGATGGTGTGATGGCTACACCGGATAACGCATCGCGCACCCCAGGCGTTCCCGCGCCGGAGTCACGCGAGATCAATGCCACCGAGGGTCTCCCCTCGCTCGAGGAAATCATGGCCTCGGCCCATATCGTGTCGCTGCCGTTGCGGGTGCGTTTCCGGGGAGTGACTCACCGCGAGGTCCTGCTCCTGGACGGGCCTGCCGGGTGGGCAGAATTCTCCCCTTTCCTCGAATACGACGACGCGGAGGCGGCACCGTGGTTGCGCTGCGCCCTCGAAGCCGGGTGGCAAGGATTCCCCGCACCCGTGCGGACCAGCATCCCGGTCAACGCGACCGTCCCCGCGGTTCCGGCCTCAGGTGTCCAAGCGGTGCTGACCTCTTTTGATGCCACGCACACGGTCAAAATCAAAGTCGCCGAACGAGGTCAAAGCCTGAACGACGACGTGGCGCGCGTCGCGGAAGTCCGTCGTTTGCTGCCGGATGCGGCACTCCGGGTTGACGCCAATGCGGGGTGGAGCCACGAACAAGCTCTCGAGGGCCTCGAAGCGCTCGCCGGTTTCGACCTGCAATACGCTGAACAGCCCGTCGCCGGCATCGCCGGGCTGCGTCGTCTGCGCCTGGAGGTCCTGCACCGGGGGCTCGGCGTAAAAATCGCCGCCGACGAATCGGTGCGCAAGGAATCGGATCCACTGGCGGTGGCTCGGGCAGATGCCGCTGATCTGATCATCGTCAAGGCCCAGCCTCTGGGAGGGGTCCGTGCGGCCCTGCGGATCGTGGCCGAAGCAGGTCTGCCTGCCGTTGTCTCCTCGGCGTTGGATTCCTCCGTCGGGATCCGTACCGGGGTGGCCTTGGCAGCAGCTTTACCCGCGCTGCCCCACGCCTGTGGGCTCGGGACGGTGTCCCTCTTTGCCGACGATGTCTGCACCAACCGGTATGAAGCCCATGAGGGGTCGCTTCAGGTCCGCGACGTGGTCGCCGATCAAGAACTGCTGCGCCGGCATGCTGCGGCTCCTGAACGGCAGCATTGGTGGAGGGAACGCCTACGGCGCTGTGCCGGGCTTTTGGGGCCCCGCCAGTCATAGGATGGGGTGATGACGTTGTCGGAAAGTCTCCTGACCTCCATGGACGCGGCACGGTTCGCCGTAGGGACCCTCACCGAGGACGGGGTCCGTGAAGTTGTGCTGTGCCCGGGCTCCCGTAGTGCCCCGCTGGCGTATGCGCTGGCTGAGGCCGAGACCCGGCGAGAGGTGCGTGTGCACATCCGTATCGACGAACGGGACGCCGGTTTCACCGCCTTGGGGATGTCGCTGGCCACGAGCCGACCGGTAGCGATCGTGACCACCTCCGGCACCGCGGTGGGGGAGCTGCTCCCTGCCGTGATGGAAGCCAACCACGCGGCGGTGCCCTTGGTGGTCGTTTCCGCCGACCGTCCGGAGGAGTTGCGTGGAACGGGGGCCAACCAGACCACCGACCAGGCCGGCCTGTTCGGGGTGCATGTGCGGTACTGCGTGGATATCCCCGCTGGTCAGGATCCGTCACCGGACGTCAGACGTGCCCTGTTGGCTGGCGAAGGGCTACCCCTTGCAGGTTCCAAAACCGGAGTGCATGCCGTGGACGTCAGCACCCCCACTCCGGCCTCGAGGGCGCTGCGTCCCGCCGTCCAACTCGCTGCCCGAGGTCCGGTACACATCAACCTCGCCTTCCGGGACCCGCTCATTCCGGACACTGACGAGAGCCGTGAAGACCTGATGGATGCCCCCGGGCGCGGCACAGTAGCTGGGCAGGACACCGCAGCGGCCGAGGACCTGCCGTCGGGCAAAGTGCTGGAACAGTTCCGGGAGGTGGAGCTCGAGAGTCGCCGCACGGTGGTCATCGCCGGGCATGACGCCACCGCCGTAGCCGAACGATTCGCCAGGGTATTGGGCCTACCGCTTTTGGCTGAGCCGAGTTCGAACGCCCGTTTCGGTCCCAACGCGATCGGTCCCTATCGGGTACTGATCCCCGAGTTCGACGCCAGGATTGAACGGGTCGTGGTTTTTGGCAGGCCGACGTTGAATCGTCAGGTGGGACGGCTGCTGGCCCACCGCGAGCTGCCCCCGGCACTCTACGTCCCAGAGCCGGTGGCCTGGTTCGATGCTGGACACCGTGGAGACCGGGTGATCACCGAGTTAGGCGAGCTGGCGGGCTTCGCCGGTCGGGGACCCGCTACCTGGCTCAACGAATGGACCACGGCTGCACAACGGGCCACCACCATCATCGCGGAGGCGACGTCGGCGACGGAGCTGACCGGACTGGATTTGGCGGAATTGGTCTGGAGCGCCGACACCGGGCCGTTGGTCCTCGGCTCCTCCAATGCGATCCGCGATGTCGACCTCGCCGGCATCCCCGGCCGTGCCGGTCGTGCCGTCTACGCCAACCGCGGGCTCGCAGGAATCGACGGGACCCTAGCCACCGCCACGGGTATCGCCCTGGGGACACAGCAATACGTCGGGGAACGCACCACGGTCCTCGTGGGGGATGTGACCTTCCTCCACGATGTTGGAGGCCTGTTCATCGGTGCCGGCGAGACGGTGCCGGTGATGGACCTGGTGGTGCTCAATGACGGGGGTGGGGCGATCTTCTCCACGCTCGAACATGGTGCCCTGGCCGAGCAGCCGGCCTATGCGCGGACCGTGGAACGCTATTTCGCCACCCCACACAGCGTGGACCTGCGCGCACTGGCCGCAGCCTACGGCTTGGACTACGTCCGTGTTGAGGACCGCCGGGCCCTGGAAGCCGTCCTGGCTGCCGGTCCGACGGCCGACTCGGAGGTGCGCCGCCGCATTGTCGACGTGAGGATCGACCGGGCCGGAGTGCGCGGACTACACCAGAGCATCATGGCAGCCGTCGCTGAAACGCGGGGCCGTCAGAGCACCGGGGAGGCCAGCAGCCCAACGGATAGCGTGGCTGCCGCCAGAGCAGGAGCCACGCTATCGGACCAGTGACGTGGGGTTAGAGGACCTTGGAGAGGAAACCCTTGGTGCGCTCGTGCTGAGGATTGCCCAACACGTCGTCGGGTTTGCCCTGTTCGACGACGACTCCGCCGTCCATGAACACCACCCGGTCACCGACCTCGCGGGCGAATCCCATCTCGTGGGTCACCACCATCATGGTCATGCCCTCGTCGGCTAGTTGGCGCATGACGGCCAGCACGTCACCCACCAATTCGGGGTCGAGCGCCGAGGTCGGCTCGTCGAAGAGCATCATATCCGGGTCCATCGATAGCGCCCGGGCGATCGCCACGCGCTGTTGCTGGCCACCCGAGAGCTGGTTGGGGAATGCCTTGCCGCGATCTGCGAGCCCGACCTTCTCCAGATTCCCCTGCGCGACCCGACGGGCTTCGGCCTTTCCGCGCTTCTTGGCCCGGCGCTGGGCCAGAACCAAATTATCCAACACGTTCAGGTGGGGGAAGAGGTTGAACTGCTGGAAGACCATGCCAATCCGGGTACGGACCTTGTTCAGATCCGTCTCCGGGTCGGTGATGTCGATCCCCTCAACCAAGATGGTTCCCTGGGTCGGTTCTTCGAGCCGGTTCACGCAACGCAGCAACGTTGACTTGCCCGAACCGGAGGGCCCGATCACGCAAACCACCTCGCCCTGGCCGACATGGAAGTCGATACCGGTGAGGACCTCGTTGTCACCGAAGCTCTTATGCAGGCCGCGGACCTCGATGGCCGGATGGACCGCCACTGATTCCTGTGAGTTCATGGGCCTTACCGTCCTCTGTTTTGGTGGCGTTCGAGCTTGGCCACGAGCTGGGTCAGCGGCAGCGTGATGACCAGATACATCAGACCCGCCATGATTAGCGGGGTGGAGTTGCCGTATTGCGACAGCGCATCGCGGGCAAAGGTGGTCAGCTCCCGGTCTGCCAGCGCCATGCCCGCGATGAACAGCAGTGAGGTGTCCTTGATGATGATGACCAATTCGTTGGTCAACGGAGGGGTGATGATGCGGAAGGCCTGAGGAAGCACCACGGAGACCATGGTCCAGCCCGGCGCCATCCCCAAAGAACTGGCGGCCTCACGTTGGCCCGCAGGAACCGCTTGGATGCCGGCACGGATGGTCTCGGCGATGTAGGCGCCGGAGACCAGGATCAAACCGATCAAACCCGCGCTGGCGCTACCTCCCGGTGGATTCCAGCCAAAGGCCAAGGGGACGGCGAACGCCATGCCGAAGATGACCAGTAGGGCCGGCAGCCCGCGGAAGAGTTCGATGTAGGCGGTCGCGATCCACCGGTAGGGGCCAATCGGGGCGAGCTTCATGAGGGCGAGCAGAAGGCCCAGGAACAGTCCACCAACGAAGGCAACGGCCGTGTAGATTACGGTGTTTTTTGCAGCCACGATGATGATCTGGGGGAAAAGCTGTTTGGCGATGTCGACGTCGAGGAAGTTGTATCTGATCTCCTTCCAGTCTGCGATGAACAGCAGCGACACCACGACGAGCAGCAGGATGACGTAGAGGCTGCCACGGAAGAGGCGCCTGCGGGTGGAGGGTTTCAACGATGTTGCCTTCCGGGTGTTGTCAGGGGTTCGCCCCGGGGAGAAACCCCCGGGGCGAACCCGTCTGGGCTACTACTACTTCGTGGAGAAGTACTTGTCGTAGAGCTCGTCGTACTTGCCGTTGTCCCTGAGCTCGGCGAGCTTGGCGTCGAGCTCCTTGAGCAGGGCCTCGCCGCCATCCTTCTTCACGGCGAAGCCATACTGCTCGTCCGTCTTGAACTTCGCGACGATCTCGAATTTATCGCCCTGAGTGTGCTCGAGGTTGACCGGGAGGTCCTGCAACACCGCGTCCACACCCTTGGACTGCAAGGCCGGGAAGATCTCGGCGTCCGAGGGATAGGCCTTGATCTTCGCGTCCTTGGGTGCGTTCTCGCGGGTGTACTTCTCGCCCGTGGTGCCCTGCTGGACGCCCACCTTCTTGCCGGCCAGATCATCGATGGACTTGATATCCGAGCCCTTGGGCACCAGCAGCGACTGTTCGGAGTCGTAGTAGCCATCGGTGAAGGCGAGCTTCTTCTCGCGCTCCGGGGTGATCGTCATGGCACTGGCCCCCATATCGCACTGTCCCGAGGCGAGCACGACGCCGGACTGCAGACCGTCGAAGCCGACGTCCTTGATGGCCAGCTTCAGGTCCATGGCCTTGGCGATCTCGCCCACCATGTCCATGTCGAAGCCGGTGTATTCACCGTTTTCCTCATATTCGAAGGGCTTATAGGGGATGTCCGAGCAGACCGTCAGGGTGCCCGCGGTCACCAGTCCCAGATCATCGCCGCCAGCCGAGGCGGACGTTTCGCTTCCGCCGTCCGAGCCGCCGCAAGCCGTCAATGACATCAAGGCAACGGCCGAAACGGCCAGAGCTTTAGTGAAGCTGGAGTGAATCCGCATGTAAGTGTCCTTCTCGAGTGAACCGACGGACATCCTCGCCGGGATGGCCAGTGTAGCCCGGGAATGGGCTGAATGAGATGTTCATCACAAGCTACAGTGGTGTCGCTCCAGTAAACAAGTTGTTTTGGTGACAAAAAGATTACAAATTGAGCGCTTCACGCATGGGGCGCATTTTCGCCCACGACTCGGCCAACTCGGCGGCCGGATCCGAGGCGGCCACAATGCCACAACCGGCATAGAGGCGCACGCTCGTCGGGGATTCGATGACTCCACCCCGCAAGGCGATGCCGAACTCCCCGTTGCCCATGGCATCGACCCACCCGACAGGTCCTGCGTAAGGGCCGCGGTCCATCTTCTCCAACCGAAGAATGAGGTCAGCGGCCGTCGCCGTCGGTGTGCCGCAAACCGCCGCAGTCGGGTGCAGGACCTCTGCCAGATCCAGGGCCGACGGTGAGGTCCCATCGTCGTGGACACGCAACTGCGCTTCGACATCTGAGGCCAGATGCCAGACGTTGGGTAGTTCCAGGACAAAGGGCTCCTCGGGGGAGACCATCCCGGTGACCAGCGGTCCCAGCTCCAGCGTCAACGAATCAATGGCCAACCGGTGTTCGTGGCGTTGCTTCTCGTTCCCCGAGAGCATCCGCTCGGCGTACCCGTCGTCACCGGCCGGTGCCGTGGCCCGGTCCAGGGTTCCGGCGAGGACCCGGGCCCGTGCGGTGTTCCCGGAGACCTTCACCAGCATCTCGGGGGTTGAACCGATCAGTCCGTCGACCGAATAGGTCCAGCAATCGGCATAGCGAAGGGCCAACTCCCGCAGCACCTGGGAAACGGCCAGCGGAGAGCCCAGTTCGGCCACGGCATCCCGGGCGAGGACGAGTTTGGTGAGTTCTCCGGCAGCAATGGCCCGGACACCGGCACGCACCGACTCCTCATATTGGTCCTCCGAAACCCTGCCGGGGACCAGCTGGTCACTGCCGGGGCTGAGGTCGCGCTCGATGGAGGTCTCCTCGAGTAGTCCAGCCAGTTCGGCCTCGGCCGTGGCAGCACTGAGTTCGGCCTCGGGGTCGTCGGTGATCAGGGTCAACCAACCGTGATCCCCGGATCGCCCCACCAGCACGCGCGGGACGATCAGCCGTGAAGCATGGGCGCTGGTGCCCGAGAAGGCGATGGAGGAAAAGGCGACCGGCCCGGTTCCCGGCTGGTCGACGTCGTCCTGGACCTCAGCGGCGGTCGAGACGTCGGCCCACCACCGCCGGAGCCTGCGGAAGCGATCCGGCCCGTCGGCGACGAAGCGGACCGCTTCCCCGAAACCGACCAGGCCCTCGCCACGCCGGCCCCAGACGAGGGAATCGTCGCGGACGAGCAGGTCCAGCAGCGAGCTTTCCTGCCCGGGGGCGCGGGGGATGGTGATACTGCGCAGCCGGGGCGCGGGTGCGTCCTGCATCTGCGCGCTACCGGTTTCCGGCGCGACGGAGCCGGGAAGATCAATGTTCATGATGGCTCCAGCCTACCCGCGGCCGTGGGGCGCTTTTCGCCCTGACGTCGAATTTTGAGATACTGAGAACATGAGTCGTGCATCGCTGGAAAAACGTCCAGAAGAAGTCCAAGCCATGTTCGATGACGTTGCACCGCGTTATGACTTGGCCAATGACATTCTCTCCTTGGGGCAGGCGCGGCTGTGGCGCAAGATCGTCGTGGACGCCGTTGGGGCCCAGCCCGGTCAGCGAGTGCTGGATCTGGCGGCAGGAACCGGGACGTCTTCGGAACCCTACGCCGATGCCGGGATCGAAGTTGTGGCCTGCGACTTCTCGTTGGGCATGCTCGAGGTCGGTAAACGGCGCCGCCCGGATATCGATTTCGTGGCAGGGGACGCGATGAATCTGCCATTCGCCGATCATAGCTTCGACGCAGTGACCATCAGCTTCGGCCTCCGCAACGTCAGCGATCCCCAGAAGGCGCTGGCCGAGATGCTGCGCGTGACCAAACCGGGCGGGCGCCTGGTGCTGTGCGAGTTCTCCCATCCCACCTTCGCGCCTTTCAGGACCGTCTACACCGAATACCTGATGCGGGCGTTGCCGACCGTGGCCCGGAAGGTCACCTCCAACCCCGCCGCCTACGTGTATCTCGCGGAATCGATCCGTGCCTGGCCGAACCAGGAAGGCCTGGCCGGCTGGGTTGCCGAAACCGGGTGGGAAAACTGCAGGTACCGCAATCTCAGCGGCGGCATCGTCGCCGTGCACCGGGCCACCAAACCGGTGGCCCCCCAGTCCGCCGCCCGTCCGGCCGGCTAGCCACTTTGTCGACAAAGGAACACCCGTGTCTGTATTGATCGTCGGGGCCGGGCCTGCCGGCTCGACCGCAGCCAGCTATCTGGCCCGTGCCGGCATCGAGGTGACGGTCTTAGAGAAGACCGCCTTCCCCCGGGAGAAGGTCTGCGGGGATGCCCTGACCCCGCGCGCCGTGCGCGAACTCGCCCGTCTCGGAGTCGACCATTCCGAGACGGGCATCTGGCGCCGGAACCAGGGGCTGCGCTTGGTCGCGGGTGGACGTTCATTGGAGATCCCCTGGCCCGAACTCAGCGACTTCCCCGACTACGGACTGATCCGTACCCGCGAAGGATTCGACGAAACACTCGCCCGTCACGCTCAGGCCGGTGGCGCCCGGGTGCTGGAACGCCACGGCGTTTCCGACGTGGTCCGGGACGTGACGGGCCGTGTCACCGGCGTCAGCGCGAACATCTTGGACGAGCGGGGCCGCAAAACGGGCCAGACCCGTGAATTCCACGCCGATATCGTCCTGGCCGCCGACGGGAACTCAACACGTACTGCGGTCAGTAGCGGACTGCATAAGCGCGATGACCGTCCGATGGGCGTGGCCTACAGAACGTATTTCACTTCCCCACGACACGATGACGACTGGATGGAAGGCTGGCTCGAACTACCGGATAAGTCGGGGCGCCCGCTGCCCGGCTATGGCTGGGTCTTTGGGGTCGGCGACGGAACCTCCAACGTCGGATTGGGCATCCTGAACTCCACCCGCGAGTTTGGCAAGATGGACTACCGCCAGGTGCTGCGTGATTGGACGGCAGGCATGCCTGGAGAATGGGGATTCACCGAGGAGAATCAGGTCGGACCCATTCGCGGGGCCGCCCTACCGATGGGGTTCAACCGCACCCCGCACTACACCCCGGGACTGATGCTGCTCGGCGATGCCGGAGGCATGGTCTCGCCCTTCAACGGAGAAGGAATCAGCTATGCGATGGAATCGGCGCGCATGGCCGCCGAACTGGTGATCGACGCCCATTCGGGTCTGCACGGTACGACACCGGGAGCTCGGGAGGCACTGCTGGCTTCCTACCCCGACATGGTGCGGAACGCCTGGGGCAGCCATTTCACCCTCGGTCGCCTGTTTGCCCGCCTCATTGGCAACCCGAAGATCATGAAGCTGGCGTTGCGCACCGGCATGAGCACCCCGGCGCTGATGCGGTTCGTCGTCAGGATGCTCGCCAATCTCACCGACGAGGGTGGACGCGCTTTTGAGGATAGAGTGATCCATGTGCTGGAACGGCTGGCCCCGCCCACCGAAAACCGGCAGGCTCCCAGGGCACGGCCCGAGAAACGACCCACCCAGATGACAAGCAGGTCCTAGAACCGTGAATGATTCCCCGACCAACTGGACGACCGCCGGACACGGTGTGCCCGAATCCGTTGACCTGTTCGCGGAAACCTCGGCCATCGCCGCCGGCATCAACCTGCCGCCGGGATTCCGAGCCGTCGCCGAGGACGAAGAATTCGGCCCCGCCATTTCCCAGGGCATGGCCAAGGTCGAGAAGGTGCTGCGCGCCGCCGTCGCTAATTCCGATCCGCTCATCGACGCCACGAGCCGTCACCTGGTCGAAGCCGGCGGCAAGCGTGTCCGCCCACTGCTGGTCATCCTGACGTCACTGCTGGGTGAAGGAGTCACGGCTGAGACCATCAAGGCGGCTGCCATCGTCGAACTCACCCATCTGGCCACGCTCTACCATGACGATGTGATGGACTCGGCCTCCTACCGGCGCGGGGCCCCCACCGCCCACGAGGTTTGGGGCAATTCAACGGCCATCCTCACCGGTGACTTGATCTTCGCCCGGGCATCGGTCATCGGCTCCGAACTCGGGCCCCAGGCCGTGGAACTGCAGGCCAAGACGTTCGAGCGGCTCTGCCTGGGGCAATTGCACGAAACGGTCGGTCCCCGTGAGGGGGAGGATCCGGTGGCGCACTACCTCGACGTGATCGGGGATAAGACGGCATCGCTGATTTCCACCTCGGGCGTCTTTGGCGCGCTGTTCGGCGGGGCAGCCGAACATGTTGAGGTCATGCGTGACTATGGCGAGAAGGTGGGGGTGGCCTTCCAGCTGGCCGATGATGTCATTGACGTCACCGGGGCCCAGGTGGCTTCGGGTAAAACCCCCGGAACCGATCTGCGAGAAGGCGTCCCCACCCTTCCGGTGCTGCTCCTGCGTGAAGCCGCAGCTGCGGGGGACAGGTCCGCGACCGAGGTATTGACGCTCGTCGACGGCGATCTGTCCAGTGACGAGGACCTGGCCCGCACCGTGGCGGCACTAGCGGCCCATGACGTCACCCAGAAGTCTTGGGCGGTGGCCCGCCAATGGTCTGCCGACGCCATTGCGGCGCTGGCTCCCTTGCCCGAAGGGCCGGTGAAGTCCTCGCTGGCGGCCTTTGCCGAGGCTGTGGTCTCGCGGGAGAACTAACTGCGCGGGCTGGCTCGCACCGCAGGTGGGGCTCAGCCGAGTTCGGCGAGGGCTGCCGACAACTCGGTGGCCTTGCGGGCCCTGATATCAGCGGGTACCCGATGGCGTAGCTGGCGGTAGAGGTTATCGTCCCAATAGCGCGGAAAAACGTGTTGGTGGTAGTGCCAGACATGTTGGTTTCCGGCCGGCTCATTATGTTGACGGGTCGAGGTGCCCTCCGGATTCCACGCCAGTTTCATGGCCAAAGCGAGTTTGCGCGTCATGATCATGATCGCTGCAGCGACGCTATCGCCCAGATCGTAGAGGGACTCCAGATGGGCGGCCGGAATGACCATGGCATGCCCGCCGTAGTCACCGAATCCATCGCAGGCCATGATGACGGCGACGGTCGGGTCGCTGTACACCAGGTCGGTTGGCACACACAGGTTGTCTTCCGACAGCGGTCCTCCGGCCAGTAGCTCGCAGAAGGGGCAGTTGTACCCGGGCGGCTCATGACTTCCATAGGGGTGCGCCGGCACGTGTGCTAGACCTCCAGTTCGGGTTCCAGCTCCTCGAAGACCCACTCGAACATGTCGAGTACGTATTCGCTGAAGGTCCCCTCCTCGCTGTCCCACGATCCATTGGAATTACGACGGCGGTGGACGATCGGATCCGGGATGTCCAACTGGTCGGCGCGGAAACCCCAGACATGTTGTTCATCCTCATCTTCCATGAACAGCAAATAGCCGTCCTCGATCTCCAGCTCATCCGGGTCGAAGAAGAAGTAATAGGCCTCCATGAGGTCATCGCAAGCGCCGACCGCCAAATAAAACTCCTGGAGCACCTGGGGGATCTCGACGCCGGCCTCGGAGAGCTCGTCCCCGAGCTCTTCGGAGGTCAACCCATCCTGTGAAACCCACTGGTCATCAAGATATTTGGGAATCAGGGAACGGAACTTCTCCACGAACATTTCAGCCATGCCTAAATACTATCGGTCCCGGGAGTCAGTAGACGTCGCGGGCCGAAAGCGCCAGCCACAACTGGACCCGGTCCGGGGTGTTCGACGGGTCATAACCACTGAGGTCGGCGATCTGTTGCAGCCGGTACCTGACGGTGTTTCGGTGCAGACCCAGTGCTTCGGCGACCGTGCCGACGCTGCCGTTGAGCTCCAGGAACCGCCGCAGGGTGAGCATCAGGTCGGAGCCGTGCGCTGCATCGAAATCAGTCAACGGTTCCAGGGCCTCGGCCGCAAGGGCCTGCAGGGGCACGTCATGGGCTGCCAAGAGGAGCGACGTCAACGAAATTCTTGAGGGGTGGTTGATCCGGGCCCCATGACGGAGCGCCTCGATGGCTTCGAAGTAGCTCCAGCGCAGACCCGTCACCTGGGCGTAGGAACCTCCGTAGGAGACCCTGGCAGGGATGCCGGCACCGGAGAGGTAAGCGGCAAACTCCGTGGCAGCGGCTTCGCCGTCCCCGGCTTCGAGCACCACTGCGAGCCGGTCCTCGACCATGGCCGAGACGCCCTTCTCCCGTCCGGGCGGCAGCGGCAAGGTGGATAAGGCCCGGCTGCGCGGTCTGACAGCTTCAACCAGCAGGATGGTGTGGGCGGCATGGGGAGCGATGCCGATTGCTTGCAGGCGCAGGGCGGCATCCTGGCCCTCGACCGTTCCACGGGTCAGGTCCGTGAGCACCTGCCCGCTGGTGGTCCGGTGGGATTCACGAAGCCGAGCCCGCCCGGCCAGTTCGACACTGATCAACGACTGCGCGTATTCGATGAGCCCCCCGCCAGCCTCCTGTCCTTCCAGGAACAGGGTGCATCGATCTTGCAGCCCAGTGGAAACGGGTATGCTCTGCCAGCCATCGGCAGCCGGGGAGGGGCCGTGGATCCGGGCACCATATTGGGTGAGGGAAACGGGTCGCTGGAGTTGCCGGCCTAGTTCCCGCAGTAGTGGGTGCAGGCCGCCGCCAAGGAGCGCTGAAGCCAGTCGCTGGTGACCCTGCAACAGTCGTTCCATCCGGGCCACGTTTTCGGCGGCCAGCGCTTCGGCCAGGATCCGGGTGATGGCCACGAAGGGTGTCTCATAGGGGACCTCGAAGAGCGGCAGGCCCACCTCCGCCGCACGCCGGATGACCGCCGCAGGAACCTTGGTGTGGGTCAGCCCCGTCCCATAGCCCAGGGCCACCACCCCGGCGTGGACGGCATGGTCGACGAAGCCGGTTTGGGAGGCAACGGTCTTCTGCCGGACGCCGGTGGTGAGCAGGACCTCTCCGCCGGCCAGGAACGGTGTGGGGTCCGCCAATTCGGTGACGGCGGCCCAAGAGAGGGGATGGTCTTCGGCGTCGTCGACGCCGGTCAGAGGCCTCAGATTCAGGGTGGGGGAGGACAGCAGTCCGGAAAGCGTCATCGCCATGTCTGCCAGTCTAGTCGGTGATTGTGCATTGGCCTTATGCGTACCGAGATCGTTGGGTGTTATGACGAACGCGACTCGAGGTAATTGTGACGAGGGCAACAGCAGTTTACGGTGTATGACATGACCACTCCATCTCAGGCCGGGGCAGCGACAGCCAAGAGCCATAAACGAGAAACTTTCTCCTCGCGCAAGTTGTTCATCATTTCGGCCATCGGTTCCGCCGTCGGCTTGGGCAATATTTGGCGTTTCCCTTACGTTGCCTACGAAAACGGCGGCGGCGCCTTCCTGATCCCGTATCTGGTGGCCCTGCTGACGGCAGGCATCCCACTGCTCTTCCTGGACTATGCGGTGGGGCATAAATATCGCGGCTCAGCACCGCTGGCCTACCGGCGCATGCACCGTGCCGCCGAACCGCTGGGCTGGTGGCAGGTGCTGATCTGCTTCGTCATCGCCATCTACTATGCGGTCATCATCGCGTGGGCGGCGATGTACACGATCTTCTCCTTCAACAAGGCCTGGGGCGACGACGCGGACACCTTCTTCTCCAGCGACTTCCTGAAGGTCGCAGAAGTCCCCGGGCTGAGCTTCGACTACGTACCGGGGGTATTGATCCCGCTGTTCATCGTCTGGGCCGTGATCATCGCCATCATGGTCCTGGGTGTCCGGCGGGGCATTTCGAAGGCCAACAGCATCTTCCTGCCGCTGCTCGTCGTCATGTTCGTCATCCTGGTCGTGCAGGCATTGTTCCTGCCCGGGGCCATGGACGGACTGAACGCTTTCTTCACCCCGAATTGGGGCGCCTTGGCGGACCCCGGGGTCTGGGCCGCAGCCTACGGGCAGATCTTCTTCTCCCTTTCCATCGCCTTCGGCATCATGATCACCTATTCCTCCTACCTCAAACGCAAAACCGACCTGACCGGATCCGGTTCAGTGGTGGCTTTCGCCAACTCCGGTTTCGAACTGCTGGCGGGCATCGGCGTCTTCGCCGTGCTGGGCTTCATGGCGCAGGCCCAGAGTGTGGCGATCGACGATGTCGTCAGCGGCGGCATCGGGCTGGCCTTCGTGGCGTTCCCGACGATCGTCTCGCAGGCACCCTTCGGTTCGGTGCTGGGCGTGTTGTTCTTCGGGGCCTTGGTCTTCGCCGGCATCACGTCGCTGATTTCCATTCTCGAGGTGATCGTCGCGGCCATCCAGGACAAGCTGGCTTGGGGGCGTGTTTCTTCCACCCTGGTGGTGACCGTACCCATCGCCTTGATTTCATTGGTGCTCTTCCCCACCACCACGGGGTTGCAGTTGCTGGACACCACCGACGCCTTCGTCAATAGCTTCGGCATCATGGCGGTGGCCTTGGCAGCGGTCATCGTGGTGACCGTCGGGGTGACCAAGCTGCCGGCACTGCACGAGCACCTCAACCGCACGTCCAGCCTCAAAATGGGTGGGCTCTGGCGGATCTTGCTCGGAGGCCTGACGCCGATCGTGCTCGGCTACATCCTGATCTCCGAGCTGCAGGACAAGGCCACGGAACAGTACAGCGGATACCCTGCCTGGTTTAACGGAGTCTTCGGATGGGGGATGGCCGGTTCGCTGATCGTCATCGCCCTCTTGCTGACGCTCGTTCCCTGGAGCAAGAAATCCAAGGCCAATAACGACCCGGAATACGACGTAGTCAAGGCCGACGAGGATGCGTATACGGCCGCGAAAAACAAGGAGACCCAGCCATGACACCCATTGCGATCACCATGCTGATCATTGCCATCGTGACGGTCTGGGGCGGTTTGGCGCTTGCGCTGATCAACCTCTCCCGCCACCCCGAGGAGCCCCAGGACGACCTGCCCGAGAACATCGCGCCCGAGCTCTAGCCTCTTCCCTCACCGGCGGTGCTCCTCGTCCCTTTCCAGGGATGGGGAGCACCGCCGTTTGTGCGCTGTGCGGATGCATAACGCATCACGGGTAGCCCTGTGCCAGGCACCCTAGCGTCCGTTGGACGGCTGACCGTAGGCTCAATGCCGATGCAAGGCCCCAACCGCAGTACCCAATGGAAGGAAGCCGCCGTGGAGATCGAATACCGGCTCGAACAAAAGCGCAACATCACCGGGGCGTTCCCCGGCCCCGCCTCCCTGGCCCTGGCCGAACGTCGCGCCGCGACCGTTGCTGCCGGCGTCGCCTCCTCAGTGCCGGTCTATGCCGCGGACGCTGATGGTGGGGTCATCGTTGACGTGGACGGGAACTCGTTCATCGACCTGGGTTCCGGCATTGCGGTGACGACCGTGGGCGCCTCCAACCCGAAGGTCGCTGCCGCCGTCAGCCAGCAGACGGAACGCTTCAACCACACCTGCTTCATGGTCACCCCCTACGAGGGGTACGTGGAATTGGCGGAGAAGCTGGCCGAGCTCACCCCTGGCGAGCACGCCAAGAAGAGTGTGTTCTTCAATTCCGGCGCAGAAGCCGTGGAGAACGCCGTCAAGGTCGCCCGTGTCGCCACGGGACGCACCGCCGTCGTCGCCTTCGACCACGCCTATCACGGCCGCACCAACCTCACCATGGGCCTGACCGCCAAGGCAGCTCCCTATAAGCGCGGATTCGGGCCGTTGGCCTCGGAGATCTACCGGATGCCGATGAGCTACCCTTTCCGTGAGGAAAACCCGAACATCTCCGGCAAGGAAGCCGCCGAACGGGCGATCCTGTCGATGGAAAAGCAGATCGGTGGGGACCAGATCGCCGCCATCATCATCGAGCCCATCCAAGGCGAGGGCGGTTTCATCGTCCCCGCCACGGGATTCCTGCCGCGCATCGCCGAATGGGCGAAGGAACAAGGCATCGTCTTCATCGCTGATGAGGTCCAGTCCGGTTTCTGCCGCACCGGCGACTGGTTCGCGGTGAACCACGAATCCGTGGTCCCCGACATCGTCACCCTGGCCAAGGGCATCGCCGGTGGCCTGCCGCTTTCGGCTGTCACCGGCCGGGCCGAACTCCTCGATGCAGTTCACCCCGGAGGGCTTGGCGGAACCTACGGCGGCAACCCGGTGGCGGTCGCCGCGGGGTTGGCTGCCGTGGAATACATGGCCGAAGCGGACCTCAACAGCCGCGCCCGGGCCATCGAGGAGACCTTCTACACCCGGCTGCGCCCACTGCAGCATGAAGTGCCTGCCATCGGGGACCTGCGCGGCCGTGGAGCCATGCTGGCCATCGAATTCGTCAAGGCCGGAGGGAAGGAACCCGACGCCGAGGTGACCCGGAAGATCGCCGCTGATTGCCTGGCCGCAGGGGTCATCATCCTGACCTGCGGCACCTACGGCAACGTGGTGCGCCTGTTGCCGCCACTGGTCATTTCCGACGAGTTGTTGGCCGACGCATTCGATGTTCTGGAAGAAGCCATTCGCCGGCACGCCTGAGCGATCAAGGCGACGTTCGGCGCCGGATCAGCCGTTGGCTGGTCCGGTGCCGTCCTGCTTAAGCGCGGTGGCAGTTGCTGAGCGGCGCGCCATCCGGGGAGGACCTGGTCGGCGCAGCATGTCGACAGCCACCAGGATGATGGCCACCCAGACGAGGGCGAAACCGGCGAGCCGTTCAGGAGGCATGGCCTCTCCGAAGAGCGCCACGGCAATGATGAACTGCATCACCGGGTTCAAGAATTGCAGGGTTCCCAAGGTGCTCAACGGCAGTCTGCGGGCCGCGCCGCCAAAGAGCAGCAGGGGTACCGCGGTGACGATGCCGCTGGCCGCCATGAGCCAGAAGTGTCCCGGGCCGTTACTGAGCACCGTCGACTCATCCCGGGACATCAGCCATCCCAAGTACACCAGGGCAGGAACCGTCAGAAAGGCAGTCTCGACGGTCAGGCTGGTCACGGCCGTGGCGGTGCGCCCCACACGATTCTTCACGAACCCGTACAGGCCGAAGGAGAAGGCCAGGGTCAACGCAATCACCGGCACCGAACCGTAGGCGAAGGTCAGCACCAGTACCGCAGCGAGTCCGAAACCCAGGGCCGTCCATTGCAGCCGGGTCAGCCGTTCCTTCAGGAAGACCACTCCCAGGCCGGCGGAGACCAACGGGTTGATGAAGTAGCCCAGTGACGCCTCCACCGCGTGCCCGTTGAGCACGGCAAAAGCGTAGGTCACCCAGTTCGCCGTGATCAGCACCGCGGCGAGCGCGAGCCGTCGCAGGGCCGGGCGGTCGTGCAAAAGCACGCGCAGGTCATTCCAACTGCGGGTGAAGGTGATCAGCAGGAGACAGAAGACCAGACTGAACACGATCCGGTTGGCGACGATCTCCGTGGGGGAGGCGATCGCGATCGTCATGAAGTACAACGGCATCAGGCCCCACAGCGCGTAAGCGCCAAGCCCCTGGCCCAACCCGGCACGGCTCGGCCGTGTCGTCGTGCCGGTCATCCCCGGGCGTGCAGGGGCTTCGGGGGTACTTTCGTGGGGCATACTCTTGGCAACCCGGGGTGCCCCCGGCCTATTCCACATTCCGACACTATTCCGTGTCGGGGTTCAGGTAGGTCTGTACCGTCTGTACCGGACGCCCGGTCTGGACTAGCTGCCCGCGGCCCGCGGGCAGGGGCCGGGCACGGATGTTGTTGATCAATCCGCCCTCGGATCGGTCCCCGCTCATGATCAGCGCAGCCGTTCCGGCGTCGCGCAGTGTGGAAAAGAATGATTCATACATGCCTCGGCTGGCGCTGCGGACCTTGCGGGTCAAAATGACGTGAAGATCAAGTTCGTCGGCCATGGGCAGGTATTTGGTGAGGCGTGACAAGGGGGAGGAACCGCTGGCCGTCAGCACGTCGTAATCATCGGCGATGACGACCAGTTTCGCCTTGCTGGGCTTGTTGTTATCGTCACCTCCCGTGCTGCGTAGCTCCAACTCGGCTGCCAAAGCCGCGGAAAGCTGTTCCCCGACGATGGCGCTGCCGGCGTAGCCACCCAGATAGTCGTCGGGTACGACGTCGTCGAGTCCCTTGCGGGGATCGTAGACACCGAAGAGCAGGTCATCCGGGGTGTGCTGATCAACCAGCGTGGCGATGACATTGCGCAGAATGTTGGATTTGCCGGATTCTTCGTCACCGAGCATGATCAGGTGCCGGTCCTTGGACTGCAGATCCAAGACGTGGTTGCCGAGGTCGACTTCGCGCAGGCCCAGTGGGAACTGTCCCTGGCCCGGTGTTGGGGGCGCCTGTTCCCAGCCGACGCTGGCCGGGAGAACACGGACCTGCATGGCGGTTTCGGTGGTGTGTTCGGCCACTTGGGCCACGAGGTCTTTCAGGCCGTCGGAGAGGTCCTCGGGATCATCGACTCCGTCGATCCGGGGCAGCGCCACATGGCCGATCAACTTGCGGTCCGACAACGCCCGTCCGGGGGCCTCAGGATTGACACCGGGGGCGACCTTCCGGTCGATCTGCGAGTCTGACGGTTCGGCGAGGGCGGTCTCGATTTTGTTGCCGAAGAAGCCCTGCTGCGCCATGCGAAGTTCCGCATTGCGGTTCAGGGTGGTCACGACATGGATGCCGTAGCCTCCACCGCGCATGATCAACGCGAAGACGTTCTCCTGGATCTCTTCGAAGTCGTCGGCGATCTGCCCATAGCCGTCGATCACCAAGAAGATGTCGGCGCTGGGTAGTTCGGGGAGCCGACCATCGGCATGCATGCGGCGCATGGTCGTGAGGGAATCGATCTGGTGGTGTTCGAAGACTCGTTCACGGACCAGGAGCATGCCTACCAGTTCCTCCACGGTGCGGCGGACGACTTCGCGGTTGGTACGGATGGCCGTGCCGCCGACGTGGGGCAGCCCGCCAAGGGGTAGCAGTGCGGAGCCGAGCAGGTCGATGCAGTAGATGCCGACTTCATGGGGAGAGTGAGTCAACGCCATGGAGGCCACGACGGTCCTCAATAACGTGCTGCGCCCCGACTGGGGGCCACCGGTGATCATCAGGTTCCCGCCGCCTGAGGTGAAATCGATATGCCAGAGACCCTGCCACTGTTTGGCCGGGTCGTCGAGCAGGCCGATCGGTACGCGCAACCCGCCTCCGGAACCCAGTTGAAGGCCATGTTTGCCCGGATGGACGCCGCCAGCTGCGGCATCCAAGGAGACGGCGGCGGGCAGCGGAGGCAACCAGATTTCTTGGACCGAGCGCGGGAACGAACGCAACGTGTCCATCAGCGTGGACATCACGGTGGGGCCGGTGGTGCGTTTGGCAGCTACGTCCTTCTTCTGGGTGGTGCTCGTTTCCCCTTCCGGTTCCTCCCCCGCATAGCGGGGGACCGTGAGCACATCGGCGACCTCGGCAGGGGCCATCTCGTCTGCCTCATCTTGCCTGACGTCCTCGACCGGGCCGGAAACGTAGCCGGCCTTGAATCTCGTATAGACCGTGGTGTCGACCTTGAGGAAGCCGTATCCGGGGACCGGGGGCAAATGGAAGGCATCGGGGCTGTCCAACACCGTGCGCGATTCTGATTCGGACAGTGTGCGCAGGCCCAATCGGTAGGACAGATAGGTTTCCAGCCCCTTGAGCTTTCCCGATTCAACGCGCTGGCTGCTCAACAGAAGGTGGACGCCGATAGATCGGCCGATGCGCCCGATGGACAGAAACAGATCGATAAAATCCGGGCGGGCGGTGAGCAGCTCACCGAACTCGTCGATGATCACCACCAGATGCGGCAAGGGTGCCATGTCTTCGCCACGGGCTAGTCGCTCATTGCGGTGAACTTGGTAGTCGGTGATGTTGGCAATGTTTCCCGCAGCCTTGAGGACTTCCTGGCGACGCAAAATTTCCCCGTTGAGGCTGGCGTAGACGCGCTCGATCAGGGAAAGGTCGTCCGAGAGGTTGGTGATGATGCCCGTGACCTGTGGAGCGCCCTCGAAGGGGGCGAAGGTGGCACCGCCTTTGAAGTCCACGAGGACCATCGCCAGAACGTCGGGGGAGTGAGTGGCCAGCAATCCGAAGACGAGTGAACGCAGCATCTCCGATTTTCCCGAACCCGTAGCCCCGACACACAACCCGTGTGGGCCCATGCCGAACTGGGCGGACTCCTTCAAATCTAGGACCGTGGGACGGCCAGCGTCGTCTGGTCCCAGGGGGATCCGAAGGAACTCGGCGTCGCCACGCGGTTTCCAGGTGCGTTCTATATCGGCACGGTCCAGATTCGAGCTGAGGCCGAGCATCCCCAAAAAGCTCTCGGCGCCTTGTCCGGAACCACCATGTTCCAAGGAATCGGCTGAAAGCCGCAGCGGGGACAGTTCATGGGCCAACGCATCGGCTGTTGCGACGGATAGCGGGTCCAAGGACCCGAAGGAAACTTCGGGATGTACCGAGTCCGAGCGGTAGTCCTGGACCTGGAATCCCTCGCCGGTCTGGGTGATCCTGATGGTGATGTCGCTGGGTTCCTCGCTGCGATCGTGCACCAAGTGCAGGACCGTGAGGCCGAGGTCTCCGGGGGAGAGGAACCGGTCGGCCAAGGGGAGCTCTTGTGCCTGTGTTCCATGGGTATCCGAGACCACGACGAGTCGTGCCAGGGCCTGCCCCGCCCGACTATTCACTTTTTTTGCTTCCACGGCGATCTTGGCCCGGCGTTGCAGATCGGTATTCATGACGTCGGCCAACGACGCAAGGTCGGGGGCGATCCGGCGTTCCAACTCCACCCCCGAACTTCGGCTTTGATCCGCCAGATGCGGCAACCACGTGGCCCACTGCCAGTCGTCCCTCAAATGTTCGGGGGTGCTGATGCCCAGACCCAAATCTTCGGGGGAATGGAACGCGCTGGCCGAAATCAGGAGGTTCCGGGTGGTGGAGGTGACGAATTCGCGGTCGCCGATGATGCTGACGTTCCCCACCGAATCGAGGGGTACCGTCACCGGCATATCGGGACTGGTGGAAAAACGGCGTTTGAGGATTTCTGCTTCGGCGGCCATGAAGGAATCGGTCTGCTGGGTGGCGCCGGAAACCTCGCTGACCGTGATATCCCGGCAAGGGCGGGCCCCCGAGCCGAGCCGAACGTCCAGGAAGTCCTCGTTTCCGCGGCGACGCTCCCAGAGCCGCATGGGCGTGCGCACGATATCGAATAAAGCCTCGGGTGGCGGGGCACTTTGCCGGGCCACCCCGAGCGCCTCGATCTCGTCGGCACGCATTTTCACGCGGGAACGTTCCAAGTAGCGCATGTAGTTCTCGCGCAGTTGGGTGCGGGTCCGCACGGCCTTACCTCGGTTGGAGAACATCATGAAGATGGCGATCACCACGGTCACGATCATCATCATGGCTCCGATGGCCGCGAAGGGGGAGTTACGGAACATCATCATGGCCGTCATGGATACCGCGCCGCCGAGCATGGGCACGATAGACATCAAGTTCAGACCGGGTGCTTCGCCCTCGACCGGTGGGGGCCCGTCAAGAAGGAAGGGACGAAAAATACGCAACGGTGTCGAGGTCCGCGCGGGGCGGTGAATGATTCGCTGAGCCATCTGCTACTGGACCCCGTTGGCCAGTTCGAGGTTGCGGGCGGCCAGGACGGTGCCTGCCTCCCGATGAGCCGGAAGCATCAATGGCAGCGTGACTCGTGCACCGGCGGCTAGATGCCGGTCGTAGCCGATGGCGTGGGCATCGAAACCGAGCCGGGAGAGCCGGCCCGCTTGGTCGAGGGCTTGCAGCGCCGATGAATGGTCCTGCTGCATCACCAGCACCGTCAGGGGCACTGGCGCGAGGAGCGGGTTCATCCGCCACCTGGACAAGGCAGTGAGAGCGTCATCGAGGCCCGAGAGCGTCGCCGGGACCACGAAGAGGGCCCCGTGGCAGTCAGCCAGTGCGGCCTGGGTTTCGGGAGCTTCCAGACCGGTGGGGCAGTCAAGCAACGTGATGGGGAAATACCGGGAGACAGTGGACGCGGCTTCCCGTAGCAGCGGAGCCGCAGTCCGCTGCGGTGAGCCTGAGCGTGGCCCCGTTGCGTAAAGCCCGTCGGCGGCCGGGGCAAGCAACTCGGCCAGATGCGCGGCGCCGGGCTGGGCGCCGTTGGTGAGTTCTGGGACGATGGAGTCTAGTGCGAGGGCATCATCGATCCCTAGGCGCAGGGCGAGACTTCCATGGCCCGGGTCGAGGTCCAGAACGCAGACGCTGTCGGTCCGTAGGGCAGAGAACGTGCGGGCCAGGAGCGCGGCGGCCGTCGTTTTTCCTGCACCGCCACGCGTCGAGACCACGGCGATCCGTCGACCGGTGGTGACCGGGGCCTGCACGCCGGCAGCGAATTGACTAATTTCCGTCGCGCGGTGTTTGCCACCGAACAACATCCCGAGGATGCGCCGGAGGGATCCGCCGGTGGCCCGGACACCGGATAGCCGGCGGCGGTCGTTCTCCAACGGTGCGCCCAACGTATCGGAGGTGGGCCGGGCCCGCCGTGTGGAGGGGCCGGGAACCCCTCCGGAGCCACCCCGTCGGCTATCCGGCGTGGGTGCCCAGGGATCATTGAGTGGCTGCCCCCATGGGTCGAGTTGTTGCTCGCCCGCCGGGTGGCCGGGATGCTGAGATGCGGTCATGGAAGGTCCTCCGTGCTAGAACGTGTCCAGCATTTGGGCGTAGACGCCGAAGTAGCCGATGAGCAGGGGGATCGTGGCGACTATGGCCAGGGTTTCGAGTCGTTCGCAGATCTGCCGGATTCGTGCCTCGATATGGTCTGGCAGATCCACCGCCAAGCCCAGGCCGATCACGACGGCCAGCACCAGGATGGACAGCCCGACGATCCACACGGTGTCTTCGTTCAACCGAGTCAGTGCCCCTGCGCCGGCCAGGACCCCGATGCCCGTGGCGGCATAGAGCGCGTAGCGTTCCAGAGCCAGAGGGAAGGCCCGGGAGCGCAGCAGGGTTGCCAATGCGAGAGCCAGGAGTAGGGGAAGTGTCCACACGGGATGCCGATCATCCGTGGCGACCAACCACATCCCGACGGCAGCGGAGATGGCAGCGGCCACGGTGGCCAGGGTGAGTCCGGCATGGGCCGAGCGGATGGCGGTGATGGCATCTCGGCGCCAGATGGAGGTGCCTTTGGCCCGCTGGTCGTCGAGGGTGGACAAACCCGACAGTGACAGTGCCAAGGCCGGCAGCAGACCCATGATGAGGATGGAACAAATTGCCGCGATGGCGCCGACGCCGACCTCGAGGTCGGTATCGGTACTGGCCGATGCCCAACGGGCCAAGGGCAGGGCCACGGCCCAGATGCCGGTCAGCGTCCCCAGAACACCGGCGCCCAACAGGACGGCTCGTGGATGTTTGAGCACCGTCGCCAAGCAGGCGACGAAAGCGGCGGTGCCCGCAGCGGCCAATAACAGTCGCAACGAGGGGGTAGCGGACCAATGAAGCAGGCCAATCATGCCCGCACCCCAGCCCGCGCCCATCAGGGCAGAGGAGACGGGCCGGGACGCAGCAGATACCGAAGCGCCCAATGCCAGGAGCCCGGCCCCCACAGCGAGGAGGATCCACCAACGGGCCTCAGGCAGGTACCTTCCCAGCAAGATATCCAGGGCGAGCCAGAGCCCCAACGCGGCGAAGATCCCCGATGCGGTCACCAGATGGGTGCGGTCCCATGAACCCCGCACTTCCCGGGATTGCTCGACGACGGTATCGGAGATGTCATAGACGACGGCAGGTGGTGGGGCTTCACTGTTGCTGACGAGCGTGAGGCGAGCACCGTCGACGACCTGCGCTTGGGTCAACGTTTCCCGCGAGGGGATGGGCTCCCCGGTGGCGGTCAGGAGAACCTTGGTGGCGACGGAGTCGCCCGGGCTGTCTCCGAGCAGGTCCAGGATCTGTGGCATCAGTGTTCCCACGGATTCGGTGGCGGGCAGCAAGAGGTCGGCATTGCGGCGTTCTCCCACGAGGGTCACGCGTGTGTAGGGCTGGGCCATGACGGGCTAGTTCCCCATCCTTCCGGGGCTCGGGCTGGGCGAGGGCCAGGCTGACTGGTTAGGCGCCAAGAAAAGGATGGCAGAGCTCTGCATCTGATCCTGCCGTTGCTTCTTTTCCGCGGCCCGGGTTGCGAGCATGTTTGAGACGAAGGAGACCCCGATGCAGATGGCAGTGATCAGTGCCGCGGCGACGAGGCTGAACAGGAACTGCTTAGTCGTCGCCTTCCAGCGGCGCTCGGTCGGATTCTCACCATAGAGAAGGGCATCGGTAACCCGGTTGCGACGGACGGCGACCGACTCGATGAGTTGGTTGTCGAATTCAGTCGCCACGGTTCCCTCTCGATCTAACGATGTGTTGGTGTGAGTCCATCATGTCAGGTGAATGGATGAAAAATGGCAGAAAACCGGGAGCATGGGTAGTTCTCCCCATGCAGGACGCTTGACCCTGTTTATCGCCGTGCCGTTAGCTGGTAGCAAGCAAGGCACGGACAGCGAGGGTCCGCCCCGCATCGAGGAAAGGTAACAGGGATATGAGCTTTAAGGGAAAGATGGATGTCAATGCCATCGGCAAGGCGGCTGAGGAGGCCAGCGGTTCAGGTGATGAGCTGGTGCGGTTGGTCGAGGAACTGGTCGATGGAGTCGAAGATCTGAAGACCACCTTCAAGGGCAACGGTGCGGTCTCCTACGAGAACTTCATGGCCGAGTCCCAGCGGGTCCAGCAGGACCTCGTCAAGGCCCTCTCGGGCATCTCGCAGGGCCAGGCGGAGAGTGCCAAGCATTACGTCCAGATGGATGACGACTTCGAAGCCGGCGGCAAGGAAGCCGAAAACCAGGCGTCCGGAGCCAAAACCTCGAACTTCCGCTTCTAGCAGTAGCCAGTGCTTCGCAGTGCCTCGGGGCGCTGCTGACGGGGCGGTATCGCCTCACTAGCCCGATATACCGGTCCGGCACGGACCCACAGCAAAGGATTTGAACATGGCAGACGACCTCATTCAGTTTGACAGCGACGCCGCCTCGCGCGCCGAAGGCGACATCATCCGCATTGCCGGACGTATTGAAAGCATCATCGGCGACCGCGAATCCCAGACGAAATTCGTCAAGGACAACTGGGAGGACAGCAACTCGGGAGATGCCTACTCCAGCGTCGAAAAGGATTGGATCGATGCCGCCAATGAAACTCTCCAGCTCGTACATCGGGCGCGGAAGCTTTTGGGAGAAAACTCCGTGACCGCCAAGGACGCCAGCGGGAAGGTCCAAGGCATCTGGAGCTAATTGCTCAAGGATCGCGGTTTATCACGCTGCGGTTGAGGTCCGTCATGGGGCGGGTGGCCGGTCGGTCACCCGCCCCATGAGTGTGTGCGCTCCCACACAAATACGCGGGGCGGCGTGAGTGCAATTAGACTAGGTGGCTGTGTGTTAATTCCTCTCCGGAGTGACACATCCCAGGAGTACCGCCGAAAGGAAAAACAGTGTCCAACCCTGCTGCTGATCGTCCGCTGCGAGTCGCCATCATCGGCGCCGGCCCGGCTGGCGTCTACGCTGCGGACATCCTGACCAAGGCCGAACGAGAGTTCGAGGTCAGCATCGACCTCTTCGACAGGTACCCGACCCCCTACGGGTTGATCCGCTACGGTGTCGCGCCGGACCATCCACGGATCAAGGGCATCGTCAAGGCGCTACATAAGGTCCTGGACCGCGGGGACATCCGCTTCCTGGGAAACGTCAACTATGGCCAAGACATCACTCTGGCCGATATTCGAGACATGTACGACGCAGTCATCTTCGCCACCGGGGCCATCCAGGACGCCGACCTGAACATCCCCGGCATGG
>NZ_FUHW01000047.1 GCF_900163545.1 Arthrobacter rhombi
GCCGCAGGTCATGACCCAGTTCAGCGGTTCACCGAAGAGGACCTTGCTGGCCAGAGCGGTCAACGCCACCCCCACGGCGGCCCAGATCCCGTAGGCGACGCCGAGGGCCAGCCCGGTCTGCAGTGCCAGGGCCAGGCAGGAGAAGGCGACGAGGTAGCCGACGGCGACGGCACCGTACCAACGGCGACTCCCGGACGTGGCCATGCGCAAGGACAAGGTGCCGGCGACTTCACTGACGATGGCCGCACCCAACAGGACCCAGCCGATCATGCTGGAGTCCCTTGCTGTTCATGTGCACGCTCCGCGGCGCGTTGGGAACCGAGTTCGATGGTCAGCACCCCGGCAATGATCAGCCCCATCCCGGCGAGCATGGTGGCCGTCAATGGTTCGCCGAAGATGATTGCCGACAGTGCAGCAGTCAGGGCGACACCGCTGGCACCCCAGATGCCGTAGGCCACGCCCAAGGGCATCCCTTCGCGCAGGACGGCGGCGAGGAAGACGAAGGCCACCACGAATCCGACGGCGGTGAGGAAATACCAGCCGGGGTGTTCGACGGCGGCCTTCAGTGACACCGAGCCGGTGACCTCGGTGAGGATGGCCCCGGTCAACAGAAGCCACTTCTTCATGGCTGGTCCTCCAACAGTGAGACGGCGGCGGTGCGGATGGTCTCCAGCTCGTCCTGCGCTGGGGGCAGGATGTCGGTGGCGCTGGCGAACCAGATGCCGTCGGCCAACAGCCTGACCGCTGCCAACCGTCCGCGCAGGGCCGCCGATGCGCCGTCGGGCACGGCGAACCACGGGCCGAAGCGTTCACTCCACCGTTCGGTCAGCGGGTCGCGTAGTCGCGGATCGGTGAGCATCACCAGATCGGAGGCGTCGAAGTTCCGCTCCAGTGTCCATTCCAGATAGGCCGTGACCCGGTCGGTGGCCGTGGCCTGTTCCGGGGTATCTCCCAGACGGGCCGAAAGTTCGACGACCCATTGATCGATCACCGCGTCGACCAGCCCGAGCATGAGCGCTTCCTTGGTCCGGAAGTGGTACATCAGCCCGGGTTTGGTCAGCCCCGCCTCGCGGGCCGCCGATTCCAGGGAGACCGTGTCCCCCTGGCGCAGCAGGCGCAGGGAGGAATCGATGATCTGGTCGCGGGTATCGGCACTCATGTCCTTACTTTACCAACCGGAAGGTTGGTTCGTCATGCCGGGGTGGGTGACGCCGGATCCTCGTCGGCCGCGTCCGAGGGCGTCTCGGGGGCTTCCGGTGGGGGAGCGGGTTGGGTTTGTTCGCGCAGGTAGCGCAGGACGACGACTGCAACGGCGGTCACCGGCACGGCGAGGAAGGCCCCGATGATGCCGAAGAGAGTGAAGCCGAGTGTGACGGCCCCGATGACGACGGCCGGATGCAGATGCAGGGCCTTGCCCACGATGTAGGGCTGCAGCAGGTTCGCCTCGAGCTGCTGGACCGCCAGCACCACCACCAGGGTCGCCAGGGCGGTGGCCCAGCCGTGCGCCAGCAGGGCCACCAGGGTGGCCAGCAGGCCGGTGGAGACGGCGCCGATCACGGGGATGAATCCGGCGAAGAAGATCAGCAGCGCCAGCGGGAAGGCCAGCGGGACGTCCAGCAGCCACAGGCCCAACCCGATGAAGACGGCGTCGACCAGGGCCACGATGATCTGCGTCTTCAGGTAGGCGGACAGGGCCTGCCAGGCCTGTTCGCCCAGACGTCCGGCATGGACGTGGGTCTCCGGCGAGGTCCAGTGGAACACCCAGGGCAGGAAGCGCTCGCCGTCCTTGAGGCAGAAGAAGGTCAGCACCAGGGTCAGCAGCAGCACGACGATGAGGCTGGTCACCGATCCCAGACCCGAGGCGATGCCGAACAGGATGTCCTGCCAGCGGCCGCCCACCCAGCCCAGGATGTCCTCCAGGTTCTGCTGCAGGTCCACCCCGCTCAGATCCAGCGGCAAATCGCGCAGTTGCGTGGTGAAGCTGGTGAGGTTCTCCTGGGCGAGTGCGCCCAGGCGGCGGGTCCCTGAACCGAGGGCGGGGATGGCCGCCCAGATGACGCCCGCCACGACGGCCAACAACACCAGCAACGACAGCAGGGCGGCCAGCGCGCGGGGCATTGCCCGGTGGAGTCCCCGGCATAGCGGCCACAACAACGAGGACAGCAGCAGGGCCAGCAACAAAGGGAAGACCACCGCCCATAAGGTGCGCAGCAGCAGCCACAACACCACCAACCCGACGACCAGCACCAGGGACTTGGCGGTCCAGCGACTGGCCGTGGTGAGGCCGCGGGCCAATGAGCGGGGCGGGGCCTCGCTCATGAGCCGGCCCCCGCCAGGTCCAGGGATGCGGCGAAACGTTCCTTCTCGAGGCCGGTTTTCGGCATCACACCCCTCCTTGGAGTCGACGGGTCAGGGCCCAGTCTCACACCCCCTGCGGGGGATCACAACGACCGTCGGCCTCCAGACAGATGTGTCGGCTAGCTGTATTGACCACTGAGGTTGGGTACGCGGGCAGCGGGTGGAAGTCCTCGTAGTGA
>NZ_FUHW01000051.1 GCF_900163545.1 Arthrobacter rhombi
GAGCGGCGACCACATCCGTGGCGGTAAACGACCGACGCGGAATGATCGCCAGGGCCGTGCGGCTGTACTCATCGATAACGTTAAAGAACCTAATATGCCGGCCGCAGGAGGTCGTATCGGATTGGAAGTCGAAGCTGACCACATGCATCGGATACTCGGCACTGAGCCTCTTCTGCTCCCCGGCACCGGGACCGCTACGGCGTTTCTTGCGGACCTTGGGCTCGCAGGTGAGTCCCTCCAGGCGCCAGAGCCGGCGGACGCGCTTCTTATTCAGCGCTATCCCGTCCCACTGCGGCTGCTGGAGCAGATGCCAGCGTGCTTTACGCCAACCCCAGGCCGGATACTTCACCGCGACCGCTCGTAGATCAGCGCGCAGCTGGGCCTCTTCGAAGCTGACCGCTGGGCGGCCTTTGCGCAGCGCTGAGCGATTCTGGCCCAGGACGCGACACGCGAATCTTTCGGAAGCCCCGAACTTCTCCTGCGCCATGCGTACAGCACGGCGGCGTGGTTCAGGGCTTAGAATTTTCCCCGCGCCACCTCGCTCAGAATGTCGATGGCTAGTTCCTTCTCCGCCACCAGCTTCTTGAGCCTGGCGTTCTCCTTTTCGAGGTTTTTCACCGCCTTGGTCTGGCCGGCGTTCTTCTCGGATCCGTACTGCTGAAGCCACCGGTACCACGTCGCTTCAGTGATCTGTAGTTCCTTGATGACCTCGATCATCGGCCGTCCGTCGTTGAGTAGCTTCTGGCCCTGCCGTACTTTCGCGATGACCTGATCAGGGGTATGTCTACGTGCCATATCTATGAATTTCCTCCTGCATCCATTATCGGATGCGAAACTCACATAGTCACCGGGCTTCTACCAAGGGACCCAACCAACAGCTTCGTGAATATCTGAACGATGCCCGCGAAGCAATCTTGTGGAAATGTGAGGGCTTGAGTGATGCCCAAGCACGTACTCCCTTGACTCCAACAGGCACCCATGTCATGGGCCTACTGCTCCATCTGGCCGTCACCGAATCCGAATATTTCATTGAATGTCTTGGACGGGAAATTGAGGACCCCGTTATCCGGGGCATCGTCGAAGCCGAGGACGCTCAGGCAGACTTCCTCCCGCCGCCGAATATGACGCTTGTCGATGCGGTTGAGATCTATCGGGAGACAACCGCCGCAGCCGATGCAGTACTCGACCAATTGGAACTGGATTCCCCGGCCGTGGTGCCGTGGTGGATAAAGCATCGGCACGCCACGGTGGAACGCCTCCTAGTGCATATGATCGCCGAATCTCACCATCATGCCGGACACTTGGATATCGTGTGCGAGCAGTTGGACGGTTTCATCGGTTTGCGCCCATCCGCGCCGAACATTCCAGACCTCACGCCCGATCAGTGGAAAGAGCAACGTCTCCGGATGAAAGAGCTAGCCGACAGGGCATAGCCAAAGCATCAAACGTCCCGTAGAGGATTCCGCTTGCGGCGTCACTCCACTCAACCTACGGTTATGAAATGCTTGTTGTTGGGTCCATTGTCATTCGTGTGAGCGACCTGCAAAAACAGATTCAATTTTGGTCTGATGCTCTCAATTACGCTGTGCGTGAGCCGATTGATGATGACTTCGCACTATTATTCGCCACCGATGGAACTGGTCCGAATGTCTCCCTCGACGCGCACCGCTCTGAGCGGATATTGCCACCTCGCATGCATCTGGACTTGTACGCGGAGGACCAGGCGGCCGAAGTTCGCCGACTTACTGTTCTCGGTGCCACCAAGGTGGATTGGGGTCGACGCCCCGACGATGCAGATTACGTCATCATGCAAGACCCCGAGGGAAACCGGTTCTGCGTCATTGAGGCGGCCGAGTGGTCGGGCTGGAGAAGTTGGCGGACAACAGCCACTAGCTGAGAGCCGCCGGTCATCTCACTCCGGGACGCCCGTTTGGGTTCCACTTGCGGAAAATCCGGATGCGCCGTTGACCGTAAACAGACCGACTAATGGACCCTGTTCAGGGCATCGCGGATTGCGGCGGCAACCCGCTCAGGCATCCCGGCTAGGTCGAGCGGAGCCCGACCTGCCACTTGGTGCGGGACGAAGTGCTGCCACCCGAGGTCGAAACAGAGCAACGCCCGCAAGTCGGCCCGCCGATCCACCCTTACGCCCGCAGCACGCTCATACATCGTCAAATAGGCACCAGCCGTCTCGGCGTCAAACAATACGGCCAGATTAAGCCTGCAGTGGCCGACGTCGCTGCCCCGGTTGCCGGTCGCCGCGTCGGGCCAGTCCACAACGCCGGTGAGTCGGCCGTCATCCCACAACACATTGAAGTGCTGGTAGTCGCCGTGCGCAAAGACCGTTTCGTCACCCAGCGGTCCCGACGCAGCCTCCCGGGCCGCATCGCGCAGGCCACGGTCAGACAACCAGTCCAGTGGGCGGTGGCGCCCGCCGTACCGGTCCGGCACGGGCACAGGCTCGCCGTCACCGTTCCCGGCGTCCGCGTAGGTTCGTGGCCGGTCGGGTACGGCGTGGATCGCCGCCTGAGTGGTCGCGAGTTGGCCCAGCCAGGAACGCATGTCTGCCGGAGCCAGGTCCGGCTGCCCGGTCAAGGCGGACGTGAGCGTGCACGGAACCCCGGTCTCGACGCCGTCCGCGTCCATTGCGAGGAGTTGAGGTGCAGGCACCCCGTGACCCCGTATCGCCGTCAGCGCGGACGCTTCGCGTGTTACCTGGGCCTCAGCCTCGTCATCGAACTGCCAGCGGCGCAGCACCACATCCCGGGCTCCACTCGGAGCCTCGACGGTGATTCGGTCCATGTCTGCGGTGACTCCGCCCTGCAAGCGCGCGACGGCGGTCACCCGGGCATGCGCATGCACATGGCGCCGAACCCACTCCAGGATCTCTGGCGCCGGAGGCTCGTATTGGCGGGGCATCATGTCAGTCTGGCATGGCGTGCTGGCTTTGTCTCCCGACGCTTCATCCCATGAGAAGTACTAGGGCGAGTCAACAGGAGCTAACGATTCATCAGCTTGGCCGGCATTCCGAGCAATCGGCTTCGGAAAACGACAGCCGAGCTCAGCGGAACGCCAATGGATGGCAAGTTGGTGAGTTGTCCACAACTAAATTGTGCACTATCCTTAATTTGTGCAGACCAACCCGCTGGCTCTCGACGAGCAATTATGCTTCCCGCTCTATTCGAGTGAGAAGACCGTTGTGGCTGCCTATCGCCTGTTGTTGGCGCCGTTGGGCCTGACCTATCCGCAATATCTGGTCATGCTCGCCCTGTGGGAGGAGGACGGCCAGCCGGTCTCCGCGCTGGGACGGCGGCTCGGTCTCGACTCGGGGACCCTGTCACCGCTGCTGAAGCGGCTGGAAGGCTCCGGCAGCATCCAACGACGTCGTGGCACTGCCGATGAGCGCGTGGTCACAATCCAGTTGACCTCCGAGGGCGCGGCCCTGCGCGAGGACGCCGTCGGGATTCCGTCGCGCCTGTTCGCCCAGCTGGGCCTTGAAGCAGTGGAAGCAGCCGAACTACGTCGGTTGCTGGCAAAGATCTGTTCCACCGGGCAGGCAACGCCCACCCGCACCGACAACCCCAAGGATCCATCATGAAGACTCTCTACACCGCCGAAGCACTTGCCACCGGTGGCGGCCGCGACGGGCATGTCACCTCCATCGATAACCGGGTCGACCTCGATCTGGCCATCCCGCAATCCATGGGCGGTTCAGGTGCCGGGGCCAACCCCGAACAACTCTTCGCCGCGGGCTACGCCGCGTGCTTCCATAGCGCGCTGCAGATGGTGGCCCGTGAACGCCAGATCGACGTCGATGGGTCCAGCGTCGGCGCCCAGGTCCACCTCGGTGGGCTCGAGTCCGGAGGGTTCGGTCTGGCAGTGACCCTGGAAGTCACCCTGCCCGATGTGGAGGCGACCGTGGCCAGCGAGCTGGCCGAGGCGGCCCACCAGGTGTGCCCCTACTCCAATGCCACCCGGGGCAACATCGAGGTTGAGCTGCGCGTCTCCGACGACTGATCACTGGCACACTGTCCCCATGGAGGAGATGGAGCCGGATACCAGCTACACCACGATTGAAGGGGTGCCCTATGTGCGCCTCTTCGTCGACCATGGGGAGAGCCCGGTCTGGACCTGGGAGCCCGTGGCCTACGAGGAATTGGCGCTGCCGGCCGCACTCGAAGCCAGGATGCGGGTCTGGGAAACCGAGTTCACCGAGCAGGACATCGACACCACCTCCACCGGGGTCCTGTCCCGACGCCACCGGGCCGAAGGGATCCTCATCGCCGGGCAGCTGGCCGGAGAACTCGGCTCACCTTTGGCCGTGCACTACGCGCCGGCCTCACCCGAGGAATCCGGGGGCTCGGATGCCTTGGGCCATTATCGGCCCTCGCTGGCGGACCCCGAAGTCTTTCACGTAGACACCTTCCCACTGCGCCCGGTGATCACCCGTCGCCTCATCTGGATGCTCCAACACCCCTTCGAACTGCCCGAGGAGACGGCGGGCTCCAGCGGGCTGGACGCCGACTGGAGTGATCTGGAGGACATCGACGATCAGGACGACGAGGACCAGTACTAGCCCGGTCCCTGGGATGTTCGCCGCAGACCTCGAGTGCGCGATACTGGAGGCATGGAGTTTCGCGAGCCGCCACATATCAACCCCACCCTGAATGAACCCCGGCGCATCGTGCTGCTCGGTTCCACGGGTTCCATCGGCACGCAGGCCATCGACGTCGCCGATGCAGCCCCCGAACGCTTCCGAATCGTCGCGCTCGCCGGCGGCTCCAACATCGAACTGCTCGCCCGACAGGCAGTGCACACCCGGGCTGAGGTCGTCGCGCTCGCCGACGGAGACGTCGATGAACTGCGGGCACGGATCCACGAGCATGCCGAACTCGCAGGACATAGTGCCTACCATCCCGAATTGCTCGCTGGTCCCACGGCGGCGGCCCGGGTCGCCGGGTATCCGGAAGCCGACGTCGTGCTGAACGGGGTGACCGGTTCGATCGGTTTGGCCCCCACCTTGGCGGCCCTGAAGGCCGGACACCTGCTGGCCTTGGCCAATAAGGAGTCGCTGATCGCCGGTGGCGCCCTGGTGAAGCAGGCTGCGGCGCCGGGGCAACTCGTCCCGGTCGATTCCGAGCATTCGGCGATCGCCCAGGCTCTGCGCGCCGGCACTCCCGAGGAGGTTGCCCGGCTGATTGTCACTGCCTCGGGTGGCCCGTTCCGCGGTATGACCCGCCAGCAGTTGATGGACGTTACCCCCGCGCAGGCGCTGGCCCACCCCACCTGGGAGATGGGCAAGGTGGTGAGTACCAATTCTGCGACCATGGTCAATAAAGCGTTGGAAGTCATTGAAGCCCACCTGCTGTTCGACCTACCGCTTCAGAAGATCGAAGCCGTCGTTCATCCGCAGTCGATGGTGCATTCCATGGTCGAATTCATTGACGGGTCCACGATCGCCCAGGCCTCGCCGCCGGATATGCGTCTGCCGATCGCCCTGGGCATGGGATGGCCGGCTCGGGTACCCGGCTCCGCTGCGCCCTGTGATTTCACCACCGCCTCCAGCTGGAGCTTCGAACCACTGGATGAGGAAGCCTTCCCGGCGATCCGGCTGGCCAAGCAGGCGGCGAATACCTCGGCCACGCATATGGCCGTCTACAACGCGGCCAATGAAGAAGCCGTCGAGGCCTTCCACGCGGGACGCATCCGCTTCCCTGACATCGTGGATTGTGTCGCCGATGTGGTGGGGCAGTACGATGCCGGGGCGCTGGTCGGGGATGAACTCAGCGTCCAATCGGTGCTGGTGGCCGAAGCGTGGGCACGAAAGTGTGCCCAGGAACGTTGGGGACAGTTGTGACAGTCATCCTCTTTATCGCCGGCGTCCTGATCGTCGCCATCGGCGTCGCCGTGTCCATTGCCCTGCACGAAGTCGGCCACCTGGTCCCGGCCAAACTCTTCGGTGTGCGCGTCCCGCAATACATGATCGGCTTCGGCAAGACGATCTTCTCTCGCCGACGGGGGGAAACCGAATACGGGGTCAAGGCGATCCCGCTGGGTGGCTACATCTCGATGATCGGGATGTTCCCTCCTGCCGAGGCGACAGCGGTGGAGGGCAAGGTCAAAGCCGCCAGCACGGGAATGTTCACCCAGCTGGCCAACGAGACCCGTCAGGCGGCCGCGGAGCAGCTGCGCCCCGGCGACGAGAACCGGATGTTCTATAAACTCCCGGTCTACAAACGGGTCATCATCATGCTCGGTGGGCCGTTCATGAACCTGGTGATTGCCTTCGTGCTCTTCGCCGTGCTGATCAGCGGTTTCGGCTCCATCCAGCACACCACCAACATCTCCGAGGTCTACCAGTGCGTGGTCAGCCAGGCAGACCAGAAGGCCCGCGGCGGCGACGACGCTGCCGCCAACTGCCAGCCAGGAGATCCTGCGGCACCTGCCTACGAAGCCGGCCTGCGCCCGGGGGACCGGATCACCTCCTTCGACGGCCACCAGGTCAAGGAGTGGCAGTGGGACGATCTCTCCGAACTCATCCGAGCCGACGCAGGAAAAACCGTGCCGATCACCTACCTGCGCGACGGCTCGGAACACCAGACCACCATCACTCCGCGGTTATCGCAGCAACCCGCCTTGGACATCAACGGACGGGTCAAGACCGACGCCAACGGCAAGACCGAACTGGTCAACGTCGGCTTCGTGGGTATGGGCTCCGAAAACGTGCAGATGACCTTGCCATTGACCGAAGTGCCACCTGCGGTGGGACAGAATGTGCGGGCCGTCGCCGGGATCGTCGTGGACCTACCGGCACGACTGGTCGCCGTCGGTCAGGCGGCGTTCTCCTCGGCGCCACGGGACCCGAACGGACCGATGTCGGTCGTGGGGGTTGGTCGGATCGCCGGCGAGGTCAGTGCCATGGACGAGATCCCGATCAAGGATCGCATCGCCACACTCTTCGGCCTGGTCGCCAGCTTGAACGTCGCCCTGTTCGTCTTCAACCTCATTCCGCTGCTGCCCCTGGACGGCGGCCACGTCGTCGGCGCCCTGTGGGAGGGCCTGCGTCGTTTCGCCGCCCGGATCTTCAAACGTCGTGATCCGGGCCCGGTGGACATCGCCAAACTGATGCCACTGACCTATGTGGTGGGTGTGCTGCTGCTGGGCATGGGTGCGCTGTTGATCTATGCGGATATCGTGAAACCGGTGAATATCTTTGGTTGATCGTCGCAATCACCGCGGCACCGTCCTGCGCGGGGGAGCCGTCGTCGCCTCGGCACTGGCCCTGGGACTGGTCATGGCCGGATGTTCAGCAGTTGCTCCGGGGGACGACGACGGACATACGCCAGGGGCTTCAGGGCAAGATCCCGACCGGGTCGTCTTGGCCGAGGCGACGCCGGGTATCAGCCACCTCGGCGGCAGTACCGAGGAGCTGGGGTTGAAAGCCAGCCGGGCGTTCTTCGAGAGGACCCCTGCCGTCGTCGTCCTCGGAAAGGACGCCACGGACTCCTCCAAGCGGGCTGCCGGGCGGGCCAGCGAACTCGGTATCCCGTTGCTCATGGAACCCGAGGGCGCTTCGGAACAGAAGGACTTCGACGAGGAATTGGAACGTCTGGGGGCAGAGACCCTCATTGCCTACGGAACCTTGTCCGAAGCGGCGATCGGGGACCGGGACGTCGTGGCCGGGGAGGACCCCGAGGGGCAGCTGCCCACCATTGAAGCTCCCGAGAAATCTGACAACCCAGGATTCGCCGTCGTCGTCCGGGCGGGGAAGAAAGCAGATCAGGCAGCAGGACCCGCCCTGGCCACTGCCGAAGCCGCAGGAGCTGACCGGGCGAGGATGGCCTCGCCGGATCCGCGCGCTGAAAAGAACCGGAAATTCTTCGGCGACCATGCCGACGCGCAGCTCTACACGATCGGCCAGGGATTCGGGAAGAGCGCCGAATTCTCTGCCTTGGCCAAAACGGCGGCCGGGGGCCAGGAACTTCCCGGCGGGGGACAAGTCGTGTTCCCGGCACGGCGGATGATCGCGCTCTACGGCTCGCCGGGGACCTCCTCCCTGGGGGCGCTGGGCGAACAGGACCTGGATGGGGCCATCAAACGGGCGAAGAAGCTGGCCACGGAATACCAGCCCCATAGCAAGGAAAAGGTCCAACCGGCCTTCGAGATCATCGCCACGGTCGCCTCCGCCGCGCCCGGGACGGACGGGAACTATTCCAGCTACACCCCCGTGGACCAACTTGAACCCTGGGTCAAGGCTGCGCAGCAGGCAGGGGTCTACGTGGTGTTGGACCTCCAACCGGGCCGCAACGACTTTTTGACCCAGGCCAAGCACTACGAAAAGCTGCTGTCCTACCCGAACGTGGGCCTCGCCTACGACCCGGAATGGAGGCTCAAACCCGGGCAGCAGCATATGAAACAAATAGGTTCCGTCGACGCGGCTGAACTGAACCGGACGAACGACTGGCTGGCCGCACTAACGCGCAGGAAACAGCTGCCGCAGAAGGTGGTCATTCTTCACCAGTTCCGGCGGAGCATGATCGAAAATCGCTCCACCTTGGACACCACACATCCCGAACTGGCGATGGTCCTGCATGCCGATGGAAATGGCACCCCCGGGATGAAGATGGCCACCTGGGACAACCTGCGTCGCGGACTGCCCGATGGCATCAGGATGGCGTGGAAGAACTTCATCGACGAGGACTCTCCGACCTTCACTCCCGAGCAAACCTTTCAGATCAAGCCCAAGCCGTGGTTCGTCTCCTACCAGTAGCCCGTCCGCGGAGCTCCCGCGGGGAACGTACACTGGTGCCCATGAGCATTTTTGCCGTTGAATACGTTTATGCGCCCGATTCCGAAGCCGCCCGGGACGAACACCGCCCTGCGCACCGCGCCTTCCTGGCTGGACTGACCGACGGATTCACCCTCGTAGCCTCCGGACCCTACGTTGATGGTTCCGGGGCCCTGCTCCTGATCAAGGCTCCCTCCGAGGAAGCCCTCGCCGCGAAGCTCGGTGAAGACCCGTTCAACGCCAACTCCTTGGTCGCGGCCCTGCGCCTGACCGAATGGAGCCCCGTCACCGGTGAGCTCTCTCACCACGTCTGATTCCGCCTAGGGCCCCATTTTCCTCCGCGAAGGAGGATAATGGGCCGTGGATGAACACCCCTGAAAACCCGGAGGATAATTTGACCTCGGTCAGCCTTGGAATGCCAGCAGCCCCACCACCGGTTCTGGCCCCACGACGGAAAACCCGCCAGATCAAGGTCGGGGCCGTCGGTGTTGGATCGGAATCCCCGATCAGCGTGCAGTCGATGACCACCACGCCGACCACCGATATCAACGCCACGTTGCAGCAGATCGCCGAACTCACGGCCTCCGGCTGCGATATCGTGCGGGTGGCCTGCCCCTCGCCCGACGATGCCGAGGCGCTGCCGATCATCGCCAAGAAGTCGCAGATCCCCGTCATCGCGGATATCCACTTCCAGCCGAAGTACGTCTACGCGGCCATTGAAGCCGGCTGCGCCGCAGTCCGCGTGAACCCCGGGAACATCCGGAAGTTTGACGACCAGGTCAAGGAGATCGCCCAGGCCGCCAAGGACCACGGCACCTCGATCCGCATCGGCGTCAATGCCGGCTCCCTGCACCCCAGCCTGATGAAAAAATATGGCAAGGCCACCCCCGAGGCGCTCGTTGAATCAGCCGTCTGGGAGGCTTCGCTGTTCGAGGAACACGACTTCCACGACTTCAAGATCTCCGTCAAGCACAACGACCCGGTCGTCATGGTCCGTGCCTATGAGCTGCTGGCCGAACAGGGCGACTGGCCACTGCACTTGGGCGTCACCGAAGCCGGCCCTGCCTTCCAAGGGACCATCAAATCGGCGACGGCCTTCGGTGCGTTGCTCTCCCAAGGCATCGGCGACACCATCCGTGTTTCCCTCTCCGCACCGCCGGTCGAGGAGATCAAGGTCGGTGACCAGATCCTGCAGTCGCTGAACCTGCGCCCCCGCAAGCTCGAAATCGTTTCCTGCCCCTCCTGTGGCCGCGCCCAGGTCGACGTCTATAAGCTGGCCGACGAGGTCACCGCAGGGCTGGAAGGCATGGAGTTCCCGCTGCGTGTGGCCGTCATGGGTTGCGTCGTCAACGGACCCGGCGAAGCCCGCGAAGCCGATCTCGGTGTCGCCTCCGGCAACGGCAAGGGCCAGATCTTCGTCAAGGGCGAGGTCATCAAGACCGTACCCGAGGACCAGATCGTGGAAACCCTCATCGAAGAGGCCGGACGCATCGTCGAGGCGATGGAAGCCGCCGGTGAAGCCGCCGGTGGAGTCCCGAGCGTTTCGGTCTCCTAAGGCGGGGTAGCCAGGTGCCAGGTCATGTGGTTCCGCCGCAGCCCGGAGTCTGCAAGACTTTGGGCTAGGCGCCACCGCGGGCGACGGGAAGGGAGGAACGATGTCAAGGATCCTTTCCCGTGCCCTCCCGTGGTTTCCACCAGCGAAACTTCCCTACCGGGGCGGCGAATCCCTGGGGGACACCGTCAGGGTCCTGACCGATGAGGACACGGCTGCCCTGCGCGGCCTGGTGGCCCAGGACCCGGTGGCGAATATTTTCATGGACGCCCAACTTGAGGCCACCGGCTCCGCGGCACCGACCCCCACCGGGTCCCTGGTGTTGGGTCGCTACGACTCGGGGGAACTGCGCTCAGCACTCTGGGTCGGTGCGAATCTGGTCCCCATCCAAGCCGGCCCCGGTGATGCCTTGGCCTTCGCCACGGCGGTGCTGGGCATGGACCGTCAGGTCTCCTCCATCTTTGGGCCGGCCACTGCCGTGCTGCCGCTGTGGGACTCGATGCGTCCGGAGTCCTCCCAACGGGCCTTCGATGTGCGCGCCTCCCAGCCATTGATGGTGTTGGACCGGCAGCCGAGTATTCTTCCGTCGACCTCCGTCCGGCGTTCGACGATGACCGATTTCGATGCCGTCCTGCCGGCCTGCGCCGCCATGTTCGAGGAGGAGCTGGGCTACTCGCCGTTGGGCGCCGGGGGACCGTTCTACCGTTCCAGGGTCCGCTCGCTGATCCGGCAGGGGCACTCCTTCGTGGACCGCCCCGCGGATGGAGGCATCCGTTTCAAGGCCGAACTCGGGACCGTTTCGCCGCGGGCCACCCAGATCCAGGGCGTCTGGGTCGCCCCTGAACATCGTGGTGAAGGCCTTTCGGGCCCGTCCATGGCAGCGGTGGCCGGTTCGGCCCTGGCCTTGGCTCCGGTCACGAGCCTGTACGTGAACAACTACAATCTCGCCGCGGTGGCCACCTACCGTCGGGCAGGATTCGAACAGGTCGGCGAATTCGCCACGGTTCTGTTCTGAATTCCCAGCGCTTCGCTCCTGCCTCCCAGCCCGCACGTTCGCTAGGGTAGGGGCAGAACATCCGGTGCCAACGGTGCCGGTTCCAGCCTGCGAAACGGGGGACCCATGGACGGGGCATCGTCTGCGTCGACGCGCGGAAAGACCGCCGCGGTGCTGCTGGCCCTGCCGTTGGTCCTCAGCGCCTGCACCGGAGGCGACCCGGGTGATACCCCCGCACCCAGCGGCAGTGGGCCTGTGGCCTCCAGCCCGGCCCCGTCGTCGTCCTCCGCCGCTCCGTCCCCGAGCCCGACCGGCGATCCGGAAGCCAGCAGTGCTCCGCCCCCGCTGACCGGCCCGCTGCCGTCCTTCACCGCCGAGGATTTGGCTGATGCGGCCCGCGAAATGGCCGAAAACCATCCCGGCGCCCGAGCCCGGACCTCCCAGGAGATTGCCGGGCAGACCGAAACCGGGCAGGCCCTGCTCGATGACATGGACATCACCCCCGCCAAATGTGCGCCCTTCATGGACAACCAGGAAGCCACGTTGCCTGCCGGCGCCCTGATCGCCTCGGTGACCATTCCCGGGGATACGGTCAATCGCGAAAGCTACGTGTCGCTGGCTTCCTACCCTGATCGTGCCGCCGCCGCCGCAGCCGTCTCCCGCACTGCCGACCTGATCAGCCGATGCGGGAGCTTCGACCTGAGCCTAGGCGACACCGCGGGGACCGCGGCGGTGGACCGGGAGAAGACGACGACGCGGGCAGAAACCACGGTGGGCTACCGGATGGACGTCTCGGCCGGGGAGCAGGGGGTGGCCAGTTACACCGTTTCCGGCAGCGACGGGGCCGTCGTGGTCTCGGCAACCACCCGGGATGAACACGAAAAAGACATCGTTCCCGGGGACGTCGCCGACCAGCTCGACGAGGCGCTGGAAGCACTGCGAACACAATAACCGGGGCCCTGGGCCCGGGGCTGTTCGGCCCTGCGACGGGCAGCGGGTAAATTGGAAGCGTCCCGATACGGACATCAACCCACACGACCAGCGGCCCAGCCCGCGGAAACGGACAGCAAGCGTGGTCCTGCGACTTTCCACCATGTTCCTGCGCACCTTGCGCGAAGACCCGGTTGACGCCGAGGTTGCCAGCCATAAGCTGCTGGTGCGCGCCGGCTACATCCGCCGTGCCGCCCCGGGCATCTACAGCTGGCTGCCCTTGGGCCTGCGCGTCCTGGCGAAGGTCGAGGCGATCGTCCGTGAGGAAATGAACGCCATCGGTGGCCAGGAAGTCCACTTCCCGGCACTGCTGCCGCGCGAACCCTACGAGGCCACCGGCCGATGGACCGAATATGGTGATGCCCTGTTCCGGCTCCAGGACCGCAAGGGCGCCGACTATTTGCTGGCGCCGACCCACGAGGAGATGTTCACCCTCCTGGTGAAGGACCTCTACAACTCCTATAAGGATTTGCCGGTCTACCTCTACCAAATCCAGAATAAGTACCGCGACGAAGCCCGCCCCCGCGCCGGCCTGCTGCGTGGACGCGAATTCATCATGAAGGACTCCTACTCCTTCGATATCGACGACGCCGGCCTGGATACCGCCTACGCCAAGCACCGTGAGGCCTACCTGAAGATCTTCGCCCGACTGGGCTTGGAGATCCTGCCGGTCAAGGCCACGGCCGGGGCCATGGGCGGTTCCAAATCCGAGGAGTTCCTCCACCCGACCCCCGTCGGTGAAGACACCTTCGTGCGCTCCGCAGGAGGCTATGCCGCCAACGTGGAGGCCGTGACCACCGTGGTGCCGGCAGATATCGACTATTCCGCGCTGCCGGCCTGGGAAGTCAAGGACACCCCCGATACCCCGACCATCGACACGCTCGTGGCCGTCGCCAACGAGGTAGCCCCCCGGGATGGCGGCGAATGGACCGCAGCCGACACGCTCAAGAACGTCGTCATCGCCGCGAAGCTGCCCACGGGGGAGCGCCGGCTGGTGGCCATCGGCCTGCCGGGCGACCGTGCGGTGGACCTCAAACGCGTGGAAGCCAATATCGCCGGCCACCTGGATATCGGCGGCGAAGTGGAGATCGAGGCAGCCACCGAGGAGGACCTGAAGAAGAACCCTGCCCTGGTCAAGGGCTACATGGGCCCGGGCAACGGGCTGGATCATGCGGTGCTGGGCACCGAGGCGACCAGTGGGGTCCTGTATCTGGTTGACCCGCGTGTGGTTTCGGGCACCTCCTGGATCACCGGGGCCAACGAGTACGGTCGCCACGTCTTCGGCCTGGTCGCCGGCCGGGACTTCGGCTGGGACGGCACCATCGAATGCGTGGAGGTCCGCGAAGGCGATCCCGCGCCCGACGGCTCCGGCCCGCTGCAGACCGCCCGCGGCATCGAAATGGGCCATATTTTCCAGTTGGGCCGCAAATACGCCGAATCACTCGAGCTGAAGGTCCTGGACCAGAACGGCAAGCTCGTCACGGTCACCATGGGCTCCTATGGTGTCGGTGTCACCCGCGCCGTTGCCGCCCTGGCCGAAACCAACCATGACGATCGAGGGCTGATGTGGCCCCGTAACGTCGCCCCCGCCGATGTGCACCTCATGGTGACCGGCAAGGGTGCCGAACTCTTCGCCGAGGCCGAGCGCATCGCCGCGGCCCTCGACGCCCAGGGCATCGAGGTCATTTTCGATGACCGACCGAAGGTTTCGGCCGGCGTGAAGTTCGGTGATGCCGAACTCGTCGGCGTCCCCACCATCGCCGTCGTGGGCCGCGGCCTGGCCGAAGGCCTCGTGGAGGTCAAGGACCGGGCCTCCGGAACCGCCGAGAACATCCCGGTGGCCGATGTGGTCCAGCACCTCATCGACACTGTTCGCGGCTAGGCGGACACCCGGTGGACTGGGCGTCGTTGCTGGAGGGCTCCGGACTGGCGGACCTCCAGACGAGCACCTTGTTGCTGGTGCTCGTCGCGGGCCTGGCCGCCGGGTGGATCGATGCCGTCGTCGGTGGCGGGGGACTGCTCCAATTACCGGCACTGCTGCTGGTCCCCGGCATCACGCCCGTCCAGGCGCTGGCGACCAATAAACTCGGCTCGGTCTTCGGAACCACCACGAGTGCCATCACCTACTACCGCCGGGCCCACCCCGATCTGAAGACGGCGTTACCGATGGCGGGTATCGCCCTGATCGGCAGTTTCGGTGGGGCGATCGTGGCGACGTTGTTGCCCGCCTCGGTCTTCAAACCGATCATCGTTGCCGCGTTGATCGCCGTGGCGATCTTCACCGCCGTCAAACCCACGGTCGGCGAGCTGACGAGCCTGCGCCATACCGGCAGCCGTCACTATGCGGTGGCCGGGGTGATCGGCTTGGTCATTGGGTTCTACGACGGACTCATCGGTCCGGGCACCGGGTCGTTCCTGATCATCGCCATGGTCATCTTCCTCGGCTACAACTTCCTGGCCTCCAGCGCCAAGGCCAAGATCGTGAATATGGCGACCAACGTGGGCGCGCTGGCCTTCTTCCTGCCCACAGGCCACCTCCTCTGGGGGCTGGGACTCGTGCTCGGGCTGGCCAATATGGTGGGCGGCTACGTGGGCGCACGCATGGCCGTGAGCAAGGGCAGCAAATTCATCCGCATTGTCTTCCTCGTGGTCGTGACGGTGTTGATCCTGCGTTTGGGGTACGACGTCGTCCAGGAGAACATCCTGCATCAGCAGTAGTTCCGCGGGGGTCGGGTTGTTGTCCACGGGCCCCTCACAGGGCTGGTATTTCGGGGAATCCGTGGGGTGCCTTCGATAGAATCGAAGACATGTTCGAATCAAT
>NZ_FUHW01000020.1 GCF_900163545.1 Arthrobacter rhombi
AGGTCTTCCCTATTTCAACTACCCCGGAGCGTTACCAACGTCCGTGGTCAATACACCTAGGCGGCCAGGGCCTCCCGGGTGGCAGAAGTGCTCACGCGTAGTTCGCCATCATCGACCGAGAGGGTGACCGTGCCGCCCTCTTGGAGCGCTTCGACAACCAACAGGTCAGCGATCGCGTCGTCCACCTCGCGCTGAATCACCCGACGGAGCGGGCGGGCACCATACTCCGGCTCGTACCCGTGCTCGGCGATCCAATCAACCGCCGCATCCTGGACGTCCAGACCAATGCCTTGGGCCTGGAGCCGGGCTTCGGTCGTGCGCAATTGGATGGACACAATCGAGCGCAGCTGCTCCTGGTCAAGTTTGCGGAACAACACGATCTCGTCGATACGGTTCAGGAACTCCGGCCGCATCGTCTCGCGCAGTCGTCCCATGACCCGATCGCGCAGTGCCTTCTCGGAACCGAAGCCGCTGGCACCCTCACCCGCTGAGGCGTTGAAGCCCAGGGCGCCGGTCTTGCTGGCCAGGAACTCGGAACCCAGGTTGGAGGTCATGATGACCACGGTGTTGCGGAAGTCCACGGTACGGCCCTGACCATCGGTGAGCCGGCCGTCGTCGAGCACTTGCAGCAGCAGGTTGAACACGTCGGGGTGGGCCTTTTCGATCTCATCGAGCAGCAGCACCGAGTAGGGGTTGCGGCGCACTTGCTCGGTCAACTGGCCGGCCTCACCGTAACCGACGTAGCCCGGAGGGGCCCCGACCAGCCGCGAGACGGTATGACGTTCACCAAATTCGCTCATATCGAAACGTAGGAGGGCGTCCTCGCGGCCAAACAACGACTCGGCCAGAGACTTGGCCAGCTCGGTCTTGCCGACACCGGTGGGCCCCAGGAACATGAAGCTGCCCACGGGGCGGGAAGCATCGCCCATGCCCGTCCGGTTACGCCGTACGGATTTGGCGATCACGCTCACCGCATCGTCCTGTCCGATGACACGGTCATGCAGTTCCTCCTCGAGCTTCGCCAACCGGGCCCGATCGCCCTCGGTCAGCCGGGTCGCGGGGATGCCGGTGGCCCGGGAGATGATCTGGGCGATCTGCTCCTCGTCCACCACGTTGGCGGCGGCGTCTTCGGAAGGTCCGCCGGATGGCGCCCCGGAGGTCAGCTCGTCGAGGTGTTCACTGAGTGCGGTGATCTCGTCGCGCAGCCACCCGGCCTCCTCGAAGCGTTCGGCACTGACGGCGTCGTTCTTGCGTTCGCGCAAGGTGTCCAGCTCGGTGCGCAGCGACTCCAGGTCAACGGCGGGGCCGCGACGCAGACTCAGCCGCGCCCCCGCCTGGTCGATCAGATCGATCGCCTTATCGGGCAGGAAACGGTCGGTAAGGTAACGCGATGAGAGGTCGACGGCGGCCCGCAGGGCACCTTCGGTATAGGTCACCTGGTGGTGTTCGGCGTAGCGGTCGACCAGCCCGGCGAGGATTTTGACGGAATCTTCCGGCGAGGGTTCGCCGACCGTGACGGGCTGGAAACGACGTTCCAGCGCCGGGTCCTTTTCCACGGTCCGGTACTCGGCCAAGGTGGTGGCGCCGATGAGTCGCAATTCCCCACGAGCCAGGCGCGGCTTGAGGATGTTTCCGGCGTCCATCCCGCCTTCGCCGGAGCCGCCGGCACCGACCACATTATGCAGCTCGTCGATGAAGACGATGTACTCACCGTCGCCGGCGGCGATTTCGTCCATGGTATTGGTCAGGCGTTCCTCGAAGTCACCCCGGTAGCGGGTGCCGGCGAGCATCCCCGGCAAATCCAGCGAGATCACGTGTTTGCCGTGCAGCTGGGCGGGGACGGAATCGGCGACGATGGCCTGGGCCAGACCCTCGACGACGGCGGTCTTCCCCACGCCGGCCTCACCGATGAGCACCGGGTTGTTCTTGGTGCGGCGCGCCAGGATCTCGATGGTCTGCTCAATCTCCTGCTGGCGTCCGATGACCGGGTCCAGCTTCTCTTCGTGGGCCAAGGTGGTCAGATCCGTACCGTAGGTATCGAGCATCGGGGTCTGCGAATCCCCCGGAGCCCCGGCCTGCGGGGTGCCGTTTTGCGTCTCCGCGGGAGCCTGCTGGGCTGCCGCCCCAACATTCTGCAGCGCTTCGGGGGTCACCCCGGAAGCGGCGAGGACCTGCCCGGCGGGGGAGTCCTGGTTCAGGACGAAGGCCACGAAGAGATGTTCGGGGTCGATGTAGGTCGAGCCGAAGGCGCGAGCCACCTGGCGGGCATCAAGGAGGGCTCGCTGGGTCGAGGCCGTCAATGCCGGGGCACCACCGGTGATCTGGTGGGAGGACTGGGGTAGACGCTGCTCCGCATTGCGGGCGATAGCCTCCACGTCGATACCTCCCGCGCGTAGCTGGGCGGCTGGTCCGTCCTGGGAGACGAGGACCCGCAACAGGTGCAGGGCGTCAACCTCGGCATGACCGTGCTCGGCCGCGAAGGCGGCTGCCTGCCCGAGGAGTTCGTGCGTGCGCCGGCTGAGTAGACGGGTGATGTCGATGGGGCGACCCGCGGCTGCGGCTCGCTGGCCCTGCAGATAGCGGGCCAAAAAGTCATCAAACGAGCCGCTTCCCGATCCTGTGGGTCCGAAGAACGCTGGCATTTTCCCTCCAAGTAACTTGAGTGTCTTACGCTCAAGTATAGACCTGAGTGTATGTCACTCAAGTTAACGTCTTGCCTTCGTGGTTATTCCCGCAGCGGTTTCCGCACGGCCGGTTGTGCAGAGACCGGTAGGATTTCCAGCGAGAGCAGCCGGTTCCGGCTGGGCTAACAGCGGGAGGAGAACGGTGGCCGAACCAGACGAACGAGGATGGCTGGCACGCAAGGCGCTACCCAGCGGCAACGAACCGGATCCGCGCTTCACGCTGGCCAATGAGCGCACGTTCCTGGCCTGGATCCGCACCTCGCTGGCCTTCCTGGCCGGCGGCATCGCCCTGGAGGCCTTCGCCTTCGACGCTTTCCCCACCGACCTGCGCAAGGCCATCTCGATCCTCGTCATCTGCCTGGGCCTGCTGATCAGCGCCGGTGCGGTGTTCCGCTGGCTGCGGATCGAGTCGAGCATGCGCAACCACCGTCCGCTGCCGTTCCCGGCGATCGTGCCGCTGCTGGGGATCGGCGGGGCGCTGGCCGCTGCGGTCATCGTCGTCGTCCTCGCGGTCTCGGGATAGGCCAGTCGATGACCATCCCCATCACGCGCGGACACCAGGACCCGGGGCTGCAGCCCGAACGCACCGTCATGTCCTGGGGCAGGACCACCCTGTCGCTGTTCGTGGTCAGCGCCGTGTTCCTGCGCTGGATGCACCACTACGGGCCGTCGATTCTGATCCTGGTGGCCGTGGGGGGCCTCGGGGCCCTATCCATCTATGCGACGCAGCGCCGCCGCTACTCCACCCGCACCCGCGGGATCGCCGAAGGCCGTCTGGAGGCCGATGTGGCCGCCATCTTCTGGACCGCCGGTGCGGTGATGGTTCTGGGGGTCCTGGCCTTGATCGTGGTTACGGCGACCTGACGGTCAACCAGATCGTCTTGAGCTGGGTGTACTGTTCCAGCGCTTCCAAACCGTTGTCACGCCCCCCGAAACCCGAGCTCCGGTAGCCGCCGAACGGGGTGGTGATATTGCCTTCGCTGTAGCCGTTAATGGCCACGGTTCCTGCCCGTACCCCGCGGGCCAGCCGGATCACCCGATCGATATCGTGGGACCAGATGGTCGCGGACAAACCGTAGGTCGTGTCGTTGGCCAGGGCCAACGCTTCGTCCTCGTCGTGAAACCCGATCACGGCGACGACGGGACCGAAGACCTCCTGGCGGGCGATCGGCATCGCGGCGGTGACCTGGTCGATGACGGTCGGGGCGATAAACCAGCCGCCGCTGTCTTCGAAGAGGGCTCGTCCTCCGGTGACGATCCGTGCCCCGGCCGCTTGGGCTTCATCGATGAACCGCAGGACCCGGGCCAACGCCTCGGCCTCGATCAGCGGGCCGAGGATCGTTTCGGGCTCTGCGGGATCCCCGACGATCCGCTGCTCGGCTTGCCGGGCCAGTTCCGCCACTAAGTCAGCCCGCAGCGATTCATGCACCAGGATGCGTGAGCCCGCCGAACAGTTCTGCCCCGAAGCCCAGAACGCCGCCTCCGCCAGATCGGCGGCCACCTGCGGCAACCTGCGGCAACCTGTCAGCATTATCTGCCAGCACGATCTGCGGTGACTTTCCCCCACATTCCAGGGTGATGTTCTTCAGGTTGCTATCGGCGGCATACCGCAGGAACTGCCGGCCCACCTCGGTGGAACCGGTGAACGTGATCATATCGACGTCCGGGTGCAGACCCAGGGCCTTCCCGGCAATGTGCCCGAGGCCCGGGGCCACGTTGAACACCCCGTCGGGGATGCCCGCCTCGGTGGCCAGTTCGGCAATCCGCAAGGTGGATAAGGACGCCAGTTCAGGGGGTTTGACCACCAGCGAGTTCCCTGCAGCCAAGGCCGGGGCCATTTTCCAGGCGAGCATGGCTGCCGGAAAATTCCAGGGCAGGACCGCCCCGACGACGCCGATGGGTTCGCGGACGATGAGCCCGAGCGCACCGGGACCGGTGGGTGCGATCTTGCCGAAGACCTTGTCGATGGCTTCGGCATACCAGCGGATGGTGCCAATGGTGTCCGGAAGGTCGAATTCATGGCAATCGGCCAGCGGCCGGCCAGCATCCAAGGATTCCAGCCCCGCCAATTCGGTGGTGGCTGCCTCGATGAGATCGGCCAGACGCAGCAGCACCTGTTGACGTTCGGCGGGCTCGGCCTCGGACCAGACCCCCGAATCGAAGGCGGTGCGGGCGCTGGACACGGCGGCATCGACATCCACGGGGCCGCACGCCGTCACCTCGGCAATCGGGCGGCCGGTGGCGGGGGAGCGGGACGTGAACGTGGCCCCGTCGGCGGCAGGGCGGAACCTGCCATCGATATAGGCCCCCGTGCGCAGGGGTCCGGTGGAGGGGTCGGTCATTTCTGCCTCCATCCGGATGGTCGACGTGCCTTGATCGTAGCCCCGTCACCCCAGCCCCGGCCATGGTTATTCCGAAACGACGGCGGTGCCTTCCGTGAGGGTTCCCGCGGTCCGCACTTGGGCGTAGACGCCCATATTCGTGTGCCCGAAGGCATCGTGGAGTAATTGCAGGACCGGCAGATCGCGCCGCGAGCTCACGGGGTCCACTTCGGTGGCCGGGCATCTGCCGATCTCCTGAAAGACCTCGAGCCGGGCACCCCCGGCCCGCAGGAAACCGCCCGGCAGCTGCCGTTCGGCCCAGGGAGGCAGACCATCGAGGTAGATATTGGCGCGGAACCGCAGGGGATTCACCTCGGTGCCGGCGATCCGGGACAGTTCCCGGACGGAGGCCAGATTGATGATCGACACGGCTTGGGCTTCCTCATCGCCCTTGGACAACAGATCGGGGAAACGCCGCCCGGGTTCGTGGGCGACAACCGGCACATCGTCCGAGGCCAGACCCAGCAATTCGGCCACCGTCGACGCCAGCCGGTCGCGGCCGGCAGGGGTGGACAGGTCGGCGTCCACCACCTTCCCGTCATCGGTCCCGGAACGGGTGAGGGTGATCGTCTGTGTGGAGGGCGAATAGTCGCTGCGCAATCCGGCCAGGGCGAAGTCGCGGGCCAAGACATGGAAATTGCGCTTGCCCAGATTCTGCGCCGTGCCCTGGGCATACTTTCCACGGGCCCGGGCGAGCGCGTAGATCCGGTCGTCGGGGAAACCCTGCCCGGGACGGAGCCCGACCTCGGTGAGCGGCTGCGGGGACAGGCCTTTGACCGGATAGTGGTAGAGGGCGGCGATGGAGGCGCCGGTACCGCCCGGCGGGGATTTCGGACTCTGCTGCACGGCTCCAGTCTAGAGGGGGTGCCTGGCTAATCTGGCCGGGTGGGTTTCCTGATCATTGCCGCACTGTTGGGCCTGCTCTACTTCTGGCTGCGCCATAAGGACCGGCGCATGCTGCGCAACGGCGTCGTCTTCGTCATCTTCCTCGCCTACGCCGTGGCCTCCGGCCGTATGGAACACGATATCCACCCCGAAACCATTGCTGATCCCCTCCGGCGGCCAGGGAGAATCTGCGCTTCTCCCGCGAGGTCCAGAATGCGGCAGGGCGCCCCGGACCGTTGCTGGTGGTGACCAATAACTACCATGTGCTGCGGGCAGCCCTGTTGGCCCGCAAAGACGACGTCGATGCCCAGGTGGTCGTTTCCCCGGGGGCCCGGCCGGCCGGCGGAGTCCAGGGCTTCAGCCATTCCGTTTCCTTCCAGCCGTCCGCGGCGGCCATCAACTCGAACCAGGTGGCCCCATCGATGGTTTCGCGGATGATGTCCGCATGCCCGCAGTGCCGGGCGATCTCCTCGATCAGGTGCCCCAGGACCCAGCGGATGGACCAGGCATCGATATCGCGGGGGGAACCACGGGGCGTTGCGGGGCACAGGGACCGCTGCGTCAAGGTCGACGGCCTGCACGATCCGCGTCGTTTCGTGCTCCTGGGCCTCCAGTTCCGCGAGCAGTGCGTGCAGGGTTTCGGCGTCGGTCACCGTGTACTGGTCCGCGTAGCGCGCGACGGCCTCGCCGAAGGGGACGGCGTCCCCGGCCGGCGGGTGGGGCGCAGCGGCGACCCTGCTCATCCAGCTGGCCTCGCAGGTGTTCACGTGTTTGATCAGCGCCCCGATGGATAAGGCCGAGGCGCTCGGTGTGGAACGGGACTGGGCCTCGGTCAGCCCGTGGGTGATGGTGCGCAGGTTCGTGCGCTGCTGGTCCAAGAAGGCGAGCAGCAGGGACTTTTCGTCGGCGACGGGGCCGGGCATGGCGGGCATGGTCTCTCCTTTTAGTGGTGACGCGGCAGATAGAGGTCGCGCAGTAGGGCGATCTCGGCACCGTGGTGAATGATTTCGCGGTGGATGTGTAGGACCAGATCGGCCATCGGCGCCTGCGCGAAGGGGCCCTCGGACTCCCCGCAGGGGCCTTCGAGCCCGCTCTCGTCCAGTGAGGCGACGCCGGCCATCCAGCGAGAGTAGGCGGCGTCGAGCTGTTCCAGGGCTTCGGCGGCGGTACCGGCATAGGCGTGTGTTTGATAGCTGCATGCGGGGCCGGCGAAGTGATCGGCATTGCGTTGTCCCAGAACCCCCACGATCACATGGGACAGCCGCCAGGCGATGGAGGTGAAGGGTGCCGGTTCGGGCATCGGGAAGGCGAAGTCGATGGCGAAGTCCCCCGAACCGGCGGTGACGGCGCCTGCGTAGGCGGGGCCAGCTTCGCCGCGGGGCCTGACGGTCCAGCAATCGGCCACGGGTTCGCTGAGATACTCCTGATCGGTGAGCCCCTCCAAACGTGGACGGAGCTGGTTCTCCCAATGCCATCTCAGTTGTTCCCTGAGGCGCCGGTTCCACTCTGTTGGTGCTGTTCTGTCTTCCGTTTGCGTGGTCATCTCATCAGTGTGCTGCAGCTATAGGACTGTTTCTGTCCGCTATAGGTGGGAGGCTGGGGTCATGAGCGAAACCCTCGAACGCGTGCTGCGCCTGCTCGGTCTGCTGCAGTCGCGCCCGGTCTGGACCGGTACCGAGCTGGCCGCTGAACTGGCGGTGACCACGCGGTCGGTGCGGCGTGACGTCGAACGCCTACGTGGCCTCGGCTACCCGGTACGGGCCACCCAGGGAGTCGGCGGCGGCTACCAGCTCGGTGCCGGGAGAGACCTGCCACCGCTATTGCTCGACGATGGGGAGGCTGTGGCCGTCGCTGTGAGTCTGCGGGTGGCTGCCGGGGGATCGATCGCCGGGGTGGGGGAGCCGGCGTTGCGGGCCCTCTCGAAGCTGGACCAGATGCTTCCCTCCCGGTTGCGTGGTTCGGTCGAAGCGGTGGCGGGGGCCACGGTATCCCTCGATGGCACCCGTGGAGGCGAGGGGCCGGTGCCCATCGCTTTGCTGCTGGAGTTGGCCCATGCGATCCGCACCCCCGAGCAGGCCAGCTTCAGCTACCGGAAAGCGGGCGTCGAAGGGCCCGGGGTTCAGCGACGCGTGGAACCCTACCGTCTGGTGTCCGCCGGCCGACGTTGGTATCTCATGGCCTTCGACCTGGACCGTGATGATTGGCGGACCTTCAGATTGGACCGCATCGCTGCGGTGCACCGCACGGGCTGGCGGTTCATTCGCCGCAGTGCCCCGGACGCCGCCCAGTTCGTCCAGCGGGCGATCTCACAGAACCCCTACGCCCATATCGTCCGCTTCAGAATCGCCGCCCCCGCGGCAGCCGTGCGCGCCTCGATCCCGCCGAATGTGGCCGGCGTGGAACCCGATGGCGAAGACGCCTGCCTCCTGACCGCGGGTGGCAACTCGTTGGAACTGATCGCCGTCCACGTCGCCCTGCTTGGCTTCGAGGCCACGGTGCTGGAACCGACAGGACTTAAAGCTGCGCTGGGGGAACTCGGGGACCGGCTGAATCGCCTGGCTGGTGGCTGATGGGCCCCCCACTACACTGGAGCGTCAGGTCTGCCTGCGAACCCGCCGAAAGGGCATGATGAAAAAACATTTGAGGAACGTGGCCACCGCCGCGTTGATCTGCGCCGCCCTTCCGCTGGCCGCCTGCACGACGCCGGAACCAGGGCCCGCCTCCAGCGGGTCCGCTGGTGCCAGCTCGAAAGGAACCGGTTCTCCGGAATCGACGCAGGCCCCGGGCTCGGAGGGATCCGCGCAGTCCTCAGCGGGTTCGGCATCGCCGTCGTCCGCTGCCCCAACGCCCGCGGCAGAAACCGCGGCGCAGAAACGCCTCGACACCCTGAGCCTGGAACAACGCGTGGGACAGGTCCTCATGATGGGGGTCCCCGCCGCGGGGGCCACCGCCACGGACCTGGGCATCGTGCAGAAGAACCATGTGGGCAACGTCTTCCTCAAGGGCCGCAGCGCCGTCGGACTGCAGGGAACCGCCGCCGCAGTGCAGAAGATCGAGGCCACCGTCACGCAGAAGACCACCGGCGGTGTGGGACAGTTCATCTCCACCGACCAGGAAGGCGGCAAGGTCCAGGTCCTGAAGGGTCCCGGCTATTCCAGCATCCCCGCCGGTCTCACCCAAGGCTCCTGGGATCCGAAGACCCTGGAACGCCGGGCCACCGGCTGGGGCAAGGAACTGGCGGAATCAGGTATCAACGTCAACCTCGCGCCGGTCGCCGATACCGTGCCGGCCTCCATCGGTGCGGCCAACGCACCGATCGGTGCGTTCGGCAGGGAATACGGGAAGACCCCGGGCAGTGCGCAGGCCGGATCCTCGGCCTTTGCTGCGGGCATGGTCTCTGCAGGGGTCAGCCCGGTGATGAAGCATTACCCCGGGTTGGGGCGGGTCAGCCAGAACACCGACGTGTCCCATGGGGTCACCGACACGGTGACGACCCGCGACGACGAAACCCTTGAACCCTTCCAAGCAGGGATCGACGACGGGGCGGACTTCATCATGCTCTCCAGCGCCTACTACTCCCGGATCGATGCGAAGAACCCGGCAGCCTTCTCCGATACCGTCATCAACGGGATGCTGCGCGAGGACCAGGGATTCGACGGGATCGTCATTTCCGACGATATGTGCGATGCCACTCAGTTCCGTGACTGGAAATATGCCACCCGGGCCAAGAAGTTCTTCGACGCAGGAGGCACCATGATGCTCTGCGTGAACCAGGACGCCATCGGACCCATCACCGCTGGGCTCGTCGCCGAGGCGAAGGCGGACCCGGGGTTCAAGGCCAAAATCGACGCGGCAGCCTTACTCGTCCTGAAGGTCAAGGACGGGCTATAGGCCTGGCCTGCGGGCCACGCCAGTGCATCCGTGCATGCTGCGGGCCCAGTTCGGCCACCGAGGAAACACCCAGCAACGTGGTGACCACCCGCAGCTCCTCGGCCAGGATATCCAGCGCCCGTTGCACCCCGGCCCGGCCACCGGCCATCAGCCCATACATATAGGCACGACCGATCAGGGTGAAGTCGGCACCGGCGCAGAGTGCGGCGGCGATATCCCCGCCGGACATGATGCCCGAATCGAGGATGAGTTCGATATCGGGGCCCACGGCGTCGCGGACCTCGCGCAGCGCCTGCAGGCTCGCCGGGGCGCGGTCAAGCTGACGACCACCATGGTTGGAGACCACCAGGCCGTCGGCGCCGGATTCCAACGCCTTGCGGGCATCTTCGGCGGTGAGCACCCCCTTGACGAAGAGTTGGCCCGGCCACACCGAACGCAACCACCTGAGGTCCTGCAGCGACAGGGTCGGGTCGAACATCGAGTTGATCAGCTCGGGCAGTGAATGCGAGGTGCCGCTGAGCGAGGCGAACTTCAACGAGTCGGTGGTCAGGAAGTTGAACCACCACTCGGGACGGTAGGAGGCGTCGAGGACCGTCTTGAGGTTCAACTTCGGAGGGATGGTCATGCCGTTGCGGACATCGCGCAGGCGTTGACCGGCAATGGCGGTGTCCACGGTGACCATCAGGGTGTCATAGCCGGCGGCTGCTGCCCGATTGACCAGATCGAGCGATGCCTCGTGGTCGTTCCAGAGGTAGAGCTGGAACCAGCGCCGGGCTGCCGGTTGGAAGGCGGCGACCTCCTCGATGGACCGCGTGCCCATCGTCGAGAGGGTGTAGGGGATGCCGGTGTCGACGGCGGCGCCGACCCCTGCTTCCTCGCCTTCGGAGTTCATGAAACGGGTGAAGCCCGTCGGGGCGATCCCCACCGGCAGCGCGGACCGGGCCCCGGCAATCGTCGTGGACAGATCGACTGTGGGGTGTCCGCCGAGGATGCCCGGGAGGAACTCCACCTCGGAGAAGGCCTGCCGGTTGCGGCGGAGCGTCTCCTCGTTTCCGGCACCGCCGTCCACGTAGTCAAAAGCGGGTTTGGGGGTCCGCCGCCGGGCAATCCGGCGCAGGTCCCACAGGTCGGCCGCCTTGGCCAGTCGGTTGGCCCGGAAGTCCAGGCTCGGGCGTTCGAACTGCAGGAGCGGGCGCAGCTCGGAGAGCTGAGGGAAATTGCGTTGCATGGGTCCCTTCGGGGCCGGGCCGAATGTTCTCTACGGTCAAGATGTGGCGATGTCGATGACGACCTTCACGTCGCCGTCGCGGTGTGTGAAGGCCTCGGCATAGTCTTCCATGGGGTGGCGTCGGCTGATGAGCCGCCCCAACCATGAGGGGTCTGCCTTCGCCAGGGCTTCGGCACCTTGCTCGTAGTGTCGACGGTTGGCGTTGACGGAACCGAAGACGACGTCGTTTTCCAACACCGCAGTGCGGTTCATCGTCCCGACGTCCAGCGTCGTCTTGCCTCCCGGGCTCGAAACCCCCGTCAGGCAGACGATGGCGTTCTTGCCGTTATTGGCGATCGCGTCCACGATCACCGGCGCCACCCCGGTGCATTCGATGATGATGTCCGGTTCGAGGCCGGAATCCGGCAAGGAGTCGGTGTGGAAATGGGCCCCTAGATCGGCCACCAGTTGCGGTTTCGGCCCGTCGGTGACGACATCGTAAACGTGGACCTCGTAGCCGCGTTGCACCCCCAAGAGTGCGGCGAGCAAACCGACCGGTCCGGCACCGGTGATCGCCACGACCCGCGGGTCGAAGAACGCGCGGGTCCCGATCCGTTCGATCTGTTCCCAGGCCTTGGCCACGATGGTCGTCGGTTCCAGCAGGACACCGACGTCGGCCAGGGAGGTATCGAGTTTAACCAGATGGCCCGGATCCTCACGCCACTGTTCGCGGCCGAAACCATCCAGGGAAGCGATGCCATGCTCGGTGTACTTCCCATTCAGGCACATATCCCATTCACCGGCGGCACACGCACCGCAGGGGACCGGGTCGGGCCGGCGGACAATGCCGACCACCAGATCTCCAGCGGAGAATCCCGACTCCTGGGGTGCCTGGCTGACTCGCCCAAGATTCTCATGCCCGATCACCAGCACGTCCCGGCCCTCCGGGGCGGTGCCGTACTCGGCGTTGATGATCTCCCGGTCCGTTCCGCACAGCCCGATGGCCAGGGCATCGACCAGGACGCTGCCTTCAGATGGTTCGGGGGGCCCCACCTCCTGCAGGGTCAGCGAATCCTTGCTTCCCGGCGTGACGGTGAGGGCCTTCATGAACACTCCTTGGGTGGGTGGCGCGGGGCGGTGGTGGCGGGGCTGGTTAGCCGCTGAGGGGCATCCGCGGGATATTTGGTTTGCCGTCGCTTCCGGCCCCATACGCCTTCAGGGCGATCTTGGTGGCCAGCTCCTCGTTGATCCGATATTTATAGATCGGTGGAACCGGTACCTGATCCGCTGCGGCCAGGGCTGCATGTGCTGCGGGCGCAACGATCTTCTCGTGGATCCGATGCCTTCTGAACAGGCTCATGATGACCTCCTCGTCAACCCGGCAGATGCTGCTGGTTCTTTCAGGATACGCCGAATATCCCCGGAAACCAGAGGATCGACGGATCCCCTTCGCCGCGATTGCCGGGACCTTCATACCCGGTTCACCACCCGTTGATTCAGCCGTCGTCCGGGGTGGGCAGCATGGACGTGGAGCACCCGCACCCCGAGCGCCGAAGGAACCGAATCGCATGGCATTTCGCCGCACGTCCACTCCGAAACCCTGCCGACCGCTGACAGTTCTTATCCTCCTCGTCGCCGTTCTGGTGATCCCCACCGCAGTAGTCCCTGCCGCCGCCGCCCCGGCACCTGCCGTGGCACCGGAGGCCATGAAAGCAAAGCCGCCGTCCGCTGACCCGCTGCTGATCGGACACCGTGGAGCTGCCGGGGTGGCACCGGAAAACACGGTGGCCGCGTTCAGGGCAGGAAGGGCAGCCGGCGTCGATTTCATCGAAACGGATGTCCAGCTCAGTGCCGATGGGGTGCCGTTCCTCTTCCATGACAACACCCCGGCACGGACGACCAACGTCGAGGAGGTTTTTCCCGGCCGGGAGAAGGACCCGATTACTTCCTTCAGCTGGGCAGAGCTGCAACGTCTGGACGCCGGTTCCTCCTTCGATCGCCGGTTCGCCGGGGCACGGATCCCCCATCTGGATGACATTGCCCGCACCGCGAACCGCAGAACGGGGGTGTACCTGGAGATCAAGTCCCCGCAGAACTCCCCCGGAATCGAGAACGTCGTGGCCACGAAGCTGGCCGAGGACCCCGCCTGGAGGCGGCTGGTGAACGCCGGGAAGGTGAACGTGCTGGGATTCGATGCTTCCTCCAATCGCCGGTTCGCTGCCCTGGCACCACGTATTCCGCTGCAGCAGCTGGTCGGCTCCGTGCCAACGGAACGGACCCTGGCCGATTGGTCGACCTTCGCCGATTCGGTGGGCACCAACTACCGCACGCTGACCTCCGAAGGGGTCGGCAAAGTCCACGCAGCGGGACTCGGCCTCGGGGTCTACACGGCGAACTCACCTGAGGCCATCGATGCCGCCGTCGATCTGGGAGTGGATATGGTCACCGGGGACTTCCCCCAGCAAAGCGTGCGATTACAGGCCGGCAGGAATCCATTCCCCCGGGCTCGTGGCCTGGAGATCGCCGAGATGGTCAATAACCCGCCCGGCAACGACATCGAATTCGGTGCCGGAGAACATGTGGTGGTCCGCAACGTCGCTGACCACACGATCGACGCCACCGGGCTGGTGCTGCGTGACGCGGCGAACAACACCCTGACGGTCGGTGCCGGCTACCGGATCCCTCCCGGCGGAGAGCTGCGCGTCCATACGGGCCCCGGGAACAATACCGCCACCGCCTACTTCAACGGCGGCACGTCAGCGATCCTGAATAACGACGGCGACTCGGTGGCCCTCTGGGATCAGCGGGGACGACTGCACGACGTTTTTGCCAACTGAACACCATGAGGGCGGGCGACCGCCCGTACATGACCTCTTGACGACCGCCGGTGGGCGGCAGATGATCGAGCAGGTACGTCGGACAGCAGGATCTGATGACGGAGGCAGCATGCGCGAGGTCAAGGTGGGACTGTTCCAATCGGTCGACGGGGTGGTCGAAGCGCCCAACCTCTGGCAGTTCGACAGCTTCGACGAGGAGCTTGGTGCCGGGATGACCTCCATGATGGAACAGTCGGACACCGTTCTGCTGGGGCGGCGCAGCTACCAGGAGTGGGCCGGGTACTGGCCGAATGCGGGGAAGGACGACCCATTCGCCGCCTTCATCAATCCCGTCGAGAAGTTCGTGGCCTCCCGCACGCTCACCGGGGAGCTCGCCTGGCAGAACTCGACGTTGATCCAGCGCCCCTTGGAGGACTTCGTCCGCGAACTACGCCAATCCGACGGCGGGGACGTTTCGGTCTGCGGCAGCATTTCGGTGGTACGCCAACTCTTGTTCGCCGGCCTGTTGGACTCCCTGCTGTTGATGGTCCACCCGGTGATCGCCGGAGCCGGGAAGCACCTGTTCGAACCCAGCGACCCGGTGACCCGGTTGGTGCTGCAAGATTCCCAGCAAACCAGCAAGGGCAACATGTTGCTCAGCTATGGCCGGCATAGTGACTGAGGGGCCGGGGCTGCCGGCTTCACGGTAACGGTTGTGCGATCTCGAAAAGGGCACCTGTTGGATCCGATAGGGCGGCAACCCTGCCGAAAGGGGTGTCCGAGGGCGAGTCAATCACACTGGCCCCCAGGCCCAGCGCTTCGGCGATCGTCGCCTCGGCGTCCACGACCTGAAAGTAGACCCGCCATGCTGCAGGGTGGCCCGTGGGTAGGTGGGCGGTCGCATCGAGGATCCCCGCGGTGGCCTGCGGTCCCTGACCCAGGGTCGTGTAGTGGAAGTCATCGGTTGCGGAAACGACGGTGGTCTCCCAGCCGAAAACCTGGCGGTAAAATTCCACGGCCTGCGCATAATTGCGGGCATGAAGTTCATGCCAGTAGGGGGCGCCCGGTGCCCCGTGCAGACGAAATCCCCGGTGCTCGTCGATCTCCCAGAGGCCCACCGAAGCCCCCGCGGGATCCTTGACGAGGGCCACCCGGCCCCGCGGAATGATCTCCGTGGTTGGAGCAAGGACCCGACCGCCCAGGCTGACGGCGACGGCGAGCGTGGCCTCGATGTCTTCCACGCGCAGGTAGGTGCTCCACGTATCGGGTAAACCCGCCTCGCCGTCGTTGCCGACGGTCCCGGCGACCGGTAGCCCGTCCTTGAAGGCGGTGAAGTAGTGGCCGGCCTGTGCCGGGTCGGCGGTGTCGTAGGTCCATCCGAAAATTGCCGCATAGAACCTGCGGGCGCGCTCGGGTTGTGAAGACATCAGATCGATCCAGCAGGGGGCACCGGGGCTGGGGACGGGCATGGGCATGACGACCTCCTAGGATGGCGCGGATGGAACCGTGCGGTGAGTCTATGCTCGGGAGGCCGGTCGCGCCCATGGGTCCGGGGGTTCCCGTCCTCCGCGTCATCCCCGGCGGGGGTGGCAGACTGTTCGCCACGGGCAGGGTTCTGGCCTACGGTGAAGCCATGGCCATCCTCTACCGTGCTGAGCTCACCCCCGGAAAACAAGAAATCGTCACCGCCTGGCTTGCCCGCCAATCGTGGTCGGGAGTTGCAGCAGGCGATTCCATCGAGATGATCGGCGCCTACCGGTTCGATGACCCCGACGAAAAAATCGGCATCGAAACCCATCTGGTCCGACGCTCCGACGGCACGGTCCTGCACGTCCCGTTGACCTACCGTGATGCCGCCGTGGCTGGGGCCGAGGAGCATCTGGCCGGGGAAATGGAGCATTCGGTGCTCGGGCATCGCTGGATCTATGACGCCACCGGAGACCCGGTCTATGCTGCGGCGCTGGCTTGGACCATCGTGCGCGGGCAGGCCGGCGCTGACCAGTTCCGCGATATCGACGGAACCTTGGTGCTCCAGCCCAACACCGTCGTCGTCCACGGGTTTGGGGATCACTCGGCAACCGCCCCGGCCATCACGACGGCTGCTCCTTCCATCGCGGAAGAACCAGGGATGGGACCCGTCACCACGATCACCACCGATGGTCCTGCGCTGGCCGTCTACCGCACACCTCAGGTCGCTTCAGACGATGACGGGCACGAAGGTCAGCTCACCGGCCGCTGGGATGGGCTCGGGAACGCATTGCTCTTGGCAGCCCTCGCCTGAGCTGCCCGGCCGAGGAGCCCCAGCCGCTGCCCGTAGGATGTGGTCCATGACGACTCAGAGCGCAATCTTCGTGGATGCCGGGTTCCTCTTGGCCATCGGCGGGCAGCATACGGTGGGTACGTCGCTCCGTTCGGCCTTCCGAGTGGATTACGAACGGCTCGTCGAAGGCATTGCCGCCATTGCGCGGGAAGACAGCTCCCTGCCGGTGCTGCGCACCTATTGGTATGACGCCTCCCGCGATGGGCTCTTCACCGACCACCATAAACGCATCGGCATGGTCGACGGCGTCAAAGTACGGTTGGGCCGCATCTCCTATAGCGGCGAGCAGAAGGGCGTGGATCTGCGTCTGGCGCTGGACCTCGTGGGGCTGGCCCGCAGCGGAGCCGTCTCGGTGGTCTACCTCGTCTCCGGGGACGACGACCTGGCCGAGGCCGTCGAGGAAGCCCAGGACCTGGGGGTGCAGGTCAAACTCATCGGTTTGCGCCAACCAGAGACCCGCATCGGTCTGGCCTCGGTGGCCGAACATTTGGCCCTGTGCGTGGACGGCATCACCGAGCTTCCCGCCGAGCTGCTCCACCAGACGTTCACCCGGACGGTCACTCAGGGGTCGATGCCCGGCCCGGGAGTCCATGCCACCTCCGGGACGACGCCGGAAGGTGCGGCGGGTGCCACGATTCCGGGCCCGGAGGAAACCCTGCCGGTGACGACGGCCAGGCCCGAAGAGACCCCGGCGCGTCCGCAACGACCGGTGCCCGGCCCATCCCCGGTGCGCATCCCCACGAACACCGGGCAGCTTCCGTACGTGCCATCGGCCGGACCACAGCTGGTCCACTCCTCAAGCAAGGAAAACGCAGCCCTCGCCACTGGTGGAGCCTCCGAAGCCAGCGATAGCGCGTTATTGCGGGCCGTCGGCGAGGTTGGAGCGAGCGTGGCGGACAACTGGTTTGTGAATACCACCCAGCGCGAACTCACCGAACTGCAAGCTGACCGACCGTTACTGCCGCCCGAGATCGACCGGGTGCTGCTCAAGGATTGTGCCCAGCAGATCGGTGAATGGAAAACCGATATCCAGGTGGTGCGTCGGGCCTTGCGCGCCTCTTTCTGGGACCGGCTCGACGAACTGACCTGACCCGCCCGACGGTTAACCTTCTACTGGCCCACTAGTAGGGTCGACAGTATGAGTGAAGATGATGGCGCTCCGACGGCTGACACAACGGAGCCCCGACAGCAGACCGGGGCCTCGTGGATCAGTAGCAACCGGCCAGCAAGCATGTATGCGGCGGTGATGATGCTCATCTCCGGCGGAGTCGTCTGGTCCATGGCCGGAGCCCCCCGAGGAGGCGGCCAAAAATTGGCTGATTCTGGCGTGGATCCTGCTGACCTCCACCTTCACGGCGTTCGCACTCGCCCCGAGGCCGGTGCCCCGTCTCGTGAACTTCGCGCTGGCCGGCGCCGTAGTGGCCGTCGTCGTGTGGGTGTGGTCGCCCGGCGTGCAGGAGAGTAGCCTGGCCACGCCCTTCATTCCCCTGGCGATCGGGGCCGTGTCAATGGCTTTTTCCGGGGGCCGCTTCTGGCCCGAAGCAGCGGATCCCGAAGGGATCTCACAGCAGCACGGTTGAGGCGTCTCAGCGCCGCCCGTTGCCGGCATCGTGCACGAGTTCGCGGATACCTGCGACGAAGTTCTTCCACGCCGAACGTTGCAGGGCGGGCGGTTCCTCGACCCCGCGGATACGGGCTGCCCACAACTCATTGGTCGTGCTGTCCAGCGCGTCCTGCGCCCAACCACCCATGAGCCCATACGCCGGGGCGCGGACCGGAGCGGGGGACAGGAAGATGTCGTGGAACCCGTCCTGGATCCGCCGGATGGTGACATCGCTTCCCAGCGAGGAAGCCCGTTCGGCCACGACGTCGACATTCAGGGCGACATCGGCGGTGGTGGCCTCGACGGACCAGCGTGGCTGCAGATAGCTTCGGGAGGAGAGCATCACCAGGACCGGAATCTCCAGGTCCAGCCCGCGGGCGACGGTGGCCTGTCCTTCAAAGACGGCGTTGAGGAAGGAGCGGGTCAGCCGGAATCCGCGTTCGGGTCGCCAGGCCAGGTCGTAGTCCCATTCGCCGTCGAACCGGCTCGAGACGGCCCGGGTGTAGATGCCCGGGTCGATGGTCGGCAGCGAGGCCGCCGGGCGTAGCCAGGACCCGGCATGCATCAGCGGGGCCATCATCGCCCGGCCGATATCCCGCCCCTGGAACTCCAGCCACGGGGAGTTCAGGACCAGGGCGTCGACCTGCTGCGGATGGCGGGCGGCCCACAGTGTGGCCGTCAGACCACCGGTGGAATGCCCCATCAACAACAAGGGGGTCGTGGACGCCGAATCGCGGCCCATGGCGGCCAGTGCCGCGGTGATCTCCTCGTCGTACTCGTCGAGTCTGGTGATGAATCCCGGAGTCGATCCCGGGCGGAGGCTGCGCCCGTAGTGGCGCAGGTCGACGGCGAAGAAGCGTGCCCCGGCACGATGCCAGAACTCCGCGAGCTCACGTTGGAAGAAATAGTCGGACCAGCCGTGGAGATATAAAACGTCGACCCCCGCCAGTTCCGGGACATTCCAATCCTGGATGCCGCCGTCGTACCTGACCAGGGTGGCCACCTCGCCCGATGGCAGGTCCAGGGTGAGCTGCTCAAACCCCGTGCCCAACACATCGGGAACCCACGTCGTCATGTTCGCAGCCTACAACGCTTCGATGCCGCCCTCCTGCCGCGGCAGGGAACCTAGAGTAGGGGTGTGACCTACACCGCACCGGAATCCTTCACCACCCGCCCGACCCTCCACGGCAGCTTCGGCATGAGCGCCGCGACGCACTGGCTGGCGGCGGCCTGCGCCCAATCGGTCCTCGAACGCGGCGGCAATGCCTTCGACGCCGCGGTGGCCGCCGGCTTCGTGCTCCACGTCGTTGAACCGCATTTGAACGGCCCCGGCGGCGATATGACCGCCGTCTTCGCCACCGCCGAACGGCCGGATGAGCCAGTGGTCCTGATGGGCCAGGGGCCGGCGCCGGCGGCGGCCACCGTGGAACGCTATCGGGGACAGGGCCTGGACATGGTGCCCGGGGCCGGGGCCTTGGCGGCAGCGGTTCCCGGTGCGGTGGATGCCTGGCTGTTGCTGCTGCGCGACCACGGGAGCTGGAACCTGGCCGACGTGCTGGCCTATGCCATCGACTATGCCCGGGGCGGGCACCGGATCCTGCCGCGGGTCCGCGACACCATCGCCACGGTCGCCGATCTGTTCTCCCAGCAGTGGCCCAGTTCGGCCGAGCGCTGGCTACCTAACGGAAAACTGCTCGCCGAAGGGTCGCTGCTGTATAACCCGACCTACGCGTCGCTGCTCGAAGGTCTGGGGCGGGAAGCGGCGGCCGGGGCGGACCGGGCCGCGGGCATCGATGCGGCCCGCGAGTTATGGGCGCGCACCGTCGGGGCGGAGGCCGAGGCCTTCCTCTCGACCCCACACCGGCATTCCTCGGGAACCGACCATGCAGCGGTGATGACGGCCGCCGACGTCACCGGCTTCAGGGCCAGCTTCGAACCGGCGGCCACCGTCATCTTCCGCGGGCACACCATCGCCAAGACCGGCCCCTGGGGCCAAGGGCCGGCACTGCTGCTGGCCCTGGCCATCCTCGAGGGGTACGACGACGAATACCTGGACCCGTCCACCGAACTCGGCGCGCACACCATCCTGGAGGCCCTGAAGCTGGCGATGGCGGACCGGGAAGCCTATTTCGGGGACGCCGATGTCCCGCTGGAGTACCTGCTGGGTGCCGGATATGCAGCCGAGCGGCGCAATTTGATCACCGAACGGGCGAGCCATGATTTCCGGCCCGGGGCCGTCCCGGGCCGCCAGCCATTCGTCCCCGAACTGCGCACCGAGGAGCCGTCCCCGGCCCGGGCCGACGGCGCCAAGACCGGTTTCGCCGGGGTCGGGGAACCGACGGTCCGTCCCAGCGGGGAAACCCGCGGGGACACCTGTCATCTGGATGTGGTGGACCGGTGGGGGAACATGGTCTCGGCCACGCCCTCGGGTGGGTGGCTGCAATCCTCGCCGACCATCCCGGCGCTGGGGTTCTGCCTGGGCACCCGGTTACAGATGACGTGGCTCCAGCAGGGGTCCCCCTCCACGCTCACCCCGGGGAAGCGACCGCGCACCACGTTGACCCCCACGCTGGTGCTGAAGGGCGGCCAGCCCGTGGCGGCAGTGGGCTCGCCGGGAGGGGATCAGCAGGACCAATGGCAGCTGCTCTACCTGCTGCGCACCATCGTCGGCGGGTATACCCCGCAGCAGGCCATCGACGCCCCGGCACTGCACACCACCTCGATCCCCGGCTCCTTCTGGCCGCGGACCTGGGCTCCTGGTGGGGCCGTGGTGGAGGATCGTCTGGGCGAGGCGGTCATCGCCGGGCTTGAAGCCCGTGGCCATCGGGTGACCCGGGCCGGCGACTGGGCGCTGGGGCGGCTGTCCGCCGTCGTCCGGGATCCGGCGACCGGTCAACTTTCGGCGGCGGCGAATCCCCGCGGGGCGCAGGGCTACGCCGCGGGACGCTGACCTTCCCGTTCAGGTCGCTCCCTTTCCCGGACGGCGATCAGCGCGGTTCCCGCCGTGGAGCCGGGTCCCGCGCCGGTGTGGACGCTACGCCTTCTGCGGAGGTGTCACGGCCTCGCTGCTGGCCAGCCGGTTCAGTGCCAAGGCTGCCACCAGAAGGCCGAAGTCCCGCAGCCCCACATCGAAGAACTCGGGGAGCAGGAGGAGGTTCACGATGATGCCGGCGAGCCAGGCGACGATGACCAGCGAACCGATGCGTGGCCGCAGCGCGTCCAGAATGCCTGCGGCGATCTCCACGATGCCGACCCCGTACATGAAGACCTCCGGGCTGACCGGGACGATGTCGGTGGCGATCGGGGCCAGGTAATGCGTCCAATCGGTGAGCACGTTGGTGAACTTGTCGATACCGAAGATGATCGGCGCGATGGTGAAGATGGTCCGCAGCAGGAGGAAGGCCTGATGCGTGGCACGGCTTTGTTGCCGGGTGCCCTCCGGAGCGAGATGGGTGGTCATGACGGGAACCTTTCTAAAGTAGAGATAACTCACATTAGAGCCGTAGGTACTCTAAATCAATACTTATTCGTTTTAGAAGTAGACTGATGTCATGAGACCCGTATCGCGCCATCGTTCCCTGCAGGACATCGCCACCGTCGCGGACCCCTTAAGGGCTTCGATTTACGAGTTGGTGTCCCGCAGCCGGGAATCCGTGGGGCGCGACGAGGTCGCCCGGGAACTGGGCCTGGCCCGCCATGCTGCGGCCTTCCAGCTGGATCGCCTCGCCGAACAAGGGCTGCTCACGGTGGAGTTTCGTCGGTTGAATGGGGCCACGGGCCCCGGTTCCGGCAGACCCTCCAAGGTCTACCGCGCGACCCGGACCGAGGTCTCCGCCAGCGTCCCGCAGCGCGAATACACCGTCGCCGCGGACATCATGGCCGAAGCCATCGACGCCTCCCGTCTCGACGGTAGGTCGATGGACGAGCATCTACCCGAAGCTGCCCGCGAGGCGGGGCGCCGGCTGGCGGCCGGCCAAGCGGATGTCCAGGCTTTCCTTGCCACGAACGGCTACCGGCCCGAAGATCGCCAGGACGGCACCACGGATCTGACCAACTGCCCGTTTCATTCCCTGGCCAACCGTCATACCGACACGGTGTGCGGGATCAACCAGGAGCTGATCTGCGGGGCATTGGAGACGCTGGGCTCGGAGCGGCACACCGAGCGGGTCGAACCCAGCGCGCCCTGCGGATGCTGCGTCAGGTTGGCCGCGGAGTAGCTGCCAGCAAGCCTACGGCTCGCAGAACATATTCTCCGGGGCGAGGATGGTCCGCAGGACGTCACCACTTTCGGGGTCGACGAAGACCACGGAATCCTGTGGCCATGCTGGATCCTGTTCCACCCGGTCCGGGGCCGCGGAGGCAGGTGCCGAAGCCCGGGGTGCGTTGCTGGCGTGCCCTGTGTGAAGGACCGTCCCACTATTGGTCTCGATGATCCTGACATCGTCGGGCAGTCCGTCGTAGAAATCGGGCCCGCGCTCCGCCTCGGCCCATCGGGCGGCGGCCTCGGGGCAATCGGCCGAGGTCGTCCCGACGAGAGAAGGAATGGGAAACAGGGTTTCCTCTGCTGCCGAGCTCTGCTCGCTCGACGGGGCTTGCCCCGCACTGCAGCCGGCCAGGAGAGCGCCGACAGCAAAAAGCGGAATGATGGTGGTGAGAGGGAAGCCCCTTCTCGTCACGGGGCGCACTTCAGCTCATCGGGAACATCGATGGCCTTCACGACGTCACCGCTGGCGGGATCGACGAAGACCACGGAATCCTTCGGCCATTCGGGGTTCGGCTCCACCCGGTCGGGGTACTCGGCTGCGGGGGAAGAAGCGTCGGGATCGTCGGCGGCGTCCGAAGCGAGCATGCTGTTTTGAAGGATGGTCCCGCTGGTGGTCTCAACGACCCGCACGCCCTGGTCCACCCCGTCGTAGAATTCCTGCGGGAGATCCCCGGCAATAAATCTCTCCTGCAACGCGGAACAGTCGTCCGAAGCCACGGCCGAAGAGGATGCGGCGGCGGACTCCGGCGGCGCTGAGTCATCAGGCGCCGTTGCCCCCGCGCCGCAGCCGGTCAGCAAGGCGCCGACCGCGATCAGCGGCAAGATCGTTCCGGTCTTCAGTGACATGCGTCCCCCGATGTTGTGGTTTTGCCCACCGTATCGCAGGGGGGAAGCCAGCAAAAACCCTCAGCTGTTCCGGGGGCAGGTCATCATTGGCCGTTGTGCCTCACACCGTGTAGTTCTGGGGTGTGCTTCCACCGAATCCCGGCGCCGACCCGTCCGCCACATCCACCACCGAATCCACCGAACAGGTCCTGGCGACCCGAGGTCACGGCGGCTACCGGCAGTACCGGATCCCCGCGCTCGCCGTGAGCACCAGGGGAACGGTGCTGGCCGCCTATGACGGGCGACCCAATCTCGACGACCTGCCCAACACCATCGACCTGCTCCTGCGCCGTAGCTTTGACCACGGCAAGACGTGGGGTCCACAACAGCTGATCCGTACCGGGGAAGGCCTGGCAGGGTACGGGGACCCCAGCTTGCTCGTGGACCGGCAGACGGGACGCATCTTCTGCTTCCATGCGGCAGGAACCCATGCCGGGTTCTTCGAAGCCGTCGAAGGGCTCGAACCCGTTGACCAGGTCCAGCAGGTGGATCTGTCCACCTCGGATGATGACGGTGCCACCTGGTCCCACCGGCGACTGACCGGCGAGCTCAAACGCGAGGGGATCACCGGGATCTTCGCCGCCGCCGGGAACGGGATCCAGCTCGACGCCGGCCCGTATGCCGGCCGACTCGTCCAGCAGATGGTCTTGCTGTTCCAGGGGGCAATCCGTGCGGCCAGCGCCTACTCCGACGACCACGGAGACACGTGGACCCTCGGCGAACCCGCCCCGGGGGAAGCGAACGAAAACAAGACAGTCTGCCTGCCCGACGGCACCGTGCTGCTGAACTCGAGGGCGCCGGGGGCCCGCAGGGGAGCCATCTCATACGACGGCGGCCACAGCTACACGCCGCTGGAAACGATCCCCACACTCCCCGATCCCGGGGACAACGGATCCATCCTGCGCCTACGCACCACCGATGAGGGCGAAGCCGTCCTGCTGGTGACCAATAATCGGGACAGCTCACTGCGCCGGCAGACCGTGCTGAGTGTCTCCTACGACGCCGGGTCCAGCTGGTCGCCGGTGCGCACCCTCTGCGCCGGAAGTTCGGCCTATTCCACGGCCGCCGTGCTGGGCGACGGCTCAGTGGGGGTCTTCTACGAACGCTCCGGCTACACCGAACTGGTGTTCACCCGCATCGACGCCGACCAGTTGAGTGATGAGGCGCTCGCCGCCGCCGCAGCCAGCTTCGCCGAGGACGACGGCGGAGCGCTGACCCTGGTGCTGCGTTCCCTCACCCCCGGGCGGCCCACCGAATGGGTCACGGTCGGGGACTCGCATTCGATCCCTGCCGTGGCGGGGCCGTGGGGTGTGCACACCTGGAAGGAAATCGGGCACGGCTATGCGGAGGAGGGGCAGATCCTGGGGACCCGCGAGGCCCAGGTCGCCAACTACGGGCCGCCGGCTCCCGGGGTCAAAGCAGGGGACATCCTGGCCTTCACCGGGCGGTTCAGGAACACCTGGGACGAAACGGTGACCGCCGAACTCTCCGGGACCTTCGATGGGGAGGTGGCCGCTGCCTTCCCCCCGGTTGAACTGGAGCCGGGCGCCGAGACGCTGTACTTCACCCCGACCCAGACGGTGAGCGCAGCAGATCTGGCAGCCGGAGCCGTCGTCGTGCACTGTGCGGTCACCGCCGGAGGGAAGTACTTCGAGCAGACCTTCACCCTGGACACGAAGACCGGAATCGGGGGAACCGGTGGGCAGTAACGGTCGGACGACAATATAGACAAGCCGAGTGGAAGTCTCTTCGAGTGCTGTAGCGTGGCCGGAAATGCCCGTCGCGCAGGCGCCGAGCCGGACCACTGGCACCGTGGGGGGAGGCATCTCATGATCGGTCGACACGCAGTGAGGCCAGGGATCGCGGTCTGCGCCGCGGCGACGCTCTTCGTGGGTGTCGGGCTGAGCGGCTGCACCTCATCGGCCGAATCGTCGGCTGCCACCTCCACGGCAGCGTCGAACCAGCAGGGGCTGGAATACGAAGCCGACCTCGGAACCATGTATGCCGGCGTCCCGGTCCTGTTCAACCCGGCGGAACTCAGCGGCGGGGCGGCAGTGGACGATCATGAACGACTGGAGTTCGACGCCGGGCAGGAGATGCCGAAGGGACTGGAGATCGCCACCCCCGGCGTGGCCGAGCTGCCGCGGCTCTGCGAGGGAGCAGAGCCTTGCCGGGACGGCGAAGCACCGAAGTTCGCCCCGGAGGAGGCGGTCGTGGCCATGGCCTCCGAAGGGTATGACGGGGCGCCCTTCACGCTCACCGGGCAGGCGATCGACGCCGATGGCCACACTTCCGACGTCAGCATGGTCATCACGCCCGCATCCGTCGAAAAAGCGCCAGGGTCTACGGCGTTACCCGGGGTCAATAGCATCACCGCGGAATCGGGGGACAGCAAGCTGACCATCGACTTCTCCGAGGCGATGATGGTCAACCATGCGGGAGGCAAAAGCTACGTCACCGGCACCTACCAGGCCGAGTTCCCGGCGATGGCCGTTCCCCCCGATGGCGTCCTGGACAGCACCCACGCCGGCGACTTCACGGCCGATGAGATCTTCAGCCATGTCGTCGACCAGAAGAAACCGCAGCTCTCCGGCGAACGGGGCGTTCTGGCGGTCCTCATCGACGATACCGCCGGCGGGGTGACCTACTCCCTGCCCGCCGGAGCCGTCCTGTCGTTCCCCTACGCAGACGTTGTGGATTCGCTGCCCCACACCACGGGTCACTAGGCGCCGACACCCTCCCCGGCGGTTAGTGGTCAGAGGTCTCCGGGTTGAGCATGCTCGCGGCGGCGGCCCGGTGTTCCTCCAGTCCGGTGGCCAGTGCGTAGAGCGCATGACTCAGCGGGCTGGCCGCCAACAACGAGGCGCAGCGTTCGGCCAGCCGGGGCTCCTCCCGCCCGGTGAGCTCGGTATAGCGGGCCACGGTCCGTTCGAAGATCTCGGCGCTGGAGATCATGCAATGAAACGCGAAATCGACCACCGGATCGCTGACCCGCGCCGTGGTCCAATCCAGCACCGAAACGATGTCTTCATGCTCATCGAGCAGCAGATGCGCCGGGTAGAGCTCCCCATGGGTGAACACGGTGGACTGCGGCCATAAACCGTCATCGGCCAACCAGGCCTCCCATCCGCCGATCAGGTCGTCGGAGACCACGAACTCGGCACGTACCCGTTCCAGATCGGCGCGCCACCGGGCCCTGACCTGCTCGGGGTCCTCATGCGGAACGCCCGCAGCGTGGGCCTGATCCGTATCCAGGGTGTGTAGTTCGGCGAGCAGCCGGGCCAGCGAATCGGCATAGGCCTCCGATTCGGTGTCGACGTTCCACAGCGGCTCACCGGCGTCGTCCAGGGTCAGGCCAGGGAAACCGGGCAATAACGGATAGGCGATGAGCTCCTCGGTGCTGATCCGCCAGTCGGGGACGGCGACCGACAGCCGGGGTCGCACGAACTCCAGGATCGCCCGTTCCTCGCCGAGGTTGGCGGAGACGTCCTCGCGGCGCGGGATCCGCAGCACCCACTGTTGGGATGCTTCGGAGTCCTCGTGGCCGAACGCGACCCGGTAGTCGAGCCCCGATTCGTTGAACGTGATGCCCTCTTCGGCCAGGGCCAGATCGTGGCGGGAGGCCAGGGCGCGGACATCTTCGAGGGTTTCCGGCAGGTCGGTGCTCATGGACGGTATTGTCTCAGAGGTCGGTGACGATGACGACGTCCAGACGCCGCGGCCCGTGGACCCCTTCCACCCGTTCGAGCTCGATATCGCTGGTGGCGCTGGGGCCGGAGATCCAGGTCAGCGGCCGGGTGATCTCGATCCGTGACATGGCCTCGGGCAGGATCTGGACGATGGACGACGCCGGGACGATGCACACATGCTGATCGGGCACCAGGCTGATGGCCCGCCGGCCCTGGTCGCCGGAGCCGTCCAGGACGATCGTGGCCGATTCGGCGACGGACACCGTCGAGGAGGTGACCACGGAGGAGAGCGCATCGAGTTCGGGCACGGACAACCGGTGGCCGGGGGCGTCGGTGACCCGCCGGTCGTCGGCCCGCAACCCATCGACGTCGAACCAGGACTCGGGCAACCCCGGGGGGACCACGTAGCCGGTGGCCTCCTCCAGGAGTGTCTCGAGGGTCCCCGGGAGCCCGGCGGAGGACACGACGTCGACGTGGGCTTGATAGTCCTCGAGTCGTTCGACCAGCATCGCCTCGATGGCCTGCCCCGACAGATCGGCGGACCGGCGGTAGGTACGCGGGACCTCGGGGATGGCGGGCTCATCGGCCAGGGCCGAGATGATGCGTTCCAGGATTTCTTCGCGGGCGCCCATTATTTGCCGTCCTTGCCGGTGCCGGTGTCCCCGGCGTCGTGTTCGGAGGCCCACCAGTCCCGGAAGGACTTCTTCGGCGGTGCCGGGATATCACGGGAGGCGGTCCACCCGCCGGCCAGACGTCCGGGAAGGCGTTTGATCTTGTGATCCCGTCCGGCAGCCAACCGGCCCAAGGGCAGGGCCTTTTCCACCAGGTTCAGGTGCCGACCGGAGGAGAACGCCCACTGGGCACCCTTCATCATCAGGTCCATTTCCGAGGGCAGCCGGGGCTTTCCACGCCGGGAATCGACGTCCTCGCCGCGCAGGTGCACCAGGATTTCGGGGATGTTGATCTTCACCGGGCAGGCGTCGAAGCAGGCCCCGCACAGGCTGGAAGCGTAGGGCAGCGAATTATTTTCCTCCGCCTTGATGCCGGTCATCAGCGGGGAGAGGATCGCCCCGATCGGCCCCGGGTAGGTTGAACCGTAGGCGTGGCCGCCGGTGCGCTCGTAGACCGGGCAGACGTTCATGCAGGCCGAACAACGGATGCAGTGCAGCGCCGAGCGTCCGTACCGGTCCGATAGGGCTGCGGTGCGCCCGTTGTCGAGCATGACCAGATGCACGTTTTGCGGCCCGTCGTCTGCGTGGACGCCGGTCCAGAAGGAGGTGTACGGATTCATCCGTTCCCCGGTGGAGGAGCGGGGGAGCAGCTGCATGAAGACTTCGAGGTCCTCGGCGCGGGGGAGCAACTTCTCGATGCCCATCACGGTGATCAGTGTGTGTGGCAGCGTCAGGCACATCCGCCCATTGCCTTCGGATTCGACGACGCCGAGCGTTCCGGTATCGGCCACGGCGAAGTTGGCGCCGGAGATGGCGACCTTGGCCGAGAGGAACTTGCGCCGCAGATGGGCCCGGGCGGCCATCGCCAGCTGGCGCGGATCATCGGTGAGGTCCGGGTCGACGTCGGGCATTTCGCGCAGGAAGATCTCACGGACCTCCGAGCGGTTCTTATGGATGGCCGGGACCAGGATATGGCTGGGCTTATCGTGGCCGAGCTGGACGATCAGTTCGGCCAGATCGGTTTCGAAGGCCTCGATTCCCTCGGCCGCGAGGTGGTCGTTGAGCCCGATCTCCTCGGTGGCCATCGACTTGACCTTCACGACTTCCCGGGTGTCCTGCTCGCTGACCAGGGAGGCGACGATCCGGTTGGCCTCGTCGGCGTCACGGGCCCAGTGGATGATCCCACCGCGGGCCGTGAAGTTCTCCTCGAACTGGGCCAGCAGGGCCGGCAGATCGGCCATGGCCGCTTCCTTGGCCGCCGACCCGGCAGAACGAAGATCCTCCCAGTCGGGTAGTTCCCCGACGACCTTCAGCCGTTTATCGCGGATGGAGTGGGTGGCATGGCGCAGGTTGGTGCGCATTTGCCCGTTGGCCAGCTCGTGCTCGGCCGCATCGGGGAAGGACTCGGTGGCATGCAGGTTCCCGATCCCGTAGGCGGGCAGCGACGGCATGCCGACGAAGACGGCGCTCATCGGGCCACCTGCGCCTTCGTGTGGTGCCCGGTTCCGGCGTCGTAGGGGTGCTCCCGGGTACTGGCGAGGATTTCGGCGAAGTGCAGGGTGCCGGCGGCGGCGCCGGAGCGGGAGAGCCCGCCACCGATATGCAGCAGGCAGGAGGCGTCGCCCCCGGTACAGAGCGAGGCGCCGGTGGACATGATGTTGCCCGCCTTGTCGTCGAGCATGGCCGAGGAGACCTCGGCGTTCTTCATCGAGAAGGTCCCGCCGAAACCGCAGCACTGGTCGGCCTCGGGCAGATCGGCCACCGTGATGCCCTCGACGGTGCGCAGGAGGGACAGCTGGCGGTCCTCAAGACGCAGCAGCCGCATCCCGTGGCAGGAGGGGTGGTAGGTCACCGAGGTGGGAAACCAGCTGCCGAGTTCTGCCGCGGCATCGGTGATGCCCAGGACGTCGGTGAGCAGCTGGGAGAGCTCATAGGTGCGCGCCCCCACCGACTCGGCCCGGCTCTTGAGCCCGGCATCGCCGGCACGCTCGGCGATCATCGGGTGCTGGTGCTTCACCGAGGCGACGCAGGAGGCCGAAGGGGCCACGGCAACGTCGTAGTCGGCTCTGTCGAAGGCCTCGACGTGGTTGGCGATCACCGGCACCGCTTCGGCGAAGTAGCCGGAGTTGATATGCATTTGGCCGCAGCAGGCCTGGCCTTTCGGGAACACGACCTCGTGCCCGAGGCGTTCCAGGATCGAGACGGTGGCCCGTGCGGTGCTCGGGTACATGCCATCGACGATGCAGGTGGCAAAGAGGGCGATTTTCATTCAGGGCCTTCCGGTGGCGTCGTCGGGCGAGCCATGGGCTATGTGGTCAGACCACTATAGGGGTGTGGCGGCCCATCGTCCAGCGTCCCACACCGTCGGTGGTCAGACCATGGAAGAATGACCGGGTGACCACCGAAAACCCTGCCGGGGTGCCGACGCCGAAGGCCTACCAGACAGTCCTGGACGCCATCGAGGACCAACTGCGCCATGGGCAGCTGAAGGTGGGGGACCAGCTGCCCGGCGAACGGTTGCTGGCCGAAACACACGGTATCTCCCGCGCCTCGGTCCGCGACGCCATCCGGATCCTCGACGTCATGGGCGTGGTGCGCACCTCGACCGGCTCCGGTCCAGGGGCCGGGGCCGTGGTGATCTCCGAACCGGCCACCGGGATCGCCACCGCCTTGCGCATGCACGTCGCATCGGCCCGGCTCAGTGTCGAGGAGATCGTCCAAACCCGCATCCTGTTGGAAACCTGGGCCGCGAACACGGCGAACCTGGATTCCGACCCCGAACGCTCCGAGCGCCTGCTGGGTGCGGCCCGGGGCCTGCTGGAGGCCATGGACGATCCGCAGCTGGACCGTGCCGGGTTCCATGCGATGGACGCCCGCTTCCACGTGCTGCTCTCCGGGCTGGCCGGTAATGCGGTGATCGAAGCCATGATGGAGTCCTTGCGGCTGTCCATTGGGGATTATGTGCGCGAATCGGTGCGTAGCGACGCCGCCTGGGAACCCATCGCCGAGGTCCTGCGGGCCCAGCACCATGCGATCATGGCGGCGGTATCCACCGGACAAGGGGCCGAAGCGGCCCGTTTGCTGCGCGAACATATCGAATGGTTCCACCAGGAATCAACCGACCTGCGCGGGGCGTGAGCGTGCCGCGTGGGAAGCCTCCTGGACGGTTGGTGGCGGTTCACTCCCTGCGCCCGGTCTCGTAGGCCCAGATGGCCAATTCGACTCGATTCCGGGCCTGAAGTTTGGCCATGAGGCCGCCGAGATGGAATTTCACGGTGCTCAGGCTGATATGCAGGTCCTGACCGATTTCCGCGTTGGTCCGTCCGCCCGCGACACCCAGGAGCACTGCTTCCTCACGGGTGGTGAGGGGATCGAGGGGCTCGGGAGGGCGGGCCGGGACGCGACGGGTGAAGTGGGCCAGGAGCCGGGCCGTCACCCCGGGATCGATGAGTGCCTCGCCCCGGACGGCGGCGCGGACCGCTTGGACGAGCTGTTCGGGTGAGGCGCCCTTGAGGAGGAACCCCCGCGCGCCAGCCTTCAGCGCCCCGTAGACATGTTCATCGGTGTCGAAGGTGGTGATCACGACGACGGCGAGCGGCCTCTTCACGCCGGGCCCGGCCAACAGGCGGGTTGCCTCGATGCCATCAAGGTTCGGCATCCGGATATCCAGCAGACAGACGTCGGGGCGTAACCGCAGAGCCATATCCACGGCCTCCCGCCCATCGGCAGCCTGGCCGATGACGTTCAGGCCGGGCTGGTTGTCCAGAATCGTGCTCAGCCCGGCCCGGATGATGCTTTGATCATCGGCAATGAGCACCCGCAGTGTCATGATGCGGCTCCCGGGCGGGGGAGAACTGCCGTGACCAGCCAGCCGTGTTCGGCCCCGGGCCCGGCATGGAAGGTCCCCCCGAGCAGCTGGACCCTCTCGGCCATGCCGATCACCCCATAGCCGGGGACACCACCGGTGGTGGCTGCTCCGTCGTCCACGACCCCGAGCCTCACCTCGGCGCTACAGGCCACGACGGTGACGTCGATCAGGGTGGCTCGTCGTGCATGCCTTTTCGCATTCGTGACCGCTTCCTGGGCCACGCGATAGAGGCCAGCCTGCACCCCCGCAGGCAGGTCCGTCAGATCGCCCCGCAATTGAACCTCGACCCGGGGAAGCCCGGGTCCACGGCAGGCCAGGTTCTGCAGATCGGCCAGCTGGCCCCCCGAGGCAGCCGGTGACCGGTCGCCGGTACCGCGCAGGCTGCCGACCATGGCCCGCATTTCCTGCAAGGTGGTGGCGGCTTCGCGCTCGATGATCTCCAGGGCCTCAAGGGCGCCGCTCGCCGATGCCGAACGAGCCAGGACCAGACCCGCTTGGGCTTGGATGGCCATCGCGGAGACGTGATGGGCGACCGTGTCGTGGAGATCCCTGGCCAGTTGCTCCCGCTCCTGGAGCCTGGTTTGTTCGATCAGTTGACCCCGCACCAGGACCCGATAGCGTCTGGCAGCCCCCACGGCGGCCGCCGACACCAGGACTGCTGCCCCACCGATCGCGTCCGCCGGCCCACTGAAGTCCGTCAGGATGCTGAGCAGAAGTTCGATCATGATCACCCCGGCGCCGAGGAGGACCTCCCGTCCGGCGGCCCACCGGAAGAGCGCATAGACCACAACGAGCACGGCGACCCCGCTCGAGAGAGCCACCGGGTCCGCACCGGAAACGACGGTGCCCAGATCCACGAGAACGAACATCCCGAATGCCAGAACGACGGCGGCCAGGCAGTGCGCTCGCCGGATCAGCACCGCCACGGTCACGGCCAGCCCCATCAGCATGATGAGCCACACGGGACCGGGCCCAACGATCGCCTCGAGGCCCGCCGCAACGGCCACGGCCGCGGCGAGGACGCCGTCATACCAGCGGATACCAGCCGACGCACCCCGAGCGGGCGGCTCGACCCACAGCGACCTGGCGACACTCCACATGTTCATCAGCATAGAAGAGCGGTGCCGGCAACGGAACGGCCGAAAGACCAGCCGGTACCCGGCCGAAGGGCCAGGTCGATTCAGGCCTGCGGGCCGGTGTGCTGCCGGGGATGCCCGGCCCACACTGGAGCCAAGAACCACTCCCCACCCTCGATGAAAGTGAAACCGTGATGCGTAGGAACCAAACGACAGGTCGGCAGGACTCCCGGATCGACGACAGGATCGTGCTCAGCGGACTGTGGACCAGCGTGCTCTTCATCTTCGCCTATGTCGACATCTTCGGATTCTGGCGGGCCGATATCCTCCGGGGCGCGCTCGACGGACGGGTCTCCGGTACCGCGGTGGCCATCAATCAGACCTTCCTGGCGTTGACGACTGTCTACATCCTGGTCCCCAGCCTCATGATTGTCGTCTCGCTCCTGGCTCGGGCCAGGGTGAACCGGGCCGCCAACATCGTCATCAGTTTGCTCTATATCGTCTCCATCGTGGTGACGGCCCTGGGCGAGAGATGGACGTACTACCTGGTGGGCAGCGCCGTCGAGCTGCTTCTTCTGCTGATGATCGGGCGTACCGCGTGGATCTGGCGGCAACGTTCCCACCCGGCGCTTCCGCTGGCCAGTTCCAGTGAAACCCCAGCGACCTGAGGCATCGAGGAGCTGCCCCGGCCGTGGCCTGGGTGCGCCGTCAATGAATCCGGGCCGGGTCTACGCTGGGGTGTGCCGGGGCGCTTTACAGCTCCGGCACCACATCTCGAGAGGACCCCATGGCACCCGCATCCTCAGCGGATCTCACGGCCGGCCTGTTGGCCGACGCCCGCGCACTTCACCCCGAGATCACCGACCTGCGGCACCGGCTGCACCGCGAGCCCGAAGTCGGGCTCGATCTTCCACGTACCCAACAGAAGGTCCTGGACTGGCTCGACGGGCTGGGCTTCGAGGTCTTGACGGGGACCCGCACCACCTCGGTGACCGCTGTGCTCCGGGGCGGCGGGCAGCAACCGACCAACGACACCGAAGGCGCCGGGCAGAGGCCCGCCGTACTCTTGCGCGGGGATATGGACGCCCTGCCCATCCACGAGGAGACCGGGCTGGACTACGCTTCGCAGATCGACGGGGCCATGCACGCCTGCGGTCATGACCTGCATACCTCCATGCTCGCCGGGGCCGCTTCCTTGCTGGCGGCCCGCCGCGATGAGCTTCCCGGGGACGTGGTGCTGATGTTCCAACCGGGGGAGGAGGGGTGCGACGGCGCATCGGTCATGATCGAGGAGGGGGTTCTGGAGGCTGCTGGTCGCCGAGTCGACGCCGCCTACGGACTCCATGTGACCAGCGCGTTGGCGCCGGGCGGAGTGCTGCTGACCCGTGAAGGGCCGATCATGAGCGCCGCAGACGGCCTCGTCGTGTCGGTACGCGGTGCCGGAGGGCACGGATCGGCCCCGCATCTGGCCCGGGACCCGATCACCGCTGCGGCAGAAATGATCACCGCGCTACAGGCCATGGTCACCCGCCAATTCGATATTTTCGATCCGGTGGTTCTCACCGTCGGCGTGGTTCGTGCCGGCACGGCCCGCAATGTCATCCCCGATCAGGCCTTTTTCGAGGCCACCATCCGATCGTATTCGGCGGAGGCCAATGATCGCCTGCGGACCGCGATTCCGCGGTTGCTGCAGGGGATCGCCGAGGCCCATGGTGTGGCAGTGGAGGTGGATTACCTCCCGGAATACCCGGTCACCGTGAACGACCCCGCCGAGACTGCTGCCGCGACGCAGGTCATCCGGGAGCTTTTCGGGCCGGAACGCCATGTGGAGATGCCCCACCCGTTGGGTGGTTCGGAGGATTTCTCCCGGGTCCTGGATCTGGTGCCCGGTTCCTTCGCGTTCCTGTCCGCCGTGCCCGAGGGCGTCGACCCGGCCACTGCCCCCTATAACCACTCCGCGCAGGCCGTTTTTGCCGACGACGTGCTCCCCGATGGAGCGGCGCTGTATGCGGCCCTGGCGATCAGACGGCTGGCCCGCGGCAAGGGCTGATCAGGGCCGGGCCTCGTGATGGCGTTTGCCGTGGGTCCGGCGTTCCTCCTTCATCCGGGCCTCGTGCAGATGCCTTTTGCCGCTGGCGAGTTCGTTGCGGGCCGCGGCTTCCTGCCGGCGAAATTCCGTGTAATAGCCGTCGTCGTAGTCCTCGATGATCTGGAACGTCCAGCGTCCCTCGATTACGTTGCGGCCCACCAGTTCCTCCTCCAGGCGCGTGGCCACGTCCTCATGACCGGCGGAGCGGAGCATCTCCACGGCCTCGCCGAGGGCAAGATCGGCGCCACCGGTCTTGCGGTGGAAGTTATAGAGGCTTCCGCGCGCGTCCTCGACCAGCTCCAACGCCTCGGAGAGCTTGCCCAGCGCCTCCACGGTCGCGGCATCGACTCCATCGGGGATCCGGTGTTCCGGTGCGGGGCGGTCGTGGTCCTCGGTCCTGTGGTCCTCGTCCATGAGGGCTCCCTTCTCCGGCGGGTGGATCGTCGGTGGGTTCGAGCCTACGGGTCACCGACGGCTCTGTCAGCGGTAGATGTCAGGAGGAGTGGCGGGCGAAGCTCAGATGGCTGGTTCCGGCCTGTCATCCCGCCCATCGAAGAGGGCACCCTGCACAGCGACCGGGAGCTGCCTCTGGGGGCTTCCGTGGGCGATATCGCCCGGGGTGGCAGGGTGTGCTGTGACACCCCGGCCGATGATTGGGGTCACATTCAGTGGGCTGAATGCTTTAGGCTACTTGTTAACAAGTGCTTCACAACACGATGAGGGCTTGAAAATACCGACAAGTAGCCGAAGCGGCGTCATGGGTAATCCACCCCGCCGTCCGGCATCACAAGGAGCAAGAATGCGTTATTCGCGCACTTCAAAAATCCTCGGCGTCGCAGCAGCAGTTGCGTTGAGCCTGAGCGCCTGCGGCGGCGGAGGCGACAACGCCGCCGATGGTGGAGGGGACACCAGCCGGGTCATCGTCGTTGATGGCGCAGAGCCACAGAACCCGTTGATTCCCACGAACACCAATGAGGTCGGCGGCGGAGCCGTCCTGGACCTCATCTTCGCCGGCCTGATCAGCTACGACGCTGATGGCAAGCCGCAGAACGAGATGGCCGAGTCGATCGATACCGACGACTCGCAGAACTACACCATCAAGCTCAAGGCCGACCAGAAGTTCACCAACGGTGATCCGGTCACCGCCAGCTCCTTCGTCGACGCCTGGAACTACGGTGCCGCAGCGAAGAACGCCCAGCTCAGCGGATACTTCTTCGAAAGCATCGAGGGCTACGACAAGGCCAGCGCCGAAGGCTCGAAGATCGATGAGATGTCCGGCCTGAAGGTCGTCGACGACACCACGTTCACCGTGAAGCTCAAGCAGCCCGAATCCGACTTCCCGCTGCGTCTGGGCTACAGCGCGTTCTATCCGATGCCGGAAGAGGCGCTGAAGGACCCGAAGAAGTACGGCGAGAACCCGGTCGGCAACGGCCCGTATAAGTTCGACGGCGAGGGCGCCTGGGAGCACGAAACCCAGATCAAGCTGGTCCCCAACGAGGACTACGATGGCCCGCAGAAGCCCAAGAACGGTGGCGTGACGTTCAAGATCTACCAGAACGACACCACCGCCTACCAGGACCTGATCTCCGACAACCTGGATGTCCTCAAGACCATCCCGACCTCGGATATCAAGAACTTCAAGAACGACTTGGGTGACCGCTCCATCGAGTCGCCGTACGCCGGTAACCAGACGATTGCCATCCCGTACTACTTGGACAACTGGAAGGGCGAGGCAGGCAAGCTGCGCCGTCAGGCCATCTCCATGGCCATCAACCGTGAAGAAATCACCGACGTGATCTTCAACGGCGGCCGCACCCCGGCGAAGGAATTCACCGCACCGGTGCTCGATGGCTACTCGGATTCGATCCCGGGCAGCGAGAACCTTGACTACGATCCCGAGAAGGCCAAGGAACTGTGGAAGAAGGCCGAGAAGATCGAGCCGTACGACACGTCGGAGAAGCTGACGATCGCGTACAACGCCGATAAGGGCGACCACAAGACCTGGGTCGAGGCCGTGGTGAACAACATCAAGAACAACCTCGACATCAAGGTCGCCGGCAAGCCGTACGCCACCTTCAAGGAGGTCCGCACGGATGCGACCGCGCAGAAGCTGACCGGTGCCATCCGCTCCGGCTGGCAGGCAGACTACCCGTCGCTGGCCAACTTCCTGGGCCCGATCTACACCACGGGTGCCGGTTCCAATGACGCCGTCTACGAGAATAAGAAGTTCGACGACGCCATCAGCAAGGGCCTGTCCGCCGATAACGTCGAGGACGGCTCCAAGGCGATGAACGAGGCCCAGGAGATGCTCCTGGAGGACCTCCCGGCCATCCCGCTGTGGTACCAGGTGGCCCAGGGCGGCTGGAGCGACAACGTGGACAACGTCGAGTTCGGCTGGAACGGCGTGCCGCTGTACTACGCCATCACCGGCAAGTAGGGGACAGAACACCCCTCAGTCACACGCGGGGCCCGCTTTCGTATCACGGGGGCGGGCCCCGCATTCCTGCCTCACCCAAAAGGTAAAAAGCATGTCAAACTCCCTACGCCCCGATCGGGCGTCTTCAGCACGAAAGGCCCACCGCTGATGGGCAGATTCCTCCTCCGCCGACTGTTGCAGCTGATCCCGGTCTTCCTGGGCGCGACGCTGCTGATCTACTTCCTCGTCTTCAGCCTCCCAGGGGACGCCACCGCCGCCATCTGCGGCGAAAAGGGCTGTACCCCCGCGGTCGAAGCTTCACTGCGTGAGCAGTACAACCTGGACCAGCCCTTCTGGATCCAGTACCTCCTCTACCTCAAGGGCATCTTCACCTTTGACCTGGGCACCAACTTCGCCGGCCAGCCGATCGCTGACATCCTGGCCCGTGTTTTCCCCACCACGGCGCGCCTGGCCCTCATGGCTTTGGCGTTCGAAGCCGTCTTTGGCATCACCATCGGGCTGTTCGCCGGCCTGAAAAAGGGCAAGTTCTTCGACTCGACCGTGTTGGTCTTCTCGCTGCTCGTCATCGCCGTGCCGATCTTCGTCCTGGGCTTCCTGATGCAGTTCGTGGTGGGTGTCAAACTTGAATGGGCCAATCCGACGGTCAGCGGTGACGCAGGGTTCACCGAATTGATCCTGCCCGCTCTCGTTTTGGGGTTGGTGTCCTTCGCCTACGTGTTGCGGCTGACCCGCACCGCGGTCATCGAGAACTCCAGCGCCGACTATGTGCGCACGGCTACCGCCAAGGGGCTGAGCCGCCGCCGCGTGGTGACGGTGCACGTGCTGCGCAACTCCATGATTCCGGTGGTGACGTTCCTGGGTGCCGACCTGGGCGCCCTGATGGGTGGAGCCATCGTCACCGAGGGAATCTTCAACGTCAACGGCGTGGGCAATACCTTGTACCGCGCCGTGCTGAACGGGGAGGCCCCCGTTGTCGTTTCGATCGTCACCGTACTGATTGTGGTCTTCGTCCTGGCCAACCTGCTGGTAGACCTGCTGTACGCGTGGCTGGACCCGAGGATCCGATATGCCTGAGAACACCGAAAACCGTCCCACCGTCCGCGGTGCCAAGATTTCCAAATACCCGATCGAACACTATGTGGCCGACCCGGACGAAACCCCGTTGCAGGCCACCGACAGTTCCGTCTCCGACGCAGCACCGGTCTCCCTCTGGCTCGAAGCGTGGCGGAACCTGCGCACCCAGCCACTGTTCATCATCAGCGCGATCCTGATCATCTCGGTGGTCTTCGTGGCGCTGTTCCCGGGGCTGTTCACCAACGAACAACCCAACGCGAACTGCCAACTGGCCAACTCCGACGGCGGCGCGGTTCCCGGGCATCCGCTGGGCTTCACCCAGCAGGGCTGCGATATTCTCGCCCGCGTGATGTATGGGACGCAGTCCTCGCTGACCATCGGCCTGTTCGCCACGATCGCCATCGTGATCTTCGGCGGGACCGTCGGAGCCATCTCCGGTTTCTTTGGCGGCTGGGTCGATGCCGTGCTGGCACGGTTGGGCGATATCTTCTTCGCACTGCCGCTGATCCTGGGCGCCATCGTCGTGGTGCAGATCCCGTTCTTCCAGGAGAACCGCAACGTCTGGACCATCGTGCTGATCCTCTCGGCCTTCGGCTGGCCGCAGATCGCCCGCATCACCCGGGCAGCGGTGATCGAGGTGCGCGAAGCGGACTTCGTCATCGCCGCCCGATCGCTGGGTGTGAGCCGAACCGGTGCACTGATCCGCCACGTCATCCCGAACTCGCTGGCACCGGTCATCGTGATCGCGACGATCACCCTGGGCATCTTCATCGTGGCCGAGTCCACGCTGTCGTATCTGGGTATCGGACTGCCCCCTGACGTGATGTCCTGGGGCAATGACATCTTCTCGGCCAAGAGCTCGCTGCGCTCCAACCCGATGGCCTTGTTCTGGCCGGCCCTGGCGTTGTCGCTGACGGTGCTGAGCTTCATCATGCTCGGTGACGCGCTGCAGGACGCCCTGGATCCGAAGGCGCGCAAACGATGAACGGTGAAACCATGAACAACGAAACCATCGACGAAGCCTCGATGCCGCGTCCGCTGCTGGAACTGCGTGATCTGGCCATCAGCTTCAAGACCGGAAACGGTGAGGTCGAGGCGGTCCGCCAAGCCAACCTGACCATCCTTCCCGGGGAAACCGTGGCGATCGTCGGCGAATCCGGTTCCGGTAAATCGACCACCGCCCTGGCGGCGATCGGCCTGCTGCCGACCAACGGCCGCATCGCCGGCGGGACCCTGCTCTTCGACGGCGAGGACATCACCAACGCCTCGGAGAAGCGCCGGGTCGAGCTGCGTGGATCCTCCATCGGCATGGTCCCCCAGGACCCGATGTCGAACCTGAACCCGGTCTGGCAGATCGGTTTCCAGGTCAAGGAGACGCTGCGCGCCAATGGCCTTCCGCACCAGAAGAAGGATGTGGCCAAGGTCCTCTCCGAGGCCGGCCTGCCGCGGGCCGAGGAGCGGGCCAACCAGTACCCGCACGAGTTCTCCGGGGGCATGCGCCAGCGGGCGCTGATCGCCATCGGGCTGTCCTGCCGGCCGCGGCTGCTCATCGCCGACGAACCCACCTCGGCCCTCGATGTCACGGTGCAACGCCAGATCCTGGACCATCTGGACACCATGACCGATGACCTGGGCACCGCGGTCCTGCTGATCACCCACGACCTCGGGCTCGCGGCAGAACGCGCCCATAAGGTCGTGGTGATGTACAAGGGCCAGGTCGTCGAGGCAGGGCCCGCCGTGGAACTGATGACCAACCCGCGCCACCCGTATACGCAGCGTCTGGTGGCCTCGGCACCCTCGCTGGCCTCACGCCGGATCGAATCGGCCAAGGAACGCGGGCAGGAAAAGGAGGAGGAACTGACGGTTGACCGGCCGCTGGCTGCGGACAATGTCATCGAGGTCAAGGATCTGGTCAAGAACTACAAGATCCGCGGCGGCGTCGGCAAGACCACCGAATTCCGTGCCGTGGACGAAGTGTCCCTGAGCATCAAGCGGGGCACCACGACGGCGGTCGTCGGCGAATCCGGCTCGGGCAAGTCGACGGTGGCCCGGCTGGTGCTGGGGCTGGAAGACGCCTCGGAGGGCAGCATCCTGTTCGACGGCGTGGACATCACCACGCTCTCGCGCAAGGAGATGTTCAAATTCCGGCGTCGGGTTCAACCGATCTTCCAGGACCCGTTCGGTTCGTTGGACCCGATGTACAACATCTTCCGCACCATCGAGGAACCCCTTCGGGTGCATAAGATCGGCGACCGTAAGGTGCGCGAGCAGAAGGTCAGGGCTCTACTGGAACAGGTGGCCCTGCCGGCATCGATGATGCAGCGGTTCCCGAATGAGCTCTCCGGCGGCCAGCGCCAGCGTGTGGCCATCGCCCGGGCGCTCGCACTGGATCCGGAAGTGGTGATCTGTGACGAGGCAGTGTCGGCATTGGACGTGCTCGTGCAGGCCCAGGTGCTCAACCTCTTGGCTGACCTGCAGTCAGAACTGGGGCTGAGCTACCTGTTCATCACCCACGACCTGGCCGTCGTCCGTCAGATCGCTGATCATGTGTGCGTGATGGAGAAGGGGAAGCTGGTGGAGACCGGCAGTACCGACGACGTCTTCGAAAATCCGCAGACGCAGTACACGCGGTCGTTGCTCGACGCCATCCCCGGCGCCGGTCTGATGTTGCCTCCCGAGGTGGCCTGACCCTCGCCAGGACGGCATGGCCCGGCCCGTCATCCCTGCACGGGATGGCGGGCCGAGCTGTCGGTGGCGGATGGCAGGATGGCCCCATGACCACCACCGAGCGCAGCATGCCGCCCCTGAACGCCGCCGAACGAGAAACCCTCGACGCCTGGCTCGACTACTACCGGGCGACCCTGCTGCTCATCTGCGAGGGTGTCGATGCCGAGGCCCTGCGAGAAGCATCTGCAGCACCTTCGACGCTGAGCCTGCAGGGGCTGCTCCAGCACCTCAGTGAGGTGGAACGCCAATGGTTCCGTCGGGTATTGGCCGCAGAGGAGCTACCGGCCATCCACCCCGGTGGAAGGACTCCTGAAGGGCACGACGGCGGCTTCGAGGTTGATCCGCACGTCCCGTTCGGCACGGTCGTTGGACTGTGGCAGGCCGAGGTCGCCGCCGCCCGGGCCACGTGTGCGGCGCGTTCCCTAGATGACACCGCAGCCTTCCTGGGCGCCGAGGTGAGCCTGCGATGGATCTACAGCCATATGATCGGTGAGTACGCTCGGCATTGTGGGCATGCGGATATTCTGCGCGAGAGAATTGACGGGGCCACGGGGGTCTGAAACGACGAAAGGCAAGAGCATGGCTGAACGGGTCGGGATCATCGGCGGAGGCATCGTGGGCATCGCCATCGCTCGCGCCCTGGCCAGTACCGCAGACGTTGCGGCGACAGTCATCGAGAAGGAGGCTCGTCTGGCAGCACACCAGACGGGCCATAATTCCGGCGTCGTCCATGCGGGGCTCTACTACCCACCCGGTTCGCTGAAGGCCACCCTCTGTGCCCGCGGCCGGGAGATGACCCGCGACTTCTGCCACGAGCGCTCCCTGCCCTACCGTGAGCTCGGCAAGCTCGTCGTCGCCCTCACCCGGGATGAGCTGCCCCGACTGGACGATATTGAACGGCGGTCCCGCGAAAACCGGGTTCCCGGCGTGCGTCGGCTCGATGCCGGGGCGATGCGCGAGATCGAACCCGAGGTCGCCGGTGTCGCGGCAGTGCATTCACCCCATACCGCCGTCGTGGACTATTCGGCCATCACCGAGGCCCTGGCCGATGACCTCCGTCGTGCCGGAGGGGCCATTCTGCTGGGCCAGGAAGTCACCGCGGTCTCCACCGCCGCCGGCTCGGTGACCGTTTCAACCACGGCAGGAACCCACGTCTTCGACCGGCTCATCGTCTGCGCCGGCCTACAGTCAGACGTGATTGCCCGGATGGTCGGAGCTTCCCCGTCGCCGAAGATCCTGCCCTTCCGCGGAGAATACTGGGCCATGGCCCCGGGCCGTCAAGACCTGGTGAAGGGCATGATCTATCCGGTCCCTGACCCGCGTTTCCCCTTCCTGGGCGTTCACTTCACCCGCGGGGTGTACGACGACGTCCAGGTCGGCCCGAATGCCGTGCCCGCCTTGGCCCGGGAAGGCTACCGGTGGCGGCAGGTGTCGGTGCGGGACACCCTCGAATCCCTCCGCTGGCCCGGGGCGCCGGCCTTGGCCAAGCAACACTGGCTGATGGGGGCCCGAGAAATCTCCGCCTCACTGCTCAAGCCCCTCTACTTCCAGCAGGCCCGCAGGTTCGTCCCCGCCTTGCAGTCCTCCGATCTGGCCTCGAAATCGGCGGCCGGGGTGCGGGCCCAGGCCTGGGATAAGGACGGGTCGTTGGTTGATGACTTCGCCGTCGACCAGGTCGGAGCCGTCACGCTGCTACGCAATGCCCCCTCCCCGGCGGCCACCTCGGCGATGGCGATCGCGGAGCATGTGCTGCAGGAGTATCTGGGCTTCACCCCCGGACGCTGAACAGCGCCGGTCAGCTAGTGTCCCTGATGCTCGGGGACCAAGGTGGACACGACCTGCAGGAGCAGCTCGGGGCTGAACTCCTCCGGCTGGCGCGCCACGTTCATGGCAGCGCCGTAGATCAGCGAAGCCAGGGTCGAACGCAGTGCCTGGGCCGACATTCCGGTGCCTTCCACGATGCGTTCGGTCACCGGTTCCAGGCTGGCTCCGTAGTGGTCCAGTGCCGCGTTGATGGGGGCACGGTACTCATCATGGTGACGCAGGAAGTAGAACTGGAAGATGAGATCCACCTCGCCACGCCGTGACGGTAGTCCCCTGAGTTGCTTGGCCACCATGGCAATCAAGGCGGCACGGGGAGGGAGGTCATCGCCGAACCCGGGAGGTGGGCCACCGAGAATACTGTCCAGCAGATGATCCAGCAGTCCGTGCAGGAGGCCTTCCTTGGAGTCGTAATAAAAGTAGATCAGGCCGATCGATAGACCTGCCTCGGCGGCGACGCTTCTGGAGGTCACCGCCTCGATTCCGCCGCCCAAAGCCACCGATGTGGCGGCGTTCATGATGTCGTTTCGTCTTTCGCCCTCGGGCTTTTTGATTCCCCCCATGGGCCAAGCCTAGCGTTGCAATCCATCGAACACTGGTTCAATGTGGGGTGATGATCGTTAAACCCCACCGGAACGGGAGCACTATGCGCCACCCCTTGAAGAACGAGACAGTCCTGATCACCGGTGGAGGCAGCGGCATCGGCCGACTGCTCGCACTGGGCGCCGCGCGCCGCGGAGCACGCATCATCATCTGGGATCTATCAGAAGCCTCCGGGCGGGCGGTCCGTGACGAAGTGCGGGCCCTGGGCGCCGACTCCGAGTCCTTTGCGGTGGACGTGACCGACCGGGCCGCCGTCCGTGACACCGCCGAGCAGACCGGAGCCGTCGACGTCGTGGTCAATAATGCCGGGGTCGTCAGCGGCAAACGGCTGCTCAACGCCTCCGAAGACGCACTCGAGCGCACCATCCAGGTCAACGTGATGGCCCTGTACTGGGTCACCCGCGCGTTCCTGGGCGGGATGATCGAGCGTCGCAAGGGCACCGTGGTCACCGTATCCAGTGCCGCGGGGATGGTCGGGGTGGCCAAGCAGACCGACTACTCGGCCAGCAAGTTCGCCGCCTTCGGATTCGCCGAATCCTTGAGGGTGGAACTGGCCAAGGATGGTACAGGGGTCAACTCCATGGTGGTGTGCCCCTACTACATCTCCACCGGCATGTTCGAGGGCGTGAAAACCAAATACCCCTTGATCCTGCCGATCCTCAAGCCCGAATACGTCGTGGCCCGGATGCTGGACTCGATCGAGGCCGGGAAGCAGCGGCTCGTCATGCCTCGCGCCGTCCTGTCCCTCCCACCGCTGCGCCTGCTGCCCGTACCGCTCTTCGACAAGGTGGCCAACCTTTTGGGCGTGAACAACACGATGGATGACTTTGTCGGGCGGCGGCAAAAGGCCCCTACTTCTTGACATGTGAGTAAATAGTCACCTATTAATGGTTCCATGGACGACATCTTCAAGGCACTGGGCGACGCGAGCCGCCGGGCCCTGCTGGATGCCCTCAAGGAGGAGGACGGGCAAACGCTCGGACACCTCGCGGAACGGTTGCCGCAGATGACCCGGTTCGGTGTGAGTTCACACCTGGGCATCCTCGAGGCGGCCGGACTCCTCACCACGGTGAAGTCCGGCCGCCGCAAACTGCACTACCTCAATGCCGTCCCGCTTCTCGAGCTCCAGCAACGCTGGCTCTCGAACTACACCCGCGATGCGGCCGCCGGCCTCCTCGCTTTCGGACGCCATCTGGAGGATGCCCCCATGACCGCCATTCACGACAACCGCCCCACCACCGTCTATGCGATCCATATCCGCGCCGCCGCCGAGCGGGTCTTCGAAGCCCTGACGGCCTCCGGTGAACCCCGTCCCTGGCTCTATGGCAGCACCACCGAATCCAGCTGGCTCCCCGGAACCCCCTACACCCAGGCCGCCGACGGCTACACCCTGATCGGCGGCGAGATCCTGGAGATCGATCCACCCGGGCACCTGCGGATGACGTTCGACGCGCGATGGGACGAAGCCACGACCGTCGAACCCGCCGGCATCATCGACTATCTCCTCGAACCAGTGGACGACGCCGGAGCCGTCACCCTGCTCACAGTGACCCTGTTCGATCTGGTGGGAAGCAGTGCCGCCGCAGCGCAACGCGATACGCCCGAGATCTACAGTTCACTGAAATCCTGGCTGGAAACCGGGCAGGCACTTTAGGGGCAGCACCCCAAGAGACCGGGATGATCGACTATTCGTCGGAGGCGTGGGGAGCGCGGGAATTGACGGTCCACCACTCGGTGGGTTCGGAAATGGTGAACCTGCGCCCCGTGGTCGAGGCGGGGGTAATGCGAACGAAGGCGTCCTTATGGCCCGATTCCCACGGGAAGAGCATCAGCGAGAAACTCTCCACGAGCTCCTCCGTGGAGGTCAGGAGTTCGGCCGCACCCTTGAGGTTGACACTCCAGGCGACACCCGTGGACTGGTCGACGCCGTCCACCTCGAAAGCCACCGGATGATCCGCCAGCGCCGCGGAAAGCTTCGTCCCCGCACCAGTGCGAAAGACGACGGTTCCGTGGTCGACGGCGTAGTTGACCGGGAAGATGTCCGGGTGGTCTTCGACCCAGACAGCCAAACGTCCCACCGAGACACTCCGAAGCAACGTCCAGCACTCGTTGACCTCCAGACGTTGTGTGGAGGAACCCTGATCCTTCGTCATGTTCCCGAGCATAGGCTCGGTAGCTCGTTATTGGTAGGTCGGGAGATGACGCAGGAATCAGCGTTCGCGGACCGCCCTGCGCAGTGCCCTCCAAGCCCCCGTGGACCACAGGGCCCAGAGCATCAGGACGGGCTGGAAGAACAGACGGACCAGCCGTGAGCCATCACTATCGAGCCCGAACGCAGACGTACCAGTGACGTACTGCGAGATGTTGCCGGGGAACACAGCCAGGAAGAAGGCCGCGACGGCCCAACCCACGAGAACGCGGCGTCGACGCCACAGCACCAAGGCCGCACCCAGGCCGATCTCCACGACTCCGGAGACCAGGACCACGACATCGGCGTCAAGGGGGACCCACTGCGGCACCTGCGCCGTGAATTCCGTGCGGGCAAAGCTCAGATGACTCGTTCCGGCGAATACCAGGAACGCGCCGAGGAGGACAGCGCCGACGAACCGGCCCCGGGAGACCTTTTCCGTGGCGGGGGCCAGCATGCTCTGGGCCGTTTGGACGAACGGGCGCTTCATGACGAAAGGCTAGCAGGGCAGATGCCCGTAGCGGCGCCTGTCATGGATACGATCAACGGATGAACGACGTGATGAAGCTGCGTTTCCTGGCGGCCCCCACCGATGTGTCCGAGGACGGGGTGACGGTCCAGGCCGGAAGGATCCTGGAATGGATCGACCAGGCAGCCTACGCCTGCGCGGTCGGATACGCCGGTGGCTACTGCGTCACCGCCTATGTCGGGAACGTGCACTTCACCCGACCCATCCGCAATGGCGATCTGATCGAGGTCACCGCCCGCATCGTGCACACCGGGCGCACCAGTATGCAGGTGGTCGTCACCGTCGATGCAGCGGACGTGAGCAAGAGGGAATTCAGGCCCGCGATGGACTGCATTCTGGCCTTCGTCGCCATGGATGAAGAGAAACGGCCGAAACCGGTGAAACCGTGGGAGGCCTCCGACGCAGAGACGGCGCAGCTGGCCCGCTGGGTCGAGGACCGGGTCGAGGCCCGCGCGGCGATCCGCGACCTCATGCGCGCCCAGAAGTACACCGACGCCGGAACTGCCCCGCAGGAAATGTTCAGGTTCCTCGCCTCACCCACCGACGTGAACTGGGGTGGCAACGCCCACGGCGGGATCGTGATGCGGTGGATCGACGAGGTAGCCCGGGCCTGTGCCACGCGCTGGAGCGGAAGGGATTCGGTGGCCGTCTACTCGGGCGGCATCCATTTCCTGAACCCCATCCACATCGGCGACGTCGTCGAACTCGAGGCCCGGCTGATCCATACGGGTCCGCACAGCATGCACATCGCCGTACACGTCAGGGCCCGGGACCCGCGCTCTGATTCCTGGCGGGAAACCACCCGCTGCATGAGCATCTTCGTCACACGCGATGAGGACGGCCATGCCTCACCGGTCCCGCAGTGGGTTCCGGTCAACGACGAGGACCGGCGGCTGGACGACCATGCCCTGGAACTGATCCTCCGGCGTGCCGAGGTTCCACCGCTACAGTTCGCCACCGAAAGAAAATACTAGGCCTCACCGGAGAACCAAGCTGCAGGTGCCGGACCATGCCGCCAGCACCGTTTCATCGTCTGCAGCGTCCCGGGCGGCCTGGCCGGCGGCGAAATACCGGCCAGCCACATCGCCGGGACATGGTCCGGGAAGGACGGGTTCCGCACGGGTCAGGAGTCGGTGCCGGCCGCCGGCCAGTAGTAGCTGTCGGGAAGCAGACGCGGCCCGAAGATCGCCTGACCCACCCGGACGACGGTCGCTCCTTCGTCGATGGCCCATTCGAAGTCACCTGACATCCCCATGGATAGTTCCTCCAGGACCGCGGGGTCGGGGGCATCCTGGCGGATCTGGTCGCGCAGGGTACGCAAGGTGGAGAAACAACGCCGGACCCTGGCCTCGTCGGTGCTGAAGGCCGCGAGCGTCATCAGCCCGCGGACCCGCAAACTACTGAAGGCCGGCAGTTCGGCGATGAAGCGGCCGGCCTCCTGGGGCTCCAGGCCGTATTTGCTGGCTTCACCTGAGGTGTTCACCTGCACGAAGACATCCAGGCCACACCCCTCAGCCTGAAGCCGGCGATCCAACGCCTCTGCCAGACGCAAACTGTCCAAGGCCTGGAACTCGCTGGCGAACCGGGCGACGAACTTGGCCTTATTGGTTTGCAGATGCCCGATCACCGACCATTTGACCTCGTCAAGATCTGTCATCGCCTCCCATTTGCGGTGGGCCTCCTGCACCTTGTTTTCGCCCAACCAACGGCAGCCGGCATCAACAGCGAGCCGGATGTGGGCTTCGTCGATGGTCTTGCTGACCGGTAGGAGACGGACTTCGTCGGGGGAGCGACCGGCCCGTTGCGCGGCGGAGGAAATCCGATCCTGAACGGCCTGGAGATTCTTGGCAAGGTCCTCCCGTGTTTCGGCGGGCGGGTAGTTCGGGGTGCTCATGGTTGAACCATACGCTTTGGCACAGGGTCCTCCTCAGGCATCGTCGCGGTAGCGCAGTACCCCGCCGACGGCGGTCGCCCGAACCGGCACATCGCGCAGGTCGCCGGGATCGATGACGTAGGGGTCGGCTCCGAGGGCTGTGAAGTCGGCCAGCATGCCCGGACGCAACCTCCCTTTGAGGGCCTCCTCGCCGGAGGCGTAGGCGGCACCGGTGGTGAAACCGGCGATCGCCTCGGCGACGGTGATCCGCTGGCCGGGCTGCCATCCGCCGGCGGGTTCGCCGTCGGGGCGCTGGCGGGTGACGGCCGCGTGTATGCCGTGCAGCGGGTCGGGGAGTTCGACCGGGGCATCGGAGCCGAAGGCAGGGGCCGCGCCGGCGTCCAGGAGCGAGCGCCAGGCGTAGGAGGCCAGATCGCGTCCGGCCAGCAGGGTGGAGGCCAGGGTGATGTCGGTGGTGCAATGCGTGGGCTGCATGGACGGTACGACGCCGAGGCGGGCCACTCGTGCGACATCTTGCGGGCGCAGATGCTGGGTGTGCTCGATGCGGTGGCGTAGGCCCGGGGAGGCTAGCGGACCGTGGGCCAACTCCTCGTAGGCGTCCAGCACCAGCTGGTTGGCACGGTCCCCGATGGCGTGGGTCGCTACCGCGATGCCGGCACCGGCCGCCCGCCGGACCAGGGCGAGCAGGTCACGGTACGGGGTGACCTCGACGCCGGTGTTCGCCTCATCGCCGGGGAAGGGGGAGCCCATGTGGCTGGAGTGTGATCCCAGGGCCCCGTCGGAAAAGAGCTTGACCGGACCGGTGCGTAACCAGGCATCGCCGTCGCCGGACGCCATGCCCGTATCGATGGCCCGCTGTAGTGAGGTTGCCGGAATGGACTGATGCACGCGCAGGCGCAAATCGCCGCGGGCTCGCAGGGCCTCATAGGCGGTGCGGCATTCATCGCCATCGAAGTCGTGGACGCCGGTCAACCCGGCCGCCAACAACCGCTCCTGGGCCGAGGCGAGCTGGGATTCCAGATCCCCGGCGGCGTCACCGTGCATGATGCCACTCAGCTGCGCATGCGCCGCCTCACGGAGGATTCCGGTGGGTTCACCGTCAGCGGTGCGGACAATCTCCCCGCCGATCGGATCGGGGGTGGTGGCGTCGATGCCGGCAATGGCCAGGGCTGCCGAGTTCGCCCAGACCGTATGTCCGTCGATGCTCGGCAGGGCTGCCGGATGTGAGCCGGTGACCGAGTCCAGTGCCGCCTGATCGGGTGGGACGGGCACCTCCCAGGTATTGAAGTCCCAGCGCCCCCCGAAGATCCAGGCCCCGTCCGGCAGAGCTCTCGCATGGGCGCAGATACGTTCCAGGGCCCCCGCCAGGGAACCGGCACCCCGCAAGTCGACTGCGCCGAGCTCGCGGGCATAGTTAGCGGTGTGGATATGGGCGTCGGTGAGCCCGGGAATCACGGTCGCGCCACCCAGGTCGATGGTCCCTACGGGCCCGGTGGCTTGTGCCCGCAGCTCTTGTGGTGTGCCCAGGGCAACGATGTGTTCCCCGCGAGCCAGCAACCCCGTCGCTCGGGGACACCCATCCCACTGCGTGTGGAAGGTGGCGTTCACGTACAGGCGTTGCTCAAGCATTCACGGGTCCTTTGCAGAAGATCGCAAGTCAACGCAGGCGATCACGTCGGCATACGCCGAAGTGCCCCCTGCGTCTTGCCGCCACTCTAGGGCAATGCCGGGCACCACGGGATGACGGTCAGCCCTGTTCCGCGCTCGCCGACGGTCGTAGACTCCCCCTGAAGGAAGGGGCATGATGGCGAGGCCCAGGGAAGCACCAGTGAACGACGACGGCCTGCTGGAGGTGGGCGGGGTGGTCTTTTATTGGCGCGGGCCGGCCCCCTTCTACTATCTGCGCGTTCCCGAAGCGGCGGCCGCCTATATCCATGACGTCGCCTCCCAGGTCACCTACGGCTGGGGGATGATCCCGGTGGCCGCGAAAATCGGTTCCACCCGCTTCACCACGGCACTTTTTCCGAAGGACGGCGGCTACCTGGTGCCGTTGAAGACGGCGGTCCGGCAGGCGGAGGGGATCGACCTGGACGAGGAGGTCACCGTGGAACTCGAGCTCGGCGGAAGCTGAAACTCCGGGCACGAAAACGGGCCGTGGGCGATGAAGCCACGACCCGTCGTCGTCTTCGTGGAGTCGGCAAAGAGCCGCCCCGAGGCTATTTCTTGGTGGAGCCCTTCGACTTGGCCTTGGCTGCGGCACCCTTCTCGGTGCGGGCGCCGGCGTCGGCCAGATCGCCGTCGCTGTTCTCGACGTGGGAGCGCAGGAACCACTGGAAGAGTTCCAGCTCACCGACCTGGCCAATGAGCATGTCCTCAGTGACCGGGTCCAGCTCGCCGACGATCGTGATGGCCTTGCGGTGGCTCTCGATGATCCCGGTATAGACCACGTCCAGCGCGGCCAGATGTGCCGTGGTTCCTGCACGGCCGATCTCGTAGTCATCCCACGGGCGGGCCGCGACGAGAGCGCCGGGGAGGCCATTGGGGGAGACCCCGAGGGTGGCCATGCGCTCGGCCAAGGCGTCGATCATGCCGCGGACGGTGTCGATCTGCGGGTCGAGCATCTCGTGGACGCCGATGAAATCACGGCCGACGACGTTCCAGTGGGCATGCTTGAGGGTCAGCTGCAGATCGTTCAGCGCGTGCAAACGCATCTGTAGGGTTTCGCCCACCTGGTGGCCATCCTTGAGGGTCAGGCCCGGGACGGTGTAGGCGGCGTTCTTCTTGTTCTTCGTTGCCATGGTTTTACTTCCTTCCATTGACGGGTACTGCGGGGGCTCCTCGGCGGGCTCAGGCCGCCAGCTCGGCCTCGATCGCTGCGGTGAAGGCATCCAGATCCCCGGGGTTCCGGGAGGTGATCAGGATCCAACCAGCTGCGTCACAGCGGAACACCTCCTCGTCCTTCCACGCGCCACCGGAGTTTTCGACGTCCGTTTTGATCGAGAGATATGAGGTGAGCGTCTTGCCGCGGGTCAAACCAGTCTCGACCAGCAGCCAGGGGCCGTGGCAGATCGAGGCGACGGGGCGGGACGAGGCAGTGAAGGCCTTCGCAAGGCGTTGCGCATCTTCATCCAGACGCAGTGCGTCGGCGTTGAGCGTGCCACCGGGCAACAACAGCAGGTCGAAGCCCGTGTCGTCGACGTCGGCGAGGGTGGTATCCACCGGAACCCGGTCTCCGGGTTCCCAATCACCAACGAGGGTTTCGATCTCGCCGGGTTTCGGGGCGGCGACGGTGACCTTTGCTCCTGCGGCGCGCAGCCGCTCCAGCGGGACCGTGAGCTCGTCCTGTTCGACGCCGCGATTCGATACGGCGACGAGGATCTTCTTGCCGTTCAGATCGTTCATGATTGATGCTCCTTTCGAGGGGGAGTCAATAATTTCAACCCTTTCACTGCGATGGTCCGCTGGCAAGCAGATATAGCGCTTTTCGCTGCCTGCGTAGTCCGCGAGCAAGCTGTCGTGATGCGTCGCGCGGGGGCGCAGGAAGCGGGGATGGCGGCTATCCGCCATCCCCGCTTCAACGGCTGCCCGGCTAGTCCTTCAGATAACCGTTGGGGTTCAGCACGTACTTCGTCGCTGCCCCGGCATCAAACTCCGCGTAGCCACGCGGGGCATCCTCGAGTCCGATGGGCTGTGCGTTCACGGCGTCGGCGATATGGATGCGGTCGTGCAGGATCGCCATCATCAGTCCCCGGTTGTATTTCATGACGGGACACTGTCCCGTGGTGAAGGACAGCGACTTGGCCCACCCCGTGCCCAGGGAGAGGGACAGCGAACCCTTCTGCGACGCCTCGTCGGCGGCGCCCGGGTCACCGGTGACGTACAGTCCGGGAATGCCGAGCGAACCGCCGGCCGCCGTGACGTCCATCAGTGAGTTCAGCACGGTGGCGGGAGCTTCCGCGGCCTCCTTGCCGCCGCCGTGCCCGCGGGCCTCAAAACCGACGGCGTCGATGGCACAGTCGACTTCGGGGACGCCCAGCAGCTGCTCGATTTGATCGCCCGGATCGCCATCCCCGACGTTGATGGTTTCGCAGCCGAAGGACCGCGCCTGAGCCAGCCGCTCGTCGTTCATATCCGCGACGATGACCACGGCGGCGCCGAGCAAACGCGCACTGGCGGCAGCTGCCAGACCCACAGGACCCGCCCCGGCGACGTAGACACTGGAGCCGACGCCTACCCCCGCGGTGACGGCGCCGTGGTAGCCGGTGGGCAGGATGTCGGAGAGCATGGTCAGGTCCATCATCTTCTCCAGCGCCTGCTCCCGATCCGGGAACTTCAGCAGATTCCAATCGGCGTAGGGGACCAGGACGAACTCGGCCTGACCGCCGACCCAGCCACCCATGTCCACATAGCCGTAGGCGCTGCCAGGGCGATCGGGGTTCACGTTCAGGCAGATCCCGGTCTTGCGTTCCTTGCAGTTGCGGCAGCGGCCGCAGGAGATGTTGAACGGGACCGAGCAGATGTCCCCGACGTTGATGAACTCCACATCCGGGCCGACCTCGACGACCTCCCCGGTGATTTCGTGACCGAGGACCAAATTGATCGGTGCTGTCGTCCTGCCGCGGACCATGTGCTGGTCCGAGCCGCAGATGTTGGTGGCGACGGTGCGCAGGATGACTCCGTGCGGGACCTTCCGCCCGACGTTGTCCGGGTGGACCCCCGGACCGTCCTGGAGTTCGAAGGTGGGGTAGGCGGTGTCGATGACCTCGACCTTGCCGGTTCCCTTATAGGCGACGGCTCTATTTTCAGACATGTGTTTTCGATCCTTCCGGAAGGGTTTTCAAGTGGTTCCCAGCGTGGTTTGGCCCGTGCAAGCGAACGATCACTTCCTTCCGGTGGGGGTGGCCTTTGAAGCTCTGGCCGACAGTGCTTTAGACGACGTCGTCGTCGACCCAGTCCAGCGTCTTGGTCACGGCCTTCTTCCATAGCCGGTACTGCCGGTCTCGTTCCTTGGAGTCCATGGCGGGGCTCCAGCGCTTGCCTTCGCGCCAGTTCGCTGTGACGTCCTCCTCGCCGTTCCAGAAGCCGACGGCGATGCCGGCAGCGTAGGCAGCGCCCAGCGCAGTGGTTTCGGCGACCTCGGGACGCACGACGTCGACGTTCAGGATGTCGGCCTGGAACTGCATGAGCAGTTCGTTGGCGACCATGCCGCCGTCAACCCGAAGTTCGGTCAGGTCGACGCCGGAATCGGCGTTCATCGCATCAAGCACCTCGAGGGTCTGGAACGCCGTCGCCTCCAGGGCGGCGCGCGCGATGTGGTTTTTATTCACGAAGCGCGTCAGGCCCACCAACGCGCCACGGGCGTCAGCGCGCCAGTGCGGGGCGAACAGGCCCGAAAAAGCCGGGACGAAGTAGGCGCCTCCGTTGTTGTCGACCTTATTGGCGTAGTACTCGATGTCCGCGGCATCTTCGAACAGGCCCAGATTGTCGCGCAGCCACTGCACCAGCGAGCCCGTGACGGCGATAGAGCCCTCGAGGGCATAGACCTGTGGGGCGTCGCCGATCTTGTAGCAGACGGTGGTCAGCAGTCCGTTCTTGCTGGCCACCGGTTCGGTGCCGGTGTTCAGCAGCATGAAGTTGCCGGTGCCGTAGGTGTTCTTCGCGGAGCCTTTTTGGAAGCAGGCCTGGCCGAAGGTGGCCGCCTGCTGGTCGCCGAGGATTCCGGCGATCGGCACGTCGGGGACCATGCCGCGTTTGCGGCCGTGCCCGTAGACCTCGGAGGAGGACCGGATGTCGGGCAGCATGGAGAGGGGCACGCCCATGTCGGCGGCGATGTCCTCGTTCCACGTCAGCGAATCGATGTTCATGAGCATGGTGCGCGAGGCGTTGGTGACGTCGGTGACGTGGACGCCGCCATCGGTTCCGCCGGTCATGTTCCACAGCACCCAGGTGTCGGTGTTGCCGAACAGCAGGTCCCCGCGGTCGGCAGCCTCCCGGGCGCCGTCGACGTTGTCGAGGATCCATTTGATCTTCGGGCCGGAGAAATAGGTGGCCAGCGGCAGCCCCACGCGTGACTTGTACTTCTCCGCGCCTTCGCTGCCGCCGAGTTCCTCAGCGATCTTTTGGGTGCGGGTGTCCTGCCAGACGATCGCGTTATAGACGGGCTTTCCGGTGTTCTTGTCCCAGACCACAGTGGTTTCGCGCTGGTTGGTGATGCCGACGGCGGCGAGGTCCTGGTGGGAGATGTTGCCGCGGGTCAGGGCCTGACCGACTGCTTCGCGGACGTTGTCCCAAATTTGCTCCGGGTTGTGTTCAACCCAGCCGGCACGCGGGAAGATCTGGTCGTGCTCAAGCTGGCCGACGGAATGGATGGTCCCCTCATGTGTGAAGACGATGGCCCGCGAGCTGGTGGTGCCTTGATCGATCGCGAGAACGTACTGGGTGCTCATAGCTGTTCCTTGTCTTGGTGGAAGTGGAAGTTGTGGGCTGGATCAGGATCGCCGTGCCAAGAACCTCCGAAGGGAAAGCCCACCCGGGGGTGTCGTCCATGATTTCCTTTCAGTACCGGATCCGTTGGTCCGTTTTGTCCGGTGGCCAAGACCCCGGCGTTTCGTTGGTTTCGTTTCCTGCATCCCTGACGGAACGGGCCGCCGTTCAATGACTAGGTGCCGGCGGGGCCCGCACTGCCTGCCGAATCCGCCGGGGAACCCGGTTTGAGTCCGGCGTCGGGCCGCTGCCCCAGCTTGGCCAGGGGGGCGACGTCGTCGGCGCCCAACCGCGTCGTCTCGGCGCCTTCGTCGTCAGGCTCCTTCTCGGCTGCTTCCTCTGCCCGGGCACGGGACCTGTACGAGTCCATCTCCTGCTCGCGAGTGTCCTCGTCCCAGCCCAGCACGCCAGCCATCAACGTCGAGATCTCGTCCAAGGCCGCCAGGCCTCGGTCGGCGATCTCATAGTTCAACCGGGTGCGATGGAGCAGGACATCCTCCAGATGCAGTGCGCCCTCATGGCTGGCGGCATAGACGATTTCGGCTCGCAGATAGGCGGGGGCGTATTCCAGCGCTTGCGCCAGGGTCCCGTCTTCCGAGCAGAGCTCGACGATGTCGGAAATGAGCGAACCATACCGGTGCAGCAGGTGGTCCACGATGGACTCGGACCAGCTGAAGGTCTTGGCGTAGCTCCGACTCCAGTTTCTCTGGACGTCAAGGTTGACCGCACCAAGCAAGGGGACGTTGCTGGTGACCGAGGGGTTGCTCTCCGCCCGGGAACCGAGCGCGAAGTCCACGGCATCCTCGGCCATGATGCGGTAGGTCGTCAGCTTTCCCCCGGCGATGACGGTCAGACCGGGAACCGGGGAGGCGGTGGTGTGTTCACGCGAGACCTTGGCAGAACCGGTTCCTTCCTTGGTGCCCGGTTGCAGCAGGGGACGCAGGCCAGCCCAGGTTCCAATGATGTCCTCGCGGGTGAGGGGCCGGGCAAGAACCTCGTTGGCGTGTTCCAGGATGTAGTCGATATCGGCAGAGGTGGCGACCGGGTGCTGGAGTTCCTGATGCCACGGGGTGTCCGTGGTGCCGATGACCCAGTAGCGGGACCAGGGGATAACAAACAGCACGCTCGTTTCGGTCTGCAGGATCAGCCCGACTTCACCCTTGATGCGTTCGCGGGGCACGACGATATGCACGCCTTTGGAAGCCAGGACCTTCAGGCCTCCGGTTCCGCCCGCCAGCGCCTCGGTCTCCTCTGTCCATACGCCGGTGGCGTTGATGACGTTGCGGGCGTGGACGCGCAGCTCCTCACCGGTTTCCAGATCGCGCAGCAACGCGCCGTCGACGCGCCCGGTTCCGTCACGGGTGAGGCCGATGACCTGTGTCCGACTGGTGGCATGGGCGCCGTGCGAAGCGGCGGTCCGGATGAGGGTGGAGACCAGCCTCGCGTCGTCCACTGAGGCATCCCAGTAGCGCAGGGCGCCCACGGCGGCATCGTGGCGCAGATCGGGAAAGAGTTTGTTCATGCCTCGTCGGCTGAGGTGCTGGTGGAGTGGCAGCGGGCGCTTTCCGGGAGTGATGCTGGCCAGGGTGTCGTAAAGGGCGATGCCTGCTCCGACGAAGACGCGTTCCCAAATCCGGTGTTCTAGCGGGTAGAGGAAGGAAACTGGACGCACCAAGTGGGGCGCGAGCTTGGAGATCAGCTGGTCACGTTCGGTGAGCGCCTCATGGACCAGGTGGAAGTCGAGCATCTGCAGGTAGCGCAAGCCACCGTGAACCAGTTTGCTAGAACGACTTGAAGTCCCCGACGCCCAATCTTGGGCCTCGACAACAGCCGTCGTCAGCCCCCGCGTCACGGCATCAAGAGCTGTCCCGGCCCCCGTCACACCGCCGCCGATCACCAGGATATCCAGGGGTGTGTTTGCCGTTGAGGCACGCATGGCCTCCAAGGCGTTGGTCCGCGACTGTGGGGTCAGTCGGGAGACGGGAGAGATCATTGCTGCCTTTCCTTCAAAGCTTATGTGTGAAGCGTCACACCAATAGCGGATTGGCACAAGAGGGGATCTGTTTTAACCGACTCTGACAAGAGGTTTCATGGATGCCCGGGCGCGTCGGACAGGAATGGAGTTCGGGATGGGAGGGCCTGGAGGTTTCATGACGATCGCGATCCATCGCTCGGCAGGTGACTGCGGGCAGGGTAGCAAAACACGATTTTTCCGACCCACGAATTTTCGGTTTAGGGCCCCCGCGCCAACCGGGTAAGCGACGGTGAATCCTAGTCACGAGTCGATAACGGGAAGCTGTTATTCGGCCGGAAAGTCCCCCCGCTCGAAAATACGCGGCTACGGTGGGGCAGGACGAGGCAGCTTCCGGGCCGCGTCGGAAGTCATTCGCAACCATGGTGAAGAGGGTCAGAACGTGTGGGAATTCATTGGCGATAGATACCGCCAAATACTCTATGACTCCTGGCAGCACTTCAGCCTGGTGGTCCAGTGCCTGATTCTGGCGAGCATCATCGCCGTCGTCCTGGCTGCCTTGGTCTACCGCAGCAAGGCAGCCAGCGGTGTCGCCAACAGCGTTTCCGCCATCGGCCTGACCATTCCGTCGTTTGCCATGATCGGCCTGCTCATCGCCCCCATGGGATTCGGCGTCCCGCCCGCGGTCGTGGTCGTGACCTTCTTCGCTGCCCTACCGATCCTGCGCAACTCGGTGGTCGGCCTGGCCGGCATCCCGCCGTCCGTCGTTGAATCAGCGCGGGGGATCGGCATGAGCCGTTTCCGCACCCTGGCCACCGTGGAGATCCCGATGGCCTGGCCCGTCATCCTGGCCGGCGTGCGCGTCTCGGCACAGATGGTCATGGGCATCGCGGCCATCGCCGCCTACTCCCTGGGCCCGGGCCTGGGCGGTTTCATCTTTTCCGGTCTGTCCCGACTCGGGGGCGCCAACGCGCTCGAATCGGTCGTCGTCGGCGTCGTCGGCGTCATCCTGTTGGCCCTCATCCTCGACCTATTGCTTGTTGGCATTGGTCGGCTCACCACACCGCGAGGTATCCGTGTCTGATTTGAAACCCACCACCGAGGGCCCCGGCGACGGGGTCACCGGCGCAGCCATCCTGCTCAAGGAAGTCACCAAACGCTTTCCCGGCCAAGCCACACCGGCCGTGGGCGGCCTGACCCTGGAGATTCCTGCCGGATCGATCGTCATGTTCGTCGGTCCCTCGGGTTGCGGCAAGACCACGACCCTGAAGATGATCAACCGGCTCATCGAACCCAGCGGCGGCGGCATCGTCATCAACGACGAGGACGTCACGGCGATGAACGGGGACAAGCTGCGTCGACAGATTGGCTATGTCATCCAGGCTGGCGGCCTCTTCCCGCATATGACGGTGGCCACCAATATCGGCTTGGTGCCCAAGATGCTGGGCTGGAATAAACAGCGCATCGCCGACCGGGTGGACGAACTGCTGGAACTGGTCTCCCTGGATCCGGAGATCTACCGTGACCGCTACCCCAAGGAGCTTTCCGGTGGGCAGCAGCAGCGGATCGGCGTGGCCCGGGCCTTGGCCGCGGACCCTCCCATCCTCTTGATGGACGAGCCCTTCGGCGCCGTGGACCCGATCACCCGGCAGCGACTGCAGGACGAACTGATCAACATCCAGTCCGAACTGCAGAAGACCATTGTTTGCGTCACCCATGACTTCGACGAGGCGGTGAAACTCGGGGACTGGATCGCCGTGTTCAACGAGGGCGCACAACTCGTCCAATATGACTCCCCGGAGCGTATTCTGGCCAACCCGGCCAACGAATTCGTGGAGAACTTCATCGGCAGCGGCGCCGGACTCAAGCAGCTGACGCTCAACCGCGTCCGTGACGTCACGCTGAAGGAGGCCATCACCGCCTCTCCCGGCGATGCCACCACGGACGTCCTCTCGCGGCTGCAGGGCGCAGGCCTGGACAACGCCGTCGTCGTCGATCGGCGCAACCGGCCCATCCAATGGCTTTCGCGCCGCCAACTCTCCCGGATGGACGTGGTCTCCGATGCCGTCGATACGGATCTGGCGCTGGTCAGCGACCTGTCCACGCTCAACGACGCCCTGGACGCGATGCTGGTAGCCAGTACCAGCGCGGCCTTGGTCACCGGTCGGCGCGACGTCTTCAAGGGGATGGTCACCGTCGACACGGTGATGGATTCCATCCATGCGGCGCAGCAATCGGCCCGGAATGACGCCGATTCGCCGGTGGGGCTGAACAGCGGCGCCATCCCGACCACATCGGTGGACGCAGCGGTTGCTGCGTCCGGACGGGGCAACGGGTCGCGGATGGACGACGAGGCGCCCGGTGAGCCTCAGGATGGTGACCGGCCATGAGTTCCATCGAGACCACCACGGGCGCGGGCGTCGGCGCCGTCGGCGAGGCGTCCCGGGCGGTGGACGGAGGCTCGGCCAAGGCGCTTTGGTGGCAGCTGGGCGGCATCGCCATCGCCTTCTTGCTGCTCATCGGATGGCTGGGACTGAGCGATTTGAGCTCGACGGAAAAGGCGACCCTCGATCCAGGCGAGCTGTGGGGGTACACCCTCGAGCACCTCAAACTCACCGTCGTGGCGGCCGTCATCGTGCTGGTCATCGCCCTCCCGCTGGGTGTGCTGCTCACCCGGGGGCCGTTGCGCAAATTCAGCGGACCGGTGATGGCGGTGGCCAACATCGGTCAGGCGGCACCGGCCATCGGTCTCGTCGTGCTGCTGGCCTTCTGGCTGGGATTCGGCTTCAACGCTGCCGTGGTCTCATTGGTCGCCTACGCGATCCTTCCGGTGCTGCGCAACACGATGGTCGGACTCAGTCAGGTCGACGAGCGACTCATCGAGGCAGGACGCGGCATGGGCATGAGCTCCAGTGCCGTGCTGTTCAAGGTGGAACTGCCGTTGGCCGTGCCGGTGATGCTCGCCGGCATTCGCACCGCACTGGTCCTCCTGGTCGGGACCGCGACGCTGGCCGCCTTCATCAACGGTGGCGGACTGGGGATCCTGATCGTCACCGGTGTCAACCTCAACCTCAGCACCGTGCTGGTGGCCGGCTCGCTGCTGGTGGCACTGCTGGCGCTGGTCATTGACTGGCTGGGACGGCTCGTCGAGCATGTTGCCCGCCCGAAGGGACTCTAGAAATGGCTGTTCATTCCCCTTCCCCGGGTCCGCGGCGCCCCGCGGCCAGGCGGCGCGTCCATATGGCCGCCGCCGCCCTCGCCGTGGGTTCCCTGCTGGCCGGTTGCGGGCTGCAACCGGCGGCGTCCTACGTCCCCAAAGCCGAGCCGGGAATCATCAAACCGGCCGAGGGGCTGCCCGACGATGCGTCGCTGGTGGTGACCGCGAAGAACTATACCGAGGCGCTGACGCTGGGCAAGATGGCCGTCCTGGCCGCCACCGCGGCGGGGTTCAAGGTCACCGACCTGTCCAATGTCCCGGGCAGCCAGCCGTTCCGTGATCTTCTGGTCTCCGGAAAGGCCGATATGGGCTGGGACTACACCGGCACCGGATGGATCATCTATATGGGCCACGAGGAGGGCATTCCCGATAAGGGGAAGCAGTGGCAGGCGGTCCATGACGAGGACCTGGGTAACGGACTGACCTGGGGCGAGCCCTCACCCGAGAACAACACCTACTCGTTCGCGGTGCGCAAGGACGCGGTGAAGAAGCTCGGCGGGATCAGCAAGATGTCCCAGATCGCCAAGCTGCCGGTGAAGGACCGTACGTTCTGCGTGGAGTCCGAGTTCAATTCGCGGTCCGACGGCTTCAACCCGTGGCTGAAGGCCTACGGGATGAAGCGTGGGGCCGCCAACGGGGTGCCCGATGACAACATCGGCATCTACGACACCGGAGCCGTCTACTCGGCCACCGCCAACGGGGATTGCAACTTCGGCGAGGTCTTCACGACCGACGGGCGAATCGACGCGTTGGACCTGGTGGTCTTGGAGGACGACCGCAAGTTCTTCCCGGCCTACAACCTCGCCCCGGTCATCAGCACCGAGACCCTCGAGGAATACCCGCAGCTGGCGGACGTCTTCGAGGAGGTCTCCTCCCGGCTCAATGACGAGGTCATGCGTGGGCTGAACCTCAAGGTCGACGTCAACGGCGAGGAACCTGCAGATGTGGCCTACGACTGGATGGTCTCGGAAGGACTGATCACCGAACCTCAGTAGCCCTGTTTCGGCCGCCGGGCAAGCTCGGCAGCGACCGTGGGATGAGGACTAGGGTGGGTGGACCAAACTCTCGAGTGCAAGGAGCGAACCATGGGTCGGATCCAGGGCAAGGTAGCAGTGATCACCGGAGGAGCCAGCGGCATCGGGCTGGCGGCAGCGAAGTTGTTCGCCGCCGAAGGAGCCAAGGTCGTCATCGGGGACCTGAAGCCCGAGCAGGCAGAAGCGGCGGCGGCGGAGATCACCGCCGACGGTGGTACTGCCATCGGGTTGGCGGTCGACGCGATGGACGAGGCCTCGCTGACCGGGCTGGTTGATGCCGCAGTCTCGACGTTCGGCGCCCTGCACATCATGTGTAACCACGTCGGTGGCAGCAACCCGCGCAAGGACCTGGATCTGCTGCGCCTGGACATGGACGAATTCGACCGGACGATGAAGCTGAACGTGCGCAGCACCGTGGTCGGTTCGCGGGCCGCCCTTCCGCATATCATCGCCGCAGGAGGCGGGTCGATCATCAACACTGCGTCCGTTGGCGGGCTCTCCGGGGACTTCCTGCAGGTCTCCTACGGCACGGCGAAGGCCGCGGTGATCCGGCTGACCGAATACATGGCCACCCAATACGGGGCACAGAACGTGCGCTGCAACTCCATTGCCCCGGGCGCCATCATGACCCCCGCACTGCGGGATAACCTGCCGGAGGAGGCCATCGAGTCCATCCGCGGACACAACGCGCTGCCCTACATCGGCGCCGCCGAAGATATCGCCCAGGCCATGCTGTACCTGGCCTCCGAGGAGTCCCGCTACGTCACCGGGCAGTGCCTGGTGGTCGACGGCGGCATGTCCAGCCATTCCTCGATCGCCGAGGACCGCCGCTCCCTGCTGCCCGATACCCCGGGGCAGTAGCCAGCACCCCGCCCGCGGCATCGTCCCTCGGGCGGGGGCCTGGTGGACCCGGCGGCCTACGCCTTCCCGAATACCCGGCGCGCAGCCACCAGCCCGGCGAGTGAGATCAGGCCGATCACGATGTAGTAGAAACTCGGGGCCAATAATGAACCGGTCGTGCTGACCAGCCAGGCCAGGATCAGTGGGGCGAAGCCGCCAAAGAGGGTGACCCCGACGTTATAGGAGATGGACATGCCGGTGGTCCTGATGTTCGTGGGGAACATATCCGCCAGCAGGGCCGGCAGCGGACCGAAGTAGGCGGCCATCAGAATGCCCAGGACCACCTGGACGGCGGTGAGCATCGCGACACTGGGGGCCCCGACGAGGATCAGGAACAGCGGGAACGCAACCACCACGGCCACCACCGCCGCGGAGAGCATGACCTTCACACAGCCGATCCTGTCGGCCAGTTTGCCCGCTATCGGCGCCCCGATCAGGGTGACGATCCCCGAGATGATTCCGCCCAGGTAGCCCGCATAGGAGGGCAGTTCGAGGTTCTGCACCGCATAGGTGGGCATGAACAGGATCAGGTAGACCGACACACTGGCCAGCCCCACAATGGCCGCGGAGGTCAACCAGCGCGGTGCCGCACCGATCAACGTGGCGGCCAGAGGGGATTTGGTGAGGTTCCCGCGGGCTCGTTCGAAATCGGGAGTCTCATCCATCTTCAACCGGATGTAGAGGCCTACAGGGCCGATCAGCAGCCCGAAGAAGAACGGGATCCGCCACCCCCAGCTATACAGGGTGTCGTGGTCCATGAACGTGAACAGGGAGAAGCCGAACGCCGAGGCCAGGAACATCGAAACGCCCTGCGTAGCCACTTGCCAGCTGCCATAGAAGGCCTTCTTGTCCGGGGCGTTCTCGATCAGGAACGCCGTGGCGGTCCCGAATTCGCCGCCCGCCGAGAAGCCCTGGATGAGCCGGGAGAGCAGGATCACCAACGCCGCTGCCGGGCCGATCATCTCCGTGGTGGGGGCCACGGCCATGATCAGGGTGCCGAGCATCATCAGCATGATCGTCAGGGTCAGTGCGCCCTTGCGCCCATGCCGGTCGGCATAGGAACCCAGCACCATGGCACCCAGGGGACGGATCAAGTAGGAGACGGCGAAGGCCCCGAAGGTCAGCAGGATTCCCGTGGTCTGGCCTCCCGCCTCGCCTGCCGGTTCGAAGAACAGGGCTGAGATGACGACGGCGAAGGAGGAGTAGACGATGATGTCGAACCACTCCAAGGCATTGCCGATGGAGGAAGCGATGACGGCACGGCGGGCCCGGGAACGGTCGGCATCGGTGATGGTGTGTGGCGCCGGGGACGTGCCGGGGCCCGCGGAGGTCCCGCTCATGACCGGTCCTGCTCGAGCTCGGTGATGAGGTTGTCCAGGAATGCCTCGCAGGCGGCGAGCTGTTCGAGCTCGACGTATTCGTTGGCTGCATGGGCTACGGCGATTTCTCCGGGCCCGCACACCACCGTCTCGATCCCTGCGCCATGGAATAATCCGGCCTCGGTCCCGTAGGTGACCTTCTCGTCCGTCGGATGACCACCGCAGTCGTGGGCGAGGGCCACGATATCGGCGTCGACGCCGATCTCCAGTCCCGGGCCCTGGGCCTTGATCACCAGTTCGATGCCGGCGGCCTCGTGTTCGGCTTTCATCTGCGGTTCGAGGGTTTGGAAGAGGAATTCGCGGATCTGTGCGACCACCGGCGCGGTGTCCACGGTGCCCAGGGCGCGGAACTCGAACTCGATTTCGCAGGCGTCGGGGACCGTGTTCCCGGCGATGCCACCGGATATCAGGTTGACCCCGCCGGTGGTGAAGGACACCGGGTAGGCCGTATCGAAGGGCCCCTCACTACGCCATTGCTCGGTTAGCTGCCGGTAGAACTCGATGAAACGACCCGCATAGTGGATGGCGTTGACCCCCTGCGGGGTTAGCGAGGAGTGTGCCGCGACGCCGCGGAAGGAGACGGTGAATAGGTTGATTGATTTATGTCCGCGGACCACCCGCATTCCCGAAGGCTCGCCGACGATGCAGGACGCGGGTTTGATGCCATGCTCGGCGAATTGTCCAATCATCCGTTGGGCGCCCAACAGTCCCACTTCTTCGTCATAGGAGAAGGCCAGATGCAACGGCTGGGTCAGTTGTGCGGCGCTGATGGCCTCCAACCGGGACATGATGACCGCCAGGTAGCCCTTCATATCGGCGGTGCCGCGCCCGTAGAGCCGGCCGTCCCGCTCGGTGACGGTGAAGGGGTCGCCATCCCAGTTCTGCCCTTCCACCGGGACGACGTCGGTGTGACCGGAGAGGACCACTCCTCCCTCGGTGGATCCGTCCTGGGCGGGGAAGGTCGCGAAGAGGTTCACCTTGCGCACCCCGTCCTCTTGGTCATGGGGCAGTAGCAGGGGCTCAACGCCGTGCCGAAGCAGTTCAGCGGCTACGCAGTCAATCAGTTCGAGGTTCGAACGATGAGAGGTCGTATCGAAAGCTACCAGGCGTGTGAGCCAGTCCACAGGTGAAGTCATGTGCAGGACTCTACTCCGGGGATCCGGCAGGAACATAGCAATGTTGAGGCGGGTGAACCGACCGTTCGTGCCCCCGGATGAGATGGTCCTCACGGCTCGTCACGACGGTGTGGGGGTAGCGTGGGAGGGGAGCGGTCCGGACGTGCCGGACCTGGAAGGAGTACCTGTGTCTATCGTCGTCATCAACGCCCTGAAGGTCCCAGTCGAGGCCGGATCCGAACTCGAAAAGCGTTTTGCCGCCCGCAAGCATTCGGTCGACGGTTCACCGGGCTTCGAGGGCTTCCAGCTGCTGCGCCCCGTCGCCGGCGACGACCGGTACTTTGTCTACACGCAGTGGGCCACTCGCGAGGATTTCGAGAATTGGCGCGACCAGCGCCCCGGCCACGACCACTCCAAGGGAGCCCCGGTCGCCACCGGCATGGAGTTGCTCGAGTTCGAGGTTGTCGACCTTAGCGATTGAGACCACCGGAGGGCTCGCCGCCACTGACCGGTAGGTATGGGGGGGGACTGGCCAACGAACCGATGTTCGGCCGAGGCTTCCTCGCAGTCGATGCAAGACGTTGGAAAGCTCCGGACCCGGAGCATCGTTCCCTAGCTAAGCGGGCCCGTGAGAGCTATTCTTCGTGCATGCCCGTCTACGGTGGCACAAACGGTGCACCGAAACGGGCGGCCAACGGAGGTCTGACGTGAGCGACATCACCCCAATTCGGAAGGCTCTCCGAGGCGCAGTTCGCAATGGTAGCGGGCTCAAACGACTTGGCGGGACGTGGGGGGAAGCCCTCGCAGAGTTTCTGGGGACGTTTGTTCTCATCCTCCTGGGGGACGGCTCCGTAGCCATGGCGGTGGCAGCACTGCCGGGGTCGGGGCGCACCGCAGGAGCCAATATTTTCTTCCAGGGTTCCGGCGACTGGATGCTGATCGCTTGGGGCTGGGCCTTTGCCGTGGCATTCGGCGTGTACATCGCCGGCGGTGTCAGTGGGGCCCATCTCAACCCGGCCGTGACACTGGCCTTCGCGGTACGCCGCAAATTCGCGTGGAAGAAGGTCATCCCGTACATCGTCGCCCAAGTGGTCGGCGCATTTGCTGCTGCTGCCGTGGTCTACGCGGTGTACTGGCAAGCAATCGATGCTTTCAACGAGGCAGCGAAAACCACCCGCGATGCGGCCGGTGGCCTGGCCACGTATTCGATCTTCGCCACCTTCCCGGCGCCGTATTACAACGGCGACAACTTCGGGCCATTAGTGGATCAGATTGTCGGTACTGCGCTTCTTTTGATGCTGATAGCCGGCGTCATCGACATGCGCAATGGCGGTGTGAAAGCAAACCTCGGGCCCCTCATCATCGGGTTCAGCGTCGGGGCGATCGGCATCTCGTTTGGTGCCAACGCCGGATACGCGATCAACCCCGCCCGCGACTTCGGCCCCCGGCTCTTCGCCTGGATGGCGGGTTGGGGAGACACTGCGCTACCGGGCACGATCGACGGGTCGTTCAGTTGGTACTTCTGGGTTCCCATAGTCGGGCCACTCGTGGGCGGTCTCGTCGGTATCTTGCTCTACGACTTGTTTGTCGGCGACATCCTGCACGCCCGTTTCCGACTGCATGAATTGGAGGGGGAGGCCGGGCCAGCAACCGAGGAAGCTGAACCGAAAACATCAGGCGGCACGACGGACACGCAGACGGCGTCAGACCCGCCGAGCCCGTCAGACGAAGAGTAGGGAATCGCCAACACGGCCTCAGCCAGGTGCGGGAGGTCCCGACGTGCCGACGATGATTTCGCCAAGGCTCGAGAAGCGTCCGATTTCGTTGTTCAGAACGACCTTTCGCGCTCAAACTGCGTGAGGCCACCCATCAGCGCCTAGACGTGGCGCTGACGGCCGAGGTGGTCTTCGAATACTGCGGAACCACCGCACGGTAGCTGGCCTTGGAACTGCGGTAGGACCTGTAGCTGGCCTTGCCCTTTTTCAGGTTCACGGTTTTGATCGTCTTCCAGCCGCCGGTGGTCTTGCGCTGGATCTTCACGGACTTCGGGCTGAAGGAGGAGTAGCCGTAGGCGTTGGGGTTGTAGTACTTGGCCGAGACCTTCACCGTGACGTATTTGGCCTTGCGGGACGTGGAGATCCCTGCCTTGGCCTTGCCACGAACAGAGAAGGTCTTGGTGGTGCGGTCCGTGAAATCGAACCAGCTGGTGGTGGTCTCGCCGTACACGTCGGTGGGGCCGACTTTATAGGCGCCAAGTCCCTGCCCATCGCAGAGGAGCATGCGTTCGCTCGTGGAGCTCTTGTCGAAGAAGAGGAGATCCTCCCAGTAGCCATTTCTGGTCACGATGGCGTCGGCATCAAAGTCCTCGACGGTCTTGGACGTCTTGATTCTGGCGGTCACGGTATTGGACTTGCAGCCCGGTTTGGAGAACACCATGTCCTTGACGGTGAAGCCGGTGACGTCCACCGGTCGTGGGGCGGCCGTGGCTGCCGGTGCCGCGATCAGGCCCGCTGCGAGTGAGATGACTGCTCCCGCAGAGAGCAGGCTTGTTTTCTTGCGCGTTGATGAACGCATGGTTCCCCCAGAAAGTGTGAAGCGAGACGATCGCTGTGCCGCATGAAGCCTGCCGTGCGAGGCGGCCCGAAGGGGGCAGCTAAAAGAATATTAGCGTCACCTTCTAGGATGTCAAGAGTTTGTGGAATCAGGTTCCGGCGCGGTTGCAGACCCACCCGTCGGGCATGGTGCCGGAGGCGATGAACTCCTGGAGCTGGACGTTGGCCTGCTCCTCCAACGCGGCATCGGCCTGGGGGTAGATGATCGGTTCCTCCTTGGAATTATGCCGATCCAGCAGGGAGAGCAGCTCCTGGCAAGTCGAGACCAGTTCGGCGGGTGCGGTCCCGCCGTCGTGGGCTGCCTGCACGGTGTCCATCAGCTGCCAGAGTTCTCCGTGTTCGCGTTCCATCACCATGATCGGCATCATCAACCCAGCCTCGCGAAGGGGTGGGAAGAGGAAGACTTCCTCCAGATAGATATGCCGGCGCAGGGCCGAGAGCGCGCGCAGCAACGCCGCGTCGTCGTAATCCCCCGTCGTAGACCCGGCGGTGAAGGCTTCGATGCCGCCGTCGATCTCGCGGTGTTCGCGTTCGAGCGCCGTGCTCAGGATCCCCTCGCTCACGATGCTGATCCTGCGGTGGGTTCACTGCGCTCGGGCAACGGTTGGCGGGTGCTGATGGCCATCCGGTTCCAGGTGTTGATCGCGCAGATGGCCATGATCAAGGTGACGGTGTCCTGCTCCGTGAATTCGGCCCTGACACGTTCCCATGTCTGATCGGAGACACCGGCCTGACCGATCAGGGTGACCTCCTCGGTCAGACCGAGCGCCGCCTCTTCGCGGGCGGAAAACAGGCCAGGGGCTTCACGCCATCCGGCGAGGACGTCGAGGCGGCGGTCATCCACGCCGGCGGCGCGGGCTTCACGGCCGTGCATTTCCAGGCAGAAGGCGCAGCCGTTGAGCTGGGACGCCCGGATCTTGACCAGCGAGAGCAGGTCCTCCCCGAGGCTTCCCGCGTGGATGTACTTCTCCAGCGCGAACAGCGGCTGGTAGGCGGCCGCATCGATGCCGTGGATATCTAGACGTTGAGCTGCGGGCATTTCACTGGGTCCTTCTGACTGGAACGGTGCCGGCGGTAATCCGTCGTCATTTCCACTGTCCCGCCGCTCCCGAGGGTTGTCAATCAGCCTCCGAGGTGCTGTGGAAAGCGGACTTGCCGGAAGCAGATCACCGGCAGAGGTCCGATGATTCACCGTAGGAGGGACTCGTGGCCGTGACTGATGAGGCGATTGACAAGATCAAGGGCATGTTGCTGCGTGAGGAGCTCAAGGCGAGGGGACCGGCTTCCCCCGGAGAAGGAACTCGCCGAACGACTGGGACTGTCGCGCAATTCACTGCGAGAAGCGGTCAAGGCACTGGAACTGATCCGGGTGCTGGACGTCCGCCGCGGCGACGGCACGTACGTGACCTCTCTCGATACGAACCTGTTCAACGGGGCGGTGGCTTTCATCGTGGAACTGCACCAGGATAGGTCGGCGCTTGAACTCTTTGAGGTCCGGCGCATCCGTGAACCGGCCAGCGGCTTCATGGCAGCGTCGAGAATTTTGGCCGAAGAACTCGAATCCCTCCGCGCCACGATGGAGGGCATCGACGAAACCACGGGTATTGAAGACCTCGTGGCCCTCGACCTGAACTTTCACCGCGTTATCGGCCAGGCGGCCGGCAACGAATATTTGGGCAGCCTCGTCGAAGCCCTTTCGGGAGGCACGGTGCGGGCCAGGATCTGGCGGGGGCTGACCCAAGACCACGCGGTGGCGCGCACGCTGGCCGAACATCAGGCCATCGCCGACGCCCCAGAGCTAGGGGATGCCGAATCGACGCGGGCGTTGTTGACCGTACGCATCAGCGGCGTGGAAGCCTGATTGCGCGAGGCCATGTAGCCGGCCCCCGGCCGGGCGAAGCTCTGGCACTTCCCGTCCAGCCGGTAAACCCTGGCCGCCGTGCCGCGCAGCACGGACTCTTGCTCGTTCACGGAGAGCGTGGAGATCAATTCGAACAGCGGTCCAGCGGTCTGAACGTAGGAACCACCCAGCCGGCTGATGGGCCAGTCACCGCCGAACATGAGCCGCTCTGGCCCGAAGGCCTCATCCCACGCCTGGCGGAGAGCATCCGCCGTATAGGGCAGCCCCGGAACGAACAGTCCGGAAACCTTCGCGACGGTTTGGGGAAGCTCGGCCAAGGCCCTGACCTCCTGTCGCCAACGAGGCATCGCCTCTTCGTCGGAGCGTGGTGGCTTGCCCAGATGGTCCAGAACCACAGTCAGGGAGTCGATATTGAGGCCAAGGAGGACGCCGAATGGGCCCGGGTGCTCAACATCAACGTGATCGGTATCGCTCGGGTCAGCCGCGCCGCACTTCCCCACCTGCGCACGTCGGACTCGGCGGCCATCGTCAACACCTGCTCGATTGCCGCCACTGCCGGGCTACCGCAGCGTGCGCTGTATTCGGCGTCGAAGGGCGCCGTGGCCTACCTCGCGAGCCCGCTCTCCGACTCGGTGGCCGGGACGTCCATGGTCGTCGATAGCGGGATGCAGGAGCTGCGCCTCCGCCAGGAGTAAGTTGGTTGTTTTTAGCTGTTCGGGGCGTTGGCGGTATCTTCTCCACCGGCGCCCCGCATGCATAATGGCCAGAGCCTCGACCGCTGGTTGATACCCATGCGTCAACGTAGTCTGAATCCCTCGAGTGCAGATGGATGGAGGACGACGTGTCGGAGAACAACCTGCCCGCAGTAATGGCCGAACTGGCCGACCTTGAAAACCCCAGGATGCGGGAGGTCAACGAACGTCACGGGGATGATCATGGGGTCAAACTTTCCGCGCTGCGCGCCATCGCCAAACGGCTGAAGCGGCAGCAGGATATGGCCCGCGAACTATGGGCCACCGACGATACAGCTGCACGCCTGCTGGCCCTGCTGATCTGCAAGCCCCAAGAGTTCACTCGCCAAGAGTTGGACACGATGGTGCGCGAGTCGCGGGCTCCGAAGGTCCATGACTGGTTGGTGAACTACGTAGTCAAGAAGAGCCCATACGCCGAGCTGCTGCGGCTGAACTGGATGATGGATCCCGATCAGGAGGCTGCCAGTGCGGGCTGGGCGCTGACCTCGGATCGTGTCGCCAAATCACCTGACGGGTTGGACTTGCCCGGTCTATTGGCTGACATCGAGGCCAAAATACGGGAGGCCCCCGATCGGTTGCAGTGGGCGATGAACACGTGCCTAGCGATGATCGGCATCCATCATGAAGAACTTCGGGCCCGGGCACTGGAGATCGGTGAACGGTTTGAAGTCCTCAAGGATTACCCGACTCCGCCCAACTGCACGTCCCCCTATGCCCCGATCTGGATCAACGAGATGGTCCGCCGGCAAAAGAACTGAATGAGCAACGGGAACCGGAAGACATAGAAGGGCGTCCGGACTGCCTCCATCGGCCGGTCTCTTCGGGCAGCCACAGAGCCTCCTGCCCGCGACACCGCCGTCGGCGGGTTGTGGAAGCCGTGGTCGCCGCCCTATTTCCCGTCGTCGTAGTACTGACTGCTCTTGCCGTAGCCGGGGTCAAGTTCCGAGCGTTGCATCCGATGCTCGGCCGGGTGGTCGGAGCACGGGGTGTCGATCATGATCTCCAGCGACTGTCTGGTGGATCCGCCCACCAATTCGGCGGTGATGCCCAGATCACCGTTGTCGAAGTATAGGCTGCGGGTTTCTCCCTGTCGGTGTGTGACCTCGTTGAGTTTCTCCCAGCCATCGGCTTGCAGATGGGCGTCGAGGCGATCGAGGGCGGCGTGGGCCTTACCCCGCTCATTTCCCTTCACCGGAGTGGTGGCCAGACCGACCCAACGGGTATTCGTCTGCGGGGCGTCGTTTTCCGGACGCAGGCAGGTCTCCTCCTTGGCGGTGTGGATCGCCAATCCCGGTTCGTCCCCGGCGACCTTGATGAGCTGGGGCAAAAGGGAAGAGATCTTCTGTCCCAGTGCCGAGGAGGCACCGGAGGCATCTTGAGGGTCCGGCGTTGTGTTCATGGAACAACCTCCCAATACTGATGTGATGAGGGCTGCGGCAAGCAGCGCCAAGGATGGTCGCGGGCGACCCGCCGGATTTCGGCTCATGGTGCTTCCAGGCTCTCGGTGCTCACGGTCTCCAGCTTGCCATAGGCATAGTCTTCGGGATGTTCCTCCAAGGGGGAGTACGGGTGCCCGCCGGGACCGGCCCCCCGTTGGTCCTCCACGTATAAGCTGACGTCTCCACCTTCGATGACGGAACGGATATTCGCTGCGGCCGTCGACTTCTTCCCGAAGTAGTCCGTATGGCCATTCATGATCGAGTCCGGATTTTTTGGGTTTTCGAACCCCGATTCCAAGCGGATGGCACCCATCTGGTGATCTGGCTGGCTGCCGGACCAGAAGGACGACCCGTGGTAGCCGCCGCCCCAGTCCTGGGCGTGGTGGATCGGGTCGTCCCGGGTTTGGATCCAGTAGCGATTCGCCTCTGAGTTATTGGCGGTGTCTTCGGGGCTGCCGACGTCGTGGCCCGTCCCGGCAGGGGCCACATAGACGATGTTGGATGACGTCAGGCCCTCGCGTTCGGCAGTGCCCAGCATCGAGCCGCCGGCACTGTATCCCACATAGGTGCTGCGGGCACTGCGGGGAACCTCGGCGTCGACAGCATAATCAAAGGCAGCCAGACGTTCTCCGCCGTCCTCGTTGTATTTGCTCGTGGCGTTGTCGAGGATCTCGTCGGGGAGATCGGCACCCTGCCAGTAGAAGGAGACGGCCTCCGGATCGGCGACACCGTTGATGGCGTCCAGCCGCTCGGTGTAGCTATCCAATTGGCTGAGGTCGGCGCCCGTGCCCGGGACCAGGGTGGAAACGTTGCTGGTGGAGGAGGTGGGAGTCCCCTGCATGGAGACGACGCGACCGTCGCCTTCCAAGGAGAGGAGGACAACTTGTGAGTCATTTTCTGTGGCGAAGTCGAGTCCCTGGGTCATAGAGTCCAGTCGCTTGCTCTCGGCGTTCCAGGCGGCCACGTCATTGATGAACTCGCCGGTGCCTTGATCACCGAGGATGCTCCCGCGTCCACTTGGTCTATCCCGGCTGTAGTCGTCGCGAACCGGCTTATCACCAAGTTTTTGGCGCTTGATTCGCACGATTTCGCGGAATCCGGCGACGGTGATGATGTTCGCGCTGGCCCGTGCGGCCATCGGTACCCCGTTAAGGCTCCCGAATTGTCCCGGGTAGAGCATGAGCAGCCTCTCCTGGTCTGTGGAGTCCAAGCCCAGCCAGGCGTTCCGGATGCCATCGATGCCCTCAGGCGTGAGCTCGTCGTTGTTTTGCACTACCTCCCACATGATGGCTTCCGCGGAACCGGGGGTGGATCCGGCGGTGAGTTCATTGTTGGCCAGGACTGCGGCGGCTTCGGGGTTGGCAACAGCCCATGTCCGCAACTCCTCGGTCGACAAGCCCCGCAAGGAAGCCAGCAAGTCCTCGGGTCTGACCTCTCCGAAGTCCTCATCGAGTCCGGAGGTGAAATCGGCCCAGGACACCTTCGGCAGGGAGGGCCCACCGAGCGTCTCTGACATCGGCAGGGTGCTGCCTGTCCCCGCGGTAATACCATCCAACGTGTCCGCCGCCGTTGATTGCGCCACTTTCCAGTCGCCTCGCAACTGCCGCGCACGTTCGTTGAAGTCGTTCACCGCTGCACTGGTTTCGGAGTCTTCTCCGTCCGGATCGGCCTCGACCTTGGCTTTCAGGCCCGGCAAGGCAGCGCTCAGGGATTCGGACTCCTTCTGCAGCTTTCGGCCGGTGTCGACGAAATCGCCGATAGCAGTTTTTGCTGTGCCTAGGGCATCACTCCAGTTTTCCACCGGCGTCGTCAGGTCATCGAGGGCGGTATACACCGTGGCCTGGGTTTCATCATGCTCATAAGCGCCGGAAAGACGCTTCCACGCCGTTTGCGCGTCCTTCAGATAGCTTGGCGTGGTGCCCGCTCGGGTACCCATATCCATCGCGGAGTCTTCGAGGTTGTCCCAGGGGACGTCGATATGGGGAAAGGTCCCGAGCGTTGTCATCGGCCCGACCAGGAGAAGCTGAACTGAGGCACCGGCCGGCCAGCTTCCCAGATCGGCGGTGCATGATATTCGACCGGTACGCGGTCCAAAGCCGATGATGCTTCGCCGGACATCTTCCCGTCGGCGTCGATCAAGGCCAGTGCTGCGTCGGAAACGGAGGTGGTTTTACGGAACACCAAGCTGGCCGCCCGTTGGCCGATGTCATCGCGGGGGGTCCAGAAACGGGCGAACGCTGCCGAGACGGTGGTGGCGGTCCCGAAGTCTCCACTGGCCTCGTCACCTGATGTCTTGGTGTCCTGTGCTACTAAACGAAGCGATTCCCCGTCAGCAGCAACATCAACGAGGATGGCATGCAATTGCCCAGGATCGATTTTGTAGGCCATGGCTTTCTCCGGAAAGTCGTTGCTGTGCGGACAGGCGTGGCCCGTCTGGTCTTCATCACCGTCTCAGGCGCACCGCGCCGAGGTCCATGGGGAGAACTCCCCATGGACCTCGGCACCCGGAGTTATACAGGCCGGCGCCGAGAGAAGCGCGTACCGGTCTTGACGAGCATGAGAACCAACAGCAGGATGCCGACGTAGCCGTTGATCACGTAGACGATGTTGACCATTTGAGAGAAGGGCAGCACCAGTCCGACGAGTGTTCCGACGGCGGCCAAGATCAGGGTGAGGTACCTGAAGCGCGGTGTCCTGTCCGCGAAGAACCGTGAGGAAACCGTCCACAGCAGCGGGGTCGCCGTGGTGTAGATCCCGGCGATGATCATGCCTGAGATTCCCGCACCCAAGACCGTGTTCACGTCGGTGGCCAGCACCAGCATGGGGATCTCCGTGCCGTTGACCTGCACGATATTCGCCAGCAGTCCCAAGCCCACGATGATGCAGGCTATTGAGAATGCCGTGGCGCCGAGTACGCCGCCGGCCGCGGCCTCTTTCCGGCTGCGCGCGGTCTTGCCCAGAGCGGTCAGGAAGGCGGCCAACCAGAGCATGCAGAAGCCGACGTAGGACAAACCTGACATGAACCAGTTGGTGGAGGCTTGGGTCAGATCAAGGCCTTGCAACAGGGCGTTGCCCTCGGAGATGCCGCCGGGGTTGCGCACAATGCCTAGGATGCCCAGCGCTACGGCGATCAGCACGATCAACGGTCCGATTTTTCCAATGACATCCACCAGGTTGTTCAGGCCGAACCATACGGTGACTCCCACGGCGACGGCCAGCCCGATGCCACCGATGTACTTGGACAGCCCGTAGTGCTCCTGGAAGACGGCGCCGGCGCCGGAAATCATGACCGAGAAGCTGAGGAACACGAAGAGGATCGAGAAGAAGTCGAAGAATGTGCCCAGATGTTTGCCGCAATAGTAATGGAAGATTCTGGACGGACGGTCGAACTTCTTGGCCTGCCCGACCGTGAAGAATTCGACGGCGACATAGGTCATGAGGACCAAGACCAGCAGGCCCGTTCCGAAGATTCCCCAGTAGCCGTAGGACGTGAAGTACTGCAGGATCTCCTGGCCGGTCGCAAAGCCGGAACCGATGAGGAAGGCGAGAATCGCCCCGGCATAGGTAAGTATCCGGAGGATACTCGTCTTTTCGACGGTTCCCATCTGGTTCCGGGTGAGCTGTGTTTCGGCCATGGTGGCTCCTTCGCGCAGGTGGGGCGCATTCGTTGTGGCTAGTGTTTCGGGGGAGCGGATGACGACGATGTCATCTATAGCTGTCACGACACGCGATTGCCGACAAGTGATATATCAGGTCAGTCGAAACACTAGGATCATTGGTGTGAGCCAGTCAACATATGACGTGGTGGCGACCGGTGATCAGTACTGCAGGGGCCGCCCGGATAGGGTTGCAGGCAACATGCCATGGGAGGTGTTCACCGTTGAAACCGATGTCATCAGCAGAGCATCGTGGAACCGGGCCCTTATCCGGTATCCGCGTCGCCGACTTCACCCGCGTCCTGGCAGGGCCGCTGTGCACCATGTCGCTGGCCGACTATGGGGCCGAGGTCATCAAGATCGAGAGCCCTGCCGGCGATGAGACTCGGGCGTGGACTCCGCCGACCACTTCTGACGGACTGGGCACCTATTACGCCACCGTGAACCGGAATAAGTACTCGGTCTGCTGCGACCTGAAGTCAGAGGAAGGGTTGGCCCATGCCCGGGAAATCGTTGAGGGATGCGACGTCGTGGTGGAGAACTTCCGCCCGGGAGTCATGGCCCGTCACGGTCTGGACGATGCCACGCTACGGGCCCAACGGCCCGGCCTGGTCTACTGTTCCATCTCCGGATTCGGCGACGGCGCCGGAGCTGACCTGCCCGGCTACGACCTGCTCGTGCAGGCGTTGGGTGGACTGATGAGCATCACCGGCCAACCCGAGGGCGAGCCCTCCAAGGTCGGTGTTGCGCTCGTTGACGTACTCACGGGCCAGAACGCTCTGGCGGGAATCCTGCTGGCCCTGCGCCAACGTGATCAGACCGGAGAAGGACAGACGGTCACAGTTTCGTTGCTCTCATCCCTGCTGGCGGGGCTGTCCAACCAGGCCAGCAGCACCCTCGCCACCGGCACCTCGCCGGAACGGCTCGGCAACGCCCATGCCAGCATCGCCCCCTACGACACCTTCAGTACGCGGAACGGGAAACTAGCCATCGGTGCCGGAAACGATCGGCAATTCCTGGCCTTGGTCACGGAGCTGGGGTTACCGGAACTGGGCAATGATCCACGATTCTCCACGAACGCCCTACGGGTGGAGCACCAGGGCGAACTCAAGCGCGAACTCGAGAACGCCCTGGACGCCGACTCCGCAGCCGTCTGGCAGGACCGGTTGATGCGCGCTGGAGTCCCGGCGGGGAAGGTGAACAACATCGCCGAAGCCATCGAACTGGCCCAGAACCTCGGCCTGGAACCCGTTGTCTCGGTGGAGGACTCGGCCTCCGGGCGCCGTTATGACCAGCTGAGCAGCCCCATCCGCCTTTCGGCCACTCCGGCGAGCTACCGGATGGTCCCGCCGGCCCTGGGCGAACACCAAGCAGTCACGTTCACTGACCACTCGGCTGGCGTCACCTGAGGACCACCATGAGGGACTCGCCGCAGCAGGACGGCTGGCCTTCGACGGGGCGAGCGCGGCAGACTCGGGTCATGGATATCCTTTCGAGCCGCGTGCTCCTGCGCCCAGTGAACCTGCAGCAAACCCAGGCGTTTTATCGAGACGTCCTCGACCTGGGGATCGCCCGGGAATTCGGTACCGGAGAGCAGGCGGGCATCGTGTTTTTCCTAGGCAACGGACTGCTGGAGGTCTCCGGTGTCAGGGAGTCGGGTGCGCCGTCGTCCTTGGTCCTGTGGCTGCAAGTGCGCGATGTCGATGTCGAGCTGGAGCGGATCGCTGCCCGCGGCGTCCAAGCGGTGCGGGAGGCGCGTCAGGAACCGTGGGGACTCATCGAGGCGTGGGTCGAGGACCCCGATGGAACGCGGATTGTGCTGGTCCAGATTCCGCAGGACCACCCGATCCGGCGTGATCAGCGCGGCCTGTAGAACGACGCCGGCTTCGGTCCTCCCGGGCCGATCCTGGAGACGAGGAAGCTCTTTCAGCGGGCTAGGAACGGATGCGACGGGAGCGCTGGACGACATGCCAGCCACCCAAGGACAGGCCCGCAACGACCAATAGGCCGGCCACCCACGGGCTCTGGCCCCAGTACCAACTCACGTTCCCGTCGACCACGGTGAATCCGCAGGCGAGAAGAATCGCGAGGATGGAGAGTGGGAGTAGCGGTGATCGTACTGGTTTCTTCGCCATGGTCTTCCCCTTGTCCCCTGCCATGGCCTCTCGCGGAGGGCGGGATGCCACGGGTGGCCTGACATCCACGCTACGCCCGGTTTCGGAGTGGGTCCATGGATCGTCTGGACTCAAATGCAGCACGACGCCGCAACCCTGTCTTGGTTCCGGCGTCGTGCTCTGAATTGTGGTGGGCTGCCGCGCCTACTTCTTTGCGTCGACCGTCCGCAGGGGTGCGAAGAACGCTGCGAGCTCGTCGGTGGCGGTCAGCGGCAGCACGTTGGCCACATACTGGTCAGGCCGAACGACGACGATGGCTCCGTCGCGGGACACTCCGCGCTCGACGAAAATGTCATCCTCGGGCACGACGCCGAAGACCTTCTCCAAGTAGTCGAGCTTGAACGGGCCGACCTCGGGCTTGAAGACCGTCGGCACGGCATTGATGTCGATGTCCTCATGGCGCTGCTGGTAGATGACACGCACATCGAACCAAGCGTCGAGGTCCATCCCCTCGGGGGTCGCGGCCAGCGGGGAGTCGGATGAGGTGGCCAGCCACTCGGCCAGCTCAGTGGTGGGGGAGTCGGCCCCTGCGACGGCCTCGTCGGCGAAGACGTAGATGCGCCAGCGGCCATCCGCGGTGGCCTGATGACCCAGGTGGAGCGGGTTGGTATCGCAGACCCGCGAGGCCATGGCCGATTTGAAGCGCTTGCCCACCGGGTAGCCGGTGGCCAAGTCCTGGTGCGTGGCCTCGCCGGTGACCACCGAGGGGGCATATTCGGTCATGAAGCCTGCGGGGAATTCGGCGGTGGCGACGTAGAAGTCCTCGAGGTCCGAAGGGCTGTCGAATTCCTCCGGCTTCTTCGCCATCATGGTGGACCATTCCTTATCGAAATCGATGAGGTTCTTGGCCACGACCTGGCGTTCTGCCGAGTAGGTGGAGAGCAGGGCCTCGGGGCTGCGGCCCTCCAACACGTGGGCGAGCTTCCAGGCAATGTTGAAGCCGTCCTGCATTGAGACGTTCATACCCTGTCCGGCCTTGGCCGAGTGGGTGTGGCAGGCGTCGCCGGTGATGAACACGCGGGGGGTGTCGATGCCGATCCGCTCGGGGGCCACGTCGTCGAACCGGTCGGTGAGTCGGTGTCCGACCTCGTACACGCTGTTCCAGGCGACGTGGCGGACATCGAGGGTATAGGGGTGCAGGATGTCGTTCGCCTTGGAGATGACCTCCTCGATGGAGGTGGTGCGGACCTTGCCATGGTCATCCTCGGGCACCACGCCCAGGTCGACATACATCCGGAACAGGTGCCCGCCTTCGCGCGGGATCAACAGGATTGATCCGCCGTCGTGCGATTGGATGGCGCATTTGGTGCGGATATCGGGGAAATCGGTTTTGGCCAGGACGTCCATGACGCCCCAGGCGTGGTTGGCCTTGTCCCCGGCCATGGTGCAGCCGATCGCCGAACGGACCTTGGAGCGGGCGCCGTCGCAACCGATGACGTATTTGGCGTGGACGATCTTCTGGGAGCCTTCGTCCTCACCGGCGCTGCGCACCAGGGAAACCTTGACCGGGTAGTCGCCGTCCCCGGTGACCTCGAGGTCCTCGAACTCCCAGCCGAAATCGGGCGTCAGTCGGGCGGGGGCGTGGGCTGCGACCTCGGCGAAGTAGTCCAGCACCCGGGCCTGGTTGACGATCAGGTGCGGGAACTCGCTGACGCCCGTGGCGTCGTCCACGGCGCGGCCGCCCCGGTTGATATGGGTGGGGTTCGTTTCGTCGGGGCGCCAGAAGGCCATCTCGGTGATCTGGTAGGCCTCGGAGGTGATCCGCTCGGCGAAGCCGAAGGCCTGGAAGGTTTCGACGCTGCGGGCCTGGATGCCATCCGCCTGCCCGATCTCCAGGCGGCCTCCGCGGCGCTCGATGATGCGGGTGTTGATGTTCGGGAATTCGGCCAACTGGGCTGCGGCAAGCATGCCGGCGGGGCCGGAGCCGACGATGAGCACATCGACCTGCTCGGGCAGCTCCTCTGGGCGGTCGACGCCAACGCCTGCGGCGGCCTCGATACGCGGGTCGCCGGAAACGTAGCCGTGGTGATGGAACTGCACGGGATGTCCTCACTTCGTTGTGCTGATCGTCTGAGCGTGTTCTATATTTGAACTTCATATTCGATAGTTGAACACGCAATCTGCTGGACACTATACGGGGAGTATGACGTGGCTAACAAGTGTTGGCCACTCTTTTGTCTCGGAAGGCCGCGCTGACCTGTGCCTCGCTGACGTTCGGTACACCCGAGCGTGTTGTGGTAAATGACGGGTGGACGGCAGGTGAAGTATCCTTGAACGGATGGCCTGGCATCACTAGGCTACTTTTTGCCCGAAAATGGGTTGGATGTCTAGGGTGATCGGCCAACGCGCGGGCATCTGGAATGCGAGGTGTGCAGCTATGTCTTCTCCGATTGTTCACGTGACCCGCCGGGCCGGTGTGGTCGCCGGACGGATCCTGATCTATGCCCTGATCTTCGCCGGACTCTCATTGCTCTTCGCCGCCATCGGCATTCGGGTGTTCTTCGGGAAGATCTCCGTGGGGCAGATGCTGCTGAACCTCGTTTCCGTGGAGACCGACGGAGGCGGCGGATCCCTGGTGTGGATCGGCATCCTGTTGGTCGTTGTCCTGCCCCTGCTCATCACGGTCGGGATCGCCTTCTGGCACTTCACCCGGTTGCGCAAACGCTTCCGCAACCCCTCCGAGCCGCGTCAGCAGCGCTCGCCGTGGATCGTCCGGACCGTCTCCACCGTCGCGGTGGCCGGATTGGTCGTGGGCGGAACCACTGCCTTCTCCACCACCGTCGGCATGGCCGACTACATCAAGTCCGGCAACTCCCAGTACGACATCGATGACTACTACGCCGCGCCGACCATCACCAGCGATAAGGACCAGCGCAACCTGGTGGTGATCTACCTCGAATCCGGTGAGGCCACCCTCGCCGATGACCAGCTCTTCGAGAAGAACGCCTTCGAGCCCTTGGAGGATGTCACCCAAGCCAAGGACGGCTGGCAGTCCGTGAAGGACTTCCAGCAGTACGACGGCGGTGGCTGGACCATGTCGGGCATCACCTCGACACAGTGCGGCATCCCGCTGAAGGGCATGGACTCCGCTGTCGGCAGCGGCGCCCTCAATAAGCTGGGCAGCGACGTGGAGTCCTACCTCGGAGGAATCACCTGCCTGGGTGACGTGTTGGACGAGCACGGATATAAGAACGTCTTCCTCGGCGGTGCCAACGGCAAATTCTCCGCCAAGGACACCTTCCTGGAGGGCCACGGCTACTCCGACGTCAAGGGTCTGACCGACTGGCGTGCCGCCGGCGAACCGCAGAGCCACTTCCGCAGCGACTGGGGCCTGAGCGATAAGAGCCTCATGGGCCACGCCAAGAACGAGATCGACGAACTCCACGCCGAGTCGAAGAAGTCCGGCCAGCCGTTCAACCTCTCCATGCTGACCCTGGATACCCATGAGCCGGCCCATATCTACGACTACTGCGATCAGGACACGGAGAGTGAAGTGACCTCGATGTTCTTCTGCTCCATGACGCAGGTGGCTGGATTCGTGGACTATATGGAGGAGAAGGGTTACCTCGAGGACACCGCAGTGGTGATCATGGGCGACCACCTCAAGCACATGGGCGGTGGCGATGCCTTCCACGAGGAGCTGGACAACCACCCGAACCGCACCATCTTCAACCGGTTCTGGATTCCGGGCGATGATAAGAAGACCAAGCTGCGCCCCCGCGTGGACCAGCTGAATATGTACCCCACGCTGCTGGAGGCCGCCGGCCTGAAGGTGAAGAAGCACGAAGCCGGACTGGGTGTCTCGGCCTTCACCAGCGCTATCCCGGAGGACTCGGCGCAGGCCATGGACCCCGATGCGTATATCGACCTGTTGCGCTCACGTTCGGCACGGTTCTTCGCTAAGGCCTGGGCCGGAGCGGATATCCCGAAGGAGTAACACGCGGACCCGGGGCCGGCCACTGGCCGGACCCGGGGGCTGCTCCGTCTTAGCGCCAGCCCAATTGTGGGGCGACATGCTTCAAAATAGACTCGAAGACGTGCGCGTTGTAATCGACGCCCAACTGGTTCGGGACCGTCAGGAGCAAGGTGTCCGCGGCGGTCACCGCCTCGTCCTGCGTCAGCTTCTCGATGAGTTCCTCGGGGGAGCCGGCGTAGGAACGGCCGAAAATGGCACGCGTTTTCTCATCGATATTGCCGACCTGGTCTGAGCTGTGGCGGTCGTGGCCAAAGTACTGCCAATCTCGCTCCTCCGTCAGCGCGAAGATGCTGCGGCTGACCGAGACGCGGGGCTCCCGTTGGTGCCCCGACTCCTTGAACGCCTGTCGGTAGAGCTCGATCTGCTCGGCCTGCTGGACGTGGAAGGGTTTGCCCGACTCGTCGTCCTTGAGGGTCGAGCTTTGCAGGTTCATGCCCAACTTTCCCGCCCAGACGGCGGTGGCGTTCGAACCCGACCCCCACCAGATGCGCTCGCGCAAGCCCGGGGAATGCGGTTCCACCCGGAGCAACCCGGGAGGATTGGGGAACATCGGATGCGGGCTGGGCTCCGCGAAACCCTCACCGGTGAGTACCTCGAGCAGGCGCTCGGTATGGCGGCGGCCCATCTCGGCGTTCGTTTCGTTCTCCAGCGGTGAGAAGCCGAAGTGCCTCCACCCGTCGATGACCTGCTCGGGGGAGCCCCGGCTGATACCCAGCTGCAGTCGTCCCTGGGAGATCAGATCGGCCGCTCCGGCATCCTCTGCCATGTAGAGGGGGTTCTCATACCTCATGTCGATCACCCCGGTCCCGATCTCGATCCGGCTGGTTTTCGCGCCGATGGCGGCGAGCAGCGGGAACGGGGAAGCGTATTGCTGGGCAAAATGGTGGACGCGGAAGTAGGCGCCGTCGGCACCGAGCTCCTCCGCCGCGACCGCGAGGTCGATGCCCTGCAGGAGAGCATCGGAGGCGTTGCGGGTGGCGGACTGGGGGTGGTCGGTCCAATGACCGAAGGACAGGAATCCAATGTTCTTCACGGTGGTATCAACCCGATGGCGGAGTGTCCTATTCCTGCTGGATCGGAGAACGGAAACCCTTCGGCGACATTGCGGAGTGAGCGCTCACTCACTAACCTGAAAGGGTGGATGCAACCGATGTTCCCAAACCTGCCCGTGCCCGGCCCATGTCTGCTGAAGAACGGCGGACGATGATCGCCACCTCGGCGATCCCCCTCTACCTGGAGCAGGGGGCCTCGGTGACCTCCCGCCAGCTGGCCGACCACCTGGGCATCGCCGAGGGGACCATCTTCCGGGTCTTCGGAGATAAGGCGGCGCTGGTCCGCAGCGTCGTCGATGCCTTCTTCGACCAGACCCACCAGGGGCTGGGCCCGGAACTGGAGGATCCGGACCTGGACGTGGAGCAAAAACTGCGAGTACTCATCCGTAATGCGCGGGCCCGCGCCCGCGGCGTTTTCACGATGATCTCGCTCCTGGAACCCGGTGAAGCCCACGAATACATGAAACACCGCCGCGAAGGCCATTTCGAACAAACCGCCGCCGCAGCCTTCGCCGCCGACGCAGCGCAGCTGAACATTCCCCCACAGAAGCTCGGCGCACTGATCCGCCTGCTCGTGATCGCCGCCTCCGCGCCGCGCATGGGCGGAGGAGACCCGCTGAGCGACGATGAACTGGTGGACTTCGCACTGCACGGAATCATCGGGCAGGCCGGGAAGGATTGAGCATGCTCTGGAAACTCATGGTCCGCTACATCAAACCCGTCTGGCCGCTTCTGGTCGGGGTACTGGTCTTCCAACTGGCGCAGTCCTTCGCCTCGCTGCTGCTCCCCACCATGAACGCCGACATCATCGACGAGGGGGTGGTCACCGGCGATATCGGCTATATCTGGTCCACCGGCGCGATGATGCTCGCCGTCACCCTGGTCCAGGTCGTCTGCGCCATCGTCGCCGTGTACTTCGGCTCAAAACTCGCGATGGGGATGGGCCGGGACCTCCGCGATGGGCTCTTCCACCGCGTGGTCGGCTTCTCCCAACGCGAGGTCGGACACTTCGGGGCGCCGTCGCTGATCACCCGCAACACCAATGACGTCCAACAGGTCCAGCGGATGGTGCAGATGACCTCCACGCTGATGGTCTCCGCCCCCATGCTCGCCATCGGCGGGGTCATCATGGCCGTGCGGCAGGACGTCGGGCTGTCCTGGCTGATGATCGTGAGCATCCCGGTCCTGCTGCTCATCGTGGGCCTGGTCATCGTGCGCATGGTGCCTGCCTTCCAACTGATGCAGCAGCGGATCGACCGGTTGAACCAGATCATGCGCGAACAACTCACCGGCATCCGGGTGATCCGCGCCTTCGTCCGCGAAAAGGAGGAGCGTGCCCGCTTCGGGACGGCCAGCGAGGGCGTGGCCGAGGTCGGCATCCGCGCAGGCAACCTGATGGCCCTGATGATGCCGGCGATCATGCTGGTCATGAACGTCTCCAGCGTCGCGGTCATCTGGTTCGGTGCCTCCGAGGTGCAAGACGGCAACGCCCAGATCGGCACCCTCTTCGCCTTCCTCCAATACATGATGCAGATCCTCATGGGCGTGATGATGGCCGCCCTCATGTTCGTGATGATCCCTCGCGCGGCCGTCAGCGCCACCCGCATCGCCGACGTGCTGGACACCGACACCTCAGTGCTCGCCCCCGCCGAACCGGTCAGCCCGGGCCGGCGCACCGGCACGGTCGCCTTCGAGCATGTGGAATTCACCTACCCCGGAGCAGACCAACCGGTGCTGAAGGACATCTCCTTCACCGTGGCCCCGGGAACGACGACGGCGATCATCGGCTCCACCGGTGCCGGCAAATCAACCCTCATCGGTCTGGTGCCACGGCTCTTCGACGTCACCGGCGGCACCGTGTCCGTGGACGACGCCGATGTGCGCGGCCTCGACCCGGATGAGCTGTGGGAACGGATCGGGCTGATCCCGCAACGGGCCTTCCTGTTTTCCGGGACCATCGCCTCGAACCTGCGCTACGGCAACCGGCAGGCCACCGACGAGGAGCTCTGGCAGGCCCTGGAGATCGCCCAGGCCCGCGACTTCGTCGAAGCCAAACCGCTGGGCTTGGACACGGAGATCGCGCAGGGAGGCACGAACGTCTCCGGCGGGCAACGCCAGCGTCTGGCGATCGCCCGGGCCCTGGTTAAACGCCCCGAGATCTACATCTTCGACGACTCCTTCTCAGCCCTGGATGTGGCCACCGACGCCGCACTGCGCCGGGCGCTGGACGCCGACCTGCCTGAGGCGACCCGCATCGTGGTCGCCCAACGGGTCAGTACCATCCGCGACGCCGACCAGATCATCGTGCTCGACCACGGCGAGGTCGTCGGGACAGGGCCGCACGAGCAGCTGCTGGACAGCTGCGAAACCTACCGCGAGATCGTCGAATCCCAGCAGAGCGTGGAGGCGGCATCATGAGCGGGCACCAGGCGGCGGCCCAGCCGGCACCGGCACCCCGGCGCGGACCCATGGGGCGGGGACCGGCCGGCGGCGGGGCCCCCACAGCGAAGGCGCTGAACTTCTTTCCCTCGGCGAAACGACTGCTGGGCACCCTGCGGCAGGACATGTCCAGGATCGTGTGGGTCATCATCCTCGGGGTCATCAGCGTCGGGCTGACCGTCATCGGCCCCAAACTGTTGGGCGAGGGCACCAATGTCGTCTTCGCCGGGTTCATTTCCCTGCGCTTCCCCGCAGGCACCAGCAAGGCCGACGTCGTGAACCAACTCGTGGCCAACGGACAGACCACGCAGGCCGACATGCTCCGGTCGATGGACTTCGTCCCCGGAGCAGGGATCGACTTCACCCAGCTGGGCATGATCCTGGCGGTGGTCCTGGCGGTTTACCTTTTCGGCAGCGCCTTCCGGCTGGTGCAAGCCCGCATCCTCAACGTCGTCGTCCAGCGGGCGGCCCACCGGCTGCGGGTCCAAGTCGAAGACAAGCTCCATCGGCTGCCGCTGCGCTACTTCGATCGCGTCCAGCGCGGTGAACTACTCTCTCGGGTCACGAACGACGTCGATAATATCGGCCAATCGCTGCAGCAGACCCTGAGCCAGGTCATCACCTCCCTGCTGACGGTGATCGGCGTGCTGCTGATGATGTTCCTGATTTCGCCGACCCTGGCCTTCATCGCCCTGGTGACGATCCCGCTGACCATCCTGATCACCGTGCTGGTGGCCAGAAGGTCGCAGCGGATGTTCGCCGAACAGTGGAAGCAGACGGGCATCCTGAACGCCCGGGTCGAGGAAACCTACTCCGGGCACGCCATCGTCAAGGTGTTCGGCCACCAGCAGGAGGTCGAGCAGGCCTTCCGTGAGGAGAATGCGAAGGTCTACCGGGCCAGCTTCGGAGCCCAGTTCGTCTCCGGAATCATCATGCCCAGCATGACCTTCATCGGAAACCTCGTCTATGTGGCCATCGCCGTCGTCGGCGGCCTGCGGGTGGCCTCCGGGCAGCTGTCCATCGGTGACGTGCAGGCCTTCACCCAGTACGCCCGGCAGTTCACCCAGCCGCTGAGCCAGCTCGGCTCGATGGCGAACCTGCTCCAATCGGGGGTGGCCAGCGCCGAGAGGGTGTTCGAGCTGCTCGACGAGGAAGAGCAGAGCCCCGAAGCCGATCCCGCGGATACCGTGCCCGAACAGGCCAGCCACCTGGAGTTCACGGACGTGTCCTTCCGCTACGACGCCGACACCCCGCTGATCGAGGGGCTGAACCTCACGGCCAGCCCCGGCAGCACCGTGGCCATCGTCGGGCCCACCGGCGCCGGGAAAACCACGCTGGTCAACCTCATCATGCGGTTCTACGATATCGACTCCGGGTCGATCAGCCTGGGCTGCGCCGAGGACGGATCCGACGCCGTCGAAACGCGGTCGATGACCCGGCACGATCTGCGAGCCCGGACCGGGATGGTGCTGCAGGATACGTGGCTATTCGCCGGAACCATCCGCGAGAACATCATGTATGGTCGGCCCGACGCGAGCGAGGAGGACATGGTTCAGGCGGCCTCGGCAGCCTATGTGGACCGCTTCGTGCACGCGCTCCCCGATGGTTATGAGACGGTGCTCGACGACGAGGCCACCAACCTCAGCGTGGGCGAACGCCAACTGGTGACCATCGCCCGGGCGTTCCTGGCCGATCCGCGGCTGCTGATCCTCGATGAGGCGACCTCTTCGGTGGATACCCGCACCGAGCTACTCATCCAGCGGGCCATGCTCAAGCTGCGTGAAGACCGGACGGCGTTCGTGATCGCCCACCGGCTCTCCACCATCCGCGATGCTGACCTGATCCTGGTCATGAAGGACGGGGCCATCGTCGAACAGGGCAACCACCACGAACTGCTGGCCGCCCGCAGCGCCTACTGGCGGCTGACCAACGCCGAAGTCGACGCCCCCATGGACGATGAGACGCTGGAGGACCCAGCGGATGCCGCCACCACACCAGGAGGTCCGGAATGAACCAGACACCCACCCCCAAAATGAAGCTCTCCATCCTGGAGGGCGTCGGACTGTATAACGGCGAATCGGCCGAACAGGCCTTGCGGCATGCGACCGAGGCGGCCCAACAGGCTGATGAGCTGGGCTTCACGCGGTTGTGGTTCACCGAGCACCACAGCAGCAAACACCAGATGTCCACCTCGCCTGACCTGTTGATTGCCCATGCCGCGGCGCTGACGAAGAACATCCGGGTCGGTTCCGGTGGGGTCATGTTGCCCAACCACAGCCCGTTGCGCGTGGTGGAGAACTTCTCGATCCTCGAGGCGCTGCACCCAGGTCGGATCGACCTGGGGATGGGCCGGGCCTCGGGGACCAGTGCGATGACCAACGCCGCACTCCGCAACAGCCAGGAGCCACTGACCGGCCAGGGGCTGATGAACCTGCTGCTCGAGGTGCTGGCGTTCTTTGACCGGGATTTCCCCGACGACCACCCGTATCAGGACATCACCCCGTCCCCGGCACCCTCCCTGCGCCCGGACCTGTACATGCTCGGGTCCAGCGATGGGGGCATGCGGATCGCTTCGCAACTGGGCATGGGTTTCGCCTTCGCCGGGCAGATCAACCCGGAGATGGCGATTCCGGTGCTGCGCGCCTACCGGGAGGCTTTCCAGCCGTCGAAGCATCTGGCTCAGCCCTATTCCATCCTGTCGACCATCGTGGTGTGTGCCGAGACCGACGAGGAAGCACAGTACCTCGCAGGGCCCGCCGAATTGCAGTGGGCGCGGTGGGGGACCGGACAGATCCACCACGCTCCGCCGACGTTGGATGAGGCAGCGACCCACCGCTACACCGCAGCCGAAGAGCAGGCACGTGCTGGCTCGGAGGGCCGCTTCATCGTCGGCAGCCCCCAGCGGGTGAAGGACCGGCTGATGCAACTGGCCGAGGCGGGGCAGGTTGATGAACTGATGACGATGAATATGATCACCGACCACCAAGCCCAGATGACGTCGCATGCCCTGCTCGCCGAGGCCTTCGACCTGAAGGCCTAGCGGGAAGCCCGGCGACCCGCGGCCGATTCAGGCCCGGGCCAGGGCCTCCCGGTCCAGGACGTGGATCCGTCCGCCGGAGGACTGGTCGATCCAGCCGGCCTCGGTGAAGGCGGCCAGCCGCCGGCTGAGCGTCTCAGGAGTGGTGCCCAGCAGCGAAGAGAGATCCCGTTTGGACATCGGCAGGGTCAATACGCCGGTGGCTGGGTCGGCCTTTTCCAACAGGTATCCGGCGATCCGCGATCCGGCATCCTCCCCCGTATAAGAACTGAGCGTTCGTTCGGTCTGCTCGAGCCGTTCGGTGACGGTTTCGAGCATCTTCAACGCGATCGTCGGATAGCTGACCAGGAACCCACGGATGTCCTCGTGGTGCAGGCTGCAGATTTCCGCGTCCTCCAGGGCCAAGGCGTAGTGGTCGGATTGGCCGGCGTGCAGGAAGGCGGTTTCGCCGATGAAGCTGCCCGGTTCCAGAACGCGCAGGATCTGTTCGTGGCCTGATTCGCTGCCGCGGTAGGTCTTGATCTTCCCGCGGTGCACGATCAGCAGGGAGCGATCCTCATCTCCGGGGGAGTAGAGCAGCTCACCCCGGCGGTACTTCCGCTGCCGGGCCCGGGAGGCGATCTCATGCTGTTCCTCGGGATCCAGATGCGCAAAAATGGGAACCAGTGCCACGCATTGGTCCCGATGGTCGTGACCTGCAGGTGTCGTGGTCACCAGGGGGCCACCCACCGTTGCCTGATCATCGTGTACTGACTCCTTCGACGTCTTCGTCTGCGACGGCAAGATCTGCTGCCGGCGCTGTTGGATCCAGTCTAGGTCTCTCGAAGCGGACAAGTCGGACGGTCAACAACCCGTTCGTGGGGCTCGGTGCTGGGAGTAGCTAGCTGACCTTGGTGGAGAGCACCGGGTAGCCCAGCTTGGTGATCAGATTGGCGATCTTTTCGACGTCGGTCTTCATGCTGTCGTACTCGACATTGACCTTATGGTCGTTGAATTCGACCCCGGCCGAGATGATTCCGTCCTGCTCGGACAGGGCGCTTTCGATGTCCTGGATGGCCGTCGGGGAAGCGAAGGGTTGGGTACGGAAAGATGCGGTATACATGATGGCTGCCTCCTGAAAGATGGTTCCCTCCGTGGGTCCTTCCATTGCACCTCAGATCGGCTCGGACCGCCTTGATATGGGTCAAGGCGGTCCGAGCCGACGAGGCGGTGCCACGCTCCTCTGGCCGTCACCGGTCGGAGTCGGTGACGGCAACTTTTTCTGGGGTCAGTTCCACGCGGCGGAGTAACTGGGCGTTCAGCGCCACGATGATCGTGGACAGGGACATCAGGACCGCGCCGACCGCCGGGGAGAGGACGAACCCGATGGGCGCCAGGACACCGGCTGCCAGGGGGACGGCGATGACGTTATAGCCGCCCGCCCACCACAGGTTCTGCAGCATCTTGCGGTAGCTGGCCCGTGAGAGGACCAGCAGGGACACCACCGAGCGCGGGTCGTTGCCCGCCAGAACCACGCCGGCGGATTCCACGGCGATATCGGTCCCGGCGCCGATCGCGATGCCCACCTCGGCGCGCGCCAAGGCCGGGGCGTCATTGACTCCGTCGCCGACCATGGCCACGCTGAGGCCCCGCTGCTGCAGCTCGGTGACCTTCGCGTCCTTATCCCTCGGCAGGACTTCGGCGAAGACCTCGTCGATACCCAGATCCCGGGCCACAGCATCGGCCACCTGCTGGGCATCACCGGTGATCAGGGCGACCTTCACACCCCGCGAGCGCAGCGCCTCGACCGCCTCGCGCGATTCCTGCCGCACCCGGTCTTCCAGCGCGATGGCGCCCAAGATCTCCCCGGCACGGACCACATGCAGGATGGAAGCTCCCCGGTCGATCCATCCGGCAACGTCCTCACTGAGCTGGGCGGTGGGGTCCAACCCCAGCTCACGCAGCATGTTCGGCCCACCGACCTGCACCTCGACGCCGTCGACCTCTGCCTTCACCCCGCGTCCGGCAGCCGACTGGAAGCTGGTCGCTGTCAGCGGTGGTTGGTTTCCGGGCCCCTCCTCCTGGGAAGCTGCGGTGATGGCGCGGGCCACGGGATGCTCGGATTCGGACTCCGCCGCGGCAGCCCACCGGAGCAGTTCATCCGCTGAGACGTCCCCGGTGGTTGCGGTGCCGGTGACGGCATGGGCGCCCTCGGTGAGGGTGCCGGTCTTGTCGAAGAGGACGACGTCGACGGTGCGCATCTTCTCCAACGCCAGCCGGTTCTTGATCAACACCCCTGCCGTGGCGGCCCGCTCGGTGGAGATGGCGATGACCAGCGGGATCGCCAAGCCCAGGGCATGCGGGCAGGCAATGACCAGGACGGTGACGGTGCGGGTGACCGCATCGGAGGGTTGCCCGATGGCCACCCAGACGAGCGCGGTGATGATCGCGGCCCCCAGTGCGAACCAGAACAGCAACGCCGCCGCACGGTCAGCCAGGGCCTGGGCGCGGGAGCTGGACTCCTGGGCCTCCGCAACCATCCGTTGGATCCCCGAGAGGGTCGTATCCTCGCCGAGGGCCTCGACGCGCAGGCGCACGGAATTATCGGTGGCGACCGTTCCGGCAACGACGGTCTCACCCGATCCGCGGCTCACGGTGCGTGATTCGCCGGTGATCATCGACTCGTCGAAGCCGGCGCTGCCGTCGGTGATGACGCCGTCGGCCGGCACCCGGGCACCGGAGCGCACCAGGACGATATCCCCGACCGTCAGCTCCGAGATGGACACCATGACGGGGTCCCCGCCGTCCTCGGGAATCCGCTCCGCCTCGTCGGGGAGCAGTTCGGCCAGGGCATCCAGGGCCGAGGAGGCCGAGCCCAGGGCGCGCATCTCCATCCAGTGCCCCAACAGCATCACGACCACCAGCAGGGCCAATTCCCACCAGAAGTCGAGGCTGAAGCCGCCGATGCCCAGGAAAGTGATCCAGGAGGCCAGGAAGGCCACCGTGATGGCCATCGCGATCAGCAGCATCATGCCCGGTTGGCGTGAGCGGATTTCCTGGACGCCGCCCTTCAGGAACGGGGCACCACCGTAGAAGTAGATGAACGTCCCCAAGACCGGGGCGACCCACTGCGAGAGCGGAAACTCGGGGACCTGGTAACCCAGTAGCGACGCGACCAGCGGGCTGAGCCAGACCACCGGGATGGACAACACGAGGGTGACCCAGAAAGGCGTCCGGAACATGCCGGGGCCATGCCCGGCATGGCCCTCGTGACCCCCATGGTCTCCGTGCCCGGCGTGGTCCTGGTGTTCCTCGTGCGGTTCGGTCATGGTTCCACCACTACCTTTCCTGCCAGATGACAGCTTCGACGGCGGCCACTGCGTTCTGCGCATCAGCCAGACTAAAGCGTGCGCGAACGTGCGGGTCGACGAGTCCGTATTTGATCACGTCGGTGATCTTCTCCAGCGCCTCGGGGGTCCGTTGTATTCCCGCTCCACCGAGCTCCTGGGTTTCGGGTCCGCCGTCGTCGTTGACAACCAGTGCCGTGGACATCTGCATTCCTCCTGTTGGCTCATGAAAATTGATGGACCGTGTTCAGGCGCCGACCGCGCGTACCCGCGATCGGCGCCTCCCTGGCGTTGCTGCCGTGCCTAGGCGTCCACGACTTCGGAGGCCCCGCGCTTGGCCGGGGTGCGCAGCGACTTCGACATCGACGTGGCCCCTGGGGCGTTGCGCATCAAGCGCATCGCGTTGAGGATGACCACCAGCACGGACCCCTCGTGGACGAGCATGCCGAGGGACATGGTGACCCCGCCGGCGAAGACGCCGGCCACCAGCAGCACCACGGTGATCAGCGAGATCGCTATGTTCTGCTTCATCACGTTCACCGTCCGCTTGGCCAGACTGATGGATTCGGGCAGCTTGAGCAGGTTGTCACCCATCAGGGCGATATCCGCCGTCTCCACGGCCACCGCCGAACCGGCGGCGCCCATGGCCACGCCGATGTCGGCGATCGCCAAGGCCGGGGCGTCATTCACCCCGTCACCGACCATGGCCACCGTATGCCCCTCGCGCTGCAGCTTCGCCACCGCGTCGAGCTTGTCCTCGGGCAGCATGGACGCATGGATCTCGTCGATGCCGGTGGCCTGGCCGATGGATTCGGCCACCAACCGCGTGTCACCGGTGAGCATGACGACCTTCTTCACGCCGGCCGCATGCAACCGGGCAACCATCTCGGCGGAGTCCTCGCGGATCTGGTCGGCGACGGCGACGATACCGATCACCCGGCCATCGACGGCGACGATCATCGGGGTCTTGCCCGCCGCGGCGAGTTGCTCGGCCGCATCGGAGGATCCGGCGTCGTTGGTGATGCCGTATTGCTCCAGCAACGCCGGGTTGCCGATCAGTACCCGCTGGCCGTCCACGTCGGACACGATGCCCTTGCCAGGGACCGGCGTCACCTCTCCGGGGATGCCCTCGGGGCCCACGCCTTCGTCGCGGGCGGAATCCATGATGGTGCGGGCCAGCGGGTGCTCGGAACCGGCCTCGGCGGCAGCGGCCCACCGCAGCACCTCGGTGCGATCCAGCCCCGGATCCAGGACGACGACGTCGGTCAGCTGCGGACGACCCTCGGTGAGGGTACCGGTCTTGTCCACGGCAACCGCCGAGATCTTCGCGGAGGTCTCCAGATATTCGCCACCCTTGATGAGGATGCCGTTGCGGGCGGCGCGGCCGATGCCGGCGACGATCGCGACGGGGATGGAGATGACCAGGGCGCCGGGGCAGCCGATGACCAAAAGGGTCAGGGCCAGGACCACGTCGCCGCTGATGAGGCCTGCCACCAGGGCCAGGACCATGACGCCGGGGGTGTACCAGGAGGAGAAGCGGTCCATGAAGGCCTGGGTCTTGGCCTTGGCGTCCTGGGCCTCCTCCACGCGGTGGATGATGCGGGCCAGGGTGGTGTCCGCGCCGATGCCCGTGGCCAGAACCTGCAGGAATCCGCCGCGGGAGACGGTTCCGGCGAAGACATGATCCGATGTGGTCTTCTCCACCGGGAGCGATTCCCCGGTGATGGAGGCTTCGTCGATGGCACCGGTACCCGAGACGACCTGGCCGTCCACGGGGATCTTCGCGCCGTTCTTCACCAGCACGATCTCGCCCATCCGGACCTGGTGGGCGGGAACCTCCTGCTGTTCACCATCGCGCAACACGATGGCGACGTCGGGGGCGACGGCGACCAGTTCGGCCAGCGCCGAACGGGTCTTGTTCATGGTGGCCGCCTCGAGGGCGTGGCCGATGGCGAACAGGAAGGTGACGGCGGCGGCTTCCCAGAAGTTGCCGATGATGACGGCGCCGATCGCGGCGATCGAGACGAGCAGGTCGATGCCGATGAGCTTGGCGGTCAGCGCCCGGACGCCCTTGATGACGATGTTGTAGCCGGCCACCACTGCGGCGGCGAGCATGAAGGTGTCTGCCAGGGTGAAGACCTCTGCGGTGCTGGTGGCATGTTCACCGGCGTCGATCCACCATTGCGGGCTCACCGCACGATTCCACATTCCGGCGCCGAGGTACTGCAGGGCGAAGGACATGAGGATGAGGATGCCGGAGGCGACCGGGATGGACCAGCTACCGTGAAGCCATTTCTGGAACCTGTTCACCGTGGCACAACCTTTCTGCTCGAGGGGGAGTCTGGCTAGAAGGCCGAGGGGGCGGCCTGGTAGCCGGCCTTGGCGATCACGGCGACGATGTCGTCGACGCTGGTCTTGCTCTCATCGTGGTCAACCTCGATGCGGGCTGAGGCGAAGTGGACCTTCACGTTCTCCACGCCGGTGAGCTTGCCGACCTGCTTTTCGATCTTGCTGACGCAGGAGGGGCAGGAGAAGCCCTCTGCGCGGAGGAGGGTGTGGGTGGTGGTTCCGGCGGTGGTCATTTTGGTGACTCCCTTCGTCTGTGATGCGCTGGCGATCTGCCAGTGCCCGGCGCCGGTGGGGGGCGCCGAAGTCTGTGTTGATGCTTTGAGACTATCCAGCGACGGTTCGCGGTTCCTTGACGTGGGTCAATTCCGCTAAGTGGGCTTGTGAACGGGCACTTACCGTCCGCAGTCCGCAGACGTCGAGGCTGTCAACGCTGTCCAAATGGTTGGTGCTCTTGAAGAGGCCACCCCGACAGACGTGCCGGTGACGGCTGTGTTCATCAAGGCAGTACGCCAGCGATCAGAAGCGAATAGAACACCCCGGCTTGATTTAGTCGGACCGCTGTTGTGAACGTTGGGCGTTCAACTGCTGTGTCGGCAGGAGAGGCTTACCCCAACGTTCCTTATACTGCCCAAAACCGACGATGTCGGCTCCGTACTCCTTCAATACGGTTCCGATTCGACTGGTCTGGACGGGAACTTTCTGGGAGTGGCGGTCCTGCAAAATGCTGCCGATGACAGAATGCAGCTCCTGTGATCCAGCAGCGATTCTTGTTGGGGTGCGACCGTTGGCGGCGCATGTTCGCCCTCCTTCGAAATGGAAGTCTGGATGCGAGTAGAAAACCGAGGTCTCGATCCATGGACTGTCTTCTAGCTTCGACATGAAGAAATCGCGAAGCCGCATGGCCTGTTTTCGAACTTGGCGGCACGGGGCGTCAGGCTGTGGATGAGTCCGCACGGTCAGGAGAGTTCTCGCGCTGCTGTCTGGCACGATTTGCACGGCGAAGTGATCTTGGAGGTCGGATTCATCAACCAGATGCTGGAAGTGGGGGCTCACCGCGCTGGGGTGCTTATCGGCAAAAACGAGGCCTTTCCAGCGCTTGTTCTCGATGATCAGGACGAATGAGTCGGTGACAAGAACATGGTCGATTTGTGCCGCAAAGTGTTCGGTCTTGCTAGTCGCCGACGGGTCAAAGACCACGTTGGTTGCAAGGAATCCGCTGACGGACAGGGACCGGCAAATACTGACGATGGCATTTCGGGAAGCCAGGTCCCATTTCATGCCTTTTCGGAAGAACTCTCGCGCGTCATCCAGCTGTCGCTTCAGAAGTTCGTTGCTGGATTCGCTCTCGGTGATCTTGGCGTTGTGAAGCTCATTCAGCCGCATCACATCGTTCTCGTGGCTTGAGGCAAGTGACCGTTCTAGCCGATCGCGCTCAGCCGCAGACTGCTTCCGCGTTGTCTGAAGGGACTGACCCAGACGATCCCGCTCGTTCGCATGGACGAGATGTTCCTGGGTCCGTTGCGCCATGGCACTCGCCAAGTCCCGTTTATGCCGCCGAGCAGTTAAAATGAATAGGCCGACTAAGACAATGACGGCTAGGACGAGGAACCAGATCAACGTTGACAGCATGGGAACAGTACAACACGAGGACACCCACGGTTTGGCCGCTACTCCGTTCGCAGCGCGAGCCGCAGATACGGATTTAGAAGCGTCCCCCTTGAACCAGTTTCGTAACTGACCCCCGTGAGCCGTTCGAACTCCGGGGAGAGTCGGATCAACACGAAGTGGGTATCCTCACACGCCGAATTCAGTGCGGGCGTAGCGGTGTTCGGGACGCCCGGTGTTGCCATACTGCAAATGGATCTCGACTGTTCCGTCTTCCACCAGCGCGGAGAGGTACCGCTGGGCGGTGGCCCGGGATACGCCGACTTGTTGGGCCACGGCGATGGTGGAACATTGCCGGCCGGGTTCCAACGCCTCCAGCACGGCAGCCTCCGTTGCACTCCGTGCGTGGCTGGGCCCTGCTCCCATGGTGGGGCTCAAGGAACGGATGGCGCGTTCAATCGTGTCCTGATCAACACCCTGATTTCCTGTCAGGAGGCGCCGATAGCGCGCGTAGCCGCGGAGCCGTTGACTCAACTGCTCGGCGGCAAAGGGCTTGATCAAATACCCGATGGCACCGCGACGTATCGCCTGCCGCACGGAGGATGCCTCCGCTGCGGCGCTGAGGATGAAGACATCGGTGTCCAGCGTCTGTAGGAGGTCCAGGCCCAGAGCATCCGGAAGGTAGACGTCCAGCAACACGAGATCGGGATGTTGGGCGGCTACAGCCAGCCGTGCCTGATCCGCGGTTCCGACGGGGTCCAAAGCGGTGAACCCGGGAACCGTATTCACGTAGGTGGCGTGGAGCTTGGCCACATGGAAGTCATCATCGACGATGAGTACGCGCAGATCCTTGCTCATGCCATCCTTCCAACGGTGGGGTCTTCTTATGCTCCACGGTACCGGGAAGCCGAGCACAGAACACGGCTCCCGGGCCGCCCGGGCTACCCTCCTCGGCAAGCCAGACTTCTCCGCCGCGGTCGCGGGCGATCTGCCGGCATAAGGGGAGCCCGACCCCCTGCCCATGCGTCGCCAGGGGAGTGGACGCCGCCGTCGTGAAGTCCCCCTCGAAAATACGTTCTGCCTCTGCCGTGCCGTCGCCGGAGTCCGCCACCACCAAATGGAGTGTCCCGCCGTCGTCCGTCAGCTCGTCAAGGACCTCCACTTCGACCCAGCGTTCCGCGTTGCTGCCGTGCACGGCAGCATGGATGGCATTGTCGATGAGGTTGCCAATGACCGTCGTGACGTCATGGGCCGCCGTCACCCGGCCGCGCACGTTCGTCTCCGGTCCGATGCGCAGGTGAATGCCACGTTCGGCGGCTTCAACGCTTTTCGCGCCGATGAAGGCCCGCAGATATTGGTCCGTGAGCAGTTCCGCCTGTTCCATGGGGAATTTCAGCGGTCCGGTCGCGAGAATCCCGCCGACATACTCTTCCGCCTGCCGGTGTTCGCCAATGCCCAGCAGTCCGGAGACCGTGTGGAGTCGATTGGCGAATTCGTGCCGTTGTGCGCGCAGCGCCGTTGTCATGGCACTGACCGCCTGCAGCTGACGCGTGAGGGACTGCAGCTGAGTTCGGTCACGCAACATGATGACCGTCCCGAGGTCCTGGCCATGCCCCTGGCGCCGAACGGCCCGTGCGCTGAGGATCAACACCCGCGAATCGATCATTTGTTCAACGGAGGGGGACGTGGGGGCGGCTTCCTGCACCAGCCGCGAGAGAGAGCCCGGCAACCCTGCTTCGTCCAGCAGGCTGCCGACGGGATCCTCGTCGGCACCGAGCCCGAGAAGACTATGGGCCTCCGCGTTGAGTACGGTGATCCGGCCCTCCGCGGAAACACCAATGACCCCTTCGTCCACTCCCCGAAGGACCGCTTCCTGGTCCTGGACGAGGGCCGTGATTTCCTCGGGTTCCAACCCCAGCGTGAGTCGCCGCAACCGCCGTCCCAGCAGCCAGGATCCGAGGACGCCGATTCCCAGGGCGCTGATGGCCGTGAGCGCCACCGGGAGAATATCGCTGCGGAGGTTGGCCAGGATGTCGTCCATGGCGAACCCCACGCTGACTTCACCCACCACCGTGGTCTGCGAATCCGGGGCATAGATGGGGACCTTCGCGCGGGCTGATAAACCCAGGGTTCCGCGCTCTTGATTGGTGACTTCGTATCCGCTGAGCGCCTCCGTCGGATCGGTGCTGACCTTCTGTCCCAGTTGTTCGGGGTTGGGGTGGGTGAGCCGGATGCCTTCATCATCGGTGATCACCACGAACAGGGCACCGGTGCGGGCGCGGAGATCCTTCGCCAGCGGGACCAGGGGCCCGTTGGACAGCCTGCTATGTGGCACCTGGGCAATGTTGGCGGCAGTGAGCTCGGCGACTTCGGCGCGGACGTCGCTGAAGGCCGCAACGGTCCGGGCGACCGAGAGGGCCCGGTGCTCAGCTTCTTGGCCCAAATGCTGATAGGTCAGCCACCCATGCACCGAGGCGGTGACCACGACGACGAGGAAAACGACGGTGAGCTGCAGGAACAGGGTCTGGGCAGCAAAGTTCCGTCCCGGAAGGTGGACCCGCCAGGGTTTCCGCCGTGGCCGCGCAGGCTCATCCCGGAGGGGCGCGGCAGGGCGGCAGGTCTGGTCCACGGGTTCCGTGCGCGGGCTCATCGCACTCCCTCCTTGGGCTTGGATGGCGTGAACAGAATGAGCAGAAGCCATTCAACGAGCAGTATGCGCCGTATGTCGAACAAGCCTCCACAGTGATCTGGACCACTATAGCGTTGGCTTCGACACGTCAGCAGTAGTGGCTGCCGTGCCAACACATCGCACCCGCATCGAAGAGGACGAACATCATGAAGACACCGAAGAACGTCTCCAGAAAACGCCGGCTGGCCCAGTGGGGCGCACCATTCGCCGTGGGGTTGTTGGCACTGACCAGCTGCAGCGGAAACAGCGGAAGTGGTAGCGGCGAGGCTGCTGACGACTACCCCACGGAAGCCATCGAAATCATGGCCCCTGCCGACCCGGGCGGCGGCTATGACATGACGGCCCGCTCGATCGGACGGGCCCTGACCGAAGGCGGCGTGACCGACAACGGCAGCGACGTCTACAACGTCCCGGGCGGTTCAGGGACGATCGGCCTGACACAGTTCGTCGGCGAAAATGCCGGCGACCCGCACCAGCTGATGGTCATCGGCAAGATCCTGGTCGGCGCCATCGAGCAGACCGATTCGCAGGTGGACCTGGGGAACACGACGCCGATTGCCCGCCTGACGGCCGAATATGAAGCCATTGCGGTATCGGCTGATTCGAAGTATGAGACCTTTGAACAGCTGATGAAGGACTTCAAGGCCGATCCGGGCAGTATCGCTTGGGGTGGCGGCTCCGTGGGCGGTGTGGACCAGATCATGGTGGCCCAGTTGGCCGAAGCAGCCGATATCGACCCGGACAAGATCAACTACATCCCCTACTCCGGGGGCGGCGAGCTGACTCCGGCGATTCTTTCCGGAGATGTCACCGTTGCGGCCTCCGGCCTGGCCGAGTTCTCGGATCAGGTGGATGCCGGTGAAATGCGTTTGCTGGCGGTTTCCAGCGAGGAACCCATCGATGGCGTTGATGCCCCGACCGTCATCGATGCCGGGTACGACGTGTCCATCGCCAACTGGCGCGGTGTTGTTGCGCCTCCGGAAATCTCCGATGAGCAACGCGACGCCGTCGTCTCCTCCATCGAGGACATGCGGGATACCGACGAATGGCAGGAGACCCTCGAAACCAATAACTGGGAGGACTACCTGATGACCGGCGACGAATTCGGGGACTACCTTGAGCAGGAAGACCAGGACATCTCCAAGACCCTGAAGGATCTGGGGATCGTCGAGTGACCCAGGGCAGCACCGACTCCGCGCTTCTCTCGCGTGGGAAGTTCGGAACCAGGATCGCCGCCGCGGTGATAGTTATCGGCGCCTCGGTGGTCCTGGTCACGGCTTTCCAGATCGGTTCCAGAGGCGGATTCGGACCACAGAAACCAGGCTTCTTCCCCATCATCGTGGGTGTCGGTCTGGTGGTTTTCGGCTTGGCATTCCTGGTCAGGACGACGGTGAAACCAGACTATTCGCTGCGCGAGCAAGCCGACGAAGGGCACGCAGAGACGCGCTGGCGAACCCTCTGGACCGTCATCGTCTGTCTGGTCATCTACGCCGTCATCCTCAAGCCCGTGGGCTACATCCTGGCGACCGTCCTCTTCTTCTTCGCGGTTGCGTGGATTGGTGGAAGCCGCCAGTGGATCCGCGACATCATCGTCGCCGTCCTGTTTTCCGTCATCATCTACCTCGGCTTCACGGAATTGCTCGGCGTGCGGCTGCCAGCCGGACTATTGGAAGGGGTGGGCTAAGCACTCATGGATGCTTTCTCCGAACTGGCGAACGGCTTCGCCAATGCTTTTCAACTGCAGTACCTGCTCTTTGCCGCCGTCGGCGTCACCATCGGCACCCTGGTCGGTGTCCTACCGGGAATCGGCCCCGCGCTGGCCCTGTCCCTGCTGCTGCCACTGACCTATGGCTTCGACCCCACCGGCGCCCTGATCATTTTCGCGGGAATCTACTACGGGTCCCTGTATGGCGGGGCCATCACGTCCATTCTGCTCAACACCCCCGGTGAGGCAGGGTCGGTGGCGACGGCGATCGACGGATACCCGATGGCCAAGGCCGGACGTGCCGGTCCCGCCCTGGCCACGGCCGTGATGGGCTCCTTCTTCGCCGGCATCATCTCCACCCTGGGTCTGACCTTCCTGGCACCAGTGGTGGCCAACCTCGCCAAATCGTTCCAAGCCACCGACTACTTCGCCTTGATGGTGCTCGCCTTCGTCTCCGTGACCGCCCTGGTGGGAACCTCCATCATCCGGGGCATGATCAGTCTCTTCGCGGGACTTTTCGTCGGACTGATCGGGCTGGACTTCCTGACCGGGCAACAGCGATTCACCTTCGGCGCCCCGGAGCTGCTCGGGGGCGTCGACATCGTCGTCGTGGTGATTGGGCTCTTCGCGATCGGGGAGGCACTCTACGGGCTGGCGCGGCTCCAGGTGGCGAAGGAGGAAAAGGTTGAGTTCTCGGGTCGGATCTGGCTGAACAAAGCCGAACGCAAGCGGGTGTGGAAGCCCTGGATCCGCGGGGGCTTCCTCGGTTTCATCTTCGGCTCCATGCCCACTGGCGGCTCCGAGGTGCCGACCTTTCTGTCCTATAACCTGGAAAAGCGGCTCTCCAAGCACAAGGACGAGTTCGGCAAGGGCGCCATCGAAGGCATCGCCGGGCCGGAAGCAGCCAACAACGCATCCTTCTCCGGTGTTCTGGTGCCACTGCTGACGCTGGGCATCCCCACCTCGGCGACGGCAGCGATCATCCTGTCGGCCTTCCAGATCTACAACATCCAACCCGGACCACAGCTGTTCGAGACCTCGCCCGACCTGGTCTGGACGCTGATCGCCTCGTTATTCATCGGCAACATCATGCTGCTGGTCATCAACCTGCCGCTGGTCAAGGTGTGGATCAAGATCCTCGAAATACCGAAGGAACTGCTCTTCTCGGGCATCCTGGTGTTCGGCGTCCTGGGGGTGTATTCCATCTCCAGCAGCCTGATCGACGTGTTGATCGTCTGCGCGATCGGCATCGCGGGCTTCTTCATGCGGGTCTACGACTTCCCGGTGGCTCCCGCCATTCTGGGGGCCATCCTCGGCCCCATGATGGAAACCCAGATGCGACGTGCACTCTCGATCAGCCATGGTGACTTCTCGGTCTTCGCCACCCGTCCACTCACCGTCGTGCTGCTGCTGATCGCCGTCGCCGTGCTGGTCCTGCCATCAGTGCTGGCAAAAGTCCTTCCGAAGCGGAGCGACGCCGACAAGGTGGGTGCCGAGTAAGGAGGAGGGCATTGACCGATACCCACGACCGCACTGCCCACACCTGGCCAAACTCCAGATGTGGGCAGTGCGGTCCGTCGTTGAGTGCTCGCTATTTCGATGGAAGCACCGGGCAAATAGGAATGGAGGCCAGTTAGGCTCCGAGCACGCGCCGTAAATAAGGATTCAACAGCGTCCCCGTCGGGTCGGTTTCGTCCCGCACCGCAGTGAATCGTTCGAATTCCGGGTAGACACCCGAAAGATACCCGGCATCGCGGGAGTGGAGCTTCCCCCAGTGCGGCCTGCCACCGTGGGCGATGAACACCTGCTCGACGTGCTGCAGGAATTCCTGGTGCGGTTCCCGGGCGTAGCGGTGGACCGCGAAGTAGACCGACTGACGTCCGGCCGAGGTTCCCATCCAGGTGTCGTCCGCCGCCGACGTGCGCACCTCAATGGGGAAGCTGATCGGTTCCCGGTACCCTTCGATCGCCGACTTGAGCTCGGCGAAGACCTCGCCGAACGCCTCCAGCGGCAGCGAGTACTCCATCTCGCGGAACCTCACCCGTCGCGGAGTGACAAACACCTTATGGGGCACATCCGTGTAATCACGGGCCGCCAGGGTCTTCGCGGCAAGGCGGTTCAACGGCGGGACCAATGCCGGGACACGGGATCCTGCCGCGCACATCAGCCCGTAGGCCCCGTTGCCCAGTAGTTCATCGTCGAGCAGGCGGGAGATGGGGCTAACCGGGTGTCGCGGAGCGTCGACCGGCAGCCGGGTGTTGGTCTTGGCCAACGCGGTCTCGGTATGGGGGAACCAATAGAACTCGAGGTGGTCTTCGGTCGCGGAGCGTTCGAGGAAGGACTCGATCATTCCCACCAACGGTTCGGGCTTCTCGACGGCCCGCAGTTGGAATGCCGGCAGGCAACGCAGCGTGGCTGCCAGCACGACGCCGATGGCCCCGAGCCCGACCCGTGCCGCTTGGAACAGCTCGGGTCGTTCGGTCGCCGAACATTCGACGATCGACCCATCGGGCAGAGCGAGCCGCAGCCACGTCACCAGGCCGGAGAACCCGGTGAACGCCAACCCGGTGCCATGGGTCGAGGTGGCCAGCGAGCCGGCCAGCGACTGGTGGTCGATATCGCCCATATTGGGCAACGCCAAGCCATGCGGGGCGAGTAGCTCCGCGACATTGAACAGCCGGGTCCCTCCGAGCAGGGTCGCCTCGCCGGTGGCCGGGTCCACATGCTCAAGCCCTTGCATCCGGTCCAGACCGACCAGGACTCCGTTGGTCGCTGCGATGTCGGTGAACGAGTGCGCCCCTCCCACGACCTTCACCTGTCGTCCCTGGGCCGTGGCCCGGGCCAACACGGTGGCGACATCGAATTCTGTGCGGGGGAGTACGACGGCGGAGGGCTGGCTGACCGCGCTGGCTGACCAGTTCCGCCATTTCCACCGTTCAGACCGAACGTATACACCCTCTGGAAGGCCATGTTCTCTGTGGCGTAGGGGCCGTTTCGCGCGGATGGCTATTCCTTAGTCGGAAATGGAACGGACTTACTATTTGACGAAGTCGGTCCATATCTATTGCGGACTCGAAAACTCTTGTTGTCGGCGAAATCAGGAAACGTATAGTCGAGAGGAACCGAAAGCTGTGGGAAGAGCTGTTCTTGGAGATGGCACGACCGGACTATCGGGGTGATTGGACGCGCTCTGGACGAAATTGGGGAGAGCGGCAGATACTTTGAGCATGGAACAAGCTCCAGCCCCGGTCAGTGGGCACAGGTGGTCATATCCGTTATTGGGACAAACTTGGGGTGACTCCTACGATGCTGCTGGCGGCTGGGCCTACCCAGATCACGTCCGGATGATATTGAATCGTCCCTTCACAAAAGAAGGAATTGCGGCCGACGTTGAAGGAATCTTGGTTGATGAGCCCTTTAATCCTCACGACAAACACGCGGTCGCCATATTTTGCGAAGGTCTTATTGTCGGTTATTTGCCGCGTATCGTGGCGCGTGATCATGCTGAAACCGTCCGCGAGCTTAGGAGACTCGGCTGGGCCCCGACTATCTCCGTTGGTTTATGGGGTGCGCTTCGCACTGACACTGGTGACGCTCGCGGAAAGGCACTGTCGCCCTCAAGAACCGTATCGAACGTTCGAATAGGGGTTCCTGGATACGGAGAAGAAACTGTGCCGGCCAATGATCTTCCAGGGCCATGTTTACTCATTCCTGGTGGGCGCGGCCAATCGTTGGCGAAGTTCGGACGTGACGAAGTGCAACTTCGGAAATTTACAACTAAGTTTGGAAGAAGATGCACTCTATTCACCGAGTTGTTCCCCGGACTAGGAGGGCCGCTAAAGCGGGATAGGTGCCTTAGAGCCACTATTGGCGATGAGGATATAGGAATCCTGACAATACAGGCCACTAGCGAGCTTGAGCCGTATCTTGGTGAAGGAAGCCGGGTTGCAATCCAGGCACAGTTCGACGGCAGCGTCACCGGAGCAGGTGTCTATGTATCGTTCAATGGGCTGGCTTTCTCGGATGCAGAGCCCGTCAAATATGCCTCTCGATCAAGCCAATACCCACAGGAGCCGCATTTAGTGAAGAGTTTCGATGAACTGCAGCGCCCAGAGCGGTTTGTCACTTCTGGATAGCGTTCGGCAGATTAGGGGTTGCACAACTTCGCTGATGGACTCGAGCCTTGGGCCGTATTCCAAAGAGTCTCTACGAAGAACTCTGAAGGAAGGCCATTCCCTCGCAGCGGTAGGTGGGCCATTCATCGATGATCTCGCCGTTGCTGTAGACGAGGACGGAGTTAAGGCGCTCGCAGGGTTCGCCTGCCTTGGCATGGCAGAAGGAGACGGGATCGCCGACGCTCAGTCCGGCGGCTGCGGGACCGGTGAGTGGTGGCCGGACTTCGCTCGGTCCCTCGGGTGGGGCGTAGCGCAGGCCTTCGGGCCAGATGGGGACCGGCAGGCGGTCTTTACCGGGAGGTCCGGAAGCGACCCAGCCACCGCCGAGAACGGTGACAGTGTCGGTGGTGGAACGGCGGACGACATCGAGGAGCAGGTGCAACGCCGGGGCCGGGCGGAAACTGCGCTAGTGCTGGAAGAGTTCGGGCCCGTAGAATCCGCTGCCCGCAGCAACCTCGGTGACCGTGGCCTCGGCGCTGGTGGATTCGATGGAGCCGGTGCCGCCACCGTTGACGAATTCCAAGTCCGCCCAGTTCGCGCAGCGCCGAGACGACTTCGCCCCGCCACTGGGCGATGTCCCGTTTCGATAGGGCCTGCAGCGCACGGACAGCGAGCCCTCGGGGTGTGCAGGCGCCGTTGGCGACCCCGGCAACTAGCCATTCATACATAGTGACTCCCACCAGGCTCACGCCTGCACGTTCGCAAGCGCGAACCATGGCGACGGTTTGTTCGACCGTGGTGATGGGAGGAGTGGGCCGGCCCGACCTTGAGCTTGGTGGATAGCGTCCCGGTGCGATGACGCACCGGGGCATAGGAGACGTCGATCTCGAGGCAGACTCGGGGCCGCGCTCTAGTTGGGATGTTGCAGGACCGAGCGACGTTGCGGAGGATCTCCAGTTGCTCGGTGGAGTCGAGCATGACCGTGACATGTTCACTGACCTCCGATCGCAGAAGTTGCCTCAGCGCTCCGCGATCAGCTGTCGGATAAGCAACGACGATGTATTGAATCCCGTTCGCGCGGCCAGCCATAGGGTTTCCGGGAGCGAGAATGCCAGAACACCGGAATACCACGGCTTGGTCAAGGCCGCCTCGAGGGCACCGGGAATACGAAGCGACTTGGATGCTATACGGATCGTCGTCCCGGCGGCACGGACAGACATTGCCGCGGCGTCGGCATGGAAATCGTCCAAGTCCAGCAGCGCTACGGTGCGGGTACCGAGCCCAGCCTCAGTGAGGGCGCGTAGGTACAGCTGAAAACGGGGCGCGCCTGCGACGCCGTTTTGGATAACATGATTTATGACGTTCTTGCCTTCATGGGTACGGTCTTGTCTGCTTGATCCGGGTCGAGGTTGTCCTGTTTGTCTTCCGGCATATGTGCCAACTAGCTCCGTGATCCGTATTCGCGAAGGTATTGGGCCCCAGTGCTACGTTTTGATTTGCCCACGAGCGGCTGCTAGATCACGACCTGTGAGGATATCTTTCGGATCGATGCCGACAGCTTTGGCCAGGCCAGTGAAGTGGGTTTCGTCGCAAGCCCGCATAAATGCCATAACGCCCTTAACCGAAGGGAGTAAGGCCATCTCCACACCGGTTGATGACGGGTCTGGTGCTGAGCGGTGAGACTGATTGTGGAGGAAGGTCTTTACTTGATTGGCTACGCCGCTGCTAATCCCGGTCGGAATACATAGTGCAAATCGACTGCCGAAGTTCGATGCCTGCGGTGCTTTGAATGCGAGGAACCCCTCTATGAGCCGCCGCGCGGCATTGCCAACCACGGGTAGGTTCTCGTCGTCGAGCCCTGCACAGGCTTCCGCAACCCTGCGGAATAGGTAAACGTATTCTGAAGGCGCGCTTAGTATCTTTTCTGGGAACGCTCTTATAGTAATTTCGTTGGAATCCGCTCCGACGATTTGAGAACTTCGGATCTCTAGGACTCGATGGGCTGGCACCGTTCCAGCGCCATCAGGTGCATCAGGTTCGTCGTTTTCATTCGAATTTTGCGCTCGTAGTTGAAGCTGGAAGAAGTCGAAACTGTGGGTGAGGAGAATTCGCTGACGCACTCCATCAAGTTGTTGATCCAACCACGCTGAAGTCGCGAAAACATTCTCTCTATCGAGGCTAGTGGAGGGGTCGTCAATTACGACAGTGGCATTTTTCCGGTCGAAGTTGTCATCGTCAAGAGTCCGAATAAAGTAAACAAGCGCCAAAATGCGCTGCTCGCCTTCGGAAAGGAACTTTGCTGGTCCATCTTCCCTGACGGCTTGATATCCCGAGCCGTCACTTGTCGGTTGAATCGTGAGGGTCGTTTTTCCAAAGATCGTATGGAGATCGTCGGTCAGCTGCGCTGCCATCTCCGAGGTATTTAGGCGGCGCGCCTCGATTGCCTTCAGCTTGCTAGCGCAAGATTCGGACTGCGCGTTCACCAGTTCCAAAGCGCTAGCGACCCTAGCCAGTCGATTCTCAGCGGCCGTCAAGTCGCTTTGATGAAAGGCTGCGGCGTGGAGGGCCAATTCATCTACAGCCTTATTTTGCACGGCCGAATAGTCCGTTCGTTCAGTTTCGTGTCGTTCGACACATGCAGCGAGTTCCGCTAGAAAGTCTTGGCTTCGCATATTTGGGCTCGCGAGTGATTCGTCATAAGACAGGTTCGTGGCCTTGGTTTCGCAAGCACTTTGGATTTCCCTGAGAGACGCCGTTGTTTCCACAACGAAGGCTTTCGCCGAGTCGACAGCCGATGCCCATTTCTCACTTTCAGCAGCAATGATGCCGGAGGGGGCTGAAAGCTCTCTTATCCATTGATCGAGCGCATGGCTGGCGTCAGCGCAACTGCTGGCCAGCGCTTCGGCATCAGCCCGGATCTGTGCGTTGCCATTCTTGAAGTAGGTAGTTAATCGAACCAGCAATGATTCAGGCATGTCGGAACCGCAGAATTTGCAATCGTCGTTGTTTTCGTGGTGTGCAATTCCACTTTGGACCCATGCAGCCAACGCTAGATCGCCGTCGAGTTCAGGGAACTCGCTTTCGCTCTGCCTACGGGCAATGATCAGGCGGGCTCGATTTGTGAAGTCACGGACATCCACGAGCGGCATGCTTGGAGGCGAGATGGCCTCCAGCGCGGCCTGTGAGAGCGTTCTCATATGTTGACGGGCTGTCTCTCTCGAGAGACGGACCGCCCGTGGGTTGTCCAAAAGGGCGCGTGCCTTAGTCGTTGTAAAACTGTTCGAATTGAATCTTGCGCCGTCGTAGGTGCCTAGAAATTCGATAACGAGCTCTTTGGTAGCGCTTATGGCCTTTTTGCGATTGGCGATACCGGCGAGTTGATCGCTTTCTAGCCCCGCTTTCCAGATGTCGTTTCGTGCCACCAATTTGGCAAGGAGCCGGCTCTCTGCTTCATCGTCGACCGCAACTTTGCCGAGTTTGATGATCGGGGCTGTCGGGCCGCTGCCCGAGACGAACTCTCGAAGATTCTCGTGAACAAAATCAGAATTGAAAACCCAAACACGGTGACTCTCAAAAGGCGCTCCTTGAGTCAACCTTTGCGTGTCGGTATCCGTTACCAATGTTGTTTTTGAAGGGGCTCCAACAGTTCCAAGCTGTCGAAGCAATTCGGAAATAGTGGACTTTCCAGATCCATTCGCACCGAATATGAGCGTATAGGCGCCGAAATACGATTGGTCGCCTCCTACATGCGGAGATTGGGCGAGAGTCCGAAAATTCTCGACATGGGCTATGTGTTGGATCACTGATTTTCCCCTTCGATGAATTCCGTGCAGTGCAGGCTCTGAGTCTCCATTTGTTCAATGACGAGCTTTATCGCTTCGGGTTGCTTATCCGGTGGGTAACCGTTGATCACGAGGAGCCGCTTGATCGAGGAGCGGAGCTTGGCCCGCACATCCTCGCGGACGGTCCAGTCCGTGCGCACATCGCGGCGCATGATCGCCACCAGCTGGCGGGCGATCTCCGCCAGGACTCCTTCGCCCTGGATTTCGACGGCTGATTCATTGAGTGCCACGGCGTCGTAGAACGCCAGTTCGTCTTCGTTCAGAGGGGGAGTGAAACGCTGACCGCGCTGGGATTCCTGGGCAACTTCCTTCGCCAGTTCGACCAGCTCGGCGATGACTTCGGCCGACGTCAATTGCTGGTTGGTGTACTTATTCATCAGTTCGGTGATCCGCTCCGAGAACGCCCGCTGCCGGATGGTGTTGTGCTTGGTCGATTTCGCCGACTCGTCGGCCACGAGTTTGCGCAATGCCTCGATGGCCAGCTGCGGGTTGCGGGCCTTCTGTGTCTTGGCGATGAACTCCGGGGTGAGATCACTCAGCGATGGCTTGGACATGCCGGCCGCTTCATAGATGTCCAGCACCTCCCCGGTGGCGTCCGTCGCGGAGGCGATGAGTTGCCCGAGCATCCGCTGGATCTCCTCGGGTACCGGTTCGCCGCGGGACTGGCGGTCCTGGGCGTCATACTTGCCCATCCAGACGCGAATCTCCTCATACACCTGAATGTCAGCGCGAAGGTCCTCCAACCTGCCTGAGCCCGTGCACAGGGCCCATGCGCGGGCGAGTTGGCCGGCCGTTTGCCGGTACAACACCGCCAGCGTCGGGGCGTCGTCCGCGGGGGAGTTGCCCTCGGTCGTCGGGTCGCGGAGGTAGTTCACGGCCCCGGTGATGGCGTTCAGGAAGGACTTCGGCCCCGGCTTGGCCAGCACCGCCCGCCAGTCATAGCCAGCAAGAAGCGTCTTGATCTGCTCCACCAGCTCGACGGCAAGGCCGGCGGCCTCGTCCACGTTCTTCCCGACCGGCTTCGCCTCCTGGTCGGTGCTGGAGTATTCGGCCAGGGACTTGGCCAGGTTCTCGGCCAGCGGGGCGTAGGCGACGAGCAGGCCGTCCTCCTTGCCGCGGAAGGTCCGGTTGACCCGGGCGAGGGTCTGCATCAGCAGGGCCCCCTTGAGTGGACGGTCCAGATAGAGGGTGTGCAGCGGCGGGGCATCGAAGCCGGTGAGCATCATGTCCTTGACGATCACCAGTTCCAGCTCGTCGTCCGGATCCTTGAGCCGTTCCTTGATGGTGTTGTTCAACGAGTCTCGCCGCACGTGGTTGGAGACCGGGGGGACATCGGAGGCGTTGCCGGAGTACACGACCTTGATCCGGCCCTTTTCGAGTTCGTCGGAGTGCCAGTCGGGGCGCAGCTTGATGATCTGGTCGTACAGATTCGCGCAGATTTCGCGAGTCCCGCCCACGATCATGGCCTTGCCATGCGTCGGCGAGCCGCCGGTGTCGGCGATGAACGGGGCCATGGTGTCCCGGCGGGTCCCCCAGTGCGTGACCAGATCCCGGGCAAGCTCCTCGAGCCGTTCGGGAGCCCCGTAGACGGCATTGACCACGGCCACGGACTGTTCAATCCGCGCCCGTTCGGTGTCGTCCAGCCCGGTGGTCGCCTCGTCGGCGGCCGAGTCCAGGTCATCCTGGGTCAGATCGGCGGCCAGCTGCACCTTGATCAACCGCGGTTCGAAGTAGACCGGGACGGTGGCGCCGTCCTCCACTGCCCTCGAGAGATCGTAGACGTCGATGTATTCGCCGAACACGTCCCGGGTGTTGCGGTCCTCGAAGGAGATCGGGGTGCCGGTGAAGGCGATCAGCGTGGCGTTGGGCAAGGCATCGCGCAGGTGCCGGGCGTAGCCATCGAGGTCGTCGTAGTGGCTACGGTGGGCCTCGTCGACGATGACGATGATGTTCTTCCGGTCCGAGAGCAGTGGGTGCACCGTCCCGGATTCCTTTTCCTCGGTGGTGCGGCTGAACTTCTGCAAGGTGGTGAAGTAGATGCCGCCGGTGACCCGGCCGGAGAGCTCGGTGCGTAATTCGGTACGACGGCGGATCTGCTTCGGCGTATCGGGTAGCAGCTGGGAGCGGGCGAACCCGGAGAAGAGCTGCCCGTCGAGTTCGTTGCGGTCGGTGATCACCACGACGGTGGGGTTCTTCAATGTCGGGTGGCGCATCACCCGGTTGGTGTAGAGCTCCATCTCCATGGACTTTCCCGAGCCCTGGGTGTGCCAGACGACGCCAGCCTTGCCATTGGTGCGGACCGCGTCGATGGTGGAGCCCACCGCTTTGGTGACGGCGAAGTACTGGTGCGGTTTGGCGATGCGCTTGAGCAGCCCCTCGGCGCCGCCGTCGAAGGCGGTGAAGGAGTGCAGCAGCTGCAGGAAACGGGTGGGGTTGTAGAGTCCGGCCAGCGCGGTTTCGATGGGAAGCACCGCATCCCCGTCCACGGTGTGTCCGGGCGGGATTGGCTCGCCGTCGTCGTCCACGTTCCAGGGGGAGAAGTGGTTCAGCGGGGTGAACGGGGTCCCGTATTTGGCGTCGATCCCGTCGGAGGCGAACGTGAAGACGCAGAATCTGAACGCGAGCGGGAACTCACGTAGGTAGGTTTGCAGCTGGGCATGCGCGGCGGCGACGTCTGCGGCTCGGGAGCCGGCTTTCTTCAGTTCCAGAATGCTTACAGGCATCCCATTGCAATACAGTACGACGTCGAAGCGTCGCCGGTAGTCGCCTTGGACCAGGGTGACCTGGTTGACGGCGAGCCAGTCGTTGTCGGTCTCTTCGGTGCCCAGGATCCGCAGGGTCGGGTTCTGCTCGGTGCCGTCCGGATCCAGGTAGGAGATCCGGTGGCCCTCGACGAACATCCTGTGCATCCGGTGGTTTTCGGTGATCGCGTCCTGCGAGGTCGGGGCGGCGATCGCGGCGAGAGCCTGCTGCAGGTACTGCTCCGGGACGCCGGGGTTCAGCCGGCGCAAAGCGGCAAGCAGACGAGGCCGTATCAGCAGGTCGTCCCAGGTTTCCCTTTCGCCCGAGCCGGGGGCGATCTGGTCCCCGTGGGTGGGCCGCCAGTTCTGGTCGCCGAGTTGCTCGAGGACGAGGTCTTCCCAATCCGCCTCGGTGAAGCTGATTTGCAGTGTCATCCCGTTTGCCCCCGGAGACTAGATGTTGGTGTTGTTGGACTCGATGCCGTCTTCGTCGGCGTATGGCTGGACGCCGTCTTGCTTGACCGCTAGCAGGGTACCGATGTCGCCAGCCAGAAAGTTACTTTTCGTCTGACCGCCAGAGCTGTGGGTCAGTCCTGTGCCTTCCAGTCATTTACTGTATCTATCCGGCGCCGGGTACGCGCCAAGTACAGGTCATACCACTGATGCGACCATAGTCTCAGAGTCCGTGACTTTGAGACTGCCCGACATCAATTGAGGAAGCAACGTGTCGCGGATGGTGGCGAGCGTCAGTCTCTCTCGTTCGACGTTGAGGGATGCTTGCCAGAGTGTCTCCATTAGGGGAGAAATTTCTTGGCGTAAGAGGTTACCGGGCACCAGCACCGGCTCATCAAGGTGCTTGCGCTGAATGTGACCCATTGTCGTGGCCTTATCTGCCGCGATTAATTTGAAATCCTCAATTTTGTTGCGCAGAAGCTCGTAGACCAGCCAGTGAGGGTACCCATCGCGAGGAATCACTTTGAAAATGTGCTGATTCACGATGGCATCGTCGCGGAACCAGCGATGAAGTGTCAGCGAACCGGACCAGGCGAATAAGATGTCTCCCGGGCTGGCCACATGTTTATTCTCGACTTCAGCATCGCTAAAGACCGTTGAACCGCCAAGACCCGAATTTAGCTCAGCAATCCTGACAACCACTCGGCCAGTACCACTTGCGCCCTTAGTGAATGCTTTGCCGTTTACGAACTCGGCACAATCGGAGAGTGGCTGCAAATGTGCATCCGCAAGCGTGGCACGGAACTGTGCTTGCACCAAAGCGTCAATCGTGGCTAGCAGTTTCGTGTTGGTGGCGATCTTGTCGTCGAGGGAACCGAGGACTTCGGCCATCGCCATTTGCTGTGGTAAAGGAGGCAAGCGAATCCGCATGTTCTTCGCTGAACCAACGTTGAAGTGCTGCTGGACTGCTCCGACTAGCTGCGCGTCGACGAAGTTGGAACCTGCACTGTTCATGTAATAACTGAACCATCGAGCGTCGAGCTTGGGACCTGGCCGCGTGATCACGAGGTCCGAACAATTGGCTATCGGTAGGTCTTCTGGAATCACGCTCGTTGTCCCTGGCTTTCCAGTTCTGACCGTCACCACGTCACCGGGCATCAGCATGGATTTCTTTAGCTTGGCATGGAACTCGGCAGATATGTACTTGACGTTCTCAAGGTCAAGGGTATGGGCATCAACGTTAAGCGATCGAAGAAACGGGATACCCTCCTCTCTGTAGTGTTGCGCCATTGGCCCGACGTGACCGACGGTAACTTCTGTGGCCAGATCTTGGAGGGAGACCTCCTTCCAATCATTCACGAAACCCTCCCCAACTGCTCGCGCACGACCTGGGCCAACCGCTCGGACTCATCGAACTGTTCGAACAGCTCTTTCTTCAGCCGGGCGATCTTCTCTTCACTTGGTTCGCCGTCGTCCTCAATCTCCGCGGCGCCCACGTAACGACCCGGCGTGAGCGCATAGTCCGCGGTCTTGATCTCTTCCAGGGTGGCCGAATAGCAGAAGCCAGCTTCGTCGTTGAACTCGGTGCCAGCGGCGGAAGTCGAGCCGCGCCAGGCGTGGAAGGTGCCGGCGATCTTGGCGATGTCTTCGTCGGAGAGTGCGCGCTCAGCGCGGTCGACCATGTGCCCGAGCTGCCGGGCATCGATGAAGAGCACCTGCCCACTGCGGTCCACCGAACCGTGCTCGCCGGCAGCCTTGTCCTTGGAAAAGAACCACGTACACACCGGGATCCCGGTGGAACGGAACAGCTGGGTGGGCAAGGCGACCATGCAGGAGACGAGATCGGACTCGACCAGCTGGGCGCGGATCTGTCCCTCCCCGCCCGAGTTTGAGGACATGGAACCGTTCGCCATGACCACTCCGGCTGAGCCGCCCGGGGCCAATTTGGAGATGATGTGCTGGATCCACGCATAGTTGGCGTTGTTCACCGGGGGGACGCCGTAGCGCCAGCGCGGGTCAGATTCGTTGCGGGCCCAGTCCTTGATGTTGAACGGCGGGTTCGCCATCACGAAGTCGGCCTGCATCTCCGGATGCTGGTCTCTTGCGAACGTGTCGCCCCAGCGTGGGGCCAGGTTGGCGTTGAGCCCGTGGATGGCCAGGTTCATCTTCGCCATCCGCCAGGTGCGCTCGTTCAGCTCTTGCCCGTAGACCGAGATCGCGGTGCGGTCCTCGTTGTGCGCGTCGAGGAACTTCTCGGTTTGGACGAACATGCCACCGGAGCCACAGCAGGGATCGTAGACCCGCCCGTGGGTCGGTTGCAGGAGTTCGACTAGCACACGGACCACGCCGGCAGGGGTATAGAACTCACCACCGCGCTTACCCTCGGCCCGGGCGAACTTCTCCAGGAAGTACTCATACACTTCCCCGAGCAGATCGCGGGCCCGGCCGGCCCCTTGGCCGGTGAAGCGGGCGGAATTGAACAGGTCGATCAGTTCGCCCAGCCGACGCTGGTCGACGCTGTCCCGGTTGAAGATCTTCGGCAGGGTTGCCGCCAATGAGGGGTTCGCGGCCATGACCGCATCCATCGCCGCGTCGATGAGTTCGCCGATGTTCCGTGGCGGAGCCCCGTCGACGGCCGGCAGGCCCTTGGCGTTCTCGGCCAGGTATTCCCAGCGTGCATTGGCCGGAACCCAGAAAACGCCGTTGCCGGTGTATTCGTCGGTGTCGTCGATCAGCTGGGCGATCTGGCCCTCACTCATCCCGTCGGCGGCCAGCTCCTCGGCGAGCTGGGCGCGCCGTTCGGAGAAGGCATCGGATACGTACTTCAGGAACACCAGCCCCAGGATCACGTCCTTGTACTGCGAGGCATCCATGGAACCACGCAGTTTGTCGGCGGCCTTCCAGAGAGTGTCCTTGAGTTCCTTCATGGTGGACGGTGCCGTGGTGGCCTGTTTCTTCTTCGGGGGCACTACGGCCTTCCTTCCCTGGTGGGTGGTTCTTCATCAAGAGTAGCTATCACGCCGGCGGCGGCGCCGTCGAGCAGGAGAGCGGTCAGGTCATCGACCCGTTGCAGCCGGTCCAGTAGTTCGTCCCGTGTGGCCTCGACCCGGGCCAGCACGGCACCCAGCCCGGAAGCCGCCTCCGGGGTCAAGCTTCGCACAGGCCACTGACGCCAGGGGCCTCCCGGTGCGGCGTTGATGTCCGCCGCAAGGACGTCGGGGACGAGTGTCTGCTGACCGTCGCTTACCCGCAGGATCCGCGCCGGATACCGTACGACGGCGGAGCCGACGCGGTCGACCACCGCCCGCGGTCTTGGGCCGGTGCGGAAGATGATGTCGCCGGGTTCGGTCAGGGTGGCTCGCGGATATTCCGCGGCGAGGACCATTGCGTTGATGTGGCGGCCGTCGGGTCGGCTGGTGGCGGGTTCCAGATGGTCGACGCCCCAAACGAGGAAGCCTTCACGGCCAAAGGATTCCGGGTCGATGCGGGTGCCGGGAAGGTAGCAGAGCTGGTTCTTCGCCAGCAGCGTGCCGAGGCTCTGCTGGGTGCGCGTTTTGCATTGCGGCAGAGATGAATTGCCCGTTTTCGGCGCCACGTCGAAGGTAATGCCAGCGATGGCAGAGGGAAGCGGCGTCGACTCGATGGCGTCCATCGCTGACTCGAGGCGGACCATATGGTCAACGGCGGACGGTTCCGCTCCCGCCGGCGACGGCGCAGCCGGTGGAGTCGACGAAAGCGGCAAGGCCGACCCGGAGGCCAACAGCGTGGGGGTCGGGACCAGGCGGGCGAACCGGAAGGCGTGGGCCGAAATCTCCCGCCGGGTCCCCAAGGAGGCAGAGAGGTCACTGATGAGGTCCTGTCGGGCGGCGGTGTCCAAGGTCGTGGCCGAGAGATCCGCGATCATGGTCCACCGATCGGCAATGGGCACGTTCGCATGTGCCGGGCCCATGACCCAGAGTGCCATGGCCCGCCGCGGGCTGGCGGGCAGTAGCTTCTCGGGGAGTCGGACTGAGGCGCGAATGCGTCCGGTGCGCAGGATGCGCGAACGGGCGCCCTCGCCGGCGGCGCGCAGTTCGTCGGTCAACGCTTCGGCGGGGGCGAGGATGACGGCGCTGTCCCAGGTACCGAGGTGCTGGACGAAGTCCTCCAGCCTGGTGAGTACGTCCACGGCTGTGGGGGAGGGGCTGCCCGGCGCCGGGAACTGGGCGACGTGGACGATTGGGCCGCCGGTGAGGCCGGGGCCCGCCGGCCCATGGCTTCCGCCGCTGCGCAGGTGGACTTTGAGTCGACGCTCGGCCAGTCGGGTGAGTGCTGCCCCGGTGCTCTCCAGGATTGCGGCGGAGTACGCCAGCCCGAATCGACCCGGCAGGGATTCGCCAAGTTCCCGCAGGATGGCCAGCGGGATATCGCTGCCGCCAACTGAGGCATCGAGGAAGGTCGGCACGACGTCGCGGCCTTCGCCCAGTCGCAGGGCCAGCTCCACCGCAGTCCCCGCCACCAGGGCCACGGCCCCGGGTGCGAGGCGCGTCTGGGACAGCCCCAGGAATCTGCCCTGCATCGCCTGCACGATGGCTTCCATGGCGGCCTCCGGGCTGAAGGCGGCATCAATGAGGTCACCGGCCAGCTCGGACAACCCTCGCAGTTTCTCTCCCAGTGCCTCGACCTCTGAGTAGAGGTAGGTGTCGTCCGGGTCCTTCTCGTCCGCGGCATCGACGATGTCCGCCTCGTTCAGCGTCGACAGGCTCTGGCCCGCGAGGCCCTGGAGCGCGATCAGTGCCGTCGCTGACAGTGGATCGTCAATCGTCGAGATCGCGTGGATGGCCACGTCCAGCGCCGCTTCGGGATTATTGCCGCGGCCCGTCTCTGTCAGCCACCGGGCAATGTCGCCGGCGTCGAACAGCTCTTGCGCGCCGCGCGTCGATGCGGCAGCGGGAAAGTGGTGGCCCGTGGGGCTCGCACGTTTGCGCCACATGCTCACGACCGGGCGGCGGACCTGCGCTAGGTGGGCGACATCGGTGAGGGTGAGCAGTTGTTGCCGGCCCATGATGCCTCCCTGATCCCGATGTTGACGATGTCGAGTCTTGAGTCTAAGCGTCATTTGTCTCGAAGTCCCCTTGACGCTGATAAGCCCACTTATCAGCATAAATCTGTCTCGGATCGTTGCTTTTTTCTAATGTCAGTGTTGTTCCGCCGGGCTTCTGGCGGAACCGGCGGGAGTCCTCAAAGGCAATTGGGGGTGGGGCTCCCGCCACCTCTCGCACCTCGACGTAAGGCAGTCCAGCATGGAACACCCAACCGGAACCCGCGATCCCTGGCAGCAGCCCGGTTCGCCCGCCCACCTATCCGAGCCGGTTCGACCGGGGCCGTCGATCGGCAAGCCCTGGGCATTCGGCATCATGGGGTTTCGGTAGTAACGGCGTGAAATTGCGCGCCAAGACACGCGGTGCATGGTTTCGCCGCTGCTGGGTAGGGTGTAACGCATGCCGGTGGATTTCTTGAGTGATGAGCAGGCCGCCAGGTTCGGGCGGTTTAGCGGGGACCCCTTGCAAACCGACTTGGAGCGGTTCTTTTACCTTGATGATGCCGACCGGGAGCTGATCGCCAAACGGCGCGGAGACCACAATCGGCTGGGGTTCGCCGTGCAGGTTGGTACCGTCCGCTTCTTGGGGTCGTTCCTCACGGACCCGCTTGATGTTCCGTGGACCGTGGTCGACTATCTGGCTGCCCAGCTCGGGATTTCGGACCCCTCTGCGGTGAAGCGATACACCGTACGCGTAGAGACAGCCAACACCCATGCCCGTGAGATCCGCACCGCATACGGGTATCGCGAGTGCATCGGGGCGGTGCCCGGGGAGTTGGCGGAGTTTGTGTACTCACGTGCTTGGACCCATGGCGAGGGGCCGACCGTGTTGTTCGAGCACGCGACGGCGTGGCTTCGCCGTGAGCGGGTACTGCTGCCCGGGGTGACGACGCTCGTACGGGTGGTGCAGTCTTCACGCGAGGCAGCACAGGGGCGGATGCACTCGATGCTCGCGGCGGCGGCGCAGCAAGTCGACGCCGGGCTCCCGGCCACGTTGCTCGGTCTGCTCAAGAAGGACCATGGCCAACAGGTTTCAAGGCTGGAGGCGTTGCGGGCGGGCCCGACGCGGGTCTCGGGTCCCGAGCTGGAGAAGGCGTTGCACCGGGTCGAGGCGGTCCGAACGCTCGGGGCCGGGGCAGTTGATATGTCGGAGGTACCTGCAGCACGGGTGCGGGAGCTGGCACGGTACGGGCTGGGTGCAAAGGCACAGTCGTTGCGGAGGCTGGCCGAGCCTCGTCGTTCGGCGACGCTGGTGGCAACGGTAGCGGCATTGGAAGCCGCAGCGGTCGATGATGCGCTGGACCTGTTCGATCTGCTGATGACCACGAAGGTGCTCGGCCCCTCGCGCCGAGCGGCGGCCGCGGAACGATTGGCGAAGATGCCCGAGCTGGAGCAGGCCTCGAGCATCCTGGCCCGGGTCGGGCAGACGCTGTTGCGTGTTCTTGGGGAATCCGGCGAACAGGTCGATGTCGTGGCAGCGTGGGCGGCGCTGGAACAAGTCGCCGCCCGTGACCGGATTGCCGATGCGGTGGCGAAGGTGGGGGAACTCGTCCCGGACCAGAGGGGTGCTGCCGGGGCGATGCGTGAGCAGATGGCGCGTCGGTTCCGCACGGTGGCTCCGTTCCTGCGCCTGTTGTCCACGACAATTCCGTGGGGTGCCATCCCGGTCGGGCAGCAAGTCCTGGACGCATTGTCCGGACTGGACGGATTGCGGGGTCGGCGCAGGGTGCGACGCGAGGAAGTCGATGAAGCGCTGGTGCCACCGGCCTGGCATGGCGTGGTGTTCGAAGCCGCGGGCGAGTCCGAAGTGAATCGGGATGCATGGGTGGTGTGCGTTCTGGAACAGCTCCGTGCGAGCCTGCGCCGCCGGGACGTGTTCGCCCTGACCTCGACCCGGTGGAGCGATCCGCGCGCCCAGCTGCTCACCGGATCCGCCTGGGACACGGCGCGGGAGCAGGCCTTGCGGTCCTTGAGCCTGGAAGGCCCGGTGAGTGAGCACCTTGCCGGGAAGGTCGAGGTGCTGGATGCCGCGTGGCGGGGCCTGTCCGACTCAATTGGTCAGGCCGGCCCCGAGGCGAGCCTTCGCCTGGTCGAGGACGGCAACGGGCGGGTGAAACTCTCGGTGACTCCCCTGGACGCATTGGTCATCCCCGAGTCGCTGACAAACCTGCGGGCGCAGGTTGCCGGCATGCTGCCACGGGTGGACCTTCCCGAGATCCTCCTGGAGGTTCACTCCTGGACAGGATTCCTTCACTCCTACACCCACGCGTCCGGCGCCGGTGCCAGAATGGGTGATCTGCCGCTGTCGGTCGCCGCGGTACTGACCGCTCAGGCCTGCAATGTCGGGCTCACACCCGTCGTCGCCGAGGGGCACCCGGCTCTGACTCGGGACAGGTTGGGGCATGTGGAGGCGAACTACGTGCGCGCCGAGACCCACACGCTCGCCAACGGGCGGCTGATCGAGGCGCAGTCCGGCGTGCCAATCATCGCGTCGTGGGGTGGCGGATTGCTGGCCTCGGTCGACGGGTTGCGGTTCGTGGTCCCGGTCCGGACGATCAACGCCGCCCCGAACCCGAAGTACTTTGGACGTGGGCGGGGGCTGACGTGGTTCAACGCCGTCAACGACCAAGTCTCAGGCATTGGTGCCGTGGTCGTGCCGGGCACGGCGCGGGACTCGCTGTACGTGCTGGACACCATGCTCAATCTCGATGGCGGACCCAAACCCGAGATGGTTGCCTCCGACACCGCTTCCTACTCCGACATGGTCTTCGGGATTTTCACCCTGCTCGGCTACAAGTTCTCACCCCGGATCGCCGATCTCTCCGACCAGCGACTGTGGCGCGCCACAGCCCCCGGACAGGACCCGGGCGACTATGGGGTATTGAATGACATTGCCAGGCACAAGATTCGCCTGGACAAGATCAGCGCCCATTGGGATGACATGACCCGGGTGGCGGCATCGCTGGCGACCGGGACGGTTCGCGCCTATGACGTGCTGCGTACGCTCACCCGCGACAATGGGTCCCCCTCCCCGCTGGGTTCCGCGATCCTCGAGTACGGGCGCATGGCCAAGACCCTTCATCTGCTGGCTCTGGTCGATCCGTCGGATGAGACCTACCGGCGGGCCATCAACACCCAGCTCACCGTCCAGGAATCACGCCACCGCCTGGCCCGGGCGATCTTCCACGGGCGGCGCGGCCAGGTCTACCAGCGCTACCGCGAGGGGCAAGAAGACCAGCTCGGAGCGCTCGGCCTGGTGCTCAACGCCGTCGTGCTGTGGAACACCCGTTATACGGACGCCGCCATTGCCGCCCTGCGCGAAGCCGGAGCAGAGATCTCCGAAAACGACATCGCCCGCTTGTCACCGCTGGGAAATCAGCACATCAACACGCTCGGCCGTTACGCTTTCACCGCACCAACGCCCGACGGGCTGCGCCCACTGAGAAAACAGCTCCAGCCGGAGGGCTGACTCTTCTGAGCGTGTCGGGGACTGATCCTTACGGAAATTCACGCTCAGGACAGACAGGTCTTGATTTCCTGCGTCGATGTCGTCGGGCAGGTGTCGTTCATAAGCCGGCAGCACTGCGTCGGGACATCAGGGATCAGCGGCTCTTGCTGGATCTGGCCTCTGCACCGAGGTGACGGTAGAGCGTCGCGCGACTCCACCCGACCAAACGTGCCGCTTCTTCGGCGGTGCGTCCCTTCGCGCGGGCGTCCTTCGCAATCGCGAGCTTGTCCGCGATCACCGTCGGGTCCGAGAGCGGCCGGCCGAACCGGGTGCCCGATTGACGCGCCGCGGCGATTCCGGCATTGACCCGCTCCACGATTAGCTCGCGCTCGTATTCGGCCAGGGAGGCCAGCAGGTTCAGCATCATCCGCCCGGTGGATGTCGCGGGGTCGATCCCGTCCGAAACGGAGCGGACCTGCACGCCATGTTCGCGCAGCAGGTTCACGGTGTTCAGGACATCGACCAGGGATCGGCCGAGCCGGTCGACCCGCCAGACCACCACGGTGTCTCCGGCCTCGGCGTACTCAAGCAGCTTCTTCATCCCGGGCCGCTCGATCGCGGTCCTGCTGCCGGAGGTGACATCGGCGAACACGTCCCGTTTCTGCACCCCGTCCTTGACCAGCGCGCCAAGCTGCAACTGCGCATCCTGGCTCGAGGTGCTCACCCGCGTGTATCCCAAAAGTCTCACTCCGCCATTGTGGCTCAAAAACCCCTTGAACCCAAGCGGACGAGACGCTTTACGGTAAGACGACTTTCTGGAACAAAATGCCTCCCGGGACTGCGCCGCGACCGGTGGTCAAAATTGGCGCGGGTCCGGTGTCTCGAAAAGCTTTAGATTTATGAGACAGACGTGCGGGGCGTGACCGAGATGCGAACGCCCCGGAACGCAACTCCCGGCAAGTTCGGGGCCAACCCGAGCAGCCGCCGGGGTGGACTCCAGCGACCAGCCTTCATGCCATTGATCAGCAATTTGGGATATCATCAGTAAATGCTGATCAATCAAGATGCTCCGGTGGACGCGTGCGGGCTGGACCCCGCGGCCGCCTTGTTCCGTTCCCTCGGCGACCCGGTCCGGCTGAAAATCGTCAAGCGGATGGCCAGCGGCGAGGTACGGGTCGGCGACCTCACCCGCGAGCTGGGCCTGGCCCAATCCACGGCCTCGATGCACGTGGCCTGCCTGCGCGACTGCGGCCTGGTCGAGGGACGCTCCCAGGGCCGCAGCGTGTACTACTCGCTGTCCCGCCCGGAGCTGATGGACATGCTCGCCCAGGCCGAGGTCCTGCTGGCCGCCACCGGCAACGCGGTCAGCCTGTGCCCGAACTACGGCCCGGACAGCACCACCGCCCCGATGATTGAAAAGGAGAACGCCCGATGAGCGACGCCTGCGGATGCAGCGACGAGACAACCGAACCCGGTGAAGCCGAAGAGGCCACGGGGTTCTGGCAAGTAACCGAGGTCCGTGCGGCCGCCGTGGCCGGTGTGCTGCTGCTGGCGGCGTGGATCACCTCGCTGGCAGCAGGCCCCCGGTTCGTGACGCTTCCGCTGGAACTCGGTGCGCTGTTGGTTGCTGCCTGGACGTTCGTTCCCTCCACGCTCCGGCGTCTTCTCAAGGGAAAGATCGGCGTCGGTACGCTGATGACGATCGCCGCCGTCGGTGCCGTGGCACTGGGCCAGTTCGAGGAAGCGGCCATGCTGGCCTTCCTCTATGCGATTTCCGAGGGATTGGAAGAATACTCCCTGGCAAAAACCCGGCGCGGCCTGCGGGCACTGCTGGACCTGGTTCCGGCCGAGGCCCGGATCCTGCGCAACGGCATCGAAACCACGGTATCCCCCTCCGTCTTGGTCCCCGGGGACCGCATGGTCGTCCGGCCCGGGGAACGCCTGGCCACCGACGGACGGATCCTCACCGGCCGCACCTCCCTGGACACCTCGGCGCTCACCGGCGAATCCGTCCCCGTCGAGGTCGGCCCCGGCTCCGAGGTCTACGCCGGTTCCATCAACGGCACCGGCCCGCTGGAGGTCGAAGTCACCAGCACCGCGGAGAACAACTCGCTGGCCAAGATCGTGCACATCGTGGAAGCCGAGCAATCCCGCAAGGGCCCGGGCCAACGGCTGGCCGACTCCATTGCCAAGAAACTGGTCCCCGGCATCCTGATCGCCGCCGCCCTGATCATCATCTTCGGCTTCATCGTCGGGGAACCGGCCTTGTGGTTCGAACGCGCCCTGGTCGTCCTGGTGGCGGCCTCGCCCTGCGCGCTGGCCATCTCCGTGCCCGTGACCGTCGTGGCCTCCGTCGGTGCCGCCAGCCGCATCGGGGTGCTCATCAAGGGTGGCGGCGCGTTGGAAACCCTGGGCAAGATCCGCACCATCGCCCTGGACAAGACCGGAACATTGACCCGGAACAAGCCTTCGGTGATCGAGGTCGTGGGTACCGGATCCGCGACCCGGGAACGAGTCCTTGCCCTCGCGGCGGGACTGGAATCCCGCAGCGAACACCCGCTGGCCCGCGCTATCCTCGCCTCGACCACCGGCCGGGCTTCGGTCACCGACGTTGACACGATTCCCGGGGCGGGCCTGGAGGGGCGGATCGAGGGCAGGCGTGTCCGGCTTGGTCGCCCGGGCTGGATCGATGCCGGTGCCTTGGCCCCGGACATCGAGCGTATGCAGCACGCGGGTGCCACCTCGGTGCTCATCGAGGAGGACGGGCAGGTCATCGGTGCCATCGGCGTCCGCGACGAGCTGCGCCCCGAGGCCCGCGAGGTCATCGCAAGGCTCACCGCGGCCGGATACACCACGGCCATGCTCACCGGGGACAACGTCATCACCGCAACGGCCCTGGGCAAGGCCGCGGGCATTACCGAAGTCCATGCCGATCTGCGCCCGGAGGACAAGGCGGAGATCATCCGCACCCTCCAATCCCGGCAGCCCACCGCGATGGTCGGGGACGGAGTCAACGACGCGCCCGCCCTGGCCACGGCCGATAGCGGAATCGCGATGGGTGCCATGGGCACCGACGTGGCCATCGAAACCGCGGACATCGCCCTGATGGGCGAGGACCTAAACCACCTGCCCCAGGTACTGGACCACGCGCGCAACACCCGGCGCATCATGCTCCAGAACGTGGGCCTGTCCCTGCTGCTGATTGCCGCACTGATCCCCCTGGCCCTCTTCGGGGTCCTCGGGTTGGCCGCGGTGGTCCTCATCCACGAGCTGGCAGAAATCGTCGTGATCGCCAACGGAGTCCGGGCCGGCCGGATCAGCGGCAAGGCCGCACTGAAAAGCACGCAGCCGGTCCCGTCCCTGGAGCCTGCGGCATGATCCCCCAGGCCCCGGAGACAGCCGCCCCTCGGAAGCGGGGAACGCGTATGGTCAGGACCGCGATGCTTCTTGGCGCGGCCGCGCTGGCAGCCGTCGATCTGGCCCTCAAGGCATTGGCCGAAACCTTGCTTTCCAACGGTGCTACCACCGACCTGGGGCTGGTGAATATCCGCTTGCTCTATAACCCGGGCGTAGCGTTCAGCTTTGGCGCGGACCTCCCCTCCTGGGTCATCGTGGTGGTAACAGGGCTGATCATCGCCGCACTGACCTGGTATGCGGTTTCCTCCGCACCAGCCATGGGCCGGATGTCCCGAACGGGCGCGACCCTGCTGCTCGGTGGTGCCGTCGGCAACTTCATTGACCGGCTCGACGGGCGCGGCGTGGTGGACTACCTGCACACCGGGTGGTTCCCCACCTTCAACCTGGCAGATGTGTTTGTCACCGCGGGAGTTGTTCTGTATGCCCTCGGCACGCTTCGTGCCGCCCCTTCCCGGGACCACGACTGACCATTCGGGTCGCGCGAGGGCTTTCCATTTGCTGAACGAGGGCACCCGGAAACCCGAGTGGGATCACCCGTTGGTCCCGGCAAAGTCCAAGAAACTGTAAAAAGATCGTCCCAGCGCTTTGCCGGGACGGCTTGCCGCACGATTCATGAGCGTTCGCTCCCGGAGCAGCAAAACAATAACGACACCGGCTGGCATTCCTTTGCACCCGCCAGCCAAGGAACGGAACACCGCATGAACAGCACCACCCCGCAATCCACCCGCTCCCCGAAGAAATCCAAGATCATCGTCTGGACCCTGCTGGCCGCCATCGTTGTCGCTGCCATCGTCGGTTACGTTCTCGCCCAGGGAAACGCCAAAACCGCAGCCACCGGCGCCACCGCAACGGAAGGGCAGGTCGTTCGGGAGAACAGCCGGGTGCTCTCCCAGGCGCCGAACGAAAAGGCGGTCCTGGTGGAGTTCCTGGACTTCGAGTGCGAGTCCTGCGGCGCGTTCTACCCGGTCATCGAGGAGCTGCGCGGCGAATACGCGGAGAACATCACCTTCGTCCAGCGGTACTTCCCGCTGCCCGGGCACCTGAACTCCATGAACGCCGCCTTGGCCGTGGAGTCCGCGGCCCTGCAGGGTGCCTACGAACCGATGTACAAGAAGATGTTCGAGACCCAAGCCCAGTGGGGCGAGTCGGCGGACAACAAGAGCGCCCTGTTCCGCACCTACGCCGAGGACCTCGGCCTGGACTTGGCCGCGTACGATGCCTCCGTCGCCGACCCTGCCACCCAGGACCGCATCAAGCTGGACATCGCCGACGGCAAGGCCCTGGGCGTCAGCGGAACCCCGACGTTCTTCCTCGAGGGAAAGATGCTCACGGTCCAGAGCCTGGAACAGTTCGTGGCCGCCATCGAAGAAGCCGCCGCCAACTAGTCCGCCGTCCCGAGCCTGGAGAAGACGCCATGAGCACACCAGACACCGGCCCTGTCGTAGCCGGCCCCCAAGGACTCGAGCCCCGGGTTCCCCGCTTTGCCCGCCCACGGGCGTTCGGGTTCCTGCTATTGGCGACGGGGGTCGTGGGCTGGGTCGCCTCGGCCGTCCTCGTCCTGGAACGACTGGCCCTGTACAAGGACCCTGGCCACGTCACCAGCTGCGACGTGAACCCGTGGGTCTCCTGCGGGCGGGTCATGGGCACCTGGCAGTCGGAATTGTTCGGCTTCCCCAACCCGCTGATCGGCATCGTCGCGTTCGCCGTCGTCCTGGCCACCGCCATGGCGGTCCTCTCCGGGGCCGCCCCGGGGCGCTGGTACTGGGCCGGCTTGCAGGCCGGGGTGACCCTGGGGACGGTGTTCGTCATCTGGCTCTGGAGCCAGGCCCTCTTTGAGATCTACATTCTGTGCCTGTACTGCATGGTGGTGTGGGCGGCCATGATCCCCCTGTTCATCCTGCTCACGGTCCGCAACCTCGTCCACGGGGTCATCCCCGCGCCGCGGGCCGTGGTCCGGTTCGCTGCCGACTGGGCCGGCACGCTCGTGGCCATCGCCTATGTCGCGGTCGCCGGATCCGTGTTCCTTCGCTTCTTCCCGGCCTTCACCGGCGGATAACCGCCGGTCCCGGGGTACTCCCCGGGACCGGCGCGGCGGGCTTCGTTCCCTGCGGGTGCATTTTGCCGCGGTCGAAGGCAGCCCTGTTCAACAGCCGCCAGGCACCGTTGGAATCAGGCCATTTGGCGTTGATCTCCACGGTCCCGGTTGCCGTTCCGCTTGCGGACGCGAAACCGCAGTGCAGAGGACTTCTGACTGTGCAGGCGAAAATGACACCCGGAGTCCTCTGCACGAAGCGGCATCCGGCCTGATGCCGCCTGCACCGACCTGCCTTCTAGGCGCGCGCCCCGTTTGCCGAAACGATGGGCCAGGCACGTGCACCCCCCGGTTCCCGGCGTGTGGGCGTCACGGTGCGCAGCAGTCGTTTCGCGTGTCCGAACCCGGATCCGCGCAGGTTGCATCCGACAGCATCGAGGCCGCGATGGCGGCGCCGGCCCGGTGTGCCGCCTCGATGTCCAGGACTTCGCCGTCGGGGTGGGCGTCCAGCCACGGACCGGCGTCCTCGCGGGAGGCGAAGTAATGGATCTGGTTGCAGAACGAGGACCGCACCGGCCCCGTGCCCCGCGGGCTGATGAGGGACACGACGGCGGTGGCCGGCTGCACGGAGGTCACCGTGCCGTCCGCGCCGGTCGCCACCCGGATGAGGGTCCCGCTGCCCGGGGAGGTCGACTCAATGGTTGCGGCCTTCCCGATCAGGGCCGGGAAGAAGAGGGTGTCCAGGGCGCACCAGGTGTAGAGCTGTTCCCCGGCGACGGTAAAGCGGTGCGGGGTGGGTCGCATCGTCAGGGCGAGGCCGATGACGCGGCCCTCGTCGTCGTACTCGGTGTCCGGGACGGCGGCCAGTCCCTGCCGGACCGTGTCTTCGCTCCGGCCGCTGGCGGTGGCCAGTTCGGCGATCGTTACGGGCTCGCCCTCGGCCAGGAGCCGCAGCAGCGGCACGAACAATTTCGGGTCGATTCCGGAGCGCGCGGGGGACAACAGGTAGGTGAGGGCCTGGTGGTCGATGGTGGTCATGGAATTCCTTTGCTTCAGATGGGTTGCACTCAGGCGCAGCAGGAGAGCTTGGCGACGTCGGTGGTGAAGGCCTTGCAGGCGATCCTGATGCCCTCGGCCATCGTCAGGTAGGGGCTCCAGGCGGCGGCGACCTGCGCGGTGGTCATTCCCGCTTCGAGGATGTAGACGCCGGCGGCGGCGATTTCCCCGGCGTCCTTGGCCACCGCGGAAATGCCCAGGATCCGTCCGGTGCCGAGCTCGGCGACAACCTTGATGAAGCCGCGGGTGTCGCGGTTGACCACGGCTCGCGGCACGTACTCCAGGGGCAGGACCCGGCACTCGCAACGGATCCCGGCAGCGACGGCTTCCTTTTCCGTCATGCCGACCGACCCGATGGCGGGACTGGTGAAGGTGACCCGCGGCAGGTGCCGGTAGTCGACCTCGGCCAGGGCGTCGGTGAACGCATTGTCCACGGCCATCGCGCCGTGGGCCGCGGCAACGTAAACGAACTCCCGATGTCCGGTCACGTCCCCGGCGGCCCAGATGCGCGGGTTGGACGTGGCCAGACGGGAATCGACCAGAATCTCGCCTGTGGCGCCGGTCTTCACGCCGACGGCATCAAGGTCCAGCCCCTCGGTCACTGGGCGGCGGCCAAGTGCCACGAGGATGTGGGAAGCGCGGAACACTTCTTCGCCCCCGGCCACGCTTGCCGTCACCGAGATCCCGTCCGGGCCGGAGGCCACGGAGTCGGCCATGGCCCGCCGGACCACCCGGATGCCCTCGTCGGCAAACACCCCCGCAAGGGCCTTGGATGCCTCCGGTTCCTCCTGCGAGGCCAGCCGGGAACGGACCAGCATGGTCACCCGGGAGCCCAGCCGGGAGAAAAGCTGCGCCATTTCCAGGGCAACATAGCCCCCGCCCAGGACCAGCAATGATTCGGGAACCTCGTCCAGTTCCATCGCCGTGGTCGAGGTCAGGTACCCGGCCTCGGCCAGTCCGGGGACGGACGGCACCCAGGGTGCGGCGCCGGTGGCCACGAGGTAGTGCCCGGCCTCGATCGTTCTCACCGTACCGTCCGGGGAGGCGACCCGGAGCAGTGGTGCGTTCTGGGTCCCGGTGAACGATGCGTCCCCCGAGATCATCGTCCAGCCGTAGTCCGCGGCCAGATCGACGTACTTCTCCGACCGCATGCTTTCAACCAGCGCGGCTTTGCCCTGGATCAGGGCCGGCATGTCCACCGGGCCCGCCGAGGTCGCCACCCCGGGGAAGCGGGCCGAGTCCAACGCCACGTGGCGGGCCTCCGCGGCGGCCAGAAGCGCCTTTGAGGGCACGCATCCGGTGTTCACGCATGTCCCGCCCACGGTGCCGCGCTCCACCATCACGACCCGCTTGCCCAATCCGGTGGCTCGGATCGCGGCCGCAAACGCGCCGCCCCCGGAACCAATGATCGCCAAGTCGAACTGTTCGTTTGTCATTCCAGCTACCTCTTCCCTGTGGTGCAAAACGTCCTATGAACCATCATGAACCTTCCAGTACAATGGAAGGTCAAGTTGGGTGGCCACCGAAGGAGGAATCGGGGAACATGAGGATCGGACAGCTCGAGGAAGCAACTGGCACGACGACCAAGACCCTGCGGTTCTACGAGGAGTCGGGGCTACTCCCTCCCGCCGAGCGCCTGGCATCCGGCTATCGGGACTACGCCGAGGATGCCGTGGGGAAGGTCGCATTCATCCACCGCGGCCAGGCCGCCGGGCTCACCCTCGCCCAGATCCGCCAGATCCTGAAGATCCGCGAGCACGGCCAGACACCGTGCTCGCACGTCCAGGGCCTGCTCGGGCAGCGCCTCGGGGAACTCGATGCCCAGATCGCCGAACTCCTGGCCCTCCGGGAAACCATTTTCCAGCTCCACGAAAAGGCAAGCAAGCCGGAGCCGGATTCCTGCTCCTCCGACCAGGTCTGCCGCTACATCTGATCGATGTCCCACCCCGCTGATTGCGTGCCGCGCGGACGGGAATACCTGCCAGGCGGTAAGGGTGGGCGCCCATGGACCGCGCATCCCCACGAGGGCTTGGGCGGCTTCATGGTCGCCCGTTGGACTGGCACCGTGGCGGGCCGAAGCACCTTCCGAGGCTTGTGGCTACGACATTTAGCGTTGAAAACCACACGCTTCATCAGGCTTACGTCTGTTTGGGGTTTACCCTAACAAGTCATTTGAGGCCTAGCGCGCAATTTCACGTCGTTACTACCGAAACCCCATCATCGGCCTGGTCGTCGGGGTGGCGGTCGGCGCCATCGCCGGACAACTCTCAGCCGGCTCTCCTGCGGTGCCGGCCGAGGCCCAACCGGCCGCGTCCACTCAGCTCATCACCGAGGCCGTGGCCGACTGTGGCGTTGAGGACTCCTTGGGCGTCAGCGTCATGGACGAGGGAGCCAGCCTGCAACTGTCCACCACGGGGAAGGAATCCAGCGGCGCCAGCTACATCGAGGTGGTCTGCGTGTTGAAGGACCTCGATGTGCCCGACAGCGTCGTCGCCCGCTTCGGAACCACCCGGGCCCTCGACGGCCAACAAACCGCCGCATGGGATGGCTTCACGGCCTCTTGGGGATACCACCCGGATACCGGCCTGGACATCGTCGTCGAACCCCGGCCGCAGGACTAGCCACTATGCCTATTGGAGGAACCATGGAACAAGTGACAGAGCATCCCGAGGCGACGCCCCACAGCAAGGCTCCCCGCCCCTCGCGGAAATGGATTGCGGGAGTAGGTGCCGCAGTCGTCCTGCTGGCGGCCGGCGCCTGGGCAGGCAGCGCGGTCACCGATCCCACGACTAGCGAACAATACGCTTCGCTGAAGAGCGAACTCACCACGACGGCTGCCGAACGCGATTCCGTCCAGGCGCAGCTCGACGAAACCACCTCCGACTACGAGACCCTTTCGGGCGAAATCGACGACCGTGAACTGGCCGCCGACGAGAAAGAGGCAGCGCTCGACCAGCGCTCCGAGGAACTCGATGAGCAACAGAGCGCTGTGACGAAGCGTGAGAAGGCCGTCGGCACCGCCGAAAAGGAAAAAGCCGCCAACACGGTCACCGGGGGGACCTGGACCGTCGGCCTGGACATCGCCGCCGGCACCTACCGCGCCGACGAGCCAGTGGATTCCGACTGCTATTGGGCCATCATGCGCACCGGCAGCAACGGCGACCTCATCGAAAACGACATCCCCGGGGGAGGACGCCCGAGCGTCACCCTCTCCAAGGGCCAGGACTTCAACACCAGCCGCTGCGGCAGTTGGACCAAACAGTAAAACAATGCACGACGGCGGTGCCTCCTCCCCCGCGGATGGGAGCCGCCGCCAACCCCACCACCAACAGGAGAATCATTATGAGCACCACCATCCATCCCTCCGAATCCACCACCGACATAGCTCCCACCATCGGCCAGAAATCGTTCGTCGTGACCTGGCTTCTCTCCCTCTTCCTGGGAATCTTCGGCATCGACCGGTTCTACCTTGGCAAGATCGGCACCGGCATCCTCAAGCTGGTCACGTTCGGCGGTGTCGGCGTCTGGGCCCTCGTGGATCTGATCATCATCCTGGCCGGCGGCATGCGGGACAAACGCGGATTGGCCCTGCGCGGATACGCGGAACGCAAGGTCATCGCCTGGATCGTCACCGGTGCCCTCATTGTGATCAGCGCCGTGACGGGCGGGAACACCGCCTCGCAAGCCGGCCAATCGGCGGCGGACGTGCCGGCGACCGCGCCGACCAGTGAAGCGTCCGCAGCCCCGGCGGAGAAAACGGCCGAGGCCGCACAGGAGGCGTCCACGAAGCCGGCGCCCGCCAAGGAAGCGGCCGGCACCTGGACCCAGGTGGCCACCCTGAAGGGCAAGGCCGACTCCGCCAGCTCGACCTTCGAACTCACCGGGGCCGAAGCCCGCATGACCTACAACTTCGAAGGCTCCGGCGACATGGTCCTCGGCAGCATCTACCTGCTGACCGAAGGTACAGACCTCATGAAAGACGGCGGAGTCCCCGAGGTCATGATCGACGAAGGCGGCAAGGGCTCGACGGCACTTCACAAGTCGCCGGGAACCTACTTCCTGGACGTGAACAGCGCCGGCTTCACGGGCTGGACCGTCACGATCGAAGAGAAGAAGTAGGACCAACCCACACTTTGAGTGCCACTCGCGCCGATGGGGGAGCGGAAGAAACCCCATCGGCGCGAGTGGCAGCCCAATCCGCACACCGCGGAGAACGGAAGCGAAACCATGCGTGTCCCGACCTACTTTTCGAATGATCCGAACGACCCCGAAATCCACCACGTCCATAGCGATTGCCTGGTCGGGAAACGCATCCCATTCCCCAACCGACGATCCGGGACGAACGGTGCCCCGTTGTGCACGGAATGTGCGTCCCATCATTATTTGCGTGATTGGCCGAAGTTGTGGTTCTAGACTGTTGTTCGTTTCTCGGCGCGACAAGGAACTTCTAAAATAGGCCGACGAAATGGAAAACCATGTGAGGAATTCCAGGTCCAGGGTGTCGTGATCACTATGGTGCCGGTCGAGTTGGAAGCAGAGTTTCTCCAATGGGCGACGCGGTGGCCATGATGGAGACGTCTTGAGTCTGAACCCGTGCCATTCCACCAGGGGGGGGGCAACAAAGCAGATGTTCAATGAATTGCACGTCGGACGCGGCTCCGCTCTTGGGCCGCTAACGATTTTTCCCTTATGGACTGAGGCGACGGCCGTCGCAGATTATGCCTTGGCGGACTCATTAGGATCGCAATACCGAGTGGTCGACATGCCAACGACCCACATCATGATTGTGCAGAACATTTGCGGCAAGCCTCTTCTGCTTTTAGAGGGACAGCTGATGGCCGAGACTACTCCGAGCAGGATTGTCCGGCAGAGCGTCCTGATCGGTGCACAGCAGTCCGCTTCGATTGAGGTCGCTTACGCGGGCATGGAACGGTGGGGGTTCGACGGGCTTCCAATCGGCCGCCACTTTTCCGCGCGGATCTTCGCAGCAGAGTGGCTGGAAGGGGGTGCGAGGGGTTCGAGCGTTTATGAAGGATTCGCAAGGCACATCTCTTTCATCGGGCCTGCTGTTGATTCTGTACGCGTGTTTCCGGGACAAGTGGGTGTGGTCATCGGAATCGATGGGCACCCCGCCATGGCAGAAGTATTCGATCGCCCGGAGGCGCTGACTCATCGTCTGCATGCGATTCTGGCTGCCGTACTGTATGACGTCTTGACATTCGGCCCGCCGTCCGGGCAATCCACACCGTCGGTGAGGAGCCGACGCTTTCTCAGCAGTGCAGCAGAGGTGCCCATGCGGAAACAAGCTGCCATCGGTATGGAGGAAACTATTAGCGGGCGATCGAGATTGTTATCCATTGAAGGCATCCGGTGGCGCGGCACCGGAATTCACGCTGTTGCGACCAACAATAGACATGCACGCAATCAGTTGCTCTGAAGTTTCAGTTCCCCTGCGCAGTGTCGAGCAACCTTGGCATTAACGGACCCTACTTTCGTCGAATTGGCGGAGCGTACTGGTAGAACTGTTAAATCGAATGATCATTGGCACCACACCGCAATCGGGAACCAGCCACCCCTCAACCAGTAACCAACGTCGAGGGTCAGTACAGTCTGGATGACTGTGAGCGAAATTCGGCGCAAGTCCTGTCGATCTCATTTAGAGTACTGAAATGGGACACAAAGAACCGATGACGATCGCCAGCGCGTTGCGGCAGATCCAGGACCGAAAACTCATACTCCCTGCGATTCAGCGCGAGTATGTGTGGAAACCCTCTCAGATTATCCGCGTATTTGACTCTGTCATGCGTGGGTACCCCGTCGGCAGTTTCTTATCATGGAAAGTGTTGCCCGAGACGATCGACAAGTTCAAGTTCTATGGATTCATGATGGATTACAGCGCCTTCGACAACCGGCACAACCCGGTGATCGATATTCCCACTGACCGTGAGGTGGTCGCCATCCTTGATGGTCAGCAGCGATTGACTTCGCTCAATATCGGGCTCCGCGGGACCTACGCTTACAAGAACCACGGCGGTTGGGCGAATAAGTCGTGGTCTTATCCGGAACGCCGTCTGCATCTGAACCTGGCCAGCGAGGCCCCGGAAAACGAGCTCGGTCTCAAGTACCACTTTCAGTTTCTAACGAAGCACGACGTCGACGCGTCGGCGGGCGACGAGACCAAGAAATGGATGCCTGTTTCCGAGGTCTTCGACGCATCGGACACAGCGACGTTGATACAGCTGTTGGCCAGACACGAAGTCGGGAATGACCCGGAAGCTTCAGCGTTGGTCAGCAAGCTCTGGGAGGCGGTTCACAAGACCGCCAGTCTTCAGTTCTACGAAGAAGAAGACCAGGACATCGAGCGGGTGCTGGACATCTTTGTGCGTGTCAACTCCGGTGGAACCGTCCTTTCGTACAGCGATCTGCTTCTATCTATTGCCACCGCGCAGTGGAAGGGGGATGCTCGAGCCGCCGTTCACGGGTTGGTAGATGGCCTCAACCAGACCGGGAACGGATTCAACTTCTCCAGAGATACAATTCTGAAGTCCGGGCTGATGATGGCTGACGTTCGTGATATCGGATTCAAAGTCAAGAACTTCACCACTACAAACATGACGAAGCTCGAGACTGGCTGGGACGACATGAGCAAATCTCTCCAGGTCGCGGTCGGTCTCCTCAGCGATTTCGGTTTATCGGGTGGATCGCTCACCGTGGATAGCGTGTTGATCCCGGTCGCTTACTACGTTCACCACCGCGGGCTCGAGCACTCCTACCGTGAATCGCCGAAGTCTCGGGAAGACCGGGACTCGCTTCGCTCTTGGGTTCTGAGATCGTTGATCGTCCGTGGGGTGTGGGGCTCCGGCTTGGACACCCTACTCCGTGACCTTCGCGAGGTTATCCAGACGCAGGGCGCTTCCGCATTCCCGGTCGCTGCGATCGAGCGGGCGATGTCTCGGCGTGGCAAGCCGCTCACCGTTACCGATGCCCTCGTAGACGACGTCTTGAGCCTGTCGTACGGCAAGGCCCGGACGTTTGCCGTACTCGCAGCGCTGTTCCCACATGTCGACACGCGCAACCAGTTCCACGTAGACCATGTCTTCCCCTCGGCGTTGCTCGACCGGAAGGCGCTGCGAAGCCAGATAAATGAGGACGGTACGGCGCGCTTTACTCCCGACGAGATCGACGACCTACTTGATCTGAGAGACCGCCTGCCAAATTTGGAACTCCTCCCGGGGCTTGAGAACATCGGCAAATCCGACAAGATACCGGAGCTCTGGCTGGCGGCGGAATACCCGTCATCAAACGAGCGCAGTGCCTTCTTGGAACGCAACGCGTTGCCTCAGTCGCTCCCCCTTTCGGTAGACGAGTTCAAAGAATTCTGTGACGAGCGAGGCGCGAACCTGACGGCCCGTATCCACAGTCTGCTCGAGACTCAAATCCCAGACCCATCAAATACAAATGTGACAGTACTCGTTGACCTTGATGAGGAGCTTTCTGAAGGTGATGATTCCGACTGATGGCCGTCATTGCGGCATCAAAGACCATCTCATTTAAGATAGGCGTCAGGGGTGTGGGATGAACGAATCAGCCACGATGCCAGCCGAGACTGTCGGCGGCGCGGGCCTCTCGGCTGACCTAAAACCGTCGTATTTTGTGCATGTGAAGCGCTAATGGACCCGCCGGTCTCTACTAGTAGCACTCCGCAGATCTTGCGGACAATGCTGATGGTCATGACCCAGTTCGGTGGTTCTTTGAACAGGACGCGGCTGGCGACCGCGGTGAGGGCGACGCCGAGGGCGGCCCAGATCCGGTAGGCGGCGCCGAACCCCATGCCGGCTTGCAGGGTGAGTGCCAGACTGATGAAGGTGACGAGGTAGCCAACCGCGACGGGGAGGTGCCAGCGTTTGCTGCCATGGGTGGCCACGTGCAACGAAAGGATTCTGCCGACCTCGCTCACGATGGCGGCGATGGGCGGGAAACACACCATGAATCGGCCGCCTGCGCCAGGGAGCTGCGCGACGGGAGCCGCGTTCGACGGCGAGGACGTTGGTGATGGGGACGATGACGCTGGCCACCTTCGTTGCGATGGCTAGCATCTCGGCGAAGACAGCGGCCGAGGGTCGTTGATGTCATGCACTCGCCAGCGGCAGAAAGTCGGGTCGCTGATCGAGACCGACAGATTCGCTCGATCCGGGACACCGTCTGAGCCCTATTTTGGGTGAGCGATTGGAGGCTCCTCGGTTCGCCGTCGTGCACGTACAGCACTGGCGGCGTGCTATCCGCCCCAACGTTCCTCATCTGCTCGGTGCATTGGCTGCCAACTGGCTTTCGTCCACCTGCCGTTTCCGTTTGCCGTTGGCCATGACTTCCATGGCCGCACCCACAGCGGAGCCCTTACTCGCGGGATGGTGTCCCTTTGAAATGGTTGGCGCTTTGAATCCCGCCGTCCACCTTGGTTGCCCAACCCTGGCTTGGGGCCGTCCTCGGAGACACTTCCGCTGCCCCAGGCTCCGATTCCGACCCAGTGGTCGCCGCAGTTGAAGTTGATGCGGCGAGATCGAAACGAGAATCTATGCGCCACTGGTGTTGGAACGATCCGTGCGCTATGGTACTTGATACAGCAACGCGGTTGCTTTTGCAGCAACAAACAAACAGCGAGAGTGGAGAGAGCAATGACCGTCACGTCCAACACGTCCAGCGACATCGAAGAGCGCCTTGCAGCAGTTCTGGAGGAGGCATTCGAAGCCGGCAACAGCGTCTACAACGAGCGCGGCTTCAAGCGCCGGATCGGCTACGGCAACCGTCCCGCCGTCATCCACATTGACCTCGCCAACGCCTGGACCCGTCCGGGTCACCCGTTCAGCTGCCCGGGCATGGAGGGGATCATCCCGAATGTGCAGCGGATCAACGAGGCCGCGCGCGCCAAGGGGGTCCCGGTCTTCTACACCACGAACGTCTACCGCAACCGTGATGCCACCTCCGGCACGAACGACATGGGTCTGTGGTATTCGAAGATTCCCACGGAGACCCTTCCTGCGGATTCCTATTGGGCGCAGATCGATGACCGGATTGCGCCGGCAGAGGGCGAAGTCGTGCTCGAAAAGAACCGCGCCTCGGCATTCCCTGGCACGAACCTCGAGCTGTTCCTGACTTCCAATCGTATTGACACCCTGATCGTGACCGGCGCGACAGCGGCCGGGTGCGTGCGCCATACCGTGGAGGATGCGATCGCGAAGGGGTTCCGCCCGATCATCCCCCGGGAGACTATCGGCGACCGTGTCCCGGGCGTAGTGCAGTGGAACCTCTATGACATCGACAACAAGTTCGGTGACGTGGAGTCCACGGACTCGGTGGTGGAATACCTCAACGGCCTCGGTCGGTTCGAGGACACGATCCCGAAGACCCTCGCGGATCCCCAGCCCGAGGTCCAGGCCCCTGCGGATCCGGCCTGAGTCCCGCGGTTCGGTAATCCCGAGCTTCCCCGCCCACAGTCCGGCTTCCTCGAGGGGCCGGGCTGTGGTGTTGCCGCTAGTGCTTGGAGGTCCCGAGAGTTCAAACAATGGCGACCATCATGGGTGCGGGGCGCGCACCTGTTGCATAGAATCATGGTCACCGGGGTCGAATCGGGGGAGTGGTTGTGGCGTTGTGCGATCAGTGCGCGCGTAGCCGCGCCATTAGAAAGGTCTTGTCGCAACAACACGCGGATGGACTTGACTTACCGCGCGAAAACTGATTTCCGTCTTTAATAACGGGAACGGTGTGGCGGCACCGGAACCGCACCATGCGCGGGGTGCCGCCACAGGATGTTGCCGCGCCGTCTTGCTTCCGGCGTTCAAATGCCAGCGTTCCGCAACTTCTTGCGTTGGCCCCTGGGGAGTTAATGACCCGCGGTAGATCCGCCCGCGACGGCAACTTCCCAAAGGGGCAGAGTCTCGCCATCCGGCCTTGCAGCCCTGCCGGATAGGTACTTGTAGCACGCATCACCGTCGACAGGGCCCGGTACTCCGCGGGCCGAGACTGCGGGTGGCGCTGGAAACGTCGTCGGGGGAGACGAGCCCGCGCTGGTCGACTTTGGAAAATCTGCTCGTCTTCAGAAACTCCTTGCCAGGGAAAGCACCACGGTTGAAGGTGGTCGAGACTTGAGTGGTATGCCAGCCTTCGCGCGCGAGTTCCCGCGCCCATGCGGTTGTGGCCGGCAAATTTCGGGGACGGCATCTTCTTTCGGTCGGTTCCCGGGATTTCGGCCGAAGGCGTCGCCGCTCGGACTGAGGATGCGAGCGTCGCTGGGGTTTTTACGTCGAAGTGTCTTTTGTGGACCAGCAAAGTGCATCTCTTCGCGGCGTTATAGCGCGCTTTCGGTTCGGCGATGATGTGCCTCTTGCGACGCTGGGTAGGTAGCTCTTGATGGGGCCTGGGGAGTCCCCTCAGGTGGGCCGGAGGCGCGTCCGAGCGTGCCGTAAGCATGTGAGGGCTATTTTGGAGAACCATTGACTTGTTGCTACAGGGGAGACTAGGTTGTTTCCTACCCAACAAGTGATCGAGATCACGGCCACGTATCAATTGGACATAGGTGTCTTCCTGGAGGCGGGATGCACCTTGCGGTCTCGGCGTCACCCCACGAAGTAGGAGACACAATGAAGCGCATCGGTGTAGATGTAGGCGGCACGTTCACGGACCTCTACTATTCGGACGACGACTCAGGGAAGGTCGTTATCGAAAAGGTTCCCTCCACCCCCCATGACCCGTCCGAGGCGGTGCTGGACGGGTTGCGGCGCCTGTGCGCTAAGGCCGACATCACCTTGGGCGAGGTGGACATGCTCGTGCACGGAACCACGGTCGCCACGAACATTGCGCTGACCCATACCGGTGCCGAAGTCGGGCTGATCACCACCGAAGGTTTCCGCGACATCCTTCACATCGCCCGGCATAAAAAACCCTTCAACTTCTCTTTGCAGCAGGAACTGCCCTGGCAGGAACATCCGTTGGTGAAACGCCGACACCGAGTGACCGTCAAGGAACGGATTACCGTTCCCAACGGGGATGTCCTGGTTCCTCTCGACGAGGATGAAGTGCGCCTTCGGGTGCGAGAACTGCGCGAGGCAGGGGTCGAATCCATCGCCGTATGCTTGCTTCACTCCTATCTTAATCCGGCACACGAGCAGCGCATCGGGGAGATTGTTGCCGACGAATTCCCGGAAGCGTTCCTTTCGATCTCCAGCGAGGTCATCCCGCTCTATCGTGAATTCGAGCGTTTCTCCACGACTGCTCTGAACGCGTATGTCGGGCCCAAGGTCTCCCGGTACCTCGACCGGCTCTCGGCAGAGGTTAAAGCCATGGGATACACCCGCGAAATGCTCCTAATGAAGTCCTCGGGCGGAATGATCCCGATCGACTTGGCTGCCCGGCGTCCGGTGAACATGCTTATGTCCGGTCCTGTCGCCGGCCTCATTGGGGGGATCTGGGCCGGACAGACCGCCGGGTTCGACAACGTCGTGACCCTGGACATCGGTGGAACTTCCGCGGATATCGGCGTCTCCCTCGACGGGGAACTGCGGATGCGCCACCTGCTTGATACCAAGGTCGGCGACTACCAAGCCATGGTTCCCATGGTAGACATCGACACGATCGGGGCCGGTGGCGGTTCCATTGCCTTCGTTGACGACGGTGGAGTTTTCCGCGTGGGGCCGCAGTCAGCCGGCGCGCACCCGGGCCCGGCGTGTTACGGACGCGGTGGGACGCTGCCAACGGCAACGGATGCCCAAGTCGTGCTGGGCCGGTTGCGTGGAAACCGCAGCCTGGCTGGCGCGGGGATGTCCCTGAACCCGGATCTGGCCCGCACGGCGATGCAAACCGTGGCCGATGAACTGGGCATGAGTGTGGAAGAAGCCGCGCTAGGTGCCCTGCAAATCCAGAAATTTGGGATGTCCCAGGCCATCGAACTGAACTCCGTGCGCCGCGGCTATGACCCACGTGACTTCACTCTGGTTGCCGGGGGTGGTGCCGGCGCCCTGTTCGCCTGCGAGATCGCTGCGGAACTGGAGATCCCCAATGTCATGATCCCGGCACACCCGGGCATCATCGCGGCCACCGGTTTGTTGGCCACCGACCAGAAGTACGAGTACGTCGGCACCGCACGGTACACGCTGCCGAACGTGGATCAACAGGCCCTGAACTCCCAGTTCGGCGAATTGGAAGACAAGGCAGTCGCTCAGTTGGATTCGGATCTTGTCCCGGAAGAAAAGCGGGAGTTCACCCGGCTGGTTGACTGCCGGTATGAGGGCCAGGGATACGAAGTCCGTTTCGAGGCCCCCGGAGGTCAGGTCACCGACCAGTGGCTCGAGGACATGGCCGAAAGGTTCCACGAGGCACATGAGGCCGAATACGGTCACCGGTTCAAGACCGGCGGTGTGGAGATCGTGAACATTCGCGTGATGGGCACCAGTGTCACCGAGGAGCTGCCGCCTGCGCCGCAGGAGGGGACCACCTACGAGCTCTCCGAGGCCGTGTTGGAGACTTCCGACGTCGTCTTCGACGTCGACGGCAAGCCCGAGACCTTCTCCACCCCGTACTACGACCGGGAGAAGCTCGGCGCCGGACAGCGGATCGAAGGCCCCTGTGTCATCGAGCAGTACGATGCCACGATCGTCGTTCCCCCATATTTCACGGCGACGCTTGATGATAGTGGAAACATCGTGATCGCCTGCCCGGTAAAGGAGGAAGGGGCCGATAGCGAGCTGGCCACACCGATTCTGATGAGGGTCATCGGAGGGGCATTCTCCTCGATGGCCAAGGAAATGGCTTCGGTGCTGTTCCGGATGTCCTATTCCTCGATCATCCGTGAGTCCGAGGATCTGGGTGCAGGGGTTTTCGATTCCGAAGGCAACGTGCTGGCCGAGTCGGATTCCACCCCGATGTTCATGGGGGCGATGCCCAAAATCGTCCAGGGCGTGATCAGCGTGCTTGGCGATGACATTCACGAGGGTGACATCATCTTGCACAACGACCCCTATCTGGGGGCCACCCACTCACCAGATGTCGCGATCATCATCCCGATCTTCCACGAGGGAGAACGGGTTGGCTTCGCCGGGGCCTCCGGCCAACTACTGGACATCGGCGGAGCCTTCCCCGGTCTGGCCGTGGACCTGGTGGACAACCAAGCCGAGGGACAGATCTTCCGTGCACTGAAGATCGTGGAAAAGGGAGTCCGGCAGGACGCGCTGCTGAACCAGATCCTATCCAATACGCGCACACCGACCCATAATGCCGGGGACATCGAGGCGATGATCGCCGCCTGCGAGCTGGCCAAGCGCCGGTTCCTGTCGGTGACCGAACGCTACGGCATCGAAGCGGTGGAACAAGCGGGCCAGGAATGGATCAACTATTCCGAGACCATGCTGCGCAAGGAGATCGCCAAGGTTCCAGACGGTGTCTACGAGACCGAGACAGGCTACTTGGACGATGATGGTAAGAACTACGGGGAGAAACTGCCGATCAAGGTCAAGGTCATCATCGAAGGCGACGAGATCACCTATGACCTGACCGGCTCCAGCCCCCAGGTCCCCACCGCATACAACTGCCCTTTCGAGGGCACAACGGTCTCGGCATTCACCTTCATCACCCGGATGATGTTCCTGGATGAAGTCGCACACGAGGTCTTCGTTCCGCAGAACCAGGGCATGCTCAAACCCGTGAAGGTCATCGCCCCGGAAGGGACGATCTTCAACCCGACCTACCCTGCGGCCTGCATGGCCAGGTTCGGGCAGGTGCAGCGGGTCGTGGACTTGGCGATGCGTGCCCTGTCCCCGGTGCTGCCGCGGCAGATCACCGCTGGGAACTCCGCACATATCCACTTCCTTTCCTACTCCGGATGGAACGAGGACGCCGGCGAATACTGGGTGTATCTGGAAGTCAACGAGGGCTCCTACGGGGGCCGGCCGGATAGCGACGGGCCGGACTCGGTGGACAATCTCATCGCCAACACCCGCAACAACCCGATCGAGGAACTTGAATGGCGTTTCCCGATGCGCACCGACCGCTACGAACTACGCGAGGAACCCGCGGCGGCGGGCCAGCAGCGCGGAGGGATCGGCATCGTGCGGGTCAACACCTTCCTGGTCGACACCGTCGTGACGTGCGAAGCAGACCGCCACGAATCCGACGTCCCCTGGGGGATCTTCGGCGGACAGGATGGACTGAATGCATCGGTATCCAAACTCGATGACGGCAAGGCAGTAGAGAGCTGGCCTTCCAAGGTCACCGCCCGGTCGCTGAAGGCGGGGGAGTCTTTGGAGATTACTGTCCCCTCCGGTGGAGGCTACGGCGACCCGTATCTGCGCGATCCCGAAAAGGTCTTCTCCGATGTTTTGGACGAATTCACCAACGTTGATCGGGCCCGTGAGGACTATGGGGTCGTCATCGACCCGAACACCTGGGAACTGGACATGGAAGCCACCGTTCGGCTGCGTGCCGAACGCCCCAGTAACGAGATGGAGGGAACGGCCGCCCCCCGCGAAACAGTCGCAGCGGCTTCCGAGTGATCGCCTAGGATATCCCGGCCGGTGGAAGAGCGAACGCTCTTCCACCGGCCGGTTCACCCGCATCCATCGGGCCCCCAGAGGAATCACGCGTGGGGCCGCCCGGAAACCGGGAACCCTCCCCGCACGCCGCATCTCGATTCTTCATGTCCTAGCGGCCACCTTTGTGGCGGCCTTCGGCGGCAGCACAGGTCTCCTGACGAAACATCCTCCCGGCCACGGGCCGGCAGGCTTCCCTCGTGAATAAGGAACACTGACCATGGATACATCACCAAAGACGCTGCTTGTACCGGCCACTGTCACCCCCAAGGACGTCCGCTTCGCTACGTGGGTCTGCTTTTTTGCCTGGACCTTCGCCGTGTATGACTTCGTCCTGTTCGGCAACCTGCTGCCCAAGCTCGCCGAGGACCTGGGCTGGGCCACCGCCCAATCAACTGCCATCAACACCTGGGTCACAGCCGGAACCGCCTTGGTGGCGGTGGCACTGGGACCGGTCGTGGATCGGGTCGGCCGCCGCAAGGGAATCCTCATTGCGGTCATCGGCGCCGCCATCGCCTCGGTCCTCACCGTCGTTGCCGGTTGGGTCATCGGCCTGGTTGCCGGCTTCGGCATAGTGCTGCTGATCGTGGTGCGCTCGATCGCCGGTCTGGGGTACGCAGAACAGGCCATCAATGCCGCTTACCTGAACGAAATGTTCGCCCACGTCTACACGGATCCGGCCAAGGCCCGGCGACGGGGCTTCATCTACTCCCTCGTCCAGTCCGGATGGCCCGTGGGGTCGGTCCTGGCAGCTGCTTCCATCTTCCTGCTGTACCCGATCGGTGGCTGGGCGTTGTGCTTCATCGTTGCAGCGATTCCCGCGATCCCCATTGTCTGGGCCGGGCTGAAGCTGAAGGAAAGTCCGCAATTTACTGCCCGGCGCGACGCGGAGAAACTACTCGCCGAAGGCAAGACCGAAGAAGCCCACCAATTGGCCGGCACGGTCGGGGTGGATCTGAGCGAGCAGGGCATGCCTTTGGCCGCGGCCTTCAAGGGGGAGTCGCTGCGCTCCACCATGGTGATCGGTCTCTCATTCATGTTGTGCTGGGTCGGGGTGCTGGTCTTCGTGCTTCTGGGTACCTCGCTGCTGACTGCCGCGGACGGGAAGAACATCACCTTCGACAGCGCCCTGGGAATACTGGTCGTTTCCAACGCCACGGCCTTTGCCGGGTACCTCTACCATGGGTGGCTCGGGGACCGGATCGGGCGGCGCAACGCGATATCCCTGGGTTGGATTTTGTGTGGGCTGTCCTTCAGCGGCATGCTCCTGGCCCCCACAGGCGGTTTCGGTCTGGTCCTGACCCTCTATAGTGCAGGGTTGTTCTTTTTGATCGGCCCGTTTTCGGCCTTGCTGTTCTTCACCGGTGAGAGTTTCCCGGTCCACACCCGGGCGACCGGAGCCTCCATCATCAACGCAGCCGGTCAGGTGGGTGCCATCATTGGCGGCGCCCTGGTCACCATGGCATTGACCAGCGGCCAAACGTGGAACCAAGCGGCCTTCTACTGGGGCTGCCTGCCGATATTCGCCGCCGGACTGCTGATCCTGGCGTCACGAAACGTGGATCCCCGACAGGTCCTTTCACGCTGAAAAACACCGCCTTGGACTCAAGGCGGTCAAACCGGGCGGCCCCGAGAATCCGGGGTCGCCCGGTTTGCCGGGCGCTGACTCCGGCGTAGGCGTCCTGCCGGGAAGAAGAAGACCTGAATCCGCAAGCGGGGTTAGGCGGTGCCCGCGGTTCGTGCCGGCGCGGGTGCCCCGAGACGGCCGGAGACTTGTTCGGCGGCTTCCTGGACTGCAGCGGCTAGTGTCTCGGCGCAGCTTTGCTTATAGACGCGCGAGCGAGGTGCACTGACGGTGATGCAGCCGACGGCGATGCCCCGATAGTCTCGGACCGGCGCGGAAATCCCGTACTCCTCGTCGGTGGTGAATCCATCGTTGACCGCATGGCCGGCTTCACGGACGTGCTCGAGATGCCCGGCCACCGGGAGCGGGGCGCCGCTACCGGCATCGATGGTGATGGTTCCCTCTTCCAATAGCTGATCCACCTCGGTTGTGGGCAACTCAGCCAAAAAGACCCGGACCGACGAGCTTTCGTAGCGTGGGTAATGCGTTCCGATGGCTGCACTGTGTTTGACCTGGTGCGGGCTGGCGACCTGCTCCACGACGATCGCTTCCGCTCCGTTCCATACGGAAATGGCAGCGGTTTCCTTCGTGGCAGCGGTGATGTCCTCCAAGAAGGGCAGAGCAGCGCGCCGAACATCCAAATCGGCCAAAAGTGGTCCGGAAAGCATGATCACTCCCAGACCCAGCCGGAATCGGCCGGTGTCCTCGTCGCGCTGGATGTAACCGGCCTCAACCAAGCCGTTGAGGATCCGAGAGACGGTGCTCTTATGCAGATCAACACGATGTGCGATCTCCGTCACGCCCAGGACCGGTTTCTCGATGGAGAAGGCCTCCAGGACGGCCAGACCATTGAGCAGCGAGGCGGCGACCCCCTGGGTGTTATGTGAGGCCTGTTGTGCATTGCCCATGTCAAGCACCTTCTTCCGCGGATCCGTTCCGCCTCGTTACCAGTCATATCAAATCACGTCCCGAGGACGATGCGTTTCGGCTTCAGGGCTCGGAACCGACACGGATCGTCTTAAGAGGGTCACTCCAGACGCCTCGTGGGTTGCTTCAGTAGCAACTATATTGCTTGAGAAAACAATATACCGAGGATGGCCCGCAACAGCTCGGATTCATCGTCCGGATGATGACCGGAAAGGCCCCCCGTAATGGGCCGGTGCATCGATGGAGGACTGCAGGAATTGCCGAAGGAGACGTTCGCCGAATAAAACGGGGCGGGGATCATGCACGTCGATATGGCAAACGTCTGACCCGGCCTGGGCACCAGCTCTTGCGCCATTAGATGGAAACCGTCTTCCCGGCTTTCCAACGTCTCAACGACGTGGCTCGCGCCAAGGGATCGTGGCTCAGGCCATCTTCCCGACAACCGCATGCGATGTGCTGGGTGCACGTCCTTTGTGTTGTTTGAGGGATATAGAGGTTGCGGATCATGCGCGACAAGGCAGGGCAGCTGTCCCGAATCGGCCCCGATAACCCGCGTGTCGGGTCAAGTAAAAGTCGCGGGAGTCGAGCGCCAACCGAAGGCCGCCTCAGGCCGACGCCGGTTCCCTGCCGAGGAGCTGGTCGATGGAGGGGCAGCTTCCGTGCATCTCTGGTGTTGAGCCGAGGGGTAGGTTATAGTATTTCTAGCAGCAACTTAGTTGCTCAAATAGCAACGAGATAATTCGGAGAGTGGAGAGAGCAATGACCGTCACGTCCAACAAGTCCAGCGACATCGAAGAGCGCCTTGCAGCAGTTCTGGAGGAGGCATTCGAAGCCGGAAACAGCGTCTACAACGAGCGCGGCTTCAAGCGCCGGATCGGCTACGGCAACCGTCCCGCCGTCATCCACATTGACCTCGCCAACGCCTGGACCCGTCCGGGTCACCCGTTCAGCTGCCCGGGCATGGAGGGGATCATCCCGAATGTGCAGCGGATCAACGAGGCCGCGCGCGCCAAGGGGGTCCCGGTCTTCTACACCACGAACGTCTACCGCAACCGTGATGCCACCTCCGGCACGAACGACATGGGTCTGTGGTATTCGAAGATTCCCACGGAGACCCTTCCTGCGGATTCCTATTGGGCGCAGATCGATGACCGGATTGCGCCGGCAGAGGGCGAAGTCGTGCTCGAAAAGAACCGCGCCTCGGCATTCCCTGGCACGAACCTCGAGCTGTTCCTGACTTCCAATCGTATTGACACCCTGATCGTGACCGGCGCGACAGCGGCCGGGTGCGTGCGCCATACCGTGGAGGATGCGATCGCGAAGGGGTTCCGCCCGATCATCCCCCGGGAGACTATCGGCGACCGTGTCCCGGGCGTAGTGCAGTGGAACCTCTATGACATCGACAACAAGTTCGGTGACGTGGAGTCCACGGACTCGGTGGTGGAATACCTCAACGGCCTCGGTCGGTTCGAGGACACGATCCCGAAGACCCTCGCGGATCCCCAGCCCGAGGTCCAGGCCCCTGCGGATCCGGCCTGAGTCGCACCCTCCAATCGGAATCTTGCGGACGGGTGATCTCCGGGCCACTCTGTGACAGTCCGGTACCCCTTGGTGGGTGCCGGACTGTTGCATAGCTGTGAGGGCGCAGGTTCCCGGATGCCTCGTCGCGCGCCGGTTCCAGGGGTTCTTCCTGAAGCGCGCGATCATCGGGCAGGCCAACGTTGACCAGAGAGACAGTGCCCTGGCGCATCTACCTTCGGAGCATTGCGGATCCAATAGCGCCTGGCTGGCCATCGCGGTCAGGGCCCGCAATTTCATCCGGACCCTCGCCGTCCGTTCCAGCCTCGTCGTTGCCCAGGCAGGGATCGCATTCAGTGTCCGGAGAATCCGAATACACCTTTCTGGGGGCCGGCCGGGCAAAGGTAGTCCTTTGAAACGCTGCACACCGCCTCCCACCCAGCGCACAAGGCGGCATGGCAGAGACATCCATCAGCCGGCGCACGGCATCAACAGCAACCGCAGCGGTCCGCGGCCGGCAGCGAGGCCGCCCGCCCGAACGTACCTGCCTGCCGTGTGCTTAACGGCCCTAGCTTCCGCTCGCCCCGGTGAGGGAGTGGGGCATCCCTTGGGTGCTGTATGAAATCTGCTATGTGATGCCCTGGAAAATACCTTCTTTCGCGGATCGACTACGCCTAGCGATCAGTCCGTATCAAGTCATGCTTCGACGAGCGCGTGTCGGCCAGCGAGCTGGGAGACGCCCGTAGTGCCCTGACAAAAAGATTTAAAAGAGATTTAGCTCACGTCTTGTTTGTTGCTCTTGTAGCAATTAGATTCTTTTAGTAGCAACATCCGGAGAATGGTGTACACCAGAGTGGATTCATCGTCCGGACAATGAATCAAAGGGGATTCACATCATGAGCAAGGGCATCGAAACCCGGTTGAGTGAACCGACTGAGCAAGTAGTCGCCGAACATTCCGCCGAATACCTGGCGCTGTTGCCAGCACCGCGTATATTACGGCACCCGGCCGGCTACCGTGAAGCTCGATCTGGCCAACGCATGGAACGCTCCGATCCACCGGTTTGCCTGCAAGAACACGGCCACCATCATCCCGGTCTGCCTGGATCTCAACAAGCTACCAGAGTCCTTCGAAACCTTTTCCACTTCGCGACTTGCCCTCGGCACGCCAGCCAACGTCCGGGCCACAAAGGTGTAGCGAACCTTCCCCAAAAACTAGGGAACGTACAGTTCGCCAGAAGGATCCGGCAAACAGACATTCTGTCTGCAGCGCCCGTCCTGGTGTAATCTTCCTGCCCTTGCAAAGGGGAGGCGACGGTACAGCCGTCCACGTGGCCATAGGCCATCCAAGACCCGGCATGAGCCACGAGCGGCTATTCGACGCGTTTACATGCGGGGTCCTAACAGTTCGCGAATCTAGGGAGTAGACATGCACCGCGAGCACCAAGAACCCCAAACCACACCAACCCCGCCCCCCTCCGTCTCTCGTGCCACCTTGCGGAAAGTCACGTTCGCCGCCGGCGCTGGAACCGTGGTTGAGTGGTTCGATTTCGCCGTCTATGGCTTCATGGCACCCATCCTGGCTCGGGCTTTCTTCCCCGAAGGCGATCCGGTTGTGGCCCTATTGCAGACCTTCGCGGTCTTCGCGGTCGCCTTTGCCCTACGACCGGTCGGAGGGGCCTTCTTCGGACGGCTGGGGGACCGGATCGGACGCAAACGCGTCCTGACCCTGACCGTTCTGCTGATGTCGGGATCCACGTTGGCCATCGGACTAATGCCGGTCTACGCCACCATCGGGATCTGGTCGGCAGTGTTGCTGACCTTGGCCCGGAGCCTGCAAGGCTTCTCCGCTGGCGGTGAATACGCCGGCGCCGTCACCTACGTCATCGAACACGCCCCGCAAGGGGAGCGGTCCCGGCACTCGAGCTGGATGCCGGCAGCCACCTTCGGATCCTTCGCCGCAGCAGCCCTTTTGTCCTACCTGCTTGCCGCCAACCTCAGCGCGGGGCAAATGGACGCCTGGGGATGGCGAATCCCCTTCCTCGTGGCAGGGCCCCTGGGCTTGGTGGCCTTCTACATCCGACAGCGGCTCGATGAAAGCCCGCTGTTCAAGGCAGTGGCCGAATCACAAACAACCGAACATGCCCCCTTATCGCATACCTTCCGCTCACAATGGCGGACCATGGCCCTGTTGGCCGGCTACATCTCGCTGACCGCGCTCTCCTTCTATACCTTCTCGACATACATGACGACATTCCTGCGCGAAGTAGTGGGCCTGCCCTCCGCTCAGGTCCTGCTCTCGAACGTTCTGGCACTGCTTTTCGCTGCAGCCTTGTGCCCGTTCGTTGGCCGGATCTGCGACCGGGTCGGACGCAAGCGGACGATGTATGCCTCGGTGATTCTGCTCGGCGTGCTGGCCATCCCGGCTTATCAGTTGGCGGCCGGGGGAGGATTTGGCTCCGCTTTGGCGGCCCAGGTCATGCTCGCCGTGGGTGCGGTGACCGCCAACGTAGTGACAGCCGTGTTGCTGTGTGAGGTCTTCCCGACCGCCGTGCGGTATACGGCTTCGGCCATTACCTACAACGTCAGCTATGCCATCTTTGGTGGAACCGCACCCTTCGTAGCGACCTGGCTGATCGCAGCCACCGGGAACAAGATGGCACCGGCGATCTACCTGACGGTGATCGCCGCCGGGGCGTTGATCGCGGCCTTGTTCCTGAAGGAGACCAACAACCGCTCCTTCGCCGAAGAAGACGCCGCCGCCATGGGGGCCGGCAATCGGGAACCAAATGGAAGCCAGTCGAAACAGCGGCCAAAAGTCTCACGATAAGCCCCGCTCCAAGTATGGCCGCACAACGAAATAGCGGCACACGGGGGAACATCATGCGGGAGGCTGTAAAGCATCGATATGCTTTGCAGCCTCCCGCAACTGTGTCTGGCTTCGCCATGAGACGACAAGCTTGTGAACCTTGGCCTCAAGATAGACGGAGTCCCAGATTTCCAAGCATCTCAACTGTCTCGACTTGGTGTCTTGCATCCCATCGCATACGAGACACTTGCGGGGCGATTTCGTGTACACCTCAATTTTCTTTCTGTTTGTAGCCGTGGTTCTGGTGGGTAACGAAGCGTTCCGGCGCGTTCTCGGCAATTGCAGCAACGGCTGAAGCGAATGTATTCACGCGTTTATCTAGGTAGTCTCCCAGTGCGTCTGAAGTGACGATGTCGATGTTGAACTTGCCGTCGATCTTCGCTGACTTGAGCTCTCGGGTCATCGTTGCCCACGGAGATTTAACTACTCCAACGGCCGATCTGCTTGTGTCCACCGTGAACAGCGGTGCTGAGGTGACGACTAGATGTACTGATCAGGGACGTTAGTTAAACGATTGATGGGTGGCTGGTTCCCGATAGC
>NZ_FUHW01000017.1 GCF_900163545.1 Arthrobacter rhombi
GCTAGTGTCCCGCGCCTGAAATTCGCTGGCTAAATTGTAGAATGGGGTATGCCACGTACCGGGCGCCCCAAGGCCGAACTGATCCTCACCTCCGAGGAGCGCGAACAACTCACCAAATGGGTTCGGCACCGCAAGTCATCACAGGCGCTGGCCCTGCGCTCGCGCATCGTGCTCGCCTGCGGTGACGGGCTCAACAACAAGGACGTTGCCGCCCAGATCGGCTGTTCGACATCGACCGTAACGAAGTGGCGGTCCAGGTTCGTCGAGCACCGCCTCGATGGGCTCGTGGACGACCCGCGGCCCGGCAGGCCCTCGACCGTGGCCGCGGAGCAGGTCGAGGACGTCGTCGTGGCGACCCTGGAGACCACGCCGCAGAACGCAACGCACTGGTCCCGGTCGAAGATGGCCGAGCGGCACCGGGCTCTCGAAGTCGACGATCGGCAGGATCTGGAAGGCCTTCGGCCTCAAGCCCCACCGCACCGACGGGTTCAAGCTCTCCAATGATCCGCTGTTCGTGGAGAAGGTCTACGACATCGTCGGGCTCTATCTCGACCCGCCCGAATCAGCGGTAGTCCTCAGCGTCGACGAAAAATCCCAGGTCCAGGCCCTCTCACGCTCTCAGCCGGCGTTCCCGATGATGCCGGGCATGCCCGAGAAACGCACCCACGACTACTTCCGGCACGGCACCACGAGCCTGTTCGCTGCGATGAACGTGGAGGACGGCACGGTGATCGCCTCCACCCACCGCCGTCACCGGGCGACGGAATTCAAGAAGTTCCTGGCCAAGATCGACCAAAACGTCCCCGAACACCTCGACGTATACGTCGTCTGCGACAACTACGACACCCACAAGCACCCCACCG
>NZ_FUHW01000021.1 GCF_900163545.1 Arthrobacter rhombi
GCTATCGGGAACCAGCCACCCATCAATCGTTTAACTAACGTCCCTGATCAGTACATCTAGCCCGGGTAGGTGGTGTGGAACCTCATCACTTCGTGGACGGTGAATCTCAAGGCTTTGTCTGTCCAGACTCACGCTACCGTCCAGCGCTACTCGCAAACGTGGTGAAAGGAGTCTAATGAGGTGCTGTTCGTCCATGCCGATACTGGTGCTCAACTGCGCCAATCGTAATCCCGGGACAAGGTGCTGACCCGCACCACAGGTTGAGCCCACAGAGGCGAATATTCAGCTTACGTACGGTCCGACAACGGGCCGGAATTTACAGCTGCTGCGCTGATCGACTGGGGCGACACCGCCGGGGTCAATGCTGCGTCTATTGATCCCGGATCGCCGTGGCAGAACGGTTTCGCTGAATCATTCAAGGTGCCGTTCAGAAGGGAACAACTGACCGGAGAAATCAAGGAGACGATGGCCGAGGCAAAGTACTTGGCCGACAAGTGGAAAGATATCTACAATCATGAAGGTCCTCATGGATCCCTTGGCGGAATGACGCCGTTCAGACACTGGGATCGCGGGATTGCAGAGAACCAACTAGCTATGGCATAGCCAGTGGACTGCTAACGAGGACCTAATCTGTAGGATCGGGGATGGTCGGAGTTTCTGTTGGTTGCTTGTTTAGTCACTTCCGATTAGGGGCCCCGATCCTTCTTCCCTGTCATTTGTCACACCCACTGGCTTACTTTTCAATCAACACACTTCAATCCGAAGAGCCCGTAATGACGACCGCGAAAATTGTGACAAGGACGGTTTGCGGTACGGCGAGCACGCAATAAGTCCATAGGCACGGCATCCCGTTATGACTCTGATGACAACTTCCATGGCTGGTGCCTAGTTCCGTTGTGGCACCAACACGGTGCCAATTTCGCCAAAGCAACGGCGAATATCGGTATCGACCTCGTTGAGTTCTCAAAAGTCGAACACGGAAGACGTCAAACGCTTGGTTCGTCATGACGCACTTACCCGACAACTCCATTAGACCACTAGTGACCGGTCTTTAGCAGATTGAGAACTTCTAATTTGTCGATGCGATCTTCACGCTAAAATTTCCATATTTCGTCCTATACCATAACAAATCTTTTGAATCAGTCATCTCAAATGACTCAGGTAGCACCAGCCGACGTTTGGAGTTCCAAGTCTCACCGTCAAAGCGGACAAAGACGTTAAATGTCTGTCCTTTAGATTGAGAAAAATAGTCATATGGAATAGGAAAATTAAAGGATTTATCATCGGATCCTTTGATGCCGACAGACTGAAGGAACGTATTAGTTTTCCGACTTGCAAGCAACATTTGGAGGCGGCGAGCATCGGTGTATTCACCATCTGCAAATTTAATATTTAGACAAACCGAGTTACTTGCCTCGCTGATTTCGATATCGTCAATCTTGACTGTCGGCTTGCCCTGGAGAGGAAGCGGATCCTTAGCTGTCGTTAATTCGCCAATCGCGGTCAACCACCGGGCGTAGCTGGCGCGAGGTAAATACGACGCTGCCTTTTCAATTGCAGCAACCCGCATTTTAAGTTTTTCATCTGCATTCAGGCTCAAAAAGTTCACAATGCTAGCTGCCAGAGCATTCGTATCCCCGAACGGAACCACGAAGCCGTCGACTCCGTCTTCAATGATGTCCCGAGGACCGTAATTAATGTCGTAAGTGATCGGGACGCACCCAACGGCCATTGATTCAATGACCGCAAGACCGAGGCCCTCACTCATGCTCGTGAGTAGGGAGAAGGAACTCTTTTCAAGCCGTGATGGAAGATCAGCGACATGGCCGGCGAATTTTATGGACTCTTCAACTTCAAGTTTACGACTGTAATTTCGTAGACTTTCAAGCTCTGGTCCTTTACCAAATACCGTTAGACGTGTCTTTGCGCCGAGCTCGTTAGCCTCAGCGATTGCTGATATTGCGTGGTTGACGCGTTTCAATTTTGAAAGTCTCGCTATTATGACCCCAGACAACTCATCACGCCAGGCGTGGGCAGAGGCGAGATTCGGAGAAAATGATAGCTCGCTTGGAAGATGCCTCAGCTTTTCTGGCGCTATTCCTTTTGCTGCCATGGCAGCTGCCTGCTGACGAGTCTGAGTCGCGATAAAATCGAATCGTTCGATGTTCCGCATCGTGTTCGTGCGTTTTGCGAGCGACTCGCCATAAGGACCGTCGTACGGTCTCCGTAGGTGCGATCCATGCATAAACAGAACCATTTTAAAGTCGCGCTCGACGATCTCACAAAGGAATTCACTCATCATTTTATCGTCGACAATAAGTAGTGACTTATCTTTTTCTATTACATTTTTAATCCAGCAAACATACAGTTCTTCTATAGTCTTGAATTCAGCAAGAGGTGTTTGAGCGGTGGAGCACAGGACTATAGATGCGTCTGCAGTCTCGGTGGAAATCTGCACTCCGAGTAAGCTTCCATCGTCGCGATAAAACCGCTTGCGTAAATCGCTGTTCGTGCCTGGAGCGGTGGCTGTTAATGTTTCTCGCGACTCGGAATATTTCGAGTTGTCGTCCCTTAATGTGACATTGGTGTTTTCCGCACAACTATCCACAAATCGACGCAAGTCACCGTCTGACATGGCCCGCAGGTCAGTCCACGCATTTCGAATCTTGACGCTTTCTTCGAGCTTATTTTGCTCAACGAGGCGTTGTCGAGTAGCTTCCGCATCGAAATTCTCGTTAATTGTTAAAATCGTCATAGACGGATGATGACCATATTGTACGAACCCGTTAATTCTGCGCAACATTGAATTAACCATCCCGCCAAACTCTAAAGGGATATTTGACATGGCATTGTATACGTGCAGGTTCTCATTTTTTGTGATCTGGTTTGCCGACGAGTGGCGATTTTTGGCAGGCTTGAGATTTCCACGCTTAAACCGCTTCAGCGTCCGTATAACGAGATTAATGATCGCACATCCTTGATTTTGAGCTGTATGACCAGAGGAGCCTATCTTGCTGGTGTAGGCGAGGTTAACCCAACAATGTCTGCCGAGGCCCCCGTCTGGGTTTAGTTTAAGCTTCTTGTCGAGTTTTTTATGCTTCGTCGCCTCATATCGTTGAAGGTGGGGAGCAATGTCAAACGTTGCCGTGATGAATCTCGTATTTGAGAAACATATTTCTCCTTAGTGTGAGGTTTGAAAATCCGGGATTTGGAGAGGGTTTTGGCGAGTAGCCCGAGTTGCTACGGGTAGTCCAAGTTGTTGGTACGGCTGATTCTGGAGGGATGGTACTGGGGCGACTATTGAGGTCTTCTGGTTCCAGCAGCGGCACGCCAGGTGGGGACTGATGCAAAGGAAGGTGACACTTTGACCTGACCTATGGTTCGGTTTCCAGTTGATGTCGCTAGTCGATGGTCTTCATGGAAGGCTCACCGTATGCCCCGCCCGTACCCTCCAGAGTTCCGTTCCCGTGCCATTGCTCTAGTCCGCGAAGGCCGACAGGTCAAGCAGACCGCGCAGGACCTCGGTATCCACGAGGTCACCCTCCACACCTGGCTTCGACAGGATGACATCGACCTCGGCCGCCGGTCTGGACTCAGCAGTCGTGAGTCTGCCGAGCTCCGCGCGGCTCGCGGTCGCGTTCGGCAGCTCGAGCAGGAGATCGCGATCCTCCGCCGCGCTGCGACGTGGCTCGACGAGGAGGGAGGAGTGGACCCAAAAGGGCGCACCCGGTGATCGACCGACTCGTCGACGCCGGGGCACCCGTGCACACCTGCTGCCGCCTGCTGGGCGTCTCTCGGCAGGGCTACTACCGCTACCGGCAGCGTCCCACCAGCGCCACCGAGCTCCGTCGACGCTGGCTGACTGGACTGATCCGCGAGATCCACATCGCCTCTCGTGGCACCTACGGCTACCGCCGGATCCACGCAGAGCTCACCATCGGCATGAACATCCCCTGCTCGAGCCGACTCGTCTGGGTTCTCATGACCCGCGCGGGGATCGGAGGACTCCCTGGGCCGGCGCGGATCAAGCGTCTCAAGGGTGTCGCCACAGCCGATGATCTGGTGAACCGGAAGTTCCATCGCCTCGCTCTGAACGAACTGTGGGTCACCGACATCACCGAGCACCCCACCCGCGAAGGCAAGGTCTACTGCGCCGCGGTCCTAGATGCTTGCAGCCGCAAGATCATCGGCTGGGCCATCGACTCCAAGCAGGACTCCACCCTGGTCGTCAACGCCCTGGACATGGCCATCCGAGCACGGCAGCCAGGTCCTGGAGGGATTGTTCATGCGGATCACGGAGTCCAGTTCACATCTTGGGTCTTCACCCAGAAGATCCGCTCCGCGGGCCTGCTGCCCTCGTTCGGGAGCGTCGGCGATGGCCTGGACAATGCGATGGTGGAGTCGTTCTGGTCGAGCATGCAGATCGAGCTGCTGAACCGGAAGAAGTGGAAGACGCGGATCGAGCTCGCGAACGCGATCTTCGAGTACATCGAGGTCTTCTACAACCGCCGACGTCGGCACTCCTCGCTCGAGTACGCGACACCGAACGACTACGATCTCGCCCGCACCCCGCAGGCACTCGCAACCACCGGAAGCTAGCGATCGAGAGTGGAAACCAGGCCGTAGGTCAGGTCAAACTGTCACCTCGACTTGCAGCAGTCCCGTCCCGCTGCTCAGCAAGGAGAATGTGCGCGCTGGACGTGACCAAATGACCCTGATGTTCCGCACCACCGGCATCACGATCTTTGGCTAGGCCGTCGGGGCGATCATGCTGCCCAGTGGCCTGCGTTCGATGTGCACGAAGGCCTTGGAAAGGCGACTGTCAAGGCCGGAGGTAAAATTTACCGAAGTGGTCGCTAGCGACTTCAGTGTTGGGTCGTCATTACTTTGAACTCATAATTGTTCTGGACTCGTTGAGGAAGTTTTCGACCGCCTGTCGACCGTTGAATCCGCCGAGGTAATAAGTTCGTTGTTCCCACCGGTATGCCGCGAGAGGATCGTCTCCAAGCATCCTGTCAAGGGCAACCGTCAGATCTCCATTTGACGGGGTAACAACGTAGCCCGACCGTGACGTAGGAAATTTTTCATTGAATTCGTCTGGTGTGAAGCGTGTTGTTGCCATGGCGTACGGCTTCCCCGATTGGAGATAGTCAGTCACAATTCCCGATACATCTGCAATCATTGCATCCGAGGCGTTTGTCACATCGCTTACGGTCGCGTCCGATTCAGCTGGAGCACCCCACCTATGTCGGCGATTCGAGTGCTCTGAATCACGTTCGAGCATTGCTTGAATCGTCTTGATGAGCTTGGCGAACTCCTTATTACTTCGACTCGCAGGGTGGGGACGGAAGATGACATTGACGTCTCGTTTGATCAATGCCTCGACTATGTCTGGCCCGAAAGTGAGGGAAGAGTAGTTTTCAGCTTTATTCTTTCCGTACCAAGTGGGGGCATAGAGGACTGTTGGCCGAGTCTTTTCGGCAATTGGAGTTCTGTCGACCTCGATTGCTTCCGTCGGTGGCCGTCCGATGACCTTAAATTTAGATTGGATTATTTTAACACCATTCCGAGCGTATCGGTCGATGGCTCCCTGCCCCGCAACAAATAAGAAGTCGTACTTTGCGCTGTTGGGGTTGAAGCTGGGTGCTTTGTCGCCGTCGCCGTGATGAACAAATACGTGGGTGTACCGCTTGTCAGCTCTGAACAGGGAGTTCTTGGCCGCGTTATGTGGGTAATAGGCAATGCTGACTGAATCAGGTACTAAATTACGGACGTCCGCGGCAGTTTGTTCATCCGGTACCACGATTGGCCTATTTGTGTTCGCGGCCAATCGGTTCATGGTTTTTTCGGTTAGGGAGACAATGAAGTAAGGCTCGCCCAGCCGGTCGATATATGGGTACCACATTTCAGCTTGGTAGGTGGCAGTTCCTCCATATGGAATTACCGCTTTCGGACGCAATCTCCGTAGCTCCCGTAAAGTTCGCCACCTTGCTCGATCAGCGTAGATCCAAGCATTCACCATGCTCCACGCAGCGACTGAGAACGCTAGCAAAGATAGTGCAAGTGAAACCCACGGTGTTGCTTTGACAGAGAGAAAGGCGAAGATTGCGATTACGGCGAAGGCGGCCCATGCGAGTCGGAAGAAACCCTTGACCTGAACTCCTGAAAGCTTGGTGATGCGTGGATTAAAGTTGAAGTTCGTGGCCACGAGTGGCTTCGTGGAGGAGAAGACCGGGATCGCGCTTGCCAGCCAAGTAGAAATCGTCAAGAGGAACAATGAGATCCACATTACTGATGGGAGATATGTGGAGTGAGCGGCATAAACTGCGCCGACTCCGAGAGCGAGTAGGGCCATATAGGGGATGCTGATCGTCGAATGTCGGGCAACGGACTGGGGAGTCGATGTCAGCGCAAGGACTGCTTCGGATAGGCACACAGCAGCAGCTAGAAGTGCACCCACGACTAAGGCCCCAATATTGGCTGGGAAAGCAACGAGTAGAAAACCGGCGATGCTTGCAGCAATGAGGGTCGTGCGACGTGACAGTGCCTGGGGAAGGAACCCGCCGAGGCTCCAGACGATGGCCTTTCGGGTCGTTTGAGCTAACTTTCCCACCTTGTGCTTCATAAAATGATATCTCTCAGTTTGATCGCCAACGTTTCTCAATTGACTTCATGACACCGGAAACCTTCGATGACTCCTCGTGTTTCGGCGCGACGATGGGGCGCCCCTAAGACTGCGCGACCCAATAGCCAGTAGATCTTAGCACTCGTCGCTGTTGAGTGTGGCGAATCGATTCGGCGGTTGGATTTCTTTGCGCATGGGTCATGGGTACGGTCTTGTCGAGGTGGAGAACTGCTCGAATACGGGACTTTGTTGCTGCTGACTGATAGGGGTAGGAAGAAATACGAACTGGCCTTTCGTTGAAAGGCCGTCCTTCTCGTGCTCGGGCCGAACTGCCCAATCAAGCGGTTCGCCGAGCAAATTGGCGTGAACCCAGGCACTCTGGGTAATTGGGGCCTATGCTTTTGGGCACGTCGCTATCGGGGTCTTGGCTTGATAGAGAGTCCCGTTCTTGATCATTCAGTCGAGCACGTCGCAGCGGAGTCTTGCCAGACACATGACTGATGCATTGTGTCTCTTTCCCTCGGCTCGTTTTCGCTGGTAGTAGGCCATGGAGATCGGATCGTGGCAGCTGGCGACCCAAGCCGATCGGAACAGGGCGTTCTTCAATGCCTTGTTCCCGGACCGGGATGGGTGTTCACCATGGATCGAGGTGCCTGAGTATCTTGATGTCGGAGCGATCCCCGCGTAGGCCGCCAGATGGGCTGCGTCCTTGAATCCATGGCCGTCTCCAATGGCCAGGAGCACGGCTGCAGCGGTCTTGATGCCGACTCCTGGCATGGAGATCAAGACCGTGGAAAGAGGGAAGTCATCGACCAGCTTCTCCACTTCGGTGGCCAGGATCGCTCGTTGGGCTTTGAGTTCCTTGATCTGGGCTGCCACCCTCGGGATGATGATTTCGACCGCGGCCGTGCCGGCCACGGTCACCGTCTGCTCTGACAGGGCGGTGAAGATCTCTCCGATGAGTATGGAAGGATCCTTGCGGGAATGGTTCCGGGCGAATCGCAACACGTTGCCCTTGCCCGCGGCGCGTAGCCCGGTGGGTCCGCCGTAGTGGATGAAGAGCTCCAGCACGAGGGGGCGGGTGATCCTCGTTTCGGGGAAGACCCGCTCCAGGGCGGGGAAGATCTGCAGCAGCAGGCCCCGCAGCCGGTTGATGGCCCGGGTGCATTCATGAGTCAGGTCGGCATCAAAACCGGCCAGGACCTTCAACGCTGAGAGGACCTCGCTGTCCCGGTCCACCTGACGGAGCGTATGGGGCATTGAGCGGGCGGTGTCGGCGATGATGAACGCGTCCCGGGCATCTGTTTTGGCCATGCCTGGGTATAGGTCTGCTGCTTTTCGCATCGCCAGCCCGGGAAGGTAGGCGACTTCGCAGCCCGCGTCGCGGGCTACCGCGATGGGCAGGGCGCCGATGGTGTTGGGTTGGTCCACGATGACCAGCACTTTCCCGTGGGTCTGGAACCTGGTGAAGACCTCTCGTAGCTTCGCCTCGTCCTGGGGCAGCGGGTGGTCGAAGAGCCGGCCACCGTCCCGGTCCAGGGCTGTTGCGTGGTGACCCGATTTACCGACGTCGAGTCCGCAGAACACGGAGATTTCGTTGTTCATGGTGGCGCTCCTTTTGCACCGTGCGGTTGGCCGCTAGTCACGACACTCGATGCCACACCCACGTAACGAATAGACCACGGTGTCTAACTCGCCAGGCCATGTCCCTATCAGCGGTCAACGCGTGCCTTCAGGTTCGGCGACAACACCCCCCCGGATCATGAGTGACAGGGCAGGACAGTCATACCGAACCTGGCGACCAAACCCCGTTTATCGGAGTCCTACAAATGTAGCGGGCGCGCGCGTGGTTGCCTCGGGTTTGGGCAAGAGCTCCCCGACAGGCTAAGATGTAATGTCGGTCTTTGTTCTACAGGAGTTCTCATTAGCGATAAGCGTTCAGATCGTCCGTCGTCACGCGGAATCGATCGCAGCTCGCCGTTGGTCTTTTCGGCCAAGGAATTCGGGGGATACCCGGGTACCATGAAGACTCTTGAACGGACCGTGCCCGCTCCGCCTGAAATGGGGGCGGCACTGATCGGAATCGAAGAGGGGTCGGATATCGATCTGGATCTTCGATTCGAGGCCGTACACGAGGGAATCTTGGTTTCCGGTACAGCGTTCTCGGAAGTGTCCGGTGAATGCGGCCGTTGCCTGGAGCCTATCGAGTACGACCTCGAGTCCGACATTCAGGAGTTGTTCTTCCATGAAGGCACTGAGTTGCCCGATGAGGAGGACATGGACCAGCGACAGATCGTGGATGACTTCATCGATCTGGAGCCGGTACTGAGGGATGCAGCGGTGACCGCGCTGCCGTTCCAACCGGTGTGCCGGGAGGGCTGCGAAGGCCTCTGCGCAGAATGCGGGATTCGCCTCGCGGACGAGCCAGGGCACCACCACGAGATTCTAGATCCCCGCTGGGCAGCTCTCACCGAGCTGGCTGGCACCACCGCAGAAGATGCGGTACAGAGTACAGATTCAGTCGAGAGAGAAGAGAGTTAGCCGTGGCTGTTCCCAAGCGGAAGATGTCCCGCTCGAATACCCGGGCCCGTCGGTCCCAGTGGAAGGCAACTGCGCCGAACCTGGTCAAGACCATGGAGAACGGCCGCGTAACCTACAGCCTGCCGCACCAGGCGAAGGTCGTGACCGACTCTGCCGGCACCGAGTTGTTCCTTGAATACAAGGGGCGCAAGGTAGCAGACGCCTAATAACGTCTGATGCCTTCAACAGAAGAGCTTCTGAAGCGTCTCGGGGTCACCATCGACCCCGAGACGCTTCGTCTTGCGCTCACACATCGCTCCTATGCTTATGAGCATGGCGGCCTTCCGACCAACGAACGCCTCGAGTTCCTCGGCGATTCGGTGCTCGGCTATGCCGTGACAGACCACCTCTACCGGACCTACCCGGACCTGCCGGAGGGTGATCTCGCGAAGCGACGTGCCTCCGTTGTTAGCACCCGAGCACTCGCCGGGATAGCGCGCAGCATTGAAGTTGGACAGCATATTCTCCTCGGTCAGGGTGAGGTACTGACCCATGGCGCGGACAAGTCCTCGATCCTTGCTGACACCATGGAGGCGTTGATCGGTGCCACGTACCTCAGTGATGGCCCCGACTCGGCCCAGGCCCTGGTGATGCGGCTGGTTGCCCCGCTGCTATCGGACGTTGAACACCTCGGTGCGGGCACCGATTGGAAGACAGCGATCCAGGAAATCGCGGCAGCGCGCAAACTTGGCCCTATTGACTACTTCATCACCGGTACCGGCCCCGACCACGCGCGGGTGTTCGAGGCAACGCTACGCATTGGCAAGACGGATTATGGAACGGGCACCGGCCCCTCCAAAAAGGAGGCCGAACAGGAGGCGGCTGCTATCTCCTATCGGACGCTGGTCTCCGCGAAGCCTGCTGTGGGGCCGGAAAAGACGACGGCCCACGAGTAGATGCCGGAACTTCCGGAAGTAGAAGTCGTGAGACGCGGTCTCGAATCCTGGGTCGCTGGCCGGCGGATCGACGAAGTCGGTGTATACGACCCGCGCTCCCTCCGCCGACATCAGGACGGCCCCGCTGACTTCATTGCCACACTGCACGGCGCAACGATCACCGACATTGTGCGACGTGGAAAGTTTCTCTGGATGCCGCTCGACGGTGTACCACGAGGGGCAGCTCTTGTCGCTCACCTAGGAATGAGCGGCCAGCTGCTGGTTGAGGACTCCACGGCGCCCGACGAAAAACACCTTAAGATCACCTTCGATCTATCGGCTTCCGCCGCGAAGCCGGGACAATTGCGTTTCGTCGATCAGCGGATCTTCGGGGGCATGTTCGTCTCACCCCTGGTGCCGACCATCGACGGAGCCCCGGGGGGACAAGGTTCCCAAGCTGCAACCATTCCCCAAGCTGCCTCGCATATCGCCCGCGATGTCTTGGATCTCAATTTCGACATAGAAAGTTTCCATCGCCGGCTGCGGGCGCGTAGGACGAGTATCAAACGCGCGATTCTGGACCAGGGGCTGGTATCCGGGGTGGGCAATATCTATGCGGACGAGGCGCTGTGGGAAGCCCAGATGCACTACGCTCGTCCCACCGACACCCTGCGGCGCCCAGATACCTTCAGGCTATTTGTAGCGTTATCGACCATCATGGACCGAGCGCTTGCTGCCGGTGGAACTAGTTTCGACCAGCTTTACGTCAACGTGAACGGTGCGTCCGGCTATTTCTCTCGGTCATTGAACGCGTACGGACGCGGCGGACAACCGTGCCACCGCTGCGCAGCCGGGGGACGGACTTCGCTGGTTCGTCGGGATGCGTTCATGGGGCGTTCGTCCTACTGGTGCCCCGTCTGCCAGCGAGTTCCGGGCAACGCGCGTTTCTAGGCGGAGAAGTCGGAGACTACCGCATCGTTGAACGGCGTCCACGCATCAATCGCCCATGGGCCAAAGTCTCGGTCGGTCAAGGCAACGCATGCTAAGCCAGCTGACGGGTCAACCCAAAGGAAGGTCCCTGACTGTCCGAAATGGCCGAAAGTCTGAGCTGAGTTCTGAGTCCCAGTCCAATGGGGTGACTTGTGGTCCTTGATTTCAAAACCCAAGCCCCAGTCATTGGGCTTCTGTCGGCCGTATCCGGGAAGAATACCGTCAACATCAGGAAATTGCACGGTGGTTGCTCGTTCCATGGTCGCGCCAGCGAGGAGAGTAGGATGCTGGAGCTCTGCTGCGAAGAGCGACAAATCGTGGAGAGATGAGACGGCATCGGCGGCGGGAGAACCTTCGAGCGCCGTTCCGGTCATGCCCAAGGGCTGCAGCACAGCTTCGGAGAGATAGATGGCAAAGGGGATGCCAGTCTCCGATTCAAGGGTCTTTCCCAGGACATCGAAGCCCGTATTCGAATAGATCCGGCGTGTACCCGGTTCGGCACGAACAGCATCAGAGGAAAAATCATAACCGCCGGTGTGCGCCAGCAGGTGATGAACCGTTGAACCTTCCGGACCTGCTGACTGATCGAGCGAAAGTGCCTCTTCTTCCAGAGCGACTAGGAATGCGAAGGCTGAGAGCAATTTGGTGACCGAAGCAAGCGGAAAAATGCGCTGGGGATCCCCCCTGCTGTCCAGGGTGTTGCCTAGGGTGTCCAGCACGGCTGCTGCGGCGTGGGGGACAGGCCATGTGTCGAGTAGGTCCAAGGCGGTCATGAGACGGTACTCCTCATCGGTTGCGGGTGGCGAGGCAGTCTATTCCGCGGTGCGCGGCGCAGTACCACCATAGTGGGCAGCGAGGCGGGACAGCCCATCGTCAATGGAAAGCAGGGGCTTCCATGCGAGGACTTCATGCGTGGTGCGTTGGTCGAACCAGTGCGCGGTTGACAATTGCTCGGCGAGGAATTCCGTCATCGGTGGCTCATCGGAGACCCAACCGCGACGCAGCGCTCCTGTCCAAAGCCTCTCTATCACTTTGCCTGCGCTGCGGGCCAAGGATCCGGGGACACTGAACTTTGGTGCGGGCACGCCGCCGGCGGCACAGATTCCGGCAATGAGCTCACCGACTGGACGCGGCTCTCCATTGGTGATGACCAAGGAGAGACCATGGGCAACGCTGATCCGTTCCAGCCCTTGAACAATCGCGGAAGCCGCATTGTCGACATACGTAGTATCGATCAGAGCCAGGCCGCCATCCAGCAAGGGCAGCCGGCCTGAACGCGCTCTATCGACGACCCGTTCCACGAGTTGTGTGTCGCCCGGGCCCCAGACGACGTGTGGGCGCAGAGCGGTCACACGAAATGACGGTCCGTTGGCTTCCAGCGCCAAGAGTTCTGCACTGGCCTTGGAACGAGCATAGTAGCCCCGCGCAGCGGCAGGTTCAGGAGCGCCGGCAGCCCCTCCGACGATCGATGATCCTAGGTGAGCCACGGAGGGCGATGAAACGTAGACGAAGTTTTCCACGCCGGCCGTACGGGCGGCGTCCAAGAGATTTCTGGTCCCTTCAATGTTCGTTGCTACGAATTCCTCCCACTCACCGGTGAAAGAGACCTTCGCAGCCAAATGTACGACAGCGGAAACGCCTTCGACAGCGGCGGCAACGGCGTGGGGATCGGTGATAGAGCCCCGACATTGTTCGACGCCGGGCAGTGATGCGGGACCGCGTTGAAAGGTCCTGACACGGTAACCGCGGGCCAGCAGTTCTTCGGCCACAGCCCGTCCCAGCATGCCACTCGCCCCGGTCACCAGGACGAGCTTGTCGTGATTGGCAGTACTCATTGCAGGGTTGCCTTTTTCCCAGACAGTAGACCAGTAGCCCACTGTGAAAGCGCGGAACGGTCGATCTTTGAATTGTGTCGGATGTCGGTGGGCAAATCGGGGATGACCAATACTGCAGCGACAGACATGGAAGTGGCTTGAATTATTGACGAACGGACATCCTGCGTCAACGCCTGGGCTGCCAGCCCTGAACGACGAGCCCGTTCCTCTGTTTCCACGATGACGACCACTGCTTGCGTGCCGGCAGGTCCGACACCGACAACAGCGGCACGACGAACGCCCGACACGGTCTCTGCAGCCAATTCTGCGGCAACGGGTGTCATCAGCCCCGAAGGAGTGGTGAGGATATGTCCCAGCCGACCCTGGACCCATAGACGCCCCGCGGAGTCGAGGTGGCCGACGTCCCCTGTGTGGTGCCAGCCGGGGTGAATAGCGCTGGCTTGTTGGGTGATCCACAACCGGTCATAGCGGTCCTTGACGTGGGGTGCTGAGACAACAATTTCTCCGACCTGGTCGGGGTTGGCTCGCAGTTTGTCTGACACCTGGCCCTGGTCATCCAAGGCAGCGATGGATACTCGGGCTCCGGCCACCGGGCGACCGACACACACGCCATCTCCCGTACCGGCCGCGAGAATTCCTTGAAGACTGATGTCGGTAATTGGCAATGCTTCAGTCATCCCGTAGGGCGTGTGAACCTCTGCCTGGGGAGCTAATTCCTGGACGACCTGTAACAAGGTGGTTCCCAGAGGTGCACCGGCTGAGAGGAGGAGTTCAACACGTTCAAGGGCAGATCGTTGGACGGAGTCGAGAGCGGCTGATGAGTCCACCACATTGACCAAGGCTGCTGGGGAGGCAAAAACGATGGTCGCGTTGATGGCCGACGCGGCATTGGCCAGCGCGGAGGCAGTCAAGGTTCGGGGCGAGGTGACGTCCATGTCGGGCGTGACGGAGACAGCCCCGAGAGCCGGACCCAGGAGTGCGAAAGGGGCAAACCCGGCCACGAGCGCATCGCCAGACTTCAATCCGTAGGTTGCCTGCAAGGTATCTCGCATGGCGGCGAGCCGCCGATGCGTATAGACGACGCCCTTCGCCGGACCAGTAGAACCAGAGGTGAATAAAATCGCGGCGTCGGCGTCGGGATCTGCCGCGGGGAACGGTGGGCCGCTAGCCGAGATGCTGAGCAGTCCTGATTTTTCTAGATCGCCAACGGTGGCGATAACGCCTAGGAGCCGGCGTTTGGCGGGGGACAGGTCTCCGGCGGAAATCCGTTGGCCGGGCCAATTCAGTACTCTGGCTGCCATCAGGGCACGTTCGATGCCAATGAGGAAACTGGGGCCCGCGCCACGGATGGCCCGGCCGAGACCCTTTGTCCCCAGCCCGGCATCGGCCACGACAATGACGGCACCCAGTCGGAGGCAAGCGTAGATCAGGGAGGTGAGCTCGGCACCTGGTGGGACCAGCAGGTTCACCCGATTGCCACGGCGAACACCTAATTCGGAGAGGCCGTGGGCAACGGCATCGACGCGTCGGGCCAGTGATGCCCACGACAGGGAAGTGGAACTTCGGACCCCACCGAGAGTGGGGCCCATGTCAACGACGGCATCGGTGTGGTCATTACGGCGGGCATCCAGTTCGGCAAGCATGCTCCGGAATTCGGTATTCACGTCGAGAGGCGGTAAACCGTGTTGGGATCCGGCATTGGCACGTGACGGAGCGTCGTCCTGGAGCGAAGACTTTGTTCCCGGCCTTTTGCACACCGTGGAGGTGAGCCAAGCCAATAGGGGAGAGGCGATATCCCGATCTTCGGGAAGGAGGTGACCGGCACCTTCGAAACGGTGCACATCTGCTTGAGGTAAACGGTCCATCAGGTCGCGCAGATAGCGGTCGGAGAAAATAGGATCGCGCGGCCCCCACATCATGAGAGCCGGGACATTGAGCGTCTGGATGTCCGCGGAAATCTGCTCCAAAGCGTGCCAACTGGGGTGCTCCGGCGTCGCCGGAATGTCAGCGACGAAGTTGGCTACACCCGCACGCGCTGGTGTTGAGCGGTACGGTGACATGAAGGCGGATTCAACATCGGAAGTAAGCCTCGGGTGTGCCAGCGCGTGGGTGACCTTGAGGAACGTCGGGGTGGCGCGCGTGCCCCAACCATGGACCGCAGGGTGCAGTGCAAGACTGAGGGCAGGTGGTAGGGAGAAACCTGCGGGGTGAACTGCGGTGTTCGTCAAGACGATGCCTGCCAGCTGTTCGCGATGCCGTGTCGCCCATCCCAGGGAGATGAGCCCTCCCCAGTCGTGGCCGAGAGTCACCACGGGGCCTTCAATTCCCAGTGCGTCGGTCACGTCCCCGAGGTCGGTGACTCGATCCGCTAGTCGGCGAAATGTGCCAGTCCGGTCGGAATAACCCATATCGAGCTGATCGACGGCTACTACGCGCCATGGGGTTTCGGCCTCGGCGCCGGCTTCAAGGACGCTGCGCCAGAGGTAGGACCATGTGGGATTTCCGTGTACGGCCAGAATGGTTCCTGCTGGTGCTGCCTCCCGAGCTTCGAGCGCTGGCAGGTTGTCCAATAAATGCCATTGGTGGGAGGACCCGGCGGGATCACAGCTGGCTGTTGAGGGGACGGTAAGGTATCGGGAGAATTCCGGGCGGACCCCGGGCCAGCTCCTTGCTACCACGCCAGCTCCAGCATTGCCGTGTTCAGACCGGAACCGACACCCATGCAAAGCACTCTGTCTCCTGGGTTGAGCGTGTTCGCCTCTTGGGCCAGCGTCATGGGAAGCGAAGCAGGACCGACGTTTCCCCATTTCGGGAACGTGATCGGCACCCGGTCCCGAACGAGGTTCACGGCCTTGATAATGGCATTGGTATACGAATTGGACACTTGGTGTGTGACATAACGGTCCATGGACCCCCAGTTCCAACCGTCCTGATGGGCTTCGTCCCAGGCGTCGACGACGAGTTTCAGACCGTTGTCGAGCAGGCCTTTCGTGTCGGTGTACATCCCCTGTGGGCCGCCAACGCACAGTTCGTGATGTTCGCTTCCGGCGCGTGAGACGCCTCCGAGGATGCGGTGTGAGCCTGGGTGTTCGTCGGCGCGGCCGATGACCGCGGCTGCAGCACCAGAGCCCAAGGTCAGGGTTGCGAATTCGCGGAGGTAGTCCTCACGTGTGGAATCTTCGCGGTTCAATCGATCGAAGGTTGGTTCCTGGGCAATCTGGGAATCTTCACCAGCGACGATCAGTGCGTACTTAATCTGCCCGGAATCGATCATATTCGCGGCCAGCGTCATGCCGTTGACGAATCCGAGGCAAGCGTTGGCTAGGTCGAAGTTCATGGCTGAGGACGGTAGACCGAGCCCATTGTGGACTTTGACGGCTACGGAGGGCTCAAGATTCCTGCGGGTGACCGAGGTATTGATGAGCAGGCCGATCTCGCCGGCTTCAACTCCGGCTTCGGCTAACGCCTTGGATCCGGCTTCGATAGCCGCGTCGTCGAATCCTGTTCCTTCCGGCCACCAGCGTCGTTCGCTGACACCGGCTACCCGTTCGAGGAGCTTCTTGGACAGACGCAGTCGCTTGAGGCTCGGCTCTAGTCGCTTATCGAATTCGCTCGAGGTGACGACGACGGGAGCCTCCACACTCGTAACGGCAATAACCGCCGAGTTGGTGTGTCGAAACGTTGCATTGCCGCTCAATATCCAGCCTTCGTCCATATAGGATTCATCTGCCGCCGACGCATCCCTATGATGCGAAGACTCTCCAACCGTTAACTATGCACTCTGCGAAGTGGTTCCCGCACATTCGCCATGCGGTATGAACGCCGCCTGTGACTTTTCTCCCCTCGAGTGGCAAACCCGCCGCGGGAGTCCAGACACAGTAGATTGGAGGGAGGAAGACCTTTGCCCCGCCGTCCGAAAGACCTCCGTGCATCTCAAGACCCTGACCGTTCGTGGATTCAAGTCGTTCGCCTCAGCGACGACTTTTGAGTTCGAACCCGGCGTCACTGCCGTGGTTGGCCCGAATGGTTCTGGGAAATCCAACGTCGTCGACGCCTTGTCGTGGGTGATGGGGGAGCAGGGAGCTAAGACACTCCGTGGCGGCAAGATGGAAGATGTCATCTTCGCCGGAACCTCTGGCCGTCCGGCGTTAGGGCGGGCTCAGGTCTCGCTAACTATCGATAATGCAGATGGTGCCCTGCCCATCGAATATTCAGAAGTGACGATCACCCGGACCCTGTTCCGGGCTGGCGGCTCTGAATATGCCATCAATGGTCAGTCCTGCCGCTTGCTCGATATCCAAGAATTGCTTTCCGACACCGGAATGGGCCGGGAGATGCACGTCATCGTCGGGCAAGGGCAGCTGGACCGTATCCTTCATGCCACATCTGATGAACGCCGAGGTTTTATTGAGGAAGCCGCTGGGGTGCTGAAGCACCGCAGACGTCGGGAAAAGACCGTACGCAAACTCGAGTCAATGGCCACCAACCTCTCGCGCCTTCAGGACCTCACAGGAGAGGTTCGGCGCCAGCTGACACCGTTGGGTAAACAGGCTGACGTTGCACGTCGGGCACAGTCGGTCCAATTTGAGGTGCGCGATGCGCGTTCTCGGCTCTTGGCCGACGAGTTGGTGACCCTCCAAGAAGCCCTCCATCGCGAGGTCGAAGACGAACGACGAATTCTTGTGCGACGGGACGAAGTCGACGTGGAGGTTACCCGAGTCGGCGCCCGGCTCGAGGAGCTGGAATCTGCTGCCGCGAGCATTATTCCTGCCCTCAACTCCACTAGAGAGACATGGCACGGGTTGAACACCATGAAAGAACGGTACAGATCTCTGGACGCCTTGGCGATAGAACGCGAACGCGGCTTGGCTGAGCAGAGTCGCGTCGTGCACGATCCGTCGCGGGAACCGGACCGGTTAGAAAGCCAAGCACAGCGTTTACGCGTTGATCTGGAAGAGCTTGAGAACGAACGCGATAAGTCATCAAATGTACTCGATTCCGCGATTGCTGATCGGAAGGAATCGGAACAGGCCGCGGCCGAGGAAGGCCGCCGAATGACCGAATTGATGCGTGCCATAGCTGACCGTCGCGAGGGACTGGCTACCTTGGCCGGAAAGGTCGCCTCGGCACGCAGCCGCGTCGAATCACTCGAGGGTGAGCTGGGCAGACTGCGGGCATCGGCCGAACTCGCACGTGTACGCGGTTCTGAGGCACAGATGAAATATACCGAACTGGAACAGCAGGCTAGCGGTGTTGAGGACACGGAAGAGGACCTGGACGCTTCGCACGAATTGGCCGAGGAACGTTTGGCGTCCTGCGATCGAGAGTTGGAGCAGTTAGTTTCTCGGGAGCAAAAAGCAGAACGTGAACGGGCCGCTCTTCAAGCTCGTCTTGACGCACTGCACTCTGCGATGAGCCGCAAGGATGCCTCCGAGGAGATTCTTGCAGCAGGGCATCAGGGCATTAGGGGGCGTATTAGTGCAGAGCTCCATGTCGAACCCGGATACGACGGGGCGATTGCCGCTGCGCTAGGTACCTACGCCGAGGCGCTAAGTGCCTGTAGCGCCGACGAAGCTCAGCATGTTTTGGACACAGTCGTCGAACAGGAATCAGGCCGTGTCCACCTGATCTTTCCGCAGGCAGCCGAGTCAGATGCTCTTCTCGCGGACCAGCGGACGGAAACGCACGCGAAGAGGAATCTACTGCCCGCTGGCGGCTTGTGGGCTTCGGGCCTCGTGGATGTCAAGGAAGCATCCCCCGACGGCCTCGCCGAAGCTGTCCGGCATCTTCTGCGCAACGTCATGGTCGCTGAAAATAGGAAAGGCGCTGTTGAACTCCTGACCGCAGCACCCCAATTTACTGTGGTCACTCGCGATGGCGTGGTCCATTCGACGAATAGCCTTGCCGGAGGATCTGGCACCGGTTCATCACTTGTGGAGCAACAAGCGGCCATTGATGCCACCAACGTCGAACTCCATGACGTCACCGCATGCTACGAACAGCTTCGTTTCCAACGCTCAGCGCTGGAAACTACACGCAGCGAGGCTGCCGGGGCTGTCGATACGGCACTTGAAAAGTTGTACCAATCAGATGCCCGCATTACCGGCGTTGCTGAACAGCTGGCAACTCTCGGAGCCACAGCCCGAGAAGCTGCCGCAGAGGTCGAAAGATCAAGAGACCGGATCAGCGTTGCCACGGAGTCGGTAGCCGAAGCCAAGAAAACCCTGGCTGCACTTGAGGAGCGCCTGGCTGCTACCCGGGAGGCCCCAGCTGATGAAGAACCAGACAGCTCAACGCGCGCGAGGCTAGATGCAGAGGCCGCCAAGGCCCGTGAGCGAGAGCTTGACGCACGGTTGGCTCTGCGGGGCAGTGAAGAGCAGGTCAAGAGCTTGTCGAGCCGCATTGAATCACTCGTGAAATCCGCCGCGGGGGAACGCCGTAACCGTGAACAGGCTGAGCGGAGAGCCGCGCTACGACGTCGTCAAGCCAAACGTGCTCAAGCCGTCGGACAGGCGATCTTGTTGGTGCAAGAACACCTTGAATGCTCATTGCAGGAAGCTGCGGACGAACACGCACGGCTAACGAAGCATCGCGACCAAATAAATGTCGAGCTGGGGCAAACCAGAACCCGATCAAATGAACTAGGTAGTGAGTTGGCCGGGCTCACTGATTCCGTGCATCGTGATGAGTTGGCGCGTGCCCAACAACACCTGCGCATTGAAAGCCTTGAAGCCCGGGCCCTCGCAGAGTTGGGGATGACGCCTGAGCATCTCATCGAAAACTATGGTCCCGACCTACCGGTCCCACAACCTGACCAGGAGAGTGATAAGTGGGCGGCTTTGCGTCAAGACGTGGACATGGACGGAAACCCGGAGCCGGTGGGACGACCCTTCGACCGTCACGAGCAGGAAAAACGTTTACGGAAGGCAGAAAAGGATCTAGCGTCCTTGGGCAAGGTCAACCCCTTGGCCTTAGAAGAGTTTGCGGCACTTGAGGAACGCCACAGGTTCCTGGCGGAGCAACTTGAGGATCTGAAATCCAGTCGCAAAGACCTTCTGGACATCATTCGCGACGTGGATGAACGAGTTGAACGCGTCTTCACGGAGGCCTTCGACGATACGGCCGAACAGTTTGAACAAGTCTTTGCCACACTGTTCCCGGGCGGTGAGGGAAAACTGGTGTTGACCGACCCAGACGACATGCTCAATACGGGGATCGAAGTGCAAGCCCGTCCAGCCGGCAAGAAGATCAAGCGTCTCTCACTACTTTCTGGTGGAGAGCGATCATTGACTGCCGTTGCGCTCCTGGTAGCGATCTTCAAAGCCCGCCCATCGCCGTTCTACGTGATGGATGAGGTCGAGGCTGCCCTGGACGATACGAACTTGGGGCGACTACTGGTGATTTTCCGCGAGCTCCAAGAAGTTAGTCAGCTGATCATCATCACGCATCAAAAGCGCACGATGGAGATCGCTGACGCCCTGTATGGCGTCTCCATGCGCGGCGATGGGGTCACGAAGGTCATTAGCCAACGGTTGTAGACCGCCTTTCATTTACGCGAATCCATGCAGCTGCACCGGCCACGCCGATGATTCCGGTTACGACGAATGCCCACCCGAAGCCCATCTGGTCCGCGATGAGCCCCGCAACTACGGGGCCTAAAATGGCGCCGGAATCGCTGGCCATCTGGAAGCCGGCCATGACTTTGCCGCCATTGTGATCGCGGCCGATGACGTCGGCTACGGCAGCTTGCTGCGCGGGGTTCATAAATCCGATACCGGCGCCGGCAATGATCGAGAGCGCGATAAACAGTACCGCGTTGTCGGTCAGCCCAATCCCGGCCATGGCGACTGACCCCACCGTCAGTCCGACCAAAACCGGCATGCGCCGCCCATATTTATCGGTGATTCGTCCGGCAAAGGTGAGCGCAGCACCGTTTCCAATGGCGAATATTCCCAACGACAGACCTGCTAGTGCTGCCCCATCGTCAAAGACCTGCGCGGCAAACAGGGGTACCAAGGCTACCCGTACGCCGAAATTGGACCATCCATTCGCGAAGCCCGAAAACAAGGCAGCCCGATAAGTTGGACTCTTCAAGGCAGCGGCGAATGACATCGCTGGGCGTTCGTCGCGGGGCCCACGTTTCGCGCCCGATCGCACTCCCAAAAGAGACAGGTACACGATAGCTGCTGCGATGATCAGTGCTCCGCCGTAGATAAAGAACGGCAAGCGGTAACCGAAGACGGCTAGGAAACCGCCGAGCACAGGACCCACGATGTTACCGATCAGGAATGATCCGGCGTAGTAGCCCGAGATTCGACCTCGTATCTCGGTGGGCGCTAGCCGGGCGATGAGCGACATAGCGGAAACAGTGAACATGGTCGAACCCAGACCACCAGCTGCCCTGAAGACCAGCAATTGGGTGTAGTCCTGCGCAAAACCACAGAGGATGGTCGATACCGCAACGATGAGCACGCCGCCGACATACACCGGGGGCTCACTGAGAGCCGACGTCAATCGACCACTGACCGGGGCAAAGGCTAAACGGGTGAGTGCGAAAACACTGACGATGAAACCGGCTTGGGCGATCCCGACGTCGAAGCTCTTGGCAAATTGGGGCAGAATCGGTGCGATCAGGCCGAAGCCCAACGCGATCACGAAAGCCGCAGCAATTAGGACCTTAATTTCGCGGGGGATCGTCGGTTGTTTCGGAGGACGTATGGGTGTGCTCATCAAGCCAACAGCCTAGTCTGTGAGAAGCTAGTCCCGTGTCTACAGAAACCCTCCTGATTATTGCCATCGTCATCGTTGTAGTCCTTGTCGTGGGCTTGGGAACTGCCTTCTTCCTCCGGGGACGCAAGACGCCCCCCGGTACCTACGACGGACCCCGGGACGCGAATGATCCGGCCCCCGGGAATGCCAGCAGTGATGGAACCGACACGCTGACCCATCCGGGTAAAGCTCTTGAGCAGGACGTCGAAAGTGTGGGCGGCCCGGGCACTGCACCGGCCCCCGAAGATTCAATAGGAAAACAAGAGATTGCCGTTGATGTCCCGGCGCCAGTTCTCGGTCGGCTGGCGCGCCTCCGGGCGCGTCTGGTCAAGTCAAACAACGCTTTGGGAAAAGGCCTATTGTCCCTGTTGTCACAGGACAACATTGACGAAGACGTTTGGGACGAGATCGAGGAAACGCTGCTGCTGGCAGACCTCGGCAGTGAACCCACCCAGGAACTGGTTGAAGCACTTCGTGAACGGGTGAAGGTCGAAGGCCACCGTGACCCTGTCCAGGTCAGGTCGATGCTTCGTACTGAACTCATCAAACTGGTTGATCCGAGCATGGACCGCTCCATCGTTTCCGATCGGCAGCCCACCGGCCCGTCGATCGTCATGGTCGTCGGCGTCAACGGCGTCGGAAAAACGACCACCATCGGCAAGATTGCCCGCGTCCTCGTTGCCGAGGACAAAGACGTGCTCCTCGGGGCTGCTGACACGTTCCGTGCAGCAGCTGCCGAACAATTGGCAACGTGGGGGGCCCGAGTAGGTGTCCCTACCGTCCGTTCCGATGTTGACGGTGCAGACCCCGCGTCCGTGGCTTTCGAAGCCGTGAAGGCTGGTATCGATCAGGAAGTTGACGTTGTCATGATCGACACCGCCGGCCGCCTGCAGAACAAGGTCGGGCTGATGGACGAACTGGGCAAAATTAAGCGAGTCGTTGAAAAGCAGGCTGCCGTCAATGAGGTTCTGCTCGTCATCGACGCCACCACTGGCCAGAATGGCCTGAACCAGGCGAAGGTGTTCTCCGAAGTTGTTAACGTCACCGGAATTGTTCTGACCAAACTCGACGGAACGGCAAAAGGTGGCATCGTTGTCGCTATCCAGCGCCAACTCGGTGTGCCGGTAAAGCTGATCGGATTGGGCGAGGGACCTGACGATCTGGCACCTTTCGACGCAGAGGGCTTTGTCGACGCACTACTCGATTAAAAATGAGTCTCGCAGAAGATGGGTAGTAGACCAGTTAGAATATCAAGCGCCGGACACCATCGGGGGGAACGACCGATTGGAGTAACAGTGATTGCTGGCTGGAGGCTTTTCGAAGCCCTGCATAGAGATACCGTCCTACTCAAGTACAACTGTCCGCCACCAACCGCAGAAGCATACGGCTGGTTAAAGGCGGGCACTCCGATTAAACTGTCACACGACGTGAGGATAGAACAGAATAGTGGCCTATATGGGGGGGCCTATAAAGGCATGCCGGGAGGGCGCAGGCGTCCTGGGTTCGCTTCTATCGGCGCGTTCAGCTACTCGATGTCAGCGTTGCCCGATGGGGTTAATGTCGGCAGGTACTGCTCTTTCTCCACAGGACTTCGTTTCACGGATTCCGTGCATCCATTAAATCTGTTAACCACCTCAGCCATCAGCTTCCGCTCACGGAATATGCTGTACAAGGGCTCTCAGACTCAGAGTCTTTTGGAGTATGCGGCGGATTTTGACGTGACCGGAGAGAAGCCGTACCCAACCATAGGACACGACGTGTGGATCGGTACTGGGGTTACCATAAACATGGGCATCACTGTTGGTACCGGCTCGATGATCGCCGCAAATTCCACTGTCACAAAAGACGTTCCGCCATATTCAATTGTTGGTGGGAATCCAGCGAAGGTAATCCGCATGCGAATTCATCCGGACATTGGTGAGAAACTTCTTGAGAGTAAATGGTGGGAATATGAGCCCCAGTATCTTTTCGAAGATGTAGATACCTCTTTAGACCTGTTGGCAGATCGCATCCTCGATGGCCATGTGCCTCGTGCCCATTTCCGCTCGTTGAGAGTCACAGACTACTTGGATTCGGACCAAGAGTAGACCCATTGCCGGTTCGGCGTTGCAGAGGTATTCAGTGTGGTTTTATTCTGGGAAGTATCCCAGCGAGTTCCTGAGAATTCTTCGATAGGGTCTCGCATCCCATGATTGTGGTCAACGTGTCTAAACCGAATTAATCCCCCGAACGATTCCGCTTGGGGATGGATCTCGATAAATAAACCTTCGCTTCTTGCTCAGGAAGACTGGGCTGAGGAAAACTCACGACGTCGAGCAATAGACCGTCACTGAAGCGTCGGCTGGACCACGCCTATACAGCGACGGAATATCGCATAGGCGAAATTCTTATTGTTCTCGAGTGGCCTTTGGACAGATATGTGCAGGGCACGGCTTAGAGCCAGTTGGTGCGTCAGAAGTTCGTCTGGCTGGGCCCCACCGTAGAAGTCCAGTGACTATGTGAGTTTCGCATCCGATAGTGGATGCAGGAGGAAATCCACGAGTCATAGCACGCAGACATACCCCGGACCAGGTCATCGCCAAGGTCCGACAGGGACAGAGGATGCTCAACGAATATCGCCCACTCATCGAGTTCCTGAAAGAACTCGAGGTCACCGAAGCGACTTGGTACCGGTGGCTAAATCAATACGGCGGTGAGAAGAACGCCGAGTCATCTAGGCGGCTGAAGGAACTTGAGAAGGAAAACGCCCGGCTGAAGAAGCTGCTGGCCGATCAGGTTCTGGCCAACGACATCCTGGGCGAGGTCGCCAAGGGAAGATTCTAAGCCCCGGACCTCGTCGCCGTGCCGTGCGCATGGCCCAGGAGAAGTTCGGGGCATCCGAAAGATTCGCATGCACGGTATTGGGGCAAAACCGCTCTGCGCTGCGCAAAACCAAACCGGGCAGCAGCGCGGAGGAACATCAACTTTGCGCTGATCTACGCTCTATCGCGTCCAAGTATCCGGCCTGGGGATGGCTCAAGGCCCGCTGGCACCTGCTGGGACAATCCCGGTGGCAGGACATGACGTTGAACCGCAAGCGCGTGCGCAGGCTCTGGCGCGATGAGGGGATGACTTGCAAACCCAAGCGGCGCAAGAAACGCCGTACGGGCCCCGGTGCCGGTGAGGAGAAGCGTCTGTCGGCCCTGTACGGAATGCACGTTCTCAGCTTCGACTTCCAGTCCGACGTGACTTCCTGCGGGCGTCACGTCCGGTTTTTCTTTCGTCTCGACGAGTACACGCGTAAGGCGCTGGCGATCGTGCCACGCCGCTCCTTCGCTACACCCGACGTCGTCGCGGTGCTGGAAGGTATCATCGCCGAGACCGGTATCGAGCCGGCCAACGTGCGGTGCGACAACGGCCCCGAGTTCACCGCCGAGGCACTGATCAGTTGGTGCGCCACGACGGGGGCGAAGACCGCTTTTATCGACCCTGGATCGCCGTGGCAGAACGCGTTCATCGAATCCTTCAACGCCCAATTCAGACGGGAACAACTGGCAGGAGAAATCATCGACACGATGGCCGACGCGAAGTATCTCGCCGAGGAGTACCGGAGCATCTAAAATCAGGAACGGCCCCACGGATCTCTGGATGGCAAGACGTCGAACAGCCGGTGGGATTCATGGGTCGCAGAGATCCAGCTAGCTATCGCATAGGCACTGGACTGCTATCGGGGACCCAGCCACGTCGTCGAAGAAAGTCTTCGATGTTTTTGGTTGCTAGCCTCAGACACAACCAATTGTTACCGTAGTGTGATGAAAGCAGTTGAGGTGAAGCGGCGCGACCAGCGTCTCGACATTGCCAAAGGGCTCCTGATTGGGCTGGTGGTCCTCGGACATTTGCTTGAGGGAACGAATGTTTGGTCGGCAACTACGGTGCGTCTCCCTTTGACGCTCATATACGCATTTCATATGCCAGCTTTCGCGTTCCTCACTGGGATCACTGGAACTCCAAAAAATTTGGTCCGGAGAGTGGGCCCGCTTCTGGTGTTGTTAGTCCTCTTCCAATTCCTATATTTCGGAGCGACCCGCGTCCTTAAACCGGGCGCAGAGTTTGAATGGGATACTCCTTTTTGGATGCTCTGGTTTCTGGTGGCGATGATCTGGTGGTTGTTACTCACGCCCATCATCGATAAATTTCCCAGGGCTTCCGTTGCGGTCTCTACCGCTTTAGCCATCGCAGTCACTGCTGTCCCGTGGATTGGCTACCCCTTGTCATTGGGGCGAGCTTTGGTCTTCCTGCCGTTCTATGCTGTTGGATACGCGTACGGCAAACGGATACTCGATTGGTGCATGAGCTCCACGAAGGTGCTCAAGGGCGTAACAGTCGCTGGTGCCGCGTCAGCCCTGATGGTCTTGTATTTTGCACACCTTAAGCATGAATGGTTTTACGGCAGCTTGAGCGCCGAAAGCTTGGAGGTGAATCCAGCAGAAGGCTTGGTCATCAGGACCGTACTTCTTCTCGCAGCATCCCTGGGAATCATGGCGTTCCTGATGCTCGTACCGCAGCGTGAGTCCCCGGGATTGGCCATGGTGGGCCGTCACACGTTGCCAGTCTTCTTGTTGCACGGGTTCATCGTGCTGGGCGCCGAACTGTACCTGCCCGCAGTGTTGGCACGGAATAACGTCGTTGCACTTGCTTTTGTGTTGACCCTGACCGCGGCCACGGTGTTATTGACTTCGGGTCCACGCACCAATGCCGTGATGCGCACTATCAGCGGGTACTTTTTCAAACCGTCAACTCAACAGGCAACCAATAAGAATTCGAAGCTGCAAACAGCATCTTCATGACGGGCCCGGCGTTTGCTTCTCCACCACGCGCCGCGACGAATGTTCACCGCGATAAAATAAGGGCATTGAGCCTGGAGTAGGCCGCCGGCGATCTACTCCAGGCCGCACGGCTATTTGCGCTTTTTCTTATCTTCCTTTTCGCTGGGAACGACGACGAAAGGGGATTTCGAATGTGCCACACAGTGCTGGCTTACGGAGCCCAGCAGCATGCCTGCAAAGGCTCCATGGCCTCGGGTGCCCAAGACCAGTAGCTGTGCGTCTTTCGACGCTTCGACCAGCGTTGAGGAAGGATGGCCACGCTCGGTCCGCCGAATAACGGTGGAGTCTGCTCCAACGGCTTCGGCGACGGTTTCTTCGAGAAGTTCACGTGCCCGCGCCTCGATTTTCTCCCCGGACTCTGCATACGCGGCCAAGTATCCGTAGCTCGTCGGGATATCCCAAACGGCCAGTGCCTCTACAGGAGCTTCGTACCGCTGCCCGTATTCCACGGCCCATTTCAGGGCTGCCTTGGAATCATCGGACCCATCGACTCCGACCACAACTGGTTTGGTTGCCATGATTTCGTTCACCACCTCCGGTGTGCACTGAGCACACCCTTGAAGACTGCGGCCACGGTTCTGGTGGACGTGCCTTCTGGCAGGACCGCCTCGTCCACTCAAGAGCCAGCATATCAAGGCGGCAGAGCCCTGATCCGGGGCCAGACTGGGGTCGCCGGAGGGTCCTTCGACCCTGCGGCGACTCGAACATCAATTACTTCGCTTCGACGTCGCTCTCCGGATGCCGAATGACGACGAAGGGGCATTTTGAATGAGACGCGCAGTGCTGACTGACGGAGCCCAACAGCATGCCCCGGAAAGCACCGCGACCCCTGGTGCCCAAGACCAAGAGCTCGGCGGACTCCGAGATTTCCACCAGAGTTTTGGCGGGGTGCCCACGTTCGGTGCGTTGAAGCACTCCGGAATCTGCGCCGACGGCTTCTTGAACTGCTTCGTTGAGGACCTTGCTGGTGCGTTCCTCAACTTGTGCGCCGGTCTCTGGGTAGGTGGCCATATTCCCGAAGGCCAACGGAAGTTCCCAGACCGCCACAGCGTAGACCGGAAGGTCGAAGCGCTTCCCATACTCCACGGCCCACTGAAGGGCTGCCTTGGAGTCGTTGGAGCCATCGATGCCGACGACTACTGGTTTGGTTGCCATGTGTTCGTTCACCACCTCCGGTGTGCTCCAAGCACACCTTCGAAGATCACGGTCGCTGTTGCAGAGGACGTGCCGGATGGCAGGACCGTTTCGTCCACCTGAGGCCAGCTTAGCAGCGGGTACGGAGGGGTCAGCCGGCTGCTGGAGGAGCGTCCTGTGGTGAGAGTTCGGTGCCCGGAAGGAGGCCTTTCATCGGTTCGCTCTCCAGCTCGACTTCTTGGGAAGTCATCCAGTGGGTGGGTCCGTTGGAGCCGGCGGGGTATTCCTCCATCGGGACCTCGTCGTTCGACCAGGCGGCCAATACCGGCTCGATGATCCGCCAGCATTGTTCGGCGGTGTCATCACGAACCGACAGCGTCGGGTCCCCGGCCAGTACGCCCGCCAAAACTTCACCGTAGGGCAGCAGGTCGGGGGTGTTGAGCTGGGCTGAAAGACCGACACGGTCCAGGTTGTACATGTCCCCGGGGCCATTGACGTCTAGCTCGAGTTGAAGGATGTCCGGGCCGAAACCGATGCGCAGGCGGGTGGGGGAGTCGTTGCCGGTGAAGCCCTGCGGTAGGTGGGCGACCGGCTTGAAGGTGATGACGGCCTCTTTGCGGGGCTGCGCCAGAGCCTTTCCCGAACGCAGGATGAACGGTACGCCAGACCAGCGGGAGTTGTTGATCTCGACTTCGATCTCCGCCAGGGTTTCGGTGTTGTTGGTCCGATCCACACCGTCTTCGGAGGTGTAATCAGGCACATGGTGTCCGCGGCTCGTCCCAGCGGTGTAGCGGGCACGCCGGGTGCTTTTGGTGTAGTCGGTGGGGACCTTCGTCGCCCGAAGGACCGAACCGATGTGGTCGCGTAGATCCCGTTCGCCCAAAGTGGCGGGGGCGTTGAGGGTCAGCAGGGCCAAGATCTGCAAGAGGTGTGACTGGATCATGTCCCGTAGGGCACCGGCATGGTCGTAGTATCCTGCCCTGGACTCCAGGGCCAGGTCTTCGTCGTAGAAGATCTCCATCTTCGCCACGTGTTCGCTGCTGAACAGTGGTTCTAGGAAGCGGTTGGCGAAGCGTAGGCCCAGGATGTTGAAGACCGTGGCCTTGCCCCGGAAGTGGTCCACACGCTGGATGGATTCCTCGGGCACCAGGCGGGTGAGTGTCTTGGTCAGGGCGTGGGCTGATTCGGCGCTGGAACCGAAGGGCTTCTCCATGACCAGCGAGGTACCCTCGGGGACTTCTTCCGGTGTCAGGACTTCGCAGGCTTTCTGGCTGACCGTCGGGGGAAGCGCGAAATACAGGGCGATCGGGCCCTCGCACGTGGCCAGTAGTTTGCCGAGTTCGCCCGGTGCGGTGACGTCGAGGGCCGTGTACGTCGTCTGCCGGGCAATGCGGTCCAAATGTGCGGCACCGTCTCCGGAAGCCTTCGTCCGTGCGTTGGCGAAGGCCTCGGTGACGCGGTTGGACCAATCTTTGGGGGTGAAATCCGGGGAGCCGGCCCCGGCGAGGATCAAGTCAGGCTGATCTCCCTTGGAGATGAGGGCAGCCAGACCTGGCAGCAGCAATCTTCCGGTCAGGTCCCCTGAGGCGCCGAGGATGAGTAACGTCTTGACATGGGATTTCTTCGCTTCACTCACCTGCCTAGCTTGCCACCATTGCGCCCACTGTGTCTGCCCCTGCTGGCCGATACCGTCGGGCACGTTGGACCTTGGTAACCTTGGTAGTCGAGTCCAGCGGGGTTTCCCGCAGCCACCCACACGAAAGTAGTTCAGCTCACGTGTTCAATTCTCTCTCCGACCGGCTGACAGCGACCTTCAAGGGCCTGCGCGGCAAGGGACGCCTTTCCGAAGCCGATGTCGACGGGACCGTCCGGGAGATCCGGCGCGCCCTACTCGACGCCGATGTCGCCGTTCCGGTGGTGCGTGCCTTCACCGCACAGGTCAAGGAACGTGCACTGGGCGCCGAAGTCAGCGGTGCGCTGAACCCGGGCCAGCAAATCATCAAGATCGTCAACGAGGAACTGGTAGGCATCCTCGGTGGGGAGACCCGCAGGCTAAACCTGGCCAAGGTTCCACCGACGGTCATCATGCTGGCGGGCCTCCAGGGCGCGGGTAAGACCACGCTGGCGGGCAAACTGGCCAAATACCTCAAGGCCCAGGGACATACCCCGCTGCTGGTGGCTTGTGACCTGCAGCGGCCCAATGCCGTCAAGCAGCTCCAGGTCAACGGTGAACGCGCGGGTGTCCCGGTCTATGCCCCACACCCAGGCGTCTCCTCGGAATTTGAGGAGGCCACCGGCGACCCGGTCGTCGTCGCCCGCAACGGCGTCTCCGAAGGCCGGCAGAAGCAGCACGATGTGGTGATTGTTGACACCGCCGGCCGTCTGGGTGTCGATGAGGAGCTGATGCAGCAGGCTGCCGACATCCGCTCGGCAGTGAATCCGCATGAGGTCCTGTTCGTCATCGACGCGATGATCGGCCAGGACGCTGTCAACACGGCCCAGGCCTTCAACGAGGGTGTCGGAGTTACCGGTGTGGTGCTCTCCAAGCTCGATGGCGACGCGCGCGGTGGCGCCGCGCTGTCCGTTGCCTCGGTGACCGGCAAGCCGATCATGTTCGCATCGACCGGCGAGAACCTGAGCGACTTTGAGGTCTTCCACCCGGACCGGATGGCCAGCCGCATCCTGGACATGGGCGACATGATGACGCTCATCGAACAGGCTGAGCAGAACTGGGACAAGGGCGAAGCCGAACGGATGGCGCAGAAGTTCGCCGACCGTGAGGACTTCACCCTGGACGACTTCCTGTCGCAGATGCAGCAAATCAAAAAAATGGGCTCCATGAAGAAAATGCTCTCCATGATGCCCGGAGCCGCCATCTCCAAACAGCAGCTCGAGCAATTCGATGAGCGTCAGATCGACAGGATCGAAGCCATCGTCCGCTCGATGACCCAGCACGAACGCGTGGCGCCGAAGATCATCAATGGTTCTCGTCGAGCCCGTATCGCCAAGGGTTCAGGCGTGAGCGTTTCCGAGGTCAACCAGATGCTCGAGCGCTTTGGTGAAGCACAAAAGATGATGAAGCGCATGGCCGCTGGCGGTGGGATGCCGGGCATGCCCGGTGGCGGTGGTCGGGGCGGCGCCAAAAAGGGTAAAGGCGCTGGCAAGAAGAAGCAGAAGTTCGGAAACCCGGCCAAGGCTGCTCAGGCGGAATTGGATTCCAAGAACCGCAAGTCGGCTGCTCCCTCGGCCCCGACGGGTGCCTCCTTCGGGCAACAGGGCGGGCAGGACTTCAAGCCCTCGGACCTGAACTTGCCCAAGGGCTTTGATAAGTTCCTGGGCAAATAGGTCGGCGGCGGTAGCGGCTGATGACTGTTGTGCAGGGACTTGACGGATTCCTTGGCGCCCGGTGGAAGCACCAGGCCTACGCTTCGACCCTGGTACGGCGCTCCGATGGGGCCGTCCTGACCGTCAAGGACGCTGTGGGAGTCAACGAATCCCGTTACGGCGAGGACTCGGAGCCGGACTGGGTGCTACCGACCGCCCAGGTCAGGTCAGGGGCGACACCGCGCGGGGCTGCCGCCTCGATCCTGGCCCGGATGGCTTTGGAACCCTCGATGGGCCGGATGCTGGTCCATGATTTCCGCCCCGCTACCGGAGGAGCGCACTCGGCCGGAGGAAATGACACGGGCCAAGAGTTCTTCGTGTACGACGGGGGCACCTGGGTCACCGATGTGGAACGCTTCACCGCCGACGGCGGGCTGCTCCAGGTTAGATTCTGCCCGCTGGATCAACTTCCGGTCCTGTTGCCACCCGGGGACGCGGAACGCGCCGCAGCCGGCGTCCGCGCACTGGAGCTCGGGGGAGTGACCGAACTCGAGCACGGCAGGGACATGACCCCTCGCCATGTACCGGGTAACCGGCAGCCTCCCCGCGGTCTCATGCCCGAACTACCGACGACCGCGCCGGTACCTGGGTTGCGCCCAACGCGAGGATGAGCGCAGGCTGCGTGTCGCAGCCCCGACGATAAATAATCGCCTGTCCATCGAGTCAAGTATGGCGTTCCAGGCGTAGAGTCCACATCGGAGGGGCCTAGTGGGTCCGGCACGGGCCGGCACAGCACTGGCGGGCCGGAACCTATGGATGCTGTGGAATCGATCAGCCTCGTCGGCGGCTGGCTACCCCCACTGGTTTGGGTAGTGGGTATTATCGGCCTCATCTTCCTGGTGCTACCGCGTCAACGCCGTCGATGGTGGCTCGCCTACCCCTTGCTTGTCTTGGCCGCGGCTCTGGTCACCTGGGTGATCTATCTTCTGCTCGTGTACGTCTGTTTCGTCATCGCCGATCCGCTCCCACTGGTCGTCATCGCCTGGGCGGGCTTGGCTCTGTTCGGAATCCTGTTGGGCGTGTATTCGGCGTCAAAGTCTCCCTGGACCTGGAAGCTCCTGGCCACACTGGCGGCCATCGCCGTCGTTCTCCTCGCCGGATTGCAACTGAACGCCTATTTCGGGCAATACGTGAATGTGAGAAGCCTGTTGGGCGATCAAGTGGCGGTGCAAGCCCTGCCACCGAACCTCATGCGCGGCGGATCCGGGACCGGCAGCCAGAAGATTCCAATGCACGGTACCGTCAGTCAGGCATCGATCCCGGGGACCGTTTCGAAGTTCACGGCGCGCGATGCCATCATCTACCTGCCGCCCGCCTACGAACCGTCGGGACCGAGGCAGCTACCCGTCTTGGTGTTGGTCGCCGGGCAGCCCGGCGGACCGCAACGTTGGCTCGACGCGGGGCATCTGCCAGGGATCATGGACTCCTTTGCCGCTGCGCACCACGGCATGGCACCCGTGGTCGTTGTCGCGGATCCCAATGGAAGCGCTAGCGGAAATTCAATGTGCATGGATTCAGACATCGCCCAGGCGGACACCTACCTCTCGGCCGACGTGCCGGCCTGGATCGCCAAGACGCTCAACGTGCAAAGACCCAGCCCGGGTTGGGCCTTTGGCGGGTTTTCCTTCGGAGGTACCTGCGCGCTGCAAATGGGCACCCTGCATCCGCAGCTCTACCCGAACATCATTGATCTCTCCGGTCAGCAGGAGCCGGCCCTGTCGGTCAGCCGAACCGAGACCATCGACAAATCCTTTGGCGGAAACACGGCTGCCTTCGAGTCCCGCCTGCCACTCACGCTCCTGCACCACCAACGTTTTCCCTCAACCCACGCTTTCTTTTCGGTGGGGGCCAGCGATCATCAATATGGTCCCGATATGGAGGTGGTGGTCACCGCTGCCCGTGCCGCAGGTATGCAGGTGAAGGAACTCCGGGTCCCCGGAGCGGGCCACTCGTGGGCGGCCGCCAGGGCGGGGCTTACCGCGGGCCTGGATTTTCTGGCGCCTCACTGGGGCATGGTGCGCTAAATGAGCCTGGGAGAGAGAAACTCGGTTGATGCCTGGAGCGCCGGCATTCAGGGAAAGCTCCTGCGGCTGCCGGTCACCCTCGTCCTGCTCTGTGCTTATGTCGCCGCCGGCCTCGCTAGCAGGGGACACCACCAGGACGGTCGGCACGGGCTGATTCGCCTCGACCCGGCAGGCTCTCGTATGCCGGATCCAACCGTTCTGTCGCCTGTGCCCGCGGCGTGGGACGCCTACCTGCCCAGCACCAGCCATCTGACGGCGTTCATCTTGGGCGGGATCGCCCTGACGGTGGTGGGCCTGTGGGTGGAGACCAGGATGGGTAGCCTGAGATTTCTCGTCGCCTTCCTGTTTACCCAGTCTGCGGCGTTGGCGGCTGGGGCACTGTTCGTGGCCTTGATCCAACCGGGCGCAGCGGTCCATAGAGCTGAGCCGGGCCTCCTGGTGGGGGTGACGGTCATTGCTTGCGGCACGGCGATGGCAGCGACCGCGGGGCTACGGGTGATGTGGCGCAGACGGCTGCGCACCGGGTTGCTAGCCGTTGTACTGGTGACCGCACTGTATGCCGGGACGCTGCCGGATTTCATGCGTTTGGGGGCGGTCCTGATAGGACTGTTGCTCGGTCCGCTGCTGATCGGTCAACGGCCGGGCAGACCACGAATCAGGGCTACACGTCATGAGGGCCGCGTCCTCGTGGCAGTCGTCATCTGCGCTGCGGCGCTGGGGCCCGTGGTGGCGGCCCTTTCACCCGGGGCGGTGGGGCCGCTGGCCGTTCTGCGCTATCTGGGAACCAACATTGTGCCGGTCGATCCCCAGTCACTCGCCGAGTTGTGCTCGAGTCCGGAACACATCAACGAATGCGCCGCAGCACAGCTTCAACAACGAGCCGGCCTCGGCGCCATGTTCTCCGCAGTCCTTCCTTCCATTCTTCTGGTGGTTATGGCTGACGGTCTGCGGCGGGGGCGCCGCCTCGCCTGGTGGGCGGCAGTCGTGGTCCAGGGGGCCATGGCCGGGTTGACCCTGATCTTCCTGGCCGGCGTCGTGCTTCAGGCCAGGGTCCCGGACGCTGGCTTGTTGGAGGGGTTGGGCGAATATGACTTCACCGACTACGGGCAAGCCAAGGCCATCATCCTGCCCTTCCTGGCCCCGCTGGCCGTCTTTCTCCTCTTGCTGGCCACCCAGCGACTGTTCCGCCTCAGTGCGCCGCCCCGAGTGAACCCTCGACTGCTGCGCAAGGTCCTGCTGCTCGGGGTTTTCCTGTCGGCTCTCTACCTTGGGGTGGGGTTCTGGTTGCGCGAGGGGTTCCGCCCGGTCCCGGATCTCGGGGAACTGGCAGAGAACCTGCCCGAACGTTTCGTTCCCTTGGTCTATGCCCTTCATATCAGCCCGGAGTTTGTGCCGATCACCGCGGCCACGACCATCCTGTTCGAGGGGTTGGGGATCCTCTTTTGGACTGCCGTCTGCTTCTGGCTGCTCGCATCCTTCATCGCGGCAGGGGACTACGAATCGACGGCAGATAGGACCCGCGCCCGGGCCCTGGTGCGCGAGGGGACGGGAGGGACCTTCTCGTGGATGAGTACATGGGAGGGAAACAGCTACTGGTTCGCACCAGATGGTCGCTCGTTCATCGCCTACCGGGTGATCGCCGGAGTCGCTTTGACTACGAGCAACCCCATCGCAGCGCCCCAGGATGTTGCTGCGGTGGTTCGCGGATTCGCCGAGTATTGCATGAGCCACGCATGGATCCCGTGCTTCTACTCCGTGACGAGCGAAGTCGCTGACGCGTTGCCGCCGGAGACGTTCAGCAGGGTTCGCGTCGCCACCGAAACGGTGCTCCCACTCGGTTCCATGGCGTTCACCGGGAAGAAGTTTCAGGATGTGCGCACGGCACTGAACCGGGCAGAGAAGTCGGGTGTCGAGGCGGTGTGGAGCAAATACTCGCTGTTGACCCTGAACATGCGCGAACAACTACGCGCCATCTCCGAGGAGTGGGTTGCCGACCGGGGCATGCCCGAGCTCGGTTTCACCCTGGGCGGGGTGGCTGAGCTGGTCGATCCCGAGGTGAGGCTGTTGCTGGCCGTTGACGACGCGGGTGTACTGCAAGGGGCCACCTCGTGGCTGCCGGTCCGGCATGGCGGGCAAGTGACAGGGTGGACGCTTGATTTCATGCGTCGGAGACAGGGAGGATTCAGGCCGGTCGTGGAGTTCCTGATTGGCACCGCGGCACTGACGCTCCAAGCGCAGGGCTATTCCTTCGCCAGCCTGTCCGGGGCGCCGTTAGTCTCCGCGGACAATCCTCAAGGCATGGTGTCGCTGACCGGAGATGACACCGGAGTGCCGCCCATGGAGCGGGTCCTGGGTTGGCTGGCAGCCACCTTGGAGCCGGTCTATGGATTCCAATCGCTGATGTCCTTCAAGAAAAAATTTCAGCCACAGTTCGTCCCCCAATACATGGTTTACCCCGACGCAGCCGCCCTGCCAGCCATTTCCGTCGCCATCTCCAAGGCTTATATCGGCGACGCATCATTGAGCGCCGGCTGGTCACTGGCCAGGACATTGTTGAGCCGTCACTAATAGATCTGTAGCGACTCGGGCCCGTTCGGCGGAGCAAAGAGGTCATCGAGTGCCGTCAAGTCCGCCGTCGTGAGTTCTAGTTCGAGGGCGCCGGCATTCTCGGTGACCCGCTCCACCTGGGAGGTCTTGGGGATGGGAATGACCTGGTCTTGCGCCAAAAGCCAGGCCAGTGCGACCTGGCCTGCGGTGGCACCACGTTCACGAGCGAAGTCGGTGAGCCCCGCGTGATGGGCCAGATCGCCCCGGTCGAACGGGGAATAGGCCATCATGCCCAGACCCTTCCGCTGCAACCACGGCAGGAGGTCCCATTCGATCCCTCGCTGGTTGAGGTTGTAGAGCAGCTGCTGGACCTGGGTGTGACCGCCGCCGGGCAACGAGTGGAAGTACTGCATTTCCTCGAGGTCCAGGTTGCTGACACCGAACTGGTCGATTTTGCCCGCAGCGACGAGATGCTCGAAGCCCTCGAGCGTCTCCTCAAACGGTGCGGGTCCGACCCCGTGGAGCAGGTACAGATCCAGATGGTCGGTGCCCAGGCGTTCCAGGCTCTTCTCGCAGGCTTCGATGGTTTCCGCGCGGTTGGATCCGGGGAGGACCTTGCTGACCAGAAACACGTCGTCGCGACAGCCGGAGATGGCCTCACCGACGAGGTCCTCCGAGCGACCGCCTCCATACATTTCAGCGGTGTCGATCAGGGTCAGGCCGCATTCAACGCCGGCACGCAGCGCAGCGATCTCCTGCGCCCGACGCTGGGGATCGTCGCCGAGGAACCAGGTGCCTTGGCCCATCGCGGGCATGGTCGTCCCGTTAGGTAGTTGAACTGTTCGCATGATGGGTCCTTTCGTTCACGTCTCCGTCACATGAAATCATGCAAAGCTGCTGCGGGCTGCTCGCCGCCCGTCGTGGAAAGCGCCGAACGTGCAGAGGGGATCATCAGCGTCGCTGTGGAAGATCTCGGCATCTACCGATGTGGTTGGGCGTTGGGTGCCATTGATACATTGCAGCGTGGGCCCGTGCCCGCTGTGGGTGGGAGATCGCCTCTGGCGACGGACTGTTGTTGGCCCATCGTGCTGGAGGTAGGCTTCGTTTCTCCGGTCCCGGTGGATCTTCACGAGTCGTGAGCGGCTCTAACACCCGGCTTGGTCGGCAAGATGGGGGGCGTAACGGTGGTCGAAGCCTCACGGGATTCGAGCCCGGGCCTACACGGGTATTGGTGGAAGGTGCTTCTGGGCGGAGTCGTCTTGTGGATCCTCACCATCGTCGTCACCGCCCGCACAGAGAACACCAATCTGATCCCCACGCTGATCCTGTTGGGGAGTTTCTTGGTCCCCTTCGTGGTGGTCCTGTTCGTGGGAGCCCGACAGGAAGGCGTTTTATCGCCGGTCCGCTTATTCTCGGCCTTCTTCATCGGCGGGGTCTTCGGTGTCTTGGGGGCTTCCCTCCTCGAGGTAGACCTCGGTAAATCAGCCCTCCAGTTCGCCCTGGTGGGGTTCATTGAAGAGTTCGTCAAGCTCCTGATCTTGGCCATTGCCGCTCGCGGGATCACCCGGCGCACGGCGGGTTTGGGAGCATCGCTGGGTGCGGTGGTTGGGGCAGGCTTCGCGGCCTTCGAGTCCGCGGGATACGCCTTCAACGCAGCATTGGGCCAAAACACCATCAACCTCACCTCTCTTCTGGAGACGGAGGTCCTGCGGGCAGCCCTCTCTCCCGTGGGGCACATCCTGTGGACGGCCATCCTCGGTGCCGCACTCTTTTCCCTGAGGCGGCCCGGCCGGCCCGTCTTGAGACTGATCCTGACCTTCGTCGGCGTCTCGGCACTTCATTCCCTTTGGGACCTGATCGGACCGCTGAGTTCCTTCCTCGCCGTTCTCTTCACCGGAACCGTCAGATTTGAGCTCACCTACGGTCATCTGCCCCCATCGGTGGCTCCCGAGGTCGCCTTCATCTCATTGCTGATGTATATCGGAGGAATGGTGATCATTGCCCTTATCGGGATCAACTGGCTGCGACTATCAGTGCGCCACGGGACTCGCAGGGAGCAGGAATCCGCCGACCGCTCCATGCGCTGACCTGCCAGCACCCGCTTCCACCAACCCGCCGTGCGGCTACGGCTCGCCCGTCTGAACGATGGGTCGCGTCGCGCGCCGCGTTCTGGCATAATGGCAAGGTACTCGATCGACGTGGCCCCTCTCTCCGCGTGTGCATCTTGTCCTCAGACCCTTCGCAGTATGGCCCGCCCCACGGGTGCAGAAACGCGGGATCGCCCAGTATTAGATACAGGAGTGACCACTACAGTGGCCGTTAAGATTCGACTCAAGCGCCTCGGCAAAAAGGGCGCACCGTCCTACCGCATCGTCATCATGGACTCCCGCGCCAAGCGCGACGGTTATGCCATCGAAGAGGTCGGCAAATACCAGCCCACCGAGGAGCCCTCGTTCATCGAGGTCAACTCCGAGCGTGTTGGCTACTGGCTCTCCGTCGGCGCCCAGCCGACCGAGCAGGTTGCCGCACTGCTGAAGATCACCGGTGATTGGCAGAAGCATAAGGGCATCGAGGGCCAGGAAGGCACCTTGAAGACCAAGACCGCCAAGGAAGCGTACGTCGCTCCCGAGAAGTCTTCGGTCATCCTGCCCGAGGCCATCACCAAGAAGGCCGATAAGACAGAAGAAGCACCCGCCGCGGAAGCCGAGGCCGAGAAGGCAGAAGCCACCGAGGCTGAGTAGAAATGCTCGTTGAAGCTCTCGATCACTTGGTCCGCGGCATCGTCGACTCCCCGGAGGACGTCGCCGTGGAGCAGAAGGCCAACCGCCGAGGCGACACGCTCGAGGTCCGGGTCCACCCCGACGACCTCGGGCGGGTCATTGGCCGTCAGGGACGTACCGCCCGCGCATTGCGCACCGTGGTAGCGGCCCTGTCGGACGGCGAACCGGTCCGCGTCGACGTGGTCGACACCGACCGACGCCGCTAGGCCCGGTCGCAGAGTTTCACCCCGCCGGCCCCGCACCGTACACCGGTGCGGGGCCGCGCGCTTTAAACACATCGTCGGAACGTTGCAGACGTTCCCGTCTCAAGGAGTCACCATGCGCCTCCAGGTCGCACGCATCGGCAAGCCTCACGGAATCCGGGGGGAGGTCACCGTCCAGCTCATGACCGACGACCCCGACGCACGCTTCGAACCGGGAACCGTCTTCGACGTCGAATCCTCCCCGGCCAAGTACCTGACCGTGGAGGGGGCGCGCTGGAATAAGGAAATCCTGCTGGTTGCCTTCGAGGAGATCCCCGACCGCAACACCGCAGAGACCATGCGCGGATCCCTGCTGTTCCTCGAAACAGCGGACCTTGAAGAAGACGATGAGGACGCCTGGTATGAGCATGAGCTGGTCGGCCTCACGGCCCGCATCGGCGAGGAAGCCGTCGGCACGGTGACCGGACTACGCACCAACGACGCCCAGGACCTCCTGGTCATCGAAGACACCGAAGGCGCCGAAGTCCTCGTCCCCTTCGTTGAAGCCATCGTCCCCGAGGTCGACCCCGAGGCCGGCTTTATCCGGCTCACCCCGCCGGACGGGCTCTTCACGCTCAATCGGGCGCAGGGCGCCGAGGAGGGCCAGGCCTAGGGCATGCGCATCGACGTCGTCAGCATCTTTCCCGAATACCTGCAGGCACTGGATATCTCGCTGATCGGCAAGGCCCGGCGGGAGGCCCTACTCGACGTGCGGATCCACGATCTGCGCGACCATACCCACGACCGTCACCGCACCGTCGACGACACCCCCTACGGCGGGGGAGCCGGCATGGTGATGAAACCCGGCCCCTGGGCCGAAGCGCTTTCCTCGATCGCCGGAGCCGAGTCAGGAGCACAGCACGCCGATTCTTCCCGGCCCCTCTTGCTGATCCCCTCACCCGCTGGAGAGGTCTTCACCCAGGCCATGGCCCGGGAACTGTCCGAACGCGAACATCTGGTCTTTGCCTGCGGACGTTACGAAGGCATCGACGAGCGGGTCTATGAATTCGCCGCCGAACACTACGAGGTCCGCCCCGTCAGCCTCGGCGACTATGTCCTGAACGGGGGAGAAGTTGCCGTGCTGGCCATGGTGGAGGCGATTGGCCGCCTGGTCCCCGGAGTCGTGGGCAACCCCGAATCCTTGGTCGAGGAATCCCACTCCGACGGGTTGCTCGAATACCCCGTCTACACCAAACCGTCCAGCTGGGAGGGCCGCGACGTCCCCGAGGTACTCCTCAACGGCAACCACGCTCTCATTGCCCGGACCCGCCGGGCCTGGCAGCTCGAACTCACCGCCGAACGCCGCCCCGACCTGATCCGGGCGCTGGACCCCGATTCCCTGAACCGGCGCGACCGCGACACCCTGTGGCATGCGGGCTTCATGATCGAAGACGGCTGCGTCGTGGCTCGCCCCGCGGACTAACCAGGCCAGGATCCCCGACAGCACGCTCCGGGCCGGCACGGGATTAACCACCGCGGGGATGCGTATGGCAAAATGGGACCTTGCGTCTACTGGGTGCGCTCCTGCCACAGGGGGAGTGCGCCAACAGTCAGAGCGCCGACGAACACAGACGTGTTGGTCGGTTCACCACACTCCGTTTCCACGGTTTCCGCTTTCCTCGTATCGCGGCCGTGAGAACGTGTCGAAGGTGGGTGACCTGTGGCATCCGCCCAAGGAGAAGCACCAGATGCATATTCTCGACTCAGTTAACGCAGCCTCGCTGCGTAACGACATTCCGGACTTCCGGACCGGTGACACCCTCAAGGTGCACGTGAACATCGTTGAAGGCAAGAACACTCGTGTTCAGGTCTTCCAGGGCTACGTCTTGGGCCGCCAGGGCCACGGTGTGGGCGAGACGTTCACCGTGCGCAAGGTGACCTTCGGCGTCGGCGTGGAGCGTACCTTCCCGGTGCACTCGCCGATCGTCGAAAAGATCGAGGTCGTCTCCCGCGGTGACGTGCGTCGCGCGAAGCTGTACTACATGCGCGATCGTCACGGCAAGGCTGCACGCATCAAGGAAAAGCGCGAGTTCGGCTCCAAGTAGAGCCGTGCGTCGGGACGAATTCGTCCCGTCCATGATCGTGAAGACATCATCCGTCCCGCACGCTTCGCCGAGCGGGCGGAGCAGGCGCCGGTCCCGTTTTCGGGGCTGGCGCCTTGTCGTGGGCGCACTGATGGTCGCCGCCGTCGCAGCGATCATCGTGCGGGCCACGCTGGTGGACTTCTACTACATTGGCTCCGACTCCATGGAAACCACCTTGGAACCCGGCGAGGGACTGCTGGTGAACCGGACCGCCTACCACCAGGATCCGCCGCAACGCGGGGACGTCCTGGTCTTCGATGGCCGCGGATCCCTGCTGCCCTACCAACGGGCCAGCCCGCTGGATGATGTGCTGCGGGCGCTGCGTGTCTCGGGGGACGACACGGCCTTCGTCAAACGTGTCATCGCCGTCGGCGGAGACACCCTAAGCTGTTGTGACAAGGACGGACGGCTACTGCTCAACGGGGAACCGCTCCACGAGCCCTACCTTTTCGCCGGGGACGCAGCCAGCGAACAGGAGTTCACCGCCGTCGTCCCCGAAAGCAGGATCTGGGTCATGGGCGACCACCGTTCGGTTTCGGCCGATTCCCGCTCCCTGCTGGGGGCACCCGGGGGAGGAATGATCCCCGAGGAACGAGTCATCGGACGGGTGGAGCGGGTGATCTGGCCCATGGGCGCGGCGCGGCATATCGAGGGAAAGGCACCACGTGAATGAGCAGCAGGCGGTAGGACCGGCCGGGGACGACGGCGGTGCGCCCGTCAGGCACCCCCGGAACCCCGTCTGGGGGTGGGTCCGCGAATTCCTCATCGTGGTCGGCATTGCGCTGGTGCTCTCCTTCGTCATCAAAACCTTTTTCTTCCGCGCCTTCTACATCCCCTCGGGCTCCATGGAGCAGACCCTGGAGATCAACGACAGGATCTTCGTGAACCTGCTGATCCCCGGCCCCTTCGACCTGCACCGCGGCGACGTCGTCGTCTTCAACGACGATCTAGGCTGGCTGGGCGAGACCCCGCCGACCCCCACCAACCCGGTGACCGAGGCGATGACCTTCGTCGGCCTGCTCCCCAACACCGCAGACCAGCATCTGGTTAAACGCCTCATCGGCATGCCGGGGGACACCGTGGAATGCTGCTCCGAGGACGGGCGCCTGATCGTCAACGGGGAGCCCATCACGGAGCCCTATATTTACCCCGGAGCAGCCCCCTCGGAGGAGTCCTTCAAGGTCACCGTGCCCGCAGGCAAGGCCTGGGTCATGGGGGACCACCGCAACGCCTCCGCCGATTCACGCTTCCACCCGGATATCCAGGACGGATTCATCGATACGGACTCCATCGAAGGCAAGGCGGTCCTGCGTGCCTGGCCCCTGGACCGCTTCGGAACCATCGACGGACACCACGAAGTCTTCGCCGACGTCCCCAACGAATCAGGCCACTAACCCATGGCCCACCGGACCCCCGCCCCGACCCTGGACACCGAACTCGCCCTGGCTACTGCCCTGGGCGGCGGAGGAAACCAACTCATCGGCGGTTGCGACGAGGTCGGCCGCGGAGCCCTGGCAGGTCCCGTCAGCGTGGGCATGGTCGTCATCGACCCGGCGACCGCCGGACTGCTCGAGGACGTCAGGGACTCCAAACTTCTCAAGGTCGCCACTCGCGAAGCCCTCGTCCCGGTGATCCGGGAATGGGCCGCCGGCTGGGGTGTGGGCCATGCGGCAGCGACCGAAATCGACGAGCTGGGCATCGTCGGCGCCCTGCGCCTCGCCGGAAACCGGGCCTGGGCGAACCTCGCCGAATCGGCGCGGCCCCACGCCGTGTTGCTCGATGGCAGCCACGACTGGTTGACGGCCCCCGGACAACCTGCACTGCTGGGCCAGGGCACCGGTGCCACAGCGCCGTCGTACCCCTTCGACGCTTCCGACGCCCGGGTGAGCACCCAGATCAAGGGGGACCTGCTCTGCCTTTCGGTGGCCGCAGCCTCGGTCTTGGCCAAAGTGGAACGCGACACCCTCATGGCCACCTATGATGAACTGGAGCCCCACTATGGGTGGGCGATCAATAAGGGCTACGGAACGGCAGCCCACCGCCAGGCCATCGTCGAACACGGTGCCACCGACTACCACCGCTGCAGCTGGCGGCTGACGGCGCCGGCGGCAACCCGTTAGACCCAGGGAGGAACCATGAGCGCCGACGATCTCGAGAACTATGAGACGGATATGGAGCTGCAGCTCTACCGCGAATACCGCGATGTGGTGAACCTGTTCACCTATGTCGTGGAAACCGAACGACGGTTCTACCTTGCCAACGAGGTCGACCTCCAGATCCGCTCGGCCGACGGCGAAGTCTATTTCGACGTCACCCTCAAGGACGCTTGGGTCTGGGACGTCTACCGTTCGGCCCGATTCGTGAAAAACGTCAGGGTCATTACCTTCAAGGACGTCAACGTCGAAGAACTCGCCGAAACCGGGGAACTGACCACCAAGGATGCCGGCCTGGGCAGCTAGGCCGCCGCCATGAAAGACCAACCCACCCCCGTCCGGGACGTCTCAGGCCCGCTCGAACTCGTTCTCCCGGAACCACCACTGCTCAGCTGGGACGACGGCGGAACACAGGGCACCGCCCGTTGGTTCGGTAGCGGCCCCGCCCCCCTACAGATCCGGGTCGTCGACGATACGTTGACGGCCGAAGACGCCTACCGGATGGCCCACCGGGGCACCGCGATGCTCTGGACCGGGGATTACCATAACGCCCGTCAACTGCTCAGCGCCCTCGGACGGCGGATCCCCGGCCCCCGCCCCGCAAAACGTGCGACCGGCACCCAGGCAGAACGCGAGCCAGATGTCGGAGCCGAGTTCTACCGGCACCGTCAGGCCCGCTCCCGACGTTCGCGGATGTTGGCCTCGGTCCTGGTCCCGCTGGCCCCCGGACCGTCGGTGGACCTGCGCCGCGGCCCCGAGATCGCCACGGCCTGGACCCACGCCCACGGCCCCATCACCGAAGCCTCCGTCATCCCCCTGCAGGACCTGCTGGGGGTGCTGGGAGCCGAACAGTGGAGGGCGCGGGGAGTCCACGTCCCCGCGCTGGACGCTCCCATCCACCCGCATTACGGCACCTTCGCCCCGATCCGCGGGGAATACCTGGACTTGGTCGCCGGCGAAACCTTGCCCGAGACCGACACGGCCTTCGACATCGGCACGGGAACCGGAGTGATCGCAGCGATCCTCGCCCGACGAGGCATGAAACGGATCGTTGCCACCGACCTTTCCGCCCGGGCCATTGCCTGCGCCCGGGAGAACCTAGACCGGCTGGGAGTAGGCGAGACCGTCGAGTTGGAGCAGACCGATTTGTTCCCCACCGGCCGGCGTGCCGGCCTGGTGGTCTGTAATCCGCCGTGGCTTCCCGGTAGTGCGAACACCCTGCTCGATCAGGCCGTCTACGACCCCAAGTCCCGGATGCTCCGTGCCTTCCTGACCGGACTGCCGGAGCATCTGGAACCCGGAGGTGAAGGCTGGTTGGTGATCTCGGATCTTGCAGAGCATCTGGGGCTGCGTAGCCGGGACGAGCTCCTGGGCTGGATCGCCGCCGCCGGGCTGCAGGTTGCCGGGCGCAGCGACGTGAAACCCAGCCATCGCCGCGCCCTGGACCGCGAGGACCCGTTCCATGAGGCACGATCTGCCGAAATCACGTCCCTCTGGCGGCTCATTGCCGCCTAGTGACACGACCTGAGGTTCGAGGCAGGCTCGGGCGGGAGCTCTGAGCTAGAGGCCGGTCTTGCTGACTCCATATTTGGCCTGCGCCGGGGTGTATCCCTCGAAGACCAGTTGCTCGATCAGCCCGGAACGGGAGAACGCCGTGTAATCGAGGTAATTCTCTGCTGCTTGGGCAGCCTGTTCGTTCCAATCAACGGTCAGCCGGTTCACGGCCCAGGTGGCATCGGCTTTCGAATACTTTTCGAAGACCAATTGTTCGATCAGCCCTGGTTGGGAGAAGGCCGTGTAATCGAGGTAGCTTTCAGCGGCCCGCTGAGCGTTCTGCTGGCTGGTCGTGCCAGCCGCAGCTTCGGCTTTCTTTTGCGCGGCTGCTTCTGCCTTGGCCTTCTTGGAGGCATCTGCCTTCTTTTCGGCAGCTTCAGCCTTGGCCTTCTTCGAAGCCGTGGCCTCGGCCTTTTCCGCGGCTGCCTTCTCCTGCGCTGCATCAGCCTCCGCCTTCGCAGACGCTTCGGCGTCAGCCTTTTCCCGAGCTGCCTCGTCCTTCGCCTTCTGGGATGCCTCAACGTCGGCCTTCTCCTGGGCCGCCTCATCGTCGGCCGCCTGAGCTACGGCTTGTGCCGAAGCATTCGGCGCCGAATCGGCTGGGCCGGGCACGGAAGCGGTGCCGCCACCGGCCACGTTGATGATGATACTCAGAGCGAAGAGGGCGAGGGTAACGATCAGTGCCACCTTCTTGTGCTGGTCGTAGCCTTCCAACGGGAGACCGCGCTTATCGCGGGTTCTATTCGCCAGTACGAGGATGAGATCGACCAGAGCCCAGACACCCAGACCACCAAAGGTGATCAGCTTGAGAATCCCTGTCCCGACTTTGCCCAGATAGAACCTATCCACACCGAACATCCCCAGCAGAAGCGAGAGCAGCCAGGTGGCAAGGAAGGATTTCGAGCTCTGCTGAGGTTGGCCGTAACCATAACCATTGGCTGGCGGATAGGGCGCGAAGTTGGGAGTTTGGCTCATGAGAGTCCTTTCAGGGGACACCTGACCGACGTGCGATACGTATCGTGCGGGATGGGTGCGAGACTGGGCGCGTCACCGGGAGGACCGATGCGGCGCGCGTGCCCCGGAAGCGAGATCTCTCGCCAACCACAAGTCACCAGCATTTTTGTTCCCCCCAGGACGCCGCGGGCGTCGATGCCCGTCCAACGGATAATACACAGATTTTTGGCGGCAAATCCATTGGCTTTGTAAAATGACTTGATGTCGCAGGTTTATGACCACAACCGGCATTTCAGGCGGCAACCGAGGGGAACGCCCGCCCGGGCCCACCGGTGACTTGACAAGCCTCGCCGCGGAATCATGTTCGTTGTTTTCGCCCGTTCCCTCAGCTTCGTGTGAGTCCTCCACAGGTACTGCCCTGAACCCCGCGTCCACAGCTGCCGACCCGTCAGGTCGACCCAACACACCTGCCGCCCAGAGTAGAGGCGGAGGTGGGTCATGGGACATAACCAGGAGCTGGGTCAACGCGGGGAAGTGTTGGCCGCTCAATACCTGATGGGGCGAGGCATCCACGTGGTGGCCATGAATTGGCGGTGCCCGATCGGCGAAATAGACATCGTCGCGGACGACGCCGGCACCCTGGTGGCCGTGGAAGTGAAAACCCGTTCGGGGCTCGGCTTCGGTCATCCGGCCGAGGCGGTGGATGCGGTGAAGCTGCGACGGCTGCATCGATTGGCTAGCGCGTGGTGTCGTGCGGCGGGCCAACCCCGACGGCGGCGCCGAGTCGATGTCATCGCCATTATCGCGGTCCCGGGGCAACACCACCGGGTCGCCTATTTCAAGGAAGTCACCCCATGAGCCTGGGCAGGGCCGCCGGGGTGTCCCTGGTCGGTTTGAACGGTCACATCATCGACGTCGAGGCCGATCTGGGCGGAGGGCTGCCCGCCTTCGTGCTGTTGGGGCTGCCCGATGCCTCCTTGATCGAAGCCCGTGACCGGATCCGCTCTGCGGCCCGCAATTCGGGAGTGCCGCTGTGTCCGCGACGCATCACCGTGAACCTCACTCCGGCTTCGCTGCCCAAACGGGGATCCTCCTTCGATCTGGCATTACATATAGTATGACGTTTATGGGAGAACAAGCCGCGATCTACGTCAGGATTTCCAGAGACAAAGCCGGCCAAGAAGCCGGTGTCGAGCGTCAGGAAGCCGACTGTCGAGCCTTGGCAGAACGATACGGCTACGAGGTGGTGGCTGTTTACAAGGACAACGACTTTGGAGCCAGCAAGCACAGCCGAAAAAAGAGACCCCAGTACCGTGCCATGCTTGATGCCGCGGGAAACGGTCAATTCGGGGCGATCCTGGCCTACACGAACAGTCGTCTCACTCGTCGTCCAGCGGAATGGGAGGAACTTATTCGACTAACCGAATCCAAACACCCAGTCCAGGTTCGAACAGTCAATTCTGGCGATGCGAACTTCACGACGGCTGATGGTCGAGCAATCGCCAGGACCTACGCCGCTTGGGATGCGGCGGAAGCGGAGCGGATAGCCGAGCGAGTTCAGCGTGCCAAAAAGGAAGCACGAGCCGCCGGCAAATGGTTGGGTGGCCCGCGTCCGTTCGGATACAAAGTGGATGGTTTTACCATCGAAGAGAGGGAGGCAGAGGCTATCCGTTGGGCCGCACGTCAGGTGATCGAGGGACGGAGCCTGAACAGCTTGGCCCGGGAGCTTGCAGAATCCGGATTTACGACCTCGTCTGCGAAGAAGCCCCAACTGATGCACCAGATTGCCCTGCGGCGTATTCTTATACGCCCCCGGAACGCGGGATTTGCGGACCCGGCTGGGACCGTCGAAGCGGAATGGGCGCCGATTCTCACGGAAGACGTCTGGCGTACCGTGCGTGGCATCCTCGAAGATCCATCGCGGCGCACACAGACTTCATCGGCCGTCCGCTGGTTGGGATCACACCTGTACCGCTGCGGGGTCTGTGGGCGAGTCCTGCGACCCGCTAGCACTGGGGGAGTGGGCAGACCTAGACGCACGGTCTATCGGTGTAGCTCCGGCAAACATATTCACCGCGACCAAGCGGGTATGGACGCCTTCGTCCGGGAGGTTATTGCCCTGCGTCTCTCGAAGCCCGATCTCCGGGGTCTTCTGCCGGTCGCAGCAATCGACGCCGAACGCGTCGAGGTACTCAAAGCCAATCTTCGGATGCTGCGGACGCGGACGGCGCAGCTGGGTACGGACTATGCCGAAGGGCTGTTGACGGGACAGCAGACGCGACTGGCGACAATGAAACTTGAGCACGACATCGCCGGTGACGAATTCGAACTGGAACGCTTGGGACGAACTAGCGTGTTGCAAGAGTTCGCCACTGCTTCGGACCCGGCGCGACGTTTTCTTGACGCCAATGTGGAGAAGCAGCGCGCGGTCGTCGCCCTACTTCTCGAGGTGCGCGCTCTGACAGCCCCAAGGGGACGGCCAGTTGGACACAAACCGGGAACCCCATATTTTAGCGCAGACTTCATAGACCTTAAGTGGAAGTAGTAGGTCGACTCGACCTCTGCCACTCATAGACGCGATCGTGTCCATCCCACTCGACTAAAGCACATATTGCCGGCTGTTGCTCACTTCGACTGAGGCACCCTTCGTCTCAATGAGCCTTGAATTTGGTCTTCAGCACCGCTTTTCCGGGACCCTAACTGTGTTTGGGCTCACTGACTCGGCCGTAAGGCATGCCCAATTGCTCGTTCTTAGGCATTGTGCGGCCGTATGGTTTTGTGAGGCAGCTTGATTGGATCCCTCGTTTCAGATGCCCGTCAGCAGCAAGAAGAATTACGATCCAGCGTTCCGTGAAGAATCTGTCCGTCTCGTCCTGGGATCGGATCGCTTGGTGAACCAAGTTGCCAGCGAAACCGGGGTGAAGCCAAGCACCCTGGGCAACTGGGTGCGCCGATACAGCTTGTCAAACCCGGGACGACCTACACCGCCCAAGCCAGAAGCCAGTAGCCAGAAGCCCGGTGCTTTGGGGCGAACACGAGAAAGCACTGGCAGAGAATGCGAAGCTGAAGGCCGAGGTCAAGTTCCTGGGAAAAGTCAGCGCCTTCTTTGCCGCGAAGCAGAAGTAGAGGACTTCTACGAGTACATCGAAGCAGAGAAGGCCAACCACTCCATCGACTGGCTATGCCGGGCGCTGAAGGTCTCCAGGGCATCGTTCTACCGTTGGCGCCGCCCTGCGGGCCCGACGACGCGGGCTATCCGTCCCGAGCAGCTTACCGAGGCAGTGACCACGCTGTTCAGCAAGGAAAAACAGTGCGCCGGACGAGATCAACTGACCTTGATGCTCAACGCCGCCGGGACCAAGGTCTCGGCCCCGACCGTCGGGGCGGAACATGCGGGCCAATGGCCTGCGTGCGGTGCGTACGGAGGCCTGGAAGGCCGCAACCGTGCAGGATCCGCAGGCCAAGACCTCCCACATCGGGAACCTCATGCTCGATGAGAACGGAGGCAAAGATTTCCCGGTAGAGCCCCCCCGGCACCCGGCTGGTCGGGGACATCATCTATCTGCGAACTGGTGAGGGATGGCTACTCCTGGCTATTGTGATCTATCTCTGCACGGGCATGGCGATCGGCTGGTCGATGGCCGATCACATGCGGGCGAGCCTGTGCACCTCGGCGCTGAGGATGGCGCGGAACAACGGCCAGTTCGCCGGCCTGGGGACCATTTTTCCCAGCGTCAGAGGGGCTCAATATACGTCCGAGAAGTTTCAGACATGGTGTTCGGGTAACGGAATCGCCCAGTCCCTGGGTGCCGTGGGGGTGTGCTGGGATAATTTCGTGACAGAGAACTTCTTCTCGCGTTTGAAGACCGAGTTCTACTGTTAAGATGGCGCTTCAGATAGCGCTTGTGTAGACGTCCGGTAGCGCCGGCACGGGTATCGGATAGCATTTTCTTGCCATCGATAAAAGGGAAGTCGAGGTCTCTCACGGTGAGCAATTCGCTCTGCTCCCGCGTGCACCGATGCTTGTCGAAGAGCATGCGCCAGGCCTTGACGACCTCGGCGCGAACAAGCGGCCATCGTTTCATTCTGCCGGTTGGGGGCGCCTTTGCGAAAGCACGGCAAGCATCTGGCGGTAGCAGTTCATGAGCGGGGTCCTTCGACATTCGGCCACGGCCAAGGGTGACTGCCGGGTGGAGGCGTCTATGCCGGAAACCTTCGCCACAGCACTACCCGATGCCCGCGCACCTGCTACCGCTTCGTTACACATGCGCTATCCGAAGCGCCGTATTAACATTCGACCACCACGAACGCTTCGCCACCCGCATCGCTGCCTGGCGCGCGATCGTGGACTACATCGATCCCTGGTACAACCGCAGAAGACCGAATCGCCGGGCCGGAGGTATCCCACCAGCAAGGCCCTGTCCAGCCATCAGAGTCGTGTTCAGGAACCCCTGGCCGCGTAAAAAAAACACTATGAAACTGTCTAAAATACTCGACGACCGCAAAGGGGCGATACGGGCCTACTCGGGTTACTCGCCAATGCGCAGGTTTACGTCAATTGTCGGCGGCTCGGGTTCACAGCTACGACGATGCACGGCCAGATGCAGAAGACATCTAGTACGCATAGCCAGGCTTTGCTGGCTGTATGAAAGAGTAGAGTCAAAACGGTGAATGAAAAGCAGATACAGGACATAGCCGACAGGGTTATTGAGGCTCTAAACAACATGGCGCCCACCGAACCGTCTGCATGGGCTGAACTCGCGGCAATTACACCTCTCGTTGCCCTGACCGCGGCTTTTGTGGCTGCAGTGATCGGGTATAGGAACTTGAAGCAACAGCGGGCGGCACTAGAGGCCCAAATTTCGTCGCATGAGTCGAATCTAACTCAAAAGTCAGAAGCAGATTCCAGATCCGAATGGTGGCGCCGTACTCAATGGGCCCTTGAAGCCGCTGCATCAGAAAATACTGCAATGTACGGTTACGGGGCCGGGATGCTCGATCTTCTTGCTCGGAGTGAGCTAGCGGGTCCTCACGACAAAGAGTTGCTTTATACAGTCTTCAAGGCAACTTCCACCGAAATGGAAGACGAAGGCATTGAGCAACTTATTGAGGGAGCTCGTAGGCAGAAAGATCTCACCACAGAGGAGATAAAGTCGCTACTCAGCTATGACCAAGCAACAATTGAGTCTCTTGAGAAGCTCAAGAAACAGTCGCAAAAACTAACGTATGACGTCTTGGCGGGCCTGCTGGAATCTAGCGCAAGCAAAGGGACTCAAGGACGCGCTGTGCCCAAAATACCGCGTAACGACGAGGTATTTGACACCATTCGCCGAGAAATTCTCGCCGCTAGGCTAAAGGTCACTCTCGATCAAGAGCTGGAGCGTAAGACCTCCCCCACGGTGAAGCGTCTTTCCCAGATGAAGCTCACCCCACTCGTCGCTCCCACCGCACGGTCCTACAAGGCCTCCGGACATGAAGATTTCAGGGACATTAACCGCAGATTCGATGATGACCGTATGAGTGGACCGCCACCAATGGAATAACGAATTCTCCAGACCAAGCCGAAGGACCGCAAGGAGTTCTCAACGGCATCCACTCGTGCCAACTTCAACACCTTCATCGCCCCTCGTCTAGGCAGTGATCTCGACTCGATCAGGCTTCCCGACAAGATGGCAGCCGCCGAACTGTGGGTGTCCAACTCCGGTCTCGGAATCATGGGTCGACTTGGTGACCCAATCCTGGGTTTTCGAGCCTCCTCATCAAGGAAGACACCCCGGTCGGAAAGCTGGAGGAACTAGGAGCTGGTTTCCAGGTATCCTGTCTGGTCGCGCGAGGCATCGAACACCGCCGGTGGATTCGTTGCCGACGGGGTTCAGGAACGAAGGATCGCGGATAGTCCAGATCGATGGTTCCTGATGGCGTCGTTCGCTGGCCCGGTACTTTCAGGGCTTCATTCCATTCCCGACTATCGCGTGTGCGACGGTCCGAAGGAACCCAACCACTAGGATGGCCATCGCGGACAGAGACGTCCAGCGGGCAGAAAGCAGCATAGGCAGTAGCCCTAAATGAGAACACGGAGCTGGGCAAAAATTCGAAGGTATCTACAGTCTGGCAACGTTTCATGCTATGGGAGGCGCTACCGGCGGGCGCTAGATAATGGGCCCCAGCTGTTCGAGTGCGGCAGGCACTGTTAATGTGCCCGCTTGCAGCCCCTGACGAAGGTTTTCGCGTTCAACACCGAGGGCATGGCGAGTCTCTGCGTCAAACTGGCGGAAGCGATTCCGGACTTCCAATAGCCAGAATGCTGACCCTAGGATTGTGCCCGGGACTAGCCCAACTAGACCTCCGCCGGCCGCAATGATGAGTGACGAGATCAACCTCTCGGCGAGACCGACTTCTTGGCCTGTCAGGGCGATTACGAACTGGCACACCACGAACGTGAGTAGCCACCCGATGAAGCCGCCTAAGGCTATCCCCCCGAGGTAGCAAAGCCAGATGGACTTTAATTTGCGGGGTCGCGGTTCTGGCAGCATCGCAAGCGGGGGAATGAGTTCCCCGTTCAACAATCGCCTAGTGTCCTCTGCGCGAACAGTGTTCGCCCAATCTAGAATTTTATCGGCAGCCGAGCGGCCCTTTCTGAAGCCAATCGCGCCACTTGCGACAGTCGCGGCGGCCGATCCAATTGCTATATACCCCATGTGCCGATACTAGTGCCCCAACGGGAAGGCGAGCCTTGTGCGGGTTCAAGAGATATCCGGAGCCAGGTACGAGTATGAAGGCCCCAGCTGTCGCTCGTCCTCTAGTCCCTCGTAGCCGACTTCACCGGAACAGAGTGACCGTAGCGTTCTTCGAGTGCCTCCCAAAGATATTCTTCGATGATGCTTTGCATGGATTGCCCGGAGACTTGAGACGCGAAGTGTAGGAGATCTCGTTGCTCAGAGTTATACCGAAAGGGATACGCTTCCGTTTTCTTATTGGAAGCTGCCCGATAACGAGCGGCCTTATTGCTGTCCATGTGGTGCCTCGGTTCTGGAGCTGTTGGAACGTGGTAAACAGTCGTGCGGCCTAGGTTCTTAAACCTAGTATTCTCCAAATCGCCTATTCGAAGACCTGGGCATCCTGCTGAGCTCGGTTCCTAGCTCGCTCCTGTAAGCCCGCCGCCAGAAGAATATCGACAAGCTTCCCGGGCCCCTGCATCTCCAGCAGAGCGTTGATCGCCTTTTGGTGACCTTCCCCGGCGGTGTAGATGATTTCGTCGATGGCCTCTGGCAGGCTGGGGGAGGAGCTGAAGTCCAAGGGGCCATTGGCGATGGCTTCGCGCTGGAGTTGTTCGTTGGCCTCGGCGTGACGCATCACGGATTCGACCGCGCTGATCTGGTCCTCATCACTGATGCCGGTGCCTTCGAAAATCTTATTGATCTGCTCGATCAGATCATCGAACGTCCCCAACTTCTTCTCCCGCGCCACACCGGAACCGGCAGCAGTGAGCCCCGTCAGGCCCTTGCCTTCCCCGTCAACGAGTTTCAGATCCGCTGCTTCCTGCTTCTTCAGCGCGTAGTGGGTCAACACCACGTCGCTGAGGTCTAACGCATCACTAGTCGTGGTGGAGTGCAGGGCCTTGGCCAGGAGCTTGAGGTAGATCGCGAGCTTCTCGATACGGGTGTTTTCGTAGTCGATGATCTGGGAGAAGAAGTCGTAGGACTTATTGAATGCCCCGGCGGTGTTGCGGAACTCCTCCAACCGATCCAGGTCTAGGGTGTCGGCGTTCTGGGTAGCTTGTTTGTGGCGGTATTTGAACTCATCGATGGCCGGCTGCAGGTGGGAGTAGAGACCGTTATGGTTGCGTTGGGCCACCCACTTCTGGGCGACCAGGTCCACGTCCTTGTCGTTGTAGATGCTCATCGCATCCATCTTCATGATCATGTCGTGGATGATGTCCGGATCCGACTCCGTCTCGATGGACGCGTCCTCGTAATACGTCTCGAAGGCCTCCAGAATGGTGGCTGGTTCGTTGACGAAGTCCAGGACGTAGGTCTTGTCCTTACCCGGGATCACCCGGTTGAGCCGGGAGAGGGTCTGGACCGCGGCGATGCCGGAGAGCTTCTTATCCACATACATGCCCACCAGCAGTGGCTGGTCGAACCCGGTCTGGAACTTATTGGCCACCAACATGATCTGGTAGTCCTCGCTGCCGAACGCCTTGGTGAACGCGCGGCCCTTCAACCCCGGGTTCATGGTGTATTCGTTGAACGGGCCAACACCGGATTCGGGGTCGTCGACGTCCCCGGAGAACGCGACCAGGGCAGCGACCTGGCTTTGATAGCCCTTCTCCTGCAGGTATTTATCGATCGCGAGCTTATAGCGGACTGCTTCCTTGCGGGAGGAGGTCACGACCATGGCCTTGGCCCGGTTCGCCAGGTGGTGGGCGACGTTCTGGCGGAAGTGCTCCACGATGATCGCGACCTTCTGGGCGATGTTATGCGGGTGCAATCGCACCCACTGCATCAGCTGCTTCGCGCCCTGATCGCGGTCCACCTCGACCTCGGAGGCCTGTTCGTCGGCGTGGGCGATCTTGGCGGCCATCTGGTACGTGGTGTAGTTCTGCAGCACGTCCAAGATAAAGCCCTCTTCGATGGCCTGCTTCATCGAGTAGAGGTCGAAGACCTCCATGTCCCCGTTCTCATCCCGCCGGCCGAAGAGTTCAATGGTCTTGGCTTTCGGGGTGGCGGTGAACGCGAAGAAGGACAGGTTCATGGTGGCCCCGGCCCGGGCGGCCATTTCCGCGGTCAGCACGTCTTCGGCGCTGACGTCCTCGCCTTCCTCCAGCCCGGCGACGGTGAGGACGTTCTTCAGTGATTTGGCCGCATCCCCGGACTGGGAAGAGTGGGCCTCATCGGCAATGATCGCGTAATTACGTCCTGCCAAGCCCTTGTTCTTGCGGATCTGGTCCATGGCGTGGGGGAAGGTCTGCAGGGTCACCCCAATGATCTGCCGGCCCTTGAGCAACGCTTCGGCCAGTTGGGTGGATTTGGCGCCTTCCGTGCCGCGGGTGATGGGGGCGAAGACTCCGGCCACGGTTTCGAGTTGTTCGACGGCTTTTTGTAGTTGTCCGTCCAACACGGTGCGGTCGCTGATGACGATGACCCCGTCGAAGACCTTCGACCCATCACCCCGGTGCAGGGATGAGAGCCGGTAGGCGGTCCAAGCGATGGAGTCGGTTTTCCCGGACCCGGCCGAATGCTGGATCAGATAGTTATGCCCCGGCCCTTCGGCCAGGGCGGCGTCGGTGAGGGCGTTGACGGCACGCCACTGGTGGTAGCGCGGGAACCTCAGGGAGGCCTTGCGGGTCTTCTTCCCGGTGATGGGGTGGGTGTCGTCTTCGAAGCGGTAGTGGACGAACTTCCCCAGCACGGTCAGCCAGGCGTCGGGTTCCAGGAGGTCTTCCCAGAAGTAGGCGGTGGGCGATGTCCCTTCACGGGGTGCGTTGCCGGCCCCGTTGTTTTTGCCTGCGTTGAAGGGCAGGAACCGGGTGGAGGGGCCTTCGAGTTTGGTGGTCATATGCACTTGTTGGTTGGACACCACGAAATGCACCAACGCCCCACGGCCGAAGGACAGCAGGGGCTCGCCCTTGGGGTTGCGGTCCTGCTTATATTGCTTCAGCGCGGCTTCGGCGTCCTGGGTCAGGTCCGTCTTCAACTCCACTGTGGCCACGGGGATGCCATTGAGGAACAGGACCAGATCCAGGGACTTATTGGAGGTCTTGGAGTAGTGGACTTGGCGGACCACCCGCAACCGGTTCAACCCGTAGCGATCCACGGTGGTGGGGTTCAGGCCGTCGGCTGGTTTGGGTTGAAACATCCGCAACGACGCCGGACCCACACCGATGGGTTTCTTGATCGCGTTCAGGGTGCCGCCGGCATTGGTCGGGTCGGTTCCCATGGTCTTGGCCAGGCGGTCCAGCACACGCAGCTCGGCCTTAGCCTGCATGGTGGGATTCAGATCGGGTTTGACGATCTTCGCCAGCTCATCCGGGGCCGTGTCCTGCAGCCAACCGAAAACATCGTCGGGGAATAGGGCACGTTCGCGGTCGTAGCCTTCATCGGTGGGGGAGTAGTACCAGCCGTGGGCTTGTAGGTACTCGCAGATGTCTTTTTCGAATTCGATCTCGTTATGCAACGCCAACAGAAACAGCCTCCCCAACATTCGCCGAGGGTCCCATGCCGCGGACATCAATCTTTCCTGTCACCGCGGCACTGATCATCGCTGCGCGACGTTCCTTCGACAACGCAATCGCTTCACGAGCTTCAGCCATGGCCGCATCGATTTCCCCAGTCTCTCTCTCGAGATAGTCGGAAATCGCATTCTGTTCTGCATATGGGGGTGTCGTGATCAAGCAATCGCCGAGTTCTTCGGAATTAAGATGGGGCTGCGCGGCACGGATCCGGATTTGATCAATTTGGGCTGACTTTACGTAGGGTGCCAACAAGGTGTACTGAACAAAGTTGGGGTCCGTGGTCTTATTGGCGCGGAACACCATGTCGAATCCGGCGATACTCCCCTCGTATTGCAGAGGAATGATCGCTGAATCACCCGTAAGGGCCCCGCTTCGGACAACGATGATGTCCCCATTTCTAAGCCAAAAGATTTTGCTGGCAGGAATGTCCTCAGGATTGACATATACCAGTTTTTGCGGAGTTATTGTACCGGCCGAAACATTGGTTGCACGGATGAGAGGAACACCTTCCTCACAGTAGACAGGTGGTTCACCGAGCCCGTATTTTATGTCGCCAAGATATTTAATCTTCGTAATCGACCAGTGGCTAGGCAGCTCTCCCAGCCAGCTGGCACCACTGTCCTTCATCCGCGTGTTGGGGTTGAGGCCTTTGGTGACTGCGTGCGTAATGGTTGCTGTACGGCGCTCGGACAAGAGAGAGATGAGTTGTTCCTGGTCCGCGATGAACGCATCAATCTCAGCCGTCTCACGATCAAGATAGTCGATGATCATCGATTGTTCCGGCAGTGGCGGAAGAGGCAGCCTGAGGTTGCCAACCTGCTCTGCGTTCAAGTTGTTTTGTGTATTCCTGCGGTAGAAGACGGGCAACCATTTGGAGACTGCCTTGAGTGCATAAAAGAGGAATTTTGAATTGGCTCTAGAACTATTGACCCGAAATCCGAGGAGAGCTTGGTTCCAAGCGGCATGGATACCCAAAATAGAGACTTCTCCCACGCTGGCGTACATCGCAAAAAGAACCGTGCTTGGAGGGGCAACAGGCAACGACTTGGTTCTTTGACCCTCCTGGGTAATTTGGCGGGCGGTCGAATGCACCAGATCACGGGAGCTCATGTCTCCAATTGCCACCCAATTAATGCCACCGTCGTTCGTCCAGTAGCGCAGATTGTCTGATTCGGGGGTCCCGCCAGCTAGCAGGTGGGCGAGGTGTTTTACGGGAGACACCGACCAAGTTGCTGGAATTTCACCCAGCCACTCAGTCCCGCTGTTTATGTACTCAGGGTAGGGCTTCAGGCTCATGATTTGACCTGTTCGAGGCGTACACGGATGCGACCGAGCAGGGTGTCGAGGTCGGCGTCGATGTCTTCGAGTGGTCTAGGTGGGATGTATTGGTAGAAGTGGCGGGTGAAAGGGATTTCGCAGCCGTCTTTGGTCTTGGTTTCGTCGATCCATGCATTAGGGACGAAGGGTTTTACTTCGCGTTCGACGTAGGCGTGGATGTCTTCGTTCCAAGGAACGTTTTCGGTATCGCGGAGCTCAGCGTCTGCTTCGATCTTGCCCTTGGGCCCAGTGCACACTTCGGCTGTTTCATCGCGTTCGGACAGGCCCGCGATGAGTGCCTTCAACTGTGGTGGACTCAACTCTGCGCTGCTGGCCTTGAGCTGGTTTTTTAGGGCCTTGGTGAATTCTTCGCGGTTCTTCCACACCATGTTTGTATTCATGGGTTCCAGAGCAGCCCGCAAGCCGGCCAGGTTCTCGGTGGTGAGTTTGCTGAAGGCCTTCACCGACACTGCTGCGTCAATGCGATCGCTGGTGGTGTTGAAGTTCAGCTGCAGGGGGCGTTCGATGGTGATCGTGCGGTAGAAGAAGTCCGTGGTGTTGAAGATCTTTGACTGGTCGGTTTCCTCGAAGTTGCCGTAGAGCTTCACGATGGTCTCGATGTCCTGGGGGCCGAGTTCGTTGCGTTTGGAGCCCAGGCCCTTGCGCATTTTCCGGAACAACTTGGACCCATCGACCAGTTGGACTTTGTTCCGGCGTTCGGGTGTCTTGTCTTTAGAGAGGACCCAGATGTAGGTACTGATGCCGGTGTTGTAGAACATGTCGGTGGGCAGGGCGATGATCGCTTCGAGGTAGTCACGCTCGAGGATCCACTTGCGGATATTGGATTCACCGGACCCTGCACCGCCAGTGAACAACGGGGACCCGTTCAGCACGATCGCGGCACGCCCGCCGGTGGTGCCGGTGGCTGGTTCTCGCATCTTGGAGATCAGGTGCAGCAGGAAGAGCATGGAGCCGTCCGAGACGCGGGGCAGTCCGGCGCCGAAGCGGCCAGCGAAGCCGCGTTCGGCGTGTTCTTCGCGGACGGTCTTTTCCTGCTTCTTCCAGTCCACACCGAAGGGCGGGTTGGAGAGGCAGTAGTTGAACGTGGCTCCGGGGTGTCCGTCGTTGAGCAGGGTGTCGTCGTTGACGATGGCGTCCACGGCTTGGCCCTTGATGACCATGTCTGCCTTGCAGATCGCGTAGGACTGGGCGTTGAGTTCCTGCCCGGCCAAGGTGAGCCGGGCCCGGGGGTTCATTTCTGTGAGGTGGTCTTCGGCGACGGAGAGCATGCCGCCGGTGCCGGCTGTGGGGTCGTAGACCGAGCGGACGATATCCCCGTCACGCAGGACCTGGTCGTCGTTTTCGAAAAGGAGGTCGACCATGAGTTCGATGACTTCGCGGGGTGTGAAGTGTTCACCGGCGGTTTCGTTGGAGGCTTCGGCGAATTTACGTATGAGTTCTTCGAAGATGTGACCCATCTCGGCATTGGTCACGTGGCCGGGGTGTAGATCCACTTCGGCGAAGCGTTGGATCACCAGCAGGAGCAGGTTGTTGTCTTCGAGTGCCTCGATGCGGTCTTCGATCTTGTACTTCACGAAGATGTCCCGCACGTTCTCGGAGAACGCCTGGATGTAGGCCAGGAGGTTTTCACGGAGGTTCTCAGGGTCTCCGATGAGGGTGCCCAGGTCGTAGGGGCTGGTGTTGTGGAAGGAATGCTGATGCCCTGCCCTGGTCTTCAGCAGCACCGGGCGAACCGGCATCCCCTTGGTCTCGGCTTCGGCGACAACTTCCAGGACCTTGGGCTTGGTATCTGCCAGGACGGAGTCCAAGCGTCGCAGAACGGTGAAGGGGAGGATAAAGTCGCCGTATTGGTGGGATTTGAAGGTGCCGCGCAGCAGGTCGGCGATTCCCCAGATAAATGATGCGTGGTTACTCAAAACGCCCCTAGTCCCTATTTCCTGTTCCGGAATACCAATGTGTCCAGCATGTCTTGTCTACCATTCAACCCCAATTGAGAGGGCAAGCGGGACCTGGGCTGGTTAGGCCGTTTCTGGCAGCGAGTTAGTGGCATCTCTACGCTGTCACGATCGGCTGGTCGCCTCGGCGTTTATCAATGTCGCCCTCAGACCCCGAGACGTTCCAAGGCTCACGAGGGTAAAATGTGTCTTTACCTTCGTTGGAATCACGGCGGCCGACGCTGCTTGCGACTAGGTGGACAACGAAGCCTGCCGCTGCCTGTCGAAAGGGCCCGGGTAGACGCGATAGGGGGGTGCCCCTATCTGCTTCGTCAAGGGTCGAGCCGGAAAGACCTGAATAATCGTTGCGAGAATTTTCGGGCATGGCGATGCCGGCCGGGTGATTGGGACGGATGCTCCTGGTGCGCGGCGGTGGATTGCGGGTTTCAGGCTGCCAAGGCCACGTGTTTCTGGTAGATGGTTCCGTCGCGGAGCATTGCGAACAGGACGTTGCAGCGTCGTCTGGCCAGGGCGATGAGGGCCTGGTTGTGTTTCTTTCCCTCGGCGCGTTTGCGGTCGTAGTAGGTCCTCGATATCGGGTCGTGCAGCGAGGCGAACGCGGATAGAAACAGGGCCCGTTTGAGGACCTTGTTGCCCTTGCGCGAGGGGTGGTCCCCGCGGATCGAGGTGCCCGAGCGCCACGTGACCGGGGCCAGCCCGGCGTAGGAGGCGAGGTGTCCGGCGGTCTGGAAGTCTTTGCCAACGACCTCGGTGAGGATCCTGGCCTCGGTCCTGACGCCGACCGCCGGTAGGGACGTCAGGAGGATGTGAAGAGGGTGGGCCTCCACGAGTAGCTCGACCTGGGCCAGGACCTCGGTGCGGGCAGTCCGGGTCTGGACCAGCGAACGGGCCAGCTGGGGCAGCACGATGCCGGCCGCGTTGGTACCCGAGACCACGACGGTCTGCTCGTCCAAGGCGGCGAACACCTCGGCGGCCCAGCGTTTCCCGGCCCGTGGGGCGTGCTTGCGCAACAGGGCCTCGACCCTGGCCTTACCGGCCTTGCGCAAGGCTGCAGGATTCGGGTATTTCGCCAACAGCTCGGGCATCGCCTGGTGGTCCAGATGTACGCCGATAACCCGTTCCAAGGCGGGGTGGATCTGGGTCAACAGGCCGCGGATCCGGTTGCTGGTCGCGGTGGCCTGCTTGGCCAGGTCGTCATCGAAACCGCAGAGCATCGCCAGCTCGGCGACCTCTTCGTCTGCGACCTGGATCGAGCGCAGCGTGTGCGGCATGGTGTGGGCGGCTTCGGCGATGATGTACGCGTCGCGCGCATCGGTTTTGGCTTCCCCGGGATGTAAGTCCGCGATGCGGCGCATCGCCAGTCCGGGCAGGTAACCCACCATGATCCCGGCGGCCTGGGCCACCGCGACGGGCAGGGCACCGATGGTCGCGGGCTGGTCCACGACTAACAGTGCCCGGCCATGGCGGGACAGTGAGGTGATGATGGCCTTGAGCTTGGCCTCGTCCTGGGGGAGGGCCTTGTCCAGGAGTTTCTTGCCTGACCGATCCAGAGCGACGGCGTGGTGGTTGGATTTTCCGACGTCGACGCCGATGAAAACATCGACTGTTTCGTGTTCGGGGATCATCGTCTTGCCTTCCTTGGAGCATGGTTTCCAATGGGTGGGACGGTGCTGGCTTGTCCTGCGGCTCCAAGGCTCGGCATCCACGTTACGGCCGATATTGGCGGTGGTTCCCCGTCTGCATCCGGCCCCTATTAGCGATTTCCCAGGTGCCTATCGGACCCCGGTGACAACACCCCCCGGACCATTGAAGACTGGGGGCAGGAATCAATGCCGGGGCCGACAGGCCAGCAACCCCAATACTTGCTCATTTAGGGGCTACAAAAAAGGGAACGGGGAGGGCAAGCAGATTGACACCGAAGTCTAACGGGCAAGTGGAGGCAGGGAATCGAGCCACAGAAGCAGAAGGACGCGACATCAATCTGGAAGATCAGCGCTACGCTTTTGGAGTGCCGGTGTCCGCCTTCCCTTCCCTCATAGCGGCCAAGAGGGCGAGCCCCAATACGGGGTTGCGTTCAACGCGATGTATGCCTTCAGCTCCTCTACCTCGTCGGACGTCGCGTCTGAGGGCATCGCCATTGCAAAGCCGCTGAGGAGAGACTTTAAGCTGATCTGGGGTTCCTTGGCCTCGTCTAGGTATTTGTTCAATTGATCGAGGTGCTCTACCACCAGCACGAGGGCTAAGAAATCATCGAACTCGCGATAAGCCGTGAGCACATAGCGTCCCATGGGGTCGCCCATGTGGTACATGGTAGCCGTCATCATCAACGGTGAGCCTTGACGGGACAGCTCAAATGCCACGCGGGCGTCATCCCTCGCTGCACCCTCCATCGCCTGCTTCATGACGACGCGGTGACGCTCGGGACTGTCGGCCATAGCCCCAGTTGGAGTCGGTGCTTTGCGTGACGCGAACTGTCGGAACTTGTCGAACGTGCCTGTGTCTAAAACCTGCTCGGAAGGCACGAGAATTTTTGAACCGCCCGTTTTGGTAACTTCGATAGAGTCGCTCGCGACCTGAGCCCAGTATGTATGACCTGTCTGGTCGTTGTGCAGTGCAAGCACCACGGGCAAGGAGTGGTTCAGCCAATACCGCGCGTGACGCTCGGAGATATAGAACCACCAACCATCCGGATGTGGATTCCTGAAGTGGGACACCCCTGATTTGACCTGCACCGCCAGAAGTCTGCCAGTTGCGTCCCCTCTGTCATCGGTCACTTCGAAATGGAGATCAACTCCAAAGTCATGCTTCGTCTGATCACGCGTGATAAAAGCAGCGCTATGGGCGGCCATCTGAACAGCAAGTGTGCCGGATTCTTCTTGGTGCCACTGATTCGCCATGTTTTTATGCTAATCGATCTCAGGTGACGGGGAAGTCGGCACCCGAAGTAGTTCGAGACACAAGGGCTGCTGGCCTTGGCCGCTTCGTTTCCGGAGCGTTGCACGTAGCTGAAAAGACTGGCCCAACTGGGTTCGACCTGGCACTGCATCTGCAAGGTAATGGTATTGACTGCTTGGTCACTGCCCCTAGAAGAAGAACGACGACGAACGAGGGGGGCACCCCAGGCGCGAAGGAGCGTCTCCCCCCTACTCATCACGGTAGGGGAGAGGCCATGCAGTGGTGTCCTGACACGAGTATGGCTCCAGCTGGGTTCCAGGAGGAGGGCAGTGCCTACTTGGGCGGTGGCGCTTCTTTGATATGGCGGCTGTGGGGACGGGTGAGGGTTGGGAACCAAACGAGAAGGAAAGGCCGCCGCTCGGACAAGGAGACCCGCCGACGGGGGTTCGACAAAGGGGGCCGCCCCCCCCTTTGGTAGATGTGCGAAAGCCAGCAAGACCATCCAAGGCGACCATAGTCAGTTTGTGTGGTCAGCCAGTCTTCTAGACTTTGCTCCATCCAGCACGCTCCCGGTGGCCTTGGGGACCTCGGGAAACCTGGAATCCTTGGGGTACCTGACAAGAGCAGGGGCTCGACCCATGAGGGCGGCCACCAAAGAGTATCCGGAGGACCCTCGAGGGTAAGCAGCTTTGGAGTTCACTATCCCCGGAGCCCAAGTACACGAGCATGCGGGAGACCCATGAAGACCCGGAGAACCGGGCACCCCCAGTAAATGGTCAGGTCCCCTTTGAAAGCAGGAACACAGGGAACCCCAAGGATCCCACGGGCACGCCCTACAAAGGACAGCAACCCTCATTAGGGGCGGCCACCAAAATAGAAGCCACTCCACAAATACAACCAGCCAATGGGCCACCACCCAACGATGGAAACTATTAAGGCCAACCGACCTCTATAGCCCAGCCACAGCGATACCCCGACCCTCGAAGGCGGCCACCAAGCAGGAAACCCGAAGACCAAGAGCAAGCAGTCCCCAACCCAGCCACCCACCAGCTCAAAGCACTCCAATGGCCCCATGAAACCCAAGGATCCAAAAGCTCAGCACACCTATAGAAAGCCAGCCACCCACTCGAGGTCAAGCATCCCCGGAGCCCCCAGAACCCCAAGACACCAACCTGCAAGAGTCGGCCCCTCGATTGCTCACCACCAAAAAGGCAGCCCACTCGAAGAGCAGAACGAATAGAGGTCCGCGCAAGCCCATCAGGGAAATCGCCTCGGAAAACTAATCCCCCAGAACCCGGTCACCAGCGCACCACCGACCCACGAGGGCGGCCACCAAAACAAGCGAAGCAGCACGAAGAAGAGTGGTTCAGAAGCACTCCTATCCGGGGCAACTCAACCGACTGATCACGACGTGGCTCAATAATTCTCAAAATACCCTCACAGCCCCCATTGCTGGGAAGTCGCTAGCTGCACACTCCGTCGGCGATGGTCGCTTGGAAATGTGGATCTGGCAAGTAACCCTTACCGGTATGGGTTACCCGGTTGGGTTACCCGTATGACTTGCCCACGTGGGTGCGGGATGCGTACTTCTTGGCATAGAGCGGCGTTCTCTGCGAGCTTTGAAGGGCATGGAGTGAACGGGATCGAAGAATGCTCAGTCCGTCGGGGTAGACCTGACCTAGCTAACAGGCCTTAAGGCAGGGCTAAGTACACGTCTGAGGGCGATTGCTGCCAGCTTTAACTCACCAGAATTCAGGCCCATTCGGCTGTGTCGGTGACTGATGGAGCGCCTGTGGGAGTCAGCCCCATAGTTTTGTCATCGTTTTGGTCGCTTTTTCGGTGTGCCTGCCGCACGGCGTGCGTAGTGCGCCCAACTACTACTGCGATTTCATTGGCGGACATTCCGGCTCGGCGCATGGCTTCAATTCCACGTCGGCGTGTCACTCGAATCCGCGTCGCCGCCTCAGTTGCTTTAGTCGTCCGGTTCAAGCGGGATCACTCCTCTGCCGATGTTAGCGATGGGGTTGGTCGGGGAGGCAGATGCCGGTACAAACTGGAGCGGGTTATGCCCGTTAGCCCAACGATGTCTTTAATGGAATGACCATGGTTGCGGAGGTGCTCGGCATAGGCGAGCTTCGCGGATTCGACGACGCTGGGTCGCCCTACCCGTTTTCCCTTGCTGGTGGCTATGGCGCGGGCGTGTGCCGCCCGTTCAATCGCGTAAGTCCGTTCCATTTGTCCGAAGAGTGCCAGCATCACAACGGCCAATTGCGACATGGGATCTTCTGGATTGGAGGAATCTACCCGAATTGGATCAGCCAGATTCCTGAGCCCGACGCCACGTTCGGCGAGATCATGGATGAGGTTCAGAGTGTCCCGAACGGTTCGACCCAGGCGATCCAACGTATGCACGACAACCACGTCGCCTTCGCGAGCCTGGTCAAGTGCCGTCTGAAGGCCAGGCCTATTCGTAGTGGACCCTGACTTCTTGTCTACGTAGATCCGATTGTCCGCGATTCCCTGATCGCGGAGGGCTTCGACTTGGCGGTCCAAATCTTGCTTCGCCGTCGACACCCGGGCATAGCCAATATCCATCCGCCTATGATACCAAAAGCTTGTTCTGTACAAGTTTTCTGGAACGTGTTTGTGGTATTAGTTCTGGAACATATTTTTCTCGGCGAGTCGTAACGCTAGGCACCGTGATACCGGGTGTTCCACTTCCAAGGAACTGGGACACCCCTACTGATGTCCCGGGACTACGCGGTAAGGTCTCGGAAGTTCGAAACGCATTTGCACTAGCAGTGAATACTGCACCATCGGACTTTCGCAGCGATAGGAATCGATCAACCGTGCTGACGACCGCGATCAGGCCATTGCTGCCACACCGGTTTCAGAAACGGCAGGACCATGGATCCCGAACTGTCGTCGACCAACGGCCCATAGACGATGCCATCCGCGGTTCGTCCAAATGGTTGCACGAGACAACGCGAACGACCATCTGCGGCCAAAGCAACCACAATGAGCGCCTCGTCACGATTTCCCACTGTGTCGATGTTGAAGAATTCCGCATTACTTCCAAGTAACTGGTCGGCAGGCACTCCTACACGGGAGCCACGCCCCCCTGGCGATGCGACCCAAGTCTCCGACGAGTAGATCGCTCCGTCGAAGGGCCAGGCGCCCTCGAGGTCGACGGCCGCCGCAACCTTCAGTTCACGCGGCTCATTGTCATGAAAAATGACACCGTGCATTCGTATTTCGTCCCCCTTCGACAGCACGAGCATCGGCCCAGAATAGCCATCTGACTCAAGAAATTTCCGTGAAAGTTGCAGCCTTTCGTACGCGTGCTCAATCGGGTCCACGCTGAATCCTGGAAGAGCCCCATACCGCTCCACACCATTTTCTTCATACTGCTCATCGCGCTCGATTTTCACATACTTAAATGTGGCTACTTCTCCAGTTTCGAGGTCAAAGAGCTTGCTCGGCATGGGGTCTCCCGGCGGAAGGCACGAAAGGCTCGGGGTAAGCGACGAGGTGACACAGATCCGTGCAAACGGTTGAATCAAACAAGAGGGAACTCCGCTGGCTTGATGTGCCGTCCAGACAATCTTTGCGACTGCAGCGTACATTTCCCGCAAAGCCGAGACTAGTTCGTAAGCGGGAAGTTGGTCATCAACCCAACGTCGCTGAACACGAATCATGCCCTTGCGCCGGGTTGGGTCTTTGCCAGCGACATTGGCGAACCGTGCGATAATCATATCTACCGTGAGTGAGGGCGAGACCTCAAATGTGTCCTCAACTTCCTTGAGTCGTTCACCATAAAAACTGATTCGTGCTTCGCTGAACGTTTTGAGGTCTTCCTCTTTTACCACGCGATTTCGAGCGGTGACGCCCCATCGAAGGACCGCATTTTGCTTGGCGGCGTCTTGCCAGGACCCGTACCACGTATCAAAATCTGCCCACTTCGCCTTTCGTTTCTGCAGAAGAAATGTGACGCCTCTGGAGTTTTGAATCGCCGAGTTCAGCCACCTGCGGAACTCATTCGGATCCTCATAAAACTCGATGGTCCGATGAATGTCCTCATGTAGGTCCATCAGCCGGCGGTGAGCGTCAGCGCAGGGGCACGCCTTAGGAAGATTGTGCATGTAGAAACCATATCGATTCAGGACTGGTGGAGCGCAACGAGCCCGCTGGGCACGATGCCCGCGAACTGGGAATGAGGTGTCGCTGCCCGAAGAACCAACACTCTATCGGGCGGTTCAAGATCCATTCTTTCCGATCAGTTGTTGCGGTGCAGAAAACAGTCAGTGACAGATATTTCGGACAGATCTCTCGTGAGCCCGGTGTCAAACACAATTCTGTAGTCGCTTGTGCTGACATAGAGAATCCACAACTACCTGCCGAACTTCTCATTCAATGGTCGCTTGTCGAAACATTTCAAGTGAGGCGATCGGCTAGGACAGCACCCCTCAAGGAAGAGGGATGCATGGGAGTGCAGCTATGCGGTCCCCGAGGCTTCGCAGCAGCTCGGTTTCAGAGACGTCTCAGGTAATGTTGCGATCAGTTCAGGGGAGTATCGAGCATTGGGGCTATTTGGTATGGATCTGTCAGTCGTGGCTGTGGGGGATGGAGCGTGTTCGGTAGCTTATGCAGATGCGCCATCAGATGATTTGGTAATGGATTGCGGAGCAGGGACTAATCCGGCAGCGACCGCGCCCGCGGACAAGCTATTAGAAGAGCTAGTTTCGCGCAAACAGCGCCAGTGGTTACCCCAAGAGTTGTTGGTGACGCATTTCGACGCCGACCATTGGGGCGGGCTGGCGCGGTTGCCGATCCAGGCACAGGCATACAAGTTGCAGGGACATAGTCTTGGGCTAAAGGGGCCAAAACGAGTCACGATCTTCTATCCTCGATTCCCCCGCCCTGCTGCGCCTTTGGGCGTAGCGATGGTTGCGCATGCGCTGATCGGGACGGCGCTACAAGGTGGTCCTTTCTTTGATCTGGTTAGCGCCTGGAAGAAGGCGGGAGCAAAAGTGACGTTGATTCCACTCTGCCGTGGGGATAGTTTCTGTGGGCCTGACGAGCCCTGGAATGTCTATTGGCCGCCGAAGGACACTGATTCACTATCCGCCAAATCCCGCATTGCTATCGACACGGTGGTGGAAGAACTCCAACTTCTCGTTGTTCGAAGCGGGTTGGTTAGATTGGCATACGCGGCTGCACGAACCAGCGAACTATTTACTGAAATAGGGGAGCAGACAGCACTCCGCGGAACTGGTGTCGAGGAAAACGAACTCGAGGGAATGCCCTTGGGATCCATGGCGCTGCAGATACGACTGCGGGAGTTGGCAAGTCAAGAAGAAATGACGGGAGATGACCCGTATTGGGATGGAGCCCTATGGAATCGCGTCCGCAAATACAATAATGCGTTGAGTTTGGTTGTTTCGAACTGCACAGGGACTTTTCTGAATTTTGGAGACTGCGAGGGTGCCAGCCTTAACAAACTTCTTCAACTCGGCATATGCCCCGGGCTGACCCCTCATGACACAATCCGACCATTGGTGCTGTTGGCCCCGCACCACGGAACGCAAAAACCCGGAAAAACTTTTGAGTCGCTGTTCCCCGATGCAAATGACATCGTCCTACAAAACGGTGTGCAACACTCCCAAAAACTCCGTAGCAAACGCTTGTTCTACAACACGAAGTCTTCAAATTCTGTGCTCGAAACATATGGGCCGGTGTTCACAAACCCACTCTGCACCCACTTTTTTCAGAACCTCTGAGCTGCTCTGGAAACCTAGGGACCTGGACGCTCTAAAAGTGAGCCTCTACGGGAAACCCGTTGCTTGCTCTCATTCTGCTCGAAGCGAGCGATCATCGGGTAGATGCCATAGTCGCGTTGCGTAGTCCAACCGATTCCTAGAAAGAGTATTTATACCTCGGGTTAGATTCTGCAATCAGCCTCGGACGACGGGACGTCCTGGCCAAGGAGATTCTCGTGAAGTCCAAGATGGGCTCGGACGGTTCTGAGCCGGACGGGGTAGATCCACATCCATCTTCGTTCGAACCGTAGCTACTCACCTGTCGGGCTTCGTAGGCCTAGATCAAGCCTCAGGGAAGTTAGGGAGCCCCATTTCCCCGTCGACACTTTCGTCGTCGAAGAGACTAGCCCGGCGCCGTTTGCGAGCAGGAGGCCTGAAATAGACTTCCCCCGGTAATGGCTGCCCCTTCGGACTGTCTGCTTTAGGTGGAGGATCGTTGTGGGGCGGCGGGAATGGCGGTTTCGCTACGTTGGGTTTTGCACTGTGCGCGCTCTGCACTCGGGTACTGGGGTCGTTGAAGCCGTGGTTCATGATTGGGCCATCTCGTTGAGTATGAGATTCGCTTGTTGATGTTGGTGTTGCCGGGCGGTAGGCACTGGTGTCGGACGTCTGTCGTTCCCCGGCGCCTGAATAACCGGCCGCAACTTCAATAGCTGAGATCGCTTCGATCTTTAGTGAGCCGACCGTCCCTGATTCGACCTTCGGGTTTGCGAGGGCAGCCGCATAGTTTTGGATGGCATCCCTAGCCTGGTATTTAGCGGGCATCGCCGCCATGGCGCCGACTATTGTTTGTGCACCGTCTGCACGTTGGGACCACGAGGTGTCTGCGTTGATCGTCGGCATCGCACCAACCAGTTGAACCGGCTCGAACGCTTTGGCGCGCTCACCGACGGAATGCACGCTTTCCACTTGGTTTGGGACACCGTGCTTCGCAATGGTATCTACGGCCTTGGCGACGGCGAATTCCATGGCGTCAGGGTCTCCACTGGTGGAAGCGAATCGAAGGCTATTGAGTAGTCCGGACGCCGGGTGGAACGGGTCCATCATCATGGTGTCGCCGCCACCGTAGGCGGAGCCTGACAGTAGGAGGGATGGATCGTCCATGACCTGCTTCTTCGTCAGTCCTGCCTGGGTGAGGACGTCGTTGCCCTCTGTGACCCCGGAAAACCCGAACTCCAGCTCACGGGAGAAAGCAGGGCCGGTGAGGTTCTCACGTGGTTGGGTCCCCGTTAGCAGTCCAGCGGCTATGCGATAGCTAGTTGGTTCTCTGCGGTCCAGCGATCCCAGTGTCTGAACGGCGTCATTCCGCCGAGGGATCCGTGGGGACGTTCATGATTGTAGATCTCTTTCCATTCGTCGGCCAAGTACTTTGCCTCGGCCATCGTGTCCATTATTTCTCCAGTGAGTTGTTCCCTTCTGAATTGTGCATTGAATGATTCAGCGAAACCGTTCTGCCACGGCGACCCTGGATCAATAAACGCAGTATTGACTCCAGCCGTGGCGCACCAGTTGATCAGAGCAGCAGCTGTGAATTCCGGCCCGTTATCGGACCTGACGTACGCCGGAGTGACGCCGGTTTCGGCGATGATGTCCTCCAGAGCGGCGACCACATCAGTGGCGGTAAAGGACCGACGCGGAATGATCGCCAGGGCGGTGCGGCTGTACTCATCGATAACATTGAAAAACCGGATATGCCGCCCGCAGGAGGTCGTATCGGATTGGAAGTCGAAGCTGACCACGTGCATCGGGTACTCGGCCTTGAGCCTCTTCTGTTCACCGGCACCGGGACCGCTACGGCGTTTCTTGCGGACCTTGGGCTTGCAAGTGAGTCCCTCCAGGCGCCAGAGCCGGCGGACGCGCTTCTTATTCAGCGCTATCCCGTCCCACTGCGGCTGCTCGAGTAGATGCCAGCGTGCTTTACGCCAACCCCACGCCGGATACTTCTGAGCCACGACACGTAGATCAGCGCGCAGCTGGGTTTCTTCAAAGCTGACCGCTGGGCGGCCTTTGCGCAGGGCTGAACGGTTCTGGCTGAGCACCTTGCAGGCAAATCTTTCAGATGCCCCGAACTTCTCCTGCGCCATACGTACGGCACGGCGACGTGGTTCGGGGCTTAGAATTTTCCCCGCGCCACCTCATTGAGAATATCGATGGCTAGTTCCTTCTCCGCGACCAGCTTCTTTAGCCTGGCATTCTCCTTTTCGAGGTTTTTCACAGCCTTGGTCTGGCCGGCGTTCTTCTCGGATCCGTACTGCTGAAGCCACCGGTACC
>NZ_FUHW01000026.1 GCF_900163545.1 Arthrobacter rhombi
TCACTACGAGGACTTCCACCCGCTGCCCGCGTACCCAACCTCAGTGGTCAATACAGCTAGGCTGATGGCATGCGCGATTTGCAGGCACGGATCATCAGTGAAATGGGCGTCAAGGCCACCATCGACCCGGAAGAAGAGATCACCCGGCGGGTGGCGTTCCTGCGGGATTACCTGGCGGCAACGGGCACGGAAGGCTTCGTGCTGGGCATTTCGGGAGGCTTGGACTCCACCCTCGCCGGGCGGTTGGCCCAGTTGGCCGTCGACGCCGCGGCGGCGGACGGGTCAGAGCTGGATTTTGTGGCCGTCCGCCTGCCCTACGGCACCCAGACCGATGAAGACGACGCCGCAGCGGCCATGGAATTCATTGCTCCCAAGACCGCCTGGACATATGACATCAAACCGGGTGTGGACGCCCTCGCCGCTCAATATGAGACGACCACCGGCGAAACGATCAGCGACTTCAATAAGGGCAATATCAAGGCCCGCCTGCGGATGACCGCCCAATACGCGCTGGCCGGCCAGCACGGGCATCTGGTCATTGGCACCGACCATGCCGCCGAATCGGTCACCGGGTTCTTCACGAAATTTGGTGACGGAGGGGCCGATATCCTGCCGCTCTACGGCCTGAATAAACGCCAGAACCGCCAGCTGCTCCGCCAGCTGGGGGCCGCCGAACGGCTCTGGGCCAAACCGCCGACGGCGGATCTGTTGGACGGGACCCCGCTGCGTACCGACGAGGACGAACTGGGCCTGGCCTATAACGATATCGACGACTACCTTGAGGGGCGTCCGGTGTCGGAGGCCGTCGCCGAGGCGATCGAGATCCGGTTCCTGCGTAGCCGTCATAAACGCACCACCCCCGTGTCACTTCTCGACGATTGGTGGACTCCCGGCGCCGACTAAGCGGCGGATCGGCCACACCCCTTCCAAACAGTAGGATGTCCACGTATATTTTGTGGAACGCCACGTCGGGATGGCCCCGGCGCCCCGACGAAAGGTGGGACATGACCGTCACCGACCAGTTCCGTGAAGCCCGCGACCGACTCGTCTCCCTGCGGGGCGACCATGCCACGGCCCAGCAGGAATTCCGTTGGCCTGAGTTCGCCGAGTTCAACTTCGGACTGGATTGGTTCGACGCCGTCGCCGCCACCACGGAGCGGGCTGACGCCCCGGCCTTGATCATCGTCGAGAAGGACGGCTCCTCCACCCGCAGGAGCTGGGCCGAACTATCCGCCCGTTCAAGCCAGGTCGCCAACTGGATGCGCAGTGTGGGGTTCTCCCGCGGCGATAAGGCGATCCTGATGCTCGGCAACCAGGTGGAATTGTGGGAGATCATGCTGGCAGCGATCAAGCTGGGCATTGTCATGATCCCGACCACCACCCAGATGGGCCCGGCCGATCTAGCTGACCGTGTGGAACGTGGAGGTGCCAGCTGGGCCATCGCCGGCACCACCGATCTGCCCAAATTCGCCGACGTGCCCGGGGACTATCGGTTGATCTCCGTGGGGGACACCTCCGGGCAAACCCCCGCGGCCAGCACCCAGGTTCTCTCCTACTCCGATTCCACCGCCGCCCCGACAGTGTTCACCCCCGACGTGACCACCCGCGGAGACGAGACCCTGCTGCTGTACTTCACCTCAGGGACCACGTCGAAGGCCAAGCTCGTGGAGCATACGCACACCTCCTACCCGGTAGGGCACCTCTCGACGATGTACTGGATCGGTTTGGAACCCGGCGACGTACACCTCAATGTTGCGTCCCCCGGCTGGGCCAAGCATGCGTGGTCGAATGTCTTCACCCCGTGGATCGCCGAGGCGACCGTCTTCATCTACAACTACGATAAATTCGACCCGGCAGCCCTGATGGATCAAATGGCAGCCGAGAAGGTCACCAGCTTCTGCGCCCCACCCACGGTCTGGCGCCTGCTCATCCAGGCGGATCTGACCCGACTGACGACCCCACCGACCAAGGTCGTCTCCGCCGGTGAGCCGCTCAACGCCGAAGTCATCGACCAGGTGTACCGCGCGTGGGGCCAACAGATCAGGGATGGTTTCGGCCAAACCGAAACCACCGTGCAGATCGCCAACTGTCCCGGACAGCCGATGAAAATCGGCGCCATGGGCACCCCTCTGCCGGGATACGACGTCGTTCTGGTCGATCAGGCCACCGGCGAAGAAGGCGATCTCGGCGAAATCTGCCTGCGGCTGGACCCCCGGCCGCTGGGCTTGATGAAGGCCTATTACGGTGACGAAGAGAAGACGGCCGCCGCCTTCCGCGACGGCTATTACCACACCGGAGATGTTGCCGAACGGGATGGCCGCGGCATTCTCACCTACGTCGGCCGCGGCGATGACGTCTTCAAATCCAGCGACTACCGGCTCAGCCCCTTCGAGCTGGAGTCGGTGCTCATTGAGCATCCCGCGGTCGCCGAAGCCGCCGTCGTGCCCTCACCGGAGGCGATGAAACTCAACGTGCCCAAGGCCTACGTGGTCTTGGCGGCCAGTTACCCGGCAGACGCCAGGACGGCGGAGGATATCTTGGGATATTGCCGCGAGCATCTTCCGGCGTTCAAACGGATCCGCCGGCTGGAATTCGCGGAACTGCCCAAAACCATCTCGGGGAAGATCCGCCGGGTTGAACTGCGCAGGAACGAAGAACTGCGCCACGGTTCGGGCACCCCGCCCACGGGCCTGGGCGTCGAATACGCCGATACCGACTTCCCGTCCCTGAAGGGGCGGGGATGAAGCCTCCCCTGTCCTTCGACCCCATCGCCGCGGCCCAGCGCAACTGGGAAGGCCAAGGGTGGACAGCCGAGGCGGCCCCGATGGCCGCCTTCACGGCGATCATGCGTGCCCAGCAGATCCTGCTGCACCGTTGCGAAGCCGTCGTCAAACCCTTCGGGTTGACCTTCGCCCGCTACGAATTATTGGCCTTGTTGTGGTTCTCCCGCACCGGCTCGCTTCCCATGGTCAAGGTCAGCGCCCTGTTGCAGGTCCACCCGACCTCGGTCACCAACGCGGTGGATCGGCTCGAACGTGCCGGCTTCGTCGAACGCAGCCCGCATCCCACCGATGGGCGGACAACCCTGGTCTCGCTGACCGAGCGGGGTCGGGACGTGGCGGCGCAGTCGACGGCACAGCTGAACTCCGTGGTGTTCTCCGATCCGGGAATGTCGACCCCGGACGTCAACGAGTTGATCGAGATCCTCGGCAGGTTCCGCCGCGATGCCGGTGACTTCGACGAGGAAACGACCCCCGACACCTGATGTCCGAGGGCCGCTATCGCCGGGTTCGTGACCTGCGGTCAGTCAGCCCGCTGGGAGCGGTCTCGGATCTCGGTGATGATGCCGGAGAAGTCGCGACCGGCACCGCCCTCATCGCGGAATCGTTCATAAATGTGCGCGGCCATCGGCCCCAGCTCGGCGGCGACTCCGGTGCTCTCGATGGCGCTCATGGCCAGGCCGAGGTCCTTGGCCATCAGCGCCCCCGCAAATCCGGGTTCGTAGTCGCGGTTTGCCGGGCTGGTCGGCACTGGGCCGGGGACCGGGCAGTTGGTGGTCACTGCCCAGCATTGGCCCGAGGCCGTGGAGACGACGTCATAGAGTGCCTGGTGGCTCAAGCCCAGTTTCTCACCCAGGACGAAGGCCTCCGAGGCGGCGATCATGCTCACACCGAGAATCATGTTGTTGCAGACCTTGGCCGCCTGCCCGGCGCCGTGGTCCCCGCAATGAACGAGTTTCCCGCCCATGACCTCCAGCAGCGGGCGAACCGATTCCAGGTCGGCTTCCAGGGCCCCGATCATGAACGTCAAGGTGCCGGCCTCGGCACCGACCACACCCCCGGAGACCGGGGCATCGACGCTGCGATGCCCGGCTTCCACGGCGAGGCCGGCGGCTTCGCGGGCATCGTCAACGTTGATGGTCGAGCAGTCCAGGAACAGCGTGTCGGGGCCGACTGATTCGAGCAGACCCGGGCCGTCGACACCTCGGTAGGCGTCCAGTAGTTGCTGCCCGCCGGGGAACATGGTCAGGACCACCGATGCGCCGCGTACGGCCTCCACCGCAGAGGGCGCGGTCGGCACCCCGGAGGCGGCAATGGCCTCGACGGCGGCAGGGACCACGTCGAAGGCACGGACGTCGTAGCCGGCTTCCACCAGGTTCTTCGCCATGGGGGCGCCCATGTGTCCGAGCCCGAGAAAGGCAATCGTTCCGGTTTCCGTGGTCATCATGCACGCTCCTTCGCGTCGGTGGCGAGGCCGAGCTCACCGCCTTGTTCGTCCGGGCCGAGCGGCTCGAAGTAGTCTCGGATCATTTCCGGGCTGATCTGTTCGAAGTTCGCCGGGCTCCACTTCGGCTGCCGGTCCTTGTCGATGACCTGGGCGCGGATGCCCTCCAGGAAGTCATGGGAGGCGAGCATGCGTGCGCCGACCCGGTAGTCCTGGTCCAGCGCCTCCTCCAGGCTTGAGAGCCCTGCGGCCCGGCGCAAGGCCGCCAGCGTGGTTTTCACCGCCGTCGGCGACTTCGCGGCAATCAGTTCGGCAGCTTCGGCACCGTGGCCTCCACGGACGCGTAGCCGACCGAGGATCCGTTCGATCGAGTCCCCGGCATAGTCCTTGGCCATCCAGGTGGCTTGGCCGGCGAGCGCCGAACCGGGAGCCGTCTCGGCGAACTGTTCGATGATTCGGTCGACGTCCTCTGCCCGGCGGACGGCTTCGAGCGCCGTCGCGACGTCGGCAAGTTTCGTCGAGGGGACGTAGGCATCGGCCAACCCCAGGAACAGGGCGTCGGCCGCGTCGAGGTGGGAGCTGGTCAGCGCAGCATGGGTGCCGGCCTCCCCCGGTGCCCGGGAGAGCAGGTAGAGCCCTCCGACGTCGGGGACGAAGCCGATGGTCGTTTCGGGCATTCCGCTGCGGGTCCGTTCGGTGACGATCCGGTGACTACCGTGGGCCGAGATGCCCACCCCCCCGCCGAGGACCAGACCGTCCATGAAGGCGATAAAGGGTTTGGGGTAGTTGCTGATCAGCGCGTTGAGCCGGTATTCGGTGCGCCAGAAGGCGGCGGTACCGGCCCCGCCTTCGGGGATGTCACGGTAGATGGCCACGATGTCGCCACCGGCGCAGAGCCCACGGTCACCGGCGCCGGTGATCATGACGCAAGCTACCGAGTCGTCGTCGCTCCATGCGGTGAGTTGGTCCAGGGCGGCTTCGACCATGCCGTGGGTGAGCGCGTTGACGGCTCGCGGTCGGTTCAGGGTGATGATGCCCAGCGCTCCTCGGACCTCGAACAGGACCTCGGGTTCGGTGGGGGCGTCGCTCATGGTTGTCCTTCCGGCGGTGCGGCGCTGGTGCGACGGTCTTCGTCCGGCCCAGCGGCAGGTGGCAGTTCGTTGACCCGGACCTGGCGCATTCGACCATGGTCCAGGTCACCCGAACTCCAAGGTACTCGGACATCCTAGGAATTTCTAGGGAACCCCCGCCCGCCAGCGGCTTACTGGCCCACCGGCGCCCGGCGGAGCACCAGCCAACTCCCGACGGCACTGATGAGGGCCACCAGGATCATGACCAGCGCGATCTTCGCGAAGGTCGCCCCCTCGAACCAGAGGAACGGGTTCACTCCCGCCGTCAGGAGCAGCCAGAGCAGTGCCAGCAGGACCGCCACCGTGCCGAAGATGACCGCGATGACGCCCTTCTGGTTCCAGCGCAGGAACACGACGGCGAACATCGCCCCGATGAACAGCATCGCGGCACTGAGTCCGAACCCCATCAGGAAGGTGCTCAGGTAGTTGCCGTCGCCGGTGGCCACGACGTCAAAGACGCGGGCCCCGTTGAACCAGTGACCGGTGGCCTTCTCCAACGCCAGCAGCACGGTCATCGTCACCCCGATGAACGCCGACTCCAGCAAGAGCGCGAGGCAGGTGCCCGCAAAGTATTGTCGCCGCGTGGACCCCATCCCCAGGGCGAAGGGCATGGTTCGGGCGTAGGCCATGACGCCGATGCTCACGAAATAGCCGGCGAAGCACCACAGGGTTGCCTGGTTGTAGCGGAACCCCTCGGAGAGTTCGGCAGGGGTTGCCGGGACGAAGTTGCGCAACAGTGCCATGATGACGATGCACAGGACGATGACACTGCCGAAGATGAACAGCGGGACACCGATCATGCGCTGCGGATCGGCGAAGTGCAGGCGCACGATCTTCATCAGGGGCCCGACGGGTCGCTGCGTGACCGGGGTGGACTGCGTGGACGGTGCGCCCGCCACGGGGCGCGGCTGGGTCATGCTCATCGGAGGGCCTCCTTGGCCTCGGTCTGGATCTTCTTTGCCGGTTGGGCCGCGGCGGCCGACTCCCCGCTCTCAAGGAGCCCGTGGGCTGCCACGAGTTCCTGCAGGGTCACCGGGCCAACCTCTAGTCCGCTGGCGTGGGCATCGGCGTAGAGACGCTCGTCGGGGGCGCCTTCGATCGTCACCGAGCGCAGGCCTCCCAGGGCCTGGGTGCGCAGGACTTGCCGATCTCCGGCCGCCTCGGCGACGGCGGACGCAGTACCCGAGAGGGTGAACGCCGAAGCGGTGGCCTCCTCCACGGAGGAGTCCAGGATCTTCCGCCCATTTTGTAGAACCACGACGTGTTCCAGGAGGTTCGCCGCCTCGTCAATCAGGTGTGTGGACATGAGGATGGTGCGTGGATGCTCCATGTAGTCCTCAAGGAGCAGGTCGTAGAAAATTCCACGTGCCGTCGCGTCGAGCCCGAGGTAGGGCTCGTCGAAAAAAGTGACCGGTGCCCGGGAGGCCAGCCCCACGACGATGGCCACCGCGGAGAGTTGCCCGCGGGAGAGCTTCTTGATCGGCGTTTTGAGGGGCAGCCGAAATTCTCCGACCAGGCGTTGGGCAAAAGTGGCGTCCCAGCCGGCATAGAACCAAGGAGCTGCGCGCAGCACGTGGGAGACCTTGAATTCCTCGGGGTATTTCTGGTTCTCGCGGGCAAAGCTGAGTTGAGCCAGTACCGCGGCGTTCTCGAAGGGTTCCGCCCCCAACACCCGGGCCCGGCCCGAGGTTTTGAGTTCCTGTCCAGCCAGGATGGACATCAAGGTCGTCTTCCCGGCGCCATTGCGGCCCAGCAGGCCACAGATGGTGTTCTTTTCGATGCCGAAACTGACGTTCTCCAGCGCTGCGGTGTGCCGGTAGACCTTCGTCAGGTCGGTGGTTTCAATAGCGAGACCCATGATGTGTTCTCACTTTCCCGCGACGGCGGCACGTTGGCCGATCATCGCAATGAGTTCGTCGGAGTCGATGCCCAGTCGTGCGGCCTCGTGGATGAGGGGTGAGAGGAACTGGTCCCCGAAGGCTTCGCGTCGGGCGGACATGAGCCGGTCGAGGGCCCCGGTGGCTACGAACATGCCGATACCTCTTCTTTTTTGTAGGATGCCGGCGTCAACGAGCCGGTTCAGTCCTTTACCGGCGGTCGCCGGGTTGATGCGCATGAAGGCCGCGAATTCGTTGGTCGAGGGGACTTGGGTCCCCTCCGGGTAGATGCCTTCGAGGATGCGGCCCTCGATCTCCTCGGCGAGCTGGATGAAGATCGGCTTGGAGTCGTCCATCCTGCTCACCCCCCGTTAGTTGGTTCATTAGTCATGTAACTAACCAAAGCACCTCGTTTTCCGTCCGTCAACCCCTACACCCGGACCGCCCTCAGATTGATAGGTTGGAGTCGTGAAGATTGCTACGTGGAATGTGAACTCCCTCCGAGCCCGCGCCGACCGCGTGGAAGACTGGCTGCGCCGCACCGATGCCGACGTGCTGGCCATCCAGGAGACCAAATGCAAGGACGAAAATTTCCCGTGGGAACTGTTCGAGAACAACGGCTACGAAGTCGCCCACTTCGGCTTCAGCCAGTGGAACGGGGTGGCCATCGCCTCCCGCGTCGGGCTCGATGACGTCGAGCGGACATTCTCCGAACAACCCACCTTCGGCAAGGGCGGCAAGGACCCGGTCCAGGAGGCGCGGGCCATCGGCGCGACCTGCAACGGGGTGCGTATCTGGAGCCTCTATGTCCCCAACGGCCGCGCCCTGGAGGACGAACACATGCCCTATAAGCTCGAGTGGCTGCGCCAGCTCAAGGAGAACGCCGCCCGCTGGATCGCTGATGATCCCCAGGCACAGATCGCCCTGATGGGCGACTGGAATATCGCCCCGTTGGATGAAGACGTCTGGGATATCGACTATTTCCGTGAGAAGGAGTTGACCCACGTCTCACGTCCCGAGCGAGCAGCCTTCGAGGCTTTTCTGGAGGCCGGCTTCTCCGACGTCGTCCGCCCGCACACCCCCGGGCCGGGGGTCTATACCTACTGGGATTACACGAAGCTGCGCTTCCCCAAGAAGGAGGGCATGCGCATCGACTTCACCTTGGCTTCCCCGGCGCTGGCCCAGCGAGTGGGCGACGCCTGGATCGACCGCGAGGAACGCAAGGGCAAGGGTGCCTCCGACCATGCCCCCGTGGTCGTGGAGTTGGACTAGATGACACAGGCGGGGACACAGGCGCGGCGTCGGCTTCCACCGACGTCGTATCTGCGGGTCTTCGAACCACTGCGAGCCTACGACGACGACGCTCAACTAGCTATTGCCGCGCAACGTGGAGTGGGGCGCGCCGCATTCGAAGAACGCGCCGCTACCGAAGCCCTGGAACGATTGACCCGCGGTGTCCCCGACCCCTTCCCCCGGGAACAGGCCGAGCGATACCGGGAACTGCACTACCCCGGGGCAGACGGGCTGACGGCCCCGTACTACTGCCCCGACCAGTTACCGGCCCGGGCGACGGTGGCCGCGGAGCAACTCGATTCCAGCATGCGCCCGGCCCTTCTGGAACTCCTCGTCCCCGACGCCGCCCGGGCGGCAAATGCCCACCGCATCGCGCCGGAGACCTTTGCCGAGGACCTCGCCTCGCTGCATACCCGCAGTGCCACGTGGGGCATCCCCTTGGGGTGGTTCATCCTGATCACCGATGAGGACCATTATGAGATCGAAGAGGACGGCACGACCTTGTTAACGGTGCGGCTCAGCGCCCCGGCCGTCCAAGTCCTGGAGCGCACCCGGCATGCAGCGGCCTCGCTGGCCATCCACGCACCGGAACTGGAGATCCTGGATGAACTCACCGCCTTAGATGAATGGCTGCACCTCTTCCACGAGGACTCGATCATCGAATTGGATTACGGCCCGATCGCCGAACATGTGTGGCCCGATGACTCTGCCCAGGACCTGCGGCACGGTATCGAGTCCTTGGCCGAACAGGACATGCTCGGCGCGGCCGCCGCCTACCGCCGCCTGACCAACAGATGGCTGAAGGTCCGTCAGCTGGCCCGCGCCAACTGACCCCACTCCCGCCCCGGGCACACCCCATGGGGAGTTCTCCCCATCGCATGGCGTCCCCCGGTCATCTACGCTCTTATATCGAGGAGGTAGAGATGACCAAATACAAGATCGACGTTGCTGCGGCTCGGTCCGCGGCGTCCAGCGCACGCAGTGAATTCGACGACCTCCATGGTCACGAAGGGCTGATCGAAGAGGCCGGCGAACTACTCGCCGATGCGGTGGAAGAAAGCAAGATCAACGACGCCCTCCGAGAGAATTTCACCGGGTTCTTGAAGCCATGGACCGTCACTTTTGTTAATCACGGGGGAAATCTTCTGGACGCCGCCGACTCGATCATTTCTGCTTTCATCGACGCCGACAGCAAAATGGAAGGCGCCGGCAGTTTCGCCGAACGCGGGAGCATCAAATCCGCGGTCGAGAGTATCGACGATCTTCCTGCCTACGAGCCAAGCCGCTCGTCCTCCACGACCTCTGCCACCTCCGCGGCGAACACCCACGGGGGCAAGGACAGTAATGGTTCAGAAGGCGAGGGGTACGATTGGTGACGGCACCAGGCAGCACGCCCGTCTCCGGCATCGATCTGACGAAATACCTACCAACCACCTTGCCCAGTGCAGAAGAAATCCGCTCGGCCGGGCGTACTTTCGACGCCAAGGGCACCACGATCGATACCACGTACTCCAATACGACGGCGCATTGGAACAAGCTGGCCACGGCGGCTACCTACCCAAGCGACGAGACCGTGAACAACGGCTTCGTCAAGGAGATCCTGCCTATCGCGGAGGCCGTCGTCATCGGCATCAACGACGTCAAATCCGCGACCGACGCCTTCGCGGACAGCATCGAGGGGTTTGAGACCAGGCACTCGAACCTGAAATCGGATGTTGAAGGCTTCAACTCCCTTCCCACGACTCCTCATACCGACTCTGAGCAGGCAGCTGCACAGGCAGCCGGCGAGACACTCCCCACCACTCGGACCATCGCCGAGCACCAGCGAATAACCGGGTTGCTGGAAACGGCCAAAAACGACTACGAGGGATACGTGGATACCTGTGTCGATGCGATCCGTGCTGCCAGCCCCGCAGGTGTGGACCCGATCGCCGACAAGATCGCCACGGGCGGCAAGGCACTGACCGCATTCAAAAATTCATACAACATGGTGAATACGAACGTCGATCGTTTGGCCGACCTCAAAGTCAACGACCGCGGCCGCATCAAATTCTCCTGGGACCTTAACGAAAAATCCTTATCGGAATTCGCTTTTGACGGCAACCCCACGCTCAAGAAGTATCTCGTCGAGGGCAAGCTGGGCGGGGACCCCGACGGCTTTTTCCAGACGAACAGGAAAGCGCTCATCAAGTGGGCCGACAATCGATATCTTAAATTTACTGATAATGTCAAGGTTTGGGGAGATGTCACCGCCCGCCCGGGTCTGATGATGATGCTCCCCGCCGCGGTCCGGGACAGGCTCTCCAACACGCTGGGTCGAAATCGGGGCGGCTTTGCCACCCAGAACAACCGACGGTTCAACTGGAAATCCAACTCCCACGGGAGAACGAAGTTCGACGGATACCTGACAGGGCACCGTAAGCCTGGGCGGGCCGACAAGGCCTTGAAGAAGTTCGACAAGGCCAGCAAGGGATTGAAGAAGCTCGGCAACAGCCGCCTGGGCAAATTGGCGGGACCGGCAGCGGGCATTCTCGATGTAGGCATGACCTACTCCGACTCCTACTCACGCAACTTTGAAGAGGCACAACGGAACGACCCGAATGCCTCCATGGCGGACCTCCGAAAGGAGGCCGGCATTTCAGCAGGATTCGAAGGGACAGCCGAAACCGCGGGCAAGATCGCGGGCGGCGTCGCAGGGCGAGCCCTTGGAGCCGCCGCGGGACAGGCTTTGATCCCCATTCCGGGCGTCGGCGCTGCCGTGGGCGGATTCGTTGGTGGTTTGGCCGGCGAATGGGTCGGCGGAAAGATCGGCAAGGGTGTCGGAGAATTCATAAACGACTGGCGCCAGGGCGGTGCCACCAAGGCCCTGGGGGACACGGCTGAAGCCGTCGAGAACATCGGGGAGGATATCGGCAATACCGCCAAGGAAGTCGGCAGCGTGGCCCTGAAGGGCGTCGGGAAGGTTTTTGGATGGGGCTAGTAGGCTCGGTACGGAACTTTCCAACTGAAAGAATCAAGGATGCTTGACGACAACAACGCCTACCTGCTGCTCAATCCGCTCTACTGGGTCTTCGTCGCCGTCGTTCTTTTCATGTGCTGGGTGCCCACCACCATCGCACGTCGGGCCCTCAACGGCAGGTGGCGAAGTTGGGTCCTCGCCCCGGGCATTCCATTCCAAATCTCGGCCCGTAATACCTGGCCGTTCATGTTCGCTGCCGCCGCCACCTCTTTATGGATCGCTACGCTCTCCCTGCCCGCTGAACTGCTTGGCTGGGAGCAGGTCCGAGTGTCTGTTTGGGGCCTCTTCTTCGTTCCTTGGGTCTTCGTCATTCTTTCGTTCGCGTGGTGGCCGTTGCAGCTGAGCCCCCGCTGGTACAAGTCGTGGGGGCAGTCCGGAGGAACGCGTCAGACCAACCCCTGGACGGAGGATGAAATCGCTGCCGTCAGAAGAGAAGTGAATTCGAAGACGAAGGGCAAGAAGCTCAAGGATATCCACCGGTGTTCCGAGATCCTACACGCTCAGACCGACGCCGATTGCGGAAATACGCCCTTTACGCCCCAGCCCGAGGAGGACTACCGCGCATGACCACCGCAATAGGCCGAACAGGAATCATCAGCCTGGATCTGCCTCCAGAATGGCTCACCGGTCCGGAGCGTCCCGAATACGAGTTGCTGGCGTATCTTCCTTCCCCCAAAGAGTCTTTCGCTCCGACGATCGTGGTCACGGCGAATCCATTCGACGGCAGCATCGCCGACTTCATGCGTCGCGTTGTCGATGGAGTCATGGAGGGAACCGCAGCCCCACAGTTCATCGACATCCGAGGGTGGACCCGTGCTCCTGGACTCGCCGCAGGGATCGAGCTGACCCCGGCCGAGGCATTGGCTGGACGCGCCGTCGCATACACACAACTCTCCCCAAGCCGAGGCCTCAGTCTATTGAGCACGGAGTTCCTGTTCATCGAAGCCGGACTAGCCATACAAGTGACGGCATCAACGGCGGTGAACCACTGGCAGTCGGCCGGGCCTCTCCTGAGCGAAATTGTTGCCACCGTACGATTGAACCGGCAGCCCACGGAGAACAAGGCCACGGCCCGGCCGGCCTCCTTGCCCCCAGAGGCGGTCGACCCAGTAGCCTCCGCTGTTTTCGGCCACGACGTTGAAAAGATCGCCGGCCTCGCCGGAGCACAGCCCTTCGAATTCGACGGCGCATGGGTCCATGGGAGAACCATAGACACTCTCACTTCGCTGTCGGACGGCCTCCGTCTCGGAGCGTTGAACAAAGCGGAGCACTCCGAACAACTCGACGAGCTAGAAGCACTCGAGCTCGTCAACGGAACCAGGCTGACTGATGTGGGGGAAATGATAGGCGCCCACTTGACTGACCCGCAGTCTTCGTACCGCATCACCGGTTTCGATACCGGCGGCGAATGCTGGTTCCAAGCCTGGACATACGGGCCCACCGCCCTGCTTCTTGTGGAACCCGGATATCACCGCAACCTAGGCGAGGAGCCCGTTCCGCGCCCCTCTCCCGAGCACTTCAACCTCCAACTGGTGCCACTGACCATGCTCTCCACACTCATGGCCCGCTGGGTGGGATTGCAACCAGCCTGGAACCTCCAGCTGGAGCCCGCCCCTTTGCCCGTTGATGATCTGGCGCGTGGCTGGCGGGGCGACCGGAGACCACCGGAAGGATCCAACGAAGCCATGCGCTCACTTTGGGACGAACCCTGGTTCTCCTGGACCCTGACGAGCGCGGGTGCCGATTCCGAGCCCGAAGACATCGCCTACTTCAATGGCGGGACGGTAGGTCACCAGCGGCTCTTCCACCAAGGAGATGCGGCCATCTTTACTCCGGTCCCGTCGACGTCTGTTTTCCTACAGATCGAGGATCGCATTCAAGCCACCATTTTCGGGCACGATCCCCTCATGCTCTAGGCATGCCCTCGCCGCCTGCCGACGAGTACTCACCGAAGATTGATCGATCACTGTGTTCTGGCAGCGCCCTGTGCCGTCGAAATGCCGGCGGAGCCTGGAACCGCTTGCACTAGGCTGGGGGCGATTCATTTGTTCCTGATACCCACTGCCCCGATCCCGGCAGAGACCCACTGAGGAGTTCCATGTCCAAGCACGCCCAGCACGTCCCCTGGTGGCAGGATGCGGTCATCTATCAGGTGTATCCCCGCTCCTTCGCCGATGCCGACGCCAACGGCATGGGCGACCTGCGCGGAGTGGCCTCCAAGATCGGGTATCTGAAGGACCTGGGCGTGAACGCCGTCTGGCTCTCCCCCTTTTATCAGTCACCGCAGGCCGATGCCGGCTATGACGTCGCCGATTACCGCCAGGTCGACCCCCTGTTCGGCACGCTGGAGGACTTCGACGACATGTTGGCCCGGGCCCATGCCGAGGACATCCGCATCATTGTGGACCTGGTGCCCAACCACACCTCGGACGAACATCTGTGGTTCCAGCAGGCCCTCGCCGCATCCCCCGGCTCCCCCGAACGGGACCGCTATATCTTCCGCGACGGCCAGGGCCCCGCAGGCGACGTGGAACCCAATAACTGGCAGTCATTATTCGGCGGACCGGCATGGACCCGCACCACCAACGCAGACGGCAGCCCGGGCCAGTGGTATCTGCACCTTTTCGATACCAAGCAGCCCGATTTGAACTGGGATAACGAAGAGGTCCACGCCGAGATGCGCTCCGTCCTGCGTTTCTGGCTGGACCGCGGGGTGGATGGCTTCCGGGTCGATGTTGCCCACGGCATGGTCAAGGCCGAAGGCCTGCCCGACTGGTCGGAGAAGGTCAGCATGGTGCAGGGCAACGACGAGGCTGCGGCACAGGCCACCCCACCGTATTTCGATCAGGAGGGCGTCCACGCGATCTACGAGGAGTGGAATGCCGTGCTCGCCGAGTACGACGGCGATCGCATGATGGTCGCCGAAGCCTGGGTCGAACCGATGGAGCGGATCTTCCGTTACGTCCGTGAGGGCGAAATGCAGCAGGCCTTCAACTTCGGCTTCCTGCTGGCCGGATGGAACGCGCAAAACATCGTGGAGAACGTGACCGAGACCCTGGCCGAGGCGGCCGTCGTGGCTGCCCCGCCGACCTGGGTGCTCTCCAACCACGACACCGTGCGCCATTGCTCACGCTTCGGCCTGACCGATCCCACCTCGTTCCCCAAGGGCATCGCCGCCCAGGACGAACAGCCCGACGAGGCCCTGGGCGCCGCCCGAGGTCGGGCCGCAGCCCTGATCATGTTCGCCCTTCCCGGTTCCGCGTACATCTACCAGGGCGATGAGTTGACGTTGCCCGAACACACCACGCTGGCCGATGAACTGCGCCAGGACCCCAGCTTCTTCCGCACCCAGGGGGCCGAACGTGGCCGTGACGGTTGCCGGATCCCCATGCCGTGGACCGCGGACGAGCCGGGCCTGGGGTTCGCCCCGGTCGGGCACGACGCCGGAACCCCGGAATCCACTGCCGCCGACCCGTGGTTGCCCCAGCCGGAGAGCTACGGCCGCTACGCGGCCGACCAACAGGTCGGTGTGGAAGGTTCGGCCTTCGAGCTGTACCGTTCGCTACTCTCGCAGCGTGCCGAACGGGAATTGGGACGCGGCCGGTTGGACTGGGCGCCGGCCAATGACCCGGCCGAGGGTGTGCTCTCCTACACCAATGGCCCCCTGCAGGTCCTGGCCAACTTGGGTACCAAGCCGGTGGAGGTTCCCGCGGGGATGTCGGTGCTGGCAGCTAGTGGCCCGGCAGTCCGCACCGAGCACGGCCTGCTCTCACCCGACGCCGCGCTATGGCTGGTGCCCGAGCAGTAAGTCAGCGGACCCGTTCGGCCCGTGACATACGGGTGCGGGCGCCGGTGGCCAGGTGGATGACCACCGGGCCGCTGGCGCCCAGAACCCCGTCCAAATCAACGGCCAGCGCCGAGAGGTCTTCGGCAATCCGGTAGGGCGCGGCTCCGAGGCGGGGTTGGACCTTGATCCGCAGTCCGGCACTGGAACGTGGCGAGGCCCACGACGTCACCGATATCGACACCAGATCCGACCGCCCCGCGAGGGAGGCCTTAAAGGCTTGTTCGGGAACAGCCGCGGCGAGTTCGACCACGCCACGGGTTCCTTCCTCACGGTATTCGCGGGCAAAGATCCCGGTTTTGCCCTGCCCCTGGACGGCGACCCACCAGATCATCAACAGGATCAAAGCGATCATCACCACCGAGACGACGATCCATAACCAGGAGTCACGCTGACCGTCCAGGGTGGTGTTATCCAGTAGTTGCATGAAACCACCCCGCATCTCATCGGCGAGTCCACGCCATCCGGCGGCGTAGGCGGGAATACCTGCCAAAAGCAGACCGTGTATACCCACCCCGGTCATGAGCAGGCCCAGGAAGGTGAGCACGATGCGGTTGGTGGCCCGTGGGGTCCGATTCATTGTCCAACCACCCCCGTCTCGGCAATCTGGATCTTCACATCGGGGAACGGGTCGATCCTATTGGCCTCCAGTTCGTTCTGGACGGCAGCGTGGACTGCCGCGGCGTCGATGCCGATACCAGAGGTGGGGCGCAGTTGGACGTCGACGTGGTTGCGGCTGACGATCACCACGATCTGTTCGGGGGCCACGCCGGCTTGAGTTCGAGCCCGGCGGGCCAGCGTGGAAGCCAGCACCCCATCGTCGATGACCACGATCGCCCGGTCGTTGGGGATCGCGTGCCGGGCTCGACGTCCGGGCAGCACCCCATGGAGCAGGAAGAACAACCCCAGGGCCAACACCACCAGCGAGCCGGCGGCCAGCACCAGGGGGTTGGCCGACTCCGGAAGGCGGGTCAGCCAGTCACCCCATTCGCCCGGAGAACGGATCCACACCTCCTGACCCAGCGACTTCAGCGCCGCCTCGAACATGAAGTAGAGGCAGATCGCCGTCACCAGTACTGCGGCGATGATGGAGGCCGTCGATCGGGCGCTATGCAATTCGTGGGACTGGAGTTTGCGGCGTTCCTCGTCGTTCATGACGTCCTCCTTCTGCGCAGGACGACGCCGGTGACCCGGACGTCTACGCGGCTGACATGAGAGCCGGTCAGTTCCACAAACCGGTCGCGCAGTATGGACCTGGCATCGCGGGCGCGGTCCATGACCGACTCCGAGGCGTCCGGCTTCTCGGGCCGGTCATAGGCCAGCGGGGCAATGGGCAGGGGCAAACTCAGCCGTAGTGCCAGCGCCCCGAACTCGTCATTCAGCGAGACCTTGATGCTGCCGGGCTGGACGTCGAAGACTTCGGAGGCGATGATCCGCGCGGAACTGGTCAAGGCCTGCGTGCTGATGCGCGTGTGCCCGGCGAGGAGGTTCCGCCCTGCTCTGGTGCTCTGATCACTCACGATGAGGAACGCCGACCGGTCAGGGCGTCACGGACCCGGCGCATATCTAAACGGCCGTCGAGGAAGCGTCCGACCAGTGAGCCGACGGCCAAGAAGACGGCCATCAGCAGGAAACCCCCGAAACCATGGGTCAGGGCGGCCCAGCCGAGGACTGCGGCGACGGCGAGGCCAAGCGTTGTGGGATTCATGGCTGCTCCAGCCTTTCGGGGGTGTCGGGGTCATCGGTGGAACCGGAGCCGGTGGTGGGCGCCCTCGAGGGCATTTCGGGTACGGCAGGACCGGCGGCAGCCGGCCCGGCGACTTCGGCGGAGCGTACATCGGCGATTTCAATATTCACTTCGATCACCTGCAATCCGGTCAGCGCTTCGACGGCCGTGTAGACCGCAGCCCGTACTTCTTCGGCGATCTGTTGCAGTGGACGGCCATGCTCGGCGGTCAGGGTGATGCCCACGGCCACCTCGGCCTGACCAACTTCCGCGGTGACTCCCTGCGCCACGTCCCCGGCGCCGACAGCGCCACGGAGTGCCCCCATAGCCCGGCTGGAACCAACACCGAGTGAATGCACGCCGACGACGCTTCGGGCGGCACTGGCCGCGACCTTGGCAGCCGCGGTATCGGTGATCGTCGTCGTTCCCGTTGCCGCCGGCTGCGCGGAGGTCTGCTCGGGCTGGTTCATCGGTGACGGCCTTTCATTCGAAGCGCACGGACCCGTATCCAGCCTACCGTCAGCGGCGCAAGGAGCGGATGCAGAAAACCCCCCGGGATACCCGAGGGGTTCTAGCTGGTGGCTCCGACCGGCGTCGATCCGGTGACCTTTCGATTTTCAGTCGAACGCTCTACCAACTGAGCTACAGAGCCTGGCATCATCTAGGCGATGATCACCGTGATCTTCCATCAAAAAGGAAAACCAAAGCGACCCTGACGGGACTTGAACCCGCGACCTCCGCCGTGACAGGGCGGCGCGCTAACCAGCTGCGCTACAGGGCCTAGTTTCACAAGGTTTGACCCTCGCTTCACAAGTCCTAAATAATACCAGATGATTTCATACTGGTGAAATCAGGACCTGCTGGTACCCCCAACGGGATTCGAACCCGTGCCGCCGCCGTGAAAGGGCGGTGTCCTAGGCCGCTAGACGATGGGGGCCGGACGGCTGAAGAACATCAGAGTCCTTCAGCGACGTCATCAACTATAAGGCACCTTTCGCCTCGTGCAAAACCGCGCCCCGACCACGGGCAGGACGCAGTGGATAGAGTCGCCTCATGGCCTACAGCATGTCGAATGAAGATTTCGAGAACGCCGCCTCCGAGGCGCTGGACAACATTCCGGAACGCCTGCTGGACATGATGGACAATGTGGTCGTTTTCATCGAGGACAAGTACACCCCACTGCCGAATGAGGACCCAGAGACCTCACTGCTGGGACTATACGACGGCGTCCCCCTCACCGAACGCGATGACGGTTGGGGCGCCGGGGCCTTGCCGGACAAGATCATCATCTTCCAGGAGGACACTTTGGCGGCCTGCTCGTCCCGCGCGGAGGTCATCGCCGAAGTCCAGATCACGATGGTGCACGAGATCGCGCATCATTTCGGCATCGACGACGAGACACTCCACCAGCTGGGCTGGGGCTGATCGAGACCTCCTCGCGAGCCAAGAAAATGTCCCAACTGGCCACTAATTTGCGCAACGCCGTGAAATCTGCAACGAAATGACACTGATGTTATTTATGATGATGGCGTGACTCGTGTTGCCACTGTTACCTGTTCTCCTCTAGTCTCGGGTGAAGCAGTAACCGAACCGTGACCTGACGCACGCCCCGAAGGGTGGCGTTTGAGACTCGATTCGGTTCACCACTCGCAGTGAGGATTCGATATGGCCAAGGGCCAATTTCTGGGCGTAGCCACGTGCACGGTCGCCTTGATCGGGGGAACCCTGATGACCGGGGGCGCAGCAACGGCTGCACCGGTCGAGACGACCATCAACAGCTCCGCCTTCGGCAACACGTTCGCCAAGGCCGTCCCCACGGCCCGCACCCTTCCTTCCAAGGCCGAGGTCACCGCCGCCAAGAAGGACCCCGCAGCCTTGAAGGCCATGGTCTCCAGCATTGAGGACCTCATCGGAGATTCGACGCGGGATCTGACGGATGCCGAGGCCTCCGCAGCCAACGACCAGGACGCCTACGAAACGACCTCCCAAACCCTGGCCAAGCGCAACGAGGCGGCCGATGCGGCCCGCACTGAAGCAGCCAGGGCCACCAAGTACTACGACTCGGTGAAGAAGCAGGTCGGGCAACTGGCCAGCGACCTCTACCGCAACGGCGGGGTCAACTCCGGCATCACGTCGCTGGTGAACGATTCCGAGAACAATGACGTGTTGTACAAGGCCGCGACGATGAACACGCTGGCCACCAACCGGTCGAATACGCTCACCACCGCCCAGCAGGCGGCTTCCCTGTGGGCCGACTGGCAGAACTACGCCGACGCGGCCGAGACCGCCGCCACCGACGCTGCCGATGCGAACGAGACGGCCCTGCAGGCCGCCGAGCGAACCCGCACAGCCTACGCGGACCGCGTGACTGACCAGAAGGAGCTGCGCAGCGAACTCATCGACCAGCTCGCCTACCTCCGCGACACCGAACGCGCCGATGAAGCCAAGCGCATCACCGCGATGGAGGATGCCCAACGCGAAGAGACCCTCCAGACCGAACTCGCCGCCGCGCCGACCAAGCCCGCGGTGGAGGAACCGGCCGAAGAGCCACAGGCCCTGGCCGCTGCTCCGGCGGCAGTGCCCGAGCAGGCAACGGGCAAGACGTCCTTGGCGCCGGCACCCCAGCCGAAGGCCAAGAAGTCCAGCCAGGCCTCGGTGGCTGCCGAGGCCCCGGCCCCGGTTGCCGAACCGAAGCCGGTTGCCGCATCGACCCCCTCCCCGGTGAAGGAAGCCCCTCAGGAGCCAGCCAGCACCGAGACGTCGGAGCCCAAGCCGGCAGCCGTTTCCTCCTCGAAGCCCGGGCCCACGGCCGCGCAGAAGAAGGCCACCGCTGAGAAGCGGGAACGGGAGCAGGCGGCAGCTCAGAAGGCCCGTGCCGACGCGGCTCAGGCCGCTGCCGACCAGAAGGCCCACGACGCAGCAGTCAGAGCACAGGCCTCCGCAAATAAAAAGGCACAAGCAGCAGCCCAGGCCAAGGCACAGGCCGCTGCTGAGAAGAGGGCCGCGGTAAAGCGTCAACAAGAGAAGGCCGCAGCCGAAAAGCGGGCGAAGGAGAAGGCCGCAGCCGAGGCCGCCCAGTCTTCCTCCGGTTCGTCCAAGGAATCGGCCATTTCCTGGGCTCTGGGGACCGCCTCCGATAACAGCAAGCGCTATGTCTTCGGCGCCAACGGACCCAACGCCTACGACTGCTCGAGTTTCGCACAGCGTGCCTTCGCCAAGAGTGGCATCTCACTACCCCGCACCTCATCCCAGCAGTACTTTGCCGGGGGCACGAAGGTTCCGCTGAGCCAGCTCAAACGTGGTGACCTGGTGTTCTCCACCAGCAACGGCGGCGCGTCGTTCTACCACGTCGCGATCTACCTCGGAGGGGGCCAGGTCGTCCATGCCCGGAACCCCTCAGCCGGGATCTCCACCACCCCGCTGAGCTGGGTCAACAACATCTACTCCTACGGCGTGCGCTACTAATCAGGCGCCGCAGGACCTGAAAAGGCCCTCTTCCCGTACCGCGGAAAGAGGGCCTTTTGTGTGGGTGGTGGACAGCTCCCGCCCGGTTTTAGTCGACGTCGTCGGTATCGAAGTCGGCCCGGTCTTCCAGACGAGGATCAGGTGAATCGGGGACCACCAGAACCGGGCCCTTGGAATGGTGCAAGACACCCTGCGACGTGGAGCCCAGCAGCATGCCAGCGAATCCACCGCGACCACGTGAACCGGTGACCAGTAGCTCCGCCGTCGCAGACTCCTCGATGAGCACCTCAATCGGGGCACCTTGGATGACGTCGGTCTCGATGACCAGATCCGGGAAGTGACTGGCCAGCCAGCGTGTGCCGACCCGCAATTGACGGCGCACATCCAGGGTCAGGGCTTCCTGATCAACGGTGGCCGGCATCCAGGCCAGCGATCCACTGACAGGGGGTAGCGCACAAACCACGCGCAGCGGTACCGCCCGGGACATGGCCTGTTCCGCCGCCACCAGGACGGCCCGCCGGGCCCGGTCCGAACCATCAATACCCACCACGACGATGTCTCGGACCTCCGAGCCGGCATCGGAGCGCTTGGCTGTACACACCGGGACGATGACGGTGGGGCATTTGGAGTGGGCGGGCAAGGCACTACTGACCGATCCGAGGAGCCGTCCGACGAAACCGCCACGGCCGCGGGTCCCGACCACAATAAGGTCGGCCTCTTCACTGAGTTCCAGCAGCACACCCGAGGGATCTCCCGATTCGATGCGCAGGCGCACCTCCACCTCCGTTTCACCGATACGATCCCTGGCGGCGTCAAGGACTTCCTGCGCACCGTCCCTGATGACCTGATCATCCAGGGTGGCGTAGCCGGCGTCCATGCTGGAAGCGGCGAACACGGGGATCGTGTAGCAGGTGACCACGTTCAGCGGAACACCGCGTCGCTTGGCCTCGACTGCTGCCCAATCCAGGGCACATAGCGCGGGGTCCGAGCCGTCGACGCCGACGACGATGCCCTCCGCCGTCACCGCGGCCTCCTGTGGAACATTTGCTTCGCTCATGACGGTCACTCCTTGGCAGTCGGCCACTGTTGTCTTCCGGCTAAAAGTCCACCGTAGTGGTTCTCTTCACACTACCTACTTCCACGTGGATTGGAGCCGACCGCACACATTAGGATTCTTCGCATGGTTAAAAACGCGCTCGGCACCGTCGATCGATATTTCAAGATCACCGAACGTGGTTCCACTTACTCCCGCGAGATCCGCGGTGGCCTGGCGACCTTCTTCGCCATGAGCTACATCGTGGTGCTCAACCCGCTGATCCTCAGCGGCGCGGACTCCACGGGCGCCGAGCTCGGCTCGGCCCGCGTGGCGGCGGCCACGGCTCTGGTTGCCGGTGTCCTGACGATCCTCATGGGAGCCTGGGCCAAGCACCCCTTCGCCCTGGCCACCGGGCTGGGCGTGAACGCCTTCGTGGCCGTGACCGTGGCAACGAACCCCGGCCTGACCTGGCCGGACGTCATGGGTTTGGTCGTCATTTCAGGTGCCACCATGTTCGTTCTGGTCCTCACCGGCTTTCGGACGGCGGTGTTCAACGCCGTGCCCGCGAGCCTGAAGACGGCCATCGTGGTGGGAATCGGCATGTTCATCGCCCTGATCGGCCTGGTCAATGCCGGCTTCGTGCGGCGCATCCCCGACGCCGCAGGGACCACGGTGCCTGTCGGGCTGGGCTTCGACGGCGAACTGATCGGCTGGCCCACCCTGGTCTTCGTGTTCGGCCTGTTGCTGACCATGGCACTGGTGGTCCGCAAGACCAAGGGAGCGATCCTCATCGGGATCGTCGCCACCTCGGTGCTGGCAAACATCCTCGAGGCCATCTTCCATATCGGCCCCTCCTTCGACGGGACCACAGCCAACCCGCAGGGCTGGTCGCTGGTGGTTCCTTCCATGCCCAACTGGCAGGCGCCGGACCTGAGCCTGATCGGCCAGGCCAACGTGGTTGGACCCTTCCAGCACCTAGGCGCCACCTCCGCGCTACTGCTGGCCTTCGTCATCCTGCTCTCGATCTTCTTCGACGCCATGGGCACCATGGTCGGACTCGCCAACGAAGCCGGGAACGTCGACAAGGACGGCAACATCTACGACGTCAACCGCGTGCTGCTCGTCGATTCGCTCGGCGCCATCGCCGGCGGTGGAGCCTCGTCCTCCTCGAGCCAGATCTTCGTCGAGTCCGGTGCCGGCATCGGCGAAGGGGCGCGCACCGGCCTGGCCTCGATCGTCACCGGGGTGCTGTTCATTGCCGCGATGTTCCTGACCCCGCTGATCCACCTGGTGCCCTTCGAAGCCGTCGCCCCGGCACTGGTAGTGGTCGGATTCATGATGATCACCCAAATCACCAAAATCGACTGGACGGACTGGGGCGTGGCCCTGCCTGCGTTCCTGACGTTCATCCTCATGCCGTTCACCTACTCCATCGCCAACGGCATCGGCGCCGGTTTCGTGGCCTACGTCTTCATGCGGACCATCCAGGGCAGGACGAAGGAAATCCACCCCTTGATGTGGGTCGTCGCCGCGGCCTTCGTGGTCTTCTTCGGCATCGGCGTCATCGACCAGGCCATCGGCCTCTAGCCAGGCCCTCTTCGAGACCACCGGAGAGCGTCTAGGCTGGCCGGATGGGACATGAAGGGTCGTATCTGTGGCAACTGCGCCAGGACGTGGGCTCACGACTGCTGCTGGTTCCCGGCGCGCAGGTGGTGGTCCTGGACGACGACGGCCAGGCCCTCTTCCAACGCCGGGTCGACACCGGGCGCTGGGAGTTCCCGGGAGGGGCTGCCGAACCCGGACAGAATTTCCGGGGCGTTGCATGCACCGAACTGGCCGAGGAGACCGGGCTGATCGCCCCGCCGACGGAACTGGTCCCCTTTGCTGCGCTGTCGGATCCGCAATACCACGAATTGCACTACCCCAACGGGGACCGCGTGCACGCCTTCGCCCTGTGTTTCCTCTGGCGCGGGACCCGGGGGCCGACGCATGCCGAGGAATCCGAGGTCACCGAAATCGCCTTCCACCCACTCACTGAGCCTCCGCAGCCGATGAGCAGATCGGCCGCCCGGGTGCTGGAGCTCTACCTCGAATACGTGCGCACGGGCGACTTCCAGGCCTCCTAGCCGGGGGTTCCCGGTCCATCGTCGATGACCGCCGAGGTCCCGGCGAAGGAGCGGACGCGGGCGTCATCCCAATGCTGGGCTGGCACTGCACCGCCGAGTAGCTCGCGCAACATGCCCGGGCCCGCCGGGATGGGGGCGTTGGAGGCGGCAATGACCATGTTCCCGTAGCGACGTCCCTTGAGCATCGCCGGGTCGGCCACGATCGCTGTGTGGGCGAAGACGGTACCGATGGTGGCAGCCTCCCGGCGGGCCGTCTCCAATTTCGGGGTGTCCCCGCAGTTCACGATGTACAGCCCGTCCCCGGCCAGGACGCGGGCCGCCTCGCGGGTGAAGCCCACGGTGGTCAGGTCCGCAGGGGTCTTATCCCCGGCGAAGACGTCACGGATGAGCAGATCCCGGGTGTCATCGGTCAGGGACCGCAGGACCTCGCCCGCCTCGCCGGTGCGCAGGCGCAGCAGTGGTGCGCGCGGCAGATCGAACCAACCGCGCACCAGCTCGGCCAGGCGCCCATCCAGCTCGACGACCACCTGGCGGGAATCCGGGTAGGCAGCGGCGACCCACCGTCCCATCGAACAAGCGCCCCCTCCCAGGTGCAGGGCCCGCAACCGGTGGCCACCGCCGTCGTGCCCTTGCGGGAAGCGGGCACCCACCAGGGCTGCCATCCAACGCATGTACTCGAAGTCCAAGCGCAACGGGTCGGCGAGATCGACATGGGATGAAGGGACGCCGTTGACCTTGAGGATCCAGCCGTCGTCGTCGTAGGGGTCGCGTTCCAGTGTGGCGGTGCCGGTGTCGATCGGGTAGTCCCCGGCGACCGGCCCGGTCTCGGCGGCAGTCGCCGGCGTCGAGGATTTGCGGGAGCGGGATTTAGCCACGGGGTCCCGGCCGGACCATGCGCAGCTCGTACAGGCCCTCCCACTCGTCGGCCAGCAGTTCACGGGTGCCGTCGAAGTCAAAGCCGTGCTTGCGGTAGAAGGCTTGGGCGCGCGGATTGTGCTCGAGCACCCACAGCGCCGCCGGGAGGTTGCCGATCGCGGCGCGCATCAGCCCTGCGCCCAGACCGCTGCCGTAAGCCTCGGAGAGGACGTAGAGCATCTGCAGTTCGGCGGTGGCTCCGGTGGCGGCGTCCTCGTCCAGGACGGGGGCGCCGCCGGCACAGCCGACGATCCGGCCGGCTGGATCGGTGGCGATCCAGAGCTCTGCGCCGGCCGCGAGGCCGCGGGTCCACCAGTCCACTTGGCGCTCGTGGCGTGATTCCTGCAGTTCGAAGAAGGAGGCGGGGCGCTGATCGGCGTAGGTCTCGCGCCAGGCCGCGAGTTTCATGGACAGCGTCGCGTCAATGTCCTCGGCCGTGGCCTGACGGATGGTGTAGTCGTTGATTCGCACCCCACCAGCTTAATGCCGCCGGCAGACCCCGCGGCCACCGGTTAGCCGTGGCTACGTTCCAACGCCTTTTGCAGACGGTCGATCTTGCCGGTGAGTTCACCGGTATGGCCGGGGCGGATATCGGCTTTGAGGACCAGCGAGACCCGGTTGCCGTAAGCGGCGACCGCTTCGGTGGCCCGTTTGACTACCTCCATCACCTCATCCCATTCCCCTTCGATCTCGGTGAACATCGAGGACGTGTTGTTCGGCAGGCCGGAATCCCTGACGACCTGCACGGCAGCGGCCACGGCTTCGTGGACCGACCCGTCGGTGTTCGGCATGTTGGTGGAAACAGAGAAGGCAACGATCATGCTCTCAGGATCCCACCACGGGAGCCGGTTGTCACCCATGCATTGTGTTCAGACGCACATCCTGTGCCACAGTTAATGCGGTTCGCCGACACCGTGGACCGCCTTCCCTTAGCCGCTACCCCAGGCAGGACCATGCAAGAATCACGGACTTCCACCCCGCCGACGACGTCGGGGCCCTCCCTCGAGCGGAAGCTCTCCCTCCGGCACATCCGTTTCATCGCCCTCGGTTCGGCGATCGGCACCGGCCTGTTCTACGGGTCCGCCGAGACGATCCAGGCGGCCGGGCCTGCGGTGCTGGTGGCCTACATCATCGCCGGTTGCGTGGTCTTCACGGTCATGCGCGCCCTCGGCGAAATGGCCGTTCGCCACCCGGTGGCCGGATCCTTCGCCCAGTACGCGAACCGGTACATCAGCCCCCTCTCCGGATTCCTGGTGGGGTGGACCTTCGCCTTCGAGATGGTGGTCGTCGCCATTGCCGATATGACGGCCGTGGGTCAGTACATGGGGATGTGGTATCCGGAGGCACCGGGCTGGATCTGGATGCTGGCCGCCATGCTGCTCATCGGCGGGCTGAACCTGTTGCGTGTGAGCGTCTTCGGGGAACTGGAATTCTGGTTCACGCTCGTCAAAATCGTCACCATCATCGCCATGATCATCGGCGGCCTCTACCTCATCGTCTTCGCTGTCAACGTCGGCGGCTACCAGCCGGGTCTGCACAACCTCTTCGATCACGGCGGTTTCGCGCCCTTCGGTGTCTGGGGCATCGTGATGAGCCTGGGCATCGTGGTCTTTTCCTTCGGTGGCATCGAGACCCTGGGCATGACCGCTGGGGAGACCGGTGACCCGGCGAAGGCCATTCCGAAGGCCGTGAACACCGTGCCGATGCGCATCCTGATCTTCTATGTGCTCTCCATCGGGGTGATGCTCTGCCTGTTCCCCTGGAACGAGATCGGCTCCGAGGGCAGCCCCTTCGTGCAGGTCTTCGCCGGTCTGGGCATCCCGGCTGCGGAACACATCATCAACGCCGTCGTCCTCACCGCCGCCCTCTCCGCCATGAACTCGATCTTCTACGCAGCGACCCGCACCATGTACGGGCTGGCAGAGCAGGGCAATGCGCCGGCTTCCTTCGGGCGTCTTTCCCGCAACGGGATCCCGCTCTGGCCGGTGGCCATGGTTTCGGTGTGCTTGCTGATCGGTCTGGGTCTCTACTTCTGGATCCCCGACCAGCTCTTCCTCATCGTCGCCTCCATCGCCACCTTCGCCACCGTATTCACCTGGGGGACCATCCTGCTGGCTCACCACCGGATGCGTCTAGAACTGCGGGCTACCGGCCAGGCACCGGGCAACTACGTCCTGCCGTTCTGGCCCGTGCTGAGCTACCTGGGGTTGGCCTTCATGGTCTTTATCGTGTTCATCCTGGGCTTCAGCGAAGCCGGACGGACGGCGTTGGTGGTCGGCGCCGTCTGGACCCTCATGCTGCTCGTCGCCTACCGTTTCGTCGGGCCGGAGGGCCGCCGCAGGATCGAGTTGGAGACCTCCAAAATCTAGGGCTGGATCAGGATCAACCGATCGGTTGATGGAACGGGGAACGCTCCGCGGGACAGTGGATATATAGGCCATCCGGCCACCACGACCCCCGAAAGTAGTACACCGTGTTCCTCGCTATCCGTGACATCCGCTTCGCCAAGGGCCGCTTCGCCCTGATGGGCGGCGTCGTCGCCCTGATCACCCTGCTGCTGGTCATGCTCTCGGGCCTGACTGCCGGACTGGGTGACCAGTCGACATCGTCCATCGCCAAACTGGGTTCAATCCACGCCAGCGGAACGTCCAAGCCGGTGGACAGCATCGCCTTCGGCGCCGCCGGAAATGCGGAGCCCCAGGCGTCCTTCACCGAAAGTGAAGTCACCGCGGCCCAAGTCGATACCTGGAGGGGCGCTGACGGCGTGAAGGATGCCGAGCCGCTGGGCATCAGCCAAACCCGCCTGCAGTCCGGCTCCGCCGATACCGCGGGAGGTACCACCAACGTCGCCGTCTTCGGCGTCGAAACCACAGGCCAGCTCGCTCCGGCCACCGTGGAGGACGACACCGTGGTGCTGAGCCAGACCGCCGCAGAGGATTTGTCGGTCGGCACCGGCGATCAGGTCACCCTGGGTGGAACCGAACTCCGGGTCGCCTCCGTCGTCGAGGACCAGTGGTACTCACATACCAGCGTCGTCTGGACCGCCCTGCCGACGTGGACCAAGCTCGCCCATCTGACCAACCCCGATCAGGTCGGCACCGTCACCGCGATCACCTACGACGACGGTGCCACCGTCGACGAGGCGGCAGCGAACTCCGCCGCCGATACCGTGACCACTACCCGCACCGGCGCCTTCCAAGCCCTGGGCGCCTACCAGAGCGAGCACGGCTCGCTGCTGATGATGCAGGCCTTCCTGTACGGCATTTCGGCACTGGTCATCGTCGCCTTCCTCACCGTCTGGACCGTCCAGCGGACCCGCGATATCGCGGTGCTCAAGGCGCTGGGCGGCTCCGGCAAATACATCCTCCGCGATGCCATCACCCAGGCCGCCATCGTCCTGATCGCCGGCGCCGCACTGGGTGGCGCCGTGGGGGTCGCCGGCGGATTCTTTGCCGCCCAAGCCGCGCCCTTCCTGGTGGACGCCACGACGACGCTGCTCCCCATTCTCGGGATCGTCGTCCTGGGGCTGGCCGGATCGGCCTTGGCCGTCCGGCGCACCACCAAGGTCGACGCGCTAATCGCCCTGGGCGGCAACTAACGCCCCGGGCCGTCCCGGCACGGCCCCTCCGAACCACCCCTCCGTCTTTGCCTAAAGGAAAACGCCCCATGACCATCACCACCGAATACGACCCCGCCGCCACCACCGCCAACACCGGCTCGCTGAGCCTGATCGACGTCACTCTCGAATACCCGGACGGCGAGGGTACCGTCAAGGCACTGGACGGCGTCGACCTCACCGTCCGCCCCGGTCAGATGCTCTCCCTCGTCGGCCCCTCCGGCTCGGGGAAGTCCAGCCTCCTGGCCACCGCTGCCACATTGGTCCGTCCCACCGCCGGACGGGTCTTCGTCGACGGGGCCGAAGCGACCGGACTCTCCGATCAGGACCTGACCACCCTGCGACGCGAGAAGATCGGCATCGTCTTCCAGCAGCCGAACCTCTTGGCCTCGTTGACCTCGCTGGAACAACTGGTCATCGTGGACCACCTACGCGGCAAATCGGTGAAGGAAGCACGGGTGAGGGCCGCCGAACTGCTGGGGATCGTCGGCTTGGACGAGGCATCCCATAAGCGTCCGCACCAGCTCTCCGGGGGTCAACGTCAGCGCGTGAACATCGCCCGGGCCCTCATGGGGGACCCGAAGGTGCTGCTCGTGGACGAACCGACTGCGGCACTGGACCACGACCGCAGTGACTCGATCGTAAGGCTGCTGCGCCAGGTCACCGACGAATTCCAGGTCGCCACCGTCATGGTCACCCACGACACCGAATTCGTTCCGCTGACCGATGCCGTCGCCACGATGCGCGATGGTCGGCTCACGGCTCCTGAGACCACCGCGGCCTGAGCCAAAAATTGCGGCAATGCCCACGCCCGGATGTGATCGGGGTCGTGGGCATTGCCGCGTCCGGCGTGGCACGATGGGTCAGGCACAGCGACCGCCTTCGAAGGAGACCCATGGCCCGCGGCATTTATGTCAGTGCATCCACCCCCGCCAGCGGGAAGTCACTGGTCACCCTGGGTCTGGCGGACCTCTTGCACCGCCACGCCGACAGGATCGGCTTTTTCCGTCCCATCACCGACGGCCCCGATGTGGACACCGACCCCGTTGTCGCGTTGATCCGCGATCTCTTCGATCTGGACGAGTCCCATGTCGGCGTCGCGATGACCCGAGCGCAGGCCCGCGAACTCATCGTCGCCGGGAATCTCGACGAAATCCATTCCCGGGCCCTGGATACCTACAGCCGGATCGCCCGCGATGTCGACGTCGTCATCGTGGAGGGGACCGACCTATCCGATCACGATGCCGCCCTGGAATTCGGGCTCAACGCCCAACTGGCCAACCATCTGGGCTGCCATGTGGTGGGCGTGATCAACGCGGCGGAGCATACCGTCACCGAGGCCGTGGACGCCGTCGACCTGGCCCGCAAGGGTTTCTACGAGGAAAACGTCTCCCTCCTGTCGATGATCGTGAACCGGGCCGACCCGGAGCTGGCGGATCAGATCCGGGAGTCCGTGCGTCCGGGACTGCGGCACCGCAAGGTGTATGTGCTGCCCGAGATCGCGGAGATCATCCGGCCCACGGTCGGGGAAGTGAGTTCGGCGTTGGGCGCCCGGCTGGTCGCCGGTGCCCCGGAACTGGACCGCGACATCGACCATGTCCTGGTCGCGGCCATGAACGTGGGTTATCTGCTCGACCGCTACCGGGACGATTCGTTGGTGATCGCCCCGGCTGACCGTTCCGACGTCATGGCCACCGCCGTGGCGACCTCCAGGACCCCCGGTTTTCCCACCACCGCCGGGTTGTTGCTCACCGGCCCCCGGCCGATCGAGGACTCTGTCCTGCCGCTGTTGGCTGCCGCCCCCTTCCCGGTCTTCACCGTCGAGGAGGACACCTATTCCACGGCGCACCGGGTCTGGGAGGTCTCGGGGGCGTTGACCGCGGGGCAGCCGCGCAAGACGGCAGCCGCCCTGGGTGCCTGGTATCGGGACGTCGACGAGGACGAACTGCTGGCCCGGCTCTCGCTGCCGGCACCGGAGACCATGACCCCGCTGCGGTTCCTGCACCAGCTGGTGGAACGTGCACGATCGGAGCGTAAGCGGATCGTCTTGCCCGAGGGCGAGGATCTGCGGATCCTGCGGGCGGCGGAGATCATCAGCCGTCGCGGGATCTGCGATCTAGTCATCCTGGGCAATACCCACGAGGTCCGCGAACTGGCTGCGTCCCATGGCATCGACCTGGACGGCATCCCCATCACCGATCCGGCCCGCAGCGATCTGTTGGAGGGGTTCGCCGCCGAATACGCCCGGTTGCGCGCCCACCGAGGTGTCACGGTTGAATCGGCCCGTGAGCGCCTGCTCGACCGCTCCTATTTCGCCACGATGATGGTCCATCTGGGCCACGTGGATGGCATGGTCTCCGGAGCCGCCCACACCACCGCCAACACGATCCGCCCCTCATTGGAGTTCATCAAGACCCGTCCCGGAGTGGATATCGTGTCTTCGGTCTTCTTGATGCTCATGGAGGACCGTGTTCTGGTCTACGGCGATTGTGCGGTCAACCCGGACCCGGATGCGAACCAGCTGGCCGATATAGCCCTGGCTTCGGCACAGACGGCCCGGCAGTTCGGGGTCAACCCCCGGGTGGCGATGCTCTCCTACTCGACGGGCGCCTCGGGCACCGGAGGATCCGTCGACGAGGTCCGTACCGCCACCGATCTGGTGCGCCGGCGCGAACCCGGGCTGGCAGTGGATGGGCCCATCCAGTACGACGCCGCAGTGGACACCTCCATCGGTGCCTCCAAGTTGCCGGGGTCCTCGGTGGCCGGGCAGGCAACGGTGTTCATCTTCCCGAACCTGAACACCGGGAACAACACCTATAAGGCAGTCCAGCAATCGGCTGGCGCCGTCGCGGTCGGCCCGGTCCTGCAGGGACTGAATCAACCCGTCAACGACCTCTCCCGCGGCTGCACCGTGGACGACGTCGTCAATACGGTGGCCATCACCGCCATCCAGGCCCAGGAACACTAGGAGTCCCACCCATGCTCGTACTGGTCATCAACTCGGGATCATCCTCGCTGAAATACCAGGTCCGTGAAACCGGAACCGATGAGATCCTGCTCGCCGGGCTGGTCGAACGAATCGGCGGTCCGGAGGTTCCCGACCACGCCGCCGCCTTGGAAACCGTGCAGGAACACCTGCACGGGGTTCTGGGTGAGCGCCAGATCGAGGCCGTCGGACACCGGGTGGTCCACGGTGGCGAGCGCTTCGCCGAGCCGGTGCTGATCACCCACGAGATCGTCCGCGCCATTGAGCGGTTGGCACCGCTGGCTCCCCTGCACAACCCCGCGGCCGCACTGGGCATCCGCGCCCTGTTGGAGAAGTGGCCCAAACTCCCCCAGGTGGCCGTCTTCGACACCGCCTTCCACCGCACCATGCCCGAATACGCCTGGCGCTATGCCGTGCCCGATGACCTCTATAAGCGTCATGGCGTCCGCCGCTACGGCTTCCACGGAACCAGCCACGACTACGTGGCCGGCAAAGCCGCCGAACTGCTGGGCATCGAACGCCAGCGCTTCCGTGCGGTCATCGCCCATCTGGGCAACGGCGCCTCGATCACCGCCATTCGCCAGGGCAAGAGCATCGACACCTCGATGGGCTACACCCCGCTCGAGGGACTGGTCATGGGCACCCGGTCCGGTGACCTCGATGCCTCGATCGTCACCCAGTTGGTCATCCGCGGCGAGTACACGGCCGAGCAGATGGACCACATCCTCAACCAGGACTCGGGCCTGAAGGGGCTCTCGGGCGAAAACGACATGCGTTCGGTCGTCGAGACTGCCTCCCAAGGCGACGACGGCGCGGAGCTGGCTCTGGAGGTCGCCGCCTACCGGCTGCAGAAGTACATCGGCGGATACCACGTGGCCGTGGGCGGCGCGCAGGCCATCGTCTTCACCGCTGGCATCGGGGAAAACGGTTGGTTGTTCCGCCAGCGCGTGGTCGGTGGTCTCGGCGCCCTGGGCGTCAAGCTCGACGAGATGTCCAATGTCGAGCGCAGCAAGCAGCCGCGGGTCATTTCTGCCCCCGAGTCGGCCATCCCCGTCCTGGTGGTCCCCACCGACGAGGAGTCCGAAATCGCCGCCCAGACCGCCGCCTTGGCCACCGCCCAGCAGTAGTTCACCTACACCGCGGGGCGCGCCCTCTCGCGTCAAGGACTGGACTCTTCGGTTATTTACAGTTTTTCCACAGCATTGACAAAATTCACGATAGCAATAAGGTGAATTCTGTGACTCACAACCATTCTGTTATCCCGCTTCTTGAGGCTGCCCGGTAGATGTCGTCCCAAAGTACCGACTCCGCCCCCGAAGAGAAGCTCCTCAGCATCAAGGACTACCGGTGGTGGATCGCCGGCACCACCAGCGACTCCCTCACGGTGTCGGTCCGTGATTTCGCCCTGCCGCTGCTTGCGTTCGCTCTCACCGGATCGGCGGTCCTGGCCGGATCGTTGATCACCATCAGCTCGGCGATCTTCGTGACGCTCGTACTGGTCGGCGGGGTCCTGGTGGATCGGACCGACCGACGCGTCTGCATGATCTGGCGCGCAAGCCTGGGCGCATTGACCTGGGGGATCGTGGCGCTGCTGCAGGCGATGGACCTGCTGACCTTTCCCGCCCTGATTCTGTTTGTCGCGCTCGGCGCGATCGGCAGGTCACTCTTCGGCATGGCAGATAATGCCGCCCTGCGTTCGATCGTCAGCGGCGGCAACTTCGCTCGCGCCCAATCCGTCAATCAGGGCCGCGACGCAGCCATCGAGATCGCCGGTGGCCCCTTTGGTGCCGTGCTCTATGCCTTCGCTCCCTGGCTTCCCTTTGCCTTCTCCGCCGTCGCACTCCTGGTCCTGCTGCTCTCGGCCCAACGAATCCAAGCCGACCTGTTCCCTTATGGCGACGAGACGAAGGATCCTTCTCACACCCCCCGGCAGGGGCGGATGTCCCGGATCGGGGCCGGCATCAAGGTCATCCCGAAGGATATTTCCTCTGGGTTTCGCATCGTGTTCTCCAACCCCGCATTGCGTGCCGCAGCACTGGCCGCGACGGCGCTAAACGCCGCGACGACGCTGGCGGTCTTCACCATCCAACTGGATCTGGTGTCCCGGGAAGTGGACCCCCTGCTCATCGGCTGGCTCAATGGCGCCATGGCCGCATCCATGCTCGGTGGGGCCATCCTCGGTGGCATCGTCGTGCCGAAGATGCGCGTCCCGACGCTGGTCTTGATTTCCTTGACCACTGCCATGGCGGGCATCGTCGGGCTGGTGTTCTTCCATGAATACGCGTTCCTCTTCCTCTGGTTCACCATCCTGGGCCTGGCCACCCCCGCCACGGGTGCGGCCATCAGCGGCTACGTCTTCACGGTGATCCCCATCCACTTCCAGGGCCGCGCTGGATCGACCCTCACGGTCCTGAACATGGGCCTGTCGGCACTCTCCCCGTTGGCCGCCGGCTGGTTGATCCACGGAGGAAACCTCCAGATCGCCCTCTACGCGACGGTGGCCCTGTTCGGCTCCGCGCTGCTGCTGTTGTTCTCCTCCGCGGCCTTCCGCCGGGTTGGCAAGCCGGCCGATTGGGCTTGAGCCGCGCCCGTGCCAGGGAAGCGCCGATGAGGCAGACTTGGACCATGAAGCACGCCACCCAAGGAGGCGATCGTCATGCCGTCATGGCTGGAGCATCCGCGCTCACCTGACGAACCCGATGAACCGGATGAACCAAGATACGGAGCCCGAACAGGGCAGCCGCCCAGGCCGGCCGAAGACCACTACGCCAATGGGTCCACCGAGTTCCACGGCGCCGGGCCCGTCCCTGACGGTTTCGGTTTCCGCACCGGCATGCGGAGTGCCCGCACGGTCTTGGGTTTCGCCTGGTTCGTGCTGGTGATGGCCACCCTCTTATTGCTGATGGGAGCCATCATCTTCATCGGCCAGTCCGCGTGGATCCCGTTGATCGTGTTATGCCTGCTGGAGTTGGGATTCATCGCCGTGTTCTTCGTGCTGGTGTCCCTCGCCCGACAACGCCGGGCGCAGCACGACTGAACGTTGCTGCTCCGTCGTCCTAGGGCATTCCAGCCAGCCGGAGCAATGCCGCGGCCACCGCCCCAACCATCACGACCAGCAGGAACGGGGCCCGCAGCAGCAGAGCGATCGCCGCTGCCAGCAGGGCGCCGATCCGGGCGTCGAGGACGAGCTCCTGACCGCTGGCAAAAGTGTTCACAGCGGTCAGTGAAGCCAACAGCCCGATGGTCAGCGTCCCGGCCACCCGGCCCATGCGCGGTTTGTCCAGGATCCTGGCTGGCACCAAATAACCGGAAAGCTTGGACAGGTAGGCCACCACGCAGGCGGCCAGGATCCACCACCACAGACTCATGCGCGGGCCTCCCGTCCCTGGTGTCCAACCCAACCCCACACCCCGGCAACGAGTGCAGCAATGAGGATCGGGATGCCCGGTGGCACGAACGGGATGGCCAGCACGGTGGCCGCCGCGCAGACCACGGCAATGGCCACGGGTTCACGCGAGGACAGCCGGGGCCATAACAAGGCCAGGAAGGCTGCGACCGCGGCCCCGTCCAACCCCCAGGCCTTCGGATCTCCCAGCGCGTCGCCGAGTAGGGCCCCGGCGATCGTGAACAGGTTCCAGAGGATGAAGGTCCCCAGCCCGGCGGTCCAAAACCCGCGGCGGACCTCTATCAGCTCCTCCTGGACGACGGCGGTGGCCGTGGATTCGTCGATGGTCACGTGGGCTGCGGCCGCCTTGCGCCATCCGGTGGGGCGGGCCATGGAGTTCATCTGCATCCCGTAGATGATGTTGCGGATCCCCAACAGGGTGGCGGCACCGAAGGCCGCCGAACCGGCACCTCCGCCGGCCACGACCCCGATGAACGCGAATTGTGAGCCGCCGGTGAACATCAGCGCGCTCAAGGCCACGGTCTGCCAGAAGCTCAGCCCGGAAGCCACGGCGAGCGCGCCGAAGGAGATGCCGTAGAGGCCCGTCGCCACGGCGATGGACAGGCCCGTCTTCACGGCCGGGGACTGGCTGAACTTCACCTCGGCAGTCTATCCACGCGCGGGGCCTCCCGAGTCAGGGTGCCGGCCGCAAAACGATCCGGGTGCCGCGGTTCTGCCCCGATTCCAGTCGCGCGTGGGCCCACCCGGCGTCGTCGAAGGACCCGAGGCTCACCTGCCGGGGCGTCCAGACCCCGCTGGCCAGCAGCATGTTGACGGTTGCTGCGGCGTCGGCCAGTTCGCCGACGGTGGCGTTGCTGATCGCGAAACCGCGCAGGCTCGCGTCGCGCATGTAGAGCTGTCCCACGGGCAAGACAGCTTCCGTGGTGGGCCCGGCCAGGAGAACGATCCGCCCGCGGGGCGCAGCGAGTTTCACCGCCGCCGCCAGGTCGTTATGTCCTGCGGTGTCGATGTGCACGTCGATGCCATCGGGGACGGCCTGGAGCAGTCGCGGCACCAGGTCGGGGTCGCGGTAGTCCAGCACCGTCTGGGCGCCGAGTCCGCGGCAATAGCCTGCATCGTCGGCCGAGGCGGAGGCCAGCACCCGGGCCCCGCGGGCCACGGCGAGCACGATGGCCGCCGAGCCGACCTGCCCGGCACCCCCGGCAATGTAGATACTCTCCCCGGGCTGGAGGTTCCCCTGCCGCTGAACAGCCAGGACCGCCGTCGTGCAGGGATGCAGCGCAGCGGCGGCGGTGACCGGGTCCACGTCAGGGGGAAGTAGATAAGCCTGTTCGGCGTCGACGGCGACCCGTTCGGCGGTCGCTCCGGGCCGGCCTGCGAAACCGAGGCTGTTGGTCCAGGCCCGCTGCCCGACCTGCAGGCCGGTCACCGAGGCGCCCACGGCCTCGATGGTCCCCACCGCGTCCCGGCCGACCGCCACGGGAAATTCCAGTTCCGTGGCGTAGACCCCGGAGCGGACGAAGGTGTCGACGTGGTTCACGGCGACGGCCTCCACGGCCAGGACCACCTGGTCGGCCCCACATTCCGGGGCCGGCAGCCGAAGCTGATGGATGCCCGCGGCATCGGTCAGCCGGTCGATGCCGACGGCCCGCACCGTTTCGGACCCGGTGTTCACGCCCGGGCCAGTGAATTCAAAACGTCGCGCGTGTGCTTCGGATCGTTGCTGGTCATTTCCTGGACACCCACGCCGGCGAGGAATTCGATGTCCTCCTCCCGGTCCACGGTCCACACGCGCAGCCGGGTTCCGTGATGGAGCCACGCCCTGACGGTGTCCTCGTGGCGGCGCACCCAGGCAACGCCCGGGCCCGCAACGCCGGCTGTTCCCGCCTCGATGGCTGGAACGCCTTCCTGTTCGGCCCCGTAGACGACGGACGCGACCTGGGCGCCGAGGTGGTCCCCGCGCTCTTCGAGGGCTGCGACCTTTCGGGGGTTCGCTCCGGTCACCAGTTGGCACAGGAAGTCCGGGGCAACCCGGGAGGAGAGGTGGCGGACCGATCCGGGATCGAAGCACATGAAGCTGAGAGTGACGTCTCCGATCTTCGAGGTGGCCGCCTCCCAACCCAGCCGGGTCAGTTCCGCCAATACGGCGTCTTCGAGTCGGCGCCCGAATTCGCTGGGGTGCTTGATCTCGATGGCCAAGCCGATCGGACGTCCCGCGGAGGCGGCCAGCTCCACCAGTTCGCCCAACGTCAGGAGTTGTTCCTGCAGTGTCCCGTAGTCGGCGGGAATCTCCCGGCCCTTCCAGGAGGCGAAGTCCAGCTCGCGCAGTTCCTGCAGTGTGAACGAGGAGATCCGCCCCGACGCGTTCGAGGTCCGGTCCACCGTCTGGTCGTGATGGCAGACGATCCGGCCGTCACGGGTGAGGTGGACGTCGCATTCGATCCCATCGGCCCCGTCGGCGAGCGCCTGTAGATAGGCGGCCCTGGTGTTTTCCGCGTAGGCGGCGCTGGACCCGCGATGTGCGTAGACATGGTGCATGTTCCATACGCTACGCGATGCCCCGGACTCGTTTCTGCGATCCGCTGGCGAGCCGGTGAACTATCGTGGAAGCGCGCCACCGAGACATCTCACCGATTGGACCACCATGCAGCTGATCTCCGACGTCGAACGGTCCGCAGCGTTGCGGCGCATGAAGACCATTGCCACGGGACTGTTGATCGGGATGGCGGTTCTGTTCGCCGTGTCCTTCGCCCTGCAGGAGTCCCATGGGTGGCTCCAATACGTCAGGGCGGCGGCCGAGGGCGGGATGGTCGGTGCCCTGGCCGACTGGTTCGCCGTCACAGCGCTCTTCCGCCACCCACTGGGTCTGCCGATCCCGCATACGGCCATCATCCCGCGCAAGAAGGACCAGATCGGTGAGAGCCTGGGCGGCTTCATCGAGGAGAACTTCCTCTCCGATGAGGTCGTGGGCAGCAAACTCGCTTCGCTGTCCTTCGCCGCGCCCGCCGGGGCGTGGCTCACCGAGGCCAAGAATGCCGAACGCGTCGCCGTGGAAGGGGCGACGGCGATCCGTGCCCTGCTTTCGGTGGTGAACGACGAGGACGTATTGGCCTTGGCCGAGTCCCTGGCCCGCAAGCACATGTTGGCACCGGAATGGTCCCCGACCCTGGGCCGCATGCTCGAACTGGTCCTGCGCGACGGACACCAGCGCCCCTTCGTGGACCTGCTGGCAGAACGGGTTGCCGACTGGGTGGCGGTGAACCGTCAGACAGTGGTCAAACTCGTCGCCGAGCGCTCCCCCACCTGGCTGCCGTCGATGATGGATACCTTCGTGGGTGAACGGCTACACCGCGAGTTGGCGGCTTTCACCGACGCCGTCCGGACCGACCCCGACCATCGGCTGCGCCGCAACATCGACGACTGGCTGGCCGAATTCGCCCGCGATATGCAGCACAGCCCGGACACGATCGCCAAGGTGGAAGGGCTCAAGCACAGCATTCTGGATGATCCGCAACTGCACGAGGCGGTGGCTACCGGATGGGAATCCATCAAGGCGGCGCTGCTCGATGCCCTGGAGAACCCGGAATCCGAACTGCGCCGCGGTTTCGTGCGGGCGGTCATGGACCTGGGGTCACGGTTGCGCACCGATACCGTGCTGGCGGAAAAGATCGACCGGTGGATCACCACCGCTGCCGGCTACCTGATCCACACCTACCGTGAGCAGATCTCGGCGCTGATCGGTGACACCGTGGCCCGGTGGGACGGACCCGAGACGAGCCGGAAAATCGAGTTGCAGGTGGGCCGGGACCTGCAGTTCATCAGGATCAACGGCACCGTCGTCGGCTCCCTGGCGGGCCTGGCGATCTTCATTGCCGCCAACACGCTGTTGGGCTGAGGCCGTCTAGGGGGTGCCGGAGGTGCGGCGGAGCCGCTCCTGTTCGATCGCGCGTTCGACGGCGGTCCGGGCAGCTTCCAGGTCCTCACCGTCCGCGACGCGACTCGGCTCCACCACCTGGCTGATGACTTTTCGTGGTTCCAGTTCCCCGGGAATGGTGGTGGGGACTGGCCCGAAGGCCAGGGACGCGGATTCGACGACCTTGCGGCCCAGGAACCGGTTTCCGACCCCGCCGACGGCGGCACCGAGCCCGAAGGGGATGGCCCGGCCGATGATCGAGGCACCTTGGGTGGCCAGGATCTTGCGCAGGAAGCGTTTCTGCACCTGGGCGCCGATGGCGCCCCAGGCCCCCGACGATTTTCCGTTGCTGAAGACCGACCCCCAACCCTTGACCGGGCCGACACCACGCCCTGCCGCCTGATGGGTCAGGGCGGCGATCATCGCGCTGCCTTCCTCACCCATCAGGATCGCCATCACCATCACCCGGGCCTTTTCCGGGTCTTCGGTGGTGATGCCGTGCAATTCGGCCAATGACTGGGCGTAGAGGGCACTAGCTTCCAGAAAGCCGACCGTAGCGGCCGCCGAGAGGCCCAGCGATGCCGCCGTCCCGATCCCGGGAACCACCGCCGATGCCCCGACGGCCGCGCCACCGCCAGTGACCGCAACCAGGTAGTCGCGTCGGAGCAGGCGGGCCATTTCCGGGCCGTCCGCCCGGGGGTGCTTACGCTGCAATCGGCGCAGGTAGGCCACCACCAGGGGACGTTGGACGCCGATGGCCCGGATGATCGCCCCCTGGATACCGGCTACGGGTTTTCCGTCCGGGCCCAGGACCGCTGCGGTAATTTTTTCCTTCATCCCCCGATTTTAGGCGCCACAGACCGTCCGTGCCGGAACATCAGAGCGAAACCGACGCGCGGGGAGCCTGTTGCGCGGAAAGAACTGCCTTGCGCAGCGCCAGGAAAAGTAGAACGACACCCGCGGTGAGGAGCATGTGGCCCAGTCCGGCGATCCCACTCAGCGCCGGGGAGGAAACATCTGAACCCTTGACGGCCAGGGTGCCCTTGACGAGCATCATGCCTCCGGTGATCGCCACGCCGACGGTCCAGATCCAAAAGAACCAGCTAAAGAGCTTCGGTGCTGCCGCGGAAACGTGCAGGACTCGCTCCAGGACCATCACGATCAGCAAGACGATGAACCCCAGGACCAGGAAGTGGGTGTGAACCAGGGGTAGTTGCGTGGCGGAGCGGTCCGTGAAGTCGTTGGCCTTCGTCAGCTCCCGATAGAACAGTCCGGAGAAGACGCCAACGATCGCGAAGGTGAAGGAGGTGTAGAGAAGGCGGAGCACTTCGGTGACCTTTCGTTGATGGTTCAGGCTGATTGCCTGCCTTCAACTATTCCCACCAACTGCCGATCAGTGATCAACCGATCGGTGGATTTCGTCCCTAGTCCGCGCCGGGGAGGTCAATATCGACCCACACCAGACGGTGATTCCCGCTGGGACCCGGGTCGCCGTAGACCAGGGCCCGTCCCGGCTGCCTGGCTGAGGGCCAGAACACGCCGGCCCCTGCGACGTCCACCGTCGTCGAGGCCAAGGCATAGTCGGTGCGCAAGGCGCCGGCAGCATCGTCATTCGACGTCCGCGCCTTCGGGGCCGAGGCCTTCTCTGTTTCAGAGGTAGCGGACTCGTCGGTGCCGATTTCCGCGGCGCCTTCCGACGTCGGACGCGGATCGCTCACCGATGGATTGCTCAACAACTGGTTCACGGACCCGCGGGCGGCATCGTCTTGGCCCGGGTCCACGCCGAGATCGCCGAGGACCACGAAGCGCGCATTCTTGGGCAGGCCGCCGCTCTGCCCCTGATCGTCGGTGATGTATTGAGCATCTTCGCCGCCGGAGACGTAGTCGGCGACCAACCGGATCTCGTCCGTGTTGCGCAGATGTTGCTGGTTGCCCTCCTCGTCGACGGGGGCACTGGGATCTGCGGCCACGACGTGCACGGTATGTCCCTTGACCTTCACGGGAACATCCCACGTGGTGGAGCTGTTCAGCCGCAGGATGCTGCGCACCAGCGGTGAATACTCCCCGGTGGGTAGTCCGTTGTCAGGCATCGATGACCACAGCAGGTTCTGGAAGGTCCGGATCCCGTCGCGCTGGATCGGGTGTTTGGAATACAGGACCATGCCGTGTTGTCCGGGGAACTCGCCGTAGCCGAATCCGTCGGTCGCATCCCCGACGGTCCCATTGCCGTCCAGATCGGCACCGGTGGGGATCCCGTGGTTCGTCGGTGCCACGTACATGTACGGGTAGTCGGTGGCATGCCGTTCGTTCTGGTCCTGCTGCAGGTAATTGGTGCGGAAACCCTCGGCGGCCTCATGGTCTTCGTCGTAGTCGAAGTCGCTGAGCAGCACGACATCGGGGTTGGTCCGCTGGATGACTTCCGCCACGGCCGAGGCTGCCTCGTCGCCGGGCTGGGACAGGTCCTGGGCCAACCCGCCGGCGTACCCGCGGCTGAGTGAGGAGTTGAACGCGGCGGCTCGCAGTGCGCCGTCGTGTGTGGGCGCCGCCAAGTCTCCCGCGGGCTTCAACTGGGCTTGGAAGCGCTGATAGTCGGGGGTCAGGAAGTCCGGGGCATCCGCTCCTTCGGCGAGCGCAGGCACCATGGAGGCAGCCGTCAGGCCGACGGCTAGCAGACCGGCCCCCAGGGCCCTCTTGATGACACGCACCCCACCAGCGTAGGACGTCCGGCCCCCGACGGGAACTGCCTTGTGGCTTTCTGGGCACGATCCGCCCCCGGAGATCCGACTCGGGTCCGTACCGGCGAATCAGCCCCACGCCCGCTCTTCAGCGAGATACCGGCGATCTGGCTACCAGTCGGTAGCCCATGCTGGGCGAAACAGCAGGCCTGAGCATCGTTGCCGTATTGAAATCTTCGCTCGATGGACCAATTCGGTTCACCCCGGGGACACCCCGAAACGGATCTCGCCCCGCCCCGCTGATGCGGGACGGGGCGAGATGCGGGTGGGCCCTACGGGGATCGAACCCGTGACCAGCGGATTAAAAGTCCGATGCTCTACCACCTGAGCTAAAGGCCCCCTGCGACCATGATGGCCGGTATATATCCTAACGCAATCCGCGCTCTCCGTTGCAGTGAGGTCGTGGCCGGGGTGTTTGGGCCCGGAGTATCGTCGAGTACATGAGTGACGCCCAGACATCCGCAGCGGGCTCGGGTGGACGCCGACACCACCGCCCGACACCTTTTGCCCCGGCAGATTTCGAGCCCTTCGCCAGTGGTATCGACCCCGCCCGCATTTCGGAGGCCGGCCAATTGGCGGCCGAGGCGTTGGTCCACCACGGGCGGGCCAACTCCGATCCCGCAGTCACCGCCCGGCTCATCAAGCTGGCCGATCAGGAGGGTCTGGAGGTGCTGGCCGAACTGTGGGCCAAGAGCCCGGCCCGTTCGCTCCCCGGCGCCCTGTGGCGGCTCTACGCCCTCGGAACGGCCACCCGGCGCGACCCCCAACGCTACGCCGCGTATTTCGCCGCCGGGCAACAGACCGCCGACGTTTCACGGGTCGTCGCCGGGGTGGCCGAACCTCCGGGAGCGGACGAAGTCTCGGCGATGACCGATTCGATCCTGACCGGAGCCTTCGACGGTGATTTCGACGTGGCTCTGGAACGTACTGCCGCGTTCTGCCGGATCATCTCCTTGGGCCAAGCCGAGCACGCCGACGCCTCCGAGACCTCCAGCGCCGACCGGGCCACCCGATTGACCCGCAACGCCGACCTGCTGGTGAAGACGGCGGAGGATCTCGAAGCGGCGGCCCGGTCGTGGCGGCGCGGCGAATTAACCTGAACCGCCACCAGTGCCCCGCCTGATCTGTTCCGCCATCGCGAGTATCCGGCATCCCACCTAGCGAGATCCCATGCCTGTTGCCTCATAGCAATACCTCCGGGAAGACTGCTTCGTTGCCTCATTAGAAAACCTCCGCGAGGAATCGGGTTCATGATCTTGCCTTAGCGATATCGAACACCGGTACCGGGGCCCTGTTCTTACGCCGGGCCAGCGTGTCTAGCTCCGCGGTCAGGGCAGAGATCTGTCGTTGCAGGGCCATGACCCGGATCCTCTTGAATTGAGCATTCATCGTAATGATCGGACGCTTGGCCATCCCGGGATACCCGGCGGCCCGCTGGTACGCGGTGGCTGGCTTGTCGTGCTTCTTGCTCACCTTCGCCCCGTGACGGGTCTTCGAAACGAGTTTCTGCTGAGGGAGCAGGTAGTTCGTGAAGACCCGGTCCAGCTCCCAGATCCGATTCAACAACTCCAATTCCCGGGCAGTATCGAAACGCTGATAGCCAACCAGCTCCCGGACTCGGGACCAGTTCTTCTGTTCCACGTGCGCGCCATCATTCTTATGCAACGGACGCGATCGGGTGAAGGTGATCTTGTTGTCCAGGCAGTATCGGTAGAGATGGTCATTGATGAACTCACTGCCATTATCGGAATCGATCCCGATGATCGGGAACGGGAACACGTTCTTGACGTGCATCAGGGCCTCGAACACCCATTTCTGGGCCTTGTTCTGCACCGAACGGTTCACTGTCCAGCCCGTGGCGATATCGGTGACGGTGAGCGTGCAACAGAATTGCCCTGCCGGGTTCGAGCCCTCATGGCAGACCAGATCGATCTCCACGAACCCGGGGACTGCGTCGTCCCAATCAGCCCAGGTCCGGATCGGGATCTGGGACTTCAACAGTGATCCGGGCTTGGTACGCGAGCGCCCATGCAGGCGCATCTTTTCCCGTTCGTGGGCCAGGCGACGATCGATGGTCGCCGCGCTCATCGCCATGAGCAGCCTGGCTTGTTCATCAGTGACGTCCAGAACGTGCTCGGCCCTGAGCATGGGAACCAGATAGTCCGTCGCTGCCGCCAGCAGCTTCCCCGCCGGGGCCCGCAGCACCGCCCAACACAGGATCAGGGACTGCTGAAGATCCGCCGGATAGGTAGGTGCTCGTCCTTGTCGGACCAGCTTCGGTCGTGATGGTTCAACGGCCCGGCGCAGCGCGGCTCGGGCATGATCGCGGTGCCAGCCAGTTAGTTCCACGACGTGGTCCAGGATCTCGGTCTTCACCGGCTTATTGGCGTTTTGGTATCGCTGGGCCAGGTGCTTCGTTACTGCCTTGCGCTCACTCATGGTCAGTCCCATCCATAACGGTCCCGCCTGATTTGGTCGTGGGCAACTCTGAAGCATCCGGAGGTTTTGCTATGAGGCAACGTATGGCCACAAGCGGAGGTTCTTTATGAGTCAACGCGCCATGTTGACACAGCCGGGGGTAGCGGAGAAAAATGGAGGCGGTGTCGGACCGCGGTAGCCCCGGGTTCCAAAATTTAGCCGCTTCGAGCGGCCTTCCGCCGAGAGGTGCTCCCGGTTCGGCACCACCCCACCGGTCAGGTCTTTGAAGGCCCGTGCGTAGACTGGGACGCAATCATTCGTCCACCCACCAGACGCCGGCGGTAGAGCTTCGTGAAATTCAGATTATTTCCCGTGGAGACGCGTGGACTGGAGTTGCTGCAGGAGTTGGGCACCACGGTCCGCCATTGCGTGGAAACCCTGTCCGAGCTGCTGGGGGCTCCCTCCGAGGACCAGCCGGGACTGATCCGAGAGCTCGAGCAGTTCGAGCAGCGGGCCACCGATCTGCATCATGGCCTGCTCACACATCTGCGCACCAGCTACGTCAACCCGCTACCGCGCGAGGATCTCTACACGTTTTCCCGCCTGCTCCATGACGCCGTGGGTGAACTCTGCGGGGCCGGTGACCTGTTGGTGTCCACCTCGGTGTCCGGGGTCTCCCGTCGGGCTGCGGAACAGTTGGAGATGCTCGGACGCCAGTCGGAGATGACCAATGAGGCGCTGGCCAGGCTCCAGCACCCCGATGACTTGGAGGATGTCTGGATCCAGATGATTCGGCTCAGTCGCCGTTCTCGCCGCACGCATCGGGCCTGGCTGGGAGAGATCGCCGATTTGTCCAAGGCCTCCTCGATCCTGCGCCACCGTGCGGTCGCCGAACAATTGCAGGCATCAGTGAACTCGTTGCGGGCGGTCGCCGACCATCTGGGACGCGTCCTGGTCAAGGAATCCTGAGCCGGCCGGAACCATGACCGTGCTGCTGTGGTGCGTCTTCGCCGCGATCTGTGCCTTCGCGTTCCTCAACGGCTTCCGCGACGCCTCCAACTCCGTGGCGGCAGCCGTCCGTACCCGGGCGCTGACCCCCTCGATCGCGGTGGTCTTGGCCGCATTTTTCACTGTCGTGGGAACCCTGCTCAGCACAACGTTCGGCAGTTCCTTGGTCTCCGCCGCCGATTTGAACGTCCCGGATGGGGCCGCCGGTCTGGCGATCCTGCTGACCGCCGTCTTGGCCGCGGGTGGCTGGGGATTGTTTTGCTGGTATCGGGCCATGCCGATGTCCTCGACCCAGGCGGTGATCTCGGGGTTCGCCGGAGCCAGCGGGGCCTCGGCACTGCTCGGCGGGGACGGCGCCCAGGGGATCACCCGGATGCTGGTCGGTGGCGTGCTGATCCCGCTGCTGCTGACCCCAGTGATCGCTTTTGGCCTATCCTTCCTGGTGGTCATCCCGCTGACCTGGCTGCTACGCAATTCCAGCTCCTCTGATGTGAACACCATCGGGCGGCTGGGTCAGTCGGTCACTACCGGGGCCGTGGCCCTGGGGCACGGCCTACAGGACGGCCAACGCACCGCCGCGATGCTCACCCTGGCCCTCGTGGCCGGGCAGACCGCCACCCCCACGGGAATCCCCTTCTGGGCGCAGGCCCTCGCTGCGGGCTGTTTGGGCGTCGGGGTGCTGTGCGGGGGGTGGCGCATCACCCATACGATCGCCTACCGGCTGGTGGCTATCGATCCGCTGCGCGGCATGGGCGCCCAGGCGGTGTCCGCCTCCATGCTGTTCATCGGCGCGATCGCCTTGAACATGCCCCTGTCGACGACCCAGGCGGTGACCAGCTCCATCGTGGGTTCGGGCGCCAACCAGCGGTACGAATCGGTGGCCTGGAGGCGCGTGGTCTCCGTCGTGTTGTATTGGCTGGCAACTCCCGTGACCTGCATTGCCGCCGCAGGGGTGCTTTTCCTGGCCATCAATCCACTGCTGGGCTGGGCCGGCTGAAGCAACGGCCCATGCCCTCGAGGTGCATGCTGCCCGGGGGGAGTTCAACGCACGGATGCGGGGCACCGGCAGGCACCCCGCATCCGCACTCGATCCACTGGGGATCCCCCGGAGATTCCCCCTCCGGGGCCGTTCCCGCCACGCGCTGACCCGCGACGGAAACCGTCTGTTTATCCGAACCGGCCAGAGACGTAGTCTTCGGTGGCCTTGACGGACGGGTTGGAGAAGATCGTGGCCGTATCGTCGTATTCGATGAGCTTGCCTGGTTTTCCGGTCCCGGCGATGTTGAAGAAGGCCGTCTTATCGGATACCCGGGCCGCCTGCTGCATGTTGTGCGTGACGATGACTACCGTGTAGTCGTTCTTCATCTCGTTGATCAGGTCTTCGATCGCCAGGGTGGAGATCGGGTCCAGGGCCGAGCACGGTTCGTCCATGAGGATCACCCCGGGTTTGACCGCAATGGTGCGGGCAATACACAGGCGTTGCTGCTGGCCGCCCGAGAGCCCGGATCCCGGCTTATCCAGCCGGTCCTTGACCTCGTTCCACAGGTTGGAGGCGCGCAGCGAGGACTCCACCAGGTCATCGGCGTCGGATTTGCTGATCTTGCGGGCATTCAACTTCACCCCGGCCAACACGTTGTCGCGGATGGACATCGTGGGGAACGGGTTGGGTCGCTGGAACACCATGCCGATCTGGCTGCGCACGGTGACCGGGTCGACCCCTGGGTCATAGAGGTTGTCTCCGTCGAGCAGGACCTGGCCCTCGACGGTGGCGCCGGGGATCACTTCGTGCATCCGGTTCAGGGTGCGCAGGAAGGTGGACTTGCCACAGCCCGAGGGGCCAATGAAGGCGGTGACCGACTTGGCTTCGATTTCGATGTTCACGTCCTCCACGGCGCGGAAGTTGCCGTAGTAGACGTTGAGGTCTGAGACGTCGATGCGTTTGGACATAAGGGGTTCCTTCGGTGTTCTTCGGGCCTAGCGGCCGGTCTTGGGGGAAAAGACCCGGGCAATCAGCCGGGCGCCGAGGTTCAGGACCATGACCATGATGATCAGCAGCAGGGCTGCCGCCCAGGCCCGTTGGGCACTGGGGTCGATGTTCGTCGGCGAAGTGGGGCTGAGGATCTGGTAGTAGATGAACGTCGGCAGCGTGGCCATCCAGTTGCTGAAGACGTTGAAGTTGATGTTGTTGGCCAGCCCGGCTGTGACCAGGATCGGTGCCGTCTCGCCGATGACGCGGGCAATGGCGAGGGTGACGCCCGAGGCGATCCCGGAGATCGCGGTGGGGATGACCACCTGGGAAATGGTGCGCCATTTGCGCACACCCAACGCGTAGGAGGCCTCACGGAGTTCGTTGGGGACGATCTTGAGCATCTCTTCGGTGGAGCGGACCACCGTGGGGATCATCAACACCGACAGGGCGACGGCGGCAACAATGCCCATCCGGGTGGAGGGTCCGAAGATGACACCGAACAGGGCGCCGGCGAAGAGGCCCGCCACGATCGAGGGGATGCCGGTCATCACATCAACGAAGAACGTGATCCCCCGGCTGAGCGAATTGCCCTGCCCGTATTCGACCAGGTAGATCGCCGCGAGCATCCCGATCGGGACCGAGATGATCGTCGAGAACGCCGTGATCAACAGGGTGCCGATCACTGCGTGGTAGGCGCCACCGAGGACCGGAGTCCCGTCGGCCACCGACTGGTTGTCCACGGCCCCGGTCATGCCGTTCATCGAGGTGAACAGGAAGTTCGAGGTCATTCCCGGCAGGCCGCGTTCGAGCACCGTATACAGCACCGAGATCAGCGGGATCAGCGCCAGGATGAAGCAGCCGTAGATGAGGTAGGTGAAGAACGAGTTGGTCCCCTGCCGGCGGCCCTCCACGATGACGGTCACCGTGGTGGCCCCGGCGACGAAGAGGAGGGCCGTGTAGATCATCATCGAGGCGATGGAGAAGCCACCGAGCGTGGATCCGGCGGCCCCGAGGATCAGGGCGGAGAGTCCGACGGCGGGGATCGCCCACCGAGGCAGGCGCCCCTTGGAGAGCCGGTTGCGGCGCGACGTGACCGGGACGGGAAGCGGGGTCAGGGTGGTGTTGGTCATCAGTTGGCTCCCGAGAATTGCTGGTGGCGGCTGATGATCCAGCGGGCGATCATGTTCACGGCCAGGGTGATCACGAACAGCACCAGGCCTGCCGCAATGAGTTCGGACATCCGCAGGCCGAAGGCCTCGGGGAAGTTCAGGGCGATTTCGGCGGCGATCGTCTGGTTGCCTGATTTGACCAGCGAGGGGATCAGCGTGCCGGTCGATAGCACCAGCGCCACGGCCATGGTCTCCCCGAGGGCACGGCCCAAACCGAGCATGACCGCGGAGATGATCCCGGCACGGGCGAACGGCAACACCGACATACGGATCATTTCCCAACGGGTGGCCCCCAGCGCCAGCGCCGCTTCTTCATGAAGTCCGGGGGCCTGGAGGAAGATCTCCCGCGATAAGGAGGTGATGATCGGCAGGACCATCACCGCCAACACGACGCCCGCGGTGAGCATCGTCTTCCCGGTTTGGGAGACCGGCCCGCCGAAGATGGGGAGGAACCCGAAATTCTGGTTGAGCCATTCATAACCCGGAACCAAGACCGGTGCGAGCACCAAATAGCCCCAGATCCCGTAGATCACCGAGGGGATCGCGGCGAGCAGATCGATCACATAGCCCAGCGGTGCGGCCAGCTTCCGGGGGGCGTAATGCGAGATGAAGAGGGCGACGCCGAGCCCGACCGGGGTGGCCAGCACAATGGCTATGGCCGCTGCGATCACGGTGCCGATGACAATCGGCCAGATATAGGCGAAGAACCCGTGCCCCCCGGAGATGGCTTCCGGGTCGGCGGTGAAGGCGGGGATCGCCTGGACGAAGAGGAACAGGGCGACGGCGAAGAGCGTGAGGAGGATGAGGATCCCGGCGGACTTGGCGGCCGCGGAGAAGACCCGGTCTCCGGTCCTGCCCGAACCGGGTCCCGGAGTCAGCGCATTGGTTGTCATATGTGACCTTTCGGTCCGTGGTGGCCCGGAATCCATAGCGGAGGGGAATTCCTGGACTCCGGGCTGGGTTGGTTATTCGCTTTGGCTACTAGGAAGCTACCTTGATGGAGTCGATGGCCTCATGGGCCTGTTCCATCAACGGCTCGGACAGCGGGGCGCTGCCCGCCGAGTCGGCTGCGGCCTGCTGGCCTTCGGTGCCGACGACGTAGTTGCCCCAGGCCTTGACCAGGTCAACGGTCTCCTGGTCCTGGTAGGTGCTGCAGTAGATGTGGTAGCTGACCAGGCTGATCGGGTAGGCCCCCGATTCGGTGGTATCGCGCTTCAGTTCCAGGGCCATGTCCACGTCCGAGCGTCCGGTGACCGGTTCGGCGCTTTCCACTGCCTTGGCTGCTGCTTCTGCGGAAAGCTCGGTGTAGTCCTCGCCCACCTTGACCGAGGCGGTCCCCAAGTCGCCGACGGCCGAAGCGTCGGCATAGGTGATCGCCCCCGGGGTCGAGGTGGTGGTGGATACGACGCCGGCGGTTCCCTTCGCGTTCTCGGACTGCAGGTCCGAGGGCCAGTCCCCCGACTCCTCGTACGTCCAGGTGTCTCCTGCGGCTGCCGAGAGGTACTGGGTGAAGTTCTCGGTAGTGCCCGACTCGTCGTTGCGGTGCACCACGGTGATGTTGGTGTCCGGCAGGTCGACGCCCTCGTTCTGCTCGGCAATCGCCGGGTCGTTCCAGCTGGTGACCTCCAGCTTGAAGATGGCGGCGATCGTCTTCGCATCAAGCTTGAGCTGACCGACGCCTTCGAGGTTGTAGGCCACGGCGATCGGGGAGACGTAGGCCGGGATGTCGAACGCCCCCTCGGGGCCGCAGATCTTCTGGGAGGATTCGTACTCCTCGTCGGAGAGGTAGGCATCGGAACCAGCAAATTGTGCGCCACCTGCCAAGAAGGCCTTGCGACCGGCTCCTGAGCCATCCGGGGAGTACTGGACCTTCGCCCCCTCGCCGGTGGATTCGAATCCCGACTTCCACGCGTCCATGGCCGCCTTCTGCGAGGAGGCGCCGATACCGGTCAGGGTTCCGGTGACGGCCTTGCTACTCTGCTCCGAAGAGCCGCCCGAACTTTCGGTGCTGCCGGTGGGATTATCGGAACCGCAGGCGGTGAGAGCCAGGGCTGCGACGGAAAGTACTGAGGCGATCTGAACAGTGCGGGAAAGCTTCACGTGGTCATTCCTTCTTCTTCTGCGACGATGGCTGGTCTTGCGGTGCATCTACGACGCTAGGCAGCGGAAGTGAAGAACGGTCCCGGGCCGGGTGAACAACAGGTTAACTCGGGTCGGATCTTCTCGGCATGTTCGCGGGAATTCCAACGTTGACGAGGGTTTTCGGTCGTGAGTGCGCTTCGTGAGCGGTCCATCACACCGCACTGGGGCGTTCACCTGCTTTCATGCCAAACTGTAGGCATGGACAAGGGGACACCGCTGGGCAACGTGTCCTCATTTTTGCGCCGGAGAGCACGTTCGGGGACGGCCCGGGTCCGTGTATCACTGGTGCAGATCATTCAAATCACCGTCTGCGCGGTCGGCGCCTACTGGATCGCGGAGAAGATCCTGGGCCACCAGGCGCCCCTCTTCGCTGCCACATCGGCGGTGATCGCCTTGGGGTTCGGTGGAATGACGAGGATGCGCCGCGTCCTCGAGGTGGCCATCGGCTGCACCCTGGGCATCGCCGTCGGCGACCTTTTGCTCACCGCGCTGGGTACCGGAATCTGGCAGGCGGCCACCGTGGTCTCTGTTTCCCTGATTCTCGCCCGTTTCCTGGACAGCGGCTCGATCTTCACCACCCAGTTCGGAGTTCAGGCCCTGCTCGTGGTTTTGCTCCCGGCCCCCGATGGCGGTCCCTTCACCCGTAGTGCCGATGCCATCATCGGAGGATTATGCGCCCTGCTGATCACCGCCTTGGCGCCGCGGGACCCGCGGCGGGAACCGGCGGGGGAACTACGCCAACTCATACGTGAACTCTCGGCCATCCTGCGCGAATGCTCCGTCGCCGTCCGCGAATCCGATTCGACCCGCGCCTGGCATGCACTGGTCAGGGCACGCGGATCCCAGCCGCTGATGGATAAGATTCCGGCTTCGTTGACCGGCGCCCATGAGATCGCCACGTTTTCACCACATTTTCGGCGCCACCGCGGCGAACTGCAACGGTTGCGCCGGGTTGCCGGGCAAGTAGATCTGGCCATGCGTAACCTCCGGGTCTTTTCCCGGCGGATGGCTTCGGTCATCACCCACGCGGCCCTACGCGATGAAGCCGCCCTGGAGCTCTCGGTCTACCTCGACGAGTTGGCCGATGCCGCCGACGCGTTGGCCCGCTCCGTCATGGAGCCCCAACAATCACAGCGTGACCGAGCAGAGACAGCCGCACGGGAGGAACTCATCGCTGCCGCCGGCCGGCTCACCCCCGCCTCCTTCGGCGCCACCGGACTCCAGGGCGAGGGGCTCGTCCTGTTGCTGCGCCCCCTGGTCGTGGACCTGTTGGAGGCCGCCGGCTTGGAGCACTCCGAAGCGGTTCCCTTCCTGGCCCGGCTGTAAAACGCGCCCAGCTGTCAGTCAGAGGCGATAACATCGTGAACCATGGCCAGTAAGAGCAGTACCCGCACCCGAAACGCCCCCAGCTATCGCTGCGCCGAATGCGGTTGGACGACCGTAAAGTGGGTGGGACGCTGTGGTGAATGCCAAGCCTGGGGAAGCGTCGAGGAGATCGGTCAGGTCACCGCCCGCACCACGGCGGCCGCCACCGTGGCCAGCCCGGCGTTGAAGATCGCCGACGTCGACTCCTCATTGGCCCTCTACCGTCCCACCCTCATCGGCGAGCTGGACCGGGTTCTGGGCGGCGGGCTCGTCCCCGGAGCGGTGATCCTCTTGGCCGGGGAGCCGGGGGTCGGCAAATCGACGCTGTTGCTCGACGTCGCCGCCCGCACCTCGCGCACCGACCGTACGGTCCTATACATCACCGGCGAGGAGTCGGCAGCCCAGGTGAAAATGCGTGGCGAACGCATCGACGCCCTTTCCGACACCCTCTATCTGACGGCCGAAACGGATTTGGGCATCGCCCTAGGCCAGATCGAAAGGCTGGACCCCGACCTCCTGGTCATCGATTCGGTCCAGACCTTATCGTCCGCTGATGTTGAGGGGGCCGCCGGCGGGGTGACCCAGGTCCGCGAGGTCGCTGCCTCGCTGATCAACGCCGCGAAGAAGCGAAACATGACCACCATTCTGGTCGGCCATGTGACCAAGGACGGTTCCATTGCCGGACCCCGGCTGCTCGAACACCTGGTCGACGTCGTTTGCCAGTTCGACGGCGAGCGCCACTCCCGTCTGCGCCTGCTGCGGGCCGTAAAGAACCGGTACGGGCCCACGGATGAAGTGGGTTGCTTCGACCTGACCGAATCGGGGATCGAAGGCCTCGCGGACCCCAGTGGTCTCTTCGTCACCCGCACCAAGGAACCGGTCTCGGGCACCTGTGTCACCGTGACCTTGGAGGGGCGGCGGCCCTTGGTCGCCGAAGTGCAGTCACTGCTGGCCAAGACGAGCAACGCCCAGCCTCGCCGGGCCACCAGTGGGCTCGATGCGGCCCGCACGGCCATGATCCTTGCGGTACTCCAGAGCAGGGCGGGGATGGACCTTTCCAACCTGGACTCCTACGTCGCCACCGTCGGCGGCGTCCGGCTGGGGGAACCCGCCACCGACCTGGCCACGGCCCTGGCTATTTCCGGGGCCAAGTTGGATCGTCCCCTGCCGGCACAGTTCATTGCCTTCGGGGAGGTCGGGCTGGCCGGGGAAGTCCGGCCGGTACCGGATATCGGTCGCCGCATCACCGAAGCCGAGCGCCTGGGTTTCCGCTATGCGGTCGTCCCTGCCTCTCCCAATGGTCCCGGTGTCGTACCCCATGGCTTCAAGGTCCGCGAAGTCAGTACCCTGCAGGAAGCGCTGAGCGCGGCCTTTGGTTAGGGTCGACTGCGCACCGCACCGACGTCCTGCCTCGCCGCAGCGGCCGCGCCCTGCTTAGGATGGGGTGATCCATCGGAAGGAACCCCATGCCCAAATCGCCTGAAGAAGCGTTGCGCACCACACTGGCCCGTGTCGCCCCCGGGACCCAGTTGCGTGATGGTCTGGAGCGGATCCTGCGTGGTCGGACCGGGGCCCTGATCGTTCTGGGCAGTGACCGGACCGTTGAATCGATTTCGTCGGGAGGCTTCGACATCAATATCGACTTCTCCCCCACCCGCCTGCGCGAGTTGGCGAAAATGGACGGCGCCATCCTCTGCGACCGCGACGCCTCCAACATCCTCAAGGCGGCAGTGCAGTTGGTGCCCGACCATTCCATTGACACCCAGGAATCAGGAACCCGGCACCGTACAGCCGAACGCGTGGCCATTCAGACGGGTTTCCCGGTCATCTCGGTGTCGCAGTCAATGCATATCATTGCGATCTACGTCCAGGGCATCCGCCATGTCCTGGAAGGTTCCGAACCCGTGCTGGCCCGGGCCAATCAGGCCTTGGCCACCTTGGAGCGTTACCGCAACCGGTTGGACCAGGTCACCAGCACCCTCTCCGCCCTCGAGATCGAGGCAACCGTCACCGTCCGCGATGTTGCCGTGGTGCTCCAACGTCAGGAAATGGTTCGACGCATCTCCGAGGAAATCGACCAGTATGTGCTCGAACTTGGTGTTGACGGACGCTTGCTGGCCCTGCAGTTCGATGAGCTCAGTGCTGGGCTGGGACCGGGCAGTGACCTGCTGCTGAAAGACTATTCCGAGGCCGGAACCGAAACGGAACATGTTGCCGCTTCATTGGCGCAGCTGCGTTCCTTCAGCTCCAACGACATGATCGACCTGAGCCGGATCTCCACGATCCTCGGCTTCACCCCGGGCACCGATTCGTTGGAGGCTGTGGTGCACCCCCAGGGTTTTCGCCTCTTGGCCAATATCAAATCGGTTCCCCGAGCCGTCGCCGATCGGCTGGTTGCCAGCTTCGGCGGTCTACAGCACCTGATGGCCGCCAATATCGACGACCTGATGGCCGTGGACGGCATCGGAGAGCAACGAGCCCGGACGGTCCGTGAAGGGCTCTCACGGATTGCCGAATCCAGTCTGCTCGACCGGTACATGTAGCCCCGTCGGGCGGCGCCCTACTTCAACGAAAAGTTCACCTTATCGCTCTCGACGTCGCCGAGTTTGGCGGAGAACGTGTAGGTTCCCGGACGGGGTTTGGTCTCGACGTCCTTGCAACCCGGGGCACTGCGCAGCCGATCCCAGGTGAAGTGGGCGCTCTCGGTCGCTCCTGCCTTCAACGTCATATCACTATCCGAGGCGTCCGTGCGGCAATCGGTGGTGGAGAAGATCCTGTCGGATCCCGAGACGATGCTGAACTCCTGTTGGCTGGTGCCCACATTCACCGTGCAGTCCTCGGATCCCGTATTTTGGATCTTCATTTCCAAGACAGGTTTTTCGGCCGACGCATAGGTTCCCTTGTCGGTGGCGGCGGTCAATTCAATATCATCCGAGGAGCAGCTGTCCCCTGCCGCTTGCGCGGATGCTGAACCTGCCTCGGAGGACGATGGCGGGGTGCTGCCCGGTTCGGAGGCCGCAGCGTTTCCGGAGGCGGATCCTGAAGCCTCGGCACTGGCGGTGGTGGCCGGTGCCGAACTCGAGGACGCGGCCGGCGCCGGAGGAGCGGCAGCCTCCGGGCTTTTGGTGAAGAAACCGACGACAGCGATCACGGCCCAGACCACTAGTGCCAGGACGACCAGCAGTGCCACTCCCACAACGATTCGACGACGACGGAAGACTTCCGGACTGGGCTTTCCCCTGCCCGGGGTGCGTGACTGCTGTTGTGCCATGCCCCTAGGGTATGGAGCGGCTGCGGCCACCCCCGGCTCCCACGCCGTGCACTAGGGTATTGGTGCCCCGCTTTTCAAGGAGTCACGTGCCATCCACCCCGCCCCTCGATCTTGATCGTCTCCATCACGACATCACCACCTGGTTCACCGCCGAAGGCCGGGACCTGCCCTGGCGCAGTCCGCAATGCAGCGCCTGGGGGGTCATGGTGAGCGAGTTCATGCTGCAACAGACTCCCGTGGTGCGTGTTCTGCCGGTGTGGGAGGAGTGGATGCGCCGCTGGCCAGATCCTGCAGCCCTCGCCGCCGAACCCTCGGGGGAGGCTGTTAGGGCGTGGGGACGCCTAGGCTATCCACGACGCGCCTTGAGACTATGTGAGGCCGCCCGGCGGATCGTGGAAGAACACGACGGGCAGGTGCCTTCCTCTCCCGCGGATCTGCTCGCCCTCCCCGGTGTCGGCAGCTATACGGCCGCTGCCATTTCCTGTTTCGCCTTCGGCCTGCCGGAAACCGTGGTGGACACCAATATTCGTCGAGTCCACGCCCGACTCATCAGCGGTCATGCCCTCCCCGAACCCAGCCATACTGCCGCGGAGGCACGTTTGGCGGCCGAACTCATGCCGGCCACCGAGGACGACGGAGGCACATTAGCCTGCGCCTGGAATGCAGCGGTCATGGAATTGGGGGCGCTTATTTGCACGGCCCGATCCCCCCGTTGCGGGCAGTGCCCGGTCTCGGGCTCCTGTGCGTGGATCGCCCGCGGTAAACCCGAACCGCATTACACGCCCAAGGGCCAGCCCTGGGCGGGGACCGACCGACAGGTGCGTGGAGCCATGATGGCCGTTCTGCGAGCCAGCGACGAACCACAGCAACCGGAGGCACTGCTGGCCACCGGGCCAGCGGAATCGGGAAGCGGCACGGATCTTGATCTCGCGTTCCAGAAGCTTCAAACGCTCCCTGCTGACGTCGAACAACGCAGTCGCTGCCTCGCGGGCCTGCTCGTCGACGGGTTGGCCGTGGAGTCCGGTGCCGGGATCACGCTGCCGCACTAATCGGCGACGGGCGGTTGCCTGTTAAAGACGACGGGACCCCGCAATACGCGGGGTCCCGTGGCACCGTGCGGCGCCTACATCATGAAGAACGAACAGACCTACTTGTCCTTGCCGTCCTTCTTGTCGTCGCCGCCGAGGAACTTCTCCTGCGCGCCGTCGATCTGGTCCTTATGGTCGCCCAGCTGGTCGCCGAACTTATCCTGCGCGGCGTCCACGCCGTCATTAATCTTGTCACCGTGTTCGTTCTTGAGGTCTTTGGCCTTATCGCCCAGTCCACCCAAGCTATCTCCGAGTCCCATTTCTTGACCTACTTTCGTTGGTTTCCAGTTGGTACTTTCGGTGCCACGGTCCTCCACTGGCTGTGGAGAGCGGCTCGTCGGCCCGTTGCCGGGGCCTCCGTTATTAGCCTAAACACGGCCACGGCTCCTCGTCCACCACGACGGGACAAATATCTTGGGATTCTTCCGATCGCGAAATTCTTGACGCTAGAGATTCATGATCATTCTGGTGTTGCCCAGAGTGTTGGGCTTGACCCGCGCGAGGTCCAGGAACTCGGCGACGCCTTCATCGGTGGAACGCAACAGCTCCGAGTACACCTCGGGGTCCACCGGGCTCTGGTTCTCCATGACGTCGAAGCCCATGGTCTTGAAGAAGTCGACTTCAAAGGTCAGGCAGAACAACCGGCTCACACCGATCCTGCGGGCATTTTCGACAAGTTCGATCAGGAGGGATCTGCCGATGCCCTGGCCACGGCGGCTGCCCACTGTCGCCAGGGTACGAACTTCTGCAAGGTCTTCCCACATCACATGCAAGGCACCGCATCCGAGCAGAACACCCTCGTCCTCGGCAACGACGAATTCCTGCAGGCTTTCGAAATAGGCGACGGCTTCTTTCTCCAACAGGACTCGTCGATCGGCCAACGGTCTGACGAGCTGGCGGATCCCTGCCACGTCTGAGGTGCGGGCCGGCCGAAGTATGAAATCTGGCATTGACCTATTCTATTCCTGCCGCTGGGGCCCACCCAGCACATGACGAGGGGCCCGGCCGTGGATGTCCACGACCGGGCCCCTCGCCCTGGCAAAAATCAGGCTCAGGTGCTCAAGTGGCCTTCTTCGATTTCCGCTGGGCTGTCCTTGCCTTCCAGCGCAGGGGTCTCCTCGCGGCCGGTGAAGGTGAACTTGGCGTCTTCGCCTTCACCCTCGACGTCCACGGTGACCGTTTGGCCGGCCATGATCTCACCGAAGAGGATCTTCTCGGAGAGCTGGTCCTCGACTTCACGCTGGATGGTCCGGCGCAGTGGACGGGCACCCATGGCCGGGTCGTACCCCTTTGTCGCCAACAGGTACTTCGCTTCGTCGGTCAGCAGCACGTGCATGCCCTTTTCGACCATGCGGGACTCCAGCCGAGCCACGAACAGGTCCACGATCTGCACGATCTCTTCCTGCGAGAGCTGCGGGAAGACGAGCGTGTCATCGACACGGTTCAGGAACTCGGGGCGGAAGTGCTGGCGCAGTTCCTCCTGAACCTTGGCCTGCATCCTGTCGTAGTTGGTCTTCGTGTCGCTGGTCGACTGGAAGCCGGTCATGACGCCCTTGGAGATATCCCGGGTACCCAGGTTGGTCGTCATGATGATCACCGTGTTCTTGAAGTCCACGACACGGCCCTGGGAGTCGGTCAATCGGCCGTCCTCCAGGATCTGCAGCAACGAGTTGAACAGGTCCGAGTGGGCCTTTTCGACCTCGTCGAAGAGGACGACGGAGAATGGACGACGGCGGACCTTCTCGGTCAGCTGCCCACCTTCCTCGTAGCCGACGTAGCCCGGAGGGGCGCCGAAGAGCCGGGACACGGTGTGCTTCTCCGAGTACTCGGACATGTCAAGGGTGATCAGCGCGTCTTCCTCGCCGAAGAGGAACTCAGCCAGCGCCTTGGCCAGTTCGGTCTTGCCGACGCCGGTCGGGCCGGCGAAGATGAACGAGCCGCCGGGGCGGTTGGGGTCCTTCAGCCCGGCACGGGTACGGCGGATGGCCTGCGAGATCGACTTGATGGCCTGATCCTGACCGATGACCCGCTTATGCAGCTCGGCCTCCATGTTGAGCAGGCGGCCGGACTCCTCCTCGGTGAGCTTGATGACGGGGATGCCCGTGGAGTTGGCCAGTACTTCGGCGATCAGTTCCTCGTCCACTTCGGCGATATCGTCCATATCGCCGTTCTTCCAGGACTTCTCCTTCTCGGCGCGCTCCTCTTGGAGCTTCTGCTCCTTATCGCGCAGCGAAGCGGCACCCTCGAAGTCCTGAGCATCGATCGCAGATTCCTTCTCCCGGCGGACGTTGGCGATCTGCTCGTCCATTTCCTTGAGTGCTGGCGGAGCCGTCAGTCGGCGGATCCGCAGGCGGGCTCCGGCCTCGTCGATCAGGTCGATGGCCTTATCGGGCAGGAAACGGTCTGAGACGTAGCGGTGTGACAGCTGCGCCGCAGCAGCCAGTGCCCCGTCGGTGATGGTCACCCTGTGGTGCGCCTCGTAACGGTCTCGCAGGCCACGCAGGATTTCCGTGGTGTGTTCCACGGAGGGTTCCTTGACCTGGATCGGCTGGAAGCGACGTTCCAGCGCGGCATCCTTCTCGATGTGCTTGCGGTACTCGTCCAGTGTGGTGGCACCGATCGTTTGGAGTTCGCCGCGAGCCAGCATGGGCTTGAGGATCGAGGCAGCATCGATGGCGCCTTCGGCTGCGCCGGCACCGACGAGGGTGTGGATCTCGTCGATGAACAAGATGATGTCGCCGCGGGTGCGGATTTCCTTGAGGACCTTCTTCAGGCGTTCCTCGAAGTCACCGCGGTAACGGCTACCGGCCACCAAGGAACCCAAGTCCAGGGTGTAGAGCTGCTTGTCCTTGATGGTTTCCGGGACATCGCCGCGCACAATGGACAGGGCGAGGCCCTCGACCACTGCCGTCTTGCCGACACCGGGCTCACCGATCAGCACCGGGTTGTTCTTCGTCCGACGTGAGAGCACCTGCATGACGCGCTCCTTCTCGAACTCACGGCCGATCACCGGGTCGAGTTTGCCGTCGCGGGCGGCCTGCGTGAGGTTACGCCCGAACTGGTCCAGAACGACCGAGCCGGCGGGCTGGCCTTCGGCCTGGCCCTGCCCCACTCCTGCGCCAGCAGTCTCCTTGCCGCCTTGGTAGCCCGAGAGCAGCTGGATGACTTGCTGGCGGACCCTGTTCAGGTCGGCGCCGAGCTTGACCAGCACCTGGGCGGCGACTCCCTCGCCCTCACGGATCAGACCGAGCAGGATATGCTCCGTGCCGATGTAGTTGTGGCCCAGCTGGAGTGCCTCACGCAAGGAGAGTTCCAGGACCTTCTTGGCGCGGGGGGTGAAGGGGATGTGTCCGGACGGGGCCTGCTGGCCCTGCCCGATGATCTCCTGCACCTGCTCCCGAACGGCACCGAGGGAGATGTTGAGCGACTCCAGCGCCTTCGCGGCGACACCCTCCCCCTCGTGGATCAGGCCGAGCAGGATGTGCTCGGTTCCGATGTAGTTGTGGTTGAGCATGCGCGCCTCTTCTTGGGCGAGCACGACAACGCGACGGGCACGGTCGGTGAATCTCTCAAACATGCGGCACACTCCTAGCTAACGCGTACTCACGATGCTACGCATCAAACGTCCTCAGATGGCCCGTGTTCGCCGTGGGGATAAAGCAGATTTCGACGCCGGGCGACCCGCGGTGCGACCGGGCCGCTTTCTCGGAGGTCCCGATTCCTGTCGAAGCAGGCTCAGGACTCCGGGTGCACTTCGCGGTAGGCGTCGATGACCTCCGAGTGCAGGCGGCCGCGTTCGCTGACCTTGAAGCCGTTTTCCGCGGCCCACGCACGAATGGCAGGGGCTTCGGAAGCGGAGTAGGCGATGGAGCGTCGTGCCCGGGCGATGAAGGGAGCCAATGCTTCGCGCAGTGTGCTGGCATTGGCATCACCGAGGTCAATCTCGTAGTGGCTGCCGTCCAAGCCGAAATGCACGGTCTCGTTCGCCGTTGACCCGTCGAGGTCGTCGATGAGCGTAATTTCGACCTTGCGCGCCACGGGCGGCTCCTTACTTCGAAGGTGTCGGGACTATTGGACAGCGTCCCGGGGCATATCGATCCCGGAGTTCAGGGGTCGAGGTGCGCTTCCGGACACCATCGTACTGCGGATTGTCCGGCCCTGGCGGGCCGACCCCTACTCCCCCGTCGGGTCACCGTTTCGGGGGTCTGTCTCTCCGGGCCCGGGGCCCCCTTCACGATGGGCATCGGCAGCTGATTCAGCCAACCGCTCATTACGGTCCACCCGGAACAACGCCCGCATGACGAACCAGAAGACCAGTGCGGCAACGATCGTTGGCAGCAAAACCTCGACGTAGGCCATCTTCCTAGGCCTCAGGCTTCAACAGCGGGTAGAGGATGGTCTCGCGGATGCCAGCGTCCGTGAAGAGCATGACCAGCCGGTCGATGCCCAGCCCGATGCCACCCATCGGCGGGGCGCCGTATTCCAGGGCCCGCAGGAAGTCCTCGTCCAACTGCATGGCCTCGTCATCGCCATCGGCGGCCATCAGCGATTGTTCGGTCAGTCGTTCACGCTGGATGACCGGGTCGATGAGTTCAGAGAAGGCGGTGCCTCGCTCCATCCCGCCAATGATCAGATCCCAGGCTTCAATGACTCCCGGCTGCGATCGGTGCGGCCGGGCCAAGGGCTGGGCTGCCGGCGGATAGTCGTAGACGAAGGTCGGGTCGATCAAGGTGGGCTCGACGATCTCCCCGAAGAGTTCGATGACCAGCTTCTCAGCCCCCCACTTGGGGTCGACCTTGATGTGGTGCTTCTCGGCGATCGAATGCAACGTCTCGGCAGTCGTCTCGGGGGTGATGTCGACGCCTACAGCCTCGGAGAGGGCTGGGTAGACGCTCAGCCAGCGCCATTCGCCGTCGAGGTTGATCGTGCCCTGGGAGGTTTCGATCCGACGTCCGGCGCCCACTGCGTCGGCGGCCTTGAGGATGATCTCTTGGATCCGTTCGGCCATCACGAACTGGTCGGCATAAATTTCATAGCATTCCAGCGTCGTGAACTCCGGGGAGTGGGTGGAGTCCACGCCTTCGTTGCGGAAAAGGCGCCCGACTTCGAAGACTCGGGGGATGCCACCAACGACGGTGCGCTTGAGATAGAGCTCGGTGGCGATCCGCAGTGTCATGTCTTGGTCGAAGGCATTCAGATGCGTGTGGAACGGGCGTGCCGCGGCACCACCATGCATCAGCTGCAGCATGGGCGTTTCGACTTCCACGTACCCGTGGCCATAGAGCGTGTCGCGAACGGCACGGGTGACAGCGTCACGCTTATAGATCATCTCGCGGGCCTCGTCGCGGACCATGAGGTCGGCATACCGCTGGCGGACCCGGTTCTCCTCGTTGAGGTCGGCGTGCAGCACCGGCATGGGGCGCAGCGCCTTGGAGGCCATCTGCCATTCGGTGACCATAATGGACAGCTCGCCGCGGCGTGAGGTGACGACGGCACCCTTGACGAAGACGTGGTCGCCTAGATCGGTGAGTCGCTTCCAGTCAGCCAGCGACTCCTCGCCAATGTTAGCCAGCGACAGCATGGCCTGCAGGCGAACTGCTTCGCCCTTCGGGCCCGACTCCTGCAACGTGGCGAAGCACAGTTTTCCGGTATTGCGGGCGAACACGATGCGCCCGGCCACGCCGACGACATCCTGGGTTTCTTCGCCGGCTTCCAGATGCGCGTACTTCTCACGGATTTGCAGCAGGGTGTGGCTGCGTTCAACGCCTACCGGATAGGCCTCGCGTCCCGCTTCGAGGAGTTCGGCGCGTTTGGCCAAACGCACCTGGCGCAGGTCGTGCGTGTCGATGGTCTCGGCAGGAGTGGGGGCGGCGGGGGTCTGATCAGCAGTCACAGTACTCAATTCTACGTCTTTCGGTCGAGGCACGGGCACCGGCTCTCGTCCTGGTGTCGACGATCTCAATTTGCTCCACGAAAGGGCTCCGACCGGCGCCCCCTAGGTGGGGGGGGCGCCGGTCGGAGTAGGGTCACCAGATCGCGACGCGCTCCGCGGGATCCAGCCACATCCCGTCGCCGGGCTTCGTATCGAAGGCCTGGTGGAAGGCATCCATGTTCCGGGCCACCTGGTTGCAGCGGAACTCCCCGGGCGAATGGGGGTCGGTCGTGATCCGGTTGACCATCGTTTCGGGCCGAGTCAACGATCGCCAGCATTCGGCCCAACTGTGGAAGAAGCGCTGGTCTCCACTGAGACCGTCGATTTCTTCGTCGGCCGTGAGCCCCCGGGCCGCCAGATCCAAGCGGTAGGCCTGGTAGGCGATGCCCAAGCCGCCGAGATCGCCGATATTCTCACCCAAGGTGAGCCGCCCGTTGACGTGATGTTCGGGAGCCTCTTCGGGGACGAGGGCATCGTATTGGGCCACCAGGCGGGCCGTCAGTTCTTCGAAGGCCACCCGATCTTCGGCGGTCCACCAGTCGCGCAGCTGGCCCGTTCCGTCGAATTGTGAGCCCTGGTCGTCGAAACCGTGGCCGATCTCGTGTCCGATGACGGCACCGATGGCCCCGTAGTTCGACGCCGAATCCCGGTCCGGGTCGAAGAACGGGCTACGCAGAATGGCAGCCGGGAAACCGATTTCGTTCAAAAGCGGGTGGTAGTAGGCGTTGACGGTCTGCGGGTACATGAACCACAGGTCCCGGTCGACACCCTCAGTGATCTTTGCCAGTTCCCGGGAGAACTCGAATTCGTTGGCATTGGCAACATTGCCGATCAGATCGTTGGGGTCGGCTGCCAGGGAACTGTAATCGATCCACTTCACGGGGTAGCCGATCTTGGGACGGAACATGGAGAGTTTTTCCTGGGCTTGCGCTCGGGTTTCCGTGCTCATCCAGTCCAATGCGTCGATGGACTGCCGGTAGGCGGCGATGAGGTTGGCGACCAGATCCTCCATGAGGTCCTTGCTGCGCTGCCCGAAGTGCCGGTCGACATAGAGTTGTCCGATATCTTCTCCGACGGCTCCCTCGGTGAAGGCCACACCCCGTTTCCACCGCGGGCGCATTTCGGTGACTCCCGCCAATGTGGCCGAATAGAAGGCAAAGTTCTCTTCGACGAAAGCCGAGGACAGGAACGATGCGTTGCTGCGCACTACCTGCACGGCCAACCAGTCCCGCCAGGCAGGGAGTGGCAGGGAGTGGAGCAGACCCTCGATCCCCTCCAGATAACTGGGCTGCCAGACGTCGACTTCGTCGTAGTACTTCTCATCGATGCCAGCCCCCTCCAACCAGAGGCGCAGGGTCGGCTGGAGGGCGAAGAGTCCCTCGGATGACATGAGGTTGTACCGGGCCTGGGCGTCACGGCACTTCACGGCATCCCAGTGATGCGCGGCCAGGGCCTTCTCGAGTTCGACCACGCCGGCAGCTGCCTGCTCGGCAGCGGGAACATCGACCAGGCCGAGCAATCGGCCGAGGTGTTCCTGGTACTGCCCCAGGAGTTCGGAGAATTTCTCTTCCCAATAATAGGACTCGTCCGGCAGACCAAGTCCGGATTGGATGATCGACAGGATGTTGCGATCAGGCTGACCGGCGTCGGAGTTGGCACCTACCTGATACAGGCCCGAGACGCCTCGGCGCTGAAGGGCACCGCTGAGGGTCAATAGCTGTTCGATACTGGTGCAGGCATAGACGGCTGCCAGGTCTTCCCGGATGGGTTCCATGCCTCGATCTTCAATGGCCTGCTCGTCCATGAAGCTTGTGAAGAGAGCGGCAATCCGTTCCTGGCGGGCATCGGCCAGGCCGGCCCCGTTGGCGTTATCGTCACGTGCTTCCTGGATGATGGCGTGTACCGCGGCTTCCGCATCGTCACGCAGCTGCATGAACGACCCATAGCTGCCCTGATCCCCAGGGATCTCGGCGGTGGCCAGCCACCGACCATTAACATGACGATAGAGATCGTCTTGGATCCTGACTTCGTGGTCTCGGTGGTCCACTGAGCTCGCGGGCATGGGCATCGTCGGTGAGGCTGGATCTGCAGTCATGGCTCCCCAAGGGTATGGACGCCCACAGTGACCGTGGCGTCGAGGATGGTCTGCCACTCACCCTACTGATCGACTTCGGGCTTTGGCTGTGCGCCGGCCAAAGTTCCCCTGAACGCGAAACCTCGAACCGGGGACCACCCCTCAGGAAAGCAGGGTTAAATGCGTAGGGCCCCGGACGATGTCCAGGGCCCTACTCAAAATTTGTCCGGCGGCGACCTACTCTCCCACACCCTCCCGAGTGCAGTACCATC
>NZ_FUHW01000016.1 GCF_900163545.1 Arthrobacter rhombi
TCACTACGAGGACTTCCACCCGCTGCCCGCGTACCCAACCTCAGTGGTCAATACACCTAGGCCCCACAACCATTGACCCGCCGCGCGGGCCAGTGCTTCACTTCACACAGGACGCTCGGGGTACTCACCACGCCTGTACCGCGCCGGCGCCGCCCATCACCTGTGGGCGATCCGTCCGAACATTGGAGCAGAGCCATGTACCAGGAACAGCCCCTTCCGGAACGCGGGGTGTCGATCCCCGGCGATCCGAGGCAGCCGCCCATGCACCCCGAGCCCAGCCCGAGCACGGTTCCCGCCACTGACCCGCCCACCTCACCGGAGCCGGCAGAACCATGGCCCGAGCCGTCCATCGACCCCATCGAATTTCCGCCGGATCCCCAGACCGATCCCCAGCGCGAGCAGGTCCTCCGCGACCCGGCAGGGCTGGATGGAGCATGAGCGAGCAACGAAGGACTCCTTTGCAGCGCGCGGAGCGCCGCCAAGCGGGCCCGCATACCGGCGAAGAGGATGATTTCCGGAATATGACCCGGCGGCGCCAAGAAACCGAAGAGAAGCTTCGACGACACCTTGAAGGCGAACGCGATGGTGTTGCGATAGAGCCCGACGAAGAGCAGAAGGAACAGAAGCACTAACCAGCTGGCGGCAAGTGACGGTTCCCAATGACGGTCACCTCCTTCCGGCTTCGTCCCCGGCGTGACAGGCTGAATCCATGATCTCCCTCGACGCCGTCGACACAGCTGCCCTGCTGCTCATTGGCCTTCACGCCGTTTTGGGTACCATCGCCATCGTGCTGATCTCGGCCAACCGCCGTCCGTCCACGGCGGTCGCTTGGCTGCTGGCCATCATCTTCATCCCCTTCCTCGGCGCCCTGGTCTTCTTCCTCATCGGGCTCAGCCGGCTTCCCCGCAAACGCCGTGAGAAACAGCGGCAGGTCAATGAGCTGATTCTGGAACGTACTGAAGGGCTGCACCGGGTCGGCAATGGTTCCCAGTGGCCACACTGGCTGCGTTCGGTGGTGACGCTCAACGAGAATTTGGGCGCCTTGCCCATGGTCGGCGGCAACCGCATCGATCTCCTCGACAACTACCAAGGTTGTTTCGAAGAGATGGCCCGGGATATCGACACCGCCCTGAACTACGTGCACGTCGAGTTCTACATCTTGGTCCACGATGATTCCACGGCACCGTTCTTTGCAGCACTCGCCCGGGCGGTGGCTCGCGGGGTGAGGGTTAGGGTGCTTTCGGACCATGTATCCGGCTTCATGGCCCCGCACCGTCGACATACCCGGACGGTGCTCGAGCACCTGGGAGCCGAATTCCACACCATGCTCCCGCTGCGCCCCTGGCGGGGACAGTGGCAACGTCCCGACCTGCGAAATCACCGCAAACTCGTCATCGTCGATGGACATATCGGCTTCACCGGGTCGCAGAATATGATCGACGCCGGATACCACAAGGCCAAAAACGAGAAGCTCGGCCTGCACTGGCATGAGTTGATGGTCCGGCTAGAAGGCCCTGCGGTGCGCGAGCTCGAAGCTGTCTTCGTCACCGATTGGTTCAGCGAAACGGATGAGCTGCTCTCGTTGGACACCACGCCAGTGGTTCTCCCCGAAGAGTCCGGGCTCCTCGATGCCCAGGTGCTACCCAGCGGCCCGAGTTTCGAGAACGACAATAACCTCAAGCTCTACGTCTCCCTGATCCACAAGGCCGAACACCGGATCGGCATCACCAGCCCCTACTTCGTGCCCGAGGAGTCCACCTTGTTGGCGATGATCACCGCGGCGGCCCGCGGTCTGGACGTCGAACTCTTCGTTTCCGAGATCGGGGACCAGAAATTGGTCCACCATGCCCAACGCTCTTATTACGAAGCATTGCTGCGCGCCGGGGTAAAGATCCACCTCTACGCTTCGCCGACGGTGCTCCACGCCAAGCATTTCACTATCGATGACGATGTTGCGGTGATTGGTTCCAGCAATATGGACATCCGGTCCTTCAGCCTGAACATGGAGGTTTCCGTGATGATCCAGGGTCACGATTTCGTTCAGGGCGTGCGCCGTATCGAGGACGGCTACCGGGCCAATAGCCGTCAACTCGTTCTGGAGGACTGGACGGACCGCCCGGCGGGCGAGAAGATCCTGGACAACCTGGCCCGCCTCACTTCCTCGCTGCAATAACCTTCCCGCACCACAGCCTGGGGAAGGGTCCTCAGGCGGCCTTGGTGTAGCCCGCGTCGATCAGCTCGTCCACCGTTTCGGGGACGCCCGGCTGGCCGCGTTTGACGGCCACGGCGACCCCGAGCGTGATCACGGCCACCACGGTGGCACCCACGAATGCCGCCTGGGTTCCTGGGCCGTCGATGAGGGCCCCTGCCACTGCTGAGCCGAGGGCAACACCGATGAGCTGCGCCGTCGTCGTCCACCCGAAGGCTTCGGCCACGTCGGCCGCGGGAACCCCCGATGAGGTCATCTGGGTCAACGCAGCAATCACCGGGGCGACCCCGAGGCCGGCCAGGAAGACCGTGCCCATGAGCCACCAGAAGTCCGTGCTGACGCTGGCCAGCGCCAGGCCGATGACGACGACGACCATGCGCCGTGCCGTGCTGTAGCGGTTGATGCGCTTGCGGCCCAGGTAGAGCCCTGCGGACAGTGAGCCGACGCACAGGACCCCGAGGATGATGCCCGACTGCGCTCCGCCTTCACCGAAGGTCGCCACGACCGAGGCCTCGACCATCGAGATGCAGCCGCAAATCAGGAATCCGATGACCGCTGCCAGTCGCAGGGCCGGCGAGCGCAACACCGAGCCGAAACGCCCCGTGGGCGGCGCAGCGACGGCACGGGAGATCTGTTCGGTGGTGATGAACCAGATGCCACCGCCGGTGACGAAGACCGCGGCCATGACCACACCCAGCGAGGTGTTGATGGTCAGGGAGACGAACGTGGTCAGTACCGGCCCGAGGATCCAGATGATCTCCTGCAGCGAGGCGTCGAAGGAGAACAGTGCCCCGCGGGCGCCGGGAGCCACCAGCGAGGGGTAGATCGAACGGGCCGCCTGCTGGAACGGAGGGGTACTCATCCCGCTGATGAAGGCAATCACCGCGTACGCCGTCACGGACAGCCCGGGAAGCGCGAGCACCAGGATCGATACCCCGGAGAGCACCAGGGTGACCAGCAGGACCCGGTGCATACCGAAACGGCCGAAGATCCGACTGCTCAGCGGCCCGGCGACTGCCTGCCCGATGGCCAGTGCCGCCAGGACGAGCCCGGCGGCGGTGTAGGAGTCGTGGACGTGCTCGACGTGGATCAGCGCGGCCAACGCGAGCATCCCTGCGGGAAAACGCGCGACCAGTTGCGAGACCACGACGCGAAGGACGCCAGGGGCACGGAAAAGATCACGGTAGGAAGTCATCGAACCAGCATAACGAAGAGTGCACAATACTGCACTATGCAGTGCATCACCATGGGGAGTTGATGTCGGTTTGGCGTAGCATGGTCTCCGCTCCATGAAAGGAACCTCCGTGACTGGCAACCAGGACATCGCCACGCTGATCGGCCAACGCATTCGCGCCCGCCGCACGGCCCGCCAATGGTCCCTCGACGAGGTCGCCACCCGTTCCGGGGTGAGCCGTCGAACACTGGTGGCCATCGAACAGGGTCAGGCGAACCCCTCCATTGCCGTGCTCTCCGGCATTTCCGACGCGCTCGGGGTGGCCTTCGCCTCCCTCGTGGATGCCGGCGAACCCGATGCCTTCCAGGTCCGCAGGGCCGGGGAAGGACCGCTGCTCTGGGAGGGGGACGACGGCGGGACCGCGCATCTGGCTGGCAGCCTCGGCGGTGCCAATGTTTCTGAACTCTGGGAGTGGCGCATGGCGGTGGGTGAATCCCACCACAGCACCCCGCACCCGCCGGGCACACGGGAATTGGTGGCCGTGCATTCAGGCAAACTGACCCTGGGGGTCAACGACACCTCGGTGGTCTTGGCTGCCGGGGATTCCGCCACCCATGGCGGGGACATCGAGCATAGCTACACCAATGACGGACGTTCGGCCGCCGTCTTCTCCGTGGTCGTGCATTACCCGGCAGCAACGATGATGGAGGACCCCACCGGACCGTTGAGCCTGGCCTAGCTCTCTTGAACATGCGACGTCCGCACCTCGATCGCGGGCCCACCCCTGTCCCCCACCCGTCGAAGATGGGACGGTGGGGACATGGAGAACACCTTTGATGTCATCATTCTGGGCATGGGACCCGGCGGCGAGGTGGCCGCTGGTCGTTTGCTCAAGGCAGGACTCAACGTCGCCGTCGTCGAGCGCGAGCTGATCGGTGGCGAATGCGGCTATTGGGCGTGCATTCCCTCCAAAACGCTCCTGAGACCGACACAGGTCCTCGCCGAAGCCCGTTCAACTCCCGGGGTCACCGGCGCCGAACTCGACTGGGCAGCGGCCAGCGATTACCGGGATGACATGATCCGTCACCTCGACGATTCGGCCCAGGTGAAGGCCTACGAAAAACGCGGTGCCACCGTCATCCGAGGAGCCGGCCGCTTCACAGCACCCGGGCACGTTTCGGTCGGCGAGAGGGCGTTGGAAGCCACCCACGTCATCGTCGCCACCGGGACGACGCCGGTGTTCCCCCCGCTACCGGGGTTGGAAGACATCACGGCCTGGGCCAACCGCGAGATCTACACCGCGACGACGTTGCCGGCCCGTGTCGTCGTCATCGGGGGTAGCGCCGTCGGGGTGGAGACCGCCACGTTCCTAGCTCGTTTCGGGGTGGACACCACGTTGGTCCACCGTGGTTCGGCGTTGCTGTCCCGCGAGGAACCGCGCGTCGGGGAATTGACCCTGGAACAGCTCGAAGGGGCCGGGGTCCGCGTCCTGTTGGATTCCTCCCCCACCCGCGCACGACGCGATGGCGAGGACAGCGTGCTCGAGCTCGAGGGCGCTGACGTGCCCGAGGTAGCGGCAGACGTCGTCGTGTTCGCGACGGGACGGCGCCCGAACACCGGTGACCTGGACGTCGAAGCCGCGGGCATCACCCTCGCGGAGAAAGGCGAGATCACCGTCGACGGTTCCTGTCGGGCCGCCGAGGGCGTCTGGGCCATCGGCGACGTCAACGCCATCCTGCCCTTCACCCATGTGGCCAAATATCAGGGACGCATCGTCGCCGACGCGATCCTGGGCCAGCAGCGCACCGCCCACTATGACGGGATTCCGCGGGTGGTCTTCGGCATCCCCGATATCGCCTGCGTCGGGCTAACCCACCAGCAGGCCACGCAGGAGGGCCTCTCGGTGGAATCCGTAGAACTGGATGTCACCGCGGCCTTGGCCAAACCGTGGATCGACGAACCCGAACCGGCATCGCGTCTGGGCCTGCTCGCCGACACCAACCGGCAGGTATTGGTCGGCGCCTGGGCGGTGGGCCCCGAAGCGGCCGAGTGGATCCACCATGCTGCGTTGGCCATCCGCACCTCGATCCCGATCGAGACGCTGCGTGATCAGGTCCCCCAGTTCCCGACCTTCCACGAGGCCTACCTGGAAGCCCTGGGCCGCTTCACCTTCTGAGCCTCGGAGTGGCCCGTGCGCAGCGCTAGCCCAACCCGGTTTCGCGCAAGGTGATGTTGATGCGTCCGGTCTCCAGCCCGCAGCCCGCGGGGGCCGTCTGCGGATGCACCTTGGTGACCCCGTGGTAGGCGAGCCGGGAGGGGCCACCGAAGACGAAGAGGTCCCCGGAGACCAGGTCAATGTCCTCATAGGGTTTATTTCGGTTCTCCGTGTTCCCGAACCGGAAGCGGCAGGTGTCCCCGATGGACAGCGAGACCACCGGGGCCCGGGATCGTTCGTCCCGGTCTTGGTGCATGCCCATGCGGGCGGCGTCGTCGTAGTGGTTCACCAGGGCGGTGTCCGGGGTGTAGGCCTGCCCCGCCTGCGGGTCGCCGGTGGCCTCGAGAACTGCCTTGCGCCCGAGCCGGACCAGCCAGTCTGGGACGTCCAGCACCCGGTTGCCATTCACGTCCACCGCTTCACGCGTGTACTCATAGGGTCGCCAATGCCAGCCCAGGCAGACGGTTTTCACGCTCATCTCGTGTCCGCCGACCCGTGCCGAACGGATCGGTACCGGGCCGTTGACCCATTCGTGGAAGCGGTCAACGATCCACCGTTGCTGGTCCAGCCTTAACCAGCCGGGCACCCACATCGCCCCGGGAGCCAGCTCGCGGCGCGGCCGGTGCAACAGGTCATCGCCGAACAGTGCCTCGCCGCTCATGCCGCGGCTTCCAGACCCAGCAAGGCCTTCTTGGCCTCCAGCCCGCCGATGTATCCGCCCAGTGAGCCGTCCGTGCGCACCACCCGGTGGCAGGGCACCACGATGGGCAGCGGGTTTCTGGCACAGGCGGACCCCACGGCACGAACCGCTTGGGGATTCCCCACCGAGTCGGCGACCTGCGCGTAGCTGAGGGTCTGGCCGTAGTTGATGTGCGGGAGGTAACGCTGGACCTCGAGCCGGAAGCCGGCCGACAGCGACCGATCCAGTTCCAGATCGAAGTGCCGGCGGTGACCGGTGAAGTATTCCTCGACTTCACGGGCCGCCTCGTCGAGCCGGGCCGTGCCGCGCAAGATGCGGGAGCCCAGGCGCGACGCCAGGGTTTCGACCACGGTGTCGAAGTCCTCGCGTTCAAAAGCTACCCGCACCAGCCCTCGTTCGGTGGCAGCCAAAAGCAACGGGCCAACGGGGCTGTCCACCATCCGGTAGACCACGTCGAGGAGGTCTGCGGCATCGGCCCGTTCGGCCAAGTCCAGTCGCAGGGACGCTAGATGCGCCGCCTCATGGGGGGTGTCGGTGTTCATTTGAGAGTTCCTTCCCGGAAGGCGTCGGCCCCGTAGGTCCGGCGCAGGGTGTTCAATCCGTCGGCTGCTGCACGCCTCACGGCCTCGGCGGTACCGCCGATGAGCTCTGCCGTTTCGGTGTGTTTCAAGCCGCCGAAGTAGTAGTAGGCCACCGCGAGTCGTTGACGGGTGGGCAGTTGCCCCACCGCGGCCCAGAGTTCGGGCTCGCCCGTCCCCGGGTTGCCCCACGCAGAGGCCGGCTCGGGCAGGTATTCGGCAGGAACTCCCTGACGGGCGCGGGCCCGGGTCACGTCGATGGCCTTACGGTGGGCGACGGTCACCAGCCAGGCCTGCATATTCGTCTCCTCACCGATCCCGGGCCAGGCCTGCAGTGCTGCCAGGAACGTCTCGGACCAGGCGTCGTCGGCATCGGCTCCGGCCCCCAGGACGGCACGGCAAACGCGCAGCACGGTTCTCCCATGCCGTTGAACAACGGTTTCGAATGCCTGTTTATTCTTCATCACCCTGTAGACGCCTGACCGAGAGGAAACGTGAGATGCGTCATTCAGCCTATTCTCCTGTAGGGCCCCACCAACTGCCGTTCACCCCTGTTCGGGGCCAACCGTGATGATCGGGCCTTGGGCTTGGCCGGTCCCGGGCACCAGATCAGGTCGCTGTCCGCCGCAGCCGGCACGGGCTTCGAAGGCCCGCGCGTAACGCAGCAGCTCGACATCGCGGTAGTGGTTAGTCGCCAACTGGAAGCCCACCGGGAGCCCTGGGGAACTCAGTCCTGCCGGGAGGGCCAGGACGGGCACCCCGGTCGCTGAGAGCAGGGAGGCGGAACGCATCCAGTCCAGGTACGACGTCGATGCGGTCCCGTTGATTGCTGCCGGATAGCGCAGCGTCGCGTCGAAGGGCAGGACTTGGGCCGCCGGGCTGAGGAAGAGGTCGTAGCGGGAAAAGAAGTCTCGGGTGCCTGCGGCCAGTCGGGTTCTGGCCGCTGTGGCTTCGATGAGTTCGGTGGCGGTCAGCGACCACCCGGCATCGACGTTCCAGCTGACCTCCGGCTTGATCTGGTCGCGGTGGCCTTCCACCAGCGGGCCCAATCCTGCGGCGAAATCGGTGGCCCGGGTACGTTCGAACACCAGATCCGCCCCCGTGAAGTCGATGGAGGCTTCCTCGACGATCGCACCGGCCTCTTCGAAGTGGCGCATTTGGCTCCGCAACACCTCCAGGACCTCGGCCTGTACCGGGACGCCGAGGCCGAAGTCGGGGCTCCACCCGATCCGTACCCCTCGCAGATCGCCGGGATCCCTGCCGCCCCCCGCTCCCCCGGAACCTTCGAAGATCCCAGCAAAGGAAGCCCCAGTCAGCGGCGCCGAGGGCAGCACCCGCTCGGAGGGCCCAGCGGTGGCCGCCATGAACAGCGCAATATCCTCCACGGTCCGGGCCATCGGTCCGGTGCGCGAGAGCCACGCCCAATCGTTGTCGACGGCGGGCATCGGGATCACCCCGTGGGAGGGACGGAACCCGACGACATGGCAGAACGATGCAGGAATGCGTAGCGAGCCTCCCATATCGGATCCATCACCCAGGGGTTGGATGCCGGCGGCGAGGGCAGCGGCCAGCCCGCCGGAAGATCCTCCCGCACTGCAGGTGGGGTCATAGGGGTTCGTCGTCGTCCCGAAGACCGGGTTGAAGGTATGGGAGCCCGCGGCGAATTCGGGGACGTTGCTCTTACCCATGGAGATCACTCCGGCGGCACGCAACCGCGCAATAATGGGCGCATCATCGTCGGGCACGTGGTCGGCAAACAGCGGCGAGCCGTGGGTGCTGCGCATCCCGGCCACGTCGTGGGTGTCCTTATGTGTCATCGGCAGCCCATGCAACGGCGGCAGGTCGGCCCCGGAGACCGTGAGCCGGTCGGCCGCCTCCGCGGCGGCCCGCGCGTCATCGGGAGCCAAGGTGACCACGGCGTTGATCACCGGGTTCACTGCGGCGATGCGGTCCAGCTGGGATTCGACGGCTTCCCGGGCCGAGACGTCCCGACGGCGGATGGCACCCACCAGGGAAGTCGCTGACATCTGCTGGAGTTCGTTCACTATTTCCCCGGTTTCGTGGTGGCTACATTGACCTCCAGTGTCCACCGTTGCCCTGCTGTCGGGAACACCCACCCGGCCGGAGCCTGTGCTGCGGTTCCGGGCTCTACCTCTGCGTGGGACTCGGGGCTTTGGAATGGCCCCTCTGACATGGCAACGTGTTCCCCATGACAGGCATACCTCCGGATCAGACGTCCGAACCGTTGGGGGTCGGCGGCGTCACCATCTTGGTCCTGTTCCTCGCGGGTAGTGTGCTGTTGGTTTCGGTGCCGTTGGGCATCGGTCTCGGTGCTGCCGTGGCCCTTCCCGGACTGGGTGATTTCAAACCCGGAGTGCTGCCCTGGGGCGTATTGATTCTGATCGGCTTCCTGCTGGCCTGGCTGGTGGCCAATGAAGTCCTGGAGTTCGCCCTGAAGCTGATCCTGCCCCAACAGCTTCGGGTGGCCCGGGAGGTCCTGTCCCTCCTCGGAGGGCTGGCCGTCCTGACCGGCTTATTCACCCTGGTGGTGACCTCCACGCTGACTGCGTTGGCGGCCGCCGCGATCGCTTCACTACTGCTGCTCGCACTGAAACCTGTCATTGACCGTTTAGAGGCCAACGCACCGCGTTAGTTGGCCGTGGTCGGGCTGCCGGTTCCCCACAGAGAACCAGCGGCCTCATGAACTGTGGCCGACCCCTCAGCGGGATCGGCCACAGGCATCTGTTGGCTGAGTCTACTTCTCCCAGCCGACGTTCTCCGGTTCTTCAACCAACCAGCCCGAGGGGCCATAGTTGGCCAGCCCCTTCTTGACGGCTGACATATCAGGTCCATTGCTCAGCGGAAGGGTACCGAACTGTGCGAGGGCCTTGGTTTCAGCTTCATTGGCGAGCTTCAGCGCCTCGTCCTGATCAGCAACTGTCGTGACCTCCTTCATCATTTTATCGACCTCGTCGCTGCCCACACCCGAGAAGTTGCTTTCGGAATCCGAGCAGTAGAGCTGGCAGGCCCAGGCGTAACCGTAGGGGTCGCCCTGGCTCCAGCGCATGATGATCACGTCGAAGGCACCACTGGTGACCGTCTTGGAGAAGTCAGCACTCTTCTTATTGTCGATCTCCATCTTCAGTCCGGCCTTCTTGGACATCGACTGCTGAGCGCGGGCCCGGGCATCCGAGATCGGGTCATCGCCGAAGTTCACGTATTTGAACTCAGCGACCTTTCCGTCCTTGGCGTAGTAGCCGTCACCATTCATGGTCCAGCCGTTGTCTTCCATGAGCTTCTTGGCAGCGTCAACGTCGTACTCAAAGCCGTCCAAGTTGTCCGTGTAAGTCGGCATCCAAGGGTAGAGCACCTCCGAGCCCGGAAGCGGCTCTTCCCAATCGAGGCCCTTATAGGCGATTTCCTGGAGCTGCTTGCGATCGGTCGACAGCGAGAAAGCCTTACGGGCATAGTCGTTCTCGAACAGCGGGCTGTCCTGCCCGAACGTGTACACGGCGACGGAACTGTCGAAGCCGCGCCGTAGCTGGACGTCCTCCATGTCCTTGATCTGCGCCAGACGGTCCGCGGTGCCAACGCCGGTGGCATCGATCTCTCCATTTTGGAAGGCGTTGATGGAAGCGGAGGATTCCATCTGTTTATAGACCACCTTGTCCAGCTTCGGCTTCTCACCCCACCATTCGGGGTTGGGTACCAGCGTCAGCTCCGTTTTGGAGTGGTCGCCAACCTTATACGGTCCGGCGCGCAATTCGTTGTGGGGGTCGTTGACCCAGCCAGTTTTGTAGAACTTTGCGTCCAGGTTCTTCGGGTGTTCCAGGTTTCCGAAGAGCGTCTCATAGGGGTAGAACGACTTCTTGAAGGTGACGATGGCTTCCTTCTCGTTCTCGCCCTTCTTCACGCTCTCAATGTTTTCGTAGCCGTCGGTAGCTGCCGGATTGTACTTATCCGACTTACCGCTCTGGGTCTTCCACGTGGTTTCGAAGGCCTTCCACGTGATCTGGTCTCCGTTATTCCACTTCGCGTCCGGGTTCAACACGTACTTAACAGTCTCCGGATCCTCACTCACCAGCTCGGCCGAGAGCAGGTAGTCCTTGTCCGGGCTGGCTTCTCCACTTTCGGTGAAGTTCCACAAAGTCGGAGAGGTCCAATTATCGATGTTGGTCGTATACACCGTGTTGCCATCGATGTTGAATCCGTTGAAGTTCGGCGGAATCTCACCGATGGACAGGGTCAGCGTCCCACCATCCTTGACAGCGTCGCGTTCCTGCGGGTTGTTATAGAGCTGCCCAACCTCGGGCTGGGGTAGCGGATCGGTGTTGGGTGCGACACCGGCGGCCGGTTGCTTCGCCGCCGACTGATCAGCGCCATCGCTGCCGTCGCCATTATTCGCGCCACCGCAAGCGGAGAGCGCGAAGACGGAAGCCGTCGCGGCGACCGCCAGGATCTTGTTCATTTTCATACTTGAAACTCCCATTCAGCTGGGGACCGGTTGGTCCCGGTCCTCATTTGATTTCCATCGGAAAGTGGCATGCACGTTGCTGGTCTGTTTCCCCTTCTTTCACTAGATCCGGCTCGTCTGCCTCGCATACCGCGCGATCGGCTTCCGGAAGCATCTTGTAAGTGGGACATCTGGTCCGGAAGCGGCATCCGGAAATTCGCTCGGTGGAGCTGGGGAGCTCACCGGTGAGCATGATCCGCTGGCGCTGGCGCTCCACCTGCGGGTCAGGGATCGGTGCCGCCGACAACAACGCCGCCGTGTAGGGGTGGCGCGGCTGGGTGTAGACGCTCTCGACGTCGCCGATCTCCACGATCCGCCCGAGGTACATCACGGCGACGCGATCGGCGACATGGCGAACTACCGAAAGATCGTGCGCCACGAACAGGAAGGAGACCCCGAGCCTGGCCTGCAACGATTCCAGCAAGTTGATGACCCCAGCTTGGATGGAAACATCCAAGGCTGACACCGGCTCGTCCAGGACCACCAGAGACGGTTCAATGGCCAAAGCCCGGGCGATGCCGATGCGCTGTCGCTGTCCACCGGAGAACTGCTCCGGGAAGCGGTCCACGTGATCCGGGTTCAGTCCGACCAGTTCCATGAGGATCCCGAGTCGCTCATTAATGGCTTTCTTGCTCCAGCCCTGGGCCTTCAGCGGCTCGGCGATGACGTCATAGACAGGCATCCGTGGATCAAGGGCGGCCATCGGATCCTGGAAGACGATCTGCAGATCCGACCGCAGCTTGCGCCGGTCATGAGCACTGAGTTCGGAGACGTCGCGCCCCATCAGGACAATGCGTCCATTCATGGGTTGCTTCAGTTGCATGATCTCCAGCAACGTGCTGGTCTTCCCGCAACCGGACTCCCCCACCAAGGCGAGGGTCTCGCCCTGACGGATATCTAGGGTGACCCCGTCCACGGCGCGAACAGTACCGGCCTTGCGGCGAAGCATACCGCTGGATAGTTCGAAATGGCGTTTGAGGCCCTCGACTTCCAGCACGGTCCCGCGCTCTTCACGGGGGACGCTGACGTCACGTGGTGGAAGCTCAGGTATCGGATAAACGTCGGTGTATTTCAGCCCTTGTTCGACGATCTCGTCAGCACGGATGCAGGCAGCATCGTGCGGGTTGGGCCCACCATGGGCGACCAAGGCCGGTTCGGCCTCCGTGCACTGGTCTACGGCGATGGGGCAGCGCTCGGCAAAGGGGCATCCCGGAGGAAGGATCACCGGCGAAGGCGGGTTCCCCTCGATCGGTACCAGCGGGCCAGAAGTGCTGCGGTCTGGACGGGGAACTGCGGCCAGCAGACCCATGGTGTATGGCATCTGCGGGGCACCAAACACCGCGTCGACCGTTCCGTGTTCCACTGGCTTGCCGGCGTACATGACCATGACGTCGTCGGCCATATTCGCCACAACTCCGAGGTCATGGGTGATCATGACGACGCCTGCTCCGGTCTCACGCTGTGCAAGCTTCAACACGTCGAGGACCTAGGCTTGGATAGTGACGTCCAACGCCGTCGTCGGCTCATCGGCGATGAGGACCTTCGGGTCATTGGCAATGGCGATGGCAATCATCACCCGCTGGCGCATACCTCCGGAAAACTGGTGAGGGTAGGCCTTCAAACGTGCTGCAGGATCGGAGATTCCCACCAGATCCAATAGTTCCATGGAGCGCTTCATGACCTGGTCGCGGTTGAGGTCCTGGTGAGTGTCCAAGGCTTCGGCGATTTGCTGGCCAATGGTGAAAACCGGGGTCAATGCCGACAGCGGGTCCTGGAAGATCATGCTCATTTCAAGGCCTCGCACCGATGACATCTCCCGGTCGTTCAGCCGCAGCAGTTCGCGTTCATCGAGTCGGACGGATCCGTCGACGACGGCTGAACTGGGGAGAAGTCCCATAATGGCCAGCGAGGCGGCCGACTTCCCGGAACCCGATTCACCGGCGATGGCCAGGGTGCGCCCGGGCAGTAGGTCGAAGGAGACTCCTCTGACGGCCCGCACCGGGCCAGCTTCACTGCCGTAGCTGACTGTCAGGTCCCTGACGGAAAGGACGGGTTCTGTTGACGATGCCCGCGTATCACCGAGTTCTGCGGGATGGGTCATGGTCATGCCTTGCCTCCGGATTCCGACGAGGGGTCCAGGGCATCCCGCAGGCCATCCCCGATCTTGGTCATGCTGTAACACAGGGCGAGCAGTAGCAGCGCGGGCGTCAGGAACATCCATGGGGCGGTCATCAGCGTCGCCGACCCTGATTTGATCAATACGCCCAGGGAAGTATCCGGAGGGGTGATCCCGAAACCAATGAAGGACAGGCCCGTCTCCGCTTCAACGGCATAGACGACACCGAGCACGGTGTGGATGATCAGGATCGAGCCCAGGTTGGGGATCATATGACGCCAGAGAATAGTCAGCGGTTTCACCCCCATGTATCTGGCGGCTGCCACGTATTCACGGTCGCGGAGAGATTGGGCAATGGAACGAAGCACTCGTGCATAGCCGATCCATCCGAAGAGCATCAGCGCGAAGGTCAACCAGATCCAACCGCTCGTTCCCGTTGATTTGGACACCATGATGGCGAGCAAAAAGAACGTGGGCACGACCAAGAGCATGTCCAGGATCCAGGTCCCGATCGTCTCGGACCAGCCTTCGACGTAGGCGATGGCTGCCCCGACGAAGGCAGCGATGACGGTGATACCGATGGAGGCGATGAAACCGATCATCAGGGATCGCCCCAACCCGCGGGCCGACAGAACGAACAGGTCGCCACCGACGATATCGGTCCCCAACCAATGCTCGGCGCTCGGTGGTTGCTTGAGGTTCAAGAAATCTGGTTCGTCATAAGCCCACTCCGTCATGTACTTCGCGAAGATGGCGTAGAAGACCATCAGCAGGACGATGACGACGCCGATGACTGCTTGCTTATTGCGGCAGAAGCGACGCAGGATCAGCCGGTGCTTCGACGTGCGCTTAACGGTGATCCGGGTTTCGCTGTCTTGGTTGGAAAATTCAACGCTCGCATTAGTAGTCATGGGGCCCCTTAGGAGATCCGGATCCGGGGATCCAGGAAGGCAACGAATATGTCAGCGAGAAGGAGTCCCGCGCAGGTGGCCACGCCACCGAGGAATGCCACGGCAACGGAACCGTTAATGTCGTTCTTGGAGAGGCTTTCGATGAAATAAAGGCCGGCTCCGTGGATCGCGAAGATCTGCTCCACGAACAGTGCGCCCGTCACCGTCCCGGTGATCGAAAACGCAATGCCATAGGCGGTGGGAATCATGGACGTCCTCAGTGCGTGACGACGGATGGCGACATTCTGCGGGACCCCTTTGGCCCGGGCGGTCCGCACAAAATCGGCATTCATGGTGTCCAGCAGGTAGGTGCGTTGGGTGAGGTGGAACCCCACGTAGCCCACCAAGGTCAGCACCAGGGTGGGTAGGAAGAGGTGTTGCACGTAGCTGAAGAATGTGCCGTCCCCCAAGCCCGTCACAGCGAACCAGTGGAGATCGAATTTTTGTTGCAGGGTCAGATACGTCAAAACGACCAGCAGTGCCAGGACGAAGGACGGCATGACCAAGAAGACGGCACTGACCGAGTTGGTGACATGGTCAAAAGCCTTGTATTTGCGGATAGCCGCTCTGACGCCAATGGCAATGCCGATGATGATCGCCAACACCGTAGAGATGGTGACCAGTTGAACGCTAACCCAGGCCCGGTCCCAAATAATCCCGCTGACTGGCTCCCCCACGGGGCTGTAGCCCCAATTCCAGTGGAGGACGATATCGGTGAGCCAATTCCAATAGCGCTCGAAGATCGGCGTCTGATCGTTGATACCTGCATAGTCCAACGAGGAGTTGATCGATTCTGCCGGGGGCTGTGGTCGAAGAGCCAAGTAGTTGGAACGCGGGCCCAGGAACCAGGACGCTAGGAAGTAGACCCCGCTGGTTGCCAGGAACAACATGACTGTTGTACGAAGCAAATCTTCGGGCGATGAATTTCAGCAAACGTGGTTCCTCTGGAGCTAGTGGGCCGTGGACCCCGGCGTCGACTCTGACGTCCGGAACGAAGCCCTTGACCTCAACCACCCTGCCAAGGATGGGTGATCCGTGTCACGCTCTCTGAAGCAACAATTTCATAATGGAGTCACGTGAACCTTACAAAGTAACTGAATACCCCATAACTGATTGAGTCCCACGAATGACTTATGTGTCACCATTGTAAATATTCGAGCAAAGCCCCACTCTGACTTTGCAAGCTACCGAAAAGTCCTAGTCGAAAACAGGTGGACCGCCCACGGGTAGCTTCCTTCTGCCCACGAAAGAACCCCCCGGACCCGCCCAGGAAGAGGACAAGGAACCAAGGGGTTCTCCACGGCGTCGACTCAGGAACGCGGGACGGCTCCTGGGATCGGCGGGACCACTGGGGGCAGCCCTCGGTCCGGTGTCATCCGGCGATTCTCCTGCGCATCCTGCTCATCGAGCGGGACGGTGAACGGCTGGATATCACCCTCACAGACGGTGCCCTGTGCCGGCAGTTTCCCCTTCAAGAGATAGGCGTCCACGGCGCCCGTCGCGCAGTCCGACGTCCCGTAGGCCGTGTGGCCCCAGTTGGTGCTGGAGAGCAGGCGACTCTTGGGCAGCAATGAAGCGGCGTTGACTGCCCCGTCGTAGTTGGTTGCGGGATCCCAGTAGTTGCCCACGACGAGCACCGGGTTGGCCGTGTCATGATCGAAGGTCCCGCGATAGGAGTCTTCGTCCCGAGCGGTCCACGTCGAGCCCGCACACGGCGCTGATGACCACGTCCACAACGGCCCGAAGTCCGGAGCCAGAATCTGGGCATAGTCCGCGTAATTGGTCCAGTTCCCGGCCCGGTACGGGTTCGTCCCATCGGTGCACAGCACGGATTGGAACGCCTCCGGAGCATTGCTATAGGGGAAGGCCCAACCGGCTGACTTGCCGATGCGTTGTTTCGCCTTTGCTTCCGCGCCCGCTGCCTGATCCTCCTCGGTGATTCGCGCAGCCAGATCCTTGCGGGCTTGGCTCTGGCGCCTGGCCAGTGCACTGCCTTGCGCAGCAGGTTCGGCCATCAGCGCGGATACCTGGGCAAGTAATCCATCCACGGTTGCCCCGGCATCGGGTGCATATAAGGAATTCAGCATCAATGACGTCAACATCGCATAGCTGAGCTCGAAGGTTTCACCTTCGGCACTGACGACCAGTGGCTCCTTCTTCAACGACGCCACGATGGCCTGATAGGCCTTGGCCGGGTCTCCATCGGCGGACAACTGGCAATAGTCTTCGCCGGCAGCTTTGCACCGTTCGAGGATTTCCTTCAATGCCTTGGCTGCACCCTGGCCGGATTTGATGCGTTGGGTCTGCGGGAGCGCCTTGTTCCACTTCGTACCGGCCCAGCCTTCCGGGTCCAGCACACCGTCGATGACCACCGCACGAACCCGGTCGGGGAACATGTTGGCGTAGACATTGCCCAGGTAGCTGCCATAGGAGAAGCCCAGGAAGCTGAGCTGTTCATCCCCGACCATGCGCCGAAGCAGATCCATATCCCGGGCCACCTCGGCAGTGGACATGGATTCAGAAAGCGGGGTTCCCGTGCTCGCGCAGGCTTGGCCGAACGCCTCAGAGGAACTGATGTAGGCCTTCTTTTCGGACTTGGTGAACGGGAAGGCGACATTGAAGCCCTGCAAGGCATCGGACTGCTGACCCATATTTTCCCAACAGGCCACGTTGTCACTGAAATTGGTTCCGCGGGGGTCGAACCCCACGACGTCGAAACGTTGGCGGAGTTCGGGACTGAGGAAGAAATCCGCCGAAGCAGCCATCTGCACGCCGGAGCCGCCCGGTCCTCCGGGATTGAGGAACAAGGTTCCCAACTTTTCGGCCTTGCTACCGGTGGCTTTCAGCCTCAATGCGGCGACGTCGGTCGTCTGCCCCTTGGGCTTGTCGTAATCCAATGGCATCGGAATATTCGCACAATCGGCACCTTTGGCGATGTCGGTGCAGTCGAACCAGTCGGCCTGAGGTGTGGCCACACGGTCGACTTTCTGGGCCTCCGTCTTCTGTGATGGGGCCTGCGGGAGAGCCGCCGTTGAGGTCGGGAGCGGGGTCACCGCCGTCGCGGCGCCAGCGGACGCCGGGGCGACGAGCAGAGTTGCGGCAGCCAGGAAAGCGCAAGGGCCGGCCCAGCGACGGGCGGTCACTGGGCACATCCCGTTGGCAGTTGACGGTTCGGAGCAATCGGCGGTGCCTTGTATTTATTTTCCATGCAGTCAGGCTATGGACAACATCAACAAGGGGGCAAGACAAGTCAGAAATCTTTACACTAAATCTGTGATGACAATTCGTTGACATCGTTCCGCGGAAAATACCTCTCCGTTCTCGCTGCACGCACTATCAATCCTTCCGGCCCTCGCATGGAAGCGCGCGGAGTAGGGCGCACGATAGTCATTGCTCTTCGGAGCTCGTCGCCTTTCTCGGTGGAGAGTCGGGCAGCACGCTGGGCGAGGACGATAGATTGGGCCCATGAGCTACCGCATCCGCCAAGCCATCCCCGAAGATGCCGATGCCTTGGTGGACATGCACGCCGCTGCTCTCGAAGAGAGCTACCGGAGCCTCATGCCCCAGATCGTTTTCCACACCGTCGGCGTCGAGCGGAACGAGCGCATTCAACGGCGCCGCTCCTTCCTCAACGGTACAGATCCCCACTTCCTTGCCCACGATGGAGCCGGTTCCGTCGTCGGGTTCGCCGAATCGGGCCCCGGACGCGACGAGCAAAAACCCTGCACGGTGGAGCTATATCGCATCTACACGCTGGCACGGACCCATGGAAGCGGGCTCGGCTCCGACTTGATTGAGGCCTGTATTTCAGATGCTGCTGCGTACTTATGGGTCTTGGAACAGAACCCGCGCGCCCAGGCGTTCTACGCCAAGCACGGCTTTCGTCCGGACGGGACCCGGAAGCGGCTGCCCGCCGCATTCAACGAGCTGCCAGAAATCCGCATGGTCCGTCCCGCGGGATTTGCCCCGCGCGCCAGCCAACAGTCCAGCTGACCCCTTCCAACAACAGGAACCAGCCCCGTCGGGTCTATCTACGGTGATGATCCGCGACCTACCCGTCTAACGCTCAGTGAGATCCGCGACGATGAGTAGCGTTTTTCCGGGAGTCGTTTTGTCCGCGGCAAATGCCTCGGCGGCCCGCACCAACGGGAGGGTCGTTCCGATCCGCAGGATCACGTGGCCCGCGTCCACGGCGGCGACGAACTGCTCGAGCACCTCGGTCACCGGAACGCTGATCTGGGTCTCAGCGGAAATCCCTGCGGCTGCCGCGACAGCTTCATCATGCTGAGTCGATAATGAGACCATCGTCCCGCCCGGACGTAGAAGACCGTAGTACGGTGCCGGGTCCAGGCCTGGGGAGGCATCCAGGATGGCATCGACGGCGGAGAGACCCTCCCGCCATGATGAGTCGGCATAGTCGTAGACTTCCGAAGCCCCCAGCGCGAGCACATCTTCATGATCTGCGGCACCGGCCGTAGCGATCACCTTGGCACCGATGGCCTGCGCCAGCTGGACGCCCAGGCTACCGATGGCACCCCCTCCCCCGAGTACCAGCACCGTCATTCCTGGAATGATTCGCAGTGATTCGATGGCTTGCAGGGCACTGGCTCCGACCAGTGGCAGCGTTGCAGCTTCAACTAGCGGCAAGGTCTTCGGGGCGTGGGCTGCGAATACTGCAGGACCCACGGCATATTCGGCGAAGGTACCGGAACCGCCCAGCGCCACCCCGGCCTGCCCGATGACCAGGTCGCCGACTGAGAAACTCTCCACACCGGGACCGACCTTTTCCACGATCCCCGAATAGTCCGTACCCAAGGTGATGGGGAAGTCCAGCGGCATCGCCTCGGCCATGTACCCCAGCGCAATGCCGGTATCGACCGGGTTAATGCTCGCGGCGGCCACCCGGATGAGGAGTTGCCCCTCGCCGACCTGGCTCGGGCCGCCGGAATCGGCGACAATCACCTGGTCGGTGGGCCCGTACTTCTGGATCTGGATAGCGGTCATGCTCGGCTCCCGGAGTGGTTTTGGCCGACGGTCATCACCGACCATCGACGTGGTTGCTCCACCCTGCCACGATCGGCCCACGCCCACCAGCCGTGACCTGCTCGGACTCCTTCGGATTCGAGAAAACTGACGTCGCATATGCCGTTTCTGACGTCTGAGGAGCGGCCGACAGCCCGGCGGCGTCTTGAAATAAACCCGACGGCGAGGACACTGTAGGGATCAGACCGATGAGGAAAGGCTGACCCTGACATGTTGCTCGATGGCATCAACCACGTAGCGCTCATCTCCAAGGACGTCGAACGCCTGGGACGCTTCTACGAAACCGTTTTCGACGCCAAGGTAGGCGAAACCCGGGACCATGGACCGGGCGAAACGATGACCAATATTCGCATCGGACCGGCCACTGAATTGAACGTATTCGTCATCGAGGGCAATGCCGAGGCCGAACGACAAACCCCCATGTGGGGGCGTGGGCGCCTTGACCATGTTGGTCTGGCAGCAGTTTCGGCCGAGGCCTTCGAAACTATCCGCCTGCGACTCGTGCAGGCGGGGGCCAGCGACGGAACCGTCAATGACTTCGGTACGCAATACAGCATGTTCTTCCGGGATCCCGACGGGCTAGAAGGGGAAGTCCTGATGCTTAAGAGTCCGTAGCCCTTCCTCGGACACCGGCGGTCACGGGATACCCCGAGGGCCGGTGTAGCAGGTCGCAGGGAGACTCGGTGAAGAATCTCCGCTGCGATGAATGACGTTCGCCAACCGTTTCAAACCTCATCGCACCGGTATTCTCGTGGCAGCTGCAGGGTCCTGAAATCGTCACTTCCTTGGAAGGTGGCAGCCCTGTCTTCCACCGGCCGCTCCAAAGGTAACGAGAACATGACCATTTTCAGCCGTCCCCAGCCAGGGACCCTGCCCATCACGCTCAAGCTCCTCGCTGCCATCCTGATCCCTTCCGCCCTCGTGAGCGTGCTGGCGGGTACGTCAGCCAGCATGGGTTTCGGCATGGCCGTAGGTTTGGGCATGGCTGTCACACCTGTGAGCCGGCCACGCCAGATCGCTGCCTTGATCGTCGTGGGTGCCGTTTTGGGTGCCTTGGCGTCCTGGGCCGGGGCAACACCATGGGCGATAGCGGCTCTCATGTTCTTCTCTGCAGTGCTCTTCGCCATCGCCAACCAGCGCTCCGCGGGGCTGCTGTCCCTCGCTCCGATCATGGTGATCCTCTTTGGCCCTGGCCCCATCGACTTGAGCTGGTGGTCCGCGGCTCTGTGGATTCTTGGTGGCGGGCTGGTCGGCTTCTTCATCACCCGCCTCCTGAAGTTCCAGGCGCCTACCCTCCCCGTAGATCGGCGCAGCGCCTGGGAACATGGGTTGGCTGTCGGCATCCTCTGTGCCGGGGTCATGTTCTGGAGCCTGACCTATCACGTGCCGCACGGCTATTGGATCGCCGTGACCGTGCTGATGGCGCTGCGTCCTCTGGCCGACCAGCGGCGGGAAACACTCAACGGCCGGCTGATCGGCACTTTCCTGGGGGCGATCATTGCCTTGTTGGCCGTCCTGTTCCTACCGCTGTGGGCTGCAGTGGTCGTCGCGGTGCTATGCCTCTTTACCCTGGTTTGGTACACGATGGGCGGTGCTTACCTGATGCAAGCCCTGTCGCTGACACCTATGCTTTTGATCTTCGCTTCCCTCGGTGACGTCGACCGTGGATTCGAGCTGACCATCGAGCGGGTAGTTTTCACGGTCGTGGGAATCGCCGCGGCCGTCCTGGTCGCCCTCCTTTTGCGCCGGTGGGCCTCCCGCCGAGAGGCAGTTTCCGACTAGGCTCACCCCACCTTGGGCACCGTTCTCCCGACCTTGGCGAAGGCTGTTCCTCCAGCACCTCTTGAGGGGTCGTGGCTAGCCTTCCGCGCAGGGCGAACGATACGAGCACGCCCACTCCGCCACGGGTCATTGCCCACCCGAACGTCTGTTGAAATCCTGCCGCGAGCGCTAGCAGAAGAAGCGCCCCGTCTTGTTGGGGGCTCCCTGCAGCAGTCCCCCACACGCCGTCGCGGCGCGGCTCTGGTGGCAGCACTCCTCGACGGCACGTGGGCAGAGCTCCGCGACACGGGATACGACCGCTTGACGATAGATTCTGGGGCCGAGCGCGCCCCGACGAGCCGGACCGTTGTCTATCGGCGGCGCCCCGGGAAGGCCGAATCCATCCATGCTGCGCTAGCCCATGCTGGCGCACGCCGCAAGGTCTCGGTGCACCATACAGGAACGCTGGGCGGGTGCTAGGCCGAGACCGGAACAAGGATCGACGAATTGCATGATGTTTTTCTCTCGGGATGCTGCATCACTATGCAACAGATCTTGGGTCATGCCGTGGCTCGCGATGAAGTCGATCCCGATGAAGTCGCTGAATCCAGCGTTGACGAGATCTTCCTTCCCCTCGTGCTGAGGAAATAACCTGACGGCTTTCTCTGAGACCGCATGCACTCGAACGTTTCCCCTACCCGCTTCTGTCCCTGGAATGCCCGAGATCAGAAGGGAATGTCCTCCGTGCCTTGCCGCGGTCCGGTTGAGGTGCTCTGCCACGGGTCTGCCGCTTCTTCGCGGATGAGGTTGCGCGGTTCGCAGGCACCAGCTTCGCGGTCCAGCCGCCGACGGCGAGCGCCCCGGGCGTTACTGGTTTTGGCATAGCGACCGAATTCAGGGTTTTCGCAGGAGGAGTCCGGAACCTCATTGACCTTGCCCCAGGTCACGTACTTCGTGGACGACTCCGGGATGTCTGCTGCCTCCGGCTCGTTACGCACGCGGTGCTCTCTTGTGCCGGAGGCCCACGGGGCGGCCGGAGCCGTTTCCTGTCGTGTACCGAACAGGCTGGTGGCCACGACCGTGCCGTGGGTCCCCTCCTCAAACTCGAGCAACCCCCAGGACTTGAGTCGGTGGCAACGTCGGCACCTAAGATACAGGTTGCCCAGATCCGTGCCGCCGCCCTTCTGCCACTCCCGGTCATGGTCCACATCGCAGTCCTCCACCCGGCCCGGGCACCCCGGGGTGCAACAGCCTCCGTCCCGGAAGCGCAGGGCCGCCCGTTGGGCGGCGCTGGGCCGGTATTTGCTTTGTCCGAACTTCACGATGGCCCCGGTCATCGGATCGGTAACGACCCGCCACCAGGTTTTCGCCGCAGCCATGAAACGTGCTGCGGACTCCTGATCCACTGCTCCGCCACCAAGAATTGTGGGAACTTCTGCCCCGGGAGGTAGTTCGGCCGTACCGACCTGGACGGGTTCGTCGTCCGTGTCACCCGTGGGGCCTCCCGGCACCCCGGGAAGCATCGTGGCCGGGATCGTGACGAAGACTTCGGGCTGGATCGAGGCCAGACCCTTCCCGGTCGGGCCCTCGAGCAGCAGGTCCATGAACACATCGGCACGCAACTGCTCCACGGTCCGCTGCTCGACCGGGTCATTGCTGGCCTCCGGAGTTGTGCCGTGGATTTCTTCGGGATGCAGCAGATCGGCAGCAGAGGCCGGATCGGCTTTCAGCACCCTGGCCATGGCATCGATCCTCGAGAAGATGGCGTGGCAGCCGGCCGTGGGAAGGAAGGCGGAGAACCAGGACATCCCGTCAGCGTCTTCATCGAACATGATCCGCCGGTCCCGCATGGCAGTGCGCGAGCGCCTGGTATAGGAGAGCCCGTAGTACTTCTCCAGCAACTGCCGGCCCCGGGTGCGCAATTGTGCCGGCGACTTCCCCGGAGCGGTGGCCAACATGTCGGCACCGAAATCCCGCCGTGCGGCACGGGCCCGCTCGTCCAGCCGGGCCCTCTCACGATCCCATTCCTCCCGGGTCGCCTGATCGGCTTCCGGGGGCAATGCCGGGAGCGTTTCAGGAACGATGTACTTCACCTGTTCGAGAATCTTCTGGACATGACCGCTCCCCAGACGTCCCGAGGCCAGGGAATCGATGACTTCAGGGGTTTGCCGGACCAAGGTTTCCGCTTGGTCAAGAATGCGCTGCCCTTGTCCGGGCGAGATTCCGCAGACCAGTGCGACTTCCAGCGCGGCGCTTTCCGTGGCGGCCTGTTCGGCCATCCGACCGGTGCGCAATGAAATCCCCATCCCCGGTTCCCCAGCTAAGTCATCCAGCAGGGACGGCACCGCTCGGTGTGCTTCGGCATGAAGCATGGCGGCGGCCTTGAACTTCTCGGCCTCTGCAAAACGGGCCAAGGCTTCGGCGGCTTTCAACCGGGTGGAACCGTCCACGGCGAGGCCGGTGGACCGGGCGATATCCCACCCGTCGACCACCACCGCGCTCGTGTTGTGTTCCATGCCTCCACTCTGTCAGGGGTCGGGATTCCGATCGAGGGTGCCCCTACGTGCTGGGGATAAGGTGCCAGCTGGCCGACCTGTGAGGGGTTCGTGAGTGGAATACTGCCGCGATCCGAAGCCAACCGGCTTCCGTTTGACGCCCTTCAGGAGAGGATGTCCTTGGTGCTCAGCCGCCCATAGGCCAGGGCACCGAAGACCAGCACGTAGCCGCCCTGCAATACGGCGTTCCGGCCGAAGGACCCCCATAAAATGGGCTCACGCAGCAGATCGGCAAACCCGAACCACTCATGGGTGAACAACCAGGGGTGCAGCCAGTCCAATTGGGGCAGCTGGCCCAGGATCTGGGCAGCAACCGAGAGCACCGCGGTGGCCGCCATCGCCCCCACCGGAACATCCGTCAGCGTGGAGATGAACAGACCCACCGCTGCCAGCCCACAAAGGGACAAGGCAACATAGCCGGCGATCAGCACAATCCGCAGGATCGCGGCACCGAGGGCAAGGGTGTCCCCGGACAGCAAAGTCACCGGCCCCACGGGGAACAGTGCCGCCCCGATGAGCAGCCCACAGCCGGCCACGGTCAATGCCGCGGCCAGACAGAAAGCCAACGCCCCGATGTACTTCACCAACAGCAGGTGGGCCCGTGAAGCGGGGGCAATGAGCAAATAGCGCAGCGTTCCGTGCCCTGCTTCTCCGGCAATGGTGTCTCCCGAGACCACGGCAACGGTCAGCGGCAGGAACAACGGGATGCACATGAACATCCCCACGATCGCCACGAATAATCCGTTGCCGGCCACCTGGTCCAGGAACTGCGGGCCATGGCCCGTTGGAACCTCCGAGGAGGTGAGCCGGACGGCGACGGCGATCAGGACCGGAACGGCTCCCAACGCCGCAAGCATCGCCCACGTACGCCTACGTCGAAACACCATCCCCAGCTCTGAAAGCAGCAACGCATTATTGGGCAAGATCGAACCCCTCCCCCGTCAAGGCCACGAACCGTTCCTCGAGGCTGGGCCGCTCAATGGCGAAACCGCGCACCCGCACCCCGGCGGCCACCAGTGCTGCAACAATCTCCTCGGCGGTGGCAGCCCCCTCGGGGACGGCCACCCGCACGACGGCGGTGCCTGCCTCGGTACCGATCTCCGTCGCCGAAGCGGTTGCTTCCCTGGTTTCCAGATCACCGAGCCCCAGCCGGGCCAATACTGCGCGAGCTGCGTACTCATCGGGGGTTTCAAGGACCGCATAGGCGTTACCGTCCGAGCGCAACTCCTCCAAGGTGCCGTGGGCCACCCGGTGGCCGGCGCTCATCACCGCTGCATGCGTGCACATTTGCTCGATCTCGCTGAGCAGGTGGCTGGAAATGAAGACCGTGGTCCCGGCTCCGGCCATCGACGCGATGAGGTGACGGACTTCGCGGGTCCCCTGCGGGTCCAAGCCGTTGGTGGGTTCGTCCAGGACGAGTAGCTCGTGGTCGGTGGCCAGGGCATTGGCGATCCCGAGTCGCTGCTTCATCCCCAACGAGTAGGCGTGCACGGCGAGCCCGGAGGCCTGGGACAGCCCGACGGTTTCCAGGGCGCGATCCACCCGTCGTCGCCGGTCCCTGGCATCGGCCCGGGGGTTGGCGGCGTCCAGGCGCAGCAGGTTCGCCCGGCCGGATAGGAAAGGGTAGAAGGCCGGGCCTTCCACGAGGGCGCCGACCCGCGGCAGCACGTCCTTCGACGCGGTGGGCATGGGTCGGCCGAGCACGTTGATGGTTCCGCTGCTGGGATTCGCGAGCCCGAGCAGCATCCGGATGGTGGTGGTCTTCCCCGACCCGTTGGGCCCCAGAAAGCCGAAGACCGAGCCGTGTGGGACGGCCAGATCCAGGTTGTCCACCGCGTGCCGGCGACCGAAGGATTTGCTCAGCCGACTGGTCTCGATGGCCAGTTCGCCGGTGTTGGCCGTGGCGGCGACTGCGTTGGCGCGGCTTGCCGTGGCGGCTGCGTCGGTCACCGGGCCTCGGCCTGGGCCACCGCCTGCAGCCGGGAGAGCTGCACGGCGCCGAGGACGACGCGGCCGTCATCGGTGATGAGGGCGTTGACCAGCGAGGTGTGGAGCAGCTTCCCGCCGTCGACTTCGGTGGCCAGGGCGTTGAGCATGGCGGAGTCCTTCAGCTCTGCGGGGACCTCGTCGGCGGGAATGATGGCGACCGTATCCCAGCCTTCGCCGTCGGTCCCGTCCTGCGCGCCGTCGCTGGGCCAGTGTCGGTCACCGCGTGGGGCATCCGAGGGCGCCGGCCGTTCATGCTGCGTGCCGAAGGTGTGCCGAGGCCAGTTCGTTGACGTGTCGCCGTGTTGGGGCAGCTTCTTCTCGGTCACGGTGGCGTTGGCCGGCGGGGTGAAGTCGAAGCGTGCTGCGTCGGGGGCCTTCGGAGTGAAGGAGGTGAAGGCCACGTTGATGGCCGGGGCGTCCTGGTCGACGGCGGCCACGGTGACCGCCAGTGGGACGCCCGTTTCGGCGTCAATGCCGATGGTCACCTCGTCCACGAGCGTTTTCTCGGATTTCGGGTCCAGCACCAGGTTGTAAACGGCCCGCCCGGCGACGGTCGAGCCCTCCTTCACGGAAACCTGGGTCGAGGCTTCGGCCGCCGACAGGAAGGTCTCGGCCAGCTCCGCCGGCGTGCGGGTCGCGACATCGCCCGACTCCGCGGCACCTGACTTCGCGGCACCTGACTTCCCTGCGCCATGGCCTTCATGGGCGGCGGAAGGCTGCTGCGGCAGGGTCATGTGCACGGCCTTCTTCTCCGCCGAATCATAGGTCCACAGGCTGGTGCCGTTGAGGATGACGTCTTGTTCTTCCATATCCCCCAAGACCTGCAGCCGGGCCTGATCGGCGCCATCGACGTAGATCCGTGCCTGGTGGGTGCCGGAGACCAGGTTCAGCAACTGCGCCAGTTGCGCATCGCTGGAGCCACCGGAGTCGCGTGCACCTGCCGGGCCCGAAGCCGGGGCGGAGGTCGAGGCGCCCGGCTTTCCTCCGCTGTCAGACTTCCCTTCGTCACCCGATGTGGAGGGGGCCGGAGGACCGAAGGAGGCGGGGGCGCCGGCGTCGGGCAGTGCCGGAAGACCCAGCCGGGTGGAGGTGCCGAATTGGCCGGAATACGCTTCGAGGTGGGATGAGGCCATCAGTTCGATGACTTGTGCGGGCGTTTTGGTGTCCAGCTCGGGGGCAGCAGAAGCTGACACGTTGGCGCCGACGGCCACGGCGGCAATCACTGCCGGGATGGCTACGGCCGGCATCCATTTCTTGATGGCTGGTTTCATGTCACTTTCCCGATCGGCACTAACCCCTGCCCCTACGGTACGCCGGGAACCGGAGCAGGGCGAGGGAAAGCGGGGCCACGGCTCAACGGGGCCCGGAACCCACCGGCTCGTTGCGCGTCGCAGGCCGCTGCCCGATCGCCGGTCGTCCGGCCACGGCAATGACCGCCGCTCCGAACACCAGCGCCAGTCCCGCCATGATCCACAGCCCGGCATCCCAGGAACCGGTGGACAGGCGCAGCGAGCCCACGACGGCGGAACCCACGGCGGCCAACACGAAGCCGATGCCCTGGGCCAGCGCCGACAGGGTTCCCGCGGCGGCGGGGCTGGCTGCCTTGGCGACCAGCAGGGACATGGCCACCCCGAAGGCACCGCTTTGCAGCAGTCCCAGGACGGAGACCAGCGCGAAGGCCTGCCCGGGGACGACGACGGTCAGCCACAGCACGCCGCCGGCGATACCGACACCGATGACGACGGCGGTGACCCGCAGCATGATCGGACGGACCACCAGCATCGGGGTGACCAGGGTGGAAATGAAGCCCACGACGCTGAACCAGGCCAGCAGGTTCGCCGCGGTTCCCGCGTCGGTTCCTGCTTCACCCAGCACCGTGGGCAACCAGCCGGCCACGAAGAAGTACAGGACGGCCTGGAGTCCGAAGACCACCACGATCAGGGCGGTGGTCCAGCACTGTCCGGGGGCCCGTGGCACCACGCCGTAACCCGTGGATGACCTGCCCGTCCACGCCTCGGAGTCCTCGACGGCCCCGTGCGCTGCGGCGCGGCGGGCCCGTGCGCTGCGGCGCGGCGGGCCAGGTAGAGCACGATGCAGGCCAGGGCAGCCAGCAGGGCCCAGACGGCCAGGGCGACGGCGACGGAAACCGCGTCGGAAAGTTGCCGGGTCAGGGCCGCGCCGAGGGCCGCCCCCACGGCGAACATGGTGGTGGCCACCCCGATGGCCCGGGGCGTCGCCTGGAGCTGTTTGAGGTATTGCGGCATCAGTACCGAGCCACCCATGATCGCCGCACCGGCCACCAAGGTGCCGGGGAGCAGCAGCACCGGGACGAGCACACGGAGCAGCAGGGCCAGGGCGAGCACCCCCATGGAGAGTAGCAAGGCACCGTTGACCCCGAACCTGCGGGCCAGCCGGGGCACCAGCGGGGCGCTGAGCCCGAAGGCGGCGACCGGCAGGGAGGACAGGACGACGATCCCGGTATCGGAGACCCCCAGCTGGGCCGGCAGCTGGTCCAGGACCGAGGCGACCGAGGTGATGGCCGGACGCAGATTCAGCCCCACAGCTGCCGCGGCGAACAGGCCCAGCAGGCGTGCGGCCCGCATGGAAGGCGGCGAAGGCGGCGAAGGCGGCGGCGTGTCAGCTGACATGGAGTCCTTCGGCGACGACCCGCCCGTCGTGCACCACGGTGCGGTCGGCCTCACGGTCCATGATGGCGCTGGTCACCGTCTCCCCCGGGCAGAGCAGCAGATCCGCGCGATCGCCCACCTCAAGTCCTGGCCGGTCGGCGACGCCAGTGAGACGCGGGACGTTGCGATCCATGATCGAGGCACCGCCGATGGTGGCGATGGCGGCGCAGTGGGCGATGTCCTCGTCGCGGCGCAGTTGGTGGGTGAAGGCCAGTTGCCAGGTCCGATCCAGCAGGTCGGCGTTCCCGTAGGGGCTCCAGTAGTCACGTTGGCCGTCCTGGCCGAGCCCGACCCGAATCCCTGCCGCGCTCATGGCTGCGAGGTTGAACTGCGGGGCGGTCCGCGCCGGGGCGATCGTGGTCCAGGAGATATCCAGTTCGGCCATCTGCTCCATCATCGCCGCGGTCACCGCTTCGGAGACGGCACCGAGCTCGTAGGCATGGGAGAGCGTGACCCGCCCCTGCATGCCCAGGGCGCGGACCCGTTCACAGACCAGCTCGGCGCTGAAGACGGCCAGCTGGCCGGGTTCGTGGAGGTGGATGTCGATATCGACGTCGTACTTTTGTGCCAGGTCGAAGACCACGTCCAGATGCTTCACCGGATCCCGGTCCAGTTGACAGGGGTCGATCCCACCCATCACGGTGGCCCCGAGCTTCAACGACTCTTCGAGCAGGTCAATGGTCCCGGGCTCAATGAGCAGACCGGCCTGCGGGAAGGCCATGATCTGCACCTCGGCGGCGTGTGCGTACTTTTCCCGGGCGGCGAGCACCGCCTCGAACTTCTCCAGTCCGGCGTCCACATCGATTTGGGCGAAGCTACGCACCCGGGTGGTGCCGTAGGCGATCATCCGTTCCAGGGTTCCGGCGACCCGTTCGGGCAGCGGGACCTCGGCGTGACGCCAGTTCTTCCGATCGTTGAGCATCATGGCCCACACCCCGGCACCGCCGGTGTGTTCGCGGAAGGGCAGCCCGATCCGGGTGGAGTCCAGGTGGACGTGGACGTCGGAGAAGGACGGCAGGAGCAGGCGTCCCCGCCCGTCGAGCTCTTCGGCTCCGGTGGCCTGTGCTTCGGGCGCGGAGCCGACGGGCCTGCCGTGGGCTCCTGCGTGGGGCCGGATCGCTACGATCCGGTCGCCTTCGAGTTCCACGTCGGCGGCTTCCCCGCCCCATGGCCTGACATTGCGGATCAGCATCGCCGAAACCCCTCTCTTTTCCGTATCCCAAAAGTATCATTCCAAAATTGGACCTCGGGGGAAAGGGGTGGGGTCCTGCGTTCGGGCCGGACGGGTGGCGGTTAGCCCTCCTCGGGCAGCGGACCATCCACCGGCGCTTGGGCGGCAACAATGGCCGGCAAGAGCCCGGGGAAGCGCTCTTCCAGGCAGGCTGCGCGCAACGAGTTCAGGATGGCGGTGCCTTGGTAGCGCTGCTCGATGACTCCCGCTTGCCGCAGTACGCGGAAGTGGTGGGTGGAGGTGGAGCGGCTGACCGGCAGGTTGAAACCGATGCAGGCCTGGTCTTGATGCCCGCGGGCGAGCTGCACCACGATGCGCCGGCGGATCGGATCGGCCAGGGCAGCCAAGACGGCGTCCAAGTTCAGCTCGACGGTTTCGGGGTGCTCCAGGGTGCGGGGGGAACTCATCAACCCATCCTCCAGTGCAGGGGCTCATTCGCTAATACGAGAACCATCGTACTACGCTAGTCGTCGTACTTCATTCCAGACCCTTGAGGAGGAAGTCATGCGTATTTTCCAGATCGGCGCCGCAGGAGGCGTCGGCCGTCCACTCGCCCAGCTGCTCACCGCCCGCGGCGAGGACGTGACCGGAATGCACCGCAAACCCGAACAGGCGGAAGCCATCACCGCCACGAACGCCACAGCAGTCCCCGGTGATCTCGTCCAGGACACCGTGGCCGACCTGGCCGCAAAGATGTCTGGGCACGACGCCGTCGTCTTCTCCGCGGGAGCCCACGGCGCCGGGACCGAACAGACCACCCTGATCGACGGCAACGGGCTGAAGAAGGCCGCCGAAGCCGCCGAACAGGCAGGGGTCAGCCGTTTCGTCCTCGTCTCGGTCTTCCCCGAAGCAGGCCGTGGACCGGATTCCCCCGAAGCCTTCGAGCATTACATGCGCATCAAGAAGGATGCCGACGTGCATGTGGCAGCCACCGGGCTGGAGTGGTTGATCGTGCGCCCCGGGACCCTGGTCGATACCGCTGGAACCGGCAGGGTGACCGCCGGGCCGGCGATCCCCTATGGCACCATCCCCCGCGCCGACGTCGCAGCCTTCATCGATGCCGCACTGGCCAAACCCGCGTTGAACCGCGTCATCGTCGAACTGACCGGTGGCAACACCCCGGTGGCGGAAGCCGTCGCCGCCCTGACTTCCACCCCCTGATTCCCCTACCCTTCGCCGCATCCCCTGCGGCACCTAGCAAAGGACACCATGCTCACCGTTAACGCCTACGCCGCCCCCGCAGCGAACGAACCCCTGATTCCCACCACCCTTCAACGCCGCGACGTCGGGGTGAACGACGTACTCATCGACATCAAATATGCCGGCATCTGCCACTCCGATATCCACACCGTCCAGGGCGACTGGGGCGATCAGCACTACCCGCTGACCCCGGGCCACGAAATCGTGGGCTATGTCTCCGAGGTCGGCTCCGAGGTCACCAACCACCAGGTGGGCGATCAGGTCGGGGTCGGCTGCCTGGTCAACTCCTGCCGCGACTGCGAAAACTGCCGGAAGGGCGAGGAGCAGTTCTGCACGGGCGGCAACGTGGGCACCTATGGCGCCGTGGACCGCGATGGAAGCATCACCCAGGGCGGCTACTCCACGGCCGTCGTCGTCGATGCCGACTTCGTGCTGCGTATCCCCGAGGCCCTCGACTTCGCTGCCGCCGCTCCCCTGCTCTGCGCCGGCATCACCACCTACTCACCGCTGCGGCACTGGAACGTGGGACCCGGCTCCCGCGTGGCCGTCGTCGGAATGGGCGGCCTGGGCCATGTGGGCGTGCAGATCGCCCACGCCCTGGGCGCCGAGGTCACCGTGCTCTCGCAGACCCTCTCCAAGCAGGAGGACGGGAAGCGTTTCGGTGCCGACCACTACTACGCCACCTCCGACCCGGAAACGTTCACCCAGCTCGCCGGCTCCTTCGACTTCATCCTGAATACGGTCAGTGCCGAAATCGAGCTCGATGCGTACCTGTCGCTGCTGGCTCTGGACGGGACGATGACCAACGTTGGCGCTCCCCCGGTCCCGCTCTCGCTGAACGTGTTCGCGCTCATCGGCGCCCGCCGCTCCTTCGCCGGTTCACTGATCGGGGGCATCCGCGAAACCCAGGAAATGCTGGACTTCTGTGCCGAACATGGTGTCGAGGCCGCCACCGAACTGATCGGCGCCGAGCAGATCAACGAGGCCTACGAGCGGGTGCAGTCCTCAAAGGTCCGCTACCGCGCCGTCATCGACACCTCCACGCTGGACTAGGACGACACCATGCAGAAGCAGCTCATCGCCATCGTCGGGGCCGGATCGGGCGTCAGTGCCGGTGTCGCCCGGAAGTTCGGGGCCGAGGGATTCACCGTCGTCCTGATGGCCCGTCGAGCCGAGGCGCTGGACGAGCGGGTGGCCGAGCTGAAGGCCTCCGGCATCCAGGCCCATCCCCTGGTGGCCGACGTGACGGATCCGGTCTCGCTGGCCGCTGCCTTCGCCACCGTGGAGGCCGAGTTCGGCACCCCCGATGTCCTGCATTACAACGCCGGGGCCATCACCATCGGCACGCCGTTGGAGGTGTCGGCCGCCGAGGTGGCCGGGGACTTCGCGGTCAACGTCCTCGGTGCGCTGGAATGCGCCCACCTGGTGGCACCGGCCATGAGGGAACGCGGTGCGGGGACCTTGCTGTTCACGGGAGGGATGCTCGGGGTGAACCCGGTGGCCTCGAGGGTCTCGGCGGCCATCGGCAAGGCAGGACTGCGGAATCTGGTGTTCACCCTGGCCGATGAGCTCGCCGCGGACGGCATCACCGTCGGTACCGTCACCATTGGCGGTGTGGTGCAGGCGGGGACGTTCTTTGACCCCGATGCCATTGCCGGTTCCTTCTGGGACCTACATACCGGGGCGGAAACCGGCGAAATACAGTTCGTCGAGTCCTGAGCGGCCCGGCGCGCTCAGGAGCCGTCCCGGGCCGCGTCGAGCAGGCGTCCCAGCGCGCTGACCTGGAGGTGCGCGAGGAGGTCGGCGGCCTGCTCGTGCACTTCGAGGGCGCCGGCTTCACGCAGTTCGGCGGCGCTCGTCCCGCCGCAGGCCAACCCGATCACCGGTAGGCCCAGTTTCGCGCAGGCGTGAACATCCCAGACGGCGTCGCCGATGAAAATCGCCTGTTCGGCCGCGACGCCCGCGGATTCCAGCGCGGCCTCGACGATATCCGGTTCGGGTTTGCTCGCCGAGGCGTCGGAGGAACTCGTGGCCGCGGTCAGAAAATCATCCGCGTCGATGGTCCGGCGCAACACCTCCAATTGGGGGCCCTGCGCCGAGGACGCGAGAACGACGGCGGCGCCGGCCCCATGGCAGGCACGGAGCAGTTCCTTGACCCCGTCAAAGCGGGTCAGCTGTGGCCAGTGGGTGGAAAAGATCGCCGCATGGGCATCCTTCAGCGCCTGCTCCTGGTCAGCATCGACGTTCTCCCCCACCACGTGGGATACGAGTTTGTCTCCGCCCATGCCGATGGCCCGGTGGATGCGGGACATCTGAACGGTGTGCCCGTGCTGGCGCAGTGCCTGCCACCAGGACACGGTATGCCAATAGGTGGAGTCGACCAGCGTCCCGTCGACGTCGAAAAGGACTGCGTGGCGGGGTGCGCCCATGGGATGTTTCCTTTCGGGGGCCAGCTAACCGATGTCGTCAGTGTATCCAGTCGCTCCCGTCCGCGGCAGTCTGCGGTTTAGCGCACGTAGCGCAGGGTGCGGCGCACGATCAGGAAGACGGGAATGGACCCCAGGATCACCAGCATCAGGGTGTATGGGGCGGCCGCGGTGAAGTCCAGCGATTCCCCGTTGGTGGTGGACCACAGCCCGGTGGCCAGGGTGTTGGAATTATAGGGCAGCAGCATCAACGTGGTGGTCAATTCCTTGCTGGCATCCAGGCCCACCAACAGGGCGCCGGTGACCACGCCGGGTAGTGCCAACGGCAGCGAGACCCTGAAGAATCTGCGGAAGCTACCCGAACCCAGCGAGGCGGCCACGTCGTCGTACTTGACCAGGGCCGCCTGCATGCCGACCCGCTGGTTGCTGACCGCCAGCGGGAGATAAAGGATCACGTAGGCCAACACCAGCAGGGCAGCCGTCTTATACATTCCGGGCAGCAACCGGGTGGCCAAAAAGACCAGGGCGAGGGCCAGGATCGCGTTGGGGACCGAATGGGCCACCCAGATCGAGCGTTCGGTCAGATGCGAGGAGACGGAGGGCTTCCGGCTGACCCACCAGCTCACCGGGAAGGCCAGGATGGTGGCGAAAAGTGCGGCCCATCCGGCGTAGCCCAGGGTGGAGCCCATCGCGGCGAACACATCGGGCCAATGCACGACGGCGGAACGGTGCGGTGAGGTCAGCCCGCGCACGGTCATCAATGCGGTGGGCCCCAGGGCCAGCCCGGGAATGAGCAGGGCGGTGGCCATGACCAGCGGTTTCGCCCCGCGCAACCGCCAGCGTGAGGGCGGGCGGACCGAACCGCTTCCGACCGAACCGGGGACGGTGCGCCCGGAAAACGCCCGATTGGCCAGCAGCACCCCGAAGGAGAAGACGGCCAGCAGCACAGAAATGGAGCGGGCCGAAGAGTAGTCGCCGTAGTCGATCATTTCGGCCATGATCGTCGTCGTCAGGGTGCGTTGGCGCAGCTGGACCATGGCTCCGTATTCGGAGAGCACGTGAAGCGCCACGATGAGCACGCCGCCGGCCAAGGCCGGGCGCAGTTGCGGGACGACGATGCGCCCGAAGACTGCGTGCGAGCGGGTCCCGAGGCTGCGGGCCACTTCCTCCTGGGCGGGGTCGGTGTTGCGCAGGGCGATCACCGCTGGCAGGAAGACGTAGGGGTAGAGCGAGAGCGAGAGCACCGCCGTCGCACCGCCGAAATTGGTGACCAGGTCTGCCTGCGGGAAGAACATCAGGTTGGCCGAATAGGCGGCGTAGGCGCTCACGAAACCGGGAACGGCCAGCGGCATGGCAAAGAGCACCGTGAGCAGCTTGCGTCCGGGGATATCGGTGCGCACCACCAGGGTGGCCGCCGCGACGCCGAGGACGATCGACAGAACCGAGACCGAGACGGTCAGCCCGATGGTCCGGGCGATATCGGGGACCGTGGTGGGGAAACTGAACAGCTGCCGGATGTCGGCGAAGGAGAAACCGGCGATGAACAGGTAGCTGACCGGCAGCAGGGATAGCACGCCGACGGCGACCGCAAGGGTTGCGGTCGCCGTCGGCTTTCTGGTGCGGGTGGGCAAGGCTAGCTGGACATGCCCAAGGACTTCAGCAGGTTCTCCGCTTCGGCCTGGTCGGCCATGATGTCCATATCGTATTCGGGGGACTTGATCTCATCGAGGGAGCCGACGATCTTGCTTTCGGCGTCCTTGGCGACCGGGTACTGGGCGCCCGAAACGTCGATGTCACCTTCGGCGATGAGCTTCTGCCCGCCGTCGGCTGCGGTGAGCCATTTGATGAAGTCGGCCGAGGCTTCCTGCTGCTCGGAGGACTTCATGACGGCTGCGCCGGAGGAGAGGATCAGGTTGCCGGCGTCGGCTTCCGGGAAGTGGTGGATCTTGGAGGTCATCTTGTCGGCGCCGCCGACCTCATCGGCCTTGATCCACCAGTAGTAGTGGTTCGACAGGCCCATGGCGTGCTTACCGGCTTCGACGGTATCGCGGACGTTGCCGTTCTTCTGCTCGTTGACGCCATTCTCCTTCAGCCCCTCCAAGAACGTCTTGGTCTTGGCTTCACCGATGGTGGAGATCAGGTACTGGGTGGTGGCCACGAAGGCGCCCGAGGGGGCCCAAGCGAATTTGCCCTTGTATTCGGGCTTGTTGATGTCCATCAGCTTCTCGGGAAGCTTGGCTTCGTCGATCTTTTCCGGGTTGTAGTAGAGCACCCGGGTGCGGGCCGCGTAGGCCGCCCACTGCTTCTTCTGCGAGCTCAGGCCCGGCTGGATCTGATCCAGGGTGGCCTCGTCGATATCGGACAGCAGGTCCTTCTTGCCCAGCTGGGCCACCGGGCCCGGATCCTCGGAGAGGAAGACGTCGGCGGGGGCTGCCTTGCCTTCGGCTTCGATCTGGCCCACCGTGGCGTCGGCCTGGATGTTGAACTTCACACCGGTCTCATCGGTGTAGGCCTTTGTCAGGCCCTCGATCAGTTCGGCGTGCTGGTCGGTGTAGACGGTCAGCGTCGTGTCTTCGGCCGCGGCACCGGAGTTCGAAGCGCTCGAGGCGGCGTCGGTGCCACCTGCTGAACATCCGGTCAGGGCTGCCAGGGAAACAACTGCGGTGACGGCGAAAACCCGCCGGGAAAGAGTGGAGAACATACGAATACGTCTGGACCTAACTCGTTGGTGCTGCATGAATGGGTACGGACCGCGCTGGCGCACGGGAAAATTCGGCGTCGACGACGCTCAGCTGATGGGGTTCAGGGGGCCTGGTGGGCCTAGTAGGTGCATACCGCCCGGTCCACCGAAAGCGTCACGGACTGCCCGACATCGAAGGCCTGGTCCCCCATCACTCGGACGGGAACCCGCTCGGGCAATTGTGGGATGGCAACCTGCAGGACGCCGTCGTGCCCGTAGAAGGACTGATCGACAACGGTGCCGACGACCCCGGGAAGGCCAACGCCTTCGCCGGTGCCGCGCACGGTGATGTTTTCCGGGCGGATGAGCACGTCGCAGAGGCCCGGGCGGCCATGCCAGGAGCCGATGGCGAGCTCCCCGAACGCGCAGGAGACGGTGGAACCGCTGGTGCCGGTGGCGGCGCCGCAGGGAATATCCCCGTCGACGACGACCGCGTCGCCCAGGAAGCGGGCCAGTTCGATATCGCAGGGCCGGAAGTAGGTTTCACGCGGCTTGCCGGCCTGGACGACCTTGCCGTGGCGCATCACCACGAGGTGGTCGGCCAGGGTCATGGCCTCTGCCTGATCGTGGGTCACCAGCACCACGGTGGCGCCGATGTCACGCAGGAGGTTGCGCACTTCTTCGCGCAACGACTGGCGCAGGTAGGCGTCCAGGGCGGAGAAGGGCTCATCGAGCAGGATCACCCGCGGATTGGGCGCGATGGCCCGGGCCAGGGCGACGCGTTGCTGCTGGCCACCTGAGAGTTCATGGGGGCGGCGAGAACCGAGGTGATCGAGCCCCACCAGTTCCAGGACTTCAGCGACGCGGCGATTGCGTTCGCGGCGGGGCTGGCCGGTGAGACCGAAACCGATGTTCTGGGCGACCGAGAGGTGGGGGAAGAGTGCCCCGTCTTGGGGGACGATGCCGACGCCGCGTTCATGGGCGGAAACCAAGGAGCGTCCGTTGGCTGCCACCTCGCGGCCGTCGATGCTGATGGTGCCGGCACTGGGGTCCTCGAAGCCGGCGATGGAGCGCAGCAGGGTGGTTTTCCCGCAGCCCGAGGGGCCCAGGATGGTGGCGAATTGGCCTTCGGCCACGTCGATGTCGACCTGGTCCAGTGCCTGCGCCGGCTCTTGTCCGGGGCGCCCGGAGAAGGTCTTGCTCAACCCACGAATCGTCAACACATCTTCAGGCTACCCGAGGAAGGTTACCCATACCTAACGAAGGTGACACTTCCTACATCACATCCATGTGCACTTATTCGTAGACCCGCTACTTCTCAGCCCTGATAAGTGATTTCTACGCGCCGGTTCGCTGCGCGCGTCGAGGGATCCTGGGGATCCTCGCGCTTGACGGGCCGCGAATCGGCATGACCCTTGACCGTCGCCTTGAGGTCTGAACGCTTCTTGGCGACGGCCTCGGCGACGGATTCGGCCCGGTCGGTGGAGAGCTTCTGGTTATCGACCTTGCCCTTCACCGAATCGGTATGACCGTCGATCTTGATCTTCGCCCCCTTCGGAACATCCTTCACCAGCTTTTCGATCCGCTGCGCCGCGGTCCCGGGCAGTGTGGAACTGTCGGGGGTGAAGAGGATGTCGGTCGAGAGGGTGATCGTCGTTTCCTTGTCCTTGGTCTCCACCTGCTCGACCTCGGAGACCGACCCCTCGAGTTTCCAGGTGTGCACTCCCCGTGTCGGATCCCAGACATGCACCGACTTCGCCAGTTGGGCCTGGGTGGGCTCGGGCAAGTCCTCGGCCTGGGTGGTGTCCGCGACGGCGATCGCCGGGGCCACCATCAGCGAGACCAGAACAACAACGGAGCCGCGCAACACGCGCTTCGAGGTCCTACTCATCGTTGGATCGGCACGTTCGTGAACTCGGGCAGGTCACCGAACAGCCTGAGATCCACCGTGTCGATCTCGTCCTCCGGCGCCGCATACATCCCCCACCAGATCACCGGCTCGCCGTTGGTGGTCTTGGTCTTCAGGTGGTCGACTGTCCATTTTTTGCTCGATTCACTAATGACCGAGTATTCCTTCAGATGGTCTCGGTCGATCAGCAAAGGCTCGAACGCGTCGTCTCCAGTCAACTTGTACATCCGCAGGGTTTCCGAGTCGCTGACAGAGGAAAAGTCGGGCGTCATCACTAACGTGAGCTTCATCGTCTCCCCTTCCACCTTGAGGGATTGAACCCCGAACGTGGTTTTGTCCTTCGTGCCGGGAAGCTGGTACTCCTGCTCAGCCAGCACCTTGGTCGTATCCATCTCAGCGACTCCGACGCCGGAGTCCTCCTCCACATTCCCGCCATCGTCGCTGGAGGCACTGGCAGTGGCTGCCGGTGAGGGAGCGTCACTCTTCGGCTCGGAATCGCCGGCACTACAGCCGGAGAGCAAGGTTGCCGCGAGGGCAACGGTCACGAACAGGGGCCAGGTGCTTTTCATCGGGTCTCCGAGCATCGAGTGATAGCGCAGATCAAGACCGCGCCCGTACAACATTGAATATACTCACCAGCTTCGTCGCCCGCTCACATCTGCGACGGCCAGCCGGCCCACCCAGGCGCTGGTAACGTGATGAGCCGACCAGCGACGGAGGATCCATGCCGCAACACACCCCGGGCCGCACCATGCATATCGGCGAATTGGCCGAGCGGACCGGCCTGTCACTGCGCACGATCCGACATTACGACGACGTGGGACTGCTCCCGGCGAGCGCCCGGACCGACGGTGGTTTCCGGGTCTTCACGGAGACCGACGTCGATCGCCTGACGCATATCAAGGCCATGAAACCGTTGGGGTTCAGTCTCGAGGAGATCACCGAGTTGCTCTCCATCGTCGAGGAGCCGTCCCCCGGAGCCCAGCGGGTCGAGCGAGCCAGACATTTCTTGGACCGCACCCGCCACGAACGCGAAAAGCTGGCCCGCTATCTGGCCCAGGCCGACGAGCTCATCACCGAACTCGAAGGCCTCGCCGGCGCATGAGCCCCGGTGGATCCCTGCGTCACCTCCGCACCGCCCAACCCTCACGTTAGGGTAGAGTTTACTGCGGCCCGTTTCACGGTTGGTCCCTCGAAACCAGCTCGAGGCACCGCCGGTGTTTTGCCCGGCCGCGCAGCGTCGCGCACCCCAGAATTCCTGCAGCCCCGCCTGCTGCACCCCCGCACTTTGCCCGCTGATGTTTGATTCGAACGGAGGCCCGCGTGGCCATCGACACCCCCAGCACGACGCTGACGCCCGAAGAGCGCCAGTCGGTCCTGCGCACCTTGAAGTCCCCGCGCCTGCTCAAGACCGAGATCCTGGCCGGGCTGGTCGTGGCCTTGGCGCTGATCCCCGAGGCCATCGCCTTCTCCATCATCGCCGGGGTCGATCCACGCGTCGGATTGTTCGCCGCTTTCACCATGGCCGTCACCATCGCCTTCGTGGGTGGTCGTCCGGCCATGATTTCCGGCGCCACCGGTGCCATCGCCCTGGTGATCGCCCCGCTGGTGGCCAGCCACGGGACCGACTACTTCATCGCCGCCGTCCTGCTGGCAGGACTCCTGCAAATCGTGTTGGCCGTCCTCGGGGTGGCGAAGCTGATGCGGTTCATCCCCCGCCAGGTGATGGTCGGCTTCGTCAACGCGCTGGCCATCCTGATCTTCTCGGCCCAGGTCCCCGAACTGCTCGGCGTTCCGTGGCTGGTCTACCCGCTGGTGGCCCTGGGCCTGCTCATCGTCTTCGGCCTGCCGAAACTGACCACCGCGGTCCCCGCCCCGCTGGTCGCCATCGTCGTGATCACCCTGATCACCGTGTTGACGTCCATGAACGTGCCCACCGTCGGTGGCAAGGGAGATCTTCCCGATTCCCTGCCGGGCCTGGTCTCCCCGAACGTCCCGCTGAGTTGGGAAACGCTACAGATCATCTTCCCGTTCTCCCTGGCGATGGCCTTCGTGGGTCTACTCGAATCGTTGATGACCGCCAAGCTCGTCGATGACGTCACCGATACCCGCTCGAGCAAGACGCGCGAGTCCTGGGGCCAGGGCGTGGCGAACATCGTCACCGGGCTCTTCGGCGGCATGGGCGGTTGCGCCATGATCGGCCAGACCATGATCAATGTGAAGGCCTCCGGCGCCCGGACGCGGATCTCCACGTTCCTGGCCGGTGCCCTGCTGCTGGTCCTGGTGGTCGCCCTGGGCGATATCGTGGCCCTGATCCCCATGGCTGCCCTGGTGGCCGTGATGATCTTCGTCTCCGTGGCGACCTTCGACTGGCATTCCATCAAACCCTCCACACTGGCCATGATGCCCAAGAGCGAAACCACCGTCATGGTCGTCACCGTGATCGGCACCGTGGCCACCAACAACCTCGCCATCGGCGTCGGCGTCGGCGTACTCACCGCCATGGTGCTCTTCGCCCGCCGGGTCGCACACTTCGTCACCGTCGATCGTGATCTCGAGGAACACGACGGCGAACAGCTCGCCACCTACCGGGTCCACGGCGAACTGTTCTTCGCTTCCTCCAACGACCTGTACACCCAGTTCGACTACGCCGGGGACCCCGAGCGCGTGGTGATCGACCTGCATGATTCCCACCTCTGGGATGCCTCGACCATCGCCGCGCTGGACTCCATCACCGAGAAATACGAGAAGTACGGCAAGGCGGTCTCCGTCCAGGGGCTGAACACCGCCAGCCTGGAAATGCGCCGGCGGATGGCGGGCAAGCTCGGCGGCTAGCCGACCTTCCTCCAAGTCCGGTGCATGAGCCGGGGGCTAGAGTCCATAGCAGGCGTGGACATGAGGTTCATGCGAACTGCTCGTCTCCGGAGGTCCCGATGCCCAGCACATCCACGGTTTTCACGAATGCCCAGGTCTTCGACGGGGTGGCCTTCCTTCCGGAGCCGGCAGACGTCGTCTTCGTGGACGGCCGCGTGGCAGCTGTCGGCCCCGGCGCCGGGGATGCGGCCCCACATGCCTCGGCCACCGTCATCGACTGCACGGGCAAGACGGTGCTGCCCGGGATGATCGACCTGCACATCCATGTCACCTCCTCGAACCCGGGTTCGTTGCACGCCGTTGCCGAGCCGTTCTCACTGCAGTTCTACGAGTCCGTGCACAACCTCGAGGCCACGTTGCGGGCGGGGATCACGTCGGCCCGCGATGCCGGTGGTGCCGACCTGGGCGCCCAGGTAGCCCAGGCTTCCGGGCTCATCCAGGGGCCCCGCCTGCGTCTGGCGATTTCGATCATGTCCCAGACCGGCGGACACGGAGATTTCTGGCTGCCTTCGGGGGTCTCGGCCCCCGCCCTCGGTCCACACCCCGGACGGCCCAGCGGGGTGGCCGACGGGGTCGAAGAAGTGCGCAAAACGGTGCGCACGATGCTGCGCGCCGGGGCCGACCAGATCAAGATCTGCTCCACCGGCGGGGTCCTCTCCCCCGCCGACGATCCCCGCCACTCACAGTTCAGCCCCGAAGAGATCCGGGTCGTCGTCGACGAAGCCGAAGCCCAGGGCAAGTACGTCATGTCCCATGCCCAGGGCACCGCTGGAATCCGCAATGCCCTCGATGCCGGCGTGCGGACCATCGAACACGGCATCTATCTCGACGACGAGACCATCCAGGTCTTCCTGGACCGGGGCGCCTACCTGGTGCCCACGCTGGCCGCCCCGGCAGCGGTCATCAGGAAGGCCGAGGCCGGAAACAGTGGCCTACCGCAAACCGTGATCGACAAGGCCTACCGGGTCCACGAAGACCACCGGGGCTCGGTCGCCCGGGCCATTGCGGCCGGAGTAAAGATCGGCATGGGCACCGATTCGGGGGTCGGTATCCATGGCGAGAACCTCGAGGAGCTGGCCCTGTTGGCCGACGCCGGGATGTCACTGCAACAGGTGTTGGCGTCGACGACCTCGGTGGCCGGGGAACTGATCACCCCGGAGCACTCGGTGGGTCGGCTGGCCGAAGGTTATCTGGCCGATGCCGTGGTGCTCAACGGGAAGCTCGAATCCACCGGGCAGTTGGCGGACCTGCACTCCATGATCGAGCGGGTTTTCCAGGACGGTGTCGAGCAGTTCGGCCCCGAATCCCGGCCCCGGAACTGATGTCACTGCGGTGCAGCGCGTGGCATGCTGATCACATGAAACGTGCCGCGCCGATCCTCCGGCACAGCCACCACCGACAGCGCCGCGGACCGGTTCCCCGAGGACGTCTCCACGGTCACCGTTCAAGGACGCGACCTAGAGAACGGTTACGGGGGCTCGACCCTGGAGGTCAGCCTCGGGAACTGAGGGGCGGGTGCGCTGGACCTTGCGTGCTGTCGCCAGTCTGGCCAGGACCAGGACGGTGGCGACGGTGACGGCCACCGAGAGGAGCAGGTCCACGATGCCGACATCATCGGCGTTGGCGTCGGCGACCCCGAAGGCGACGAAGGCGAAGATGCTGGCATTGGTGACGATATGCAGGGCGATCGCCGCCTCCAGTCCCCCGGTACGCCAGCTCAACCAGCCGGCGGCGATCGCGAAGACCGCGATGTCGAGCTGACCCAGCAGCTCGTAGTCGTGGCCGAGCACGAACAGCGGCACCGGCAGCACGATCGCGAAGGCCGGATGCCGCAACCAGCCACCAAGGGTCTGCATCAGATAGCCGCGGAAGACGTACTCCTCGGCAGCTGCCTGAAACGGGACCACCAGCAAGGCGGCAGCCAAGACGGCCAGGGTCCTGCCGCCGTCGTACATGAATTCCCCGCCCTCTTCGGTGCCGGGCAGGAACTGTGCCACCAGTTGGGCGATGACGTTGATCCCCAGCGCGGCGCCCAGACACCAGAGCAGCCAGGTCCAGCGCAGTCGCCCGGTGACCGAGGAGAGCAGACCGACGGGCCGTGTGCCCACGATCAGCGTGGCCAGCCAGAGGGCCGGAATCATCAAGGCCAAGGAGACGAGCAGGGGGATCAGGACGAAGGGGTCGTTCATGTCCGGGACTCCGGAGCCCAGCAACACTCCGTCCATGATGCGTTCGAATCCGGGGCTCAGCAGCCCGACGATGACGACAGCCAAGAAGGCGGCGATCATGAAGCCCACATAGAGGCCGACCCCGATCACCCCGACCAGCAGCGGCTTCCACCACCGGTAACCGGCCCCGTCGCGGGCCAACCGGTGATAGGCCAAGGGCGAGGCGTCGCCGGTCTCGGTAGTCTGCGATGGCTGAGGTGTGTTGGTGCTCGTCATGAACCCATCCTTTCCCATACCCCGCCGTCACCGCATCGACCGTCGGAACGAAAAATATCGGGCCTAAAGGATGAGTGCCAAACCGACCGTGGGGAGGATGTCTGCGCAGTACCGGCTGGATAGGGTTGAGCCTATGACCACCGCCGAACTTTCTGTCCCACCACGGTCCCGCCTCCGCCGGGCCTGGAGCGGTACCTGGCGTCTGGTGGTCGCCGTGCTGCTCGGGATCGTCGCCTTCGCCGTCGTCTATGCCCCGGTCTTCGAACTGGACCCCTCAGGGCCTGCCGGGGAAACCTTCGGTGTGCTGATCTTTGTGGACCTGGTCTTGGGGCTCCTCTGCTTCCTCCTGTATCCCTTCAGGCATCGGGCACCGCGCACCCTCACCATCCTGCTCGTGGTTTTCGCCTCGTTCTCCACCCTGGGCTCGGCCGCCGCGATGCTGGCTCTCGTCTCCTTGGCCACCCGGCGCCGCTGGGCGGAAATCATCATCGTCTCGGTGCTGTTCATGGGCGCCTCGTTTCTCGTGGAAACCAGCATGCCCCTGCTGCCCGGGGAGGAACCCCTGGAGCCCTGGTGGCTTGTCGTCCTTTTCGTCGTCATCTTCACCGCCGTCCTGGTCCTGACCGGGATGTATATCGGTGGGCGCCGACAGTTACGGGCCGCTCTGGAGGCTGAGTTGGCCAGCAACCGGCGCAGCCAAGACGCCCAGTTGGAGCAGGCCCGCGCCAACGAACGCACCCGCATTGCTCGGGAAATGCACGACGTACTGGCCCACCGGCTCTCCCTGGTGGCCCTGCATGCCGGCGCTCTGGAATACCGTACGGACCTGCCGGCCGAACAAGTCAGCGAGGCCGCCGGGGTGATTCGCGCCAACGCCCATCTGGCCGTCAGCGAACTCCGCGAGGTCCTGGGTGTCCTGCGTGATCCGGCGACCGTCTCAAACGAACCAAACTCCACGACTCCCCCGCCCACGCTCGGACGCCTCGAGGCCCTGCTGGCCGAAAGCCGGGAGGCCGGAACCCCCACCGTCCTGGAGGGGAACCCGCCCGGAGCCACCGAACTGGAGGCACTGGATGAAACGAGCAGCCGGACCGTGTTCCGGGTCCTGCAGGAGGGGCTGACCAATGCCCGCAAGCACGCCCCAGCGCAGACCGTCTACGTGCGGTTGGCCGGTAACCCGGGTGGACGGCTCACGGTGTCGCTGCGCAATGGCCTCACCGACAGGACCCGTGCGCTAGTGCCAGACGTCAAAGCCACTGGCCCCAACGCTGCCCCGGCCTCGGGCATGGGACTGACCGGACTCTCGGAACGCGTCAGATTGGCCGGTGGATCGCTGAGCGCAGCGGACGACGGCGAGGGTCACTTCGTCGTGGAGGCTTGGGTCCCATGGAACCGGTAGATCAGGGCATCCGTGTGGTGCTGGTCGATGACGAGAACCTGGTGCGGGCCGGGCTACGGCTCATCCTGAACGGGGATCCGTTGATCGAGATCGTCGGCGAAGCCGGCGATGGTGTTGCGGCATTGGACGTGATCCGCGATGCCCGGCCCGACGTCATCCTCATGGATGTGCGCATGCCGACCATGGACGGGCTGGCGGCGACCCGGGAACTGCTCGCCCGGGACCCCGAGCTGAAGATCCTGGTGTTGACGACCTTCGACACCGACGACCTGGTGTTGCAGGCTCTGGAGCTGGGGGCGAGTGGCTTCCTCCTCAAGGACACCCCGCCGGCCCGCCTGGTCGAAGCGGTGCATCACGTTGCCGGCGGCGGGTCCATGCTCTCCCCCGCGGCCATCGGACATCTGGTCACCGCGGCCACCGCCCACCGGGGCCAGGCACAAGCCGATACCGAGGCCACCCGCAAGATGGCCCTGCTCACCGAGCGTGAACGAGGCATCGCGACGGCTGTGGCCCGGGGGCTCTCCAATGCCGAGATCGCCGAGCAACTCCACATCAGCATCACCACGGTGAAAACCCATGTGGGGCGGGTGCTGGATAAGCTCGGCGCCGAGAACCGGGTGCAGATCGCCCTGCTGGTTCACGACGCCGGCCGGGGCCTCAGCTCCTAGCTTCGCCCGCAGTGACGGTGCGGGCTACCGCTCAGCCGGAACACACACCGGTGGATGCCAGTTCCAGTTCCACCGCATCTGCGGCGCACCGGTCCCCGGATAGCGCGGCGGCCACGGAGCGGACCTGTTCGTAGCCGGTGGCCAGCAGGAACGTCGGTGCCCGGCCGTAGCTCTTGGCCCCGACCAGGTAGAACCCGGATTCGGGGTGGGCCAGCACGGACTCCCCGTGGGCCGGGACGGTGCCACAGCTGTGGAATTCGGGATCAATCAGCGAACCCAGTGCCCGGGGTGCCTCGACCGCTGGATCCAGGTCCAGGCGCAGTTCGGCCAGCGGCCGCAGATCGGGCCGGAAGCCGGTGGCCGGAACCAGCGCGTCGACGATGAGTTCCCGTTCGTCGGCTGTCAGGACGCTCAACCGTTCCCCGGAAACCAGCCGGGTGATCGAGAAGTTCTCTTCGATGGTGACGTCGCCGGATTCGACCAGTCGGCGCAGGCTGGCCCCGAGTTGTCCGCGGGCCGGGAGCTGGTCTGCGGCTCCGCCGCCGTAGAGCCTGACCGGGTCGGCGGTGCCGCGCAGTCCCCACAGGATGCGGGTTTCGGGGTGGCGTTGGCGCAGCCGGCCCAGGCTGATCAGGGTGTTTGCTGCCGAATGTCCGGCACCGAGGACCATGACGGTTTTGCCCGCCAGCCGGTCTTGGTCCTCGCCGAGTGGGTCAGGTAGTGGGGAGGTGATGAACCCGCACCTGCGGGCTTCGGCCTCGCCGAGGGCTTCGAGCCCCGAACGTCCCACGGGGTTCGGGGTCCCCCAGGTTCCTGAGGCGTCCAGGACGGCCCGGCCCAGGATCTCGGTCTCCCCGCCGGGTGTGGCGACCCGGATCAGGAACGCGGTGGCTTCGCGGCCTGCGGTCCGGGTGCGGTCGAGACCTTTTCCGTCGTCGTGGACGCGGGAGACGTGGGTGACGCGGTGGTTATACCGGATGCGGGGCGCCAGTTCGGGGTGTTCGGCCAGTGGCACCAGGTACTCGGAGACGAGTTCGGCACCGGTGGGCAGGTGGGCTGCGCGAGGTGTCTGCCAGTCGGCGGCGTAGCCGGGGGCCGGGGTTTCCAGGAGCCGGCGGGCTGCCGGGTCAATATTGTAGCGCCAGGTGGAGAACAGTTTGATATGCCCCCAGTTGCTGATGGCCGCTCCCGGGGTGGCACCGGCTTCGAGCACCAGCACCTCCTGGTCTCGTTCGCGCAGCTGGGCGGCGGCGGCCAGGCCGATGGGTCCTGCACCGATGATGATCACCGGCAGGGTGTTTTCACGATCCATGCTGTGTTCCTCCTGCTTGCTGTTGCGTTCTTTCCAACGGTTCGACCCCCGGCAGCAGCTCGGCGATCAACGTCTGGACCCGGGAGTGGATGTCATCGCGGATGGGCCGCACGGCGTCCACTCCTTGTCCTGCAGGGTCGGCGAGCTGCCAATCCTCGTAGCGTTTGCCGGGGAAGATGGGGCAGGCGTCGCCGCAGCCCATCGTGATGACGACGTCGGATTCCTGAACTGTCTCAGTCGTCAGGACCTTGGGCTGTTGGGTGGAGATGTCGATGCCGATTTCGGCCATCGCCCTCACCGCTGCCGGGTTGACGCTCTCGGCGGGTTGGGAGCCTGCCGAACGGACCTCGATGCGGCCTGCGGCCAGCTGCTGCAGGAAGCCGGCGGCCATCTGGGAGCGTCCGGCGTTGTGGACGCAGACGAACAGGACGGAGGGGATGTGAGTCTGGCTCATGCGCTGACCTTTCGTGGGGTACCGGTGGTGAAGAATTTGCGGGACCACAAGGCCACATAGACCAGCCCCACCAGAACCGGCACCTCGATCAGGGGCCCGACGACTCCTGCCAGTGCTTGACCGCTGGTGACCCCGAAGGTGGCGATGGCGACCGCGATGGCCAGTTCGAAATTGTTTCCCGACGCGGTGAAGGCCAGCGTGGTGGTGCGTTCATACCCCATGCCCAGACCACGCCCGATGAGCATCCCGGCGCCGAAGACGACGGTGAAGTAGATGAACAGCGGTATCGCGATGCGGACGACGTCCAGGGGTTGGCCGATGATCGTATCCCCCTGGAGGGCGAAGAGCACGACGATGGTGAACAACAGGCCGTAGAGGGCGAAGGGACCGATCTTCGGCAGGAAGGTGCCCTCATACCAGTCGCGGCCCTTGGCTCGTTCACCGAAGGTCCGGGTCAGGAATCCTGCCACCAGCGGGATGCCCAGGAACACCAGGACGGAGAGGGTGATCGTCCAGACGGAGAAGCCCGCGCTGGTGGTCGGCAGGCCGAGCCAGCCGGGTAGGACCTGGAGGTAGAACCAGCCCAGGGCGCCGAAGGCGACAACCTGGAACACCGAGTTGATGGCCACCAGGACGGCGGCGGCTTCACCGTCTCCGCAGGCCAGGTCGTTCCAGATCAGGACCATGGCAATGCAGCGGGCCAATCCCACAATGATCAGCCCGGTGCGGTATTCGGGCAGATCGGGCAGGAAGATCCAGGCCAGGGCGAACATGAAGGCCGGGGCCAACAGCCAGTTCATGACCAGGGAGGTGACCATCAACTTCCTGTCGCCGATGACCCTCCCGGTTTCGTTATAGCGGACCTTGGCCAGGACCGGATACATCATCACCAACAGTCCGATGGCGATGGGCAGGGAGACCCCGGCGACCTGCAGGGAATCCAGCGCTTCCCCCAATCCGGGGATCACCCGTCCCAGTCCGAGCCCGACGGCCATGGCCGCGAGGATCCAGACGGCGAGGTACCGGTCCAGGGTGGAGAGCTTCTTCGTGACGTGTCCGGTGTCGGCGGGCACGGCGGTGCTGTTCATGGTGTGGGGCTCCCAGGGTATATATCGACGAACATCGATGTGTCGAGTATGGTGGTCGATATCGACAGATGTCAATCTCCCGATCGGGAGCGCCAGAAAGCAGGGCAGCTCATGTCCACGTCAGCCACCGGCCAGGTCCCAAGGGGCGCCGGCCCGGCATCCACTGCCACGAAACCGGCACCGGGGTGCGCCTCCGCCCCCGCCCGTATTCCACTGGAGATCGAGGAAGCCGAAGCGCTGTCCGCCTCGTTCAAGGCGCTCGCCGATCCGAGCCGGCTACGGATCCTGTCCATCGTGGCTGCCGACACCAACGCCGAGACCTGTGTCTGCGATCTGTCCGAGCCGCTGCAGTTGGGCCAACCCACGGTCTCCCACCATCTGAAGATCCTGGTCGACGCCGGCTTCCTCCACCGTGAGAAGCGCGGGGTCTGGGCCTACTACTCCCTGGTCCCCGGGGCCTTGGATCACGTGGCGGAGACCTTGGCCGCGGGGCTCTAACCGCTTCATTCGTTTTCACGCATCCGCGTAGGCTCAGCACATGATGACTCCCCGGCTGCAGTCCCTCATCGAAACCTTCGATGCCATCCCCCACCCCGACTGGGTCACCATCGTCCTGACTTCCTGCCTGAAGCGGTTGGGTTCCGGCGGCCCGACCGCGTGGGAATGCGTCGAGGTGTTCGACGCTTGGGTGGACAAGGGCGCGATGTTCATCGTCTACACCTCCCCCTGGGGACCCACTGTCGGGCTAATGCGCGGTGCAGAGGATCCGGACTGTGAGGATCCCGTCGAGCAGGGTCAAAACATTGCAGATTTCGACGTCGCCGAGCCGTTGGGGACCTACATCGACCGTTTGACTTTCGACGCGAATGGACTGGGCTGGTGGGGCGATCCGCTGGTGGGAACCGTATTGGAAAATGGGAGCGCCTTTTTCTAACGGCGTTTAGGTCTTCTTCACCAGAGCCTTCTGCAGCACTTCGGCGAGGTGGAGGCCATCGACTCCTGTGCCTTCGGTGATCTGCGTGCGGCAGGAGAACCCATCGGCCAACACCAGGTCCCCTGCTTCCCGGGCTCGAATTGCTGGGAAGAGTTCGCGTTCGCCCAGGGTCTTGGACAATTCCGCATGCCCCGGCTCGAAGCCCCAGTTGCCCGCTAGGCCGCAACAGCCGGTTTTGATCTCTTCTTCACGCACGCCCACACTCCGCAGCACCGTTGCCGCGGGACCATGGTCACCCTGCGAGCGTTCATGGCAATGCACTTGGCTGACCGCCGTGGCGTCCAATTCCTCGAAGGGCCACTCAGTGCCGGACTCTCCGTTGGCCGGGACCCGGTGTTCGATGAGCCCGCCCAAGGACACGACGGACTTCGCCATCAGGGCCGCCCGGGGATCATCCGGCAGCATCTCCGGCAGATCGTGTGCCAGCAGGACGGTGCAGGAAGGTTCCAAACCCACCACCGGATATCCAGCGCGAAGATAGGGCTCCATCACATCCAAGGTTCGGGTCAGCACCTTCTGTGCCATATCCAGCTGTCCGGTTGAATGCCAGGTCAGCCCGCAACAGACAAATCCCTGGGGCATGACCACGGTGTAGCCCAAGGCTTCGAGCACCTCGACGGCGGCCAGCCCCGGCCCCGTGTCCAAATGATTGGTGAACGAATCGGGCCACAGCACCACAGTGCCTGCATCGCGGGTCCCCACTCCGGCACGGGGGCCATTGGATGGCTGACGACGGGCGAACCACGATTGGAGACTAGACGGCGCGAAGGAAATCATGGCTCGGCTGGGTTCGATGCCCCCAAGTTTCTTGACCAGCTTCTCCACTGTGCCGATCCCCAGCAGGCGGTTGGTCACCGAGGCCATCCCGGGGATCCGGTGCAGCACATGGGTCAGCAGCGGCAGCCAGCCCATGCTGTAGTGGGCCATCGGCCGGATGCGCCGCTGGTAGAACTTATGCAGGAATTCCGACTTATAGGTCGCCATATCCACGTTGACCGGGCATTCACTGGCACAGGCCTTGCAGGACAGGCAGAGATCCAAGGCATCCTTCACCTCGGTGGAACGGTAGGCCTGGGGCAGGGATTCGCCCCGGAACATTTCAGAGAGCACCCGGGCGCGGCCGCGGGTCGAGTCGACTTCGTCTCCCGTGGCTTGAAAGGAGGGGCACATGGCCCCTTCGTCGGATCGGCAGGCACCGACCCCGACGCAGCGGTTCACCGCGTTCACCAGTGAGCCGCCGTCACGGCTCAGGGCTTGGACGGGAAGCAGCTCGAAACTGCGTTGGCCGGGACCGGGGCGGACCCGATCGTCAACGACCTCGGGGTCAACCAAGACCCCGGGGTTGAAGATCCGTCCCGGGTCCAGGATGTTCTTGAAGGTGCGGAAGGCCTCCAGGGCTTCGCGGCTATAGATCCGGCGCAGCAGTTCGGAGCGAGCCCGGCCGTCACCATGCTCCCCTGACACCGAACCGCCATAACGGGCAATCGTGTCGGCGGCTTCCTCCATGAAGGAACGAAAGTCGGCGACCCCCTCATCGGTTCCTAGCGTGAAGGAGAGCCGGATGTGGACGCAGCCCTCACCAAAGTGTCCGAAAGGGATTCCGCGCAGCCCGTGCCGGTCCATCAAGGCGTACAGATCACGCAGGTAATGGGCCAAATGCTTCGGTGGCACCGCCGAGTCCTCCCAGGAGGGCCAAGCCTCCCCACCGTCGGGCAGGCGGGTCACGATGCCGGCGGCGGCCTCACGGATGCGCCAGAGCGCCCGGGCCTCCGCATGCTCGGTGACCACAATCGATGACGTGGCCGTAGTGACCGAAGCAACGAAGTCTTCGGCATTTCCCCTGGCCTGCTCGACCGTATCGCCGACGGCCTCACAGAACAGCCAGCCTCCGGCGTCCTGCCCGCCGGCCGGATCATTGACCCCGGGCAGCTCCGAGCCCGCCAAGTCCTGGCCGGGGCGTGAACGCAAGGCTTCGAGCAGGTCGTAGCCCATGCCTTCGGCGGTCGTCATCCCGGTACCGCGGACCACGGCCGCGGCCTCGGCGGCATCGAAGACGGTCTCGAAGGCCAGCACGGCCAGCGCGCTGGCCAGTGGACGCTTGACCAGCTTCACGGTCATCTCGGTGATGATCCCGCAGGTCCCCTCGCTGCCGGCCAGGGCCTTGGCGGCGTCGAAGCCGTTCTCGGCCAGCAGGTAGTGGAGCCCGTAGCCGGAGACCTGGCGCGGGAACTGCCCCAGCTCGGTCCGCAGGGTCTTCAGGTTCCCATCCCGCAGCGCCAGCAACTTGGCGTTGATTTCGGGATCGTCGGTACCGTCGGGTCCAAAGACGACTTCCCGGCCGTCGGCGAGCATCAAGGTCACCGATTCAAGGTTCTCCGCCGCGGTCCCCCACTCCAGTGAATGTGAACCGCAGGCATTATTGGCCACCATTCCCCCAATGGTGCAGCGGCTATGCGTGGAGGGATCCGGGCCGTAGGTCAGCCCGAATTCCCCGGCTGCATCGCGGAGCTGGTCGCAGATCACCCCTGGCTGGACCCTAGCCGTTCGCGCCTGGGGGTCAATGGAAAGAATCTGGTTGAAGTAGCGGGAGGTGTCGAGTACCAGCCCTTCCCCGATGCCGTTGCCGGCCACCGAGGTTCCTCCACCACGCATGGTGATCGACCAGTTCTTTTCGCCGGCCAGGGCGACGGCACCGCGGAGATCTTCAACGCTGCGCACTTCCAGTACTGCCGCGGGAAGGCGCCGATAGATCGAGGCGTCCGAAACGTAGGCGGCCCGGGTGGTCATGTCCGTGCGTAGTAGTTCATGGATCGTTCCCGGGGGCACCGCCTTGAAGGGGTTTGGCGCTAGTTGTTCCACTGCTGCTCCTCACGATCACGACTTGAATTAGAGTAACATGTTACTTATGAGCATCCAGCCTTCGGCCCCCGGCACCACGAGCAACAGCCCGGGAGCCGGGAACGCCCCTCCCGTCAGGAGGTCGTTGACCGAGCAGGTCATGGACTTCGTGCGCACTGCCACAGCCTCGGGGGATCTGCGTCCCGGCGAGCTCTACAGCGTCTACCAACTGGCTGAACGTCTGGGTTTCTCACGATCCCCGGTCCGTGACGGCCTCCTGCGGCTCGAAGAAGCCGGTTTGGTGGAGTTCGCCCGCAATCGCGGCTTCCGCATCATCCCCACCACCCCGCAGGACGTGGCCGAGATCTTTTCGATTCGCCTGGCTTTGGAAGTCCCCGCAGCGCGTCGGGCCGCGATGGCCTGCAGCGATGAACTCGCTACCGCCCTGAAGGCACTGGAGGCCAGCATGGCCCGTGCTGCGCGGGCGGGCGATGACGAGTCCTTCTTCGCCGATGACCAGTACTTGCATGACCTGCTCCTCGAAGCGGCCGGAAGCCATCGCGCCCGGGAGGTGGTCAACCGCTTGCGGGTATCAACCCGGCTGCTGGGGGTCTCCACCGCCGGCAGACAGCGGACCTACGAGGACATCCTGAACGAGCATGCGCCCATCGTGGCAGCAGTCATCGCCAACGATCCACAGTGCGCTGGGCAGCTGATGAGCGAACACCTGGCCACCACAGGACGGCTACTTCTGGCCCAGGCTGCTGCTCGGCAGGACCTCGATATCGACGCCGCCCGCCTCTGGGATGAACTGACCCGGGGCTACTAGCCAGCAGCTCCGGGCCAAGCATTTTTGTACACTCGGGGCATGACACAGACTTCACCAACGGAAGATGCCGCCGGCATGGAGGATTTCACGGGCCAACGGTGGATCGTCACCGGGGCCGCCGGAAGGATCGGCCGCCCCCTCCGTCGGGCCTTGGCCGAGCTGGGAGTCAACCTGGTCTCGGTCGATGTGGCCGACACCGAGCCGGTGGGGCCCACGGACACCGTGGTGCGGGGCGATGTCGAGGATCTCAAGACACTCGAGCAGACCTTTGCGTCAGCGGATGGGGTGATCCACCTCGGCGGCATTTCGGACGAAGCGGACTTCCATGACCTCGCACAGGTCAACATCGTCGGGACCTACCATGTGCTCGAAGCCGCCCGCCGGGCCGGTGTGCGCCGGGTCGTCTTCGCCAGCAGCAACCGACTGACCGGCTTCTACGACGTGGATACCGAGCTGACGGTCGACATGCCTGCTAGGCCGGATGGTTTTTACGGGGTCTCCAAGGCCGCCGGCGAAGCGTTGTGCCAGCTCTACTCCGATAAATTCGGCCTGAGCACCATCGCCTTGCGCATCGGAACCTACCTCTCCGAACCCGCATCACCGCGGCATATGCGCACCATGCTCAGTCCCGGGGATGCGGTGCGCGCCTTCACGGCGGCCATGCGCACATCGCAGCACCACGGCGTCTTCTATGCGGTCTCCAAGAATTCGGAACTCTGGTGGAACCTTGACGCCGGCAAGACCCTGGGTTTCGTTCCCGTCGATGATGCGGCAGAGCATGGTGTCCTCGAGGCCATCGACCCCGGGACCCCTCAAGGCGGTAGCTTCGCCTCCGCCGAGTATTCGCTGGACAGGATGAGATCCGAGGGCGTCGGCGACTGAGGCCTCGGCGGCAGCTCCCTCTAGCGTGGAGCCTCATCCGGCTGCCGGGTTTCCATGAGGCTGCCGTTCAGGATGGTCTCCAGGGTTTCAACCACCCGGCGGACCGAGCGGCGCTGCATATGGCTGGCTTTGGCCAGGGTCACCAGCGACCTACTCGATCCCGAAGCCAGAGCCAGCGTCTGCAGGCGCAGTGGGTGGACAATCTGCATCAACGGCGTGGTGATCGACATCCCCACCCCGGCCTCCACCAGCGCGAGTACGAGGGCGGTATCGGTGATGCTGTGCACATCATCCAGCTGGGCGCCCTGACTCAGGCACGCCTGCCGGGCAGCACTGCCAAATGCCGTTTCAGCCGGAGGCAGGATCCACGTTCGTTCTCGGGTCAAGTCCATTCCCGGGTGGAGCCCGGCATGGTCATTGCCGGCCAAAAGCATCGGTTCGGTATGCAGGACCACTCGCTCCAGATCTCTGCCAACCATGTCCGGTAGCTGGGAGTACTCGACGGTCAAGGCAACATCCACCGCGCCCGATCTGACGTATTCAGCGTCGCGTTCGACATCGATTTCATGAAAGATCACCTCCAGATCCGGATCGGTGACGCGCAGCGCATCAATCAGCGGCTTGCAGGCGATGGCGCCGACCGTGGCGAAGATCCCCAAGGTGACCACCGATTCGCTGCCTTTCGAATCATCATCCACGCTGCGCACCGCATCCTGCTCTGCCGTCAGGAGCGGGCCCACATGTTTGAGCAGTTTGATCCCGGCATCGGAGAGCGTCACGCCCCGCCCGTCCTTGATGAACAGGGCGGAACCGACTTCCTGCTGCAGGGCCTTCATCTGCTGGGAAACGGCCCCGATCGTATATCCGGCATCGTCCGCGGCCGCCGTCATACTGCCGGTGCGGGCGACGGCTGCGAATAACTTGAGTTGGTGGAGCGTCCAGTTCATGCCTCGACCCTACCTATAGTTTCACTAAAGCAATTGCTCAAAAAACAATAGCTTGTGTAATAACCGCTCTCGGGGGATGGTGATTCCAGAAGAAAACATGACGTGGGTCACTCCCACGGTTCACATAGGAAGGAGGGGACATGGCCAGTTTGCTCACCGACCTCACCCCAGAGCATTCGACAGATCTACCGGAATCCGCCGACGTCGTGGTGATTGGCGGCGGCGTCATCGGCATGAGCGTCGCCTACCACCTCGTTGAAGCCGGAGTTCAAAATGTCGTTCTCCTCGAGCGCGGCGCCTTGGGGGCCGGTTCTTCTGCCAAGCCCCTCGGCGGGGTGCGAGGTACGTTCTCCGACCCGAACAACATCCGCTTGGGTCGCCACAGCCTGGCCAAGTTCCGCGACTTCGAGTCCACCCACGGCATCGACATCTCCTTCCGCGAGGTCGGTTACCTTTTCCTGTGCCGGACCCCCGAAGAACTTGCGGCCTGCGAAGCCAGCGTGGAGCTACAGAACAGCCTCGGCGGCAACAGCCGCATGGTCAGCCCGCACGAAGCCCAACGCATCAATCCATACATCGCCCCCGGGGCCTTGCTCGGCGCCCAGTTCTCCCCCGAGGACGGGCTCGCCTGCCCCCGCAGCGTGGTCGACGGCTACGCATCGCTCTCCAAGGAACTCGGGCTCGTCATCGCTGACCGGACGCAGGTCACCGGCATCGAGGCGTCCAATGGTTCCGTCGAATCCGTGCAGACCTCGCGCGGGACCATCCGAACCACCTCGGTGATCTGCTGCGCCGGGGCATGGTCCGCCTCCATCGGGAACATGGTCGGCGTCGACCTGCCGGTGGTGCCGGTCAAGCGCCAGATCGGCATCACCCGGCCCGACGGCGGCCCCACTCCCCCGGTGATTCCCTTCACGCTCGATCTGGGCACCACCATGTACTTCCATAACTACGATGACCAGTTGCTGCTCGGCATCTCGAACCCCGGACAGGAAAAGGGCTTCGACCGTGATTTCAGTTTCGACTGGGTCCCGGACTTCAACGCTTCGGCCGAGATCTGCGCACCGGCGCTGAGCGATCGCGAACTGGAGCACGGCTGGGCCGGCCTCTATGAGAACACCCCCGACAGGAATGCCCTGATCGGGGCCTCCGAAGACGTGCGCGGGTTCTCCTACGCCACCGGTTTCTCCGGCCACGGCTTCCTTCAGGCCCCTGGCGTCGGGGAGATCATGGCCGATCTGCATCTGGGCCGCGAATCATTCATGGACGCCTCCGGGTTCTCCGCGGAACGCTTCAGCTGCCAGAACGTCCCGCAGCTGAACGAAGTCCACATCATCTGACCAGCCCCCACCCCGACCACCACACCTCGGAAAGGAAGAACACGTGCCGTTTCTGCACACTTGGCAACTACGAGCCGAATTCGCCCTGCGCCTGTCACAGATGTATGGCGAAGAGGTTCCGGCATACAACACACTGGTTGAGGTCTCCAGCCACGTGAACCAAGACTTCATGGATCGCCACGGATCCGACGCCGAACGGCTGGGCACCTTGGAGCGGGTCACCGCCGAACGCCACGGCGCCATCCGCGTCGGCTCACCTCAAGAGCTGGCGTCAGTCGCCCGCGTCTTCGCAGCCTTCGGCATGCATCCGGTCGGCTTCTATGACCTCCGCGATGCCTCGTCGTCCTCGGTCCCGGTCATCGCCACCGCGTTCCGGCCCGTCGATGAGGACGAGCTGGCCAAGAACCCCTTCCGGGTTTTCACCTCGCTGCTGGCTACCGAAGACCCCCGCTTCTTCAACGAAGAACTCCAACGCGAGCTGCGGGAGTTCATCGACTCTCGCAGCCTGTTCCCTGATGGCCTGCTGGAACTGGCCGACCGTGCCACCGTCGGCCAGGGTCTGGACAGCGATGAGGCCGAACGGCTGCTCCACCTGGCCACCAGCGTCTTCCAACTCTCCAGCGAACCGGTCGATGATGCCTGGTACCGCAAGCTCGAGGCCATTTCTGCGGTCGCTGCGGATATCGGCGGAGTGTCAAGCACCCATATCAACCACCTCACCCCCCGCGTGCTGGACATCGACGATCTCTATCAGCGCATGGAGGACCGCGGAATCAAGATGATCGACGCCATCCAGGGCCCGCCGCGCTGGAACGGCCCGGATGTGCTGTTGCGCCAGACCTCGTTCCGCGCCCTGGACGAGGAACGAACCTTCCGTTTCGCCGACGGGAGCGAAGGACAGGGAAAGCTGCGTGTCCGCTTCGGCGAAGTCGAGCAACGAGGAGTCGCCCTGACCCGGAAGGGACGCGACCTCTACGAGGAGATGAACGCCGAAATCGACCGCCGAATGACCTCCGGGGACAGTCGCTCCCGGGTATCCGAAACGGTGTGGCAGGAAATGCTGCCGGGCACGGATGCCGAATTGGCAGCACAGGATCTGGCCTTCTACACCTACTCATCCAGCGCGTCGCAGGGCGAGGTTCCGGACGGCGCCAGCCTCGCCGAGCTGGTCACTGCGGGAACCGTGGAGCTCAATCCCATCGTCTACGAGGACTTCCTTCCCCGTTCGGCAGCTGGGATCTTCCAGTCCAACCTGCGCGAGGCCGGCCAACGTGACGATGCCCAGGAGGGAACCCTCTACGACATGGACCGACTTTCAGAAATCATCGGTCTTCCCATCAAGGATCCGGTGGACCTGTACCGGGCCCAACAGGACGCCTCGCTTTCCGAACTTGAAAAACAACTCGGTGTCACCCTTCGGCAATAGCCCGGAGAACACGAAACACACGTAACCCACGCAGAAAGAACCAGGAGTCACACCATGCAGACCACCGAAACCCGCCAGGACAACCTCCTCCAGTCAGTCGAATCCGCTTTGACCGCCTGCGGCGTCACCGTCACCGAGGGTGAGGGCATCGGCGCCCGTTCCCCGCTGACCGGCCAGACGCTGAAGAACCTGAAGAAGAGCACGGAAGCCGATCTCGAATCCATGATCGGCCAGGCCCAGGAGGCCTTCACACAGTGGCGCGATACTCCGGCGCCGGTCCGCGGCGCCCTCGTCAAACGCTGGGGCGAGCTGCTCACCGAACACAAGGAAGACCTCGGTGTCCTCGTCACCGCCGAGGCCGGCAAGATCACCTCTGAGGCCAATGGCGAAGTTCAGGAGATGATCGATATTTGCGAACTCGCCGTCGGGCTCTCCCGTCAGCTCTTCGGCAAGACGATGCCCTCCGAGCGCAAGGGCCACCGGCTAATGGAGACCTGGCACCCGCTCGGTGTCGTGGGCATCATCACCGCCTTCAACTTCCCCGTCGCCCCCTACGCCTGGAACACCGCCGTCGCCCTGGTGTGCGGCAACTCGATCGTCTGGAAGCCCTCCGAGATGACGACGCTCTCGGCACTGGCCACAGATGCCCTGCTCGCACGGGCCGTGAAGGAAACCGGGGCACCTGCCGGTCTGCACCACGTGCTGCTCGCCGACCGTGAACTGGGATCCAAAATGGTCTCAGACTCCCGCTTCCCCCTGATTTCGGCCACGGGGTCGACCCGCATGGGACGGACGATTGCTCCCCGGATCGCCGAGCGCTTTGGCAGCAGCATCCTGGAACTCGGCGGCAATAACGCGGCCATCGTGGCGCCATCGGCCGATCTCGATCTCGCCCTGCGCGGTGTGGCCTTCGCCGCCGTGGGCACCGCCGGCCAGCGCTGCACCAGCATGCGCCGTCTGATCGCGCACGAGTCGGTCGCCGACCAGCTCGTCGATAGCCTCGCCAAGGCCTACCCGACCCTGCAGATCGGCAGCCCCATGGAACCCGACACTCTCGTCGGCCCCCTGGTCAATCAGGGTGCCTACGAGAACATGCAACAGGCCATCAAGAACGCCCTGGCCGAAGGCGGCGAACTGGTCTGCGGTGGGGATCGCGTGCTCGCCGACGAGTACCCGGATGCGTTCTACGTGGAACCGGCCATCATCCGCATGCCCTCACAGACCGCCACAGTGAAAGAGGAAACCTTCGCCCCGATCCTTTACGTGATGACCTACACGGATCTGGACGATGCCATCGAGATGCACAACGCGGTCCCGCAGGGCCTGTCCTCGGCGATCTTCACTCAGGACCAGGGTGAGGCCGAGCGCTTCATCAGCTCCGCCGGCTCCGATTGCGGTATCGCCAACGTCAATATCGGCACCTCGGGCGCGGAAATCGGTGGTGCCTTCGGCGGCGAGAAGGAGACCGGTGGTGGCCGTGAATCCGGTTCCGACGCGTGGCGCGGGTACATGCGCCGGGCGACCAACACGGTGAACTACTCCGGTGAACTGCCCCTGGCCCAGGGGGTCGAGTTCCTCTAGAACCACCGAACACCCTACCGGCACGGCCCACGTCCGGGCCGTGCCGGCCACGGCCACACCGGCGAACTTCAGCACACCGCAGACCAAGGAGTAGCAACGACATGTTTGACCTGATCGATGACTGGGGCCCCGAGAAAGTCGTGCTCGTCAGCGACACCAAAACCGGGATGCAAGGCGTTCTGGTCATCGACAACTCGGCCCGGGGCATGGGCAAGGGCGGCACCCGCATGCAGCCGAACGTCAGTGTCCAGGAAGTCGCCCGACTGGCCCGGACCATGACGTGGAAATGGGCTGCCGCCGACCTCTTCTACGGTGGGGCCAAAGCCGGAATCAAATTCGATCCCACCTCCGCGGACAAGGAAGCTGTACTGCGTTCCTTCGTCAAGGCGCTGCGCAACGAGGTCCCCCGCGAATACGTCTTCGGGCTCGACATGGGGTTGACGGAAAACGACGCCGCCATCATCAACGACGAGCTCGGCGATCGGGGTGCCGCCGTCGGCACCCCTGCCGAACTGGGCGGGGTCGCCTACGACCGGCTCGGAGTCACCGGCTTCGGGGTGGCAGAGGCCGCCGACCAGGCGGCAACCGACGTGGCACTTCCGGGCAAACGGGTCGTCATCCAAGGCTTCGGGGCAGTGGGCCACGCCGCAGCCAAGCGCTTCGACGAACTGGGATACACCGTCGTCGGACTCTCCACCGCCGCCGGTTCCATCCACGCCCCGGACGGACTCGACATCGACCGGCTGCTGGCCCAACGCACCGAACTGGGAGACCAGTTGGTCGATGAGTATCTTCCCCAGCGCATCGCCCCGGGCTCGGAGCTCTTCCTGGACTGCGACATCCTGGTCCCCGCCGCCCTGCAGGACGTGCTCACCAAAGACAACGCCGGTGATGTCCGGGCCCGGCTGGTGACCGAGGGGGCGAACCTGCCGTCCAGCGACGGGGCGCGGGCACGCCTCCGGGCCCAGGGAACCGCAGTGGTCCCGGACTTCATCGCCAACGCCGGAGGCATCGTCGCCGCCGCCTACGCGATGGAAGGGCGCTACTCTGCCTTCCGCCCGGATACCGCCCCGATCATGGCCACGGTCTCCGAGAAAATCCGTAGTAATACCTCCACGGTGTTGGGGCAGGCCCGCCTGCGCGACACCACCACCCATGAAGCAGCCTTCGCCATGGCCAGGGACCGGGTCCGCGCGGCCATGGATCTGCGCGGCGCCCGGCTCGGCGGTGCGCAGCCTCGAGAAAGGGTGAACATCAAACTCTAGAGGGCAGAACTGCTCGGGGCGCGATCAGGTGCGGCCACCGGGGTACAGACCAGACCTAGTCAAAGGATCCACGCAATGAACCTCCCCCTGAATGCCGTCCCGGTGGCGGCCAGCATCGATGAAACGCTCGAGAACGCCATCGGGCCGGCCGTCGAATGGCTCGAGAACATCGTCTTCGCCTCTTTCCCGTTCTTCGGCACCGAGCTTCCCTTTTTGATCATCTGGCTGTTAGCCGGCGGCATCTTCCTGACCGTGCTCCTGAAATTCCAGCCGATTATCGGAATGCGCCATATGATCCAGATCGCGCGTGGACGCTTCAACCGCTTCAGCGATCCGGGCGAGACCACTAGTTTCCAAGCCCTGGCTACCGAGCTCTCCGGGACGGTCGGGCTCGGCAACATCGCCGGTGTGGCCGTGGCGATCACCATTGGCGGTCCCGGCGCAACCCTGTGGATCATCATTGCCGGCTTCCTCGGGATGAGCCTGAAGATGGCAGAGGCCACCTTGGGCGTCATGTTCCGCCGGATGAATAAGGACGGCACGGTCTCCGGCGGTCCCATGTATTATCTCGAAACCGGGCTCGCCCACATCGGCAAACCCAAGACCGGTCGGGTGCTGGCCATGTTGTATGCGCTGCTCATGATCTTCGGTGCCATGGGTGCCGGCAACATCTTCCAAGCCAACCAGGTCACCGCCCAGCTGACCGCCGCCACCGGCGGAGAAGCCAGTTTCCTGGACGGCCGGGGTTGGATCGTCGGTGTTGTTCTGGCCGTCGTCGCCGCCGCCGTGATCTTCGGCGGAATCCGCAGCATTGCGCGCTGGACGAGTAAGCTCACGCCCATCATGGCCGTCGTCTACGGCCTGTCGGTGATCGTGATCCTGATTGCGAACATCAGCGAGCTGCCCCATGCCATCGTGCTCATCTTCGAGGGCGCCTTCACGGGTAACGGTGTGGCCGGCGGCGCCGTCGGCGTGGCCATCGTCGGTATCCAGCGCGCGTTGTTCTCCAACGCGGCAGGTGTTGGCTCGGCGGGTATCGCCCACTCCACGGTCAAGACCAAGCGTCCGGCTCAGGAAGGCTACGTCGCCTCCGTGGAACCCTTCATCGACTCGGTCATCATCTGCACCATGACGGCCCTGGCCATCATCGTCACCGGCCAGTACGCGGAAACCTCCGCAGACGGCGTGGGACTCACCTCGGTGGCGTTCGGCACCGTTGCTGCCTTCTTCCCGTACATCCTCACCCTGTGCGTCCTGCTCTTCGCGTTCTCCACACTGCTGAGCTACTCCTACTACGGCAAGAAGGCGGCCGGTTACGTCTTCGGCAACAGCAAACGTGTGGAGCGCATCTACGACGGTGCATGGATCGTCATGATCGTCGTCGGATCGTCGGTGTCGCTGGATACCGTCGTCGCCTTCTCGGATGCGACCTTCTTCCTGCTGACGGTGCCCAATATCCTGGGCATCTACTTGCTCTCCGGTGTCCTGCGCCGCGAGATCCTTGGACACCGGGCGGATCTCGACGCTGGCCGGATCCCCGAGGTGGCCGAGCATGAGCGAAGCACCGTGGCCAACATCGACCAGAAAGCATAGTCCTCGGACACGTTGCAGAAGGAGAACACCCATGACTGGTAGTGACGGACTCGACCTCGCACAGGACTTCCTGCCCACGGCAACACCGGATCTCTTCGGCCCCGAACGGTGCCGGGAACTGGTGAACACCCGGCAGGCTGTTGACGCCATGAAGGAGACGCTGCTGGCCGGCTTCGACCCGGAACACGATGCTCCGCGGACGCGGGTGGCCACGGATACCGGGGAGATGCTGCAGATGCCCTCGACCTTTGGGGACTACGTGGGGACCAAGATCCTGACGTTGACGCCGGGGAACGTGGTCGAAGAGCTGCCGATGATCCAGGGGGTCTACGTCCTCTTTGCCGGAAGACAACAGAATCCGGTGGCAGTCCTCGACGGTGCCACGCTGACGAATATCCGCACCCCCGCGGTCTCGGCCTTCGGCGCACTACATCTGGTCACCAAGACAGGTCCGCTGACGTTGACGATCGTGGGCACTGGGGTCCAGGCCTGGGAACATGTGCTGGCCTTGACCTCGGTGCTGGACATCGGCGAGATCCACATCGTCGGCCGGGACCCGGGCAACGTCCAGGAGCTTGTCGAGCAGGGGTGCAGCCGGGGCTTCAGCGTCCAGGCCAGCGACGCAGCCGACGCGCTGCCGGTCTCGGATGTGGTGGTCTCCTGCACCAGCGCCAAGGAACCGCCGTTCGACGGCGCGTTGGTGCCCGACCACGCCGTGGTCGTCGCGGTGGGGTCCCACTCCCCCGAACGCCGGGAGCTCGACGACGGCCTGTTGGCCCGGTCCGGCATTGCCGTCGAGTCACTGGATAGTTCGACCCGGGAGGCCGGGGAGATCATCCAAGGCCTCGACAGTGGGGCCATCCCCGACCGGTCAGGCCTGGTCACCATGCGCCAGTTGGCCGAAGGGCACACGCTGCCCGAAGGCCAACCGAAAATCTTCAAGACCACGGGCATGCCCTGGCAGGACCTGGCCGTGGCCTCGGCGATCTATGAGGGGGCAGCAGCCAAGATGAGACTCTCGTCCAACCAGAGAACTGACAGGACATGAGAATCCACCTCAGCAGCGTGCTCGTCGACGACCAGGCGAAGGCAAAACGGTTCTACACCGAGGTGCTCGGCTTCGTGAAGAAGAACGACATCCCGCTGGGTACGGACCGTTGGCTAACCGTGGTCTCCCCCGAGGATCCCGAGGGCCCCGAGCTGCTGCTCGAACCCAGCGGACACCCGGCGGCCAAGCCGTTCAAGGACGCCCTGGTCGCCGACGGGATCCCGTTCACCCAGTTCGCCGTCGCGGATGTCCAGGCCGAATACGAGCGCCTCCGCTCCCTCGGGGTGCGCTTCACGCAGGAACCAATGACCATGGGGCCGGTGACTACCGCGGTGTTGGACGACACCTGCGGGAACCTTATCCAGATCGCCACGCTGCCGGGCTAGACCGGCCGGTTCCAGGACACAACATCACGGCAGTCCCTGGCAGCCGAGTTCCTCGTCGAGGCTGACGTGGGGCAGCCTGCGCGCGAGCACCGGGCCGACAGCGAACGCAGCTCCCAGCAACACCAGGATCCCGATGGAAAACGGCCCGTAGCCGTCCTCACCTACCAGAGTCGGCAGGTTCACCAGGATGGCGGCCAGGAACAACAGCAGCCCTGCAAGTCCCAACGCCGGGGCGGTACGACGCCGGAATCGGCTTCCGCCGTGTTCCTCCCGGGCGAAGAAGACCAGGACGGCGACGGACGTCGCTGTCAACAGCAGTACCACGCCGACCGAGGCGATGCCGCCGAGCCAGGTGTAGAACTGGGAAATCGGATCCAACCGCAGCAACACGGCGGCGGCCACAAGCACCGCCACGATGACCGCGGCCGCCGCCGAGGCGTTCGATGGCGCCTCGAAGCGCGGATGCGCGAGGCCCAGTCGCTGGCCCAGCACACCGCGCCGGCCCAGCTGGAACAAATAACGGGACGCAATGTTGTGAAACGCCAGCACGCAGGCAAAGAGACTGGTGACGAACAGCAGCTGCACCACATGTCCGCCTGCGGCCCCGAGGTAGGTCTGCGTCGTCGCGCTGAGGATGGTGCCCGGGTTCTGCGTGGCTTCGGCAACGGCGCGACTTTCCCCGTTGGCGCTGATCAGCAGCCAGCTGGAAACGGTGTAGAAGACCCCAATGGCCACTAGGGAAAGGTAGGTCGCCCGCGGAATGGTCCGGTCCGGATCACGCACCTCATCCCGGAACACCGCCGTTGCTTCGAATCCAACGAAGCTAAGGATCGCAAAGAGGATGCCCGTTCCCGGGGCGCCCGAGAGGATCTCGGAGGGGCTGACGATACCGGTGGCGAAGCCTTCGGGCCCTCCGCCGGAGAAGACAACGACGGCGTCGAGCACCAGCACGATGGCCACTTCGGCCAGCAGCAAGATGGCCAGCAGTTTTCCTGATAGTTGGATATTGCGGTGTCCCAGGAGGGCGACGACGGCGAATCCGGCCGCGGCCCACACCCACCACGGAAGCGTCGGTCCGCCGTAGGAGGAGACCAATTCCGCCAGTGCCGGGCCGAAGAGGCCGAAGACCCCAGCTTCAAGCGCGAGGTAGGACAGCAACGCAGCACAGGCCGCCCCGAGACCGGCTCCGCGACCCAGCCCCTTGCCGACGTAGGAGTAGAACGCCCCGGCAGTGGGCACGAAACGGGTCATTTGGGTGAAACCGATGGAGAACAGCAGCAGCACCACGGTGGCCACGACGTAGGAGAACGGAAATCCGGTTCCGTTGCCCAGTGCGATGCCGAGCGGGACCGGCCCGCCGATGACGCCCAGCGGCGAAGCTGCGGCAACGACGATGAAGACGACCGAGGCGGTGCCGAGGTTTCCGCGCAGCCGGGAGCCTGTCGCTGTTCCAACGTGGCTGTTCTCGGCGTCTGGTGCGACACCGCGCTGGCTGTCGGGGAGGGTGTCTTGCGCGGACATGGTGCCTACTTTCGGTGTGGGATGAATTTCCCCTCACGCTAGGTCCGGACTACTCCGCTCCCCACCGTCATGAACCAGCAGGTCCCTCCATGACCTTCGATGACCACTGCAGGGCGCAATTGCCTCTGGTCTAGACCTCAGATGACACGCCGCAGCAGCAGGTTTCGTCATATAAGGTCTTCTTCCCGACGCATGACGTCATGTAGCCGAAGCCGTCTCCCACTCCCCTACTGGTTCGAGAACGCAGCGTCGAAGGACGCCTCCGGCCGCTTCCACAGCAGTTCGCGAATTTTGCCGACTGCTTCGGCGGCACCGTGCAGGCGGTCCATCCCCGCGTCCTCCCATTCCACCGAGATCGGGCCGTCGTAGCCGATATGGGCCAGTGCTCGGAAGGCGTCCTCCCAGGGGATGTCACCGTGGCCGGTGGAGACGAAGTCCCAGCGCCTGCGGGGATCGCCCCAGGGCAGATGGGAGCCCAGGATCCCGTTGCGGCCCATCGGCGGGCGCAGGCGGGTGTCCTTGCAGTCCACGTGGTAGATCCGGTCGGCGAAGTCGCTGATGAACCCGACCGTGTCGATGCCCTGCCAGAACATGTGGCTGGGGTCCCAGTTCAGCCCGAAGGATTCGCGGTGTCCGATGGCCTCCAGGGTGCGCACGGTGGTCCAGTAGTCGTAGGCGATTTCGGAAGGGTGGACCTCCAACGCGAACTTGACCCCTTCGTCGTCGAACACGTCCATGATGGGGTTCCAACGGTCGGCGAAGTCCTGGTAGCCGGCGTCGATCACCTCGCCGGGGACGGGAGGGAACATGGCGACGTATTGCCAGATCTTCGATCCGGTGAAGCCCACGACGGTATCGGCGCCGAGTTTGCGGGCCACCCGGGCCGAGCGCTTCATATCCTCGGCGGCGCGTTGGCGCACGCCTTCGGCCTCGCCATCGCCCCAGATATAGGGGCGTAGGATCCCCTGGTGGCGGAAGTCGATCGGGTCATCGCAGACGGCCTGCCCACCCAGGTGGTTGGAGATGGCCCAGACCTTGAGACCGTGACGGTCGAGAATCTCTAGCCGCGAGGCCAGATAGGCGTCGTCCTCATCGGCACGCTGCAGATCCAGGTGATCGCCGGAGGCGGCGATCTCCAGGCCGTCGTACCCCCAGTCCGCGGCCCGTCCTGCCAGCTCCTCGAAGGGCATATCGGCCCATTGGCCGGTGAACAAGGTGACGGGTTGCTGTCTGGTGGGCTGCGGTGTCACGGTCATCGGATTCTCCTGTGGGGGCGGGGACAATGGGTCGAAAATCAGGGATCGGGGTCATTGGCTCAGCTGCACGGCACGGTGGTCGGTGGCCGCTGAGACGTCCACCCATCGGCCGGTGGCTGCGGAGGCCAGTACCGCGTCGGTGATCACGCTGGCCCGCAACCCATCGGCGAAGGTCGGCAACCCGGCAGGCGATCCGCCGGCGATGTGATCGTAGGTATCGGCGACAAAGGCCGCGAAGGCATCACGGTAGCCCATGGGATGCCCTGCGGGAACGGTGGAGAGTCGCTGGGCATCGGGGACCAGTTGCGGGGTGTCGCGGGCCAAGAGGGTGGAACCGGCCCGGCCGCCGAGCCAGAGTTCGTCGGGGTGCTCCTGGTCGAAGACCACGGATCCCCGGGTTCCGGCAATTTCGAGCATCAGGGCATTTTTCCGGCCGGCGTCGACCTGGGAGACCATGAGGCTGCCGATGGCGCCGCCGGCCATCTCCACGATGCACACGGCCGAGTCCTCTGTTTCCACCACCTCTCCCCCACGGGTGGGGTGGGCGATCCCCAGCCGGGCGTTGACCCGGGCAATGCGTTCGCCCGAGACGAATTCGAGCAGGTCCACCAGATGGGAGCCGATATCGCCGAAGGCCCTGGAGGGTCCCCCGAAAACGGGGTCCACCCGCCAGTTGGTTTCCTGGTCGCAGAGCATCCAATCTTGCAGGTAGTTTCCCCGCACGGTGAGCAGACGCCCGATCCCGCCATCGGCTGCCTGGTGCCTGGCTTGCCGGGCCATGGGGTGGAAGCGGTAGACGAAGGGGACCGTGGCGGTCAGCCCGGTGCGGGCCGCGAGCTCGGCCAACTCCCCGGCTTCCTCCCGGCCGGTGGCCAGCGGTTTTTCGCAGACCACGTGTTTGCCTGCTTCCAGGGCCGCACGTGCCTGGGCCGCATGCACGGCATTCGGGGAGCAGACATGGACGACGTCGACCCGGTCCAGGAGCTCCTCGATGGAGGACGATGCGTGTGGGATTCCCAGTTTGGCGGCCGCTTCCGAGGAGCGGTCGGGGTCCGAGGACATCAGGGTGACGATCTCGGCGCCGGCGGCCCGCGCGGCGCGGGCATGGGTGCTGGCCATGAAGCCGCCGCCGACGATCCCGACTTTCAGCGGTGCTGTGGATGTGTTGCTCACGGGTGTCTCCTGCGCAGATGGACGGGTGGGGGTTACTTAACGGAGCCGGAGGACAGCCCGGCGATGAGGTGGCGCTGGACGAGCATGAAGCCGATGAGGACCGGCAGCGAGACGACCACCGAGGCGGCCATCAGCTGATTCCAGTACACGTCGTTCTGCGAGGCGTAGGAGCGCAACCCGATCGCCAGGGTGCGGGTGGAGGAGTTCGTCAGGACCGAGGCGAAGAGCACCTCGCCCCAGGCGGTGATGAAGCAGTACACCGATACCGCGACGATGCCGGGCCTCGCGACCGGCAGGACCACCCGAATCAGCGCGCCGAGCCGTCCGGTGCCGTCGATCATCGCCGCCTCCTCCAGTGCCCGCGGGATGGAGGCGAAGAAGCCGGTGAGCATCCAGATGGCGAAGGGCAGCGAGAACGTCAGGTAGGTCAGGATCAGGCCCAGGTAGCTGCCCGAAAGCTGCAGCCCCACCGTCCGTTCGATCTGGGTGAAGATCAGAAACAGCGGCAGCAGGAACAGGATGCCCGGGAACATCTGGGTGGACAGGACCACCAGGGAAAACGTGCGGGCCCCCTTGAATTCGAAACGGGAGATGGCATAGGCGGCCATGATGGCCAGCACGACCGAGAAGAAGGTGGCGCTGACGGTGACGATGAGGCTGTTGACGAAGTAGTCGGCCAGCGGGACGGTCGTCCAGATGTCCAGATAGGGCTGGAGGGTGATGGTGCTGGGCCACCAGGTGAAGAGCCCGCGCACATCCTCGAGCCGTTTCACGCTGGTGATCAGCACGACATACAGCGGCAGGATCACGATCGCGGAGAGTCCGAGCAGCCCGAAGGTGCGCAGGATCCGGAATCCACGGGTTTCAAGCATCGGTGCTCTTTCCCTTCGGCATGACTAGTCGGATGTAGAAGGCGGAGGCGATCAGCAGCACGATGAGCAGCAGGACGCTCATGGCCCCACCGACGCCGAAGTTCCAGTTGCTGAAGGACTGCTGGTAAATCATCGGGGAGATCAGTGTTGCCTCCGGTGGGGAGGCCGGCCCGAACAGCACGTAGGGGACGTTGAACTGGTTGAAGATCCACAGCGAGAGGATCAGCAGCAACACCGTGTTCGCGTGCCGGATCATCGGCAGGGTGATGTTGGTGAACTGCTTCCACAGGCTCGCCCCGTCCAGCGCTGCGGCCTCATAAACGTCGCCGGGGATGTTCTGCAGGGCGGCGAGCAGCATCAGGAACGCGAAGGGCCAGAACTGCCAGACCGTCACGATCACCATGACCCAGAAGGCGTTGGAACCCAGTAGCCAAAACGGCCGGTGGTCCAGGATCCCCAGGTCATCGACCAGCAAACGGTTGATGACGCCGTCGCGCTGGTTGAACATGAACGCCCAGGCGATGGTGCCCACATAGCTGGGCAACGCGTATGGGACCAGGAACAGGGTCCGCAGGAAGCCGCGGCCCCGGAAGCTCGAGGAGAGCAGGACCGCGGCGAACATCCCGATGCTCCAGGCCAGGCCCACCACGATGACGGTGAACAGCACCGTGCGGCCGAGGGCGTCGTAGAACTGGCTGCCGATCGGACCGGCGGGGTTGAGCCCGTCGACGAAGTTCTGGAATCCGATGAACTTCGCCTGCACCCAGTTCGCGATGCTCAACTGGGTCAGCGCGATGAACGCAATCCAGACCCCGAGGGCCATGGGGATGATGTGGATCAGCAGTTCCATGATGCTCGCCGGGGCGACGAGCAGATACGGGAACAGGTCCTTCTTGCGTTTGCGGGGCGTTGCGGCCGGGGCCGGGCGCCCCGCGGTGGGGGTGCCCGGATCCGATGCGGCCCGACGGCGTTTGCCGGCTTCGAGGGTGGGGCCCATGGTCAGTCCTTTCAGCGGATTCGACGAGGGGTGGGCGGAGACGGTTACATCTGCGAATTCGCGTTGTCCAGCGCCTTCTTCACGTCCGCTTCACTGACCTTCTGGCCCTGGGCGATCTTGGCGAAGAGGTTCTTCACCGCGGTGCCGACCAGGGTCTCCATCTGGCTTTCGGAGGGATACAGCGGCATCGGCTGGGCATGGTTGGCCAGGATGTCCTTCTTCAGCGTGATCTCGTCTGATTGGAAGGCCTCATCGTCGTAGGCGGCGGTGACCACGGGCAGCGCGGTGAATTCCTTATTCAGGTACTTCTGCTCATCGTCGCTGGTCAGGTGCTTCACGAAATCGACGGCTGCCGCCTTATTATCCGAGTTGTCGAAGACCGAGACGTTGATCCCGGCCACGTGGCTCTGCGTGCCTTCGAGTCCTGTGGCGTCGGCGGTCATCATCGGGACCGGCGCTGCCTTATAGTCCTTCATGTCACGGGCGTTCAGGGTCTTGCCGGGGGCCTGGTCGAAGAACATAGCCGACTTTCCCGCCGCGAAGTCCTCCACCATGTCGGAGCCGTTCTGAGCCTCGGCCATGGACGGGTTGACCACACCGTCGGAGCCCATCAGCTGGACCCACTGGTTCACGCCCTTGACCACTCCGTCGGCGGCGAACTGCGGCTTTCCGTCGGCGTCGTACAGGGACTCGCCGTTCTGTAGACCGCGGATGAACGCTGCGTGGGCGTTATTGGTCACCGAGGCACCGGCCAGGGAAACGCCCCACTGATCGGTTTTGCCGTCGTCGTTGGTGTCCTTGGTCAGCTTTTTGGCGTCGGCGACGAAGTCATCCCAGGTGGCCGGCGGGCTCTCGATGCCGGCTTCCTTGAACATCTTGGTGTTGTAGTACATCGAGTAGCTCAGCCCGTAGAGCGGAACGGAGGTCGGGGCTTCCCCCTCGGCACCACCGGTGGCCCAGCTGGTTTGGACGAAGCGGTCCTGCCCGCCGATCTTCTCCAGTGCGTCGCCCTCCCAGGGGAGGAAGGCGCCGGAGGCCTGCAGAGAAACGGCCCAGGTATTGCCGATGTTCAGCACGTCGGGGCCATCGCCCGAGGAGACGGCGGTGAGGATGCGGTTGTAGAGGTCGCTCCACGGGATGACCTCGAGCTCGACCTTGGTGCCGGTCTCCTCGGTGTAGCGGTCGATGGACTCCTTGAGCACGCGTTCATCATCGGTGACCGAGGTGCCCTGGTTGGAGGCCCAGTAGGTGATGGTTCCGCCAGCCTGGGCGTCACCGACATCATTCGAAGCCGAGTTGCCGCAGGCCGAGAGGCCCAGGACAAGGGTTCCAATGGAGAGGGCGGCTGCCCATTTCTTGGTCGTTTTCATGGTGGTTTCTCGTTTTCTTCTCATCGGGCGGAGCCCGGGTGCGGTGAGGTGCAGGGCAAGCAGTGGCTAGGTGGCCTGTTGCTGGGGTGGATACGGAGGGATGCGCCGGGGTTGGCCCGGTGTGTTTGATCAGACGGAGCTGCTGGCCTTCGACGGGTCCCAGTCGGCATCCAGCGGTTCGGAGGCCTCGACCGTGCTGGTCACATCGACGAATTGGCCGGTGCCGGCGGCTTCGGAAATGGAGACCATGATGTCCAGGACGTGGAAGGCCAGCGCGCCGGGAACCCGTTCTGGGCGTCCTTCGCGCAGGGCCTGGGCCATTTCGGCGACGCCGGTCCCCCGGGTGAACAGCGAACCTTCGGCCTCGATGACCCGCGAATCGTCCTCGCCGGTGTGGAGGGTGGTGGCGCCGTCGAACATATTGGGGTCGGGCAACACTGCGGTGCCCTCGGTGCCGGCGATTTCGACGAATCCGGCCCGTGGGAGTTTCGAGTCGAAGCTGAACACCGATTGTGCGCTCGCCCCGGATTCGAATTCGATCAATGCCGAGATATGGGTGGGCACCTCGACGGGGAATTCGGTGCCTGCCTTCGGTCCCGATCCGATGGTGCGGGTGGGGCGAGCCTGGGAGGCGGTGGCGGCGACCCGGCGGACCGGCCCGAAGACCTGGACCAGCGTGGTCAGGTAGTAGGGGCCGACGTCGAACATGGGGCCGGCGCCCTGCGCGAAGAGGAATTCGGGGCTGGGGTGCCAGGATTCGGGGCCGGGGACCTGGAAGAGCGTGAGCCCGGTCAACGGCTGGCCGATGGACCCGGCGCGGACCTCGCGCAGTGCGGTTTGCAGGCCGGCCCCGAGGAACGTGTCCGGGGCGACGGCGACGCGGACTCCGGCTTGGTGGGCGGCGTCCATGAGTTCGCGTCCTGATGCGCGGTCCAGGGCGTAGGGCTTCTCTCCCCAGACGTGTTTGCCGGCACGGACCGCTTGGAGGGCGACCTCCACGTGTACTGCCGGGATGGTCAGGTTGACCACGATCTCCACGTCGGCGTTCTCCAAGAGTGCCTGATAGGAGCCCGAGTTCGGGACACCCCATTTGGCTGCCTGGCTGGCGGCGCGTTCCTCATTGAGGTCGGCGATGAACAGGACCTTCAGGTCGGGGAAGCGGGTTAGGTTCTCCAGGTACTGGTCGCTGATGGTTCCTGCGCCGACGATGCCGACGCCTGTGGTGCTGGTGTTCATTTGGTGCCTGCCAGGAAGTTGTAGGAATCGGTGACGGCTTGCAGGACGTCACCGTCGAAGTCGTCGAGTTCAATGACGCGGAGTGCCTGGGGCGCGGCGGCGAGGATCTCGGCGATCGGCATGGAGCCGGCGCCGACGGCTACCTGTTCCTTGTCGTTCTTGGTCTTGGGTCCGTCCTTCACATGGAGGGCTTTGACCCGGTCGTCCAGGCGGCCCAGCAGCGCCGGGGCGCTTTCGCCGCCGACTTCTGCCCAGTAGGTGTCCACCTCCAGGACGACGGCGTCGCCCACCTCCTCGGCGAAGACCTCCAGGGCTGCGGTTCCGTCGATGCGGTTCTCGAGTTCGAAGGCGTGGTTGTGGTAGCCGATGGCCAGCCCGTGGTCGGCGGCCTTCGCAGCGATGCCCTTCAGCTCACGGGCAATGCCGGCAACGGATTCGCGGCTGGTCCAGCGGGACTCGTCGATATGCGGGTCAATGATGGTGGAGATGCCCAGTTGCTTCGCTGCGGCGAAGACGGCGTCCAGGTCGGCGTCGATGAGCTTCACATGTGCCGTCGGAGCGGAGAGCCCGAGACGGGTCAGGTGCTCGGCGTATTCGGCGGCCCGTTCGACGAACGCGTAGGGCTCGACCTGAGTGAAGCCGATGCCGGCCATCGCTTCAAGCGTTCCGGGAAGGTCCTCGGCCAAATGGCCGCGAACCGTGTAGAGCTGGACGGACGGTGTCATGAAAGGGCTCCTCGGTGTTGCGCGGACTATCGGGACTACTGCTACTGCTAATGCGACCGTTGCCGTGATGGCGATCACATCAACGTTGGATTGAGCGTACGATTACTTTTGACGAACGTCAAGCAAAAGATGTAGACATATACTCATAAGGTGATTCTCGGCCACTCCTCGTCCCCAAGACGGGGAATGGCGAATCTACTGGCATGATCGCTGCAAGCAACCGACGACGTACGAGAAGAGGGACCATGCCAATCGACACGGCGGAGAACGGCACGGCCGACCTGGCCAAGGCCGGCGAATTCTTGCAGTTGCTACGCGACGGACGCCCCCGGACTCGCGCCGAGTTGGCGCAGGTCACCGGCATGGCTCGATCCACGGTGGCGTCCCGCGTGGACACCCTCCTGCAGCTCGGCTACGTCGCCCCGGTCGGCGATTCCACCTCGACCGGCGGTCGCCCACCGTCGCTCTTCGCGCTCAATCCCGACGCCCGCGTCGTCATCGGCGCTGACCTGGGAGCCAGCCACGCCCGCGCCGTACTGGCCAACCTCGCAGGGGAAGTCAAGGCCGAATTCTGGGAGATGCTGCCCATCGCCGACGGCCCCGAAGCCGTCGTAGGTTGGCTGGCCCAGACCATCGGGCGGCTACTTGCCGAGGCGGGATGCACGGCCAGCGAGCTTGCGGCCATCGGCGTGGGCCTCCCCGGCCCGGTGGAGTTCCAGACGGGCCGCCCGGTCAGTCCACCGATCATGCCGGGCTGGGACGGTTACGATCTGCCGGCGAGGCTGCATCAGGACTACGACGTCCCGGTGCTCGTGGATAACGACGTGAACATCATGGCGCTGGGCGAACACAAGGCGAACCTCCCCACCGATCAGGACATCCTCTTCGTCAAGGTCGCCACCGGCATCGGCGCCGGCATCATCGCCGGAGGAAACCTCGAACGCGGCGCCCAGGGAACCGCGGGCGATCTCGGGCATGTGCGCGTCCCCGGCGGACCAGAGACGCTGTGTACCTGTGGGAATGTCGGGTGCCTGGAGGCTGTTGCCAGCGGTCCGGCCATCGCCTTGAAGTTGGGCCTGACCCCGAAACCGGGACAGAACATCCCCTCGCTCGTTGCCCAGCAAGTGCGCGACGGCGATGCCGCAGCCATTGCCGCGGTGCGTCAGGCAGGACGGGATTTGGGCAGTGTCCTGGCCACCTGCGTCAGCCTGCTGAACCCCTCGGTCATCGTCGTCGGCGGCTCATTGGCCCAGGTGGGTGAGCACCTCTTGGCAGGGATCCGAGAGGTGGTCTATCAGCGCTCGCTCCCCCTGGCCACCAAGCACCTGCGCATCATCACCTCCAGCTCCGGCTCCCACGCCGGCGTTTTGGGCGCGGTGGCCTTGGCCTCAGAGTTCGCGCTCTCGCCCAAGGCCATCGAGATGCCTATTGGCTAGCCCCGAAATAGAGGTGATGCGGCTGCCATATCAGCCGGTCTCGCTACACCGGGTTCCTGACGAGCGTTTGCTGGCAGGCACGCGCGCCTAGCCCCAGGACTGCGCGCGCAGACCGTGAGCGCCTCGATAGCGCGGTGACTCCGGCTCGGACCACCCACGGGCCAGTTCCTCATCGAGGGCGTAGACAGTTACCTGTAGGGGATGGCAGTTCTCTACCGGGTCTTCCGTCCCGGCACCGAACATGGGCTGGGACAAGTCCCCCGCCGGGGCACGCCGACAGTGCGGCCAACAAATCCTGCTCGGCGAAGAATTCGAAATAGTCCCCGGCCGGGCCGGGCAGGTCTTCATGAAGTACTCGTCTCGATCATTCAATCCGGTGCATTGGAAGACGTTGAGGACGTCATGGACGTCGAACTCGGTCAGCCCGAACGGGAGCACGGCGCGTACCAGATTCGAATGGCAGTGGAAATCGAAGTCGACGTCGTTGAGCATCTGCGAAACATAGGGATCGCACCGCGTACCCAGGGTGTCGTGCAACCGTCCACCATCGGCATCGGCGCCATAATCCGCTAAGGTATCCCCCACAATCGTCGCCATGGGCCTCAAGAATGGCAGGGTCGACCAGAGGCGGTCGTAGGTGCTCAGATGCGCGGCCTGAAGTTGACGGGTGCGCGCCGCCCAGAACCGCTCGCGGGGATCGTGGCGGTTCCAGAAGTTCAGGTCTCCAACCTGCGGGCCCTCGACGGAGGTAATCCGGCATACATGTCCGGCCGGTACCTCCCACGCCTCCCCCGAACGGATCTGGACCGTCAGCTCGCGGATCAGGGTGCGTTGTGCCATCTGTTCGCCAATCCGCCTATAGAACTCGCAGTCAATTTCCAGGGCTTTGCCCTGATAGGCGGCCTCAGTCAATCGAGGATTTGGGGTCATGAGAACTCCTGGTAGCGAGGTTGGATGTTGAAAAGGCAAAACACCGCCAGACACGGATCGGGCCGGCAACCAGTTACCCGCCCATGTTGTTGCTCACCCTGTATATCCACAAGACCTGACAACTGCCAAGCAAGAAATGAGCAGCGCCTACCATGAGGATTCAGCCAATCAGCGTGCGCGCCGATGATCGGGCCACGGCCTAAACGTTCTACATGTAGGTCTTGGGTTCCTGAAGAAACACGAAACCCCAAGGGTGCACCACCATTACTTGGCCGTGGCTTCCGCGGACGTTGCCGAGCTCTTCCTCAAGCAAGGCTGCCATCCCGCTGCGCCGCCTTCAAGGCAGCTCTGGTCGCGGACGGGATTCCGCGCACACAATTTATCGTTGACGACGCCTACGCCGAGTATGGGCGGCTGAGGGGCATCGGTGCCGGCCTCACCCGGGGACCCACCTCGATGTCCTTGGCGACTACCGCCGTACTGGACGGCACATGCGTAAACCTCACCCAAATCGCCTGTCAGTTTGAACGGGCTTTCCATTAGCTTCCAGCCGAGAACAGCGTGGAAGCTACCGATGCGGGCCCACATTATTGGCGAGTAGCGCTTGACGGTAGCGCGAGTCCACGTAGTTGGTAGCGTTTCTGA
>NZ_FUHW01000025.1 GCF_900163545.1 Arthrobacter rhombi
TAAAAAAATCGGTGTCAACAAACATGGCACACTATTGAGTTCTCAAACAACAGACCGCTAACGATTCCGAGCAAATAACGAAGTAAAGAATTCGTATTCTTTTTGCTTTTCTTTCGTTGCTACATATCTAATTTATTAGTCCGTTTGATCGTTGTCAAATCGACTTTATCGCTTTGATTTCGACCAATTGGTCTCCCCTCGCTTCCATTTTTCCCTGCTTCAAGGCGTGCAAATAACGTCCAGAAAGCTTGGAGGTTTGAAAGGAGTTTGTTCGCCTGACCGGGAAACTTTCGCTTCCTTTGTCCGCTGCAGGAGCGTCGGCGACAAGAGAAAACATTACACGTGGTGACCGGCGGCTGCAAATCGGCCGTTCTCTCGGGTTCATGCGACCTGGATCGTTGCTTTTTCCCCGGGATACCGGGCTTCAAGGCGGTTTTTTGCCTCTGCAGGGGGTTACCTGGGGAGCAAAAAGGCCGGCCGGCCCCAACGTGATTCACGTCTCGGGGCCGGCCGGCCTCTTGGTTGTCTGGATCGGCTGCGGATTCACCAGCGCCGAACAACATGCTTTAGGGCGCGACCTCGACCATCGCCAGGCTCTTTTTCCCACGCCGCACCAACACATAGCGCCCGTGCAAAAGCGCCGATGAATCAATGACTGCATCGACATCCGAGAATTTAACGTTGTTGACGTAGGCGCCACCCTCTCCCACGGTCCGCCGGGCTGCAGACTTGGACTCGGAGAGCCCGGTGGCCACCAGCAGCTCGACGATCCCCAATGAATCCGACGGCACCTGCACGCTCGGCAATTCTGCGGTGGCTGCCACCAGGAGATCTTCATCGAGATCGGCGAGTACCCCCTGGCCAAACATTGCTGCAGAGGCTGCAATGACCTTTTCGGTAGCGTCGATACCGTGGACCAGCGACGTGACGTCGTAGGCCAGCTGACGTTGACCGGCGCGGGCGAAGGGTCGTTCCGCTACTTCCTGTTCGATGGCCTCGATCTCTTGGCGTGTACGGAAAGTGAAGACCTTGAAGCGGTCGACCACATCGACATCGGCGGTGTTGAGCCAAAATTGGTAGAACGCGTACGGGCTACACATCTCGGCGTCGAGCCAGATGGCGTTGCCTTCGCTTTTGCCGAACTTACTGCCGTCCGTGTTGGTGATCAACGGGGTTCCGTAGGCATGCACCGTGGCGCCCTCGACCTTGCGAATCAATTCCGTCCCACTGGTCAGGTTGCCCCACTGGTCAGAACCGCCGGTCTGGAGCCGGCATCCGTAGTCCCGGTAAAGCTCCAAGTAGTCCATGCCTTGCAGGATCTGGTAGCTGAACTCCGTGTAGCTGATGCCCTCGTCGCTATTCAGGCGTGAGGCAACAGTGTCCTTCTTGACCATCGTCCCCACACGGAAGTGTTTGCCGACCTCACGGAGGAAGTCGATCGCGCTGAGGGGTCCCGTCCAGTCCAAGTTATTCACGATCTGCATCGCGTTTGAGCCTTCGGTCGACAAGAACCAGCTGACCTGACGCTGCAGGCGGCCCACCCACTCGTTGACGGTCTCCTTGGTATTCAGGACCCGCTCGGCGCTCTGCCGCGGGTCTCCGATCAAACCGGTGGAACCACCCACGAGGCCCAGCGGGCGGTGCCCCGCCAGCTGCAGACGACGCATGTTCAGCAATTGGACCAGGTTCCCCAAGTGCAAAGACGGCGCCGTGGGATCGAATCCGCAGTAATAGGTGATCGGCTCCCCTGCGAGCATTTGCTCCAGCCCGGATTCCTCAGTGGAAACGTGGACCAAGCCACGCCACTTCAGCTCCTGCCAGACGTTGGGGAAGGACGGATCATTCTGCTGTCCCGCAATGGCGGGATTCAATTCACTCACTGACACGCCATCAAATCTAGCAGCAACGCTCTCGTGATCAGGCGTTCGGGTCCATTCCCGCAGGAATATTGCCACTGGCGATAACCTGCAGGCGTTGGGTCGCGCGGGTCATCGCGACATATAAATCGCCCACGGTTCCTTCCGCCTCTTCGACGATTTCCTGTGGCTCCAACACCATCACAACATCGAATTCGAGGCCCTTGGCCAGTTTGGCAGTGGTCACAACGATGTCCTGGTCCAGGGCGCCGGACCCGCCACCGACACGTCGTCCATACTCGCCAGCGACCGCCGTCCGGACCTGATCGAGTCGCTGCGCGGGGGCAATGACAGCAACCAGTCCCCCATCGGCGATTCTGATCTCTTCGGGCAGCGCCCTCAGCGTCGCTGCCAGGACGTCACCGGGCAAGACCCGGTTGATCAGCGGGGGCCAATCACCTTCGCGCACCGCCTTCGGCGTCGAGACTTGCAGACCAGCTTCCTGGGCCATCCGGGCTGCTGCTTCGGCGATCTGAACGGGAGTACGGTAATTCACCGTCAGTTCCTCCAGTTCAAAACGACGGCCGACGAACGGTTCCATCGCCGCAGCCCAACTCCCCACGCTCGCAGCCGAACTAGCCTGGGCGATATCACCGACCACGGTGAAAGACTTCAGGGGACAACGACGCACCAATAAGCGCCACTGCATCGGCGAAAGCTCTTGGGCCTCATCAACCACGACATGGCCGTAGGCCCAGTTGCGGTCGGTAGCGGCGCGTTCTGCAGCGGTCAGCCGGGGGCCGGTCTCCTCGTTCAAGTCGGCAAGTTGTTCGGCACTGACCGATCCATCAATGCCGATTTCTTCCAGTGATGCGCTGACGTTCTTCAACGCCTGTTCAGCATTGGCCATATCGCGTTTTCGGTTGGCCTCGGCCACGGCTTGTTCGCGCCCTACCGTCGCATCGAAGGCACCCAGAAGTTCCGCGGCCTCGTCGAGCAAGGGGACATCCGCTTCGGTCCATGGTTCCCCGCGACCACGCAGTAATGAGCGGCGTTCGGCATAGCTCAGCTCAGGGGCAACCGCTTCGAGGACCTCGGGCTTGGCGTACAGGTCGGTGATGAGCTGCTCGGGGCTCATCGGCATCCAACATAGGTTCAAGGTGATGCGCACATCCCGTGAGGCCCGAACGTCTTCGATCAAGTAGGAGCGGTCGGCAGCATTGCCGGCACCGGAGGATTCCTCGAGCTTCTCCTTGAGCTGATCGGCCAGCTCGCGCAGCATGACCTTGACGAAGGTCGCGCGGGCCTCGTTATACGGTCTGCCCGTCGCCCGTGCTTTATCGCCGGCCCGCCGGACCTGCCGTGGGGTGATCGTCAGCGGGGTGCCTTCGACCAGGACCCGGCGTGGCCCCGCGGGCACCCGCTGGCGGTTCTCGACCGCCCGGGCAACCACCTGGGCCATGCCGAGTCCCCCCTTGATCCGGGCGGCTTCGCGTCCGGGTTCGGGAATGGCGTTGATCCCCGGCAGCAGCTGTCCCACGGAGGACATGACGACGCCGGTTTCGCCCAGGGAGGGCAAGACACGTTCGATATAGCGCATGAAGGCCGTCGAGGGCCCGACCAGCAAAACACCGGCGGTCTTCAAACGTTCACGGTGTTCGTAGAGGAGGTAGGCCGCACGGTGGAGGGCCACCGCAGTCTTACCGGTTCCGGGACCGCCCTGGACCACGAGGACACCGGCCAGCGGGGCCCGGATGATCCGGTCCTGCTCTGCCTGGATGGTGCTGACGATGTCCGCCATATGTCCGGTGCGTCGGCTGGTCAGGGCAGCAAGGAGCGCCCCCTCCCCCTGGTGCGAGACACCCTCGTTGAGTAATTCAGGGTCCAGCACATCGTCCTCGAGGGCTACCACGTTGCGGCCCTTGAGAATCAGGTGGCGCCGACGGCGTACTCCATGGCGTTCGAAGGCGGTGGCCTGGTAGAAGGCCCCCGCTTCCGGGGCACGCCAGTCGACCATGAGACGGGTCTGGTGTTCGTCGGTCATGCCGATGCGTCCGATGTAGTGACTGGTGGCATCACCGTTGTCCTCGGCACTTTCGAGGTCGAGGCGACCAAAAACCAGGCGGTCCTCGACGGCGTTCAATTGGGCCAGGCGGTCCTCGTATAAATTCGCGAACGAGTCGCGTTCGGAGATGTTCTGTAGCGAACCAAGCGCTCCGTCACGGCGAACCCGGGCCAGTTGCGCGGTCTTCTCCTCACGTAGGGCATCGAGCCGGCGGTAGAGCCGCTCGACATAAGCCCGCTCGCGCTCCAGTTCAGGTGCGGGCGAGGGTGACTGCGGCATGTACTTTCCTCCTGGTGCGAAATGGCGGACGAATCAGTCTACCGGTTGGGTGGTCGGCCGGCTCACGACGTCCATCACACCGTTTGAAGAGATTCCACGTGATAATCCTGCAGTCGGGCCCGGCCACGAAGTTCCTCCAGCTCGAGGACGACGCCGATACCGACGATCTCGGTCTGGGCACGGGTCAACAGGGAGACGGCCGAGTTGATGGTCCCTCCGGTGGCCAGGACGTCGTCGAGGAGCAGGACCCGGGTTCCGGGTTTGATGTCGTCACGGTGCAATTCCAGCGTGGCCGTACCGTATTCGAGGGTGTATTGCTCGGCGTGGACCGGACGGGGTAATTTGCCCTTCTTGCGGATGGTCACCATCCCCGTGCCGCTGGCGTAGGCTGCAGCCGCTGCCAAGACGAAGCCGCGTGCCTCCACTCCGGCGACCACATCGAAGGTGCCCTCAAAGGGGGCAATGATCTCATCGATCATGCGATGCAATCCGTGGGCGTCGGCGAATGCGGGCGTCAGATCCTTGAAGGAGACGCCCGGCTGTGGGTAGTCGGGGACGATCGCACACAGGCGGTCCAGGAGTTCGGGCATAGTTTCGGTCACGGATTGCACGCATCCACTCTAGTCCTTGCGCCCAGGGTTCCCTGCCGGTTTCGGGCGGTTTCGGGGCTTCGCGGCACGATAGGCCGAAACGGTGGGTTCGTGGTCGAGCCAAAACCGCCAGGGGTAGTCATTGCTGCCACCGGGGCCTGCCACACCAACCCGGGGTCCGCAGCGCACTCCCTGCGGTGCGGTTTCGGGTAATGAGGACAGGGTTGCTCCCAGCGGGGACGGAACAGCATCCAGCTCGCGGAGCCCCATTCCCTGGACCCCGGTGATCAATTCCAGTCCGTTGCATTGCAGGTCCAGCCCCACTGCCTGGGCGAGTTTGGCGGGCCCATTGGCCAGGTCCCGGTCCCGGCGAGGGTTCCGGCGTCGTGCCCTGGCGGTCTCAGCACCCGTGATGATCTCTCCAGCGCGCAGCAACACCGCAGAGGCCCGGCCGTCTGCCCCACACACGATGTTGGCGCAGTGGTGCATCCCGTAGGTGAAGTAGCAATACAGGGTTCCCGGCGGCCCGAACAACGAGTCGTTGCGTGCCGTGCGCCCTCGGTAGGCATGGGATCCCGGGTCTGCCGAACCTTCATAGGCTTCGACCTCGGTGATGCGCACGCCCACACGGTGCCCTTCCCGCTGAACGGTCAGGATGCTTCCCAGCAGCAAGGGTGCGACGTCGATCGCGGTCCGGGTCAGTTGAGGGTCTGCTCCGCTCATTTCGAGGCGGCCAGCCCCGAGGGCCAGGGCAGCAATTCGGGGAGGTCGGCCCCGTCGGCTGCGGCGGTCGCCCGGACGGGGCCGGAGGGTTCGCGTCCTGCGAGCCAGCCGGCCAAATCACATTCCATGCCGGTGACCACGTACCCGGTGGGACCGTCGCCGAGGGTCAGCGGCTGGCTGCCGGTGGGCTGCAAGAGCAGCCGGTATTCGGCGGGCACCCGCAGCGACAGGAACTCAAAAAGGTGGGCCGAGAATTCCGTGGGCCAGTCAACCAGCGAGACGGTGGTCCCGAGATCGGTGGCGTGGATCAGGACTTCACGCCAAGCAGCCTTCACACAATCGGTCACGGTGCCTTCTCCGCGGAAGCTCGTGGCGTTCTCCCATCCCCCGGCGGGAAGATCCTTGATCGACTCGTCCAACAGGTCCAGTCCTTGAATCGTGCGGGCCGCCACGGTGGAGGGCTGTTGGAGGGCACCGAGTTCAATCCGCTCGTCGCGGCCCTCCTGGCCGCCGTCGTAAAACTCGATGCGTTCGCCACGGGCGGCATAGGCCAGTTGCCGGGCCAGGGCACGGCTGACCCCATCCAGATGGGCCAGTAGCTGGGCATTATTCCACCCGGGCAACGTGGATGGCGCGGCGAATTCCTCGGCAGGCAGGGCGCCGATCGCGGTACGGGCACGGGCGGTGGCATCCTGGACGGCCTCGGCCAGTGATGCGGTGGAAAGCTGTGTCATGGCAGCAGCCTACCGCCGTCGTCCACAGTGGACGACGGCGGCAGGCTCTGCCGGTGCTGCGGCTCAGGCAGCGAAGGTGCGCAGCTCTTCCAGCTGCTCCTTCAGCGCCGTGAGCTGTGCGGCCACGGCATCGGGGGCAGTCCCTCCTTGTGAGGACCGTGAGGCCAGCGACCCTGCGGTGCTCAGGACCTCGCGGACGGCCGGGGTCAGTTCGGGGGAAATCGCGGCGAACTCTTCGTCGGTCAGATCCCATAACTCCACGCCCCGTGATTCCGCCACACGGACGGCCGAGCCGGAGAGCTCGTGGGCGTCTCGGAACGGGACTCCCTGACGGACCAGCCATTCGGCGATATCGGTGGCCAGCGCGAAGCCCTGAGGGGCCAACTCAGCCATTCGTTCGGTGTTGAAATCGAGCGTGGCGACCATCCCCGAAACGGCGGGAAGCAGCAGTTCCAGGGTGTCGGTGGCGTCGAACACCGGTTCCTTATCCTCCTGCAGGTCCCGGTTATAGGCCAACGGCAGCCCCTTGAGGGTGGCCAGCAACCCGGTCAGGTCCCCGATCAGTCGTCCAGCCTTGCCGCGGGCCAGTTCGGCGACATCGGGATTCTTCTTCTGCGGCATGATCGAGGACCCCGTGGAATACGAGTCATGCAAGGTGACGAAGGAGAATTCCTTGGTCGCCCACAGGATGACCTCCTCGGAGATCCGGGACAAGTCCACCCCGATCATCGCGGCGACCCAGGAATACTCCGCGAAGACGTCCCGGCTTGCTGTTCCGTCGATGGAGTTCCAGGTGGCCGAGTCGAAGCCGAGGTCGGCGGCTACGGCGTGGGGATCGAGTCCGAGCGAAGATCCTGCCAGTGCCCCGGAACCGTAGGGGGAAACCGCTGCCCGGCGGTCCCAGTCAGCCAGGCGCTGCACATCGCGCAGCAGTGCCCAGCCGTGGGCCAGCAGGTGGTGGGCCAGCAGCACCGGTTGGGCGTGTTGCAGATGCGTACGGCCGGGCATGGCAGCCTGCGGGTGGGCCTCGGCCTGGGCGATGAGCGCGTCGATGGTCGCCAGCACGCCGCGGGCGATGACCCGGGCGTGGTCACGCAGGAACATCCGTCCCAGGGTGGCGATCTGGTCGTTACGTGAGCGTCCGGCACGTAGCTTCCCACCGAGCGCCGGTCCGGCCCGTTCGATCAATCCGCGTTCGAGTGAACCATGGACATCCTCATCCGATTCCGCGGCGACGTACGTGCCGTCGGTGACATCGGATTCCAGCTGGTCCAGGGCACCGATCATGCCCTGGAGTTCGGCGTCGTCCAGCAGTCCCGCGGTGTGCAGGACCCGGGCGTGGGCTCGGGAGCCGGCGATATCGTAGCGGGCTAGTCGCCAGTCGAAATCCGTCGATTTGCTCAGCGCTGCCAGGGCGTCTGCGGGGCCGCCGGAGAACCGGCCGCCCCACAGGGCTCCTTCGTTGGTGCCGTGGGCCTCGGGCATGCCTACTTGCCCTCGGCCACGCGCTCGTCGCGCTCCGTGGCCACCTTCGCCGAGAGACCGAAGATATCGATGAATCCGCGGGCACTTGACTGGTCGAAGGTGTCGCCGGTGTCGTAGGTAGCCAGGTCGAAGCGGTAGAGACCAGTTTCCGAACGGCGTCCTTCCACGACGGCGCGGCCACCGTGCATGACCATGCGGATATCACCGTTGACGTGGCGTTGGGTGTCCGCCACGAAAGTGTCCAGCGAGCGCTTCAGCGGGGAGAACCACTGGCCGTCGTAGACCAGCTCGCTCCAACGCTGGGACACCGTGGCCTTGAAGCGGGCCTGTTCACGCTCGAGCGTGATGTTTTCCAGGTGCTTATGCGCCTCCATCAGGGCCATCGGCCCCGGGGCCTCGTAGATCTCGCGGGATTTGATGCCCACCAGTCGGTCCTCGACGATGTCGATGCGGCCGATGCCCTGGGCGCCGGCGCGGCGATTCATCTGTTCGATGGCCTCCAGCGGGGTGACGGCCACACCGTCGATGGCCACCGGGATGCCCTGGCGGAAGGAGATGGTCACCTCGTCGGGGGCCGGGGGGAACTCGGGGGAATCGGTGTAGCTGTAGACATCCTTGGTCGGGGCGTTCCAGATGTCCTCGAGGTAGCCGGTCTCCACGGCGCGGCCCCAGACGTTCTGGTCGATCGAGAACGGGTTGTTCTTGGTCGTTTCGATCGGCAGATCGTTCTTTTCCGCATATTCGATCGCCTTATCGCGGGTCAGCGCCAGGTCACGAACCGGGGCGATGCATTTCAGCTCCGGACCGATGGTCTGGATGCCGACTTCAAAGCGGACCTGGTCATTGCCCTTGCCCGTGCACCCGTGGGCGACGGTGGTGGCCCCGAACTGTTTGGCCGCGGTCACCAAATGCTTGACGATCACCGGGCGGGAGATCGCAGAAATCAACGGGTAGTGGTTTTGGTAGAGCGCACCGGTCTGCAGCGTCGGCATGCAGTACTCGTTGGCGAACTCGTCGCGGGCGTCGGCAACATAGGCTTCGACGGCACCGCAGCCCAGCGCGCGATCGCGCACCGTTTCCAGGGATTCGCCGCCCTGCCCGACGTCGACCGCGACGGCAATGACTTCAGCGCCGGTGGCTTCGCCGATCCAGCCGATGGCCACGGACGTATCCAGGCCGCCGGAGTAGGCCAGGACAATGCGTTCCTTCACGGGGTTTCTCCTCTGGGAATGGGGTTCGACGCATGGGCCGCGCCGATCAAGATCTGTTCTTATTCATAAGTCTACATAATTATGCACACGATGCAATGTGGCCCCTTCTCACTGGCTGTAGGCTGGTCGGCATGACAGAGCCCGCCAACCAGCCCGTGCCCGAACTCAGCGATGAAGAGCTTGCCTTCCTTCATTCCACTTTCGACCTTGCCCGTCAAGGGGAAACCGAGAAGCTGCTGGCCCTCATCGGTGAGGGCCTGCCCGTTGACCTGACCGACCATAAGGGCGACTCGCTGCTGATTCTGGCTTCCTATAGCGGACATAACGACCTGGCACGCGGCCTCGTCGAACGCGGGGCGACCGTGGACCGACTCAACGACCAGGGCCAATCGGCACTGACCTGCACCGTCTTCCGGCAGAATGCCGAGCTCAGCCGCTTCCTCCTGGAGGCCGGGGCGGACCCGAAGCTGGGCCCCCAGAACGCCTGGGCGGTGACCGACATGTTCGATCTCCCCGCCATGCGCGCACTGATCGAAGAGTATTTCCCGACGAACGGCGCCTGACCGGGGCCGGCGGCTACTGCGTGTTGGCCAGTTCCAGGAAACGCGCGGCAATCTCCTCGCCACCCTGGGGGTCACGGGTGATCAGCATGACCGTGTCATCGCCGGCGATCGTGCCCAGGACATCGGGCATGATCGAATGGTCGATCGATAAGGCCAAGAAGTTCGCCGCCCCCGGAGGGGTGCGCAGGATGACGATATTCGCCGAGGCTTCCGCGGTGACGATCAACTCGGCCGAGAGCTTAGCCAGCCGCGCGTCGAGCACTTCCTGGGTGACGCCGGTCTGCGGCGACCGGTCCCCGCCTTCGGAGCGCAACGCGTAGACCAGGCCCCCTTCCACACCCCGGACCCTGATGGCTCCCAGTTCCACCAAGTCCCGGGACAGTGTGGCCTGGGTGACTTGGACGCCGTCGGCCGCCAGCAGGCCTGCGAGTTCGGCCTGGGAACGCACCGATCCGGCCCCGAGAATGGCTTTGATCCGTGCTTGACGGGCAATTTTTGTGGTGGGCTGGCCACCGGGCTGCAGGCTCATCGTCGGTCCCCCGCTTCAACACCCGAGACTTCTGCCAGCCCCGAAGAGGCCATCAGCCAGGCCATCAGGGCCTTCTGGGCGTGCAGCCTGTTTTCTGCTTCGTCCCACACCACCGATTGCCCGCCGTCGATGACCCCTGCAGCGATCTCATATTCACGGTAGGCCGGGAGGCAGTGCAAGACGATCGCGTCCGGGGCCGCCAGGGCCATCGCCGCCTCATCGACCCGATAGTCCCCGAACAGTTCAACTCGTTCTGCCTTTTCGTCTTCCTGCCCCATGGAGACCCAGGTGTCGGTGGCCACGACGTCGACATTTTTGAGGGCCTCCGAAGGGTCGGTGGTGATCATGACCGACCCACCGGTTTCTGCGGCACGGCCCCTGGCCGCGGCAACGACGGATTCATCGGGTAGATGGCCGGCAGGCCCGGCGATGCGCACCTGCATTCCGGCGGTCACTCCGGCCAACAGGTAGGAGTTGGCCATGTTATTCGCCGCATCACCGAGGTAGGCCATGGACAGTCCGGCGAGCCGGCCCTTATGTTCGCGCACGGTCAGCAGATCGGCGAGCAGTTGGCAGGGGTGGTAGTCATCGGAGAGCGAGTTGATCACCGGCACCCCACTGTTGGCGGCCATCTCCTCCAATCCCGACTGGGCGTAGGTGCGCCAGACGATCGTGGAAACCATCCGCTCGAGCACCCGGGCCGAGTCGGCAATCGACTCCTTATGCCCCAACTGGGACTCACCGGGGTTGATGATCAATGGCTGGCCGCCCAGTTCGGCGATGCCGGCGGCAAAGGAGACCCGGGTGCGGGTGGAGGTCTTATCGAAAAAGACGGCGACGGTTTGCGGTCCGGCATACGGGCGGTACCCGTACCTGTCGCTCTTCATGGCCGCCGCCAGGTCCAGGACCTCGGTCTGTTCGGCCTGGCTGAGGTCTGTATCAACCAGGAAATGACGGACGGTTGGGGTGCTCACTTAGTTCTCCTGTGCAATGGCTGTGGCATAGAGCTCCGGTAGGGCGTCAACAAAGCCCCTCAGTTGTTCCATGGTGATGATCAACGGTGGGGCCAGGCGCACGGTGGCCGGACCCGTCGAATTGATGATGAACCCTGCCTCGAGCCCCGCCCGTGCGACGGCGGGAGCCACCTCGGTGGCCAGGTCGAAGCCCACCAGCAGGCCATGGGCGCGCACCTCGGTCACGCAGTCCAGTTCCTGCAGTGCCGCCGCCAGGGCAGCTGAGGTGTCACGGACCTGGGCCAGGACACCCTGGCTTTCGAGGACGTGGAGGGTGGCCAGCGCCGAAGCGGTGGCCGCCGGGTTGCCGCCGAAGGTCGTGCCGTGTTGGCCCGGGCTCAAGAGCGAGGACACGTGCTCACCGAAGGTGATCAGCGCCCCGATGGGGAAACCGCCGCCGAGTCCCTTGGCCAAGGTGATCGCGTCGGGGATGATCCCTTCGGAGGCGAACCACGCCCCGGTCCGTCCGATGCCGGTCTGGACCTCATCGATGATGAGCAGGGCCCCGGCCTCCTCGGTGATCTGTCGTGCTGCTTGCAGGTATCCCTCCGGGTAGCCGCGGACCCCGGCCTCGCCTTGGATGGGTTCGATGAAGACGGCTGCCACGGATTCATCCACGGCGGCACGCAACGCGTCGGCGTCGCCTGCCGGCACCCATTCGACACCGCCGGGTAATGGTTCGAAGGGTTCGCGGTAGGCCTGCTTCCAGGTCAGGGCCAGGGCGCCCATGGTGCGGCCATGGAACGCATTTTCCAGGGCGATGATCCGCGTTCGCGCGGTTCCGGCCCCCGCGCCATCGTTGCGACGGGCCAGTTTGAAGGCCGCCTCGTTGGCCTCGGTCCCCGAGTTGGCGAAGAAGACCTTCGAACCGCTGGGGGCTTGGGCAAGAACGAGCAGTTTTTCTGCCAGCGCGATCTGGGTGGGACTGGTGAAGAAGTTCGAAATATGTCCCAGCGTGGCCAGCTGGCTGGAGACGACCGAGGTGAGGAACGGGTGCGCATGTCCCAGGGCGTTGACGGCGATACCGCCGAGCAGATCGAGGTATTCACGGCCGTCGGCATCCCAGACCACACATCCGGAGCCGCGCACCAGAACGCGCTGCGGGGTGCCGAAGACCCCCATGAGCGAGGCGTTGTAGCGTTCGGTCAGCTCGGTGGAGGCCAGGCCTTGCAGGGCCTCCAATTCGCCGGTCTCCCCCAACGGGGACCCCGGGTGGCTGGCGGAGCTCCGCTGGCCTCCGGATTGTTCGGATGGCTGGCTCATGATTCCTCCTCGGGGACGACTTGGGTGCCGACGCCTGCCGAGGTGAAGACCTCCAGCAGCATGGAATGGGGTTGGCGTCCGTCAACGATGTGGGCGCGTTCGACGCCGTCATCGACGGCCTTCAGGCAGGCCTCCATTTTGGGGATCATGCCCGATTCCAGTCGCGGCATCATGCGGCGTAGTTCGGCCACGGTCAAGGAGGAGACCAGGGAGGATCGATCGGGCCAATCCGAATAGAGCCCCTCGACGTCGGTCAGGATGACCATCTTGGAGGCTCCCAGGGCCGAGGCCACTGCAGCGGCGGCGGTATCGGCATTGACGTTGAGGACCTGGCCCGTGGGTTCACCGTCGTCGTCGACCTCGGGAGCAATGGTGGAGATCACCGGGATGCGTCCGGCACCGAGCAGGTCGACCAAGGCCCGTGGTTCAACGCCGGTCACCTCCCCGACCAGGCCGAGGTCCACTGACTCACCGTCGATGACTGTTCCGGTGCGCACGGCTTGCAACAGGCCGCCGTCCTCCCCCGAGAGACCGACGGCGTAGGGGCCGTGGGAGTTGATCAGGCCGACGAGCTCACGGCCGACCTGTCCGGTGAGCACCATACGCACGACGTCCATGGCCTCGGGGGTGGTGACCCTGAGTCCGCCACGGAATTCCGACTCGATGCCGAGGCGTTCGAGCATGGAGCTGATCTGCGGCCCACCCCCGTGGACGACGACGGGATGGATGCCTGCATGATGCAAAAAGACGATGTCCTCGGCGAAGGCCCGACGCAGCTCGTCGTTGACCATGGCGTTTCCGCCATATTTGATGACCATCGTGCTGCCGGCGAAATGTTGGATCCAGGGCAGTGCTTCGATCAGCGCCTCGGCCTTGCGGTGGGCGGTATCCCAGGCGTCGCCGGAGAGCGCTCCCTCGGGGCCGGTCGGGGTGTCGGTGTTCATGCTCGGCGGTCCTAGCTGGAGTAGGCGGAGTTTTCGTGGACGTAGTCGTGGGTGAGGTCGTTGGTCCAGATCGTCGCCTCGGCGTCACCGGCGTGCAGATTGATCTCCACCAAGACGTCGCGCCCGCTCAGGTCCACGAGCGAGCGGTCATCACCGATGCACCCGGAACGGCACACCTGGATCCCGTTGATGGCGACGTCAAGTTCATCGGGGTCGAAAGCCGCAGTGGTGGTTCCCACGGCGGAGAGCACCCGACCCCAGTTCGGGTCTTGGCCGAAGATCGCCGCCTTGAACAGGTTCGAACGTGCCACGGCGCGGGAAACTTCCTCGGCGTCGTCCTCGCTAGCTGCGTTGAACGCCCGGATGCTGATGTCGTGGGCTGCGCCTTCGGCATCGGCAATGAGCTGGCGGGCCAGATCGGTACACAACCCGGTGAGCCCCTCGGTGAATTCGGTGACGTCGGGGCGGACGCCCGAGGCGCCGGAGGCCATCAGGATGACCGTGTCGTTGGTGGACATGCAGCCGTCCGAGTCCGCCCGGTCGAAACTCACCCGGGTGGCGGCGCGCAGGGCGGCGTCGAGTTCGGCGGCTTCGAGTTCGGCATCGGTGGTGATGACCACGAGCATCGTGGCCAGCCCCGGGGCCAGCATGCCGGCACCCTTGGCCATCCCGCCGATGAGGTAGCCGGTAGCAGCGAAGCCGGCCTGCTTGGAGACCGAGTCGGTGGTCATGATCGCGGTGGCGGCATCAGCACCGCCGTCGTGCCCTGCCCCTGCCTGCAGTGCCGCACAGGCAGCGGTGATGCCCGCCTGGATCTTATCCATCGGCAGTTGTTCGCCGATGAGTCCGGTGGAGCAGACCAGCAGGTCAGCGGCATCGACGCCGAGCGCGCCGGCGGTGGCCTCGGCGGTTGCCTGGGTGTTGGCGTAGCCTTCGACGCCGGTGCAGGCGTTGGCTCCGCCGGAGTTCAGGATCACCGCTTCGGCACGCCCGTCGGCGATCACCTTCCGCGACCAGTGGATGGGGGCAGCTGCCACCCGGTTGGTGGTGAAGACCGCTGCGGCGTTCTTCAACGGCCCGTCATTGACCACCAAGGCCAGGTCGGGAGTACCGGAGGCCTTCAGCCCGGCGGTGATGCCGGTGGCGCGGAATCCCGCGGCAGCGGTGACCCCCTGCGGGGTGTGGTTCTCGTGGGGGTGGTTCACGGGGCGATCCCTTCCAGGTCGAGTCCGCGGGTTTCGGGCAGCCCCAGGGACAGGTTCATCGATTGCACGGCCCCACCGGCGGTTCCCTTGGTGAGGTTGTCGATGGCGCAGACGACGATGACGCGGCCCGCGTGCTCGTCGAAGGCCAGTTGCAGCTGCGCATGGTTGGAGCCTTGCACTGCCTTGGTTGTGGGCCACTGGCCTTCGGGGAGCAGATGGACAAAGGGTTCGTCCGCGTAGGCCTGGGCCCAGGCCTCACGCAGGGCTGCGGCGTCGACCCCGGGTTTGACCCGTGCGGTGGCCGTGGCCAGGATGCCGCGGGCCATGGGTGCCAGGGTCGGGGTGAAGGAAACGTTGACTGGTTCACCCGCGGCGGCACTGAAACCCTGTTCCATCTCCGGGGTATGCCGGTGCAGGCCACCTACTCCGTAGGGGCTCATCCCCCCGATCACTTCGGAGCCCAGCAGATGCGGTTTCATGGACTTCCCCGCACCCGAGGTTCCCGAAGCCGAGACGATGACGACGTCCCGTGCCTCCAGGAGGCCCGCGGTGAAACCGGGCACCAGGGCCAGTTGGGCCGAGGTCGGGTAACACCCGGGGACGGCGATGCGGGTGGCCCCGCGCAGCTTCTCGCGGTGCCCGGGCATTTCGGGCAGCCCATAGGGCCAATGCCCTGCGTGCTCTCCGCCGTAGAACTTCTCCCAGGCCTCGGGGGATTCGAGCCGGTGATCGGCCCCGGCATCGATGACCACGGTGTCGTCGGAGAGTTCTGCGGCGATGGCGGCACTGGCACCATGGGGCAAGGCCAGGAAAACAACGTCATGGCCGGCAAGATTCTCCGCGGTCGTGTCCACCAGGATGCGGTCGGCGAGCGCGTGCAGATGCGGTTGCAGGCTACCCAGTCGCTGGCCGGCATTACTGTGGGCGGTGATGGCCCCGATCGTGACGTCGGGGTGGTGCGCCAGCAGGCGCAACACCTCCCCGCCGGCATATCCACTGGCCCCGGAAACAGCTACCGAAATACTCATGAGTTCAGCCTACAACGCTCTTATGCACGATGGCTAATAATTATTCATCGTGGTGGGTCATGTTCGACCACTACAGAGCACCCGCTGCTCGAAGAGCCTAGGCTGGGAAGACCACCCCCAACGAAGGAGTTTTCCATGCCCCACGCACTACGGATCCCCCAGGCAGGCGGCCCCGAGGTCTTCGAATGGGTGGATGTCGAACGCCCCTCCCCCGGGCCCGGGCAACTCGTGGTTCGTCTGGCCGCCGTGGGAGTGAACTTCATTGAAACCTACCAGCGTTCGGGGGTGTACCCGGTCCAGTACCCGTTCGTTCCCGGCACCGAGGGTTCCGGCAGTGTGGAGGCGATCGGCGAAGGCGTCACCGACTACGCCATTGGCGACCGGGTTGCCACCTCGGAGGGGACGGGAAGTTATGCCGAGTACATGCTCCTGGACGCCGACAAGGCGTTCCCGGTGCCCGAGGGCGTGTCCGACGAGGTCGCCGGCGCGTTGCCGCTGCAGGGTTTCACCGCCCACTACCTGATCAATAACAGCTACCAGGTCCGCCCGGGAGACACCGTGCTGACCTACGCCGGCGCCGGCGGTGTCGGCCAACTGCTGATCCAGCTGCTGAAGCTGCGCGGGGCGACGGTCATCACCACCACGTCGACCGCCGAAAAGGCGGAACTGGCCCGGGCCGCAGGTGCCGACCACGTCCTGGCCTACGAGGACGTCCCCGATCGGGTCCGCAAACTGACCGACGGTCGCGGCGTCGACGTGGTCTACGACGGGATCGGCAAGGACACCTTCGAGGGTTCGCTGGCATCGTTACGCATCCGCGGCACCCTGGTGCTCTTCGGTGGCGCGTCGGGACAGGTACCTCCCTTTGATCTGCAGCGGCTGAACTCCCACGGATCCTTGACCGTGACCCGTCCGAAGCTCTCCGACTTCCTCCTGGACGTGGAGGAGCGTCAGTGGCGGGCGAAGGAAATGTTCGATCTGGTGGCCGCGGGGACGTTGAAGGTGGCCATCGGCGCCCGCTTCCCGTTGGAGCAGGCCGGGCACGCCCATACGGCGCTGGCTTCACGCGCCACGACCGGCAAGGTCATCCTGCTGCCGGATTCCCACAACGTCAACGCCTGATCCAGGCACCAGGAGGACCATGACACGGCACGACGACGGAACACCGGGCCCCCAGCAGTGGCGCCCGGTCCTGGCGGCCCTGGCCAACGCCGAGCAGCGCCTGCTGCTGGCCGAGGTCATCATGGCCGAGGCCGCCCGGGAGGGAACCGTGGTTTCGGATGCCCGGCGGAGCAAGGGCCTGGACCAGCTGGCCGGCTCCGGGGTGCTGGCCGGAACGGACGGCGACTGGAGGGTCGACGCCGCCGGACTGCGCAGCCTGCTTTCGGCACCGACACAGCCGGAGTCGGAGGCCACCGGTGACGAGGAAGTGGATCGCTTCGTCTCCGGGGGACGCATCCACACCTATCCGGCCAAACCGGGGCCACGCCGCCGGCTGCTGGTCTGGGCCGCAACCCAGGCGCTGGAGGCCGAGGAGGTCCTCACCGAAGGCGGGCTGAACCACCGGTTGGAGGCGCTGACCTCCGATGTGGTGACGTTGCGCCGCTACCTCGTGGACGCGGGTCTGCTGACCCGTTCCCCCGATGGTTCGGCCTACCGGCGCGCCGCCGAGGAGGAGACCTCGCAGGAGCCGTCCGGGCAGGATGCGATCCGCCCGGGCTGAACCCCACCGACGGCCCTCCCGGCCACCCCCCGGACGACGACGGGGCCGGAACCCCCGTTGGGAGGTTCCGGCCCCGTCGTCGTCCTGCGGGCTGGTTCAGCGCTGGACGGCCCCGAACTTCTCGGCGGCGGCGGCAACGGCTGCCGACCTCGAGGCCGACGCCTCGTCGGCGGTCAGCGTCCGGTCATCGGCACGGAAGCGCAGGCCAAAGGCCAGCGACTTTTTGCCTTCTTCGATCCCGGGCCCCTGGTACACGTCGAAGAGGGCGACGTCTTCCAGGAGTTCGCCGGCTCCCAGCCGGAGGGTTTCGAGCACGTCTCCGGCCACCACGTCGTGATCCACCACCAGGGCCACGTCCTGCGTGGACAAGGGGTAGGTGGAGATCGAGCGGGCGACGACCAGATCCGCTGCCGCCTCGAAGAGGCTGTCGGCGTCGAGTTCCATGGCGACCGTGCGCGCCGGCAGATCGGAAGCGGCCAGCAGTTGGGGGTGTAGTTCTCCGGCGACACCCACGTATTCGCCGGTGCGCAACGACAGCTGGGCCGTACGTCCCGGGTGGAACGCCTGATGCGTCCCCTGGGTCACGACCAGTTCGATGCCGAGGATGTCGCCCACCAGCCGGGCCACATCCAGGGCCGAGGCCCAGTCGTAGGGGCGTGGTTCCACCCCGACGCCGGGGGCCGAATCGTTGCCGAAGAGCACGGCGCCGATATGCTGCGGCTGTTTCGGCAGACCGGCATCCAGGGCGTCCAGGACCTCGTCCGCGGGGCGTTCACCCAACGGCGGGATGGAGGGGCTGCCCAGCGTTTCGCCGGGGAGGTACACCAGTCCGGCCTCGTAGAGGGCCAGATCGCGGAATCCCCGCGAGTGGTTCCGACGCGCGGTCTCCAACAGCCCGGGCAGGATGCTGGTGCGGAGGAACCCGAATTCGGCGGAGAGCGGGTTGGCCAGCTTCACCGCTGCCACTTCGGCGCCTGCCGTGGCCGTGCCGAACGTCTGGTTCTGCACGGCGGAAACGAACGGGTAGCTCAGCACCTCGGTCAGTCCAGCGTCGGCCAGCCCCTGAAGCACCCGGCGGCGCTGCTGTTGGGTGCGGGTCAGCCCGCGCCCGGGAGGAGCGACCGGCAGGGTCGAGGGGAACTGCTCGTAGCCGACCAGCCGGGCGATCTCCTCCACCAGGTCTTCGCGGATGCGCAGGTCAGGCCGCCAGGACGGTGCGGTGACCCGCAGCCCGTCTGCGGTCTGTTCCACCGTGGCGCCCAGATCGGTCAGGGTGCCGGTGACCTGTTCGGGGGTGTAGTCGATGCCCATCAGCCGTGAGGCGAAGCCCTCGGGCAGGTCGATCACACTGGGTTCGGGCCGGGTGCCTTCATCGGTCGCCGTGTTCTCGGCGGTGCCGCCGGCCAGGTCGACCAGTAGTTCCACGGCGCGTTGGGCGGCTTCGTCGGCCACTTCCCAGTCGACCCCGCGTTCGAAGCGTTTGGAGGCCTCGGAGGGCAGCTTATGCCTGCGGCGGGAGCCTGCGATGGCCACGGGGCTGAAGTGTGCTGCTTCGATGAGCACGGTGGACGTGGAGGTCGAGACCTCGGTTTCGGCGCCGCCCATGACCCCGGCGATGCCGATGGCGCCCCGGTCGTCGGCGATCACCACATCTTGGGGATCCAGGGTTCGCTGCTTGTCGTCGAGGGTTTTCAGGCTCTCCCCCGCCGCGGCACGTCGCACCACGATATCTCCACGGAGGTCGTCGGCATCGTAGAAGTGCAGCGGCTGGCCGAGTTCGAGCATCACGTAGTTGGAGATGTCCACGATCAGTGAAATCGTGCGCATTCCGGCCAGGGTCAGGCGCGATGCCATCCAGGGAGGGGTCGGCTTCGAAGCGTCGACGCCGGTGACCTTCCGGGCGACGAAGCGGTCGCATCCTGGGGATGCGTAGGCGCCGGCGTCGTCGGCGATCCGTACCGGGTACCCGGGGCCTGTCGCGGCGGGCACGATGATGTCCGCTGCCGGGTCGGTGAACGGGGTGTGGGTGGCATGGGCGTATTCGCGGGCCACCCCGCGGATCGAGAAGCAGTAGCTACGGTCAGGGGTGACATTGATTTCCGCTGCCTGGTCGTACAGGCCCAAAAGCTCCAGGGCATCGGAGCCGATCTCGGGGTCCAGGCCCAGACGTGAAAGCACGATGATGCCGTCATGATCATCACCGATGCCCAATTCGCGGGAGGAGGCGATCATCCCTGCCGAGAGGTGGCCGTAGGTCTTCCGGGCGCTGATGGCGAAATCGCCGGGCAGCACGGCCCCGGGAAGGGTGACCACGACTTTGTCACCCTCGACGAAGTTATGCGCACCGCAGACGATGCCCTGCACACCGGAGGGATCGATCCCCTCGTGGGTGAGTTTCTGGGTGGCGCCCTCGGGCACCACGCGGACGTGGCACCAGTTGATGGTCTTGCCGTTGGTCTGGGGTTCCTTGACCAGCGATTCGACCCGGCCCACGACGATGGGACCCGAGATGGAGTCGGTGGGACGGTGGACGTCCTCTTCTTCCAACCCGACCCGCACCAGGTCGGCCATGACGTCTTCGGCCGTGGCGTCGGCCGGTACCTGCGCGTATTCGCGCAACCATGAAAGGGGTATGCGCATGATTAGATCTCCATCCCGAAGTGTTCGCTGAAGCGGATGTCGCCCTCGATCATGTCGTGCATATCGGGGACGTCGTTGCGGAACATGAGCGTGCGTTCGATGCCCATGCCGAAGGCGAAGCCCGAGTATTCCTCGGGGTCGATGCCCGCGGCGCGCAACACGTTGGGGTGCACCATCCCGCAGCCACCCCATTCGATCCAGGCCGGACCACCCTTGGCGCCGGGGTGGAAGATATCCAGCTCGGCGGAAGGCTCGGTGAAGGGGAAGAAGTTCGGGCGCAGCCGGATGAGCGCTTCGGCGCCAAACATCTGCCGGGCAAAGTGTTCCAAGGTGCCGCGCAGGTCGGCCATGGTCAGGCCCCTATCCACGGCCAGTCCCTCGAATTGGTGGAAGACCGGGGTGTGGGTGGCGTCGAGCTCATCGGTCCTGAAGGTCTTGCCCGGGCACAGCACATAAACAGGGAGTTCACGGTCGAGCATCGAACGGATCTGGACCGGAGAGGTATGCGTGCGCAGCACCAGATGGGATTCCGGGGGTTCGATGAAGAAGGTGTCCTGCATATCGCGGGCCGGGTGGTCCGGGGCGAAGTTCAGAGCGTCGAAGTTGAACCATTCCGATTCGACCTCGGGGCCTTCGGCGATTTCCCAGCCCATGCCCACGAAGATGTCGCTGACGCGTTCCTGCAGTGTGGAGAGCGGGTGCCGGGCCCCGGCACGACGGCGGTGCGCAGCAGCCGTCACGTCGACGGCCTCCTCCACGAGGATGCGGGCCGCATGTTCCTCCTCGAGGACCGTGGTGCGCGCAGCCAGGGCCTTGTTGACGCGACCGCGAGCCGCCCCCATCAATTTGCCGGCAGTCGCCTTTTCGGTCTTGTCCAACTGGCCGATTGCCCGGTTGGCCAAAGCCAGGGGGGACTTCTCCCCGCCATGGGCCAGCCGCGCCTGTTTGAGCATTTCCAGGTCGGTGGCCGCCTCGATGGCTTCCAGGGCGGCGTCGACGGCAGCTTGGACGGCTGCCTCGTCGGTGGGATGCGGAACCGACGGTGCGGCTCCTACGGGTCCACCGTTCGGTGGCGTGGCTTCAGACATGGCAGATGTACGGCCCTTTTCACGATGGTGGTGGTCCTGTTTCTGGATCCCAGTCTAGTAGTTCGCCCCCGGGCCCCCGAACCCGAGCACAGACATTGCGCACCCCGTGGCGTCATTCCACAGATCTCGTCTTGTGATCACGTGCGCTCCCCGGCCATAATGACGATCATGCATGTAGCCCGGCGCTTGACGCTGACGACCGTCCTGTCCACGCTCGCCCTGGGAAGCCTCACCTCCTGTTCCTCCCCGGTGCCCGATCCGGAGCCGGTCGCCCAATCAGTGGCGGAGGCCCTGGAGACCTTCGATTTCTCCTCGGTGCCGCTGAAGAACGCCGATCCTGCCACCGTCTCCGAGGATCTGGCCACCGCCTTCGAGTCCTTGAAGGACCTGAAACACCACACCACGGTGGATTCGGTGCAGAGGCCCGAGGACGAGGATGAGGACTCCCCCACGGCCACCGCCAACTTCACAACGGTCTGGGATGTGGATGACACCGAGACCGACTGGGAGTACACCACCACCGCGAAGCTGGTGTATGACCAGGAGGCGGAGGCCTGGCAGGTCGACTACGACCAGGTGGAACTCACGGGGCTGGAACCGGGCAACGAGGTGGCGTTACGGACCGAGGCCTCCCAGCGCGGGCAGATCCGCAGCACCGATAAGCAGGCACTGGTCAAGGACCGCCCGGTCGTTCGCGTGGGCCTCGACAAGACGCGGCTGGAAGACGGCGAGGCAGGCGACGCGGCGAAGAAGCTCGCCAAGCTCGCCGACGTTGACGTTTCCGCCTACGTCGCCCGGGTCAAGGCTGCCGGGGATCAGGCGTTTGTCGAAGCGATCACGCTGCGCGATAACCACCAGCGCAAGGTCACCGACGCCCAAATCGAGGCGATCCCCGGGGGCCGGGCCATCACCGGCAGCGAGCCGTTGGCCCTCACCCGGACCTTCGCCCGACCGATTCTGGGCTCCGTCGGGCAGGCTACCGCCGAAATCGTCAAGAAGTCCGAGGGCAAGACCAAGGCCGGGGACATCGTGGGGCTCTCCGGTCTACAAGCCCAGTATGACGACCGGCTCTCCGGTACAGCAGGTCTCACCGTGGCCAGCTACGATCCCTCCGGCCAGCAGGTGGACGAGCTCTTTGATCGGCCACCCAAGGACGGGAAGAACGTGACCGTCACCCTGGATTCGGCACAGCAGAAACTGGCCGAGAAGCTCCTCGCCCAGGTGGATCCCACGTCGGCATTCGTTGCCATTCGTCCCTCCGACGGCGCCATTCTGGCTGCGGCCTCCGGCCCGGCGGATCAGGGCCTGAATACGGCGATGCTCGGTAAATACGCCCCCGGCTCCACGTTTAAGGTGATCACGGCACTGGCCATGCTCCGCGACGGGAAGGACCCTTCGAGCAAGGTCAAATGCCCGAAAACCATCACGATCAAGGGCAAGAAGTTCAAGAACTTCGATGGCTACCCCTCCGACAAACTCGGAACGATCCCGCTCTCCGAGGCCATCGCACAGTCCTGCAATACCGTCTTCGTTGATGGTGCTGCGGGCCTGAAGGCCAAGGACCTAACCAGCGCGGGGGCCTCGCTGGGGCTGAATTCCTCCCCCTCAACGGGCGCATCCACGTTCCTGGGTTCCATCCCCGATGATTCGACGGGAACCACCCTGGCGGCCAATGGCATCGGCCAAGGCGTCGTGGAGACCTCCCCGCTGGGCATGGCCACGGTGGCCGCTTCGGTAGCTGCCGGTCAGACGGTTTCTCCGCATCTGCTGCAGTCCCCGAAGCCGGATGCCGCCAAGGCCCCGGCGAAGAAGCTGGGCTCGAAGGAGGCCACCGAGCTCAAGAAAATGATGGCCGGAACCGTCACCCATGGCACCCTGGTGGCCCTGCAGAAGGTCCCGGGGCCGACGATCTACGGAAAATCCGGTACCGCCGAGTACGACGCCGATCAGAATGCCCACGCCTGGGTCATCGCCGTCCAGGGTGATCTGGCCGTGGCTGCGTTTGTCTCCGAGGGCGACGGCGGGGCCCAGACGGCGGGACCCCTCGTCGCCGATTTCCTCACCGGGGTGCAAAAGGCCGGTGGAAGCAACTGACCGGGCGCGCTGGCGCAGCGCGGCGAACTGGCTGAACCTGACGACACCGTGTGGACTGCTGGTGGCCCGTGCCGCCGGATGCCGGATGGCTCGTGGCCCTCGAGGCCTGCACTTCGCCTTCGGCTACGGGCCCCGTTTGCCGGTAGCGGCTGCCTTCACCTTGGGCAGCGTCATCCTCCTACGGAAAGGCCTCGAGGAGCCGGAACGTTTTCCTCGACTCATCACCCATGAGGAACGCCATGCCACGCAATACGCTTTCTGCCTGGGCTTGCCTTTCCTCCCCCTCTACGCGGTAGCAGCCGGATACTCATGGCTCAGGACGGGGGACCCCGCTTCCCGCAATGTCTTCGAACGGCACGCGGGTCTGGCGGCCGGCGGATATACGCAGCGGCAGGCCCGGCCGATCAGAGAGCTACTACGTCCTCTCAGGCCACGGTCCCAGCCCCGAGGCTGATATCCGCCGAACCGTCCAGTGCCTCGCGGACCACCAGGACCAGCGCCCGAGCCACAACCTCCGGTTCCATCCCGGCGGCGCCCGAGGGCGGGACGTGCACAAATCCACCACGGATCGCGCTGCCGGAGGCGCCGAGTTCGTGCATCAGGGTGTAAAAGATCTGGTTGCAGACAAAGGTGCCGGCGCTTGGGGAAACCTGCGCGGGAGTTCCTACCTTCTGCAGCGCAGCCAGCGCCCGTTTGATCGGAAGGCTCGTGAAATAGGCTGCCGGACCGCCGGGGGCAACGGGCACATCGATGGGCTGCTGCCCCGCGTTATCCGGAATCCGTGCGTCCATCATGTTCAGGGCTGCCCGTTCGAGCCTGATCTGCCCGGTACCGGCATTCAACCCCGTACAGACCACGAGCTCCGGATCGTACTTCTCCAGGGCCCGTCGCAGTGCCCCCGGCGCGTCGGAGAAAATGCAGGGAAGTTCCACGGCGGCAGCTGGCCAGCCGTTTTCGGTCAGGATCACCGCAGCACGCCGGGACGCCTCGATCGAGGGATTGGTGGAATCGCCGCCAAAGGGTTCGAATCCTGTCAGCAGGATCATGGCTGGTCGGCGCCCCGTCCCGACGCCCCCTCAACCACCGCTCCATGACGGGCCACGATTGCCTCGACGATCGGCAGATCGGCAGGAATCCAGGGCACCTCAGAGACGAGGTTCCCGCCGATTTCCAACCAGCGCAGTTCGTCGTGGTCTTCAAGAGGTTCGGGGGTCCCCGCAGTAATCCGGGCCAGCCAGACACGCATGGCCGCGGACCCCGCGAGTTTCCACCCCTGGTCGATCGGGCCTTCAATTTCGGCGCCAAGGTCGGCCTCGATACCGAGTTCTTCCGTCAACTCACGCAGCAAACCTTCTGCGCAGGTCTCCCCGGCTTCCACCTTGCCCCCAGGAAATTCCCAGAGTCCGGCCAGCGCTGGCGGGCTGGTCCGGCGGGCGGCCAACAGCCGGGTCGGTGTCTGGAGAGAATCGACCAGTGCCGCACCGACGATCTGTTTCAGCCCAGTCATTGCGCGGCTCCTTCGGTGGTTCCCGGTGCCTGCCTGGCCTCGCTGGTTCGTTCGATATCGGGTTCGAGGTAGATGACCGTTGCCGTCGGTACGGCGGCGCGGATCCGGGCCTCGGTCGCGTCGATGGCCGCGGCAATATGTTCACCCGTACTACCCTTCCGGGTACCGAACTTCGCAGCGACGAGGATTTCCTCGGGGCCCAGGTGAAGGGTCTTCAGGTGGATGATTTCGGTCCCGTCGGCGCGGATGGCTTCTTCGATTCTGGCGATGTTCTCACGGGATGCCGATTCCCCCAGCAACAGGGATTTGGTTTCGACGGCCAAGATGATGGCGATGCAGACCAGCAGCACACCGATCATTGCCGTCCCGGCGGCGTCGAAGATCCCGTTCCCGGTGAGCAGGGTCAGGCCCACGCCGAGGAGTGCGAAGAACAGGCCCACCAGCGCTCCCAGGTCCTCCAGGAGGATCACCGGCAGTTCGGGTGCCTTGGCCCGGCGGACGAACTTCACCCACCCCGTCGTGCCGCGGACCTGGTTTGATTCATGGATGGCTGTCCTGAAGGAGAGCCCCTCAGCGATGATGGCCCCGACGAGCACGGCCACAGGAACCCACCACCATGGACCGTCGATGCCGTGGGGGTCCTTGAATTTTTGAAAGGCTTCATACAGTGCGAAGAGCCCGCCGACGCTGAAGAGGATGATGGAGACGATGAACGCGTAGATATAGCGTTCACGGCCAAAACCAAAGGGGTGTTCGGGGCTGGCTTGGCGTGTGGATCTCTTCCCGCCAATCAGCAGCAGGACCTGGTTGCCGGAGTCCGCGACGGAGTGGATCGCCTCGGCCAGCATCGAGGATGATTGGGTCAGTAGCCAGGCGACGAATTTGAAAACGGCGATCGCCAGGTTGGCTGCCAACGCCGCGACGACGGCCTTATTTCCACCGGATGCTGCCATGGTCTCCGCCTCTGTCGGGGCGCGGTGCGCCTCGTTGAATATCCTTGCGCCACGTTACTACGTCGCAGGGCTCTTTCAGCCCTGCTCGCACCGTACCGTCAGGACGACGGGTCGGACCTGCGGTGGGCGCGTGCCGAGGCATAGAGGCAGACGGTGGCCGCCGTGCCCACGTTCAATGATTCGGCAACCCCGTAGAGCGGGACGGCGACCCGGTGGCCAGCGATCGCCAGTTCCTGATCGTCCAGTCCCTGGGCCTCGTTGCCGAAGAGCCACGCGGAGGGGTCTTCCAACCGCGGGTTCGAGCTGTTCTCGACTTCGCTCGCCGACCCTAGCCGCCGCATCGTGCTCTCATCCTGCAGGATGTCGAGATCGGTGGTCCCGTAGCCATCGGCCGCCAAGAGCTGAACCCCTGCCGCTCGTGCCGCCACAGCCAGGGAGTCGAATGAAACACCGGTGACGATCGGCACCTGGAAGATGGAACCCACGGTCGACCGCACGGCCTTGGGGTTGTAGATATCGACGCTGCCTTCGGTCAGGACGACGGCATCCGCACCGGCCGCCACGGCTGCCCGCAGAATGGTGCCGGCGTTGCCGGGATCCTGGACCCGGCACATCACCGCCACCAGTTGCACTCCGGCACCAAACACGTCCTCGAGGCTGTGGGGCACCATGCGGCATACGGCAATGATTCCCTGCGGCGAAACGGTATCAGCCATCGCGGCCAGCACTTCGGCGCCCACGGTCCGCAACCTGACCTGTCCCCGGGACAGACCCAAGTCCGGGTGTCGTTCCAGGGCTTCGACGGTGGCGAAGACCTCCTGGACAATTCCCCCTCCGCCGTCGGCCAGTGCCGTGTCGTGGCGCTGCAACGCTTCGCGAACGGCTTGAGGGCCTTCGGCCAGGAAGGCCGCCCGCTTAGACCGCCCAGAACGGGTGGCCAACCGGGCGACATCTCGGACACGTTCGGCCCGCGGATTGGTCATCTCGGCCTCGGTGTGGTGCACAGCGTTCATGAGAAGAACCTTATCGGGCTCGGGCGCCGCAGCGCGCAGGTGGGCAGTTTCCCACCACTGGTTAACGGCCGAGGGGACGGAATCCGTTGAGAATTCCGTCCCCTCACACCGGGCGGACGATGGCCCGCGGCGCAGTGTTCTACTTGGAGAACTGCTGGCGTGACTCGCCACCTGCCGGCTCGAAACCGGCGGCCTTGGCGGCCTCGACGGAGTTGAACCAGAACTCCGGCTGCGTCTGCTCGTACCAGGTCGAATCCGGCACGTGGTACTTCATCGACTGGTTGCCCTTGATGACGTAGCCCTCGGGGGCATCCTCGCCCTCAACGGCCTTGACCATGCCTTCACCCTCGGTGGCCTTGGCGGCCTTCGGGGCAGCAGCCTTCTTGGCGGCGGCCTTGGGGGCGGCAGCCTTCTTGGCGGCAGGAGCGGCCGGCAACTTGGTGGCGGGCTTCTCGGCGGCCGGGGCGTTGACATCGGCCGGGAGGGCCTCCTTGGCAACCTTGACCAGCGCGCCAAACGCGTTGGCGTCGGAAACGGCCAGCTCGGCGAGCATCCGACGATCAACCTCGACCTCAGCGGCCTTCAGGCCCTGGATCAGACGGTTGTAGGTCAGGCCATTCGCGCGGGAGGCAGCGTTGATGCGCTGGATCCACAGGCGACGGAAGTCACCCTTGCGCTTGCGGCGGTCGCCGTAGCTGTAGACGAACGAGTGGAGCAGCTGCTCCTTGGCCTTGCGGTACAGGCGCGAACGCTGACCGCGGTAGCCCTTGGCCCGCTCAAGAACGACCCGACGCTTCTTATGGGCGTTGACTGCCCGCTTCACACGTGCCACGTGTGTACTCCTTAATATCTTGCCCTCGGGATATCTGCCTGTTGGCGATCTGTCCGGGGGAACTCCATGGATGGGTGGGAACTCACCGTTCCCGGTGCGTGTGCTTAGATGCCCAGCATCCGCTTGATGGTCTTGGTGTCCGCCTTGGCAACGATCCGTTCGCCCTTGAGCTGGCGCTTCAGGCTGGAAGGCTTGTGCTCCAGGTAGTGACGACGATTGGCCTGCTGGCGCATGATCTTGCCGCTACCGGTGAGCTTGAAGCGCTTCTTGGCGCCACTGTGGGTCTTGAACTTCGGCATATCCGCCGTTCTCCTTACGTGCTCCCGTTGCCCTATCGGACCGGGGATCTTTGAGGCTTCCGGTATTGGAAACCCGTGGGTCAGGTGCTGCCCCCTGAGGGGCTCGCCGTTCCGGGCTATTTGCCCGGGCGTGGCTTCGGAGCCGCGGTGGGCTTCGGTGCTGGCTTCGGAGCCGCGGTGGGCTTCGGGGCCGGTTTCGGTGCAGGCTTCGGCGCGGGCTTGGCAGCCGGCTTCGGAGTAGCTGCGGGCTTCGAGGCGGCGGCCGGTTTGGCTGCTGCCGGTTTGGCTGCTGCTGGCTTCGCTGCTGCAGCCGGCTTGGTAGCCGTCGCAGGCTTCGCGGCCGGCTCGGCCTCAGCGGCCTTCGGAGCTTCAGCTGCCGGCTTTTCGCTGGCCTTGGGGGCTGCGGCGGCCTGAGCTTCGGCTTCCTTGGCGGCAGCAGCGTCAACCTTGGCCTTCGCTGCGTTATCCGCTTCGACCTGAGCCAGGCGTGCCTGGAACTCGTCCGGGAGGTTGTCCCCCAGCGACTGGGTCATTGCCGGTTGATCGCCCGAGGTATCGACGCGACCTTCCTTGGTTGCCGTTGCCTTGGCCTTGTCGTTTTCGCGCTGTGCCTGACGGCGTGCTTCGGCCTTGGCCTCTGCCTTGTTCTTCAGCGGTCCAACGACCATGACCATGTTCCGGCCGTCCTGGCGCGGGCTCGACTCGACGACGCCGACTTCGGCAACGTCTTCGGCGAACTTGTTGAGCAGGCGAATGCCCAGCTCTGGGCGCTGCTGCTCACGTCCACGGAACTGGATCATGGCCTTGACCTTGTCGCCAGCACCGAGGAAACGCAAAGCGTGCCCGGTCTTCGTCTCATAGTCGTGCTTGTCGATCTTGAGTCGGAAGCGGACTTCCTTGAGCACCGTGTTGGTCTGGTTCTTGCGTGCCTCACGAGCCTTAACCGCGGCTTCGTACTTGAATTTGCCGAAGTCCATCAGTTTGCACACGGGAGGCTTGGCCGTCGGCGCCACCTCGACCAGATCAAGGTCGGACTCCGCGGCCAGACGCAACGCGTCCTCAATGCGGACGATGCCCACCTGTTCGCCGTTGGGTCCAACCAGCCGCACCTCGGGGACGCGGATTCGATCGTTAATGCGTGGATCGCTGATGTGTCGCTCCTGCTGTTCGTAGTTCGAAGCCCCCAGCAACAAGAGAAGGCCTCCAGCTGCTGGGCAGATGGAGGCCTGAAAATTCGGTTCGGCTGCTCACGCATGCCACGGAACCAGAAGTTCCGTACCGAAGTGACCCGGCAACCTGAAGCGGTTACAGCGGGTGGGAGTAGGCCTCCACTTGCATACTCGTCTTGTTGCTCGAGGCAGATCCTTCGCCTGATGGGGCGGAATCCGCTGAGTCAGCAAAACCAGTCGGTCTGTGAAAAGCTTAGCAGTATGAGTACCCCTGAAACCAATCCTGACGCCACCTTCGGCGAGACCAACGAGGTTCGCGACATCGCCGAAGTGGCGGCCGTGGAAGTCATTACGACGGCTGCCGTGCATCTGATGAGCGCGGCGGCCGTGAAATGCGGGCTCGCCGAAGGCGAAGACGCCGAGGGCCTGCAGGATCTAGATGAAGCCCGCAAGCTCATCACTGCCCTGGCCGGCCTGATCACCTCGGCAGCACCCGAAATCGGCTCACAACATGCCGGACCACTCCGCGACGGTCTGCGCTCGCTCCAGCTGGCCTTCCGCGAAGCCTCCAACTACCCGGATGCCCCCGGGCAGGGGCCCGGAGAAAAACTCACTGGTCCCGTGAACTAAAGCTCCAACGCACGTCTCACCCGGGAGGTCGCCACCGTGGTGGCGACCTCCCTTTTCGTGCGCCACCATGATTCAGCGCCGCCGGCAGCCACTGCCCTTCACACGCGTGCAGCCGGCCCGTGCAGCCCAATTTCCAACGAATCCACCCGCGTAGCGAAGTCCGCGTCCGCGCCAAGTACCCGTTGAAGTCGCCCGACGGTGGCCTGCACGTCTTCGCGGGCCATCCCGGCACGCAAGGAGATCTCCACGCGTAGTTCGGGGCCCGGGCCTCCCCCTGCCATGACCGTCCCGTCTGCGGTACGAGAGGCCACTCCCCGCCCGGGCGCCGCGGTGATCCCGCGGATGGCAGGGTCTGCGTCGGCTGCTGCCTGCAAGAGCGGCAAGAGCGCCTCGTCGGCGTAGCTGGGAGTCCACTCCTGCTGTTGAGCCAGCGCCCACATGGCTGGCCGACGCAGGACGAAAGTAGTCTCTGCGGCCGGGTCGATGACCAGCAGTTGGGCTTTTTCGGCAACTGCCGACAAGGCTGCACGCGGAGCATAGACGGCAACAGGGCGAGCTTGCTCGTGCCACGCTTGCAACAGGTCAACGCTACTGAAGACCGGCAGGGCTGGTCGGCCGTCGGGAGCGGTGATGGTCACCAGCGCCATATCGGCTTCCTTGTCTTCGGTGAAGCCGTGCTCACCGATGCCCCCTTCGGCCAGAGTCGCCACGACGGGGACAAAAAGCCTGGCGTGGGCCAATGCAGCGTGGACTTCACGCTCGGTGCCGGTACCAGCCTTCAACGCGCCGATCGCCTCGAGATAGCCGGCGTCTGGTGCCCCGTCGTCGTCGTCGAAATGATGCAACGGATTGCCTTCGCCGGACAGGTCCCTTCCGGCCCAGGACTGGCCAGCGGAGTCAGTGGCCTCTCCGGCACGGAGCAGCGCGGCTTCGATATGGCCGGGCAGGTGCCGACTGATCCTTGGGTTCGCCGGGCTGCCTCCGGTCGGGGTTCCGGCGGCCGGTTCAGGAGCGCCGTCGCTCATCGCTACCGCCGGCCGGCGACGTCGAGGGCCTGGGGCAGGGTGAACTGCCCGGAGTACAGCGCCTTGCCCACGATCGCGCCTTCAACTCCGTTGGGCACCAAGGCCCGCAGTTCGCGCAGGTCCTCCAGACTGGAGATTCCTCCGGAGGCGATGACGGGTCGTCTGGTTCGGGTGCACATTTCGCGCAAGAGATCGACGTTCGGTCCGCGCAAGGTGCCGTCCTTGGTCACATCGGTGACGACGTAGCGTGCGCATCCAGCGTCTTCGAGCCGGGCCAGGACATCCCAGAGGTCTCCGCCGTCGCTGGTCCATCCACGGCCGGCCAGCGTCGTTCCTCGCACGTCAAGTCCGACGGCGATCTTGTCTCCATGCCGGGCGATGGCGCGGGCCGTCCATTCCGGTGCCTCCAGTGCCGCAGTGCCCAGGTTGACCCGGGCCGCCCCAAATTCCAGCGCACGTTCCAATGATTCGTCGTCGCGAATTCCACCAGAAAGTTCGATCTTAATGCCCAGTTCGCGAGAAATCCTCGCGACGGCCTCGGTGTTGTTCCCCCTGCCGAACGCGGCGTCCAGATCCACCAGGTGCACCCACTCGGCGCCGTCCTGCTGCCAGGCCAGGGCTGCATCAAGCGGGTCACCGTATCCGGTCTCACTGCCGGCTTCGCCCTGAACGAGGCGGACGGCTTGCCCGTCGGCGATGTCCACCGCTGGCAGGAGTTCGAGGATGTTGTTGCTGGTCACAGGTTCTTCTCCGGTCTTCATCGATTGGGTGGGCCGCTGCCCGGCATACGCCGGGCAGGGACGGCTACTTCAGGGTCATGATGTAGGCGGCCAACAAGGCCATCCCAGCCAGCACCCAGGTCGCAACGATCCAGGAGATATGGGCTTTCTGCTGGCGCAGGGACAGGGCGCCACCAGCGAGGATTCCTCCGACCGCCATCAGAATCAGGCTCCACATCAGGACAGGGTCTCCAGCCAGTTGGAGAGCAGTTGCGCCCCTGCTTCCCCTGACTTTTCCGGGTGGAACTGCACGGCCGAAAGCGGGCCGTTCTCCACGGCGGCGATAAATGGGCCGCCATGATCCGACCAGGTCACTGCCGGGGGGTTCATACGCGGCTGGGCCACCGGGAAATCCCAATGCTGGACTGCGTAGGAATGCACGAAGTAGAAGCGCTCATCTTCGATGCCGGCAAAGAGTCGTGATCCCGTCGCCGCAGTCACGGTGTTCCACCCCATATGTGGGACGACTTCGGCCTTGAGTCGTTCGACGGTTCCCGGCCACTCGCCGAAACCGGCAGTCCGAATGCCATGTTCGACGCCTTCGTCGAAGAAGACCTGATGGCCGACGCAGATTCCCAGCACCGGTCGCCCCCCGGCGATCCGGCGACCAATGAGCGGTCCCGCCCCGACGTCATTGAGTGCTTTCATCACGCTGGCGAACGCACCCACGCCCGGGACGACGAGGCCATCAGCCTCACGGATATCGGCTGGTTGATTGCTCAACGTGACTTCGGCGCCGACATGTTCAAGTGCGCGAACCGCGGATCGGATGTTGCCCGACCCGTAATCCAACACCGTGATACGGGGCCCGGCCATCTACAAGGCACCCTTCGTGGAGGGGATCATTCCGGCATTGCGAGGGTCTGGTTCCACGGCTTGCCGCAAGGCGCGGGCGAAGGCCTTGAACTGCGCTTCGACGATGTGGTGCGGATCCCGACCGCCCAGGACTCGCATGTGGAGGCAGATCTGCGCGTGCAAGGTGATCGATTCGAAGACGTGGCGGGTCAGCGAACCGGTGAAGTGGCCTCCGATGAGGTGGTATTCCTGTCCTGCCGGTTCGCCTCCATGGACCAGGTACGGACGTCCCGAGATATCAACGACAGCGTGAGCCAGGGCTTCATCCAGCGGGACTGAAGCCTCGCCGAAGCGGCGGATGCCTGCCTTGTCGCCCAGGGCGGTGCGCAGGACTTCGCCGAGGGTGATGGCAACGTCCTCCACCGTGTGGTGGGCATCGATGTGGGTGTCGCCGGTCGCCTGGATGTTCAGGTCGATCAGTGAGTGTTTGGCCAACGCTGTCAGCATGTGGTCGTAGAACGGGACACTGGTACTGATGTTGGCGGTACCTGTGCCATCAAGGTCGAGTTCAACAGACACGGTGGACTCGCTGGTGGCGCGCTCCATGCGGGCTCGGCGACCGCCAAGCAGTTCTGCAGACATGGGTATTCCTTCGGTGTGGGTGGGGCGGGCGGCAACGGTGGCGGCCCACGGGTTAAGTCTAGCTGTCGTGCCCTGAATCAGTTTTCGGGGCGGAGGACACGAGGGCTTCCAACGCGTGGAGGAAAGCGGTTGTCTCGGCTTCCGTTCCCGCCGTGACCCGCAGGTGGCCGGCGATGCCCACATCGCGGACCAGCACGCCGGCGTCGAGTAGGCCCTGCCAGGTCGCACTGGAATGTTCGAGACCACCGAAGAACACGAAGTTGGAGTCACTCACCGCAGGTTTCAAACCCAACCGGGTCAGTTCGCTGACGATCCTGTCGCGTTGGCCCTTGATGTCCTCGACCGTGGCCAGCAAGGCATCAACCTGCTTCAACGCAGCATTGGCGGTGGCCTGAGTGACGGCCGAGAGGTGGTACGGAAGACGCACCAAGCGCAGGGCGTCGGCAATTTCCGGAGCTGCGGCGAGGTAGCCAAGCCGTGCTCCAGCCAGCGCGAAGGCCTTGCTCATGGTCCTGGTGACGATCAGTCGTTCACGGCCGGGAAGCAGCGTCAGCGCCGACCGGGTCCCGCTGAGCGCGAATTCGGCGTAGGCCTCATCAACAATGACGATCGCCTGGCTGGCCCGCCCCGCCTCGTAGACGGCTTCAACGACGTCCAACCCGAGGGCGGTGCCTGTCGGATTATTCGGTGAACAAAGGATCACCAGATTCGGGGCGGCCGCTGCGACCTGATCCGCTGCTGACTGGGCGCTGAGTCCGAAGTCCTCGCCCCGCGCTCCGGCAAGGTAGGTGGTATCGGTACCGCTGGCCAGCAGCGGGTACATCGAATATGTCGGAGGGAAGCTCATCACGGTCCGCCCCGGCCCCCCGAAGGCCTGGAGGATCTGCTGCAGAACTTCGTTGGAGCCATTGGCCGCCCAAATACTTTCGGCTCCCAGCCCGTGCCCCAAATATCCGGCAAGGCGTTCACGCAGTTCGGTGAACTCGCGGTCAGGGTAGCGGTTCAGGTCCGTTGCGGCTGCGCTCACGTCTTCGGAGATGGCCCGGCTCACGGCTGCGGGCAGCGGATGGGTGTTCTCGTTGACATTCAACAGGATGGGAACATCCAGTTGGGGTGCGCCGTAGGGTTCGATGCCCCGCAGGTTCTCACGCAGGGGCAATTTGGCCAGTCGTTCCAGCTGATCACTCACGGCCCCATTCTATTGCCCGTCCGTCCGGGGCGGGAATCGGGGCCGGGGCCCGGGGTCATAAAGGAGGCTTAGCTGCCGGCGGGAACGAAGATCTGTTGGCCGGGGACGAGGACCGATCCCTTCAGGTCATTCATTTCGGTGATTTCCGCCACAACGTCTCGGCGGTCGCGCTGCGGAGCGAATTCCGCGGCCAGGGCCCAGACGGTATCCCCTTCCATGACCGAGACCGTCTGCGCCTCAACAGAGGTCGTGTCGGAGGCGTCAGAGGCCATCACCGGAGCGGTGAAGATACCGGCAAGCACCAGGAGTGTGGTGGCCACCAGCATGACCGGCAAGCCGATGAGGATGAACCGGCCCCGACGAGTCAGCGTCAGGCGGCCACTGCGAGCTTTGGAGGGGTTGGAGGAAATGGTCTGAACGGAATCGTCATTGAGGAACACCGGGGTCGCGAGTGCGATCTGCGCCATGGTCTTACCTTCCTGTTGTCCGCCGAAGCGGGTCCTGGTTGCGGGATTCAACTCCCGTCTTCGAACTCATATTCGAACTTCTGTCTCATTTTTAGCATCTATGTACGAAGATTGTCGAGACACGTTCGAATAAATCTTTGAATGACGTCGACGACTGCCCTAGAGTAGAAGCCATCGGCTGGATGGATGAGAGTCCACCAGTTGCATCCGACACATTGCGCACAGCCCCGGTACGCCGGCGATTTACCAGGACGGGATGGATCATGAGCTCAGCTGAGAATCCGGCGCCGAAGAAGGCACCGAAGGGGTTGACTATCCGACAGAAGAGGATCTTGGAAACCATCCAGGATGCCGTGGCCGATAAGGGGTACCCGCCGTCCATGCGCGAAATCGGCGACACCGTCGGTCTGGCGAGTTTGTCTAGCGTCACCCACCAGCTCGCTCAGTTGGAGAAGCTCGGCTACATTCGGCGGGACCCGCGCCGCCCGCGGGCCATGGAAATCCTGCGTTCCGGGCACCCGGAGACGGCAGCGAACCCACAGCTGTCCCTCGCCCCCGAAGAGCCGGTGCAGCCCCGCCCGACACTTTCAGTGGTGGAGTCGGACGACTCCTCAGAGGTGGCCCGTGTGCCTCTGGTGGGGCGCATCGCGGCGGGCGGACCAATTCTGGCGGACCAGGCAGTGGAAGACGTGATGTCCCTGCCCCGCCAGCTGGTTGGGCACGGCGAGCTGTTCATGCTCAAGGTCAGCGGCGATTCAATGGTTGAAGCAGCGATCTGTGATGGGGACTGGGTCGTCGTCCGCCGCCAACAACATGCAGAGAACGGCGATGTCGTCGCGGCTTTATTGGACGACGAGGCCACGGTGAAGACTTTCAGGCAGCGTGACGGCCACACCTGGCTGCTGCCACAGAATCGCCAGTACGAGCCGATCTTGGGCGATCATGCCACCGTCATGGGCAAGGTCGTTTCGGTGATGCGCTCGATCTAGACCGCCGTAGAGACCAAGGAGGGCTCCGTCCGTGGACGGGGCCCTCCTTCATCTCTATCTAGTGCTCGCTGGCCGCCAGACGGCGCAATGAACCCAGCACGACGTTCTTATCCGTGGTTGACCACATGGGGGGCAGCGATGCCCGCAGGTAGCTACCGTAGCGTTCAGTGGCCAACCGTGAATCTAATACGGCCACGACGCCACGATCGTCCGTCGATCGGATGAGTCGGCCCGCCCCTTGGGCCAGACGCACCGCTGCATGGGAGGCGGAGACGGCCATGAAACCGTTCCCGCCATGGCGGGCCACGTCCCGACTGCGCGCCGTGGACAGCGGGTCATCCGGACGGGGGAAGGGGATCCGGTCAATAACCACCAGGCGGCATGACTGACCGGGGACGTCGACTCCCTGCCAGAGGGTCATGGTGCCAAAGAGGCAGGTGTCGCGTTCATCGGCAAATTGTTTGACCAGGGTGGACATGCTCGATTCGCCTTGGCACAAAATTTCCGGAGTGACCCGCGGTCGCAAGGCTTCGGCAGCCTCCTCGGCGGCCCGACGCGAGGAAAACAGGGCGAGCACTCCCCCACCGGATGCCCCAATCAGATCTGCGAGCTCATCCATCGCCTCGGTGGATACATTTCGCGACGGCTTGGGCAGATGCCGTGCGACGTAGAGCATCCCCTGTCGGGAGTAATCAAAGGGGCTACCGACGTCGATACCTGTCCAGGCAGGAGCGCCCTCGCCCAGAAGTCCAAGCGAACCGGCCACCGGTTCAAAAGCGGCACCTATGGCCAGGGTGGCTGAGGTCAGCACAACCGTTCGGCCATCGAAGAGGCCCTCACGCAATTTGCCGGCCACCGATAGCGGGGCGACATTGATGGTCGCTGGTGCCGACTCATCGGGAGCACTGTAGCCGGCGCCCGGGGTGAAGTTTCCTTGTCGGGAGATCCACACGACTTCCCGTTCATCGGCGGGACCATCAAGGCGTTCGCACTGTTCCTGGAGATACAGCAATTGGGACCGGGCCATCTGGCGCCCACCATCAGCAGTTTCGCCGTTTCCGGGTTTTGAATCAGACAACGCTGTGCGGACCGCCTCACGCACAGCGGCAATGGCAGCACCCTGCTCCTCGTTCAGACCCTTGGGTAGCAGACCGGTCGGGACACCTTCCAAGGAGTCCGCTAGCGCCTTGCCGGCCTGATTAAGCGCTTCGACGGCGACACCTTTGCAATTGCGTCGGGTCGCAGTAGCTGCCGCAGCAACCAGCGCAGCAGAGATGGGGCGCGTCACTGAATTGGTCACCCGGTCTTGGAGTTCATGCGCCTCATCGATGATCACCGTGTCGAACTCCGGCAACACCGCCAGTCCTTCAAAGGCCGAGACCGCCAGCAGGGCGTGGTTGGTAATCACGATGTCGGCGTCGCCGGCCTTCTTCCGGGCCAATTCACTGAAGCATTCCTCGGCCATGGGGCATCGTTGAGCACCGAGACAGTCCATGGCGCTCACGGAGACCTGTCTCCACGCCCGATCGCTGACCCCCGGGACCAGATCATCGCGGTCACCCGAATCGGTTTCCTCGGCCCATTGACGTACGCGCACGACCTCTTGGCCCAGTGCCGAGGTGGGCCCTGCGCCAGCCGTCAGCGGCCGGGCGGCCCCATCGTCACCCAGTGCGAAGAGTGCCCCTTCATCTTCATCGGGGTATCCGCCGCCGAGCTTGTACTTGCAGACATAATTGGACCGCCCCTTGGCCAGCGCTACATCCAGCTGGCGAGGTAACTCGTCGTTGAGGTTCTCCAGGAGGCGGGGAACGTCCCGGCCGACGATCTGGGCCTGCAGTGCAAGAGTGGCTGTGGAGACAACGACTGGCTTATCCGATTCGAGAGCGTGGGCAATCGCGGGGACCAGATAGGCCAGTGATTTGCCGGTCCCGGTGCCGGCCTGCACCAGAAGATGCTTTCCGCTCTCGAAGGCCTCGAGCACTTGTTTGGTCATCTCGTGCTGTCCGGGCCGGCTTTGTCCGCCCATGCGTTCAACGGCCTGGTCCAGGAGGGAGACCACCTCTTGTACTTCAGCCATGTGCGACGAACTGCTCCAATTCAGCGGCGAGTGCCCCGCGTACCTTCACGGACAGGCGAGTGCCTTCATCAAGATGCTCGATTTCCAGGATCTCCGCGTCGGTGCCATGGAGCCGGTGAACCAGATCGCCGCGGTCATAGGGAATCAACAATTCCAGGGCCACATCAGGGCGGGGAATTGCCTGGCTGATCGCTTCGAGCAACTCGGGGATCCCGCCGCCGGTGCGAGCGGAGACCACCACATGGTTCGGTTCGCGTTGGCGAATACGCTCGACAACGAACGGGTCGGCAATGTCGGCCTTATTCAACACGATGATCTCGGCGATGTTCTGGGCGTCGACCTCGGTCAAGACTTCACGGACCGCATGGATCTGCCCTTCGGGATCCGGGTGCGAAGCATCGACCACGTGCAAGATCAGGTCTGCGTCGGCTATTTCTTCAAGCGTCGAGCGGAAGGCTTCCACCAGTTGGGTGGGCAATGACCTGACAAAACCCACGGTGTCGGCAATGGTATATCCCAGCCCATCCTCGGTTTCCGTCCGCCGAACCGTTGGATCCAACGTGGCGAAAAGGGCGTTCTCCACCAGGGCTCCCGCGTCGGTCAACCGATTCAGCAGCGAAGATTTTCCCGCATTTGTATAGCCGGCAATGGCCACCGCAGGTACAGCATTTCGCTTGCGGTTCGACCGCTTGGCATCACGCGCCGGTTTCATGCCCTTGATCTCACGGCGCAGTTTGGCCATGCGGTCACGAATCCGTCGGCGGTCCAATTCGATCTTGGTCTCACCCGGGCCGCGTGAACCGATGCCGCCGCCCGCCGTGCCGACCCGGCCACCTGCCTGCCGCGACATGGATTCGCCCCAGCCACGGAGGCGAGGAAGCAGGTATTCAAGCTGGGCCAATTCAACCTGGGCCTTGCCCTCACGACTCTGCGCATGTTGGGCGAAGATGTCCAGAATCAAGGAGGTCCTGTCGATGACCTTCACCCGTACGATGTCCTCCAACGCCCTGCGTTGGGAAGGAGCCAGTTCGGAGTCGACGACCACGGTGTCGGCTCCGGTGCTGGCCACGATATCTCGCAGTTCTTGGGCCTTGCCGGATCCAAGGAACGTGGCAGGGTCAGGCTTCAGACGACGCTGGACCATTCCATCGAGAACTTCCGAACCTGCTGTTTCCGCCAAGGCAGCCAACTCACGCAGGGAGTTCTCGGCCTCTTGGGCTGTTCCTTCGGTCCAGATCCCGGCCAGGACCACACGTTCCAGCCGTAGCTGCCTGTTTTCGACTTCGGTAACGTCTTCGAGCTCCGTGGACAGTCCGGCGACGCGGCGCAAGGCATGTCGTTCGGCCAGGTCCTGCTGGTCACCATCGCTGAGGGAGTGTCCGGCACCGTCACCATCCAACGCCAGGGCTTTGCCACCCAGCGGTGCTTGCGTGCGCCAGCTATCGTCACGCTGAGACGTGGCGCGGTCCGCGGCATCGTCCCTCGCCAGAATACGGTCGATGACGGATTGGATCTCGTCCTCTGGGAGGTCGCGTCCCTCCGGATTGGGCTCATTGTGAGTGGTCATGTTCCCCTTTGAAAGGATTCGTCCACCAATTCTAGTCCGGGCCGCCGATAAGTGGCGGATTTTCTCCACAGGCCGAAACCAGCAGACCTCCAAACTATTAGTGATTGGGATTACTCTATCACTTAAATGCAGGCCCCCCGGGAGGACAAGATTCGCTTTGCCCTCGCCCGGACGGTTAATCTTCAACTCATGGGTTCGGACCACTACTTCAGCGCACAGCCGTCGACGCCTTTCACCCGCAAGAGCATCCACGTGACGCTCGGCGGCCGGGAGCACACCGTGAACACGGCCGGAGGCATCTTCAGCCCCGACGGGATCGACAAGGGCACCGCGGTCCTGCTCGGCGGCGTACCTGCTCCGGCCCCGCAGGGTCACTTGCTGGATATCGGCTGCGGCTGGGGCCCCATCGCCTTGAGCCTGGCCATGGCTTCCCCAGAAGCCACAGTTCACGCGGTGGACGTCAACGAGCGCAGCGTGGAACTCACCCGAGAAAATGCCCAGGCTCTGTCGCTGGACAATGTCGTCACGACGACCCCCGAAGCCGTCGATGAGAGCGTGCGGTTCCACACCATCTGGTCCAATCCCCCGATTCGGGTGGGCAAAGAGGCCCTGCACGGGATCCTGCTCCAATGGTTACCCCGGCTGGCACCGGGAGGGACAGCCTGGCTGGTCGTCCAGAAGAACCTAGGCTCTGATTCCCTCCAGAAGTGGCTGGCTCGAGAACTACCCACGGGATTCCTCGTGGACCGGTATTCAACGGCCAAATCTTTCCGCATCCTGCGGGTGCGCAACACCCTCGGCATGGCTGAGCACGACTCGATTCCGGCGGAGGCCTAGACGAGGGTCCCCTCGGCCACCAGTGCCGCCGGCCCTTCCAGGACCACATGCTCACGGCCGTCGGGCCCCGTAACGAACCGCACGGAAACGGTCCCACCGGGGACCTGCACGTCCCAACGCCGCGCCGAGGCCCCACCGGCCCAATGGCGGGTCGCGACCACGGCGGCGCAGGCTCCTGTTCCGCAAGAGAGAGTCTCCCCCACCCCGCGTTCATGAACGCGCATGCGAATGGTTCCGACCCCGTCGTTGACCAATGGATCAGAGGGCAACACGAACTCCACATTCGTTCCATGCTCCGGAACGGGGTCAACCACCGGACTGCGCTGCAAATCCAACTGGTCAAGCTCGGTCGCTTCGGAGAGCGCGACGACGGTGTGGGGGTTGCCCATGTCCACGCTCAGGCCCGGTCGCGGGACCTCCAGCGAGGCATCCACGATGCTGTCCAGCGCCCGCTCGTGGGCCTGCTCGGGGAAAAGGAATTCCCACGGCCCCATGTCTACCGAGTACCCGGCAGCTGAACGGGAGACGACCTTCACGCCTGCTCGAGTGCCGATCGTCAGGGCGTCTCCATCGGCGAGGGACACCAGACCCTGGGAGACCAGGAAATGGACGAAGACCCGCACCCCGTTTCCGCACATCTCGGATACCGATCCGTCGCCATTACGGTAATCCATGAACCATTCGGCCTCCGGGTGCCCGTCCAGCACATCCCGCCCCTCGGCCAGCGTCTCGGATCGGATGGCACGGATCAGACCGTCGGCACCGATACCTAGATGACGGTCACACAGGGACGCCACTTGTGTCGGCAGGATATCCCGCCGATTATCCGGGTCGGAGATCAGAATGAAGTCATTACCCGTTCCATGGCCCTTGGTGAAAGCCAGACCGGACAGCGCCGGTAGGACGTCGGTGTGGTGTTCAGGTTCCCTCATGCTCATCAACCCAGCCTACGTCCCTCCGGAAGCTTCGAATTCCTGGACGGCGGTCGCCAGCATCCCCCGTAGGTCCGGTTCGGCTGCATCGAACCAGCGGACTCGGGGATCGGCCCGGAACCAGGTGAGTTGGCGGCGGGCAAACTGCCGCGTGGCCACTGTCGTTGATTCGATGGCCTGCTCGATCGTGCTGGTTCCCTCAAGTACTTGAAGGAACTGAGAGTAGCCGATGGCCCGGGATGCCGTTCGGGTCTCGCGCAGACCGCGCTGTGCCAGCGATTCCACTTCGGCCAGCAGCCCTGAGTCACACATGGTGTGTACCCGTTCTGCCACCCGGGCGTGCAGACGCCCACGTTCGATGTCCAACCCCAGTTGCAGGGTGGGTTGCCGGTAGTTGCGGCGGGGCATATAGGAGCTGAAGGGACGGCCGGTGAGCTCATGGACTTCAAGGGCCCGGATCAGTCGACGCTCGTCGAGGTCCCGGGCTGCTGATACCGGGTCAGCTAGCGCGAGTCGGGCACGCATTCCGGTCACACCTTCCGTGGACGCCTCGTCTTCCAGGCGTCCGCGGATCACCGGATCGGTGGGCGGGAACTCCAGGTCGTCGATCACTGCCCGGACGTAGAGCCCGGAACCCCCGACCAGGATCGGCAGCCGGCCACGTTCCTGGATTTCGGCGATCTTCTCGCGGGCCTGCTGCTGGAACGTGGCGACGCTTGCTTCGTCATCGATGTCCATGATGTCCACTAGGTGGTGTGTGATTCCACCCCGCTCGTTCTCCGGCAGTTTGGCCGTGCCGATGTCCATGCCGCGATAGAACTGCAGGGCATCGGCATTGATGATCTCCCCGTCAAAGCGCCGGGCCAGGACGATGGCGGCGTCGGACTTTCCCGTTGCCGTCGGCCCGACGATCGCAATAAGTGGCCTCATCTCGGGCTAGCGACGCGGGGGCAGAGCGGGCATCCCCAGGGAGACTCCCAGACCGGCGGCCCCCTGACCGGTGCCGCAGGACTCTTCCTGCGAGCGGTCCCACGCGTCGCCGGCGCGTGAACGACGCAGATGGTATTCGCCAGCAGTGGTCGGATCGGCCACCAAATGGAAGGCAGCGGCTTCCGTGATGGTGACGCTCACGAGGTCCCCGGGCCGGGGGGCTTCGGCACCGTCGGGGACGGAAAAGTGCACGAGTCTCTGGTCGCGGGCACGCCCCGACAGCCGATGGGTCTGTTCGGCCTTGCGACCTGACTGCGCGGTGACCATGACTTCAACCTCACGGCCGAGTTGGCGGGCATTCTCTTCAGCGCAAATACGGTCCTGAAGTGCGGTCAGCCGTTCGTAGCGTTCCTGGACGACTTCTTTAGGCAGTTGATCGGCCAATTCGGCCGCTGGTGTACCGGGTCGTTTGGAATATTGGAAGGTGAAGGCACTGGAGAACCTCGATCGCTCGACCACGTCCAGTGTTGCTTGGAAGTCCTCCTCGGTTTCCCCGGGGAAACCAACGATGATGTCTGTGGTGATGGCTGCCTCAGGCATGCGTTGACGAACCCGGTCCAGGATTCCCAGGAACTTCTTCGAACGATAGGAGCGGCGCATGTCCTTGAGGACCCGGTCGGATCCCGATTGCAACGGCATATGCAATTGCGGCATGACATTGGGTGTTTCGGCCATCGCGTCAATGACGTCATCGGTGAAGGCAGCCGGGTGAGGACTGGTGAACCTGACCCGCTCGAGACCGGGGATCTGGCCACAGGCACGCAGCAATTTGCCGAAGGCCAGACGGTCTCCGAATTCAACGCCATAGGAGTTCACGTTCTGCCCGAGCAATGTCACCTCAATGGCACCATCGTCAACCAGCGCCTGCACTTCGGCCAGGATGTCACCGGGCCGCCGGTCGCGCTCCTTGCCGCGCAAGGACGGGACGATGCAGAAGGTGCACGTGTTGTTACAGCCCACCGAGATCGACACCCAGCCGGCGTAGACCGAATCGCGTTTAGTGGGAAGGGTCGAGGGGAAGACGTCCAGGGATTCGAGGATCTCCAACTGAGCTTCGTTGTTATGCCGGGCCCGTTCGAGGAGCGTGGGCAGGGAACCGACGTTATGGGTTCCGAAGACAACGTCAACCCAGGGGGCCTTGCGCAAGATCGTCTCGCGGTCCTTTTGCGCGAGGCAACCGCCGACAGCGATCTGCATGCCGGGACGCTTTTCCTTGACGTGGGCCAGGCGGCCCAAGTTCCCGTAGAGCTTATTATCGGCGTTCTCCCGGACGGCGCAGGTATTGAACACGACGACGTCGGCTTCGGTATCCGGGTCCTGGCTGGGAACCAGACCCGCTTCTTCCAGAAGTCCGGCCAAGCGCTCGGAGTCGTGGACATTCATCTGACAACCGTAGGTGCGCACCTCGTAGCTACGGTGTGCTTCGTCGACGGTCGGGGCTGAATCGGGGCTGGGGATGGTCAAACTCACTCCCCCAGAGTACCGAACGCATGGAGCCGGAGGAACTCGGCTTGGACGGGGCGCGGCGGGTTAGCCTCGGGCGTCGGGCCACACCTCGTTGACGACGCGGAAGGCGATCCCCGAGCTGTATCCCTTGCGTCCGAGCATCGCCACTAGTCGTCGGACGCCCTTATCGCGCTCTAGGCCTGCCGGCATGGATCTGACCTTCTTTTCCACGAGTTCGCGAGCCATCTCCACCTCGTCTTCGCCGCTGAGCTGTTCCAGCGCGGCAGCTGAGAGTTCCTCGGCAATGCCCTTATCTCGCAGTTCGCGGCGCAACGCGCTTCGGGACAGCCCCCGCGTGCGCGCGCGACTGCGCACCCAGGCATCGGCGAAGGCCGCATCGTCGATGAGTTGAAGTTCCTCGAAGCGATCCAAGATGTTCTCGGCGATCTCATCCGGGATGTCTCGTTCGAAGAGTTTGTCGGCCAATTGCTTGCGGCTCTTCGGCGAGCCGGTGAGCTGTCGCAAAACAATGGCCCGTGCCGCAGACTCCGGGTCAGCCTCTGGGGCCCGTCCGGTTCCCCGGCGTCGCCGTTCATCGCCCCGACCACCAGGTTCCTGCCCCGTCTGGTGCTCGCCACCTGATTCGAGGTGCTCGGCATCTTCTGGAGGGAACAGGGCTCCCCCACCCCGGTCACCGCTCACCATGACGGCGTTGTCCTCCTCCATTGCCACCCCGTCCGGGCCGGCGTTTCGTCGCGTCCCCTGGCCTAGGAGTCAGTGCCCACAGCGCGCAACTGCGGGTCACCCGGTTCCTCCGGGGGCAGGGCACCGATCCCCAGCTTTTCCTTGATGCGTCGTTCCAGTTCGTCGGCGAGGTCCGGGTTGTCACGCAGGAACTTACGCGCATTCTCCTTGCCCTGGCCGAGCTGGTCACCGTCGTAGGTGAACCAAGCACCCGATTTCTTCACGAAGCCTTCTTCGACGCCCATGTCGATGAGGCCGCCTTCACGGGAGATCCCCACCCCGTAGAGGATGTCGAATTCTGCTTGCTTGAACGGTGGCGCCATTTTATTCTTGACGATCTTGGCACGGGTCCGGTTTCCTACCGGGTTGGTGCCTTCCTTGAGCGTCTCGATGCGACGGACGTCGATCCGCACGGAGGCGTAGAACTTCAACGCCTTGCCACCGGTGGTGGTTTCGGGGCTCCCGAAGAAGACACCGATTTTTTCACGCAACTGGTTGATGAAAATTGCAGTGGTCTTCGTCTGGCTCAGACGCCCGGCGATTTTACGCAATGCCTGGCTCATCAGGCGTGCCTGCAAGCCCACATGGCTATCGCCCATCTCGCCTTCGATTTCGGCGCGTGGCACTAGGGCAGCCACCGAGTCAATGACAATGACGTCAAGGGAGCCGGAGCCGATGAGCATGTCCATGATTTCCAGCGCCTGTTCGCCGGTGTCCGGCTGGGAAACCAGTAGGGCGTCGGTGTCAACGCCCAGCTTCTTGGCATATTCGGGATCCAACGCGTGTTCGGCATCGATGAAGGCCGCAATGCCTCCGTTGCCCTGTGCGTTGGCCACCGCGTGCAGTGCCAAGGTCGTCTTACCCGATGATTCCGGCCCGTAGATCTCCACGACGCGACCCCGCGGCAGTCCGCCGATACCCAAGGCAATATCCATGGCGATCGAGCCGGTGGGGATGACCTCGATCCTGGCTCGGGTATCGTCTCCCAGACGCATCACCGACCCCTTGCCATACTGCTTGTCGATCTGTGCCAGCGCTGATTCGAGAGCCTTCTCGCGGTCCATTGCTGCGGCCATCATTCACCTCGGTTGTGTTGCGGCCCTACGGCCTGTTGTCGTCCTGTTTCACACGGTATGCGCCGCACCGGACAGTTTGGTGCGGGCCGTCGTCCCTGTGGAGAACCCCGGTCTGCCACCCGTGCCATGTCTCTGTGGACAGCCTACAGCTGTTCCGAACACATGTTCGAACAACGGGTCGGCGTGTCATCGCCGATTACTTCTTCGGGGCGATATCGCGACCGAGTCGTCGCGAGGCCGGAACATCCTGTTTTTCGCAGATGGCCGACCACACGAGGCGGGGTTCGATCCCCGAGGATAGAGCCGCTTGGGCGCTGAGGCCTCCCAGCTCGGACAGAACCAGTTCCGAGGCCAGCACGCGGGAGTAGCCGGCTCCGAACTCGTCGTCCATTAGGCGCCAGAAATCACTGAGTCTCACGTTGTCCATTCTTCCACGGGTTGGTCCTTCCGACCCTAAGATGGTGCCATGAATGAACCGGATCCCGTAGATGATGCAGTGGCCCAGCGCACCCGAGCCATCCATGACATGGAGGAGCAACTCAGTTTCCTCTGGCGTCGGGCCCGGTCCAATGGCAATAAGGTCGCCAAACAAGTCCATCCCGATATGGAGCCCGGAGCTTACGGCCTGCTGGCGGCACTGCAGCGCCGCGGCACCCTGAGGTTGACGGAGCTGGCCGCGGAGATCGGTGTCGGCAAACCTTCGGTGAGCCGTCAGGTCAAAATGCTGGAGGAGCTGGGTGTGCTGGCCAAGGTTGCCGATCCTGCGGATGGGCGCGCCCAGTCGATCACCTTGACCCGGGCCGGGGCGCAGCAACTGGCGGCGGCGCAGACCTCACGCCAGCACATCTTCCGCGACCTGCTCGCCGACTGGCCAGATGAGGAACTCCTGTCATTGGCCGCCTTGCTGACCAAGCTCAATGGTTCCTATTTGAATGACCGCGGCTGAGAACACCCGTTAACCGCAGCAAGGCAGCCGTATGAACGGCTGCCTCGCTGCGGTGGCGTTCGGTTGCGCTCCGCCCCTAGTGGGTCGGGGCCATTCCCTGAGCCAGACCTTCGGTCCAGTCCTCGGGGAGGACCGTAGCGAATTCGTTGGTGAGGTCGGACGGCACGGTGTCTGGAATGTCGACACCCTCGGCCATTGCGACCCGGTCGCTGACCTCGCGAAGCATCAAGGACAGTGGAACATCCAGAGCTCCGCAAATGGATGAGAGCAGTTCGGACGATGCTTCCTTTTGTCCACGCTCCACCTCGGAGAGGTAACCAAGGGAAACACGGGCATTATGCGAAACCTCGCGTAGGGTCCTGCCCTGACGCTGGCGGACATCCCTCAGGACGTCCCCAATCTCGTGGCGGAGTACTACCATTTTGGGCTCCTTATGCTCGCGATGGGCATCTTCTGTCAGTCCCACATCTCGCCAACGGACGATGCCGTTTACGGATACGGGTTGCTTGACCATGTGTATCGCCTTACTCCTTTTGATCCTGTGCCAAGTGTCCCTGGCCGATGAGTCCTGTCATGGACCCTGTAGTTTTTTCAACTCACGGGACCCCGGTTTTGTTCCCCAGCCTCTAGCCTAGTCACAAAACTGCCCCAACAGCCAGTGCTCTCGGGCAGTTGTGGAGGGTCACTTTTCCTCGATGAGATCCATCAGACATTCCAAGGCTGCATCGCGTGCCTGGGAACGGATCGCCTGTCGCCCCCCGGTGAACCGGAATTCAAGCGAACCGCTTCCGGCGGCACTGGCATAGCCGATGAAGACCGTACCCACTGCCTTGCCGTCGTGGACTTCGGGACCGGCAACCCCCGTGCTGGAAACCGCGACGTCACTGGTACAGACTCTGCGTGCTCCCTCGGCCATTTGTCGCGCCACCTCAGCGTCGACGGATCCCCGGGCTTCCAGTAAGGACTCTTCGACCCCCAGGACCTCCTGTTTGACCTGGTTATGGTAACTGACCACACCCCCGCGCAACACAGCTGAGGCTCCAGGAACATCGGCCAAGGCGGCGGCGATCCAGCCCGCGGTCAGAGACTCGGCGGTGGCTACGCTCACTCCGCGCAGGGTTGCCTCCGAAATGATCCGCTCGGCCACCGGCAGGGGGCTGGCGCCGGTCACGACGTCGTTCCTCCTGGGCCGGCTGGAGCCATCCGTGCGGCTTGGATGATGTAGTCGATCCCCGTGTAGACGGTGATCAGCACAGCCAGCAGAATAACGACGAGGGCCACTATCGACAGCCACGTGATCGCTGGGGTGAACGGCAACAACAAGAGGAACAGACCCGCCGTCTGGGTGACGGTCTTGAGCTTGCCGCCGCGTGAGGCAGCCATGACCCCGCGGCGGATTACGGCGAAGCGCAGCACCGTGATTCCGAGTTCGCGCACGAGGATGACGATGGTAATCCACCACCACAGTTCACCCAGCCAGGACAGGGTCACCAGGGCGGCCCCCAGCAGGAGCTTATCGGCGATGGGGTCGGCAATCTTACCGAAGTTGGTAATCAAACCGCGACTGCGGGCCAGATCTCCGTCGAGTTTGTCCGTATACATGGCCACGACGAAAAGTCCGACGGCAGTCCATCTCAGCGCCGCGTGCTGTTGGTCATCGGCCACCAGCGCCCAAACGAAGAAGGGAACCATGATGATCCGAAGAGTCGTCAGAACGTTGGCGATGTTTAGGGTTGGGACGTGGCCGGGGGCCTGTCCTGCTGGTGTATCAGTCACCCCTTCAGGTTACCGTCCAGTGAGGTTCCAGGCGTCTTCCGAACCGGAGTCATCATCGTCTTCGTCGTGATATTCGGTGACCGGTGTCCGTGATGCAAGATCTTCTGCAACGAGATCGGTGCCCACGTGGTTCGCGTTGGCGTTTTCGACCAGAGCGGCCTCCGCCGGCGCGGCGTCTTCAGCACTGGCCGGAGGCGTGTCCCCCCTCATGGCAGCGAGTACGGCCGGAAGGTCGTCTGGCTGGACGAGGACGTCGCGGGCCTTGGAACCTTCGGACGCGCCGACGACTCCGCGTGATTCCAGCAGGTCCATGAGCCGTCCGGCCTTGGCGAAGCCGACGCGTAGCTTGCGTTGGAGCATCGAGGTCGAGCCGAATTGTGTGGTGACGACCAATTCGGTGGCTTGCAGAAGGACTTCGAGATCGTCGCCGATATCGTCGTCGATCTCCTTCTTGGGGGCGGCCTCCGGAGCAACATCGTCGCGATAGACGGCCGTGAGCTGGCCCTTGACGTGCTCCACGACCCGATGGATTTCGGATTCGGTAACCCAGGAACCCTGGACACGCATCGGTTTGGAAACCCCCATCGGCAGGAAGAGGGCATCGCCTTGGCCGAGCAGCTTCTCGGCTCCTGGCTGGTCCAGCACCACCCGTGAGTCGGTCACCGAGGAGGTGGCGAACGCCATACGCGAGGGTACGTTGGCCTTGATCAAACCGGTGACCACATCCACTGAGGGCCGCTGCGTGGCGAGCACGAGGTGGATCCCCGCGGCGCGAGCGAGCTGGGTGATGCGTACGATCGAGTCCTCGACGTCACGTGGGGCAACCATCATCAGGTCGGCCAGCTCATCGACGATCACCAGCAAATACGGGTAGGGCTTCAATACGCGTTTGGAGCCTTCGGGGGGAACCACCTTGCCGTTGCGTACCCCCTTATTGAAGTCATCGATGTGCTTGTACCCGAAGTTCGCCAGGTCGTCGTAGCGGGTGTCCATCTCCCGGACGACCCACTGCAACGCCTCTGCCGCCTTCTTCGGGTTCGTGATGATCGGGGTGATCAAATGCGGAACCCCCTCATAGGCGGTCAGTTCCACCCGTTTAGGGTCGACCATGACCATGCGCACGTCATCGGGGGTGGCGCGCATCAAGATGGAGGTAATCATCGAGTTCACGAAGGCCGACTTACCGGCACCGGTCGCACCGGCGACGAGCATATGGGGCATCTTGGCCAGGTTCGCGACCACGAACCCTCCTTCGACGTCCTTGCCAACACCCATGACCATGGGATGTTCCGTCTTACGGGCGGCATTCGAACGCAGCACGTCGCCGAGGGCGACGACTTCCTTATCGGCGTTCGGGATCTCGATCCCGATGGCGCTCTTGCCCGGGATCGGCGAGAGGATGCGGACATCGGAGGAGGCGACCGCATAGGAAATGTTCTTGGATAGGGCCGTCACGCGCTCGACCTTGGTTCCCGGAGAGAGTTCGATCTCGTAGCGGGTGACCGTCGGACCGCGGCTGAAGCCGGTGACGTGAGCCTCGACCTTGAACTGGTCGAGGGTGTCGGTCAGGGCCTTGACGACCTCGTCGTTGGCCTCGGAGCGTTCCTTCGCTGGGGGGCCGGCCGGCAGGAACTCAGAGGAAGGCAGCGTGTAGGCCACGTCGCCGGAGAGCTGCAGCTGTTCGGTGCGCTGAGGGATCGGCGTCAACGGTGCCGGCTGGGCCACCGGGTTGACGGCCACGACTGAGGGAGCTGCCGGGCTTCCGGCTCCGGCCAGCATGCCGTTGATCGCGGTCGTGTCCAGCGCCTCGGTGGCCGGCTCCCCGCCCTGAGCAGCAGCGGGGGTCCCCAATCCGACGTCGTTCTTGACCTTCTCCATGGCCTTCTCGGAGGCCGTGGGGCGGCGCACTCCCGGCGGAATCTTCGGCTCCGGAACCGGTTTGGTGGCTGTGTCGTGGTCGTTGATGACCGCTTTGTCATACGCTTCATCGCCGGTGAGGCCTTCGGTGGCTGCTGCGGCGTCGTCTTCCTCGCGTTGGCGGGCCCTGGCTGCCTTCCCGAAGCGTCGGCTGCGCTTGGGGCGGGCTCCCTCGCCCCCCTGATCGGCATAGAGGTAGCTCTGGTCATGCTCGGAAGCGGCTTGCTCGTGGTGTTCGGCAGGTTCGGAGCCAGGTTCCGGCTGGCCCATGATCCATTCGTATCCCTGGCGCAGGCGTGCCGGAATATGTCGGAACGGGGTGGCCGTCATGATCATCACGCTGAGGATGGCACCGGCGATCATGATCGCCAGGGCGCCCCATTTGGTCAGCAGTCCGGCCAAGGGAACGGTGATGAGGAACCCGACGACACCGCCACCGGCCCAGAGGGCGTTGAGCGGTTGATCGAGGGTCGGCAATCCGGCAGCGATATGAGCGATGCCGGCGATGGACAAGGTGGCTAGGGTCAGGCCGATGCCGATCCGGTTATTGGCCCGGTTTTCTGCGGGACGCCTGAAGAGCCGGTAGGCGCCGATGAACAGCACCAGTGGCAAAAGCGAGGCCATGAAGCCCAGCGATCCGCCGAAGATGTTGTGCACGGTGGTTCCGTACCAACCGACCCCGCGCAGTCCCCACCATTCAACGCTGCCCACGATGACGGCGATGACGACGAGGAAAAGCCCCGTCCCGTCCCGACGGATGTCCCGGTCGGGACGAACGTCCTGCCCGATCTTGCGGAAGGCACCGCCAACCACACGGGCCAACCCCATCCATAGGCCCCGAATGGCGCGCAACGGCAGGGCGATGTCCTGTTCGGCAGGCGTGGTGTTCTCCGCTGGCTTCGTCCCGCCCTGACGCGTGGAACCGGTACCCGTTTTTCCGCGCGCTGGTGTCTTGCCCGCCGGTTTGCGGCCGGAGGCCTTCGTCGGGGTGGGGGAAGTACGGGTCGCCATATGCGCAACCGTACAGGATACAGGGGTCAAAACCCCGGATTCACACGCCTTCAGGCCTCAAGGACGACCGGCATGATGAGCGGTTTGCGACGCAGGGTCCGGCCGAGCCAAGAACCGATGGTCCGGCGGACGACTTGCTGCAATTGGTGGGTGGTTGAGGCGGGGTTCTTCGCCAGTGCCTCGGCAAGTGCCGCGAGGATGGCCGGTTTGATGGATTCGAGCACCGCCTCATCTTCGGCGATCCCGCGGGAGTGGATCTCCGGCCCGGAGAGAACTGTTCCGTTCTGCCGGCTGATGACCGAAATAACCGAAATGAACCCTTCTTCGCCCAGAACAATGCGGTCATGAAGGTCGTCTTCGGTGATGCTCCCCACTGCTGACCCGTCGACGTAGACCAGTTCGCAGTTCACGGTCCCGACCCGCCGGGCCACCCCGTCTTTCAGATCGACCACTGCCCCGTCTTCGGTGACCAGGATGTTCTGCGCGGGAACGCCGGTTTGTTCGGCAATACGGGCGTTGGCCAGCAGATGCCTGGTTTCACCGTGTACGGGCATGGCATGGCCGGGCCGCAGGATGTTGTAGCAGTAGAGCAGTTCACCGGCGGACGCGTGCCCCGATACATGGACCTTCGCGGTGCCCTTATGCACGACGTCTGCGCCCCGGGCCATCAGGGAGTTGATCACCCGGAAAACGGCGTTCTCGTTGCCGGGGATCAGCGAGGAGGCCAAAATGACGGTGTCTCCGCGGCCGACGGAGACCCGGTGTTCACCGCTAGCCATCCGGGAGAGCGCGGCCATGGATTCGCCTTGGGAGCCGGTGGACATCAGCACGACCCGGTCTTCCGGCAACTGGTCGGCTTGTTTGAGGTCAATGAGGATCCCCTCGGGCACCTCCAGGTAGCCCAGTTGGGCAGCGATGCCCATATTTCGCACCATGGAGCGGCCCACGAAAGCCACCTGCCGGCCGTGCGCCGCCGCGGCGTTGAGCACTTGTTGGACGCGGTGGACGTGGGAAGAAAAGGAGGCGACGATGATGCGCCGGGTGGCCCGGGAGAAGAGGTCGTTCAGGACCGGTCCGATCTCCTGTTCGGCCGTCGTGAAACCCGGGACGTCGGCATTGGTGGAGTCGGACATGAACAGGTCCACGCCCTCTTCGCCGAGGCGGGCGAACGACCTCAGGTCGGTGATGCGCCCGTCCAGTGGAAGCTGGTCCATCTTGAAGTCACCGGTATGCAATACGGTGCCGGCGTTCGTACGGATGAAGACGGCGAGCGCGTCAGGGATCGAATGGTTCACTGCCACGAATTCGCAGTCGAAGCCGGCGAATCTCTGGCGTTGCCCCTCTTCGACGGTGACCAGCACGGGAGTGATGCGGTGTTCGACCAGTTTGGCTTCGATCAGGGCCAGCGTCAGCCGTGAACCGATCAGTGGGATGTCTTCGCGCAACCGCAGCAGGTAGGGCACGGCGCCGATATGGTCTTCGTGTCCGTGGGTGAGCACGACCCCGACGACGTCGTCGATGCGCTCGCGGATGTAGTCGAAGTCCGGCAGGATGACGTCCACCCCGGGCTGGTGCTCCTCGGGGAAGAGGAGCCCGCAGTCCACGATGAGCAGTTTTCCGCCGATCTCGAAGACGGCCATGTTCCGGCCGATTTCTCCGATCCCGCCCAGCGGGACAATCCGCAGGACATCGGGGGCCAGCGGTGGTGGCGGGTTCGGAGGAGTTTCCTGATCCGGAACGACGCCGGTTTCGCTCATCGGGGCACCTTTCCTAGAGCTTGATTCCTGCCTCGGCGAGGTCGGCACGAATCGGTGCCGTTTCCTCTTCGGTCGGCTCCACGAGCGGCAGACGCACGATCGCGTTGGAGAGGACCCCCTGCCATTTCAGGACCGTCTTGGCCGCCACAGCACCTTGGATATGTGACATGACGGCGCGTTGGATGGGGTCCAGCTCGAAGTGCAGGGCCCTGGCGGTCGCCAGATCGCCGGCCAGCAAGGCGTCGACCAGACGGCGGTAGCGGGCGGTGGCGACATGGGCGGTCACGGAGATGACGCCCTGCGCGCCGGCGGCCATCAGCGGCAGCGTCAGCCCGTCGTCACCGGAGTACACGTCCAGGTCGGTGTTGGCCAACACGCGGGTGGTGGCCTGGTAGTCGGCCTTCGCGTCCTTCAACGCCACCACGTTGGGGTGTTCTGCCAGACGGATCAGGGTTTCGGTGCTGATGGAGATCCCTGTACGGCCGGGAATGTCATAGACCATGACGGGCAGATCGGTGCAGGAGGCGAGTGTCTCGACGTGGGCCTGCACCCCCGCCTGGCTGGGCTTGTTGTAATACGGCGCCGTGACCAGCAGCCCGTGCACGCCGACCTTCGCTGCGGCCTGGGAGAGCTGGATCGAATGAGCCGTGTCGTTCGTGGTTGAACCGGCGATGATCTTCGCGCGATCACCCACTGCCTCAACAACCGTGCGGAACATCCCCACGTTCTCTTCGTCGGTCAGAGTCGAGGTCTCCCCGGTGGTCCCGGTGACCACGAGGTTATCGCACCCTTCATCGACGAGTTTGGTGGCGAGGGCCGCCGCCTGGTCGTAGTCGACCTCTCCGGCTGACGTGAACGGGGTGACCATGGCGGTCCCCAGGTTCCCGAAGATGGCATCATGACGCGGGGTGTTGGATTCCGGGGTAGGCATGGCACCACGTTACCCCGGAGCCACCGTGAATCCCCTCTGTCCACGCGTCACGTGACCAAGATGACGCGCTGGTGTTCGACGATGACGATGCGAGTCCGATTCCGTCGTCGTACACCGCACAGCCAGCTGGCTCGTCTTGGTATATTCGTCCCTGAGTCCCCCGGCATCCCAGCCGCCCGATCCGATCTCCCAGGAGCCCATGCCCAGTCAGAGCGCGAGCGCCCCCGCCGGCAGGATCGTCGGGGTCGATGTGGCCCGCGGACTGGCCCTGTTGGGCATGATGGCCACCCACATCATGCCCTTGACCCGCGCCGATGAGTCCGGGGCCGTCCACGCCACCTGGGCTGCCACCATCTTCGCCGGGACGTCCTCCGCCCTCTTCGCGATCCTCGCCGGTGTCGGTTTGGCATTGCTCACCGGGGGAAGCCGACCCCATACCGGCACCCGACTCAAATCCGGGCGGCGTTCGGTTTTGGTACGCGCCGTGCTGATCACCGTCATCGGGCTGGGCTGCGGTGCGTTGAACACGAATGTGGCAGTCATCCTGGTGCACTACGGTGCGCTGTTTTTGATCGCTACCTTATTCCTTGGGCTGCGCCTGCGGACCCTCTGGTTCTCCGCGGTCGGTTGGCTGCTACTCTCCCCCGTCCTCTGGTACCTCCTGCTCCCGCTGGCCACTTCCCGGATCTCCCCCGCCACCGTGGGCCCTTCCCCCGGGCTGGGCGACCTCCTGCGTCCGGCATCGCTAACCGCCGATCTGTTCATCACCGGCTACTACCCGGTGCTGGTGTGGACGGGGTTCATTGTGCTGGGTCTGGCCGTGGGACGCTGCCGGCTCTCCCTGCCTCCGGTCGCCTTGGCTTTGACCGTCGGCGGCGCCTTACTCTCGTGGGCGGCCCGGGCCCTCTCGGACCATTTGATCGGCGCGAATGATCAGGCGCTACGAACGCTGGGGGCGATCACCGAGGCGAACGGTTTGCCGCTCGATGCGGCGCTGCTCTCCGGGCACGGACTGGAGGGGGTTGAAGGGACCCCTGGTGGTTCGCCCTTTCTGCCCCGCATAGCAGCACGCCTTTGGACCTGCTGCATGTGGCCGGGACAGCGCTCGCCGTGCTGGGCCTCTGCCAGTTGCTGGCCATGGCCTTATCGGCGCTACTCGGACTGGCCGGCGACGCCCTGCTCTGGCCGCTCTCCGGGGCCGGCTCCGCGACATTAACACTGTATGCGGGGCATCTGGTCGCCCTGGACCTGCTGAGCACCGTCACCGCAGGCATGCCGCGCCTGGGGTTGTACCTGTGCTTTGTGGTCGGTTCCCTGCTGGTGGGCATCGGGCTGAAGTGGGCCGGTCGGCGGGGGCCCTTGGAAGCCGGAATACATGTGCTCGCCCGCAGCGGCACCGCCTGATCACGCTTAGAGCCCAGCGACCGCGAAGCGGAGCAACAAGAACCCGGCGACTCCCATGATCCACAACACCGCTTCTGCTGAGGCCCGGCCCAGCCACTGACCCAATCGGTGCAGGGCTCCATCGATGCGGTGGGCCAATAAAGTCCGGGCGATCAACAGCAAAGCCGCTGGCAGCAACATGACCGTGCAGTAGCCGGCCAGCAGCAGGAACGATCCCGCCCCGGCAGGGCCCGAGGCGGTGAGTACACCGATCGCTGCCACGTAGGGCAGCATGGTCGGTAGCTCGAGCACACCGGCCACCAGGGCCAGGCCCAACAGTCCGACGGGGGTGGACAGTGCCCTGCCGATGCGCGCCTTCCACCGCCCCTCCGCCGTTTGCCGGCACACGTCCGGCTCGGACGACTCCGGTGGCCTTGGTGTCTCCGATCCGGTGGCAATTTTACCGGCGACCGTCCTCGCGTGCTGCGGGCGCGTCGTCCGTCTCACCGTTTTGCCGTCCTTGAGAGCAAACCACAGCAGCCCGGCTCCGCCAGCGAGCGCCATCCAATGGGCCGGACGTGAGTCGATGAACGTCCGAGCACCATCGCCCCAGAGGTGCAGCACCGCGGTGGCAGAGGTCAGCATGAGCACACCGATGAGGAAGTAGAAGATCCCGATGGTCACCAGATAGATCCCGATCCGTCCGGCGATGCGCCCGGCGTCACGGCGCAATAGCAACCACACGGGGATCACCAACGTGCCGATGCTGGTGCTGTCGATCAATGCCAGGACGAGGAGTTTGAAGAGACTGTCAGCGGTCATACCCCCAGCCTGCTCGGCTCCCTGTCCTCGTGCGTCCTTCCATCGATGCACCGGGGGTCATCCCTTCGTCTCATCTTTTACCTCCCGCCTTGGAAGCCCCGGGGAGAACGGGCACGATGAAACCATGAACCACGCCGAACAACCCGCTCTCCAGGTGCTACGTGCCATCCGGCGCGAGGACCTTCTGCTGGCCCTGGGCTATCCGGCGATGATGTGGCTGCTGGCGACCGTGAACAACGATGGCGACTGGGCCTGGTTCCCAGCGGCTCTCTCGGCCTGGTGGCCAGCCGTGGCCGTCGTGGGGTCGGTGGGCATCCTCTTCCGGCGGGAGGCGACGTTCCTGATGGCTTCCCTCACCGGGACGGCGGCACTCCTGTTGTTGCTGATGGGGCAGACGGCAGCATTATTTCTGTTCTGGGAAACCGTCTTCTCACTCGTCCTCTTTGCCGGGGACCGGGTCTCTCACCTGACCGAAATCGCTGCCCTCGCCATCACCGCAGGCGCCACCCTGACCGTCTTGGCTTTCACCGCGGAGCTGCCCGCTGCCATCTTGACAGCACTGATTGCCGGGATGTCATTGCTGCTCCCGGCCGAATGGGCCAGCAACGTGCGTAAGGAACGCAAACTGTCCGCGGCGGAGGCCACCCGGGCTCTGGCGGCGGAGGAAGCGGTCAGACAGCAAGCGATACTGGAATCCGCCCGACACGAACTGGCGATGGCCTCCGAACGCCAACGTATGGCCCATGAACTCCACGACGTCCTCTCGGCCCGCTTCTCGGCGATTGCCCTGCAGACCGGTGCCGCGTTGAGCACCGGGACCCGTGAACTCGCTGTCAAGGTCCTGTCCCATGTCCGGCATGAAAGCGTCGCCGGTCTAAATGAGCTGACCTCGATGATCCGGATCCTGTCTTCGGGGGTCGCAGAGGAAGCTGCAGGGTTCCTCGTGGACCTTGAGGCACTGGTCGCCGCCCATGCTGCCTCCGGAACCCGAATCACGCTGTCCAGCACGGTATCGGGAACCTCATCGATTCCCTCGGCACAACAGACGGCCGTTTACCGGGTCGTCGCCGAGTCGCTGGTCAATGCCCTGAGGCATGCCCCGGGAGCCGATATTGACGTCATCTTGGAGGGAGGACCCACCGCCGGTCTACTCCATGCCCAGATCACCAACGGCCCACCACTGCCAAAACGTGGATCTGTTCCAGCTGCCGGAGCCCCCGGAACCGGTACTGGCTTGCGCAGTCTCCGCCTCCGGGTGGAGCAACTCGGCGGGGAATTGAGCGCGGCAGAGTACGACGACGGTTGGCAGGTTTCGGTCCGGCTACCTGTTCCCTCCGCGGAAGAACACCTGACACCCTCCGGCGCCGTCGGCGCCGGCACCGTCCCGGGCGCACGGGCAGGAGGCCCGCATGAGTAGTATCACGGTGTTGCTGGCCGATGATCATGCGGCGATCCGTCTGGGAATGCGCATGGTGTTGGAGACGCAGCCTGGTCTTCGGGTCGTGGGCGAGGCGGCCGATGGGGTTCAGGCGATCCGGATGGCGCGGGCGCTGCGTCCCGACGTCGTTTTGATGGATTTGCGCATGCCGGTCGTCGACGGCATCCAAGCAACCCGCGAGATCATTGCCGAGGCCTTGTCTCGGGTCCTCGTGTTGACGACCTTTGACCAGGATTCCTATCTTTTCGGGGCGTTGGAGGCAGGCGCCGATGGGTTCCTGCTCAAATCGGCCGAACCGGCGGAGATTACCGTCGCGTTACAGCGCGTTCATGCCGGGGATTCGGTGATTTCCCCCGAAGTCACCGCACGCATTGTCAGCGCCGCGGTTTCCGGGCGCGCTGCTTCATCTCTGGATGGTGCAGCCACTCCGGAGGCCGTTGCCTCGGTTCAGCTGCTCACCGGCCGCGAGCGCGAGGTGCTCGATTGCCTCGGTGAAGGGTTGTCCAATCAGCTGATCGGACGTCGGTTGGGTATTTCTGAGACGACCGTGAAGACCCATGTGTCGCGGGTTCTGGCTAAATTGGGATTCCAATCCCGCGTGCAGGCGGCCCTGTTTTCGCGTCGCCGTTGATCGGGTCCTGGGCCGTTCAGTTCAGTGTCCGGTGGTCGCCTTCGCGTCGGATGAGGCCTGGAACAGGTCGATGGCCCGGCGCATCATCTCGCGAGCCCGTCGGCGATCACCCGAGGCATCGTAGGCCAACGCCAGCCGATGCATGCTGCGCCAGGACTCCGGGTGCTGTTCTGCTTCTTCTTGGTACTGCACGAAGTCCTCATCGGCGGACTTCTTGATGATTCTTCCGGCAGGGGTGCGCGGCAAATTGTCCTCGGGCAGCAGTCCCTCCGATTGAAGGATCCCTGCCATGCGCTGGCTACGGGCGCCGAAGAGAACCTCGCGGATGAGGATCCAGACCCCCAACAGCGGGATCAGCAGTGCCGCGATACCGATGCCCTTGGCCAACGGTTCAGGTGACTCGATGAGGGTCACCGCGCTGGAGAAGGCGGCAAAAAGGTAGAGGACGAAAAGCAGGAGGATACCGCCGACCCAGAGTTTGGTCTTCACTTAGGCGTTGCCTCCCAGATCGAGGTAGGAATCCAGACCATAGGCCAGTCCGGGGCGTGAACCGACGGTCCGCAACCCCAACAGCACCCCGGGCATGAACGAGGCCCGATCGAAGGAGTCGTGACGCAGCGTCAGCTGTTCGCCTTCGGAGCCGAGCAGGACCTCCTGGTGGGCGACGAGACCGCGCAACCGGACCGAATGCACGTGCACCCCCTCGACGTCGGCGCCGCGGGCACCGTCCAACAGGGACTCGGTGGCGTCGGGGCTGGCAGGGACCCCTGCCGCACGACGGTTCTTGGAGATGAGTTCCGCGGTACGCACCGCCGTCCCGGAAGGGGCATCGATCTTATTGGGGTGGTGCAGTTCGATGATCTCGACCGATTCGAAATATTTGGCGGCCTGCGCGGCGAAGGCGGAAGCCAGTACCGAGCCCAACGCGAAGTTCGGGGCGATCAGCACCCCCGTCTGTGGATGTTCGGCCAGTATTTCGGTGAGTTTGGCGCGGCGCTCGTCGGTCCATCCGGTGGTCCCCACGACGGCGTGCACACCGTGTTCGACGGCGAAGCGCACATTGGTTTCGGTACTGCCCGGAACCGTCAGGTCCACGATATGCGTGGCTCCGGCATCGAGCACTTTCTGCAGTGGGTCGTGTCGGCCCAGGGCCGCCACCAATTCCATATCAGCGGCATTCTCCACGGCGTGGACGGCCTCTGACCCCATACGTCCTGAGGCGCCGAGGATGGCAACACAAATCTGAGCACTCATACAGTCAAGGATATCGCCTCAGGCCATGCCGACCCATTCGGTGTCACCGTCGGTGAAGTGCTGTTCCTTCCATACCGGTACCCCGGCCTTCACCGCTTCGACCAGGTCTCGGCAGGCATCGAAGGCCTCCCCCCGGTGTGCGGCAGCAGCCGCTGCCACCAGAGCCGAATCCCCGATGGCCAGGGCGCCGACCCGGTGGGCGGCCCAGAGCCGGGTTCCCGGATGACGGGCGGCCACCTCAGCTGCCAGGGCACGCATGCTCGCTTCGGCGCTCGGGTGGGCACTGTAGTCCAGCTTGTCGACCGCGCGACCGCCATCGTGGTTGCGCACGATCCCGCCGAAGGTGACGACGGCGCCGGTGACCTCGGTCTCCACGGCATCCCACGCGGTGGAGACGTCGATAGGTGTGTCGGCCATGCCGGCAAAAACGACGATTCCCGGGGTGTCAGACATGTCCATATCCGCCTTCGATCTGTTCGCAGAGGTGGTTGATGAGCGGGTCCAAGACATCGAGGGCATCACGGACCCCTGAAGGTGACCCCGGAAGGTTGAGGACCAGCGTCTGGCCAACGGTTCCTGCGTGGCCGCGGCTGAGGGCTGCATAGGGGGTCTTGGTCCGGCCCACGGCGCGAATGGCTTCCATGATCCCGGGAATTTCGCGGTCCAGCAACGGTGCCGTCATCTCCGGGGTCAGATCATCGGGGGCCAGACCGGTGCCGCCACTGGTGATCACCAGTGACGGTGTCGAGTCCAGCAGATCTCCGAGGGCAACCCCGACCGGTTCCCCGTCCGGAACGATGATCGGTTCGGCGAGTTCGAAACCGTGGCCTTCCAACCATTGCCCGATGATCGGTGCACTGCGGTCGGTATAGCCGCCGGAGGCGGCACGGGTGGAGGCGATGATGATTCCCGCGCGCCGAATGGCTCCCGGGTTCATTTGCCCTCCTCCAGGGTCCAGTCCCCGCTCTTGCCCCCGGATTTTGCCAGCACCTTGATGTCCTCGATGGATGCGTGTTTATCCACCGCCTTGGTCATGTCATAGAGGGTCAGTGCGGTCACCGACGCGGCGGTCAAGGCCTCCATTTCGACCCCGGTCACGCCGCGGGTGGTCACGGACGCCTCGATGCGGATACTGCCGCTTGCGGTATCGGGGAAGAAGTCAACGGTTAGTTTCGACAGCGGCAACGGATGGCATAAGGGAATCAGTTCGGGGGTTTTCTTCGCGCCCATGATCCCGGCGACGCGGGCCACCGCCAGGGCATCTCCCTTGGGCAGGTCCCCGGCGACGATCATCGCCAGGACGTCCGGACGGGTCCGCAGGACTGCTTGGGCGACGGCGCGGCGGGAGGTTTCGGCCTTTGCGGAGACATCAACCATATGGGCGCTTCCGTCGGCCCGCACATGACTGAGGCCTGGTTCTTCGGGTTCGTTCACGTCAATGCTCCGTACATGAGGGTTTCGACTAGTTCTCCTGCCGGGGTTGCACCGCTTCCCGACGGGAGCATCAGCAGGGCGTTGGAACTGGCCAGGGCGTGGACCAGATGGGAACCGGGGCCACCCACCGGGGTGGCGATCGCGCCGCCGTCGTCATCCAGAACGACGGCGGCGCGTCTGACCTGGAGTTTCCCTTCGGGAGGTGCCGGAAGATCGGTGGCCAGGCGGGCCCGTAGACGGGCCCGCGGTGGTGTGCCGAAGAGTTCCTCCCAGGCGGGCCGGGCCAGCAGCTCGAAGCTGACGACCCCGCTGACGGGGTTCCCCGGGAAGGCCAGCAAGGCAGTCGGTGCCGCCCCCGGTAGTTCCAGGAGGCCCGCCCCCCTGGGGCCCTCCGGGTTGCATGGCGACGGAACCAAAGTCGATTCCGTGGTCGGCCAAAGCCAGCCGCACCACTTCGAAGGCCCCCTTGCTGATGCCACCGCTGGTGACCACGAGTTCAAAGGCCGGGTCGCGGGTCGGCCCCAGGCGGGGGGCCAGGTCGGCCACGAAGACCTCCGGCGCGTCGGTACTGATCCCTGCGGCGGCGACATCGGCACCTGCCTCGGCGAAAAGGGCCAGCAATAAGGTGGTGTTGGCATCGTGGATTTGTCCTGGCGCCAATTCGCTGCCGGGTGGGCGCACTTCGTCGCCGGTGGACAGGATCAGGACCCGGGGCCGGCAGGTCACGGTGAGCCGGTCCAGCCCCAGCGCTGCCGCCAGTCCGAGCTGGGCCGGGCCAAGCCGGGTTCCGGCGGGAAGGGCGGTGGCCCCGGAGGCAATATCGCTTCCCGCAGCGCGAATGAATTGGCCGGCGGGGGTATCGGTGGGCAGGCGGACCGTCAGGGGGCGGGCGGGTGTCTCTGGTTGGCTGAGCGCTGCAGGAAATTCCGGCGGATCAGCCCGTTCGATCGGGACGACGGCGTCGGCCCCTGAAGGGAGCATGGCCCCGGTCATGATGGGGGCCGCTGTTTTCGGAGGTAGGGTTCCTGCGGCATCGCCCGCAGCAATCACGGCACCGACCTCGACGGCCGATCCGTCGAGGAGGTCGGCGCGGCGGACGGCGAATCCGTCCATCTGCGAATTATCGAAGGCCGGCAGGTTCCGCGGCGCCAACAGGTTGGCGGCAAGAATCCTTCCGCGGGCGTCGGCCAACGGCACCTCCTGGGATCCCAGCCGCCCCGGCAGCTCGGATAACAGGGCCCGCACTACCTCGTGGTGCTCGTCAACGCTGCGTCGGAAGGGTTGCTTCATGGCGTCCATCCTACGGGTGGCTAGCGCCTAAAGATCCTGCTGACTGCTGCCCCGGCCACGACCAGCACGATCAGGTAGAGCCCGATCAGCATCAGGCTGATGCCCAGGGCTGCTTGGGGGTCGTTGGAGTTCAGCGCCAATTCGATCTGCAGCGGCAAGGTCCGGGTGCGTCCGGCCACGGAACCGGCGAAGGTGATGGTTGCCCCGTATTCCCCCAGTGACCGGGCGAAGGCCAGTAATGTCCCGACGATGATTCCGGGAGCCGCCAGGGGCAACGTGATGTGGGCCAGGATCTGTCCCGAGGAAGCCCCGGCATTGGCCGCCGAGAATTCCAGGTCGGTATCGACGGCCTCAATACTGCTCAGCGCCGAAACAACAAAGAAGGGCAGGGAGACGAACACCTGGACCAGGATGACCGCCGCCGGGCTAAAACCCACCCCGAGCCCGATCGAATCCAGCCACCCTCCCACCGGTGTCTGCCGGCCCCAGAAGTAGAGCAGAGCCAGGCCCGAAACCACCGGCGACAGAACCAAGGGCACCACCAACAGGCCCCGGAGCACCTGCAGCAACGCACCGTGCAAGCGGGAGAGCAGGACGGCCAGCGGCAGCCCCAGCAGGAAACAAACGATCGTCGAGGCAGCCGCCGTTCCCAGGGAGAGGCCCAGTGCGGTGCGGGCATCGTCGCGTCCCAGCAGTTCCGGCAAGTCCTGCCAGCGGGCCGCGGCAAAGAGCGCCACGAGGGGCCCGGCCAGTGCGGCCAGGCCGATCAGTGCGGGAATCCACAGCCATCCGGGCGTCGTCGCCCTCAGCATCCGGGGCGAAAGGGCTGTACGGGTCACGATTTCGAGAAGCCGGCTTTGAGCAACAGCTTCCCGGCAGCATCACCTTGGAGCCAGCGGGCAAAGTCCTGCGCGGGCTTCGGGGCATCGGCGGCCACCAGAAGGGGGTAGATATTGGGCTCCAGCCCCGCCAAATCGACGGCGCGCACCTGATTCCCGGCTGCTGCGGCATCCGTGGCGTAGACGAAACCGGCGTCGACTTGCCCTGCGGTGACCTTGGTCAGCACGGCGCGCACATTATCTTCCTCACTGACGGTTTCCAGGGTGAAGTCCTGCTGTTCCAGGTAGTTGTTCGCTGCCCGGCCACACGGTACCGCCGGGGCACACAGGGCCACCGACGCGGCGTCTGGCAGCTGGTCGGCCGTGGTGATCTGTGAATCCGAGGGCACTACCAAGACCAGCGTGTTGGAGACCAGGGCAACGGATGGTTCGAAAGCCGCGGGATCCTTCAACGCCTCGGGGGCCTGGGTGTCGGCGGTGATCAGCACATCTGGTTGTTGGCCGGAATTCGCCTGTTGGACCAGTTTGGATGAGGCACCCAGATTGATGTCGATCCGGGTCGTGTCACCGGTTTCTTCTGCGTAGGCCCGGGTCAGTTCCGGGGCGACATCCGTCAGTGAGGCTGCGGCCGCGAAGTGGATCGTGGCCCCGTCCGGTTTCCCCGGCGTGGAGGCTTCGGCGTCCGCACCGGAGGACGGCGTCCCGCAGGCCGAAAGCAGCAGCGCCGTCGCAGTCAGAGTGGCGATCAGTGTTGAGCGCATGTTCAGGCCTTCGTCTCGATGATGACAGTGGTTGATTTCACGACGGCGGTGGCGATGCTTCCGGGTTCGAGTCCCAGGTCTTGCGCTGCTTCGCTACTCATGAGCGAAACGACACGGAAGGGCCCGCACTGCATCTCCACTTGCGCCATCACCCGATCGGCGGTCACCGCTGTCACCAGTCCGACGAAACGGTTCCTGGCCGAGGAGGCGACATGGGCCGGGTCATGGGGACTGTCGGCCAGGCGGCGGATGTAGGCCGCCAGTTCCACGCCATCGACGGTGATCCGCCCGGACGAGTCCTTGCCGGGACTCAGTTGTCCGGAGTCCAGGAGTCGGCGGACGGTATCGTCGCTGACCGCCAAAAACCGCGCCGCTTCGGATACTCTCATTTGCGTCATTTCAGAAGCATACTCGACGCAAATGCGCCCACAAGGGCGTTCTGCGTGGACTTATGCGGGAACCATGGCAACTTGTGAGATTTTCCCGCCACCGAGAGCCGCTCCCTTCCCCCTGTTTTCGGTCCAGATCTGGACTACGCTCGAGGCATGACATGCAGTACCAGCTCCCAGTCCGCAGCCGATCCGGCCACCGGGGGGAACACTGCGGTCTCTCTGGGCATGCCCGGCATCCCCGAGCCGGGCGCATCCGCCCCCCAAGGCTCCGGGGACTTCATTCCGGCACCGGCCCCCGGGGAAGATCCGCGCCTGGTGGACCGCTTCGGCCGGGTGGCCACGGATCTGCGCATCTCGCTGATCGACAAATGTAATCTGCGCTGCACCTATTGCATGCCCGCCGATGGCATGGCGTGGTTGCCTGCCGAACGGTTGCTGACCGCCGAGGAGATCCGGCGGCTCGTCCGCATCGCCGTGGACATCCACGGAGTGCGCGAACTACGCCTGACGGGCGGGGAACCCTTGATGCGCAAGGACCTGGTGGAGATCATTGCGGGTTTGCGCGCCGATCACCCAGACCTGCCGATTTCGATGACGACCAACGGTGTCGGACTCACGGCCAGGGCCCGTGCCCTGGCCGAGGCGGGCCTCACCCGGATCAACGTCTCCCTGGATACCATCCACGCCGAATCCTTCAAGAAGCTCGCTCGCCGCAATTTCCTGCATAAGGTCATTGAAGGCATCGATGCCGCCGCCGATGCGGGACTGGACCCCATCAAGATCAACGCCGTGCTGATGCGCGGGATCAACGATATGGAAGCACCCTCCCTGCTTGCCTGGGCCCTGGAACGCGGATTCGAACTGCGCTTCATCGAGCAGATGCCCCTCGACGCCGACCACGGGTGGACGCGCGCCGATATGGTCACCGCTACCGATACCCGCGAACTGCTCGGCGCCGACTACGACATCACGGTGGCCCCCGAGTCACGCGACGGGGCCCCTGCCGAACGCTACGAGGTCAGGGTCAAGGGGGAGACTGACGCGATCCTCGGTACCGTCGGGATCATCGCCTCGGTCACCGAACCCTTCTGCGCCGACTGCCGACGCACCCGCATCACGGCCGAAGGCAAGATCATGAGTTGCCTGTTCTCCCGGGAGGAAACCGACCTCACCGCCCTCCTCCGCTCGGAAGCCACCGATCAGGAGATTGCCGACCGCTGGCGGGCCGCCATGTGGGCTAAACCGCGCGCCCACGGCATGGACCATACGGGACTGGGAGCCGAGGACTTCGTCCAGCCCGACCGCTCCATGAGCGCTATTGGAGGATAAGTGAAGATCAGGTTCTTCGCCGCAGCTGCCGCGGCGGCCGGCGTCCGCGAGCTGGAGGTCCCGCTGAAGGACATCGAGAACGACGGCGGGACGCTGGCTGCCTTGCTGGGCCACCTCCCGAAGGCAGTCCCCTCGGACGAATCCGGATCCCCGTTGCAGCGCGTGTTGACCCGTTCCAGTTTCCTGGTGAACGAGATGGGGGCTCGGGACGAATCCCGCCCCTTGGCCGACGCGGATGTCATCGACATCTTGCCGCCCTTCGCCGGCGGTTAGCCCTCACGAGGATACGGCGCACGACTGGTCTGCACCGTTTCCCTTCACCACAGCGATGACATGAGAAAGGCGGGCCGGTTTCCGGGATATCCCGGTGACCGGCCCGCCTTTGTCGGATCAGGGTGCGGCGGCCCGCAGGCCGCCGCAGAAGACGCTAGTCGCGCAAGCTGTCCTTGTCCCTGTCCCCACCGTAGTTCTGCGAGGAACCGACGATGTCGCCGGACTTCCACTGGTCCCAGCCGGGCTGGTCCTTCATGAACGCCTCGATCTCGTCCTTGGTGGCCTCGAGCTTGGGGTCATGCTTGAGGTACCAACGGGTCTCGCGGACGATCAGCCCGGAGAGGACGATCAGACCGATCAGGTTCGGCAACGCCATCAGTCCGTTCATGACATCCGAGAACGCCCAGACGACCTCGAGCTGCACCGTGGCGCCGATGAAGACGACCAGGGACCAGACGACACGGAACGGCATGACCGTTCGGCGCCCGAAGAGCTTCTCCATATTGCGTTCGCCGTAGTAGGACCATCCCAGCAGGGTGGAGAAGGCAAAGAGCACCAACCCGATCGTCACGACCCAGTGGCCCCACTCCCCCGGCAGCCCGTGGCTGAAGGCCTCACCCGTCATCAGGGCAGCGGAGATCTGCTCCCCGGTTTCCGGATCGGTTTCGCTCCAGGCACCCGTGGTCACGATGACCAATCCGGTGAAGCTGACCACGATGATGGTGTCGATGAACGTCTGCGTCATGGAGACCAGGCCCTGACGGACCGGGTGCGAGGTCTGCGCAGCGGCTGCAGCGATCGGCGCGGAACCCAGGCCGGACTCGTTGGAGAACAGCCCGCGGGCCACACCGAACTGGATCACGATGATGATCGCCGAGCCGGTGAAACCGCCCACCGCGGAGGTGCCGGTGAAGGCATCGGTGAAGATCAGCCCCAGGGCAGCGGGAACCTGGCCCAGGTTGGCCAGCAGGATGTAGATGGCGCCGAGGATGTAGAAGACGATCATCACCGGAACCAGACCGGCGGTGACGCGGCCGATGGATTTGATGCCGCCGACCAGGACGATCATGGTCAACACGGTCAGGGTCAAACCGGTGAGCCACAGCGGGGCACCCCAGCTGCTTTCGACGTTGGCGGCAATGGCGTTGCCTTGGGTCATGTTGCCGATGCCGAAACTGGCCAGGACGGCGAAGATGGCGAAGGACAGCGCCAGAACCTTGCCCCAGGGACCCTTGATGCCGCGCTCCAGATAGTTCTGCGGGCCACCCGACTTCTCACCCGCGGCGTCGGTGCCGCGGAAGCGGACGGCCAGGAAGGCCTCCGAATATTTTGTGGCCATGCCCAGCAGACCGGTGATCCACATCCAAAACAGGGCGCCGGGACCGCCGATGCCGATGGCCGTGGCGACACCGACGATGTTGCCGGTACCCACGGTGGCCGCCAGGGCGGTGGTCAGTGCCTGGAACTGGGAGATGTCCCCCTCGGTGCCGGGATCCTTGCGCTTCAGGATGCCCAGCCTCAAGGCGGCGCCCAGCTTGAAGAACTGTAGGCCCCCCAACCTGATGGTCAAGTACAACCCCGCCCCCAGGAGTAAGGGGATCAACAGGAACGGTCCCCAGACGATACTACTGATATCGCCCAGAACCTCCGTCACGCTATTCAAATTCATGTTGGATCGTACCTTTCAACAACTATGCGAGTGATGGGTGTGAGTGATGAAGTTCACACATATGCCACAGCATAGTTTGTCGAACCTGATTTCGGGCAACAGGTGGCGGCGCGGCGGTTTACAAGCCGAAGTCCGCCGGCGTGTCGAAGGGGCCGACGACCGTGACGGTACGCGGTCTGGAGGCCAGTTCTCGGGCCAGGGCTTGGACGTCCTCGACGGTGACTGCCCTGACGCGGGCCAGGGACTCATCGAGGTCTTGGAAGACGCCGGTGACCAATTCTGCCCGTCCCAGTCGGGACATGCGTGACCCGGGATCCTCCAACGCCAGGACCATGCCGCCCGAGAGCTGGCCAACGGCCTTGCGCAGTTCGTCGGCGCTGATGCCCTCGGCTGCCAAACGGTCCAGTTCCTCGCCCAGCAGCCGGATGACCTGGCCGGTTTTGGCCGGGGCGCAGCCGGCATACATGCCGAAGTAGCCGACGTCGGAGTAGGCGGCGGAGAAGGAATAGGTGGAATACACCAGCCCACGCTTTTCGCGGATCTCCTGGAACAGGCGCGATGACATCCCGCCGCCGAGCACTGCGTTGAGCACACTCATCACATGGCGTCGCTCGTCGGTGGCGATGATACCCGGGCAGCCCATGATGATGTTGGTTTGCTCCACGGGGCGGCGAATCACGTCGATGGTGTTTTGCCCGCTGACAGGCACTGGTTCGGTGCTGCGACGGGGCTCGGGGGCGGCCCCGTCCTCCAGCGTCCAACCGGCGGAGCGCAGTGCCTCGACCACTTGGTCGCAGACCTCGTCGTGGTCCAGGGAACCGGCGACGGTGATGACGAGTTCGCTGGGTTTATAGAAGCGCCGGTAGTGGTCAAGTACGGCGTCGCGGCCGATCCCCAGAATCGCTTCGGGGGTGCCACCGATGGGGCGGGCCAGCGGGTGGTCTCCCAGAACCGCTGAAACGAATTTTTCGTGGGCGACGTCACCGGGATCGTCGCCGTCCATCGCGATTTCCTCGAGGATGACGTCGCGTTCCTGCTCGAGTTCTGCTGGGTCCAGGACCGCTGAGGTGATCATGTCCGCGATGATGTCGATGGCCAGCGGCAGGTCTGCGTCCAGAACCCGGGCAAAGTAGCAGGTGCTTTCCTTGGCGGTGGCGGCATTGGATTCGCCGCCGACCTCGTCGAAGGCCGTGGCGATATCCATCGCATTGCGGCGGGAGGTCCCTTTGAAAAGCAGGTGTTCAAGGAAGTGTGTCGAACCGTGCTGGCCCTGGACCTCATCACGCGAACCGACACCGACCCAAAAGCCGATGGTGGCGGAGCGCTGTCCGGGCATGGCCTCGGTCAGCACCCGCACCCCGCCGGGGAGGACGGAACGGCGCACCAGCGCCCCTCCGGCCTCCCCGGCCAGGATGGTTGGATCCCCGTATTCGATCGGCGAGCTGGCGCCAGAGGCGTCCTGCTCAGCGGAGTACGGGAACATTCCCGAGCCGGTCAGTGGCAAAGGAATCAAAGCCATGGGTGGTACTCGTCCTTACGCGTCGACGGCCGAGGTTTCGGCCTCTTCGGCAACAACGGGTGCCAGCGAGAGCTTTCCACGGTCGTCGACCTTGGTGATCTCCACCTGGAGCTTCTGACCCACGGAGACGACGTCTTCGACATCCTCGACGCGCTTGCCACCGGAGAGCTTGCGCAGCTCCGAGATGTGCAGCAGGCCGTCCTTGCCCGGGGTCAGTGACACGAAGGCGCCGAACGTGGTCAGCTTCACCACGGTTCCGAGGTAGCGTTCGCCGACCTCGGGCACCATCGGGTTGGCGATCGCGTTGATGGCGGAACGGGCGGCCTCGGCGGATTCGCCGTTGGTCGCACCGATCAGCACGGTGCCGTCATCCTCGATGGAGATGTCGGCTCCGGTGTCCTCCTGAATGGTGTTGATCATCTTGCCCTTCGGGCCAATGACCTCGCCGATCTTATCCACGGGGATCTTCACCGAGATGATGCGCGGAGCGAATTCGCTCATCTCATCCGGTGCGTCGATCGCGGAGTTGATCACCGAGAGAATGTGCAGGCGTGCTTCACGGGCCTGCTTCAGGGCTGCTCCGAGCACGGAGGCCGGGAGGCCGTCGAGCTTGGTGTCCAGCTGGATGGCCGTGACGAACTCCGAGGTACCGGCGACCTTGAAGTCCATATCGCCCATGGCATCTTCGGCGCCGAGGATATCGGTCATCGCCGCGTAGCGGGTCTGGCCGTCCACCTGGTCGGAGACCAGGCCCATGGCGATGCCGGCCACCGGGGCGCGCAGCGGCACGCCGGCGTTGAGCAGCGACAGGGTCGAGGCACAGACCGAGCCCATGGAGGTGGACCCGTTCGAGCTCAAGGCCTCGGAGACCTGGCGGATCGCGTAGGGGAACTCCTCACGCGTCGGCAGCACCGGGACGATGGCCCGTTCGGCCAGGGCACCATGGCCGATCTCGCGGCGCTTGGGCGAACCAACGCGGCCGGTCTCACCGGTGGAGTACGGCGGGAAGTTGTAGTTGTGCATGTAGCGCTTGCGCGTCACGGGCGACAACGAGTCGATCTGCTGCTCCATCTTGAGCATGTTCAGCGTGGTGACACCCATGATCTGGGTTTCGCCGCGCTCGAAGATCGCCGAACCGTGCACGCGGGGCAGAACCTCGACCTCGGCGGTGAGCTGGCGGATGTCCGTCAGACCACGGCCGTCGATGCGGACCTGTTCCGTCAGGATGCGCTGGCGGACGACGTGCTTGGTCACCGCGGCGAAGGCCTTGGAGATCTCCTTTTCGCGGCCTTCGAACTGCTGGCCTTCAGCGGCAAGCTGCTCGACGACCTCGTCGCGGTAGGCGCCGGAGGCGTTGTCGCGCTCCTGCTTATCGGCGATCGCGAAGATCTCGGTGAGCTTGGCCGATGCTGCGGACTCGACGGCGGCGTAGGCGTCGTCCTCGAAGTCGCGGAAGATCGGGAACTCGACGGTCGGCTTCGCGGCACGGGCAGCCAGATCGGCCTGGGCATCGCAGAGAACCTTGATGAACGGCTTGGAAGCCTCCAGGCCCTCGGCCACGACCTCTTCGGTCGGGGCGACGGCGCCGTTTTCCTTGATCAGGTTCCAGGCGTGGTCGGTGGCCTCGGCCTCGACCATCATGATGGCGACGTCGTCGCCGCTGACGCGGCCGGCAACCACCATCGAGAACACGGCGTTCTCCAGCTGTGAGTGCTTCGGGAAAGCGACCCACTGGGCGCCGTTTCCTTCGTCGACCAGGGCAACGCGGACGCCGCCGATGGGGCCGGAGAACGGCAGGCCCGAGAGCTGCGTGGACATCGATGAGGCGTTGATGGCCACGACGTCGTACAGGTCGTCCGGGTTCATGGACAGGATGGTGACAACCACCTGGACCTCGTTGCGCAGGCCCTTGACGAAGGCCGGACGCAGCGGGCGGTCCATGAGGCGGCAGGCCAGGATGGCCTCGGTCGAGGGACGGCCCTCGCGGCGGAAGAAGCTACCGGGGATGCGTCCGGCGGCATACATGCGCTCTTCGACGTCCACCGTCAGCGGGAAGAAGTCGAAGCCCTCGCGGGGGTGCTTACCAGCCGAGGTGGCCGAGAGCATGGACGTGTCGTCGTCGATGTAGACCATGGCAGCGCCTGCTGCCTGCTGGGCCAGACGGCCGGTCTCAAAGCGGATGGTGCGCGTTCCGAACCGGCCATTATCGATGACCGCTTCTGCAAACTGAATTTCGGGACCCTCCATGGAGAGTCACCTCCGTTTCTGTTGTGGCGCAGGACCAGCCGATCCTCTCCTCCGGTTCCACCGGAGGGGGCACCCGGTCTTCGATCGAGGCCCACGGGATGGCCGGCGTCGTGCCGGTTTCCCGTAAACCACTACCGAGGACCGCGAATGTCCTTGATGGCTGTTGTCCTGCGAATTTCATTGGTGTTGGTGGCCCAGAGCCTCAGGCCCTGTGCCCGGAAGCGGCCCCTCCGACCGGTTGCCCGGCGGGAGGGCCGCTTCCATGGAACCGACTAGCGGCGCAGGCCGAGGCGCTCGATGAGCGTACGGTAGCGGGCGATGTCGGTGTCCTTGAGGTAACCGAGCATACGGCGACGACGGCCAACCATGCCCATGAGGCCACGGCGGGTGTGGTGGTCGTGCTGATGCGTCTTCAGGTGCTCCGTCAGGTCCAGAATGCGACGTGAGAGAACAGCAACCTGTACCTCCGGGGAGCCCGTGTCGCCTTCGTGGGTGGCGTAAGCCTTGATGATTTCGTTCTTAACAGTAGCGTCGAGGGCCACATTAACTCCTGGAGTTGTACCGCGAACAGTTCAAGTGCCGTCTCCGGCATGGTGACACGCAACCGCGGACTGCAGCGCACACCACCGACCAGCCTATCATCACCGTTGCTACCGCCGGTGGGCCCGCCAGGCATGCGTGAAGTAGGGCAGCCCCAACTGCTCCCCCGGGTGATGCCCCAAATGCTCATGGAGGTACCAACTCAGGTTCCCCTCGACCCGGGCGCGGATCGGCGCCTCGGCCCGCAGATAGTAACTCCGCGATTTGGCCAGTTCGATCAGCAGCTCGGGGGTCACCTGCTGCTCCCACTGCAGGTCCATGGATTCCCACGGCGTAAAGTCCGGCCCGATGTCCGGGACGAAGTCGGGACGGTGCACGTCCCCGGCATGCATGATGCGGCTGAGCCGGTGCACCCAGGGAACGGTGACGTCGAGTTGGTTCCAGATCAGGGCCAGGCGTCCCCGTGGACGCAGAATCCTGGCGGCCTCGGCGGAGGCGGCCGGCACGTCCACCCAATGCCAGGCCTGCGCCGCGGTGGCCACGTCGAAGGATTCGGTGGGCAGCGAGGTGTCCTCGGCGGTGGCCAGCACGGTGCGAATCGGCCGGGATTTGAGCCGCAGTTGGGCGAGCATGTCTTCGGAGGGGTCCACCGCCGTCGTCCGCAATCCCCTGGCCGCCAGTTCCACGGTGAGGATGCCGGTTCCTGCTCCCAGGTCCACCGCGTCCCGGGCACCGGCGGGGACCAGGAAGTCCACGGCGTCGACGGGGTAGGCGGGACGGACCGCATCATAGAGCCCTCCCCCGTGGGCGAAGGCCGCTCCGAAGGCGAGCCGGCGGGAGGCATCAATGGCCGGTCCACCGGAGGGAAGGTTGGGCAGCGGCGCGCCGGCTGCGGGCCTGCTCACCGGTTCGGCGGGTTCGCGCTCAGGCGCCGGCCCGGTCATGTTCCAGGACTCCGCGGGCCAGCTCGACGTCCTCATTCATTTGTTCGATCAGCGCTTCGATACCGTGATAGGCCACCATCGGTCGCAATCGGGCGACGAATTCGACGACGGATTGTTGACCGTAGAGGTCGAAGTCCCCGACCTCCTCGTCAGGACGGTCGATGACATGGGCCTCGACCTGGCGGCTCACACCTTCAAAAGTCGGGTTCGAGCCGACGGAGATGGCCGCCGGCCAGCGCATGCCTGCCTCGTCGACCAGCCACCCGGCATAAACGCCGTCGGCGGGGATGATGCCTGAGGCGTCGGTGGCCAGATTTGCTGTGGGGAAGCCGAGTTCGCGGCCGCGGGCGGCACCGTGGACGATTTCTCCGCGCATGCGATGCGGCCGGCCCAGGATTTCGTTGGCGGTGGCCACATCCCCGTCGGTCAGGGCTTCCCGGATCCAGGTGGAGGACCAGCGACGCGATTCCCCGACGTCGTCGATGCCAATGACGTCGAAGCCGTGGATCTTTCCCAGTTCGACCATGGTGTCGAAGTCACCGGCGTTCCCGCGACCGAAGCGCACGTCATGGCCGACGACGACGGCGCAGGCATGCAGGCGATCGACGATGACGTCCTGGACGAATTCGTCGGGGGTGGCCTGTGAGAAGGCCAGCGTGTAATTCACCATCAACACGGCATCCAGGCCGGTCTCGGCCAGCGAATCGACCCGATCCGCCAGCCCCATGATGAGGGGCAGGTAGCTATCGGGGCGGTGCACCTGCGCGGGATGCGGGTCGAAACTGATGGCCACGGCGGCAGCATGACGTTCGGCGGCCAAACGGGTCAGCGTGGACAGAACCTCACGGTGGCCGCGATGGACACCATCGAAGTTGCCGATGGTCACGACGGATGGCCCGAAGTCCGGGGGGACGGATTCGAGGCCTTTCCAGTAGTGCACTGTGCTCCTTGGGAATGCGGCGGTTTTTCGGGGGCCGGGCTGACGCCTTTTCCATTATTCACGATGGGCCCCGTGAAGCTGAATTCGGCTAGCTGGCAGGTTGCGGTTCGCGGTGCCGGTTCAGCCACCACAAGCCGATGAGCGGCAGCACCAGCGGGATGTAGCCATAGCCCTGACCGAAGTGCGACCAGACGGCGGGGTGGGCAAAATCCTGTGGCACGGCGAAGGAGAGGATGCCCACGACGATGACCCCAATCAGTTCGATGAGGACCGCGAGGAAGGACACCCTCCAACTGCCGGGCTTCTTCGAGGCCAGGGCGATGGTCGCGATGATGTAGATGAGGGCTGCCACGGCGCTGAGACCATATGCCAGCGGTGCTTCGTCGAACTTCGTCAGGATCTGGTAGCCGGCGCGGGCCGTGGAGGAGATCGCGAAGATCCCGTAGACGGCGATGATGATGCGTCCCAGACCTGCTTGGCGGCTGTTGGGGTGCTGGGTGGCGGGTGAATTCATGCGAGGGTGGCTCCATCCCAAATCTGTTCCATGCGATACAACATGACGAAAACGGTGAGGCCGACGGCGGCCAGGACGGCGTTGGACCAGCGGGTCTTATCGGTGATCGCCCAGGCGAAGGCCACGACTGGCACGAACAGGGCGGTGGCCACATACCCCCAGAACTCCCAGGCTTCACCGGAGATCGTTTCCCCACCCGCCTGACGGATCGCCGCGGCAATCCCGTAGACGACCAGGAAGAGTTCGACCGCGGCCACGGAGATGATGGCGTAGTCATCCGGATGATCGCGCAGGATCGTGGCGACGACGCTCAACACCACGGAGAGTGCACAGATGATCACCCCGGCAATGAAAAATCCATCGACGATCACGGTGGGTGGCTACCTTTCGGGTGGCTGGAGGGGGACGGTCGGCGGTTCAGGCAGTGACGAAGACGATTTCGGGCTTGGCTGCCCCGCTCTTATTCTTCAACAGCGCCACGCAGGTCCCGTCCGGGGAGAATGCGGCGGTGACCACATCGTCGTGGGGATTCGGGCTAATCCGGCGTCCGAAGGATAGTTCGGTGGCTTCCTCGGCACTGAGTTCACGGTTTTCGAACAGGGCTCTGGCTGCCTCGTCCAGGGGAAGCATCCCGAACTCTTCTGCCAGTTGTTCCATCGTGCGGGCCCCGTCGATGCCGTAGGGGCCCACCCGGGTCCGCCGCAGGGCGGTGAGATGTCCGCCAACACCCAGATGTTCGCCGAGGTCACGGGCCAGGGCACGGATATAGGTTCCGGAGGAGCATTCCACCGTGACGTCGACGTCCTGGATCTTGCCGCCGCGCAGGCGACGAACTTCATGGACCTCGAACCGACTGACCGTGACTGGGCGGGCCGGAAGGTCAACCTCCTGGCCGCTGCGCACCCGAGCATAGGACCGTTCACCGTTGACCTTGATGGCACTGACGGAGGAGGGCACTTGGTCGATGTCACCGGTCAGCGCGGTCACCTCTGCGTGGATCTGTTCCTCGGTGACGGCCGCTGCAATGCGGGATTGGATGAGCTCGCCTTCGGCATCGTCGGTGACGGTGTTCTCGCCTAGGCGGATGGTGGCTTCGTAGGTCTTCGTGGCACCGACGATATAGGTCAGGAGGCGGGTTGCCTTATTGACCCCGACGACCAATACCCCCGTCGCCAAGGGATCCAGGGTCCCGGCATGGCCGACTTTGCGGGTCCCTGCGAGACGGCGGGTCCGGCCGACGACGTCGTGGCTCGTCCAGCCCTGCGGCTTGTCGACGATCACCAGTCCCGATCCGACGTCGTCCTGATCTGTGCTGGCACCTTTTTTCACGTCCCCCAGTATAGGCGGCACGGGCACCTGGTGGTCACCGGACCGAACGGATCTGAAGGAATTCCGCCGTCCCGGGGCACGGCACCAGCTCTCGTGATCCGTCGGGTCAGTCGAAGCAACGGTGGGTTCGGCTCAGATTCCGTCGGAGAACACTCGGCAAAATACGCCCGGAAAGACAAGTTGACCGAAGTTTTCAGAAGCCTTTTCTGTGCTCGAGGTCTCCTCGCGGTCCGGCTCACATCCCGGGGAATTCCGGCCCCTCAGGGACGACTCGATCGTGGCATGCCGCGGTGGCCTCGGGTGGAATGGGCCTGGCGCTGGCGTTCTGTGCGTTGCTGATGCCCAGCGCCGAGACGACACCGGCCGCGATCATCAGCAGCGCCGCCGCCAGGAGGACCCGGTGGAACGCCGCGAAGTCCAGGACCGGACCGGCGAACCAACCCACGGCGGCAACGGCGAGGAGACCGGCCACCCGTGACACCGCGTTGTTGATGGCCGATCCGATGCCGCTCTGTGCCGGGTCGATGGCCCCGAGGACTGCCGCGGTCAGCGGGGCGACGGTCACCGCCAGGCCCAGCCCGAAGAGCACGACACCCGGCAGAATCTGCTGCCAGTAGTCCAGCGGTTCCGTTGCCGAGAGCATCAGCAGGAAGCCGGCAGCTCCGATCACGGGGCCCACGGACATGAATAGTCTGGGCCCGTATCGGCCAGCAAAGGTCCCAAAGAGTGCGGAGAGTGCCAAGGACATCAAGGTCAAGGGGATGGTGGCCATTCCCGCTGAAAAGGCGGTGAATCCTGCCGTCTCCTGCAAGAAGATCGGGATGATGAAGGTCCCCAGCGTGATCCCCGCGTAGAACGCCGCAGTGGCCAGGTTTCCGATGCCGAAGTTCCGCTCCCGAAACAGGTGAAGGGGCATCATCGGGTGCCGTGCCGTCTTCTCCCTCCAGACGTAGGCGCCCACACAGGCCAGTCCCCCGGCGAGCGGCAGGGAAACCAAGGGATCTGCCCACCCCCGCCCGTCCTGGAAGATCAAGGCGAAGACCGTTCCCCCCAGCCCCAGAGCCGCCAGCAACGCGCCGAGAACATCGATCGGCGTCCTAGCCACGGGTTTCACCGGGTCGTGGAGCTTGAGCAGTAGAACCAGGGTGACGACGATCGGGACCACGTTAATGGCGAAAACCAGCCGCCAAGAAACAGCATCCACCAACAGGCCGCCCAACAGCGGCCCGGCGACGAAAGCCGTGCCCGTCCAGCCCGTCCATTGTCCGATGGCCCGCGCCCTGGGCCCTTCAGCGAAAGTGGAAGTGATCAGCGCCAACGAGCTGGGTACCAGTAGCGCGGCCGCAGCTCCCTGAAGTAGACGTGCGGTCAACAGGACGCCGGTGCTGGGGGCCACAGCACAGAGGAGTGACGCAGCGCCGAAGAAGATGAGTCCGAAGCGGAGGATCCGCACCCGTCCGAAGATATCGGATAAGCTGCCCGCCACCATGATCAACGAACCGAGGGTGAGCAGATAACCGTCGAGCACCCACTGCTGGGTGGTGATCCCCCCGCCCAGTTCACTGGCGATCGCCGGGAGGGCGACATTGACGATGGAGCCGTCGAGAAAGGCCACGAACGAGGCAAGAATTGCCACCCACAACACGGAACGTTCAGACCCGCTCATGGTCTCAGTCCCCTCCGATGGATACTTCTGAACCGAAGATAGGACCGTGTCCCGGGGAAGTCAATGCCAGGTTCAGGGTGATTGGAGGCGCTATCCGGCCTGCGGGGCATCGGCCCCGAAAAACGACCGCGACCGCCGCGCAGGTGATCTCCTGCACGGCAGCCGCCGTCGATGGTGAAGGACGCGGGACCTAGACCTCGGCCTCGTCGTCCTCGTCGTCGTGCTTATAGGGGTCGGCTTCCCCCGCGTGCGTCGCCCCGGAAGCCAGGGCAGCCACCTCCGCGTCACGGGCCTTGGCTTCGCGCAGCAATTCCTCCAGGTTGGAGGCGTTGACGGGGATTTCGTCGGCGACGAATTCCAAGGTGGGGGTCAACCGGACGGTCAGGTTGCGCCCGACCTCCTTGCGCAGGATTCCCTTGGCCTTGGCCAGCCCTGCGGCGGCCTCGGCCTTTTCTGCGTCCTCACCGAGGACTGTGTAGTAGACGGTCGCATTCTGCAGGTCGTTGGTGACGCGGGTGTCGGTGATCGTCACGTTTTCAACGCGAGGATCCTTCACCACCTTGCCGAGCGACTGCGCGACCAGGACCTTGATGCGTTGCGCGAGCCGTGCCGCGCGAGCCGGATCGGCCATGATGCCCTCCTGGGGATTCATTGTGCTGGTTCTTGCTGCTGTGTGGAAAAGAAGACGCCGGGCGCCCGCCCGTCAGGCGAGCGTCCGGCGTCGTACTGCCTTGGCCTTTAGGCGCGCGGCTTCTCGCGCATCTCGAAGGTCTCGATGATGTCGCCTTCCTTGACGTCGTTGAAGGAGCCCAGACCGATACCACATTCGAAGTCCGTGCGGACCTCGGTGGCGTCGTCCTTGAAGCGCTTCAGCGAATCCACTGTCAGCTTGTCCCCGATGACCTTGCCATCGCGGGTGACGCGTGCCTTGCTGTTGCGTCGGATCGTACCGCTGCGAACGATCGAGCCGGCAATGTTGCCGAACTTCGAGGAACGGAAGACCTCGCGGACCTCCGCGGTACCCAGCTGGGCTTCCTCGTACTCCGGCTTCAGCATGCCCTTCAGGGCCAGCTCGATGTCATCGATGGCCGCGTAGATGACCGAGTAGAAGCGCATGTCGACGCCCTCCTTATCGGCCAGATCGGAAACGCGCTCGGCAGGCTTGACGTTGAAGCCGATGATGATCGCGTTGTCCACGGTCGCCAGGTTGACGTCGTTCTGCGTGATGGCGCCGACCCCGCGGTGGATGACGCGCAACTGCACGCCTTCACCCACGTCGATCTTGAGCAACGAATCCTCGAGGGCTTCCACGGCACCGGAGACGTCACCCTTGAGGATGAGGTTGAGGGTGTCGATCTTGCCGTCGGCAACAGCCTGGTCGAAGTCTTCCAGGGTGATGCGCTTACGACGCTTCGCCAGCTGGGCGTTGCGGTCGGCAGCTTCACGCTTCTCAGCGATCTGGCGGGCCGTCCGCTCATCCGAGGTGACCAAGAACGTGTCGCCGGCCCGGGGGACGGTGGACAAACCGAGTACCTGGACCGGACGCGACGGGGTCGCCGTTTCCAGGTTCTCGCCGTTCTCGTTGAACATGGCACGGACGCGTCCATGGGCCTGACCGGCGACAATCGTGTCTCCGACCTTCAAGGTGCCGGACTGAACCAGCACGGTGGCCACTGCACCACGGCCCTTATCGAGGTTGGCCTCGATGGCAATGCCGCGAGCATCCTTATTCGGGTTGGCGCGCATGTCCAGTGCGGCGTCAGCGGTCAGCAGCACCGCCTCGAGGAGCTCCTCAATGCCCAGGTTCTTCAGGGCCGAGACCTCAACGAACATGGTGTCGCCACCGTATTCTTCGGGTACAACACCGTATTCGGCGAGCTGGCCCTTGACCTTGTCCGGGTTCGCAGCATCCTTATCGATCTTGTTCACTGCGACAACGATCGGCACGTCTGCTGCCTGGGCATGGTTGAGTGCTTCAACGGTCTGCGGCATGACGCCGTCGTCCGCGGCGACCACCAGCACGGCAATGTCGGTGACCTTCGCACCACGAGCACGCATAGCCGTGAAGGCCTCGTGACCCGGGGTATCGATGAACGTGACAGCACGCTCGTTGCCTTCGTGTTCGTGACTGATCTGGTAGGCACCGATGTGCTGGGTGATGCCGCCGGCTTCGCCTTCGATGACGTTGGACTTACGGAGGGCATCGAGCAGGCGGGTCTTGCCGTGGTCGACGTGGCCCATGACGGTGACCACCGGAGGCCGTGCCATGAGATCCTCGTCGCCCTCATCCTCGAGCTCCTGATCCAGATCGATGGAGAAGGATTCGAGCAGCTCGCGCTCCTCGTCCTCCGGGGAAACGATCTGGACCTTATAGCCCAGCTCGCCACCGAGGACGTCGAAGGTCGCCTCATCCAGCGACTGCGTGGCCGTGGCCATTTCGCCGAGGTGGAACAGCACCGTGACCAGTGCTGCCGGGTTGGCTTCGATCTTGTCGGCAAAGTCGGTGATGGAAGCGCCACGGCGCAGACGCACGATGGTCTCACCGTTTCCGCGGGGAATGCTCACGCCGCCCAGCGACGGTGCACTCATCTGCTCCAATTCCTGGCGCTTGGCCCGCTTCGACTTGCGCTGCTTGCCGCGACCGGCGCCTCCCTTACCGAAGGCACCCTGCGTGCCGCCGCGACCGCGACCGCCGCCCTTGCCGCCGAAGCCGCCACCGGGACGTCCGGGGCCGCCCGGTCCGCCACCGCGCCCTGGAGCACCGGGACGGCCTCCACCGGCCGGAGCCGGACGCTCGGTGCGGTTGGGCATCATGCCAGGGGTCGGACGGGGTCCACCCGGACGGGCGCTCGGGGCACCTGCACCGGGGCGCGGAGCTCCCGGACGGGGTGCACCCGGACGTGGACCACCGGCGCCGGCCGGTGGACGTGGTCCACCCTGGCCTGCCGGGGCTCCGGTACGCATACCCTGCTGGGAGGCGAACGGGTTGTTTCCCGGACGTGGTCCCCCGGGACGTGGGGCGCCCGAGCGGGCACCTGGACGCGGCCCACCGGGGCCTGAGTCCTTACCGCGCATCCCCTGCTGGGATGAGAACGGGTTGTTGCCGGGGCGCGGGGCACCGGGCTTGGCTGAGGTCGGACGCGGGGCGGCCGGCTTCACTGCTGCTGGTTCCTCGGCGGCCGGTGCTTCGGCTGCTGCCGGAGTCTCCACGGCGGGTTCCGGCGTTGCCGGAGCAGCTGGTGCCTCCGGGGTAGCTCCCGGCTTCGGGGCCGGACGTGCTCCGGGGCGTGGGGCATTGGACGCCGGGGTGGCCGGAGCCGCGGGTGCGGCCGGGGCTTCCTGGGCCGGGGCGGCCGGGGTGGCCGGCTTAGCTGCCTGTGGTGCCTTGGCGACCGGCTTTGCCGGTGCTTCAGCCTGGGGGAATGCGCTGCGTAGCTTCTTGACTACGGGCGCTTCAATGGTCGACGAAGCGGAACGGACGAATTCGCCCAATTCCTGCAGTTTTGCCACTGCATCCTTCGAAGTGATGCCGAGCTCTTTGGCGAGCTCGTGTACGCGGACCTTGGCCACATTTCTCCTGTCTCGGTCCGCCCCTGCACTCACTTCTTACCGGGTGCGAACCGTCTGTTTCGGGCTTGGTCGGTAGCCGCCAAGAGGCAGCATGCCGATCGTTGCGCATAACTGATTAGTCATCGTTAGGCGCTCATCGCTTGACACTCATCGGGTTTCCATCAGATTTCTGACCCGCTTTCACGTTTGACGGTTGAGTCGGTGCTACCACCCGGCGGGGGCACACCCAATGCGGCCAATGCCGATTCCACTTGCGAGTCGTCCACCGGGGCCCTGAAGGCCCTGCGAAACGCCCGCCGCTTCACGGCACGGGCTGCACATACCGGCGTGGGGTGCAACCAAGCACCCCTACCGGACTTGCATCGACTGGGGTCGGGAACGGCCCATGAGCCTGTTCCTTCGACCACCCAACGCAACAACTGATCCTGATCCGTTGATTCCCGACACCCGATACACGTACGCTGCGGCTGATGCTGCGAGCTCACGCGAGAGAGTCAACTCCTGGGTTGGGGTCGGCGGATCTGAACGGACCACTGACTAGTCTACCGCTTTTCACACCAGCCATGGGGCATCGGTGCTGACGGTCACTCTGGGCGAACCGCCTCAACACGCCCGTTCGGGTTGGCATCGGAGGAAATATCAATCCGCCAGCCAGTGAGCTTGGCCGCGAGGCGGGCATTCTGCCCTTCCTTGCCGATAGCCAAGGACAATTGGTAGTCCGGGACCACCACATGAGCCTGCCGGGCGGCCTCGTCGATGATCGTGACCGATTTGACCTTGGACGGCGAGAGGGCGTTGGCGATGAATCGCGCCGGATCCTCGTTGTAGTCCACGAGGTCGATCTTTTCGTCGTAGAGCTCGTTCATGACGGCACGTACGCGCGAACCCATCTCACCGATACAGGCACCCTTGGCATTGATTCCGGGTTTCGTGGGGCGCACGGCGATTTTGGTCCGGTGTCCCGCTTCGCGGGCCAAGGAGACGATCTCGACGGTTCCGTCGGCGATCTCGGGAACCTCGAGTTCGAACAGCCGGCGCACCAGGTTCGGATGCGAACGCGACAGGGTGATCGAGGGCCCCTTCAGGCCCTTGCGCACGTCGGTGACATAGGCCCTGATGCGTGCACCATGGATGTATTTCTCACCCGGGACCTGCTCCGGCGGTGGCAGGAGGGCCTCGATCGTTCCCAGGTTGACCTGGATCATGATCGGGTTGTTGCCCTGCTGAATCTGACCGGAGATCAGCTCGCCTTCCTTGCCCTTGAACTGCCCGAGGATGTTGTCATCCTCCACGTCGCGGAGACGTTGGAGAATGATCTGCCGGGCGGTGCTGGCGGCGATGCGGCCAAAGCCTTCGGGGGTGTCATCGAACTCGGCGAGCTCGTTGCCGTCCTCGTCGGTATCCGTGGCCCAGATGGTGACGCGGCCACTCTTCTGGTCCAGCTCGGCACGGGCACGATCGATCGCTCCGGGAGACTTGTGATAGGCCATGACCAGCGCCTGCTCGATGGTCGGGATGATCAGGTGTAGGGGAATCTCGCGTTCCGATTCCAAGAGTCGCAGTGCGCTCATATCAATATCCATGTCAGGCCTCCTGCGCCTCGTCGATTTCTAATACGTCGTCGTCCAGGGGCCCCGAACGGGTGAATTCGACGTCCACAGCGCCCCGACGGATATCGCCATAGGCGATCACGCGGGGCTCGCCCTGTTTGGGTTTCATGCCCTTCTTCACCGGAAGGTCGGGGACGACGGTGATGCTCTCGTCGTCGGCTTCCGTCAGCCGTCCGGCGATATTGTCTTCGCCGATCAGGTTGATCTTGACCAGACGGCCGATGTTTCGGCGCCAATGACGCGGCAATGTCAGCGGACGCCCGATTCCGGGTGAGGAAACTTCGAGTTCGTAGGCCGGTCCCGGTTCAGCGGGCGCCTGGTCCATGGCCGTTGAAACGGCTTGGGAGACCTCGGCCAGCGTGTCAAGATCCACGCTTCCGGTCCCCTCGAATAGGTCCACGATGACATTCACGGTGCGGTGGTCGGCACCGGAACGGACCTCGACATCTTCAAGAAGGAGGTTGTGGGCGGAGACCGTGGGTTCCAGATACTCCTTGAGCCGTTGCCCTTCGGACGGGGTTCCTGCCGGCTGTTCGGACATGACTTCCTCCCACATATTCGATGTTGTGCGTACAAGAGTATCGACAATTTGGCGCCCCCGCCGACCTGGCAACCCGCAGCCAGACCACCCGACCGGCTCAGAGGTGCCCATCTTTGGGAGATTGAGCCCGCCACGGGCGGCATCGGGCGCCTCAAGGAGCGGGGCACATGGGATGATCGTGTCGATGGTTACACGCTCGCCTTCCCCCCACGGCCCCCGCCATTCACCACGGCGCGGACTCCCCGCAGTCGCTAGGTTCCTGCTGCGCACCCTGGGATTGCTCCTGGTGGCTGCCATTGTGGTCGGCATCGGTACGACCATCGAGAGCCGTTGGGGCCCGGATTCCCGGGGAGGCGGACAGCAGTTGAGCCCACAGGAGAAAGCGTCCCGAAACATGCTGGCCTTGGCTGGGAGCGCCGAAGACCTGGCCGGCGGAACTGCCAGGCAGGACGAAAGTAGCGCACCGGCATCCGCCTCGGCGCCTTCGTCGTCTCCGGCCGCCAAGGAGCCGACGGTGGACGACGCTTCGGCTGCCGAGTTGGAACGGATCTCCACGTTATTGCGTCGACATGTGGACCTTCTCACACCGGGCTTGGCTGCCCACGTGGAGCAAGAAGTCTCCCAGAGCGCCTCGGCAGCAGCTGGGCAGAGCTCCAGCCCCACAGGTCAGGCGGCTTCGTCCACCCCCGCGGAGTCCGGCTCGTCGGCCGTCACGGAGGTGGCTGTGGAGTTGGCCGATTCGGCGAACTGGCTGTTAAGCACCGCGAGCAAAGCCGACTCCGGTGACGTCGCTGCCCTTCTGGGGGCGGGGATCGAACAACGCCTGGCTGCCCAGCAACTGGCGGGAACGACTCCCTCCGACAGTGCCGAGAAGAAACTGCCGAAACTCGGGCTCCCGGAAGTGGCCGCGAGCTGGAAAAAGGCCGAGGAACACCGTCTGCCGGAGGGATCCTGCGCGGCGGCGGCCTCAACGGATGCTGCTGCCAGCACATCGTCAGCACCAGCAACGAACCCGGGCTCTTCGACGTCCGGCACCGCAGCACCGGAGGGCACGCCCCATGAGGCCGCTCCGGAAGACGAAATCTCAGCGGGCACCCTGAGCCATGCCTCAGATGCAGCTTTCCGGCTGGCCTATGGGTACCAGATGGCTGCCGTCAAACATCCCGGGGATTCGACCCGGAAGGGCTGGAAGCTGTCGGCGGCTTCCGCCGAGTTGGGTCACCACTTGGAGGACCTGCTGCCGGCTGACTGCTCCCCCGTCAGGGAACCTGCCTACCAGCTCCCCAAAGACTTCGCGTCGAAACCGATCACCTCGGTAGCCGATGCGGAGGCACAGCTGGCCGGTCTACTCCGTGATGCTGCGGCTGCTTCCGAGCAGCCGACCCGATCGGCGCTGATCACCGAAACCTGGCTCGCGGCCGAGCGCTCCTTCACTTTGGCGAAAACCATTCCCGATCTCACCTAGGAAGGCTGATGGACACCCCTGGCGGCCGCGGCGCCCTCCGCGATGAGTTGCACGATCTACCAGCAGCGCTGAGGCACCATGCCTTGCGTTCGCCGGCAGGACGTCCCTGGCTGGAAACCTTGGGTGAACGCGTCCTGGCCCAATGCGAGCGATGGAAGCTGGCCCCCGATCCGTCATCGCCCCGTACCTTTTTTGCCGGTCATGCCGGCATCGTGGTTCCCGTCATCGGTTCAGCAGGAGGCCCCCTGGCTCTCAAATGCCAGATTCCCGACCCCGGTTTGGCCACGGAGGCCACGGCGCTGAAGTGGTGGTCCGGGCAGGGAGCGGTCAGGTTGTTCACCCACGAGGACGGGTTCTTGTTGTTGGAGCGTCTGGACCCGGATCATGATCTGGGTGCCATGCCCCTGCCGGAGGCCTGTGATATCTGGGGACCGTTGATGTCCCGGCTGAGTCTGCCGGCCCGGCAGCTTCCCGCCGCCATCGCAGGTGCCGAACTGGTGGAACGTACCGACGCCCTCGCCGAACGGTGGAATGATGAGCTTCCTGCCCGGTGGGCCGAGCTCCCGGGTCTCCTCCCCCGGCGTCTGCTGGAGGCTGCGCTGGAACTGTGCCAGATTCGTGGCGCCGTCGGCCGGCGTGACGATCAGGACTTTTTAGTGCACTCCGATCTACACTTCTTCAATGCGCTCCGTCGGCCATCTACTGGAGAGTTCGTGGCCATCGACCCCCAACCGTTGATTGGCGACCGGGAATTTGCCATTCTGCCGATGCTCGACAATCGGCTGGCTGACCTGCCGTCCCGAAATCCGGGCCGCGCCTTGCAAGGACGTCTCCACCATCTCTGCGAAGCCGCGGGACTCGATGATGAAGTGGCGGTGGGATGGGCTGTGGCCCGGGCGGTGGAGGACGTGCTGGCCTATGCCGAAGAAGGCCTCTTCGATGATGCCGACAGATCCCTCTGGGTGGCGACGGCGCTCAGCGGCGCAGATATCTCCTCCTTACCTGACGTCCACGGGCTCAAGCGCTTGGGCTGAAACGCTCGCCGAGCCAAGGTTCCTAGCTGGTATCTCCGGGCAAGGGTGGTGCCTGGGACCGATAAAGATGCCCTGTCGGGGTGGTGACCACCATGGTATGCCGCCCCCGGCCACGGTTTCGGTCATCCAACCGGACGCTTCCTTGCTGTAATTGCAATCAGCACACAGGCCCGCGGAATT
>NZ_FUHW01000014.1 GCF_900163545.1 Arthrobacter rhombi
TCGGCATCGATCCGCGAAGCGACCTCGGGATCAAGCTCCGCCAGCGGGGCCGTCAGGCTCGAGGAGACGACCTGTGCAGATTCGATGGTCACTCGACATCGCCGCCGTTGGCCGAGGCATAGTCGGCTGCCGAAAGCAGCGGGCCCTCTTCGGAGACCTCGACGGTGAACAGCCAACCGCCACCGTAGGGGTCCTCGTTCAGCAGTGCCGGGTTGTCCTCGACGGCCGGGTTGGTCTCGACGATGGTGCCGGTCACCGGCGCGTAGAGATCGGAAACCGACTTCGTGGATTCGACTTCGCCGCAGGTCTCCCCGGCAGTGACGGTCGAGCCGACCTCTGGCAGGTCGACGTAGACGACGTCGCCGAGGGCGTCGGCGGCAATCTGGGTGATCCCGACCCTGATCGGGGTGGAGTCGTCAACCCACTCGTGCTCGGCGGAGTAACGGAGGGTCGAAAGAACCTTGCTCATGTGTTGTCCTTGTCTCTGGATTCCAGTACGTGTGGGGGTTTACTTCTGGCGGGCGTAGAACGGCAGGGCGACAACCTCGAAGGGCTGCGGCTTGCCGCGCAGGTCGACGTCCAGTGCGGTGCCGACCTCGGCGAGTTCGACATCGACGTAGGCCAACGCGATCGGGTAACCCAGCGTGGGGCTGGGCTGACCCGAGGTGACCTCACCGACAACGTTCCCGTCCTTCATCACAGCGTAGTGCGAACGCCCGGCTCGACGCCCCAGGCCCTTCAGGCCCACGAGCTTGCGTGCCACGCCTTCGGCCTTTTTCGCTTCCAGTGCGCTGCGCCCGAGGAAATCCTCTTCCTTTTTGAAGGAGACGATCGGTCCCAGGCCGGCGTCGAACGGGGTGATGTCCGTGGACAGCTCGTTGCCATACAGTGGCATTCCGGCTTCCAGTCGCAGCGAGTCACGGCTGGCCAGTCCGGCGGGGGTGAGCCCTGCCTCGGTTCCGGCCTCGAGCAGTGCCTTCCACAAGGCGACGGCCTCGGCGTTGGGCAGGTAGAGCTCGAAGCCGTCCTCGCCCGTGTAGCCGGTGCGTGCCAGCATCACGTTGATCCCGGCGACGGTGACGTCGTCTGCCGCGTAGTACTTCATCTCGTTCACTGTCTGCACGTCGGTGCCGGTGACCAGCCCGGTGAGGATCCCCGCGGCTGCGGGGCCCTGGATGGCGATCAGCGCGGTATCCGCCGATTCGTCGGTGACGGTGACGTCGAAGCCTGCGGCGCGTTCGGCCAGGGCCGCCGCCACGACGTCGGCGTTGCCGGCGTTGGGGACCACGAGGAAGGTGTCTTCGGCGCGACGGTAGGTGATCAGGTCGTCGATGATCCCGCCCTCGGCGTTGCAGATCACCGAGTACTTGGCCTTGCCGATCTTCATGATGGCGATGTTCCCTGCCAGGGCACTGTTCAGGAACTTCGCGGCCTCGGGACCCTCGACCCGGACTTCGCCCATATGGGAGAGGTCGAAGAGGCCCGCGGCTTCGCGCACCGCCTGGTGTTCGGCCAATTCGGAGCGGTACTTCAGCGGCATGTCCCAGCCGCCGAAGTCGGTGAAGTTCGCGCCCAGGGCCTCGTGTTCGCCGTGCAGGGGCGTCTGCTTCGGCGTGGTGGTGGTATCGGTGCTCACAGCTCAGGCTGCCTTTCGTCGGGTTCCGGGGATTCGGGTTAGTTTTCGAATGCCTCGGGTGGCGGGCAGGAGCAGATCAGGTTCCGGTCGCCGCCGGCCCCGTCGATGCGTCCCACCGGGGCGAAGTACTTGTCCTGGCGCAGCCCGGGGACCGGGAAGGCCCCCTGTTCCCGGGTGTAGGCCCGGTCCCAGTCGCTGGAGACGACGGCTGCCGCACTGTGCGGGGCCAAACGGAGCGGGGATTCCTCGGCCGTGAACTCGCCGGCCAGGACCTGCTCCATTTCAGCCCGGATAGCGATCATGGCGTCGATGAACCTGTCGATTTCCGCCAGGTCCTCGGACTCGGTCGGCTCCACCATCAAGGTGCCGGCGACCGGGAAGGCCAACGTCGGGGCGTGGAAGCCGTAGTCGATCAGGCGCTTGGCCACGTCCTCGGCGGTGATGCCGGTTTTGGCGGTGGCATCGCGCAGGTCGAGGATGCATTCGTGGGCGACCAGGCCCTGATTGCCGGTGTAGAGCACCGGGAAGTACTCGTTGAGCCGGGAGGCCACGTAGTTGGCGGTCAGCAACGCGTTCTTGGTCGCGTTGGTCAGACCCTCGGCACCCATCATGGCCACGTAGGCCCAGGAGATGGGCAGCACGCCGGCCGAACCGTAGGTGGTTGCCGCGACGGCGGTGCCGGTGCGCTCGGTGGCTTCGCCGGCCGGGGCGCCGGGCAGGAACGGGACCAGGTGCTCGGCCACGGCGACCGGACCGACGCCGGGTCCGCCGCCGCCGTGCGGGATGCAGAAGGTCTTGTGCAGGTTCAGGTGCGAGACGTCGCCGCCGAACTGGCCCGGCTGTCCGAGGCCGACCAGGGCGTTGAGGTTGGCGCCGTCGATGTAGACCTGGCCACCGGCGGCATGGACCTTATCGCAAACCTCGCGCACATCGGCGTCGTAGACGCCGTGGGTGGAGGGGTAGGTGATCATGATGCCCGCCAGGGAATCATGGTTCGCCTCGATCTTGGCGTCCAGGTCCGCGGAGTCGATGGTGCCGTTGGCTGCGGTCTTGACCACTACGACCTTCAGTCCGGCCAGGACGGCGGAGGCGGCGTTGGTGCCGTGCGCCGAGGCGGGGATGAGGCAGACGGTGCGTTCGGCGTCGCCGTTGGCCAGGTGGTACTGGCGGATGGCCAGCAGGCCGGCGTATTCGCCCTGCGAACCGGCGTTGGGCTGGATGGAGACCCCCGCATAGCCGGTGATGGCCGAGAGGCGTGCTTCCAGGTCCTCGATCAGTTCACGCCAGCCCTGGGTCTGGTGGGACGGGGCGTAGGGGTGGATGGAGGCGAACTCCGGCCAGGAAATGGATTCCATCTCGGCGGTCGCGTTGAGCTTCATGGTGCACGAGCCCAGCGGGATCATGGTGCGGTCCAGCGCCAGGTCGCGGTCCGAGAGGCGGCGCAGGTAGCGCAGCATCTGGGTTTCGGAGCGGACCGTGTGGAAGATCGGGTGGGTCATGTACTCACTCGAACGCACGACGTCGGAGGGCAGCGCCTCGGTGACGGCAGCTTCGGCGGCCTCGACGGCCCCGGCGGCGTCGGCAACGCCAAAGGCTTCGGCGATCGCCACCAGGTGGGCGGTGGTGGTGGTTTCATCGGTGGAGATGCCCACGGTGTCGGCGTCCAGGCGGCGCAGGTTGATGCCGTGTTCCTCGGCGGCGGTCACCAGCTCATTGGCCCGGCCGGGGACCTGCAGGGTCAGCGTGTCGAAGAAGGACTCGTTGGCCAGGGCGAATCCTGCGTCGCCGAGTACCGAAGCGAGGGCACCGGCGCGCAGGTGGGCGCGTTGGGCGATCGCCTTGAGGCCTTCGGGGCCGTGGTAGACGCCGTACATCGAGGCGGTGATGGCCAGCAGTGCCTGGGCGGTGCAGATATTGGAGGTGGCCTTTTCGCGGCGGATGTGCTGCTCACGGGTCTGCAGGGCCAGCCGGTAGGCGGGCAGTCCGGTGTCGTCCTTGGAGACTCCGACCAGGCGACCGGGCAGTGAGCGCACCAGGCCGTCGCGCACCGACATGTAGGCGGCATGCGGGCCGCCGAAGAACAGCGGGACGCCCAGGCGCTGGGTGTTGCCCACGGCGATGTCGGCTCCCTGCTCGCCCGGCGGGACGATGAGGGTCAGGGCCAGGATGTCGGCGGCGACGGTGACCATCGCGCCGCGCTCCTTGGCCGCGGCGATCACTGCCGTCTGATCGACGACGCGGCCCGAGTTGCCCGGCTGCTGGAGCACGATGCCGGAGATCTCGCCGTCGGGGAGCCCCTGAGAGAGGTCGGCGATTTCGAGTTCGAAGCCCAGCGCTTCGGCGCGGCCCTTCACCACGGCGATGGTCTGCGGGAACAGATCGGCATCCAGGACGGTCTTGGCTTCCGCCCTGGCCTTATTGGCACGGCGCATGAGCAGGACGGCTTCGGCGACGGCCGATGCTTCATCGAGCAGCGAGGCATTGGCGATCGGCAGTCCGGTCAGGTCGGAGACCATGGTCTGGAAGTTCAGCAGGGCCTCGAGCCGGCCCTGGGAGATTTCCGGCTGGTACGGGGTGTAAGCGGTGTACCAGGCGGGGTCCTCGAGGACGTTGCGCAGGATGACCGGCGGGGTGATGGTGTTGTAGAACCCCTGGCCGATCATCTGGGTCTTGACGATGTTCTTCGCGGCGATGGCACGCAGGTCATCAAGGACCTCGGCCTCCGAGCGGGCGGCCGGAAGATCCAGCGGCTTCGCCTGGCGGATGTCTGCGGGCACTGCGGTGTCGACGAGGTCGTCGAGGGTCGCGTAGCCGAGCTGCCGGAGCATGGTCTCGGTGGCGTCGCCGCGGGGGCCGATATGACGGTCGGCGAAGGAAAGTTCGCCGGCGGTGCTGGTGGTGGGACGGGCCGTGGTCTCGGTCATCAGGGGAACTCCAAGTGTGGTCGATGTGTGGTGCACACCGAATGAGCTTCGGTTCCTCCCCGACTCTGTATTGGACCTGAGAGATTCCGCTACGTCCGGTGTCCCGGCCGCGGCTTGCACCGTCGGTGAGCGCTTCGCTTGATGGCCAGGTGCCCCCGGCCGGCGATGCGTCTTCTTTCCAGAGTTGCCTCTGCGCGGCGGTACGGGTGCCTGAGAGATTCCCGGGGAGGGTATTGCTCCTACGGCGCCCGCCAGTGGATCTGACGGGACTCTCCCGCCGCAAGTCATAGGCGTGTGCCCTGATGGGCACCCCTTCATGATACGTGGAGATCCATGCCACGGACAACCTTCGGGACAGAACGCCGATTTTCATATTCATGCATGGTGGTGCGAAAATATGTAAGTTCATTTGCCGACACCGGCACCTGCCGCGATCCGACGGGCGCCGCCTAACCGCGGGTCCACCCGAACCCGCCGAGGACGCAGTTGCAGATTTCATCGAACCATCCTGCCTCGGGCATTTCTGCCCCACCCTCACTCCGCCCGCCCTTGACGCTGGGCCGACAGCTCCTGCTGCGCAAGGACGTCGAAACACTGCAGGCCGACGCTGGCCATGGTTCCGGTGGCGGGACCATGCGCCGAACCCTGGGTGTGCTGCAACTGACCATGATCAGCGTCGGCGCCACGCTGGGTACCGGCATCTTCGTCGTCCTGGGTTCCTCGGTACCGATGGCCGGACCAGCCGTCTGGATCTCCTTCACGATCGCCGGGATCGCCGCCTTGCTTTCGGCCCTGTCCTACGCGGAGATGGCCGGCGCCGTCCCCGTTTCGGGGTCCAGCTACTCCTATACCTACGCCACCATGGGCGAAGGCCTGGCCTGGATCTGCGGCTGGTGCCTGCTGCTCGAATACGGGGTCTCGGTGGCCGCGATCGCCGTGGGCGCCGGGGAGTACGTCAACGAACTTGCCGGGGTCTTCCAGCTGGACCTGCCCGCGACGCTGACCAATCCCCCCGGAGCCGACGGCGGCCTGTTCAACGTTCCCGCCGTCCTGGTGGTCGCCCTGGCCATGGTCCTGCTGATGCGCGGGGCCAAGGAGTCCGCGACGGTGAACACGGTGCTGGTGTTCGTGAAGATCCTCGTGCTGCTCTTCTTCGTGGTCATCGCCTTCAGCGCCTTCCAGACCGGGAACTTCGCCCCGCTGCTGCCCATGGGCACCGCTGGGGTCTCGGCAGCGGCTGCCCGCCTGTTCTTCTCCTACATCGGCTTCGACGCCGCATCGACCGCCGGCGAGGAGGCGGTGAACCCCCAACGCGATCTACCGCGGGCCATCATCGCCTCAATGATCATCGTGACCGTGCTCTATATTTTGGTCGCCATCGCCGCCGTCGGCGCCAAGGATTGGCAGTGGTTCGTCGGCAAGGAGGCCGCCCTGGTGCAGGTCCTCGAAGAGATCACCGGCCAGGCCTGGGTGGCCCTGGTCTTCTCCGTCGGTGCGGTGGTGGCGATCATCAGCATCGTCATCACGGTGCTCTACGGCCAGACCCGTGTGCTGGTGGCCATGTCCCGCGATGGGATGGTTCCCCGCATCTTCGGCAAACTCAACCCGCGGACCGGAACCCCTGTGGTGAACACGTTGATCACCGGCGGGATCATCATGGTCACCGCGGGGTTGGTGCCGTTGGGCGAGCTGGCCGACGCCACCAGCATCGGCACGCTCTTCGCCTTCAGCCTGGTGAGTCTTTCGGTCATCTATCTGCGCCGCAACCGCCCGGATCTGCCCCGTACCTTCCGTGTTCCGCTCTACCCGGTGACACCGATCCTCGCGGTTGCCGGCTGCGTGTTCCTGATGGCCAACCTCGGGGGCACCACCTGGACCGTCTTCGGACTGTGGATGGCGCTCGGCGCCGTCGCCTACCTGTCCTACGGACGGCGGCGTTCCACGGCGGCTGCCTCCTACGCACAGGACCGCCGGCACCCCGCCCGCCAGGCTCCCCCTCCACCATCCACCAAGCGTGACGGGAAACGCATATAGCCTACTCAGCCCGAAAATGAAGATCATGTCCAACCATGGTCTTGGGGCGCATCCTTGCGTATGGTGGGGCCATGAGCGATCCAACACCTCCCCCGCCCCAACCCACCGGCCCCGCCATGCCCCCGACGGGTACACGCCCCGGGGAGCTCACCGATAGGTTCCTGGCCCGGCTGATCGACGGCGTCATCCTGCTGATCGTCAACTTCCTGGTCGTCGGCCTGATCATTACCGGCGCGATCATGGGGGCCGGAGGTGCCGGATTCGGGCTCGGTGGCAGAAGTTTCGGTGCGACGGCGGTATCGGCGGTAGTTAGCGCCGTCATCTACGTCGGCTACTTCGCCTTCATGGAGTCCAGCCGGGGACAGACCGTGGGCAAAATGATCATGAAACTGCACGTCGTCGGGGCCAACGGTGGCCACCCGGATATGACCGAGGCGATCAAGCGCAATATCTGGATGGGGTTCGGGATCCTCGGAATCCTGCCGCTCATCGGTTCCATCCTTGGTTCGCTCGCTTCGCTGGCCGCCGCGATCGTGATCGCGGTGACCATCAACAGCGACACCGTGAAACGCCAGAGTTGGTTCGATCAGTTCGCCGGCGGCACCCAGGTCATCAAGCAGGGCTGATCCCGCTAGCCAACGGCCCCGCTCTGGCCCAGCCAGGTGCCGATGAGGAAGGTGGCCCCCAGGGCCAAGACCCCACCGACCACTACCCGTGTCACCGGTTTGAGCATCGGAGCTCCCCCGAGACGTGCGCCGATGCCTCCGGTCGCCGCGAGGGCGAACAGCACGGCCAGGAAGGTCACGGGGATCCTCCAGTCGACGGGCAAGAGGACGGCCGTCAGAAAGGGCAGTAACGCCCCGGCAGTGAAGGACACCGCGGAAGCCGCCGCGGCACTCCATGGGCTGACCACATCGTCGCGGTCAATCTTGAGTTCCGCCTCGAGGTGCGCCCCTAGGGCGTCATGGGCGGTGAGTTCGCTGGCAACCCTCTGCGCCGTGGCGGCACTCAACCCCTTCTGCTCATAAAGATAGGCCAGTTCGGAGAGCTCTTCCTCGGGCATCTGCTCGAGTTCCCTCCGCTCCTGGGCAATCAGGGCATGCTGCGAATCCGCAGAACTGGAGACCGAAACGTATTCGCCCAGCGCCATGGACACCGCTCCGCCGATCAATGCGGCGGCACCGGCGGCCAGGATCGGTCCGGTGGCCGTGGTCGCTCCGGCCACCCCGACCACCACGGCGGCGGTGGAGACGATCCCGTCGTTGGCACCCAGGACCCCGGCGCGCAGCCAGTTCAGCCGTTCGGCCAGCCCCCCGCCTTCATGCGGTTCGCCGTCGTGCTGGTTTACTTTACTGGATTGCCTCATGGCCATCAGTCAACCACTGCGCCGTCCTTCAGAGCCGGATGTAGCCGGGGTAGCGGGGGCCCATCAAGTCCCCCGAGGAGGTCCCCCGCACACGGCGTCCGATCCACGGCACCACGAATTCGCGGGCCCAACGGGCGTCGGAAGCGAGTTGTTCCCTCCGGGTTCGTGCCGTCGCGGTGTCCAGTTCAGGGGTCGCGATCGCATCGGTGCTCTCGAGCAGGGCCAGCATCTTCTTGGCCATCAGCGTATGCCCGGGGGTGCCCATATGCAGCCGGTCCACCGCCCAGTACCTGAAGTCGCTGAATTCGCGCCAGCGCCAGTAATCGGCGATGACGGCACCATGGCGATCGGCTGCTTCACGCACCCATTCGTTGTAGATCGCGGTCCGTCCGCGGGTTTTGCCGAAGACCGCCGAGCCGGAGGAATCGAAACCGGTGAAGAGGACGACGGCGGCCCCCGAGGCGCGCAGACGGGACACCATATCGTCGTATCCGGCCATGAGGGCGTCGATATCCACGCGCGGGCGCAGGATGTCGTTGCCCCCGGCGTAGAGCGTGACCAGGGTCGGTTCCATGGCCAACGCCGTCTCGAGCTGTTCGTCGATGACCTGACGAATTTTCTTGCCGCGGACGGCCAGATTCGCATAACCCCAAGCGGGATCGGCGGCACAGAGCTGCTCGGCCACCCGGTCGGCCCAGCCTCGGACGCCATGGGGACGGGTGGGGTCCTCATCACCGACGCCTTCGGTGAAGGAGTCGCCCAGGGCCAAATACCGTTTCTCGAATTCCACCAGTCCACCCTACGTCCGCCGTGGCACGGATGCCCGCCGGAGACCGGCGTGAATCCGCCCTCGGCGAAAAATGCGACGGCGGAGCCATCTGGGGGCCCTGTCACAGGGTCTTCACAGTTCGGTTCGACAGGCTGGTTTCATGCACTACCGACAGGAATCCGTCCGCGAAAGGACCACCTCGTGAACATCCGCCAGGCCATCTTCGCTTCCGTGGCATCCGCCGGGGTGTTGGCCGCCGGTTGGGTCGGCGGGACACCACCGGTCGCCCAGGCAACGCCAACTCCTGCCCCCTACCGTCTCGGGTCGGCAGCGAGCGGTTCCTCGGCGGCAACGACGACCCGGCTGGCTGCGGCGCCCTCGACCTTGTCCAGTGTGCGCCGCCAACAATTGCGCGGCTCGGAGCCGGTCCAGCTGATCAGCAGGCCGGGCCCTCCGGTTGCCGACGGTGTCCGGGCATGAACCTCGCAGAGGAAGAAGCTGAGATGACGGCAGATCTCGAAGTCCCGGAACTGGCCCACCGGACGTTCGAGGCACTGGGCACCACGGTCAGCATCAGCGCGCCGCTGGAGGCCGATGAGATCGACGCCGCCGTGGAGACGATGCAACGCGTCTTCGCCGACGCCCACACCTCCTTCGGTGTGAACGGCCACGGCCCGGTGGAGGGCCTGCGCCGCGGAGACATCGAGCTTCGTTATGCCCATCGCCGGCTGCGTTCGCTCTATGAACAAGCGACGATGTGGCGTCAGGCAACCGACGGCGCCTACACCCCTCATACGGCCACCGGACCGGTCGACCTGAGCGGTCTGGTCAAAAGCTGGGCCGTCGCCCACGCCGGACAGGCCATGATGGACCTTGAATTGCCTCATTGGTCGGTGACCGTCGGCGGCGACGTCCTATGCAGCGGTTCGCCCTTCCCGGCAGAACCCGCCGGGACCGACCCGTTCTATGGTCGACATTGGCGGGCCGGGATCACCGATCCCTTCGATGCCACGTCCTTGGTCGCCGATGTGCCGATGGCAGGGACCCCCGGCTTCACCGCGGCACTGGCCACCACCTCCGCTCAGGCAGGCCACCCTCCGAACGCCTACTTGCAGGTCAGTGTGCTGGCCGAGGAAATAGTCACCGCCGATGTCCTGTCGCAGGCGATTGTTGCCGGCGGAGCATCCACCCTGGATGCTGCCGTTCGCGACTTCGGGGTCGCGGTCCTGGTCTGCGGGCACGACGGCGAATGGCTCGCCTCCACGACCTGGCCCTTGCACCAGCCGGCCTGAATTCCTCGTCCGTCCTCAGCCGGCGGCGAGGGAGAGCAGGACGTGGCGGACGGCCACGCTGAGTTGCCCACCCCGGGTACCGGTGCCGCTCTCCTCGGCCCGCGCGGGCACATAGCCGAATCCGATGCCATAGGCGGGGTCCGCGTAGGCCAGTGTGGCGTTGGCCCCGTCGTGGCCGAAGGACTGCCAGGAGCCGAAGTCGTTGCGGGGGATGGATTTCATGAACATCAGGGCGAACGCCCCGGTCAGCCCGTTCGCCCGGTCGATGCCGAACACCTGCTCGGCGGCCACCTTCCGGCGCGTGTCCTCGGCCAGGAAGGGCCCGTCGGCGGCCCCGTCCTGCCGCACGACCCCGGTGCTGGCCGCGGCGTAGAGCCGTGCCAGCCCGCGCGCGCTGGCCACTCCGCCGGCGGCCGCGAGGCCCGAGGCCCTGATCCGTCGGTAGTTGGGCAGGTCCAGCAGGTCGTAGCTGACGCCCTCGCCGATATCGAAGCCCGCCGTGGAGTTCAATGCCAGCCCCAGGGGACCGTACGGATCAATGAAGGGAAGCTCAGGGGTTTGCGCGGGTTTGAGCACCTCCCGGAAACGTGGTTCCTCACCGTCGGGCAGGCCGAGGTAGAAATCGATGCCGAAGGGTGCCCGGATGCGGGTTTCGTAGACCTGCTGCAACGTCTGCCCGGTGATCCGCCTGACCAGCTCCTCCGCGAAGATCCCGATGCTCAACGCATGGTATTGATGCGTTGACCCGGGTTTCCAGACCGTTGGCGCGTCGGCCAAGCGGGCCGCGCCGAGAGCGGATTCGGTGTAGTGGCTCACCTCCATGCCGCCGTCGACCCCGGGTAGCCCTGCCTGGTGGCTCAGCAGTTCCGCTACCGTGATGGTGCCTTTGTCGTGGGCTGCGAATTCCGGCCAATAGGTGGTGACGGGCTCGCCGGGGTCCAATTGGCCATCCTGCACCAGTAGGGCGATGACCATGCCGGCGGCACCCTTGGAGGCGGAGAAGACCCCGGTCAACGAGTCCAGTTCCGCATGGGGCCCGACGGCATGGTCGATGACGGGGTGCCCGCCGGCGTAGACGCAGAGTTGCGCCGAGTAGTCGGGGTCTGCCGCGGCGAAGGATTCCAGCAGTTCGGTGACGGGGGCGAATCGCGGGTCGTTCACGGTGCTCTCCTGGGCTCTGCCGGTTCCGGGGACGGTTTCCCGGCGTTCGGGGATCTAGAGTTCTGGTGTTTCCTGGCGGAAACGCAGGCGCCACCGTTGCTCTTCACGCTGCCAGAGGGATCCGACGGCGAGCGCCGATTCCGTTCCGACCAGCCGATAGGTCAGGTGGATGGCTTCCCCACCCAAGCGGATGGCCTCGAGCAGCTCGACGGCACGTTCACTGCCGGGAGCGGCTGCCGAAGCCGATAAGCCGACCTGCTGAACGACGTCGTCGTCCTCGCCCTCCTGTTCGGTGGATTCCTGGAGGTCCGTGGCCCCCGAGGACAAGACGGTCACTGCCGTATCTCGTTCGTTCACCGTCCCCTGCGCCGTGACTTCGCGGTAGTCCGGATGCAGCAGAAAGTTCAGCTGGCCGACTTCGCTGCGAACCCGCGGGTCCAGCAACTCGCGTTCCAGGGCGACCACGGCGTCAATTTCCGCGCTCCCGCGGCCCGTTTCCGAGGGGTCCTCGAGGGAGGAGAACAAATCGTCCTGCTCCGGGCGTTCGGCCGGAGCCGGTGCCGGCTCAGCAACAGTGATGGATGCGGTGGCCTCGGAGTCGGTTGCCGGCTGCCCGGAACCCGGGTAGCCCGGTCCCGTGTCGCTGCCCCGCCCGGTCTGGTAGGCGGTAGCTGCTGCCCGGGCCCGGTCATCGGCGGCCTCGTTGAGGTAGTGCCCGGCATGTCCCTTGACCCATTCGAAGCTGTAGTCGCGGCCGGTGATGACGTCGTCGATCTGTTTGAGCAGGTCCACGTTCAGCACCGGCTTGCCGTCGGCCTTCTTCCAGCCCTTGCGCTTCCACCCCGGCATCCACTTGGTGATGCAATTGATGACGTACTGGGAATCGCACAGGATGTGCAGGTGCTCTTCGGCAACATGCTCGGTGGAACGGAACAAATCCAGCACGGCCATCAGTTCGCCCATGTTGTTCGTCCCGTGAGGCCACCCACCGGCCCGCCACGCGGAGTCGTCGACGTACCAGGCCCAGCCGGCCGGTCCTGGGTTTCCGAGCGCGGAGCCGTCTGCTGCGGCGGTAATCGTCATGGGTTCCATCCTGCCACGGCGCCCCGAAGAATCACTGCCCAGGCGAAGCTCAGAGCGCCTCAGGTGTGGTCATGGCTCCCGTGTCTGCTTGACTGGGGCCATGCCTGAATTCAGCGGAATCCACCACGTCGCCATCACGGTCTCCGACCTCGAGGCCAGCGCGGTCTTCTACGAAAAACTCTGGTCGCAGCCCCCGGTTGGAAGCCTTGAAGGCCCCGATCTGGTGCGCAGGATGTTCCGCCTCCCCGACGGGACGATGGTCGGTTTGACCCAGCACGGCGGTGGTGGGGCCCAGGCCTTCAACCCGCGTGCGGCCGGTCTGGACCATCTGGGTTTTGCCGTGGCCGACCGGAAGGGGCTGCAAGCATGGCAAGACCATCTCGAGGCCCAGGGGATGGCACATAGCGGAATCGTCGAGGACGATTCAGGGCTCGCTCTGAACGTGAAGGATCCCGACGGAACCGCACTGGAGTTTTTTGTCGCCAACAACTGAGGCGATAAAAACACGGCTCCGCGGTGGCTCCGGATAAGGTGGCTGAAAATTCATGATCCGGGGAAGAGACTCAGATGTACCGTCGGCTGATGGCTCCACTAGTGTTGCTGTGCCTGCCATTATTCGTCGGCTGCAGTTCATCCGGTCCTGGCATCGCTCTGCTTGATCGGCCGGCCACCTCGAAGGATGCCCTGCCTCCGGACGCCGCCGTGGCGGGTTTCCAGCCGGGCACCACCCGATTAGCCGCCCGGACCGGAGGCTTTTCGTTCTATCTGGCCCGTCCGCCCCTGTCGGGCGGTACGGGGAACCTCCCCCCGGGTTGGGGCGCCTGCCTCATCGTGGCCGAACCGGAGGTCATCACCTGCGGACCCACACCCCTCGAAACCCGGTTCTTCGGCGTCTCGGCCCAACTCGTCCCCGATGACTTCGACGCCTCGATGCTGACCTCCGACGGTTGGGAACGGGTGCAGGGCAATCTGTTCATCAAAGGCCTGGACCACAGCAGCAGGACACCCCCACGCCACCCGAATCTCGAGGGCGAGGGGTAGCCAGATTTCTACCCATCGGGGACGCTGGCCCCATGCGACGTCACCTTCTGGTTCCACTACTGGCACTCTCCTTGCCGCTACTGGCCGGGTGTAGCAGCCCTGCGATCCAGAGCATCGAATTGCTCGATCAGCCAGCCACCGCACAGGATGAATTGCCGCCGGGGCTCCATGTGGGCGGCTTTGAGCCAGATACCCCGCGGTTTGCTGCCACGGTGCACGGTCTCTCGTTCTATGTGGCCCGCGCGGCCTCCGGGGACGCCGCTGAGAGCGCAACGGCGGATGAGGGTCTGTGTCTCATCATCGCTGAAGAAGATCACATCGTCTGCGGAGGCATGCCGTTCGACGCGTCGTTCTATGGGATCTCGGCCAAGATCGAAGCGGACGACTTCGACGCCTCCGCACTCACCTCCGACGGCTGGGACCAGGTGCAGAAAAACCTGTTCCTGAAGGGTCTTGACGTTCAGAGGAAGCCCGGACGCAACCGGTAGCCGGGCCTTAGCCGGGGTACAGCGGGTTGTGCCCGGCAGCGACTTCCTCACCGGCCCTCACCGGCCCGGGCGCCGTTCCGGAACCGAAGGGGGAACCCCCCAATGCCTCGCGGCCGTGGGCTTGGAGCCAGTTCGCCAGATCGGGGCCCTGCGGCACGAATCCGGTGGGATTGATGTCCTCGTGCACGATGTAATAATGCCGTTTGATCTGGACGAAATCGATGGTGTCCCCGAACCCAGGCGTCTGGAAGAGGTCGCGGGCGTAGGCCCAGAGCACCGGCATTTCGGTGAGTTTATTCCGGTTGCATTTGAAGTGCCCGTGGTAAACGGGGTCGAAGCGCACCAACGTGGTGAACAGACGGATATCGGCTTCGGTAATGGTGTCCCCCATCAGATACCGCTGACCGGCCAGGCGTTCCTCCAACCAGTCCATGGCAGTCCAGAGCCGCTGATAGGCCTCGTCGTAGGCTTCTTGTGAACCGGCAAAGCCACAACGGTAGACCCCGTTGTTGACCTCGGTGAAGATCCGCTTGATGACCGGGGCCATCTCCTCCCAGCGTCCGGCGGGCAGCAGATCGGGGGCCCCGGCACGGTGGAACTGCCTCCACTGGGTCGAGAAGTCCAGTGTCATCTGCGGATAGTCGTTGGTCACGACGCCGCCGGTGGGAATATCAACGATCGCCGGAACGGTGATGCCCCGCGGGTAATCGGGAAAGCGACGGAAGAAGTTCTCCTGCAGCCATTCGGTGCCCAGCACGGGGTCTCGACCACCAGGGTCCAGATCGAAGGTCCAGGACCTGACATCATGCGTCGGCCCGGGTAGCCCGACGCCGATCGCCTCCTCGAGCCCGAGGAGGCGGCGCACGATCAGCGCCCGGTTCGCCCACGGGCAGGCGCGGGCAGCCACGAGCCGGTACCGGCCGGCCTCCACCGGCCAAACCTGTGCGCCGGCCGACAACCCGGCCTCCGGATCCCCGATGGATCCGCCGCCTTCGCCACCGGAAGCCCGGACGGCCTCCGGATGGGCGACGATCCGATCATCGATGTAGTTCGTGTCGCGGGTGAATTCCTCACCGTGACTCACATAGGCACCGCGGGTGGAATACCGGTTCTCGTTCATGGGTCCAGCCTACGTCCGAATCACGTCATACAGCTGGCGTCATCGGGCCTTCGGAAGATAAGTTAAGTTGACTTAACTCTAAGGATTCGTGTGATGAAACGAGCTGGTTCGGCGGCACCGTCTGTCGTGGAACAGCAGGGACACCCTCAGCGACGCCTGGTGTGGCTGCTGGGCCCGGCCTTTGTCGCGGCCATCGCCTATGTCGACCCCGGCAACGTGGCCGCGAACCTGACTGCCGGCGCCCAACACGGCTACCTGCTGGTCTGGGTGCTGGTTGCAGCGAATGTCATGGCGGTGATGATCCAGTACCTCTCAGCGAAGTTGGGCCTGGTCACCGGCAGGTCGCTGCCGGAGATCCTCGGCACCAGGCTCTCGCGCAGCGGCCGTCTCGCCTTCTGGGGCCAGGCGGAACTCATTGCGATGGCCACCGATCTGGCCGAAGTCATTGGCGGGGCCATTGCCCTGCAGATCCTTTTCGGCCTGCCGCTGCCGGTGGGCGGGCTGATCGTCGGCATCGTGTCCATGGCCCTGCTGGCTATCCAGTCTCGACATGGTCAACGCCCCTTTGAGCTGGTGATCATGGCCTTGCTGGCGCTAATCACCATCGGATTCGTCGCAGGCCTGCTGGTCAGCCCCATGGATTGGGGAGCAGCAGCCGGCGGCCTGGTCCCGCGGTTCGAGGGGGCCGGCACCGTCCTGCTGGCTGCCGGCATGCTCGGCGCCACGGTCATGCCGCACGCCATCTATCTGCATTCCTCCCTGGCCCGTGACCGCCACGGTGAAGGACACACCGAGTCGGGAATCCGTCGGCTATTGCACGCCAATCGGTGGGACGTCGTCCTGGCCTTGGTCGTGGCCGGCTCGGTCAATATCGCGATGTTGTTGCTGGCGGCCTCGAGCCTGCGCGGAGTGGAGGGCACCGATACCATCCAGGGCGCCCATGGAGCCATCGTTGAGGCGCTGGGGCCGGTCATCGGCGTCATCTTCGGCGTCGGGCTCTTGGCCTCGGGCCTGGCCTCGACCTCGGTGGGGTGCTACGCCGGTTCGGCCATCATGTCGGGGTTGTTGCAGCGGCGGATCCCCCTGCTGGCGCGCAGGGTCAGCACGCTGATCCCGGCGCTGGTCATCCTCACCGTGGGGGTCGACCCGACCTGGGCACTGGTGCTCAGCCAGGTCTTCCTGTCCATCGGCATCCCCTTCGCCCTCATCCCCCTGGTCCGCTACACCGGCATGCGCTCGGTGATGGGCCAATTCATCAACAGCTTCGGCACCCAGCTCTTCGCCTGGGCGATTACCGCGGCGATCGTGGCCTTGAACTTCCTGCTGATCTATTTGACCGTGACGGGTGCCCAATGACTGAAGAACACGCTTCACCACCTCCGGGTCCTGGCGAGGAGGAAATCAGCCGCGTGGCTGAGGACTTCTTGAAGGTCATTTGGTCGGCCACCGAATGGGGCCAAGAGCCGGTCACCGGGAAGGCCCTGGCGGAACGTTTCGGGACCACTGCGGCCAGTGTCTCAGACACCATGCGCCGACTGGATGCCCAGGGGCTGATCATCCACGAACCCTATAAACCGGCCCGCCTGACCGCCGCCGGAGAACGCCATGCCGTGGCCATGGTCCGCAAGCACCGGCTCATCGAATCCTTTTTGGTGGGTACGTTGGGTTACTCCTGGGAGGAGGTCCACGATGAGGCGGAGAACTTAGAACATGCCGTCTCAGAAAAAATGATCGACCGGATCGACTCCCTGCTGGGACACCCCGCCCGCGACCCCCACGGCGACCCGATCCCCACCGTCGACGGAACCACGCGGCGTCCGGCGCATGCGGTCAACCTGGCAGAAGCGGAACCGGGTACCTACGAGGTCACTCGCATCTCGGACGAGAACCCCGGATTGCTGCGACTGCTCGCTCGGCACGGGCTGCGTCCGGGCGCCGTGGTTGACATCGCGGAGGCCGAAACCGCCGGTTCCATGGTCCTGACACCTCACGAGGATGGCGCCCGGGTAGTGCTGCGCTCCGAAGCCACCCGGGGACTCTGGGTGATCTCCACGACCTGACACGGCCCTCCGTCAAGAGTTTCGTGAATTCAGCATACGCTGTACTGTGGATGGATGATCTCCACCGCTACCGCCTCGCATACTGCCGCCCTTTCCCGCTTTGGGCACGCAGTATCGGACCCCACCCGCGTCGGTGTGCTCCTGGCGCTGCGTGAGGCGCCGGCCTACCCCTCCGATCTGGCCGACGCCCTCGACGTTTCCCGGCAGGTCATGTCCAACCAATTGGCCTGCCTGCGTGGTTGTGGCCTCGTCGAGGCGATCCCCCAGGGCAGACGTTCCTGGTATCGCCTCAGTGATCCCCATCTGGCAGCCGCCATGGACGAACTCCTCAGGGCTGCGCTGCGCATGGAGCCCGACTGCTGCGAAGGCCCCGGATGCACATGCTGAGAACTCCCCAGGACCGATACCAATCCCACGAAATCCTGAAGCGCCGCATCAAATTGATTGTGGCGTTGACGATCACCTACAACGTCATCGAGGCAGTGATCGCCGTGGTCGCCGGGGCAGCAGCTTCATCGGTGGCCCTGCTCGGCTTCGGTTTGGATTCCATTGTGGAGGTCCTTTCCGCCGCGGCAGTGGCCTGGCAGTTCTCCGTCCCGAATCCGGAGAAACGCGAGCGGACGGCGCTGCGGTTGATCGCCTTTTCCTTCTTCGGCCTGGCGGTTTTCATCAGCATCGATGCGGTGCTGACCCTCGCGGGTCTCCGGGAAGCCGAACACAGCACCGTGGGCATCGCCTTGGCCGCCGTCAGTCTGCTGATCATGCCGTTCCTCAGCTTGTGGGAACGCCGGACGGGTCAGGCGTTGGGTTCCGCGTCGGCCATCGCCGACTCAAAGCAGACGCTGATCTGCTCTTACCTCTCGGCCGCCGTCCTTCTGGGCCTGCTCCTGAACACCCTCTTCGGTTGGGCCTGGGCCGACCCCGTGGCAGGGCTGGTCATCGCCGTCGTCGCCCTCCGCGAAGGACTCGAGGCCTGGCGCGGCGATGCCTGCAAGCAGCCGATGTCGGCGATCAGCGGAGAGAGTGAACCGGCAGGATCGGACCCCCACTGCTGTTGATGTGCCCGATCATGGTCCGGCACGGGCCCCTCCACAGCCTGGGCGCCTAGTCCCCGCTCTTCTGGAACGCCGGGGCGCGTCGCTGATCGAAGACCGTCGCCCCCACCTCCTGTTCGGCCTGATTATTGATCGACAGATTGATCCCGGGCCGATCCCGCAGGATCATGACCGCGGCGATGGCCACAACGGTCATGAGCAGCAAATAGACCGAAATCGATGCGCCGGTGCCCGTGGCGTTGATCAGGGCCTGGGCGATGGTCGGGGCGAAGGCCCCGCCCAGGATCGCCCCGAGGGCATAGGAGATCGATACTCCGGAGAATCGCACGGAGGCCGGGAAAATCTCGGAATACCACGCTGCTTGCGGCCCGTAGGTCAGGCCGAGCCCGATCGTGAACAGGCCCAGCGCGAGATAGAGCAGGGGCAACGAGCCGGTATCGATCATCCAGAACAGCGGGAAGACCATCAGCAACTGGATGCCAAAGCCGATCAGGTAGGTGCGCTTGCGTCCGATCTTGTCGGCCAGCACTCCGGCAGCGAAGGTGAAGATGAACCACATGGCAGCGGCGAAGGTCATGGCCACCAGGACGTCCGTCCGATCCAGTCCCACGGCATCGCTGGTCGCGTAACTGGGGATGAATCCGCCGGTGGCCATGTATCCCGCGGCGTTATTGCCCGCAAAGACGAGCGCAGCAAGGATCACCAACAGCCAATGCTTGCGGAACAGTTCGGCGATCGGCACTTTGGTCTGCTGCTTCTTCTCCGCGATCTCCTGGAACACCGGGGATTCATCCACGGCTCGACGGACCATGTATCCGACGGCGATCAGCACGACGCTCAGCAGGAACGGAACACGCCAGCCCCACTGGACGAAGGCTTCGCCGGGGGAAATCCATCCGGTCATCACTGCGGTGACGCCGGTCGCCAGCAGCAGGCCCAGGGGGACGCCCAACTGGGGGAAGGCACCGGCCCGACCGCGACGGTCCGCCGGCGCGTGTTCGACGGCCATCAGCACCGCGCCTCCCCACTCCCCGCCAGCTGAGATCCCCTGCAGGATCCGTAGCAACAGCAACAAGATGGGAGCCAGGATCCCTGCGGTCTCATAGGTCGGCAACACACCGATGAGCGTCGTCGCGGCGCCCATCATGATCAGCGTGATGACCAGCATCGGGCGCCGGCCGATCCTGTCGCCGTAGTGCCCGGCAAGGAAGGCCCCCAAGGGACGGAAGAGGAAGCTGATGCCCACGGAGGCGAACGCCAGCAATAAGCCGATGGACTCCCCTGCCGGGGCGAAGAAGACATGGGCGAAGACCAGGCCTGCCGCCGTGGCGTAGATGAAGAAGTCGTACCACTCGATGGTGGTGCCGACGATCGTGGCGAAGGCGACGCGTCGCTGGGTCTTGCGTGCGTGCGCGTCCAGCCGTGCTCTGCTCATGATTCACTCCTGGACTGGTCTGGTGGTTCCCGGAACGTCTGTCTCTGGTCCCGTTCTATCCGGCGTCCTCGCCTGTCTTCGGCCGTGCATCGACGTCATTGGCGATCGTCCACAACTTCCGACTTAATATACTAAATCGTATACTATCCAGTGTGAGGGGGAACACTCGCACCGTCAACCCCCTGCATGGGGTCCTGATCAACGCCCGTCTGCTCACCGGCTGCGGGGCATCCGCGGACAAGGCCCCGGGGCCGCCCGCGTCGCAGTTTTCTCGGGCTCAACGAGTCGCACGGCCGCCGGCGGTGACATCGGACTAAACTCGCACCATGCCTTCCGTGATACCAGCCCCCGTGATGGCGGGTTTGAAAAAAACGACCACCCGACTGGCCCTGGCCTTCGTAGCCGTACAGGCCACGGTTGTTGCTGGCCTGGTGATCTTCGATGCCCTGAAGCGCCGCCAACGGAGCCAACGGGTCGGGTTCCCGCGCCCAGGAGTTTTCGATGCCCCCGTCCAGGAATCCGAGACGAAGATCTACACCTACGGTGAGGACCTCTACGCCGATATGCTGGCCGCCATCCGAGGCGCCAGGGAACACGTTTTCCTTGAGACCTTCATTTGGAAATCCGATGCGACCGGGCAACGGTTCAAGGAAGCCTTGAACGAGGCCGCCCGGCGTGGCGTCGAAGTATTCGTCATCTATGACGGCTTCGCCAACCTCGTCGTCCCCCGCTCCTTCTACCAATTTCATCCCAAGATCCGGGTCTACCGCTTCCCCGTGCTACGCCCCTCCCGGTTGTTCACCCCACTGCGAAGCACCGGCCTGGACCACCGCAAATTGCTGGTCGTGGACGGCGAAACCGCATTCGCCGGCGGCTATAACATCGGTGATCTGTACGCCACCGAATGGCGCGACACCCATCTTCGCCTCACAGGCCCCGCGGTCTGGGAACTGCGCCAGGCATTTCTGGATGTCTGGAACTCAGTATGCGGTCGGCCGGAAATCCCTCACCAGCCCGCACTGACCTGGGATCCGCACATTCGTACGGCCAACAACATGCCCTCCCATTTGGTGTACCCCATCCGGGGCGTCTACCTCGACGCCATTAACCGGGCCAGCGACCGGATCTACATGACCACCGCCTATTTCATCCCGGACCGGCAAATTCTTGATTCGCTGCTCGCCGCCAGCAGGCGGGGCGTCGACGTCCGGCTGATCCTTCCGGAGGATTCCAACCACGTCCTGGCCGACTGGCTCGCCCGAGGGTTCTTCACCGCCATGCTGCGGGAAGGGATCTCCGTGCTGCTGTACAGGAACGCGATGATCCACGCCAAGACCGCCACCATCGACGGCCAATGGTCCACGATCGGCACTGCCAACATCGACCGATTGAGCCTGACCGGAAACTACGAAACGAATCTGGAGATCCACGATCCGGCATTCGCCGAAAAAATGGAGCGGATCTTCCTGGTCGACAGCACCAATTGCCGGCAACTGACGTTATCCGGCTGGAGCAAGCAGAACCCGGCGGCCAAAGTCAGCGAAGTCATTTTGATCCCCTTGCGCCCGTTCCTCTAAGACAACCGGGGGCTCCGCCCAGCGATGGATCGCCAGTTAACTCCTACCCTCCGCACAGCCGACTCCCAGCTGTCATGGCTAAGCTCGTCAGTACCTCAAAAAGGTGCGAGTGATGAAAAGGCCCCTGGAAACCAGTTCTGGTTTCCAGGGGCCTACTCATATCACGGGCCGAGCCGGCCCGGCCACTTGCAGTCCGTCAGCCTCGGCACGAGCGCGCAGCAGGCGAGCGAACGGCCCCTCGGCCGAACGCAATTGGGCAGGTGTCCCCCGTTCGACGATGCGTCCCGAGTCCAGGACCACCAGTTGATCGGCCCGTTCCACCGTGGATAGACGGTGCGCGATCGTCACCGTGGTCCGTCCGGCAGCCAACCGATCCAGGGCGGCCTGAACCTGGGCCTCCGTGGTGTTGTCCAGCGCCGACGTCGCTTCGTCCAAGACCAGGATCCGAGGATTGCGCAGAACGGTCCGGGCAATCGCCAGTCGCTGCTGTTCCCCACCCGAGAACCGGTGTCCCCGAGCTCCGACGAAGGTGTCCAGCCCATCCGGCAGCGAGGCGACGAGCTCGTCGATCTGTGCGGCTTCGAGGGCAGCCCACAACAGGTCGTCGGTGGCTTCGGGGGCGGCCAGACGGAGGTTCTCCCGGATGGAAGCGTGGATCAGATAGGACTCCTGAGAGACGACACCGACGATCTGAGCCAGGTCGGCAGGAGCCAGCTTCCTGACATCGACTCCATCGATGGTGATGCGTCCGATCGTTGCCTCGTGCAGTCGCGGGATCAGGGCCCCGAGAGTGGATTTCCCCGAACCCGTCGCCCCGACGATCGCCGTCGCGGTCCCCGCGGGCACCACCAGATCGATATCGGCCAGGGCCCGGGCTTCGCCGTCGTACGAGAACCCCACGCCTTCGAAGCGCAGTTCCCCGCGGACGGCGCCGGGGTCGATCTGCACGGGGTGTTCGGGGGCGGTGATCTCCGGGATCAGATCGAGGTATTCGAAGATTCTGCTAAAGAGTGCCATGGCCGTGACCCACTGGACCCCCACGTTCAGCAGGCCCATGATCGGACGGAAAATAGTGGATTGCAATGCCGTGAAAGCAACGATGGTGCCAATGCTCATATCACCGGTGGCCGCGGGAAAACCGCCGGCCAGATAAATGGCCGCGGGGATCGCAGCGAAGACAATCTGCATGGTGGCCATCCGCCAGCGTCCTGCCAGTTGCGAACGTAGTTCCAGGCCGATGAGCCGGTGCGAACTGGCGGTGAAATCCGCCGCGTCGCGTTCGGTGGTGCCCAGCGTCTTGGCCAGACGCACCCCGGATACCGACAGGCCCTGTTCGACCTGGGTATAGAGGTTCGCCAACTCTGCCTGACGATCGGCGGTGATATCGCGCCGCAGCAGGGCGACCCGACGGCTCAGGAAGACCGCCGGGGGGATGACGATGAGCGAGAGGATGCTGAGCATCGGGGACAGGGCGACCATGGCAATGGCCGTGGCAACGGCGGTGGTCAGATTCGTGGCGATGGACGTTGCCGTGGTGGTCACCACCGATTGCATCCCCGCGATGTCGCTGGTGAGCCGCGACTGGATTTCTCCGCCACGGGTCCGGGTGAAGAAGGCCAGCGACTGGGCTTGGAGGTGGGTGAACATACCGGTGCGCAGGGTATGCATGACCCGTTGCCCCATATCGGTGGCCATCCAGGTCTGGACGACGCCGATCAGGGCAGTAATGGCAGCAATGACCACCATCGCCCCGGTCAGCCAGGCCAGGAGCGGGGTGTTCCCGTTGGGGATGGCGTCATCAATGATGGCGCGAATCAGAAACGGTTGGGCCAGGCCGGCCACGGAAGCCATGCTGATGAGCAGCATCAGGAGCGTGATCATCCTCCGGTGCGGAGCGAAGAGGGCGGCGACCCGACGCAGGCTCACCGGATGGCGGGCGAGCTGGCTGCGGTCGTCGGCACTGATTTTGCCGGGGCCCGGGCCGCCGGGGGTTCCCCGACTGGTTCCGGCGCGCGGGGTTGAGGGGAGTTCTGGAGTCCGTGCCGGTTTCATCGGCAGCACCTCCTGGGTTGAAGGAGTCGCACGGGATGCCCGGCAACTATGCAGAGGTTACCTCATTATGTGGAAACCACGCAAATGAGTACACTGACGGTATGACCGCTGACGCGCCCCCTGGCCTGGCCGACGATCCCGATCTGGGCGACCTTTTTCATGCCGCCTTCCGGGGGTTGCGTCGCCGGTGGACGCACGAATTGGCGCCCTTCGAACTGACCCCACACCAATGGCGGGCCCTGAATATGTTGGCTCGAGGTTGTGGACCCGGCCCACCCGAGGGGTCGGGAACCACCCCTGAGGCCAGTCTGCGGTTGAAACAACTGGCCGATTTGCTGCGGATCGCCCCGCGTTCGGCGACCGAGGTCATCGACCAGCTCGAAACCAAGGAGCTGGTGGAGCGGGCTCCTGACCCGCTGGACCGCCGGGCCGTCCTGATCCGCCTCACCCCCGACGGACAGGAACTCCGCTCCCGGATCCACCAATCGCGCCGCGAACAATCCACCAAGTATTTTGGTCGCCTGGATTCGGGTGAGCGCGATGAACTGGCGCGGCTGCTGGGCGTTCTGGCCGGGGATGAACCGGTGGCCCACCACCGTTAGGACGGTCCCAGCAGCGGCGGTCACCGCCCCCCTTGCTCCGGCTCAATGCTGGTGAGGGACCTCCCCGATCGCGTTCAGGGCGATCGTGGAGTGCGCGAAGGCACCACCGGCCCGCATCTCGGCGGCCACCCAGATGGCCTCCATGATCTGCTCGGAACTGGCCCCCTTGCGTTGGGCCAGTTTGCTGTGACCCTCGATGCAATAAGGACACTGCGTGACATGGGCGACGGCAACGGCGATCAACTGTTTGGTCTGCTCGTCCAGGGCCCCCTCGGCGAAGACCGCCTTGCTGAAGTCCTCGAAGGCCTGGGTGGCGTTTGGCGTCAACTCTTTGCGACGTTTGGCCACCGCAGGGGTGGCCTGGGGGAAGAGATCATCTGACATCGTTGGGTCCTCTCCTGAAGTGCGGCTGGCGCCGGCACCTCCGAACCCGTGAAGCACGGGGATGGTCACCAACCGGTGGCGGGCTCCACGGGTGTGCGGAGCCCACTTTCACTGTAGGCAGGTGGCACGGACAAAGTCACTGCCCTCAGGCAGGGTAGGTGACCACCCCGTCGTCGTCCACTGTTGGTTCAGCACCCCAGCGGCCCAGTTCGTGCTCAGTCGGTTTCGAGGTATTGGACAGGTGCACGACCTTCCACCCCCGGGCAGCGAGGACATTGGCGATCAGCAGCCGGTGGCAACGCCACGGCATCGGCTCCCCACACATCACCACGACACGCCGCTCCCCTGCCCACCGCAGCAGCCGGTCCACCCCGTTCTCAAACTCCTCGGTGAGCGTATGGTCCGCATAATTTTTGAAGCTGGCGTTCTGCCAACCGGCGTTGATCATCGGGTCGATGTCCTGCTGCCGGTGCCGGCGGCCCCCGAGTTCGGGCAGGTGGTGATATTCGATACCGCATTCTGCCAACCACCCGGGCATCTGCTCCTCATCAAATTGCGGGCTCCGACGCGATCCGGGCATCTTGCGCACATCGACGAGCAGCTCGATCCCCGCTGATTCCAGGGTCGCGGCCACCACCGCCGGAGGGCAGGTCCAATGACCGATGGTCCACATGGTCCCCGCCGGTTCGTTCCCCGATCGTTCCGCTGCCATATCGCCCCCGATCCGTGACGTGGATGCTCTCCTGCCTAGGATGCACCACAACGCAGATTGTTGTCGAAGGCCCTAGGCTGGGGGCCGCCCGTTCGAACCAATCGGCAGGAGACCCCCAATGCCTGGCAATAGGACCTGGAGCACCAGGGATATCGGCGATCTGACCGGAACAACGGCGGTGGTCACCGGCGCGAATAACGGCCTGGGATTCGCCACGACCCGTGAACTGCTCCTCCATGGCGCGCACGTCGTCCTGGCCTGCCGCGATCTTGACAAGGGAAGGGCAGCTGTCGATCAACTGCGACCGGAGGTCTTGGCGTCCGTCGGCGAGCTCCGCACGGAAGTCGTTCAGCTCGACCTATCGATTTTGTCCACGGTCCATTCCTTCGCCCAGGCCTTCATGGCCTCCCACCACCGGTTGGATCTGCTGGTCAATAACGCCGGCGTCATGATGACCCCCTACGGGTTGACCGCCGACGGGCACGAACGTCAATTCGGGACGAACCATCTGGGGCACTTCGCCCTGACCGGCCTGCTGCTGGGTTCCTTGGCTGCGGCACCGGGTTCCCGCGTCATTTCGCTGTCCAGCCTGGCCCACCGGGGAGGGACCATGGATTTCGAGAATCCCCTCTTCTTGGAGGGCGGCTACACGCCCGTAGCCGCCTATAACCGCTCGAAATTGGCCAACCTGCTCTTCACCTACGAGCTGGACCAACGTTTGCGGGCCGCCGGCCAGGAAACGTTCGCCGTCGCCGCCCATCCCGGAGTGGTGGGCACCGACCTGTTCGGCCACGTCTTTGACCGACCTTCTCTGCGCCCGGCGCGGGCCCTGTTCAACGCCGTCATGCCACGACCGGCCCAAGGTGCCCGACCGACACTGCGCGCGGCTTCGGACCCCGGGGTGCACGGAGGGGAGTATTTCGGCCCGGGTGGGCCCGGGGAATGGCGCGGGGCACCCCGGCCAGCGAAGCGGGCGGCAGCTGCGCAGGACCCAGAGAGCGCCCGGCGGCTCTGGGAGCTCTCCGAGGCCCTGACGCAGGTCAGCTATCTGGATGCACCGTCCCGGGAATGAGCTCCGGGACCGGTTCCCGTGGTGGGCCCCGATCAGATCAGCGGCAGTGACATGCCCAGTTCCACCGCCTCCGGACGGCCGGAAACTTCCTGCAGCTCCCCGGTTTCGAAGAACCCCTGACGTCGGTAGAAGTCGCGGGCGCTCAGATTCTCGGTGACCACCCACAGATCCAATCGTCCGGCATCGGACCGGCGCGCCCACCCGGCTGCCGCGGCCACCAGTTCCCGACCGACGTGCAGGCCACGCACCGCAGGATCCACCCACATGCCGATGAGTTCGCAGCCCCCGGTCCCCGGCCGCAGGACGGCTCCCGCCAGCCCGTCAGCCATCCGTGTGGCGGGCCCCGTCGAGAGCGGCGACCAAGCCAGGAACCAGTTGCCCTGTTCCGCGCGGTGACGCCAGCGTTCCTCTTCGAAAGCCGATTCGTGTTCCCAGCTGGAACTGAAGGCCGATGGTGCGTCCGCTAGTGCCCGGAGCCGCACGGCACGCAGCGCCTGCCAGTCCTCGGTCATGGCCCGGCGGACCTGGGTGTGCATCATTCCCATATTTTCCCACGCCGGACGGCAATCCCGCCCTGCATGACGGGCCACGACGCGGATTCGGCCCTAGGCTTCGGCCCGTCCAGCGCGCCAGTACCCCATGAAGGAGACCTGTTTGCGGTCGATTCCCACCTCACGGACCAGATAGCGTCGCATCGCTTTGATGACTCCCGCCTCGCCGGCGAGCCAGGCATAGAAGGGTTGGCCCGCTCCGGCTGTGGTCTCCCACAGGATGTCGGTATCGACGTCCACGTCCTCTAGATCATTGCCCGGGTCCACGGCACCGGCCCCCGGGAGTGCGACCGCCGAACGCACTGCCGCCTCCAGGAGCGTGCCCGGGGCTTGCATGCCACGCGGAAGCCATTGCACGGTGACACCGGAGCGGGTAAAGGAACCCTGGATATCCTCCACCGAGGGGACCTCGATGAACGCGTCTCCGGTGATCCCCGGTGGTAGTGATTCCAAGATCGAGCAGATGGCTGGAGCCGCCGTTTCGTCTCCAGCCAGCAGAATTCGTCGCGCCGTACCGGGCCGGAATTCGATGCCCCCGTAGTCGTGCCCGCAGAGGGCCCGGTTGGGGCCCAAGATGATGACCTCATCGCCGGTTCGGGCTTCGGCCGCCCACACGGAAGCGGGCCCACCGACCAGCACCCCCTTTTCGCGGTGCACGTGCAGCACGAAATCCAGGTCCATTTCCGGGGACGCCCCTGCATTGCCTGGGTGGCCTGCGGGGCGGAAGGAACGCACCGTATAGGTGCGCATGGCACCGCGTTCGGCAGGGTCCTTGGCGAGCCAGGCCCGGTACCAGCCGGTCGAGTCTTCCTCGCTGATCAGTCCGCCGGGGGCCAGATCGGCGAAAAGTGTGCGCAGATGAGCCACGGCCCCTTCACCCGCTGGTGGGACGAGGACCTTGATGCGCAGGTCCAAGGGATGCCCACCCGTGCCGAAGTGTTCGAGTTGGTGCCCAGCCAAGGTCAGGCGGCGGAAGCTGGGGCCAAGATCCTGGACGTCGACGATCTCCAGGCTGAAGGCCAGCGTCGGGCATACCTCCACGGACGGGCGACGGGGCGTCGGGAGGACGACGGATTCCTCCGGCGCCTCATTCGCCGGAAGCGCTTCGGCAGGCTGGGCTGCTGGGGGTTGCCCGGTGTGCCCGGTTTCGGGGCGGCGGAACCGGTGGCGTCCAATCGGCAACACCAAGGGAGTTCCAACCACCGGGTCAGGAATCACCCGTGCCCGGAGCCCAAAGACGTCGTGGACCAATTCGGAGGTGAGGACATCTGATGGGCGCCCGGCGGCCACGATGTTTCCTTCCAGCAGTGCAAGCAGGTGGTCCGCGTAGCGGGCTGCAAGATTGAGGTCGTGCAGGACCATGACCACTGTCGTCCCCCGCCGACGGTTCACGGCGGCGATGGCGTCGAGGACCTCGAGTTGCTGGGCGATATCGAGATGCGTTGTCGGCTCGTCCAGGAGCAGCACCTCCGATTCACGGGCCAACACGTCGGCGATCCGTTCGCGCACTGCGGCGGCTTCCTGGCCGTCGGAGTCTTCCGGCAGCAGAGCCACGATTCTGGCCAGGTCATCGACCGGGTAGTCGTGCAAATCGGTTCCGCCGATCCGCACCGTGCCGGCATCCGGTTTCTGCTTTCCGGCCAGGCCGCGCAGCAACGTGGATTTTCCGGCACCATTGCGCCCGATGATCGTGGTGATTTCACCCACCGGGATCTCCACGTTCACGCCGTTGACCACGGTGTCGGACGAATGGGATAAGGACAGGTTCTCCGTTGTCAGGGTCTGCATACGTTCCTTAGGGGGAAGGGGGTTCTCGGAATGTCTTGGCACAGGAAACGTCCGCTCGGCTGCCCTAGACTGTCGGCATGCCACAGCCGACGCCTTCTTCTCTCCAGCACATGACGTCCTGCGCCGATCTGATCACGGCGCCGAACCCCGGCCCGATGACGCTGGAGGGCACCAATTCCTACCTCCTGCACGCCGCCGGCTCCGTGGGCGGCCCCGTGGTGGTCGTGGACCCGGGGCCCGCCCATGAGGGCCACCTCCAAGCCCTGGCCGCCGCGGGGCGCGTCGAGCTGATCCTGATCACCCACCGGCACCCCGACCACACCGAGGGGATCGACCGCTTGCACGAACTGACCGGAGCCCCGGTACGCGCGGCCAGGGCCGAACATTGCCGAGACGCCCCGATCCTGAGCGACGGAGAAGTGCTGACCGTAGCGGGGGTGAACGTCCAGGTCGTAGCCACGCCCGGGCACACCTCCGATTCGCTGTGTTTCCTGCTGCTCGACGACGGACACCACGGTTCGGTGCTGACCGGCGACACCATCTTGGGGCGCGGGACGACCATCTTGGACTTCCCCGACGGAACGCTCGGTGACTATCTGGCCAGCCTCGATGTTCTGTCCGGCTTCGGTCCGGCAGTCATGCTTCCTGCCCATGGCCCCATGCACCCGCATTTGGGCACCGTGATCGAGCAGTACGCCTCCCACCGCCTTCAACGCTTGGAGCAGGTCCGTGAAGCGGTCGCCCGGCTCACCGGCGGCGATTCCTCGCGACAGCCGGGGGCCGGCGAAGTCACGGATCTGGTGTACGCCGAGATCGATCCTGCGGTTCGCGGGGCCGCCGAACATTCCGTCAAGGCCCAGCTGCACTACCTCTCCGGCGTCACCCCGGCACCCTAGGCTGCTAGCCGCCGGCATATCTGACCACTACCGGGCAGGACAGGGCCCACCCGTTGATGCGGCTTGAATCCACGCTGGTCTCCCTGACGGTTCGCGCCGGGGACACCCCGGAAAACTCTTCTGTAGTTAGGCTAGCCTTGGTGGCTGATATTACGCAAAGTTTCCCTACTCTATTGCCCGCTGGTGACGATTTCGCCTCACCCGCGCAGCCTCCTTGGACTGGCCCACGCACCCCGCTACAGTCAAGGCATGGCCAGTCCCACACAGCATACCGAGACGCACTACTCCGCCCATCCATCAGTGACTGCACTCATCACCGGAGCCACGTCGGGACTCGGCGCCGAGTTCGCCCGACAGTTGGCGGCGCAAGGGTACTCCCTGGTTCTCGTGGCCCGCGACCAGGAACGACTCGACGCCACCGCCGAGAGCCTGCGGGCACGCTATGCCGTCCAAGTGCAGACCCTGAGCGCCGACCTCGTCACCGAAGCCGGCGTCCAGCAGGTTGCCAACCGGCTGGCCGATTCCAACCAACCGGTGACCACGCTGGTGAACAACGCCGGGTACGGATTGGCCGGAAACTTTGCCGACAACGACCTCGCAGAGGAACTAGCCCACGTCGGCATCCACGTGCGCACCCCGCTCATCCTTTCCCACGCCGCCCTGCGAACCATGGCGAAGATCGGTGGAGGGCGGATCATCAATGTCGCTTCCGTCGCCGCCTTCACTCCGCGTGGCACCTACTCGGCATCCAAGGCGTTCCTGGTGAACTTCAGCCGGTGGGCCAACGTCTTCTACCACGACCGTGGGATCTCAGTGACGGCCATCTGCCCCGGCTTTGTGCACACCGAATTCCACGACCGGATGAAGGTGGACAAGAAGTCCATCCCCTCCTGGTCCTGGTTGGAACCCGAAGAGGTGGTGCGCAGCGGCCTCACGGACGCCATGGCCGGACGTTCGGTGTCCATCCCGAGCACGAAGTACAAGATCATCACATTCTTGGCACGGGTCGCCCCGGATGCCTTGGTCGCCCGTCTGGCCCAACGCGGCCGCTGAGCCAACACGCCACCACCTGCACGACGGCAAGCTGGCCGGGACACCGTGAAGAAGGTGTCCCGGCCAGCGGATTGCGGGTCCTACAGGAAATCAGTAGCCCATCGAGGAGAGGACCTTTCCTGCGTCAACCAAGCCGGCACCACAACCACCCGTGCAACCACCGGGCATGGAGCGTGTCCCCGACTTCAGCGAGGACTCCACCGATGACGGGCTCATGTTGGGGTTGTTGGCCCGCATCAGCGCCACCACACCGGCAACATGCGGGGCAGCCATCGAGGTGCCCTGGAACTCGGCGTAGGCTTCACCGCTCGGGGTCGTCCGTCCGGAGTTGATCGTGGACAGGATGCCGCCACCACGGGTGGAGGTATCGCCACCGGGGGCGGTGACGTCCACGGAGGAGCCGTAGTTGGAGTAGAAGGCCCGCGAACCGGACTTGTTGCTGGCCGCGACGGTGATCACGTTATTGCAGTTCGCCGGACGTGAGTTGGCGGCATTCTGCGATTCGTTGCCGGCGGCCACCACGACGGACGTCCCGCGGGAAACTGCCGAGTTGATGGCGTTCTGGTAGGTGTAGCCGCATGCACCGCCACCACCGAGGGACATGTTGATCACGTCGGCCGGGTTGGGGTTCGACGGGACGCCAGAGACGTTTCCGCCCGAGGCCCAGACGATGGCATCAGAAATATCCGAGAGCGAGCCACCACATTTGGCCAGTACCCGCACCGGGACGACCTTGGCCCGAGGGGCTACCCCGGCAACACCCTTGCTGTTGTCCGTCATGGCGGCGACGGTGCCGGCGACGTGGGTGCCGTGCCAGGAGGAGTTGCTGCCGTTGGCGGAACCACATTCACCGGGGTTGACCCAGTCACCCTCGTCGGCAGGGTTGGAGTCTCGGCCATTTCCGTCACGAGCTGAGGAAGCATCGGAGACGAAGTCGTAGCCGGACAAAACGTTCGCGTTCAGGTCGGAGTGGCTGGTGATGCCGGTGTCCAAGACGGCCACGACGGCCCCACTGCCGATGGAGTAGTTCCACGCGGACGGGGTGCGCATGCCGTTGGAACCGTGGAAGTCCCACTGTTGCCCGTAGTGGGTGTCGTTCGGGGTCGCCGCGATCGTCATCATCGCATCCGGTTCAATGGAGTCGATGGTCCCGGTCTTGGCCGCGTCGAGCATGAACTGCTTCGCCTCGGCGCTGGAGAGCTTCTCGTTCGTCTTCAACACGTGGCCACCCGTGGCAGTGGGGCGCAATTCCTTCACGGAGACGCCGGCTTCCTGGGCGGCGGGCCCCATGGAGTTCACGCGGGCCTGCTTGGTCGCGGAACTCGCAGAGTCCTTATAGGAGACGATGAACTGGTCGTAAGACGTCCCGGTTTCGAGGGCTCCCGTCGCGGCCTGAGCGGTGTTCGCAACGGCGGCGACCTCGACGGTGCTCGAGACGGTCGGCCCGGACGCCGGTGTCGCGGCGGTGGCCGGCAGGCCGGTCAGCCCCCCGATCAGCGAACAGGATCCTACGAACGCTGCCGTGGACAAAACCACGGCGCGGGTCAATCTGATGGGTTTCTTACCCATGTTGCACTCCTTGCTTCGTTTTTCTGTCTGTGCCCGGCGGCTCCACTGTGAGCCAGGTCCGGGTCACGCTACGGATAATAAGCAGGTGGTGACGAAATATGAAAGCCTTATTTGAAAACTAATAATTAGGTATTCAAATATAGTGTTTACAGTACACAAATATTGTGATTGTCAAAGTTTCGTCTATCCCGAAACCTGCCGCGCCATCACCGCAAAGACCGACCGGATCATTGGTTTACGCAAGTGCGTGAGAAACCCTACCGCTCAGTAATAGACGGCCAGCGGCCCGCGGGGGCCCTCAATGACTTCCACCGGGGTGTCGAAGACCTGGCTCAGCACCTCGTTGGTCATCATTCGTTCCGGCGGCCCGAAGTCAACAATGCGCCCGTCCTTCACGGCGCAGATGTGATCGGCATAGTGCCCAGCGAAGTTGATGTCGTGGATGACCACCACGATGGTCCTCCCGAGCTCCCGCGCAGCACGGTGCAGATGCTGCATCATCTGCACCGAATGCCTCATGTCCAGATTGTTCAGCGGTTCGTCGAGCAGGACGTATTCGGTGTCCTGGGCCAAGACCATTGCCACATAGGCTCGCTGCCGCTGGCCCCCGGAGAGCTGGTCGAGGTATCGGCCCTCCAGCTCGTGCAGATTCAGGAAGTCGATGGCTTCGGAGACGACCTGCTCATCGGCAACCGTCAGCCGTCCACGCGAATGCGGGAACCTGCCGAAGCCCACCAGTTGGCGCACGGTGAGCCGGGTCGTGAAGTGGTTTTCCTGGCGCAGAATCGACACAATCTTGGCCAGATCCTTCGACGCCGTACTGGAAACGTCATAGCCGGCGATCTCGATGGCCCCGGAGTCCAGGCCGAGTAGACGTCCGATCATCGTCAGCAGCGTCGATTTGCCGGCACCGTTGGGACCGACCAGCGCGGTGATGCCCCCCGCTGGGATCTCGAAGCTGACCGGCCCGATCTCAGTGCCATTGCCGTAGCTTTTGCCGACGTCGTTCAGGGTGATCACAGGCGGCCCTTTCGCAGGATGAAGTACAGGAAGAGCGAGCCGCCGATGACTTCGATGATGATCGAGACGACGCCCTCGGCGTAGAAGAGGTTCTTCATGATGAAGTAGGCCCCCGATAAGGTCACGAACCCGATGAGTACGGCCACGGGGAAGACGAGCCGATGGTCATAGGTGTCGGCGATTTGGTAGGCGAGGGTGGCCACGAGAAAACCAAGGAACGTCATCGGCCCCACCAGGGCGGTGGAGGTGGCCATCAGCAGGGAGACCAGAAGCAGGGTCCGCATGACCATCCGTCGGTGGTCCAGGCCGAGGTTGATCGTGGCGTCCCGCCCCAGCGCAACGACATCGAGGTTCCGCGAGTTCGCCCACAGCAGGGTTCCGGCGACCAGGCATAAGGGGATCGCCACCGGCAGGTAGCCCGCATCGGCGTTGGAGATCGAACCGAACAGGCGGGCAGTAAGGACGTCGAATTCACTGGGTGAGAGCAATCGCTGCATGAACGTGGACACCGAGGCCAGTCCCCCACCAATGATGATGCCGATCAACAGCATGACCTGGATGTTCGCGTATTTTCCCGAGAGCAACCAGCCATAGAGTGCCAACGAGAGTCCCACCATGATGGCCACCTGCACCACGAATTGCGGCAGGCCCTGCACCGCGGTCACCCCGGCAGCCCCGAGGAAGAACACGGCAGCAGTCTGGACCGCCACATACAGCGATTCGAAGCCCATGATCGACGGGGTAATGATGCGGTTGTTCGTCACGGTTTGGAAGCTGACGGTCGCCATGGCCTGGCAGAAGGCGACGACGAGCATGACCACGACGCTCGTTCCGCGCAGCCCGGCGATCCGCCAATAGCCGGCCGATCCGGCGGGCATGGGGTTGTCCCAGATCAGCAGCCCGCCACCGAAACCCAGGGCGAGGAGGGTCAATACGGTGACCACGATCAGGTACCGCCGTCGCGCCCGCCTGGTGGGAAAGGCCGAGGAGCTCCGTGGGGCGGAATCCGGGTTCTGGTGCCGGAGGGAGGAACCCACCCGTGAAGGGGAAGCGGTATCAGCCATGTCGACGCTGCCTCAACAGGAGGCCGATGAAGACCACTGCACCCACGATCCCCAGGATCAAGGACACGGGAACTTCGAAGGGCATGATGATCGTGCGTCCGATCAGATCGCAGACGGTGACGATGCCGATGCCCAGCAGGCAGACCCACGGCAGGTTCCCGCGCAGGTCGTCGCCGCGGAACATGGAAACAATATTGGGCACGATGAGCCCCAGGAACGGCAGGTTGCCGACCACGACCGTCACGATGCCGGTGGCCACGGCGATCAACCCGGTGCCCAGCAGCATGATCTGGTTGTAGTTCAGCCCCACATTCGTGGCGACCTCCTCGCCGAGTCCGGCCACCGTGAAGCGGTCGGCCACCCAGAAGACGGCCACCCCGACCAGGGCCACGATCCACAGCACTTCGTATTGCCCCCGCAGCACCGAGGTGAAACTACCCGCGAACCAGATGCCCAGGCTCTGGAGCATATCGGTCTGCAACGCGATGAAGGTCGAAACGGCCCCGACGACTGCGCCGAGCATGATGCCCACAATCGGGACGGTCAACGAAGCCTTCAGTGAAACCCTGCGCAGAAAGAGGAAGAACACCATCGTGCCGATGAACGCGGCAACGACGGCCCCGATCATCTTGGCCATGATGCCTGCCCCGGGGGCGCAGATCATCACGGCCAGCAGGCCCAGCCCCGCCCATTCGGTGGTCCCGGTCGTCGTGGGCTCGACGAACCTATTCTGCGTCAGGAGCTGCATCACCAACCCCGACATCGCCATCGCCGCCCCGGAAAGCACCAGAGCGATCGTCCGCGGGATCCGCGTGATGGCGAACATCTCCCCACCGTCCTGTGCACCGAAGATGTCATAGACACCGGTGAGCAGCGAGAATCCGAGCAGGGCAGCGACGACGAGGACGCCGACCAGAAGGGAAGGCTCGAAGAGCCGGCCCTTCTGGGCAACGTCACGTCCGGTGGTGCTGGTGATCATGAGTGGTCCTCGCCGTTAGCCCTCGAGGGCGTCGGCGAAGCTGTTGAGGAACTCGGTATAGGTCTGGATGCCCTCGTTGGTGTAGGTGTCGGCCGGCATGTAGATGACCTTGCCTTCCTTCACTGCCGTGACATTCTTCAGGGCAGCGGAGGAATCCAGCAGCTCGTTGGCCGGCTGATAGCCGGCTTCATCGGCTGCGACGGCCGCATCGCGGTCCATGGCCAGGATCCAATCCGGATTGGAATCGGCAATCGCTTCCACGGAGATGTCGTCTCCCTGGTGGTCATCACTGGAGTCTTCGACTTCCAGTGCCGGCGTCAGGTCCAGCATGTCGAAGACCGGCCCGAGGGTGCGCCCATTGGAGGGTGCCGAGTAGCCGATGTCCCCGCCCGAGGTAATGACCGCCATGACCTTCTCACTGCCGTCGTAGGCGGCTTTCGCCCGCTCGATGGCGGCGTCGAAGTCCTCGTTGATCTTTTGTGCTTCGTCCTGCTTGCCGAAGACCTCGCCGAGCACCTCGGTCTGGCGTTTGAGCTCTGCGTCCAAGGGTTCGCCCTCGCGGGGGTCGAGTTCGAGGATCGTGGCATCGGGGACGAGCGAGGCGAAGTCCTCGTGGTACTGGGCGAAGCGCTGGCCATTGACGATCAGATCGGGTTCCGCGGCCACGACGGCTTCAAGATCCGGTTCGCGGTGGTTCCCCAGATCCACGATGGAGTCATCATTCGTGTAGTCGATGGTGTCCGGCATCAGGGCCACGGCACCGGCGGAGAGTTCCACGCCCCAGTCCGAGAGGGTCTCGAACGTGCGGTTGTCGGTGGCGACCACCGAGGCCGGGGGGTTGGGTACCGCTTGCGTTCCGTTGTTGTCTTCGATGCTCACCGTCGCTCCATCGGAAGCATCGGCCGAAGCCTCGGAGGCTCCTCCGCAGGCGGTCAGAGCGAGGGCAGAAGCGCCCAGGAGCGCCCCCAGGCGCAGTTTCAGGGAGGACATATTTTCCTTCGAATGAGGCCGAGCATGCGGGCCACCGGATGGGACTTCGGTCCAACTTAGCCCACCCTGAGTAGATAACGCACATTTAGGTTGATGTTATTCTTGTCACTTTTCCCGGGTTGTTGAATTCCCGAATTCCGGGTAGTACGCGGGCCCGCTCACCAGGCGTGCACCATCAGACGCGCCCCATCGGTGCCGACGCGGGGTGAATCCGGGGCGGCGGGCGCGGAACGCCAAAAACCCTGCTCGTGACCAGGTCGACGCCGGGCGCCATCCACCCCCTTTCCCGTGACCAAAACGCCGCCACCTTGAGGCCGTTCGGTGCTGGAATCCGAGTATTTCGATCTCGGGATCACATTTATGCACCAACGTGATTAACCCTCTTCCGCGGGGCCGTTTCGAGGAGCACCATGGAGCATCATCCACCGCAGGATCATTGGAAGGAAAACCATCATGAAGGCCATCAAAGTCGGTCTAGCCGGCGCACTGTTGGTCGCGGGCCTGGGGCTGGCCCCCGCACTACCCGCCGCCTCGGCCACCGCTGCTTCCCCCTATTGCGGCATCACCTGGGGTTCTCTCGCCGACTCCCACGGAACTTCTTCTTCGGCCCGGGTAACCGGGGTGCGCACCGGACAGCACGCCTGCTACGACCGGCTCGTCATCGACCTGAAGGGCAAGATCAAGGGATACGACGTGAAGTACGTGAAAGCCGTCTACACCGAAGGCCAGGGCAAGCACGTGCCACTGATCGGTGCCGCCGACCTGCAGATCCTCCTTCCCTCTCCAGCCAGCACCTCCTACGCCCCCGCCCATCGCAGCAAGGTGGCCAACGTTTCCGACTACCGCACCTTCGATCAGGTGGCCTATCTGGGTAGCTTCGAAGGCCAGACGTCCTTCGGCCTCGGTGTTCGCGCCCGACTGCCCTTCCGCGCCTTCATCCTGGACGGTCCGGGGACCGGATCTCGTCTCGTCATCGACGTCGCCCACCGGTGGTGATGCCCTCGACTCGTTGAACATCACGTCATGAAGCCGGCGGGGAAGCCCCCTCGCCGGCTTCGGTGTGCCACCATGGCGCCATGCCCCAACGACAGTTCCGCCAGGTCGACGTCTTCACCTCCACCCCCTATCTGGGCAATGCCCTGGCCGTCGTGCTCGACGCCGAAGGTCTGGACGAGGAGGCCATGCTGCGTTTCGCGAACTGGACCAACCTCGCCGAAACCACCTTCGTCCTCCCACCGACGGATCCGGCAGCCGATTACAGCGTGCGGATCTTCACCACCACGACGGAACTCCCCTTCGCCGGACACCCCACGTTGGGTACCGCCCATGCCTGGCTCGAAGCCGGCGGGCGTCCGCGCCACCCCGGGGTGATCATCCAGGAATGCGCTGCCGGGCTCGTCGAAGTTCACACCGTGGGCCGCGATGGTGAGGGCCGGCAGCAGTTGGCTTTCCTCTCCCCTCCCTTGCGCCGCACCGGGCCCCTGGAAGCAGATGTTCTGGACTGGGCACTGACCGGATTGGGCCTGGAAGCAGAAGACGTCGTGGCTCATCAATGGGTGGCCAACGGCCCTCAGTGGGCGGTGTTGATGCTCCGTGACGCCGATGCCGTACTGGCTGTGGAGCCTGACTTCGTGGCGTTGGAGGGGCTGGAAATCGGGGTGATCGGCCCCCATCTGGCCCCGGGGGTCGAAGCAGCCCCTTACTCACAGAGGGCCGAGGACCGCCCGAAGGGTACCCGCGCCGAACTCGAACCACTCCTGCCCGCCGAAGACGCCGCCGCCTTCGAAACCGCGGTCCGGCCCATACCTGCCGACTTCGAGGTCAGAGCCTTCTGCCCGGGCGAGGGAATGCCCGAAGACCCGGCCACCGGAAGCCTCAACGCGGGTATCGCCCAGTGGATGATCCCGGAGGGCCTCGTCTCCCCCTCCTATACCGTGCGCCAAGGCACCCGGCTCGGACGTGCCGGATACCTCAGGCTCTCGGAGCACGACGGCGGAGTCCTCGTTGCCGGGGATGTCGTCACCTGCATCGAAGGAACCGTGGGCTGGGACTGATCCGGCAGGTGCGCCGGCACCGGAGTATCCTCTATCGGTGACCAACACCCAGACCCCCGCGCACACAGCCCCCGACGACCGCGCCGCTTGGTCTGCCCTCTGGGCCCTCGTCATCGGTTTTTTCATGATCCTGGTCGATTCCACCATCGTCGCCACGGCCATGCCGGCGATCATGCGGGGTCTGGATACGGGAATCAACGGTGTCATCTGGGTCAATAGTTCCTATCTACTGGCTTTCGCGGTTCCGCTTCTGGTGGCCGGGCGGCTGGGGGACCGTTTCGGCCCCAAGAACCTGTACCTGATCGGTTTGGCCCTATTCACCGTGTCCTCGCTGTGGTGCGGGCTCTCCCCCAGCATCGGGATGCTGATCGCCGCCCGCGTGGCCCAGGGGCTGGGGGCCGCCCTGCTGACCCCGCAGACCATGACGTTCATCACCCGCATGTTCCCCGCGGAACGGCGCGGTGCCCCGATGGGTGTCTGGGGCGCCGTTGCTGGTGTCGCCACCCTGGCCGGACCAATCCTCGGTGGTGTACTCGTGGACACCCTGAGCTGGGAATGGATCTTCTTCGTCAATGTGCCCGTCGGCGCCCTGGCCATCTGGAGGGTCTGGCTCAAGGTCCCGCAGCTGCCCCGGCACAGCCGGAACTTCGACCTGTTCGGCGTCGTGCTCTCTGCTGTCGCCATGTTCCTGATCGTCTTCGGCATCCAGGAGGCCAACACCTATAACTGGGGAACGATCATCGGCCCGATCACCGTCTGGGGCCTGATCATCTCGGGAATCGTCGTCCTGGCTGGCTTTATCCTGTGGCAACGCTTCAACCGGCGCGAGCCCTTGGTGCCCTTGGGCCTGTTTCGGAACGTGAACTTCTCGCTGGCCAATATCGCGATCACGGCGATGGGTCTGGCCATCATCGCGTTGAACTTCCCGATGATCCTCTACCTGCAGTCCGTGCGCGGGCTCTCCCCGACGCTCTCGGCACTGATGATCGCCCCCATGGCGATCGTCTCGGGGGTGCTGGCCCCCTTCGCCGGCAAGCTCACCAACCGGATCGACCCCAAGTTCTTGGCCGTTCCGGGATTCCTGCTCTTCGGTGGTGGAATCGTGGTTTACGGGCTGATCCTCAGCCCTGACATCCCCTTCTGGGTGTTGTTGCTACCGCCGGTGGTCATGGGTATCGGCAGTGCCGGTATCTGGCCCTCGGTCTCGCTGACGGCAACCCGCGATTTGGGTCAAACCAACGCAGGTGCCGGTTCGGGGGTCTACAACACCACCCGCCAGGTCGGCTCCCTCCTCGGCTCGGCCCTGATCGCCTTCATCATGGAGTCACGTATCAGCATCGAGTCCACCGCGGCGCTGGCCGGCACCGGGCGCGCGGGCGGCGGGTCCTCCGCCACCCCTGACGGGCCGGCAGCCACCATGGGCCAGGCGGTCCCGGAATTCCTGCACGGCGCATTCTCCACGGCCCTGGGACAGTCCTTGCTCCTGCCGGGTCTGGTGGCCATCTTCGCGGCACTGGTCTGCCTCTTCTTCCAACCCCCAGCGGGGCGGAAGGCGGCACGGCGGTGAGTGCCGGCCGTGCTAGATTCACCGGCATGGAGAACATCGTCACCGTTCCCGAGGAAGCCCTCCGCCTGCTCGTCGAACGCGGGTTCGATGCCACCAGTGTGGACCAGCTGGCAGCAGTGCTGGGGATCAGCCGCAGCACCTTCTTTCGCCGCTACCTGTCCAAGGAGGACATGGTCTTCGCGGATATGGAAACCGTCATTGCCGGAGTCCACCGCGAGCTGGCAGCCCCGGGGCGCCGGCTGGCCGACCGGCTGGCTGCCGCAGCCCTCTGGGTCTTCGACCACCACACCAGCCGGCCCCAAGCCTCGCTGCTGCGCTTCGAACTGCTGCAGGAAGTTCCCGCCCTGCGCGACCGGGAGCTGGTGAGCACTCACCGGTACGAACGCGCCTTCCGTCACGGCCTCCGTGCAGCCCTGGATGTGGAACCCGGACTCGACGACGTCAACCTGGCCATCACTTCCTATGCGGCCTCGGTGGTCGCCGTGCACAACGCCTTCCTGCGCAGCTGGCTGAATACCTGTGACGACGGCCTGCGTGCCGGGCTGGTGAGCGAATTGGCGAAGCTGGCCGCCCTGCATGTGCCGCGGCTCCAGGAACAGGCACCCGAGACGCAACAGGGCAGCCCATCTCCGGGCGTCGTCGTCACCGTATCCAGCAGCGGCACAGGCACCGAGGAGATCATCGAGGCGGTCCGCCGTGCCCTCGATCAGCCCTCCGGCCACCCACCATCCACCCTCTGACACTGGGTGTCTTGACCTGAACCGCAGTTTCATAGATGCTGGTACGGATTGATTCCCCGTGACCGGCGACGCTCCGACGGCCGGCCACGCAGAGCCGAAGGACACTCCGTGAGCACTTCAGAAACCACCTCCTCCCAGCCGACGCAGGCCAGCCCGATGGCCGAATTCCCTCTCGGGGTCATCGAACCCGAGTACGAGCTCTGGGGTGAGGTCGATGTCGACCCAGCCGGCCTCTTCGACCAGGAGAACATCCCGGCGGAGGACCGCGACTATTGGGATCGCGCCCGCCGTTTCGGGCTGGACGAAGTGCGTCCGGAGATCGACGACTACTGGGACCGCGCCGACTATCCGTTCCACTTGGCCACCCGGCTGGGTGAACTCGACCTGCTGCGCGACGGCATCGACGTTGACGGCTACCCGGCGATGAGCACCCTGGCCGCCGGACTGGTGAACATGGAACTCTCCCGCGCCGACGGATCGGTCGCCACGATCGGTGCCGTCCAGTCGGGTCTGGCCCTGCGCTCGGTCGCCTACTGCGGCTCCGAAGAACAGATCGCCCACTGGGTTCCGAAGCTGGCCCGGGCCGAAGTCCTGGGTGCCTTCGCCCTCACCGAACCGACGCACGGATCCGATTCGGTGTCCCTGGAGACCCGGGCCACGCGCGTGGACGGCGGCTATGTCCTCAACGGTGAGAAGAAGTGGATCGGCAACGGCTCCACCGGCGGCATCACGGTCGTTTGGGCCCGCGACGATGAGGGCAACGTCCGCGGTTTCATCGTGCAGCAGGAGTGGGAGGGTTACACCGGGACCACCATCGAGGGGAAGCTGAGCCTGCGCGCCATCTGGCAGGCGCATATCCGCTTGGAGAACGTCTTCGTCCCCGACAGCCATGTCATGCCCGGGGCCAACTCCTTCAAGGACACCGCCAAGGTCCTCTTCGCCACCCGGCTGGGAGTCGCCTGGTCCGCCGTCGGGCATGCCATGGCCTGCTACGAATCCGCGGTGCAGTACGCCACCCAGCGCACGCAGTTCGGCCGCCCGCTGGCGGCCGCCCAGGTCGTGCAGGAACGTTTGGCCCGCATGCACTCGGAACTGGCTACCATGCAGCTGATGGTGATGCAGATGACCCGCCGCGAAGAACGCGGCGAACTCACCGGAGCCCAGGCATCGTTGGCCAAATACACGTGCACGCGCACCGCACGCCAGATCGCCTCCAACGCCCGCGACCTCCTGGGCGGCAACGGCATCCTGCTGAAGAACCGGGTGGCCCGTCACTTCGCTGACATCGAAGCCATCCACACCTACGAAGGCACCGAAACCGTCCAGGCACTGATCATCGGTCGGTCGATCACCGGACTCTCGGCCTTCAATAAATAGCAGGTTCGCTCAGGAACGGGAGCAAGTGGAGCAGGATCTCGTCCACTGCGGCCAGCGTCGAACCATGCGCCTGGCCCTCCAAAGGGACGAACCGGGCCGCAGGCATCAAGTCCGCCGCGGCCCGGGAGTCCAGATAACGCTGACGGTCCCGGGTGCCGGCGATCACCAGGGTCGGCAGCTCGAGTCCTGCCACGACTGACTCATCGATTCCGGGTTCGATCTCGGTGCGTTCGAAGTAGGCGTGCAGGGCCTGGGCATCATTATTCATGAAGGCAAACCGGGTCTGCGGATCCAGCCGCTGCCCGTCAACGAAGGCCTGCATCCCGCCGGTGCGCAGGGCTTCCAGATAGCCGTCGAAGAACACGTCGGCTATCTGGCCGCCCTGCGCCTTGAAGGTCCCGCCGAGCGTCACGAGTTTCTCGACCCGCCCTGGCGCCGCCACGGCCAGCGAGAAACCGACCCTCGCCCCGAAGGAATAGCCAACGACCGCGGCACTGGCCAGCTTTTCGGCGTCGAGCACGGCCAGCACGTCGTCGACCAGCAGGTCCATGGCGTAGTCCTGCGGGCGGTGTGGTTTGGAACTGCGGCCGTGTCCGCGCAGATCGATCCGCACCACGGTGAACCCCTCCAGTGCCTTGACGTAGCCCAGTCCGCGCCAGATGGCCCGTGACAGGGCCGAGCCGTGCAGCAGGACGACCGCGGGCCCCTGCCCTGACACGTCATAGGAGATGGTGGTTCCGTCCCGGGGATTCTGCGTTTCAACCATCCCCACAGGCTATCGGGCGGCACATGGGTGGCGACCCAGCGGTGATTCACACGTGGCTGATCAGCATTTTCCAGCAAACGCCAAGCTTTGGACCTTATTGTTTTTAAGTACCTCTTGAAGGTGCGAGTGATGAGAGCACCGGCTGGACCATCGATGATTCCCCCCAACTATCGATCCAGTCGGTGCTCATCTCGTTAAGCGGCGGCCCACCCTCGACACCCTGTTCTTTCGGGACGAGACTGGTGGCATAGGCCCCGTCAACGAGGGAGGACGTCATGAGCGAAAATACCGGGGGACTGTCCACGGACGGCCCGAACACCACACTCGAGAGTGCGGAAGACGCGGCGAAGAAGGCACGTCAGGCGCAACACGACCACGATGACGAGCGGGTTGATGAATGGGAAGAGGAGTCCTTCCCGGCTTCCGATCCGCCGTCGAACTACTAATCTCCAGACACTCCCACCGAGCTGACACGGGGCGCACAGCTGGCTCCAAGTTTCGCTGGTTAAGCTGAAGGAACCTTCTCAAAGGTGCGAGTGATCAGAAGCACCGGTTATAGCGGTTTGTCGCCTCCTTGTCCGCTATGGCCGGTGCTTCACTCCTTTAACGTCTGCCGTTCAATCGCGTCCGCGCTGGTTCCCACCCCGGTGAGCCTCACCCGATGCCTCCCGCGGAGGGAGCTCCGCTAGGGCCGAAACATAGGTGTGCACCAGCCCATCCCACAGATCCCCGGACTTCAGGGCGCCCAAGGCAACTGCTCCATCCGCCACGGCGACAGGGAGATAGTGGCCGGCCGCCGCCGCATTGAGCAGATCCGCTCCCGCACCCAAGGGTTCAATCCGCCATGACCATCTGAACCAGGGCTGATCCCACATCCGCCTCAGTGCCGCATCATCGCGTGGGACTGGGGTCTTCCCTTCCATCCGTCGGTTCAGTGCCTCACCATGGACCTCAGGGCTCCGGGCGGGAACCGAATAGGCCGGAGCCACTCCAGCCCACGAAGCGACGACTCCGGGGACCCCCTCCATGCCCACCAGATCAAGCCGTGCATACCCCTCGGGAACCCTGCCCTCCGGGTTGCCGAACACCAGCGCCGCGTGCGACGACCCGGCAGCGACCAACACCGCACCATCACCGACCCACAGGGTCAGGTGACTGCCCTCTCCCGGCTGCTCACCCGCGCATTGCAGGGTAAATCGACAGGTCCTGACCGGGATGAGGTAGGAGAGCAGTTCCCCGGAAAACCGTCCCGAGGAGTCCATCAGTCCCGAACGTCGCAGCTCATCCACCTCATTCGCATACCGTTTCCACTCGAGCCGCCCCACCCGTCGCTCCCCTGAACGCTCCGTCAAAAAGTTGATGGTCGACAGCGAGAGCACGGGGCCCTCGGAAACGTAGTGCTGTCCGCTGGAGAACCTGTCCAGCGTCTCCAGCGGTTGGCCAGCAACCCCACCGGCAAAATCGTCGAGGCGTGGCGAGCGTTCAGCCGGAGACGCCCCTGCCTCCGTTTCCTCCGATGGTTCGACCCGTAACGAAGCCGCGATATTGGACATGGCCAATGTCATGTCCAGGGACTGCACCACGGAATAGCTTGCCGTCAGCTCAATCGCGCTGACGCCATCGGTTGTCAGCCACCGATCGACGACCAGGGAATACCCTCCTGCGTCACAAACAAACCGCTGCGCTCGCGCGGGGTGCCCATTCAAAATCATCGGTTCATTTGCGAAAACGTGGCAATTCTCCAACGTCAGCAAAGCGGTCTTGAGGGCAGCCGCGGAGATCTCCGGCAAAGAACGATGATCAAGGGTCCGCCGAACGACAAGATTTGGTCGGAAAAACCCCTCCACGTCGGGATGGGAAACCACGACGGCGTCCGCCACTTCCACAACAGTCCACAGTCCAGGGACATCAAGCCCTAGTCGAAGCCGAGCCAGTGGCCCATCCGACATGTCGCTTCCACCAGCCGCGCCGGGCCGGTCCCCGTTCGCACCATGCTCAGTCAAAGAGACCTCCTACCCAATCCTTTGCTTTCCCGCCCATATCCTTGGCACCATCCCACACCTCAACCGCCTTGTCGGCGACGAAATCGGAGGCCCCCGACTTGTTCGACAAATAGCTCAGGCCCATACCCACGCCGAAACCAATGACGGTCCCCACCGGGCCGCCGATCATCGTGCCCACTGCGGCACCAGCCATGCCCGCGCCAAAGTCAACTGTTGTCTTGGCGGTGGTCTTCACTGCTCCCACCTCCCGGGCACGGTCGGAAATCTTGTCGTCCGACCAGCCTGGATTCTCTTGGAGCAGCCGATTATATTCCTTGTCGCGTTCGTTGACGTATGTCAGCCCCGTGGTCGCAAGAGAAAGTGCGACGTTTCCTCCCTTGAGGAATTTCGTTCCTTTGCCCGCATTCTTGAAATCATCCAGCCACGAAGCGCTGGATGGCTGCTGCCAGTGGCCCGCCCGGTTGGCTGCGTAGTTCCCGTACCACTTGGATTTCCCCTCGATCCATTGCCGCCAACGAGTATCAGTCGGCGTCCAGTTCGGCTTCCAGGTTCCCTTCCGCTCGATTTCCTCCATGCTGATCACGGTCACGTGGTGGGTCGTGGTGTCATAGCGCCAAACTCCCGCCCCGGGGTCAAATTTGCCGTTGTTCCACAACCGAACCCATGGCCGGAGCTTCTTGTCTTGGTGGGAAAATGTGTATGTCTGGACGTTGACGTGCAATTCCGTGTAACTGAAAGAAGCAACCTCATTCAACTTCATATATTTGGAGATGCTGCCAGTGACTAGCCCTCCCTCTGGAGAAGCGAGGAATCCCCCACCTGGTTTGGCTTTGATGGTGATGTCCTTGAGCGCTTGGGCACACTCGTTGGCCCGGTCCTTGAGGTCCTGCGCGATGGCATCGATGGTGGCTTGGATGCCGGTTTCGGATGAGTAGCCGTAGTCAAGCATTTCCTCATCGTTTGCCACTTTCGTATTGAAGGCATCGACCCGGAGCAGCACGTTCTTGCGGCGTGCCTTCAGGGCAACTACATCCGCGGCGAAGTCATCCAAGGCATCACGCACGAACCCTGAAGCGGTCCGAATGGCCTCGCCATGATCCTTGACCGGGGAAAACGCCCGCAGGACCTCGCCACGCCCAGCCCCCTGGCGGTAGGCCGAACCGATGGGTGTCCAATCATCAGCTGCGTTTTCGATTTTGTCGTCGTATTTGCCTCCGGCGGTGGACACGGACGCCGCTGCCGCGCTGATGGAAGCCGGGTCCGGCCATCCTTCGAGACCGGCTGTATCGAGCCCCATCAGATGTCCTTCCCGTCTTCGATCAACACGTTGGGGGCATCATCCGCGGCCCGCGATGCTTCCTCCATCATCTTCTCGTCACCACTGCGATAGGCGGCTGCCGTGGTTCGGATGGCCGAACAGGCATTCTCGATGCGGGTCTGGGCCGCTTCGGCTTGGAAAGCAAGGATCTCGCTCCACACTCCGGTCAGAGCAGCCGTGATGTCTTGCATCTTGCAAGCCTCCGCGGCCTCGTCCAAGGTGCTGCTCAGCGTCTTCCTTAACCCTGGAAGCAAATCGAGCTCGACTTCAACGTTGCTTGCAACGTTGTTCATAGCGTCGGGTGACAGGTCGTACGTTGTCATGGGGCGTTGTGCCTCTCCGCCGAGATCTGGGCCACGGAGAGAGCGCGACCACAAGCTACTGTTTCAGATATAGGTTATGGCACAGCTGGCCGACATCGCCATGGGGAGTTCTCCCCATGGTGGCCGCCCCTACCTACCCGTTGGCTACGGGCAGGCCCGCTTATACTGATGCCGCAGCACTCCCCAGCCCAAGGAACGATTACGACGTCATGGCCATGAGAAACCCCTATCTCTCCTTTGTCCGCAACCGGCTCATCGCCGCGCTGGTGGGCTCCGCAGTGGCACTTTTGTGGTTCGCGGCTTTCCGGGCTCCCGTCTTGTCCATCGCTGGGGACATCACCGGGGCGGAAATGGCCGAAACAGGCAGCCTGTCCATCATCCAGCTGATCCGCTTCGCCGCGGGCATATTGCTTTTCACCTTCGTTCCGATCCTCGCCTACCTCGGTTGGCTTCGACTCATGCGCCCCGATGCAAGCAAGGTTGTCAGTCCCGGGGTACGGTTCACGACCATTGCCGCTGCGGTGGTTTCAATCGCCTTCTTTGTCATCTGCTGGCTGCCAAGCACCTCAAGTGCCACTTCCGTCCTCGATGCCTTCCACGAGGCGGCTGCCACCGAGGCGCTACCCGAAGGAGTCTTCCTCGGAAACACGCTGGCCGGCGCGGCAGTGACGACCGTCTTGTTAGTGGTCTTCGGTCTGATCTGCCTGTTCCTGGCGCCACCACCACGGCCTGCTGCCGACACCTCACACCCCGGCTTTCCTACCACCTGGTGGTCGTGGGTTCCGCTGCCTGCCTTCATGATCGGCGTCCTCGCGGGGGCGCTGCCCTTCGTCAGCTAAGGGACACCGCCTGGTATCGATCACTGCGGTGTCACGCCCCGGGCACCGCGTAGCATGGGGCTGACCTTGTCTTCCCATCCCCAGGAGCACCCCATGGCTGATGACGTCCGCACGCCGCGCACCCCGGAAACCCACGATCCGTACGTCGCCGCCCTCGAGCGCTACGACGACCTCCAGTACCGCAGGGTCGGCAACTCCGGCCTGTTGCTGCCGCCGCTGAGCCTGGGCCTGTGGTGGAACTTCGGTGACAACAGGACCTTCGACACCCAGCGCGAAATCCTCCGCCACGCCTTCGACCACGGGATCACCCACTTCGACCTGGCGAACAACTACGGCCCACCCGCCGGTTCGGCGGAGGAGAACTTCGGACGCATGATGCGCACCGATTTCCGCCCCTACCGCAACGAAATGATCATCTCCTCGAAGGCCGGCTACGACATGTGGCCGGGGCCCTACGGGAACTGGGCCTCGGCCAAGTATCTCCGTGCCTCCGCCGACGAATCCCTGCAGCGCATGGGGTTGGACTACGTCGACATCTTCTATTCGCACCGCCCCGATCCCCAGACGCCCATCGAGGAAACCGTGGGCGCCCTGGACCAACTGGTCCGCCAGGGCAAGGCCCTGTACGTCGGCATCTCTTCTTATTCCCCCGAGCGGACCGCCGCCGCCAAGGCCGTGGCCCGTGAACTCGGTACACCGTTGGTGATCCACCAGCCCTCCTACTCGATGCTCAACCGCTGGGTCGAGGACGGGCTGCTGGACACCCTGAAGGAACTGGGGATGGGCTCGATCGCGTTCACCCCCTTGGCGCAGGGCCTACTGACCGGAAAATATCTGGACGACAAGAATGCGGTCCCTTCCGGAGGCAGGTCCTCGTTGGCCGGGCTCACCGAGGAGAACCTGTCCACGGTCCGTGAGCTGGCCCGGCTGGCCGAACAACGCGGTCAGACCCTGGCCCAGCTGGCGATCGCCTGGCTGCTGCGCGAGGGCGGAGTGACCTCGGTGCTCATCGGGGCCTCCTCGACCCGGCAATTGGATGAGAACCTCTCGGCCGTGGAGAACACTTCCTTCTCCACGGAGGAACTGGAACTCATTGACGGGATCACCAACGGTGCCGATAGCGTGGATATCTGGCGCCGTTTCTCCCAGTCCTAGTCGGGGCGGCGGAACCGAGCACCGACGAGGAGGCCACCGGGTGAACACCGACCTGCGACCTGTCAGGGACAGGGAACCAACGACGACGGCGGGAGCCCGCCTGGCCCGGCTCCTGGCAGCGGCCGCGCTGGCCGTGGCGGCCCTGGTGGGCGTCGGCTCGCCCGCCCAGGCAAACCCCCCGAAGGACGTCGTCGTCACGGACACCGCAGGCATCCTCGACGAGTCGAAGCTGGTCCCGGCCATCAAGGACACCAGCTTCCGCAGCCCCACCACCGTCGTCGTCCTCACCCAACGGGGGGCCAAGGATGACATCTTCAACGAGCGGGTCCTGGCCTACGCCCGGGACCACCACCCCGAATGGCTCAGCGCCGACAGACAGAAGTGGGCCGACGGGCTCTTCATCGTCGCCATCGACCCTGACGGCCGGCATATCGGCACCTACCTGGGCGAGGACCGCAAGGTCAGCATGGATGCCCAATCCGATATCCAGGATGCGGCGAAGGACCTCCTGGCCGACGCCCAGTGGACGGATGGGGCCATTGATGCGGTCCAGGCCGGAGCACGGATCATCAACCGGCCGTGGTACCTGCACCCGGTGACGTTCGTCCTCGGCGGGCTGGGCGTCCTGGTGGTCGGGGCCGTGGTGGTGTTGGTCTTGAACGAACAACGCAAGAACCGGCGCTCGTTTGCCGAAGCACTCGCCCAGGGCGATGAGGCCTACGCCAACGTGACGATGGACCTGGACATCACCGAACTCAACGCCCGGACCATTCCCACCGAATCCGCCTACGGTGCCCGGGTCCTGGAGCGGTATCGGGAGTTCCGCACCCGGTACACCCAGTTGACCGGCCAACGCCGCGACCTTGAGACGGTGCCAACCAGGGTCCGCTCCACCGTCGAAGGCGTCCGCCAGGCGGAGGCCTTCGCCGAGGCAGCCGTCTCCCTGGACAAGCTCGACGATGTCATCGCCGACGCCAACTCATTCCTGAACCATGACTCGAGCTGGGACGAGGCGTGGGAGAACCAGACCCGCGATCTGCGCGAGGACCTTGACGGCATCGACGAGGTGCTCAAGACCTCCGCAGCGGACCCCAACGAAGCAACTGCCGCATCGCTGCTGTCCTTCCGCGATGAGATCCAGGCTGCCCTGCCCTCCTGGCGTGCCGGCCTGGCCGACGGCAGCATGACCCCCGACGAGGGGCTCGATACCCTCCGGGACACCCGTGCACGACTCTCGGAACTTTTCCAGGCCCATGCCGAGGCGGCGATCACCGCCCACGCTTCCTCCACCGCGGAGGAAGAACTCATGCGCCAGGAGCTCAAACAGGCCCAGGAAGAATCCACCCGGCCACGCGCCCGGAGGACCAGCATCCTGACCACGTCCTACCCCGGGGTCTTCTACTTCAGCGCCGCCACCATGAACACCGGCTACACCTCCGGCCAGGCATCGGTGGCCAGCGCCCAGAGTTCGTCCTCCTCCGGCTACGGCAGCAGCGGCGGTAGTTTCTCGGGCTCCGGCAGCTCCTCGAGCTTCTAGAACCGCACCACCCGCATCCCGGGCCCTTGCACTGAAGCAGGGCCGCCAAAATGTGCAGATGCAGTGACTCGATTCACAAACCCGGGTATCCGCGACATGATGGGTCCGTGCGGCCTCCGCCGAGGGCGCCGTGAGTTTCAATGAAGAGGAGACCGGCAGTGACCACCACCGCCCAGCAGTCCAACCCGTCCGGCTACCGCGTGCAGAACCCCGCCACCGGCGAGGTCGTCGAGACCTTCGAAACCGCGACCGATGCCCAGGTCGTTCAGGCCGTGGACGCCGCCCAGGCCGCCTACGAATCCTGGGGCGCCCTGCCCATCGCCGAGCGGGCCGTCGTCGTCAAGCGCGTCGCCGAACTGTTCACCGAACGTGCCGATGAGCTCGCCTCGACGATCACCCTGGAGATGGGCAAGCCATTCTCGGAGTCCAAGGGCGAAGCCGAATTCTGCACCGACATCTTCAACTACTTCGCCACCGAGGGCCCCACCCTGGCCGCCGATCAGGAGATCAACGCCATCGGTGGTGGCCGCGCCGTGGTCCAGCGGTTGCCCGTCGGCCCGCTGCTGGGCATCATGCCGTGGAACTACCCGTACTACCAGGTCGCCCGTTTCGTGGCACCCAACCTGATGCTCGGCAACACCATCGTGCTCAAACACGCCGAAACCTGCCCCCGTTCGGCCATGGCCATCGCCCAGATCATGGACGATGCCGGCGTTCCGGCAGGTGCTTACGTGAACTTGTTCGCCACCCATGATCAGATTGCCGACATCATCGCCGACCCGCGGATCCAGGGGGTCTCACTGACCGGTTCCGAGCGAGCCGGGGCCATCATCGGCCAGTTGGCCGGACAAAACCTCAAGAAGGCCGTGCTCGAGCTCGGCGGTTCAGATCCCTACGTGGTGCTGGACTCCGAGGACGTCAAGGCAGCGGCCAAGCTGGCCTGGGACACCCGGATCGAAAACACCGGCCAGGCCTGCAACTCCAATAAGCGCATGATCGTCATGGAGGATATCTACGACGATTTCGTGGCCGGTCTCACCGAGCAGGCCAACGGTCTGGTTCCCGGGGACCCGGCCACGGAGGATGCTGGTACGTTCGGCCCACTGTCTTCCCGCGCCGCAGCCGAGGCAGTGCACGAGCAGGTGCAGGACGCCGTGTCCAAGGGCGCCACCCTGCACGCCGGCGGAACCCTCCATGACGGACCATCCTGCTACTACTCCCCTGCCGTATTGACCGGCATCACCAAGGATATGCGGGCCTACCGCGAAGAGCTCTTCGGCCCGGTCGCCGTCGTCTATAAGGTCTCCTCCGACGAAGAGGCCATCAAGCTCGCGAATGATACCCAATATGGTCTCGGCGGCGCGGTCTTCAGCACCGATGAAGAGCGGGCCCGCAAGCTCGCTCACCGGCTGCAGGTCGGCATGGCCAACGTGAACGGCATCGGCGAGGACGCCGACTTGCCGTTCGGCGGGGTCAAGCGTTCGGGCTACGGTCGCGAGCTGGGCCCACTAGGAATGGACGAATTCGTGAACAAACGTCTGTTCTACATCGCGGATTAGCAGGTCAGCGCCCGTTTGCTCGCCTAGAGTGGTGGTCATGAAACCAGAGGTCATCCGATGAGTCTTCGATTATTCCGCCGCCGCTCCGGGCGCAGCTCTGCCCCGGCACTTCCCGTCAGTCCCGGCGCGCGCCACGCCCAGCTCGATGCGCTGGGGCCCGCGGATTCCCGGGTGGCCCCCGCCGACCGGGTGGCTCTGCTGTGGTCCAACGCGTTGGGCCGCAACGCCACCCGGGCCGCTCAGATCCTGCTGGTGCTCGTTCTGACCGGTGTGGCAGTCGTCGGGTTGGCCCAGGTGAGCGTCGTGGTGCTTCCGTTGTTGATCGCCCTGATCCTCACCAGTGCCATGTGGCCACTGGTGATGTTCATGCGTCGACACCTCTCCTCGATGCTGGCCGCCTGGACGGTCTTCCTGGGGTCCTTGGTGGTCCTGGGCGGGATCGGCACGGCCATTGTCTTCGCCGTGCGCGCCGAATGGTCGGGGCTCGTGGATCAGGCCGTCGAGGGTTTCGGTCAACTGCAGGACCTGGCCAAGGACCTCCCCATTCAGATCGGCCAAAAGCAGATCGATGAAGGCGTCAGTGTCGTCACCGATTTCCTGACCAGCAAGCAGTTCGGCGCCGGCGCACTGTCGGGGATCTCGGCTGCCGGGAGCTTCTTCACCGGGCTGGTCCTCCTGCTGGTGATCCTGTTCTTCTTCCTGAAGGACGGCGACAAGATCTGGGCCTTCTTCCTGTCCTGGGTCCCGCGCAGCCATGACGCCCACTGGCGCGCCAGCGGATACCGCACCATCCACACCCTGGGTGGCTACATCCGCGGCACGGCCATCGTCGCCTTCGTTGACGCCTCAGGTATCGGAATCGCCTTGTGGATCCTGCAGGTTCCCTTGGCCCTGCCCTTGGCGGCCATCGTCTTCATCACCGCCTTCATCCCGATCGTCGGAGCCACCTTCGCCGGCATCCTGGCCTCGTTGGTCGCCTTGGTGGCCAATGGCCCCGTGGTCGCCCTGATCGTGCTCGGCGTGGTGATCCTGGTGAACCAGCTCGAAGGCAACTTCCTCCAGCCCGTCGTCATGGGTCAGGCCCTGCACCTGCACGCGCTGGTCATCCTGCTCGCATTGACCGTCGGCACCGTGCTCAGTGGCGTCGTCGGCGCAGTACTGTCGGTCCCGCTGACCGCCGTCGGCTGGGCCATCGTGAAGATCTGGACCGGACGGGACCCGGAAGCCGTCGAGGAATACAAGCCCGCGACGGCCGACGGGGAGTAGCCTCCCGGCCGGAGACACCGATCCCGGGCAATACCCACGCGGCATACAGGTAGCTCAAAGTTTCGGCCCCTAGAGTTATCAGTACCTCATCAGGTGCGAGTGATGAAACAGCAAGGCCCCAGTCCTGCCCGGACTGGGGCCTTCATCATGTTCCGCGCTTTCCCCCGCCTAGAGCGAGACGATCACCAGTGTCGCGGCGAAGACCAGCCCGGAAGCGATCAGCACGATCGTGGTGTATCCGAGAATGTCACGCATCTTCAGCCCCGCGATGGCCAGCAGCGGCAACGCCCAGAACGGCTGGATCATGTTGGTCCACTGATCCCCGTAGGCCACGGCCATGATCGGGACCGAGGGGTCCACTCCCAGTTGTTCGGCCGCCGTGAGCATGATCGGGGCTTGAACGGCGAATTGGCCGCCGCCTGAGGGGACGAAGAAGTTCACCACTCCGGCGCTGAGGAACGCCAAGACCCCGAAGGTCTGGGGCGTCGAGATCGCCACGAAGGCGTTGGAGACCAGCACAATCAACCCGCTCCCCTGCATGATGCCCAGAATGCCCGCATAGAGCGGGAACTGCAGCAGGATCTCCCCGACGTTCGAGGCAGCGTCCTTGGTGAGGGCCACCAGCTCGAACGGGTGGCGCACCAACAACAAGATCAGTGCCAGGAAAGACCAGTTCACGATGTCCAGGGTCAGGCTCCCACCCTGGGCGAAATGGATGACCAGGTAGGCCACCAGCATGATGCCCAACAGCAAGGTGGGCAGCCGGCTGGCATCGACACGGTCCGCGGGTGTGAGGACCTCCTCCTCGACGACCACCCCCGCTTCACGAGCATCACGGGTCAGCTCCACGATCTTGTCCGACTGTCGGGGCGCAATCAAGAACAGGGCCAGGGCGACGACGGCGATCGTGATGACGGCAGCAATCATGTTCCAGCTCGAGAACGTGGTCTCCGAGATCGGCAGCGGTGCACCCAACTCCTCGGCAATGAAGGAGTCGGGGGTGGCTGCTGTCAACGGCCCCGAACCCGAGTAGCCCATATGCCAGACAACGAATCCGGCGAACCCGCAGGCCACCAGCATCGGGAAATGCAGTTTCATTCCGCGTTCGCGTCCCTGGGCTGCGACCTCCTTGGCGAGCAGGGCTCCCACGACGAGCCCGAGGCCCCAGGTGATCAGCGAGGCGACGGCCGCCACGAGGAAGACGAAGAGGTAGGCCTGGATCGGCGAACGGGGGATCCCGCCCAGAAACCCCAGAAGCCTGCGGACCGGACGGGTGTTGGCCAGGATATATCCCAGCAGGAGCACCAGAGCCATCTGGGTCATGAAGGCCAGCAACCCGGCCAGCCCGTCACCCCAGCTTTTGATAATCAGTACCGGGGAGGAACCGGTCAGGGCCAACGCCAGGACGGCGACGATGAAGGTCAGCACGATGGCGAAGACCAGCGCCGAGGGAATGAACTTTTCGACCAGATGGTTGACCGGACGCATGGCCCGTGACAGGACCGTGCCTTGCTGATCGGTAGCGGTGCGGTTGCGCACTAAAAACACCTCGCGGGTTTCAGGAGTGGGTGACGCTCGCCACATTACCCGTGGTTTGCAGTCAACCCCCACCGCACGCACAGCGAACAACTAGGTTCGGACCTTAGTGTTTTAAGTACCTCATCAGGTGCGAGTGATGAATCCGGCCCCGGCTTTCTCCCCCCGAAAGCCGGGGCCTTCTTCATGCCCGCCCGTCCCGCCTCCGGGCGCCGGCGCCGGGCAGGACGGCGAAGATCTCCGGACTCCCGTACCCATCGGCGGCGAAGCGCTCACGGACCGCGTCCCCCACCGTCTGCGCTGCGGCGGCATCGACGAGGGCGATCGCCGAACCACCGAATCCGCCCCCGGTCATCCGGGCTCCGAGCGCCCCGGCCTGCTGGGCGGCCTCGACGGCAGCATCGAGTTCGACGCAGGAGATCCCGAAGTCATCACGCATCGAAGCGTGGCTGGCGTTCAACAGGGCACCGATGGTTCGCGGCCCCTCGGCCTCCAATGCCGCCACCGTCTCCAGGACCCGTTGGTTCTCGGTCACAATATGGCGCACCCTGGAAAAGGTCGGGGCGTCCAGGACCTCGGCGGCCTCCGGCAGCCGCTCGGGACCCACATCACGCAGTGCGGCCACCCCCAGCCCTGCAGCACCGCGGGCGCAGGCCGCAACAAGATCCTTGTACCCGCCGGACTCGTGCGCGTGGACGACGCGGGTGTCGATGACCAGCAACACCAGGGATTCGGCCACCAGATCCAGCGGCACCTGCCGGGAGACCCTGCTGCGGCAGTCCAAAAACAATGCGTGGCCCGAAGTGCCCAGCAGGGAAGCCGACTGATCCAGGATCCCGGTGGGCGCCCCCACGAAGTCGTTCTCCGCCTGCTGGCAAACCAACACCAGTTCTTCGCGTTCGATGCCGATCTCCAGCAGTTCGTCCAGGGCCAGGGCCACCGCGCATTCAATGGCCGCCGAGGAAGAGAGCCCGGCCCCCGACGGGACGTCCGAATCCAGCAGGATATCCAGCCCGGGCACGGGGTGCCCCCGCTGTTGGAGGGCCCACATGACCCCTGCCAAATATCTGGCCCAGGGGGCGACGCCTGCGGGGTGAAGATCGGTCAGATCCACCTCGGCAATTTCGCCGGCCAGGGCCGCCTGCCCGGTTCCGGCAGGATCTGCCCCCTGCAGGGAGGCTGCCCGCAGCCGTGCCGGCCCCGTGGGCCGCAGGGTCACGGCGACCCGGGCACTATTCTCCAAGGCAAAAGGAAGCACAAAGCCTTCGTTGTAGTCGGTATGTTCCCCCATCAGGTTCACCCGACCGGGCGCCGCCCACACGCCATCTGGTCGGCCGCCAAAGAGGGTGGAGAAGGCCGCCGAAAGGGCCTCAAGGACCTCGGTGTCCGGCTGGCTCATGAGGTGGCTCCGTTCAGTGTTCCGAGCGCCACGCGCAGGCGTTCTGCAGTGGTCTCGGGAGTGACGTCGGCGATGAAGGCCCCCATCGCGGCTTCCGATCCTGCCAGGTATTTCAGTTTGTCTTCCGCCCGACGCGGGGACGTCAGCTGCAGGTGCAGACGCAGTTCCTCGGCGCCCGGATGCCTGACGGGGGCTTGGAACCATGCGGCGATATACGGGGTAGGGGTCAAGTAGAGGGCGTCGACGCCACGGATCAGACGCAAGTAGACCTCTGCCAGATCGGCCCGTTCTTCGCCGGTCAGTCCCGCCAGGTCCGCCACGTGCCGGTTCGGAACCACGTGGACCTCGATGGGCATGCGGGCGGCGAAGGGCACAAAAACGGTGAAATGCTCGGTCCGCTCCACCACCCGGGTTCCTTCTCCCACTTCAAAGTCCAACACGTCCTGCATGAGGTTGCGCCCCGTTTTTGCACGGTGCCGTTGTGCCTGCTCCAGTTGGGTGAGGGTCCGCGGGGTGACATAGGGGTAGGAATAGATCTGCCCATGTGGATGGTGCAGGGTCACCCCGATCTGGGCGCCCCGGTTCTCGAAGGCGAAGACCTGCTCGACACCCGGCAGTGCCGAAAGTTCTGCGGTGCGCTGGGCCCAGGCTTCCACGACGGTCCGGGCCCGTTGTGGACCCAAGTCGCCGAAGGAGTCCTCATGATCGGCACCAAAGGCGATCACCTCGCAGCGGCCTTCAGCGGGGTAGGTGGCACCCAGCGCATCGGAGCGATCGTGTTCGTGCTGCCCCGGACCGAAGGAGGGGAAACGGTTCTCGAAGACGACGACGTCGTATTGTGCTGCAGCAACCTCGGTGGACCGGTCGGGGGCCGAAGCGCAGAGCGGGCATTCGTCGGCAGGGGGCAGATGGGTTCTTCCTTGCCGGTGGGCAGCGAAGGAAACCCACTCCCCGGTCAGCGGGTCCCGGCGCAGACGGGCGGCGGCGGGCCGCTCGGGCAGTTCGCGCAGGTCTGCCGGGGGGACGAAGTCCTCGTGCTGGTCGGGATGGTCGAAGAAATACAACAGTTCACGGCCATCAGCCATCCGGGTGCGGACTGGCCGACGGAGGGCCTCGGTATCGGTGGTTTCGGTGGGGCTGTTCATGGTGCTCACAAAGCCTCCAGTGCTTCGGCGTGGAGCAGGATGGCCCGCTCGGGATTCAGGGCAGGTAAGGCCAATCCAACGGTTGATAAGTAGTTGCCGGTGGCGACGAAGCCGTTGTTGAGCCAGGCCGGCGGTTCCCGGTGAATGAAGGTTCCCGGTTCGTTACCCGGCACGATGGCCGAGACCCGGTATGTCTTCTCCGGCCGCAGACCCGGCAGGGCCATGACGCCGGGGCCGACCCCGACGGAGGAACGCAGCAAGGCAAAGGCATAGAGCGCCTCGGACCCGTCGGCGGCTACGGTGCCGTACAGGCTGAACGCGTCATCGCCGAGATCGGCCCGGACCGAAACCCCGGAATGCAGCAGCCGCCGGTGCTTCCGGTAGAGCCCGACCAGCTGGTGCAGGGTCTGCCGGTCGGCCCCCTGGGCTTCACGGATATCCCATTCCAGCCCGAAGTGCCCGAAGAGGGCGGTGATCCCGCGGAAGGCCAGTGCGTGGGTGCGTCCCGAGGTGTGGGCTGTGGCCGGGCCGATATGTTGTCCCACCAGCTCGGGAGGCAGGAGCCGTTGGGTCAGTTCCTGAATATGTTGGCGTTCCAGGGCGTCGTTGGAATCCGAGGCCCACACCCTGTCGGCGTGTTCGAGCACCCCCAGATCGACCCGGGCTCCCCCCGAGGAGCAGGCTTCGATTTCCAATCCTGAATGTGCGGCCTTCAGTTCATCCATCAGGGTGTAGGCGGCCAGGGTCTGCCGATGTTGTGAGGGTCTTCCGGCCGAGGCCATATCGGTCTGGTCACGGTTCTGGTCCCATTTCAGGAACGCGATCGGCGTTCCGGCCCGTTCCGCATCGGTCAGCACCGTGTCCAGGGCGGTGAAGATGTGGGCGTAGGCCGCAGGGATGGTGAGGTCCACGACGTATTGGTTCCGCCAGGTCGGGGCGAGCTGGTCGCCGCGGGCCCGGCAGAGCCAGTCGGGGTGGCCGGTGGCCAGTTCGGAATCGGGGTTGGCCATTTCGGGTTCCACCCAGAGGCCGAATTCCATGCCCAACGCGTTGACCTGGCTGATCAGGGGGGTCAGGCCCTCGGGCCAGACCTGGGGTGAGACCTGCCAGTCCCCCAGACCTGAGGTGTCATCGCGGCGGGAACCAAACCATCCGTCGTCGAGCACGAATCGTTCCACGCCGGCCTCGGCGGCGGCTTCGGCCAGCGAGATCAGCTCGCTGAGGTCGTGCTGGAAGTAGACGGCTTCCCAGGTGTTCAGCACCACGGGCCGTGTCCGGCGCGGATGGTTGGCGCGTGAGCGCAAATAGGTGTGGAAACGGGCGGACACCCCGTCAAGCCCGGTATCCGAATAGGCGAAGTACACCCACGGACTGATATGACTCTGCCCGGTTTCGAGGACGATTTCACCGGTTCCCGGTAGTTCGCCGGCACCGAGGAGGTGGCTTGGATTGGTGCTGCGTTCAGCGAAGACCGTGCTATTTCCGCTCCACCCCAAATGCGCGGCCCAGAGTTCGCCCCTGCGGTTGGCGAAGCCCGGGGTGCCAGCGGCGAGCAGCAGGGGTGCGTCATGCCCGGTACGCCCTCGACGACCGGTCCGGGCATGGGTTCCGATGCCGAAGGGCAGTCGCTGTTCGGAGCGTTCACGGGACCAGCGTCCTGCGGTGTCCAAGAGTTCGGTGGCCTGTTGCCCGACGGGAAGCATGGCGTTCAACGCCCTGACTTCATAGCCGTCCTCCCCGATATTGGTCAGGGTATGGCGCAGGCGCAGCAGACCGCCGGGCAGCAGTTCGAGATCGGTGGCTAGTTTCAGCCCGGTCTGGGCATCCGTGGTTGAGAGGGTGAGCTGGCTTTCCCCGGTGGTGACCCGGGGGTTGGCGAAGCTCACTGAGGTGTCCCGGCCACCCCGTCCGCCCTCGAGGAACGGGGTCCCGGCCCAGCCGGCACTGGCTTGAGGCCATAGCGGCAACGTGAGCGGGTGGTCATAATTCGAATGCAGCACCGGGCCGGTGGATTCCTGCTCAGGCGGGTCCCCCGGATCGGCGCCGAAGTGCACGACGGCGGGATCGCCGGCGGTCTGCAGGATCAGGGCCACGCCGTGCCCGCTCAGCGAATGGAGACTCATGCCGTTCCATCCCCGCCCGGGAGGACGGCCAGCTCGAGGAGCAGCTCGGCACGGCGTGCGGTGAAGGCCTCCGGTTCGGCGACGTCGATACCGCAGGAACGGCTGCCCAGGCCATGCTGTCCGGCGTCGATTCCCAGATGCCAGTGGGTGGATTCGGGCAGCTCGGTGGGGTGGCTGGCGGCGGCCAGTTCCTGCTGGCTCCACGGGCTGAGCGTAAATCCGGTATCCGGCGGCCCGTCGAGGATGGTCAGCCGAAGGGTCCTGCCGTCCACCAGTTCAAGGTCGAGGGACCGCAGATCACCGCGGCGGCCGTTGGCTTGGGGGCGCGGATAGTCGGTGCGCAATGCTCCGACCGGCAGCGGGTGGGTGCCGAAACGTTGGGCCGCACGGGAGTCCGCATAGCTTTCACCCGGCCCCGCCCCGGTGAATCGGGCGGTGGAGGCGTCAGTCAATACCGCGGCTGGCAGCGTGAAGCCAAGCCCCAGTTGGGCCAGAGGGAATCCGTACTCCTGCAAGGCTTCCATCCGTGCCCGCAGGCGCAGGGACGTGCCGGTGGCGCTGAAGTTCAGGTCCACGCCGAAGCCTTCGGGCCGGGCCGGGGCACCATAGCGGTGGGCACTGGCCAGTTCCCCGGCCGTTGCCCGCGTCGACACGGTCCGGCGTTGCAGCCGGTGCAGCCCCGCGGCACGCCACTTTTCGGCGATGGCTCTCACGGGTTCGGGGGCCAGCCCCGCATAGGCATCCCAATCGAAATCCTCGGGGGCCTGTGCATTGGTCCCGACGGTATCCGGACCCCCGGGGCGCATCCCGCGGCTGGGTTCGATGGTCCCATCGTCGTTATCGGTGGGGGCTCTAAAGGCCAACAGTTCGGGACCGGCCAGCTCCAGCTCCGCGAGGGAGCGCAATAATCCGGCCTCGTCGAAGGCGGCCAGCTCCCAGGGCTGCGCAGCAGTGCCTCCGGGGTGCTTGGCGAGCTCTGGATCCTCTGCGGGGCCCGGACGACCAGTGGTCAAACCCTGTCCCCAGGCCACCTCGTGGCCGGCAGGGGCCCACCAGGTCGGCTCTGCCAGGTGTACGGAAACGCTCAGCAGGGCACCGGGGTGCTTATTCGCCGCCGCCGGGAGGGCAAGAGTGCTGGTGGACCGGGGCGCAGTGGTCGGCACCTCAAGGATGCCGGCGGCCAGGGGCTCCCCCGCCGCTTCGGGTCCCCTGTCGGCACCATCGATCCGCCAGTGGAAGGTGTACCCGGTGGTGTCTTCGAAGTCCTGACGGTTCTGGATTCGGAGATCTTCCCCGATGGTGACCCTGAAGGGTTCGATGACCTTGGCATATTCGATGAGTCCCGGGCTCGGGGTGCCGTCGGCGAAAACGAGTCCGTCCAAGACGAAGTTGGAATCGTGGATCGGCTCGGCGAAGTCACCACCGTAGGCGTACACCTGCCGGCCATCCGGGGTGGAGGCGAGGATCCCGTGGTCTTTATATTCCCAGACGAAACCACCTGCCGCCCGTGGGTGGGTGTCGAAGAGGGCCTCGTAATCGCTCATCCCGCCGGGGCCGTTGCCCATGGCGTGGACGTACTCGCACAAGATGTAGGGCTGGGCTGAAATCCTGTCAGAACCTTCGGCGCTCACCCAGGGGACGGGGTTCCGTGCCAGAAGCGAATCCGATTCGGTCGGGGTGGCATACATCCGCGAGTAGACGTCGGTGTAGCGGGCCTCGTGGTCGCCCTCGTAGTGGATGGGACGCATGGGGTCATGGCTGCGCAGCCAGTCGGCCATGGCGGCCAGGTTGGCGCCGGTACCTGATTCGTTGCCCAGCGAGAACATCACCACTGAGGAGTGGTTCGCGTCGCGGCGCCAGGTTCGCTCGATCCGGTCCAGGTAGGCAGGAAGCCAGATCGGGTCATCCGAAGGGTTTGCTTCCCAGCCGGTGGCGACGAAGCCGTGGGTCTCCAGGTCGCATTCGTCGATGAGCCAGAACCCGAGTTCGTCGGCGAGGTCGAGCAGATGGTGGTTCGGCGGGTAGTGGCTGGTGCGGATGGCGTTGATGTTGTGCCGCTTCATGGTTTCCAGCTCGCTGCGGGTGAATTCGGCGGTAATGGCGCGTCCAACCCTCGGGTGGAATTCATGCCGGTTGACCCCGCGGAAACGGATGGGTGCACCGTTGACGCGCAGCACTCCGTCGGAGATGTCGACCCGACGGAATCCCAGTCGTAGCGATACCGTTTCTTCGCTGGAGGCCAGCGTGGCCGCGTAGAGCCGCGGCGTTTCGGCGCTCCAGCCCAGGACCGGTCCGACGGCCACGTCGATTTTTGCTGTAGCGGTTCCACCGGTCGGTGCTTCGATCCGGTGTTCGATCCCCAGTTCCGGGATCGAGAGCCGCAGCGGGTAGGCCCTGGCCGGGGCCTCGGCTTCGAGGGCGAGGTGGCCGGCACCGTCGTGGTAATCGGCGACGATACGCACATCCTGGATGCCTGCGGCAGGTTCGCCGATCAGTGTGACGTCGCGGAAGATGCCCGGCAGCCACCATTGGTCTTGGTCTTCCAGATAACTGGCGGCAGCAAAGGCATGCACCCGGACGACGAGCCGGTTGCTCCCGATCCCGTGGTGCAGGTGGTCCGTGACATCGAATTCGTGGCTGAGTCGGCTACCCGAGGCGTGGCCGAGTTCTGTGCCGTTGAGCCAGGCCTTGAACGTCGATTCCACGCCTTCGAAACGCAGGATCACCCGGCCCAGGCCGGCCAGGACTGCTGCGCTGAAACCCAGGTCCTCCAGCGTGAATTCGCGCAGATAGTCTCCCGTGCCGTTTTCGTCGGGGACATAGGGCGGATCCAGCGGAAACGGGTAGTCGACGTTGGTGTACCAGGGGCTGCCGAAGCGGTTGATTCTTCCGGTGATCAGGGACCCGTTGGCCGCATCAAGGACCCAGTGTCCGGGAACGGCCACCGTATGGGGGAACCGGGAGTCCTGCGCGGCAGGGTCCTGGTGGGCGGCAGCCACGGACGCGGAATATCTGAAACCCCAGTCCCCGTTCAGGGTTGCTTCCGGCCGGTCCGAGGAAAGGTGGGCGCGTGCGGGCAACGTGCCGGCGCCGGGTGAGGGGTCGAGGTGGTACGGCAGGGACTGCTGCTGGGTCACGGTGCTTCTCCTACTTATTGCTGCCGAGGGTCAACCCGGCGACGAAGTGCTTCTGCAGGATCATGAACAAGATCACTGTGGGCAGGGCGATCATGACCGCACCGGCGGCCACGAGATTGTTATCGGTGAAGAACGCTCCCTTGAGGTTGTTCAACGCACTGGTCACCGGCATGGCGTCACCATCACGCAGCAGGACCAGCGCCCAGAAGAAGTCGTTGTAGATCCACGCGAATTCAAGCGTTGCCAGGGCCGCGAGCGCGGGGCGGGTCAGAGGCAGGACGATCTGGTAGAACTGCCGCCAGACCCCGGCACCGTCGACCTGCGCGGCTTCTCCCAGTTCGTCGGGCAGTGCCTTCATGAAGTTGCTGAGCACGAAAACACAGAAGCCCATCTGGAAAGCCACGTTGATCAGGACGACGCCGAACTGGGTGTTGTAGATGTCCAGGCTCAGGAACATGCGGTAGAGCGGGGTGATGATGACCTGCTGGGGCAGCAGGTTCGCCGCGGTGAAGAACATCAGCATGAACAGGTTGAGTTTGAAGCTGAAGCGGGCCAGCACAAAAGCCGCCATCGAGGACATGAACAGCACGATGATGACCGCCGGGACGGCGATGTACAGCGAGTTCAGGAAATAGTGGGGCAGATCGGCCTGGGTCCAGGCAGTGGTGTAGTTATCAAAGTTCAGGGTGTCCGGCAGGGACACATACCCCTTTTCAGCCGTTTCCGCGTAGGGGCGCAGGGAGGTGTAGACGGCCCACGCGAGCGGGGCCAGCCACAACACCGCCCAGATGATGAGGCCGGTGTGCAGGATGACCCGCCCCGGGCGGAGCGGCGCCTTGTTCTTCCGGCCCGGATGAGGGGCCGGGCCCGAAGCGTTATTGCCGTGGTCGGCTCCACGGCGGCCCCGGTCGGGTGTATCCATCGTGTCCACTGCCGCCTCGTGGGCGACGATGCGATCCGGCTGCGGTCCGTCGGGGGTTGTGGTGGCGGCGCTCATTTGGCCCCCTCCTTCGTGAAGGTCTGAACCAGGTAGGTGATGATGAAGACCAGCGAGATCACCAGCAGGATGACGGCGATCGCCGATCCGAAGCCGATCCGGCTGGCTTCGCCGATGATGTTGTTGGTGATCAGCACCGACAGCAGTTCAAGTCCGTTGGTTCCCTTATTGATGATGTAGACGATGTCGAAGGCGCGCAGCCCCTCGATCACCGTCACCACCAGCACGATCACGTTGATGGGTTTCAGTGTCGGGAACACGACGCGGAAGAACGTCTGGCGCTGGTTGGCGCCATCGATGGCCGCCGCTTCCTTGATCGATTCGTCGACCCCCTTCAGGCCGGCTAGGTAGAGGATCATGATGTAGCCGACGTGTCGCCAGCTGGCCGCCACAAGGACGGCCCACAGGTTGATATCCGAGTTGCCCAGCCAGTTCACGTTGGCCCCGGTGAGCTGGTTGATCAGTCCCTGATCCTGCGAGTAGAGCAGCGTCCAGATGAAGCCGACCAGGGCCAGGGAGAGCACCACCGGCATGTAGAAGATGCTCTGGTACACGCGGGTGCCCTTGATGTTCTTATCCAGTAGCACGGCCAAGAACAGGCCCAACGGTGTGGCCACGAGTCCCAGGACCAGCAGCCAGATCACGTTGTGTTGCAGCGCCGGCCAGAACGGAGGGTAGATGGTGGCCGCTTGATGATAGTTCTGGAACCCGACGGGTTCCATGGGTGTCACCCCGTTCCACCGGGTGAAGGAGAGGAACACCGATCCCAGCGCCGGCCCCCAGATGAAGGCCAGCACCACGAGCGCCGGGGCACCGAGCATCAGGGTGAGTACCACCCGGTCGGTGGTGCTGTAGCGGCGGACCTTACGGGGTTTGGTTGGGGGCGCGTGCTGCGTCGTCGTTGTCATGGTGTTCCTCTCCTGCACCGGAATCAGGCGGTGAAGATGGCCTTCTTCTGTGCCTCGATGTCCTTCAGGATGTTGTTGATGTCCTTCGGGTTCTTGATGAAGGCCTGAAGTGAGGGAATCATCACGGTGGAGGCGAAGTCCGGGCGGGTGTCGCGGTCCAGGAACTGGGCGGTGTGCTTGGCTTCCCCGACCAGCTCCACGGCCTTCTTCTGCAGTGCCGTGTAGTTGGAGGTATCGATATCGTTGGCCGGGCCCACGATCGACCTATCTGCTTCGGTGTTGATCTGCTCGGCTTCGGCACTCCCCAGGAACTCCAGCAGTTTCATGGCCGTTCCACCGTTTTCCGTCTTGGCGCTCATCATGAACCCATCGGTCGGGGCATCGATGGAATCCGTGCCGTGTTCGTCGTTCATCTTCGGGAACTTGAAGAAATCCAGGTCCTCGAGGGCGTCGCCGCCTTCGGCTCCCTGGAACTGTTGGGAGATGGACATCCCGAATACCGCCATGCCGGTCTTCTTCTGCAGCAGCCCCTGGGCCATTTCCTGCCAATCCCTGCCCAAGCCGCCCTTCTGGTGGTAGGGCATCTGCTTGGTCCAGGCGTTGAAGACCTCTTTGACCTCGTCCGATTCCCACGACTCCTCGCCGGCCAGGAGGCTGGTGTGGAAGTCGTACCCGTTGATGCGCATGTTCAGGATGTCGAAGGTGCCCATGGCCGGCCAGCCGTCCTTATCGCCCAGACCGATGGGGGTTAGCCCGTCCTTCTGCATCTCCTGACTCAACGTCATGTACTCGTCAATGGTGGTCGGGATCTCGTAGCCCTTATCCGCGAAAACCGATTTGCGGTAGAAGACCGCCCACGGGTAGTAGGAAACTGGAACGAAGTACTGTTTTCCGTCCGTTGCGGTCGCGGAGGCCTTGAAGGCCTCACTGAAATCGTCACCGATGCTGTCCCAGACCGAGCTGATGTCCCCGGCCAGCCCCTGGTCGGCGAAGAAACGCATGCGGTATCCGGCAAACCAGCTGAACACGTCATCGGGTTCGCCCTGCAGGTAGGAGTTGATCTGCTCCTGGTAGGTGTTGTGGTCCACGGTGTTGATGCTGACCTTGGAGCCCGAGTCCTTCTTGAAGGTGTCGATCATCTTCTGATAGGCGGCCTTCGGCACGGCGTCGGACTGGTTGGAACCGAAGGAGATGGCGCCGGTGCCCTCCTTGACGTCAGAGCCGCCCCCGCCTCCTCCGCAGGCCGTCAAGGCGGCCATGGCCGAGAGGCCCACGGCACCACCGAGAACCGATCGGCGGCCCACCGGGACGCTGAGGCCCGCTCCGAGCGAGGACGGGCTGGGTGCGAACGAATATCCGCTCTTCCGAGGGTTGGAATGTGCCACGGTGACTCCTTGGGTTGTGCCGCAGACCCGTTTTCAGGTGCCAAGCGACGGAGAATTCTTGAAGAAACGCTCAAAGTCGATCATAAAGCAACGCAATCAGACTTTCCGTTACTATGGCACGGGTCACTTTCGAGCACAAGGGGTGACTGTCAACGAATTGTGAATGGCCCTACGCCGCGTCTCCTCGGGGTTTTGCTTTCGCCAATTCATTCGCACAATTTCGAACCTCGACTATGCTGGGCGGAGCATGTCACACGGCGTGCCCCTCCTTTGACCACCCGCCCATCCCAGAAAAGGTGCCCGATCATGGCAGAAATGCTCCCGCCGCAACGTCGTCGGCACATCTTGGACGAGTTGAACAAATACGGACAGGTGCGGGTTACCGAACTCTCCCACGAGTTGGGGATCTCGGAGATGACCGTCAGGCGAGACCTGAATGCGCTGGCATCGGCCGGGGAACTGGTCAAGGTCCATGGCGGGGCAACCCGTGAACAGTCGGCCACCAGCGTCGAGCCTGGCTTCATCCGCAAACTCGGCCTCGCGGCACCCGAGAAGGAGGCCTTGGCTCTGCGTGCGGCGGAACTGATCGAGCCGGGCATGTCCGTCGCACTGAACTCCGGAACCACGACCTATGCCCTGGCCGGTCAGTGCACGGGCATTGCCGATCTGACGGTGGTCACCAATTCCCCTCGCATCGCCGAGATCTTCTACAGTGCCGAGAACGCCTCACAATCGGTGATCCTCATCGGTGGCACCCGCACCCCCTCGGATGCCCTGGTGGGCCCCCTGGCCACTACAGCCCTGGCCCAACTGCATGTTGACATCTGCTTCATGGGAATCCACGGCATGACCGCCGAAGACGGCTTTACCACCCCTAATATGCTCGAAGCCCAAGCCAACCGGGCGTTCATGGCCGCAGCGGCAGAACTCGTCGTCGTCGCCGACCACAGCAAATGGGGCATCACCGGTCTCTGCCAGATCGCCGAACTCGGTGCAGCCGATGTACTGATCACCGGAGACGCACTCTCCCCCGAGGCCGTGGACATCCTCGGACAGTCCATCGAGACCCTCCTGCTGACGTCCACCCCCTAAACTGACGGCATGACCCAGCCCCTCAGCCACGAACTGGCTCAACGCGTCATCGACCAGGTCGCCCCGACGCTGGAGTTCAACATCAACATGATGGATCCGGCGGGACGGATCATTGCTTCCACGGATCCCGATCGTGTCGGTTCGACCCATACGGTCGCACGGGCCGTCGCCGGAGGCGAGCCGGGGATCGTGCACGACGGCGGATCGCCCGCGGAACGTCCGGGAGTGAACCTGCCCTTACGGCTCGACGGGAAGATCGTCGGGGTACTGGGGATCACCGGGCCCCCTGAGCGGGTTTCACCGGTGGCCCAGGTGCTGGTCCTGACCACGGTCCTGCTCTTGGAACGCGAACGAGAACTCGACGATTCGGCCCGTCGGGAAGCCGCCGACCGCGAGTTGCTCTCCGGACTGGTATCCGGGGAAGTGGATGGTTCGGCCATCACGCAGGCGTTGGCCTCCGGGCTGCCCGAGATGGCGGCCCCGTGGAGGCTCTACGCCGTCCTGGACCATCAAACCGCCGGTACCCTGGAACCCGAGGTGGAGCAGGCACGTTTGCCCGGACCCCAGCGGCGGGCCCGCTTCGGCGGAGCACTGTGGGTGCTGACCGGGGTCCGGTCCACCCGACCCGACTCCCGGGCCGCGCAGATCCCCCCGGCGGGGACCATCGTCCTTGATGGTGGCTCCTGCGCCGGTGGCGACGATCTGTCCGGGGCGGCCCAGGCCCTGGGCGCACTGGCCAGCGCCCCCGAGCTCCTCCCCGAGGCACCGGCTTCCGGGATTCTCAAACTCGATGAGCTGGCCCCCGAGCTCAGCGCCTCCTGCCTACCCGCGGCAACCAGGATTTCCTGGGCCCACCGGGTGGACTCCCTGAGCGCCGGTCACCGCCAGACGGTACTGGCTTTCCTGGACTGCGGCGCCTCGGTTTCGGCCACGGCCCGAGAGCTCTTCCTGCACCGGAACACGACCTTGCAACGCCTGGAACGCATCGCCGAACTAACGGGACTCGATCCGCGGATCCCGGCCCAGGCAGCTTCATTGCAACTGTCCATCATCGCGGCCCGCCACCCGCCCGAGCAGCGCGCGGAGCAGGCCCCCTCCCACTGATCCCTCATCCTTCCGAGAAAACCACTCAACAGTGCATCCTGCACAGCTTCCTTCGAAGCAACCGTTCAAATAGTGGACACTTAATCCATATTCCTTCGAACCGAACTCCCCTAGAGTGGAGCCATGAGCCCCACCCCCTCTCCCGTCATCGTCGTCGCCCCCGATTCGTTCAAGGGCAGTGCTTCCGCCGCACAGGCTGCCGCGGCGCTGGCCCGCGGGGCACGCGCCGTCGCCGGCCCCGCGGCCACCATCATCGAACTGCCTATGGCCGACGGCGGGGAAGGCACCCTGGACGCACTGCTCGCCACCTGGGGCACGGAACCGTTGACCGCAGAAACCACTGATGCCCTACGCCGGCCCTGCACGGCACGGTACGGGCTCTCCGCGGACGGCAGCACGGGAATCATCGAGGCTGCCGAAGCCAACGGGTTGCCCCAGGTCGCAGATCTCGACCTACGGCCCCTGGACGCAGACACCTACGGGGTCGGTCTCATCGCTGCCCGCCTGCTCGATGCCGGGGTATCCGAGATCCTGCTGTGTATCGGCGGCTCCGCCACGACCGACGGAGGCACCGGGATGCTCACCGCCCTGGGTGCCCGGTTCCTCGATGCCCAGGGCAGCCCCGTCGGCCCCGGGGGCGGCGCGCTGTCGTCCATCGCCCGCGTGGACGTCAAGACGCTGCATCCACGGGCTGCCACCATCTCTTGGAGGATCGCTGTGGATGTCGACAACCCGCTCTGCGGTCCGCGGGGAGCCGCAGCCGTCTTCGGCCCCCAAAAGGGGGCCACCGACTCCGATGTTGCCACCCTGGATGCCGGGCTCGCCCATCTGGCGACCGTGCTCGACGCCGAAGCCGCGGCCAAACAACCAGGTTTCGGCGCCGCCGGCGGGCTGCCCCTGGCCTTGGTGTCCCTCGTCGGAGCCGAAACCGTCCCGGGGGCTGAACTGGTCTCCACCGCCGTCGGACTGCGCAACGCCCTGGCCGGTGCCGACGTGGTGCTCACCGGCGAGGGACGACTGGATACCCAGTCCCTCGGCGGCAAGGTCGTTGATGCCGTCCGCCGCACGGCCAACCCGGACACCCGGGTCGTCGTCATCGCCGGAGCAGTTCAACTCGATGCCGCCACCTGCCGGGAGGCAGGACTAACAGCGGCCTTCTCTATTGCTTCCGGGCCTGCGGCCCTCCCCGAGCTCCAAGCAGATGCCGAACGCCTGATCGAGGACACCGCGGCCCAGGCCTGTGCCGCCTTAGGCCTGGGATCCGGAACGGCACGCACCGTCGGCCCATAGATTCCCGCCATCGGCGGCTAGGCTCGAGGGTCATGAAGATTCTGGACAAAGCGGTACGCATCGACGCATGGCTCTGGGGAGTGCGCGCCTTCAAGACCCGCTCCGCGGCGACGGCGGCCTGCCGGGCCGGCCACGTCAGACTCAACGACCGCCCGGCCAAGGCCGCGGCGGTCATTGTTCCCGGGGACATGATCCGGGTCCGGGAATCCGGGTTCGAGAAGATCCTCGAGGTGCGCGCCCTCATTTCCAAGCGCGTGGGCGCACAAGCAGCGGCCAGTTGTTACACCGACCACACCCCTGCGCGCCCGAAGGCGCCATCGTTGATGGTTCCGGTCCGCGACCGCGGAACGGGGCGTCCAACGAAGAAGGATCGGCGCGAGCTCGAAAGAATGCGCCGGGAGCTGGGAGGTTAAGCCGCGTCGCCGGCGCCCGGCCGGGCCGAGAGCTCTGCGTCCAGGCGCAGCAACCCGTTGCCGTCCTTGCCGATCAGGCGGACGCGACCGATAATTTCTCCCACCGTGGCTTCTTCCTCCAGCTGCTCCTCGACGAACCAGTTCAGCAGCGGCAGCGCGTCGATGTCCCCCTCCTGCTGGGCCAGACGGTAGAGGCTGCGGATGGCTTCGGACACCTTGACCTCATGGGCCAGCGATGCTTCAAAGGCCTTCAGGACGGTATCGGTCTTCACACCCGGAGCCTTGATGTCGCCGATGGCCGGGCTCGCGTCGCGATCCGTCATATGGGCAATGAACTTCTCGGCGTGAACGACTTCCTCATGGGACTGGGCCCGGAACCAGCCGGCGATACCGGGCAGGTCGTGGACGTCCATTTCGATGGCCAGCTGGCGGTACACCATGGAAGCCTCGAGCTCGAGGGTCACTTGGTCGTTGAATGCTTTTTCGAGTGCTCCAGTAAGTTTCATATGACTTAATCTACGGTGATTCCGCAGGGCTGTCACCGGAGTCTGGCCTAACTGGCCTGAGCAGGGATCCAATAGCGAACACGGGCGTTGTCCCCCACAGGTCGGGGTTGGGAAGCCATACCTGATCGCCCCTAGACTGGCCGGATGGGTCATATTGATGTTGCCGGGATCGACTATTTTCTCTCCGATGGCACGCAGCTGCTGAACGAGGTCTCCTTCAAGGTCGGCAACGGCAGCAAGACAGCCCTGATCGGACCCAATGGTGCCGGGAAAACCACGCTGTTCAAGATCATCGCCGGTGACCTCACCGCCGACGGCGGGACCGTCGGCCTTTCGGGGTCGATGGGCATCATGCGCCAGTTCGTCGGCCAGGTCCGTGACGAGTCCACGGTGCGCGATCTCCTCGTTTCCGCAGCACCTCCCGCCCTGGCGAAGGCTGCGGCCGAGCTGGCAGCCGCCGAGGACGCCATGCTCGAGGACCACTCCGGCCCCGCGGCCGAGGAGAAGACGCAGATGCGTTACGCCCAGGCGATCGTGGACTGGGGTGACGTGGGCGGATACGACATTGAGACCGTCTGGGACGTGGTCTGCATGGAGGCCCTCGGCCTGCCCTTCGAACGCGCCGCCCACCGCCCGGCGACCACGCTCTCCGGTGGCGAGCAAAAACGGCTGGTCCTGGAGGCCCTCTTCGCCGGCAACGACGAGGTGCTGCTGCTCGACGAACCGGATAACTACCTCGACGTCCCGGGTAAGCGTTGGCTGGAAGGCAAGCTGCGCAGCTCCGACAAGGCCGTGCTGTTCATCAGTCACGACCGCGAGCTGCTGAACCAGGCCGCCGAACGCATCGTCACCCTTGAACCCGGCGTCAACGGGGCCTCCGCATGGATCCATGGCGGGTCCTTCGGCACCTACGGCGAGGCTCGTGCGGACCGCAACGCCCGGTTCGAGGAACTGCGCAAACGGTGGGACGAGGAGCACGCCAAGCTCAAGGAGCTGGTGAACATGTACAAGAACAAGGCGGCGTTCCGCTCCGATATGGCCACCCGGTACAGCGCGGCACAGACCCGGTTAGCGAAGTTCTTGGAGATCGGCCCTCCCGAGGCGCTGCCGATGGAGCAGAACGTCAAGATGCGACTCAAAGGCGGACGCACCGCCAAACGGGCAGTGGTGGCCACGAAACTGGAGCTGACCGGGTTGATGAAGCCCTTCTCCACCGAGGTCTGGTTCGGGGACCGGGTGGGCGTGCTCGGTTCCAATGGTTCGGGCAAATCGCACTTCTTGCGGCTGCTCGCCGCCGGCGGCACCGATCCCGAACGCGAGCACCTGCCCGTCTCGGATATCACCCTGACCGAGGTCCCCCATGAGGGCAAGGTCAAGCTCGGCGCCCGCATCCGGCCGGGCTACTTCGCCCAAACGCATATCCGGCCCGATCTGGGCCATCGTTCCCTGCTCGACATCCTGCACCGTGGTGACGAGCACCGTTCGGGCCTGGCTCGCGAGGCAGCCTCGGGCGCCCTGGACGGTTATGGCTTGGCCGCACAGGCAGAGCAGGCCTTCGATTCGTTGTCGGGAGGTCAGCAGGCCCGTTTTCAGATCCTGTTGCTGCAACTCTCGGGAGCGACCCTGCTCCTCCTCGACGAACCGACTGACAACCTTGACCTGCACTCCGGCGAAGCCCTGGAACGGGCGGTCAATGCTTTTGAAGGAACCGTCCTGGCGGTCACCCACGATCGCTGGTTCGCCAAGTCCTTCGACAGGTTCCTGGTCTTCGGCTCCGACGGCAGGGTCTACGAGTCGGAGGAACCCGTCTGGGATGAGGCCCGGGTCCAACGGTCCCGCTGAGCGGGAATACTCGCCCCGCCCTGAACGCTATGCCTGAAAGCTGGCCGTTAAGGAATAATGGCCACGATCTAACGTTCCCCATCGAAGGAGACCACGTTGAGCATGTACGCCGTCACCAACCCAGCCACCGGAGAAGTTGAGAAGGAATTCGAGACCTTCACCGACGCGGCCCTGCAGGAAGCCACCGCCAGCGCGCATTCAGCCTTTGGCACGTGGCGGAACACCTCGGTGGATGATCGGGCCGCCCTGCTCGGACGGGTTGCCGACCTCTACGAGGAACGCCGGGACGAACTGGCGGCGATCATCACCCGGGAGATGGGCAAGCCTGCCATGCAGGCCAAGGGCGAAATCGGCATCGTCGTCTCCATCTACCGCTACTACGCGGCCAACGGCCCCGGATTCCTCGCCGACGAGGAACTCGACGTCGTCGCCGGCGGCTCAGCCGTGGTGCGCAAGGAGGGCCTGGGCGTGTTGCTGGGAATCATGCCCTGGAACTTCCCGTACTACCAGGTGGCCCGATTCGCAGCCCCCAACCTGATGAACGGCAACACGATCCTGCTCAAGCACGCCCCGCAGTGCCCGGAATCTGCCGTGGCCATGGAACAGATCTTCCGTGATGCCGGGGCCCCTGAGGGCGCCTACGTGAATATCTTCGCCACCAATGACCAGATCGCCGAGCTCATCGCCGATCCGCGGATCCAGGGGGTATCGCTCACCGGTTCGGAGCGTGCCGGTTCCGCGGTGGCCGAAATCGCCGGCCGCAACCTGAAGAAGGTCGTCCTGGAACTGGGCGGATCCGACCCATTCATCCTGCTCGACACCGACAACCTGGATAAGACCGTCAAACGCGCGGTCAACGCCCGCATGGGTAATGGTGGCCAAGCCTGCAATGCCGCCAAACGCTTCATCGTCATGGCGGACCTCTACGACGACTTCGTCGAGAAGTTCACCGCTGCCGCCGGTGCCATCACCCCGTCGGACCCCACCGACGATCAGACGGCGGTGGGCCCCTTGTCCTCGCAGTCGGCGGCAGACAACCTGCAGAAGCAGGTCGACTCGGCCATTGCCGAGGGAGCCCAGGTGCTGGTCGGTGGTTCCAAGGTCGCCGATGATTCGGCCTTCTTCCAGCCCACCGTGCTCACCGGGGTCACCGATGACATGGAGGTCTTCCATCAGGAACTCTTCGGCCCGGTCGCGATGATCTTCAAGGTCTCCAGCGAGGAGGACGCCGTGGCCCTGGCCAACGACACCCCGTTCGGCCTCGGTTCCTCGATCTTCACCGAGGATCCCCAGCGGGCCCAGCGGGTGGCACACCAGATCGACGCCGGCATGGTCTTCATCAACGAGCCCGGCGGCACAGCAGCCGAACTGCCCTTCGGCGGGATCAAGCGCTCCGGCGTCGGCCGCGAACTCGGCAAATACGGGATGGAGGAGTTTGTGAACCGCAAGCTCATCCGCACCCGCAAGTAGCCACCGCAAAAGGCCGTTTCCACCCTTCGGGGCGGAAACGGCCTTTTGTTGTTCCTGGGGCTCAGCCGACCTCGAAGCCTCCGCGGTCTCCGCGGACCTCGATCTGACGGACGTCTAGACGTTCTACCCGCCCCGGGGTCCGGGGCGAGCGTAGCCAGTCGATGAGTGCCGCGACCGCATCCGCGGAGCCCTGCACGGTCACACAGACGCTGCCGTCGGGAAGATTCACCGCGGAGCCTTCCACACCGAGTGCTTCGGCGCGTTCCCGGGTCCGGTAACGAAATCCGACGCCCTGCACCATGCCGTGGGCCATCGCCTCCGCGGCCGTCACCGCGGCATCGGTTTGCTGGCCGCCGGTGTCGTGGGTGTGGTGTTCGGCGCTCATGCTGTCCCGGGGTCTCCCCTGGTCAATTCGATGGGCGCGACATCGGCCTCAAAACCAAAGACGCGGGCGTAGAACGCCAGCGAGAGTTCCTGGGCACGCACGATATTGGCTGCCTGCCGGAACCCGTGTTGTTCCCCAGCGAAAAGCACATAGGCATGTTCGATCCCCTTGGCAGCCAGAGCGTCGGCGAACTTCTGCGACTGATTCGGTGGCACCACCTTGTCCTCGTTGCCTTGGAGCAACAGCACCGGGCAGTCCAGCGCATCGACGTGGTTGATGGGCGCCCGTTCGGCATACAGTTCACGGGCCGCGGGCCACGGGCCCACCAAGGACTCCATGTAGTGGGCCTCGAAATCGTGGGTGTCCGCGACGAGCGCCTCCAGATCGGCCACCCCGTAGCGTGAGATTCCTGCGTTGAAGGTCTCGGTGTTGGTCAGGCAGGCCAGGGTGGTCCAGCCGCCGGCCGAACCGCCTTCGATGGCCAGTCGGTCCGGGTCGGCCAACCCGGCATCGACCAGGCCCCGCATGACCGCGACGGTGTCCTGGACATCGGCGACGCCCCATTGTCCGGCCAACCGATCCCGGTAGGCCCTGCCGAATCCGCTGGATCCCGCATAGTTGACGTCCACCACGCCCAAACCATGGCTGGTGTAGTAGGCGATCTCCAAGGACAGCCCAATCCGCGCCTGCCCGGTCGGACCGCCGTGCACCATGGCGATGAAGGGAGGTTTTTCACCGGTACGGCCCAGGTAGCCGGCGAGCGCCGGTTCGTAGACGTTTGCGTGCACCACCGTCCCGGTCTCGTCGGTGAATTCCATGGCCTTCCCGGTGGGGAGGACCCCGGGGTCCGGGAGTTCTGCCAAGGACCTGCGGATGGTCCTCATCTGGCAGGAGGACAGATCGATGACCCGGATGCCGACTCCCTCGGTGGAGTTCTGCGAGACGGTGAGGACCTGTGGGCCCGTGCCGTCGTCGTGAACTTCGATGGGCAGGGCATGGGTCAGGACGGCCTCGACGTCGTTCAGGGTCCCCGTGGCCGGGTCGAGTACACCCAGCCGCATCCCGTGGGTGCCATGGGCGGCCAGGATCTTCCCGTCCTCGAGCACCGCATACCAGGTGCTACCGACCTGCCAGAGAGGTTCGGCGAATTCTTCTTCTCGCGGGCAGAGCGCGAGGGCCTGCCCGCCGTTGATCGTCTGACGGTAGAGATTCCACCAGCCCGAGCGGTCCGAGATGAACGCCAGGGTCCCGGCGTCGAGCCATTCGGGTTGGAGCACCGATTCGTTCGCCGAGCCGGCCAGGTCGGTTACCTGGGCAACCTTCCCTGCCTCGTCGAGTTCCCCGACATGCAAAACGGTCCCGTCCCAGGGCATCTGCGGGTGTTCCCAACTGATCCAGGCGATATGCCGCGCGTCGGGGCTCAGGCGAGGAAAGGCAACAAAACGGGAGGAGGGCGTCACCCGGCGCAGCCGTGTCGCGTCCTGGGCGGCGCTGCCGTCCAAGGGGATGGCGACGATATAGCGTTCCGGGGTTGTTCCCCTGAGGTCCTCGCAGACGGCCAGAATTTCGTCGGCGCTTCGTGAGGGAACGAACTCGGCGAAACGCAGTTGCGGGTCACCCCCGGCATCGGGGCGGGGCCAGGATGCGGGGGTCAGCGCGCTGATGCCTGCACGGGAGCGCAGGTGGACCCGCTGATCGGCGAAGTTCGCGAAGACGAAGCTGCCCGTTTCGGCAGCGTCGACCAGTGGAGCCCAGGCCGCGCCCCCGTATTCGTGGACCCGGCTGCGGACGTTATAGGGAGCCGGGAGCAGCTCCACCTGAGGTTCTCCCTCGGCCATGATGGTGCTCCGTCCCCCTTCTTCGGGGAGGCCTTCAACCCACCAGACGGCGTCTGCCACGAAACGGGGAAAGCTCACCGGCCTCCGGGTGGCAACCAGTGATGCCGCGGTCAGGGGGGATGGCCAGGAGCCGAATGCTGCACGAATACTCATGACACCCGAGCCTACCGGGGGGCCTTCCGCTGTCGAACCCGGCGAGGGCAGAATAGGGCCATGACACGCTTTGCCGTCTTCCTCCGCGGCATCAATGTTGGAGGCGTCCGCATCACCATGAAGGACCTTGCCGCGACGCTGGCTGCCGCCGGCTACCGGCGGGTGGATACGGTGTTGGCCTCGGGGAACGTCCTGCTTGATGCCGACGACGACGATGCCGGCGCCCTGGCGGAGACGCTCGAGGCGGTGTTGAGCGAGCGTTTCGGCTATCCGGCGCGGGTCGTCGCCGTGACGACGGCACGGGTGGCGGCACTGGTCGGGGCCTATCCGTTCCCCCCGATCGACGACGGGGTCCCCCGGCACGACTACGTGGTCCTCGCCGCCACCGAGGAGGCCGTGGCCTCGGTCGTGGCTGCTGCCCCACGGCCCGCCGACGGGGAGAATTACGCTGCCGGGGACTCGGTGCTGTATTGGCAGGTTCCCCGCGGGGCATCGCTGAGCTCCCCGCTCGCCAAGGTCCTGGCCAGCCCGCGGCACAAGGAGCGGTTGACCACGCGGAACCTGAAAACCCTGCGCAAGGTCCTGCTGCGTTCGGCCGGCACGGACTAGACGCGTTCGGGGGTCCTGGCGGCTTCGGCGTCGTCCTCGATCTGGTGCGGCCCGTTGATCATGAAGGCACCGGTCACCATGACCACCAGGCAGACGCCCAGCATTCCGAAGGAGGCACCCCAGCCGCCGGTGGCCTCATGGACCACACCGAAAAGCAGCGGGGCGATCGCGGCACCGGCGTAACCCAGGCCCTGGCTGAATCCTGCCAGCACCCCGGACCCATAGGTGGTGCGCGAGCGCAGGTTGATCATCAGGAGTGCCATGGCGAACGTCCCCTGCCCGAGTCCGGCCGAGGTGATCCACCACCAGGTGCCCTGCGTTGGGAGGAAGAACATGCCCAGGTGCCCGGTGATCCAGAGCAAGACGAAGAATCCGACGGCGTAGATGGGTTGGCGCATCCGCGGGACCACCAGCGGCACCAACAGGCTCACCGGTAGTCCGAGCACCGCGAAGTAGGCCAGCGCGCTGCCGGCCACCGCCGGGGAGATCCCCTCACCGATGAGATAGGGCGGCAGCCAGGTGAAGTAGACGTAGGTCTGTCCGGAGTTCCCGGCCAGGAAGATGGCCAGGCCCCAGGCCACCCGGGAACGCCAGGGGTTGATCCTCCGGTCCGCTTCCACCGCGACGACGCCGGCGAGCCGGGTTTTGGTTTCGGCCGGGGTCTCTCCCGCCGCGATCCGGGCATGTTCTGCAGCCTCCGCACCCCGCCGGCGCCGGTCGGCCGCGAACTGGATGAACCAGGGCACCAGAACGACGGCGCTGGCCAGGGTCCAGAAGCCGATGGAGAACCGCCAGTTGGACACCTGCTCGAGCGGGACCGCGAACATGGGACTCATGGCGGTGCCGATGGCGATCAGGGTCACGTAGCCGGAGGTGACGGTGGAGATCCGGTCCGCGAAGTATTTCTTCACCAGCGGCGGCAGGACCACGTTGCCCATGCCGTAGCCGATCATCGTCAGCGCCGAGAGCAGCAGGAAGGAGGTCACGTCCCCCACAAAGGCCCGGCCCGCCTGCCCGACGATGGCCAGCGCCACGGAAAGCAACAGGGTGCGTTCCAGTCCCAGCACGGCAATCATCCGCGGGGTGAACAGCCCTGAGATCCCGAAGATGATCGGGGCCAGCATGGCCAAGAGCCCGGTGCTGAAGGCGGTGAAACCGAGCTCCGGACCGATCAAGTCCAACAGCGGGGGAACCGAAACGACGGCGGCCCGCACGCTCAGGGCCATCAGCATGATCCCCACCAGGGCTGCGATACGGCCCTTCCAGGGTTTGGTTTTGAAACGCAGGGCCATCATGAGCCTTTCTTGAGTCGATCGACCTGCTCGAGAAGGGCCCCGATATCCCTACCCACCAGTGAACGGGACCAGGTCCCGGGCATCGTGGAATGGTAGTAGAGCCCCTCACCGATCAACATGATGGCCTCGGCGGCGTGGGGGTCTGAGACATCTTCGCGGACCAGTCGTTCCCAATCGGCGTGGACTTGGTCCAGAGCGGTGACGGCTGGGGCGTGCGATCCCGCCGCCAGACGCACGACAGCCTGGTAGAAGGCGTCGAATTCTGTTTCCTCGACAGTGGAGGTGCGCACGTAGTATCTGGCAGCACCCTCGGGCGCGGTTGCCATGCGTTCGCTGTCCTGTTGCGCGGCGTCGAGCAGGCGCTCGATCACGGCTTCGGCCAGCGCGTCCTTCGACGGGAAGTGGTAGAGCAACCCACCCTTGGAGACTCCGGCGAGCGCGGCGGTCGCGTCCATTGTCGCCGCCCGTTCCCCGTCGCTGCGCAGCAGGTTCGCATAGGCGTCGAGGATTTTTTCTCGTGCTGCTGGTGGTCTGGACATGATCCCGACTCTAGCGTTTTTGGTCGCCTCCGACGTCATCGATGTCATATGGACTCAATACCGTCCGGACGGTACAGTTACTCGGGAGATTCCTCCCCAATCCAAGGACCTTGGCATGAGCACGTTGCAAGACCAGCACACCGGAAGGCAGCACCCCGGGCGAGCGCGCCGCTGGGCGGCTCTGGTCGTCCTGATGTTCCCTGTCCTGTTGGTCGCCGTCGACAACACCGTGCTCAGCTTCGCCGTCCCGTCCCTGTCGCGGGCCCTGGAACCGACGTCGACCCAGCTGCTCTGGATCATCGACATCTACCCCTTGGTGTTGGCGGGCCTGCTGGTCCCCATGGGGAGCCTGGGCGACCGGATCGGCCGGAGGAAGCTGTTACTGATCGGCGGGGTGGGCTTCGGCCTCGTCTCGGCCGTGGCCGCCTTCGTCCCCGACGCCACCTCGCTCATCGCCGCTCGGGCGCTCATGGCAGTCTTTGGCGCAATGCTCATGCCGGCAACCTTGTCCCTGATCCGGAACATCTTCACCGACGACTCCGAACGCCGCACCGCCATCGCCGCCTGGGCTTCTGCTTTTTCTGGGGGTGCCGCACTGGGGCCGATCCTGGGCGGTTGGCTGTTGGAACATTTCTGGTGGGGGTCGATCTTCTTGATGGCCATCCCCATGCTCCTGCCGCTGGTCGCGCTGGGTCCGTTCCTCATTCCCGAATCCCGCGACCCTCGCCCGGGGCGCATCGATCCACCCAGCATCCTGCTGGCCGTGGGGACGCTGCTGCCGATCGTGTACGGCATCAAATCGATGACGGGCGCCGGGTCTCTGGCCCTGGGGATCGGGGCGATCGCCCTGGGTCTGGCCTGTGGCACCATCTTCGTGCGCCGCCAACTGGCCAGCCGCTCACCCATGCTCGACGTCCGCCTGTTCCGCAACCCTGTCTTCTCCGCCGCTTTGGTCGTGAACCTCTTCAGTGTCTTCGCGCTGGTGGGGTTCATCTATTTTCTTTCCCAGCATTTGCAGCTCATCGCCGGCCTGTCACCGATGGAGGCTGGGGTCTTCATGGTCCCCGGACTGGTGTTAACGGTCGTTTTCGGGTTCGTCGCCGTGCCGCTGGTCAAACGGATCGGACCTGCCGGCGTGGTCATGACCGGTTTGGCCTTCAGCGCCGCGGCCTATGCATTGATCGTGGCGCTGGGAGGGTCCGGATCGTTGATCGGCCTGCTGGTGGCCTTCTGCATCCTCGGCATCGGGGTCGGCCTGGCCGAGACGATCTCCAACGACCTGGCTCTCTCGGCCGTTCCTCCGGCACGTGCGGGTTCGGCCGCGGCCATCTCGGAGACCGCCTACGAGGTCGGATCGGTGCTGGGGACCGCAGTTCTGGGGAGCATTCTCAACGCCGTCTACAGCCGGGGGGTGACCATCCCGTCCTCGCTGGATGCGGCAGCGGCCGATCGTGCCCGGCAGACCTTGGCCGGGGCCTCCGATGTCGCCGGCTCGATGCCCCCGGGTTCCGCGGCCACCGGATTGGCCGAATCCGCCGCACGGGCTTTCGACGGAGGTGTCACCATCACGGCGGCCATCGCCGTCGTCCTCATGGTCGCCGCATTATTGGTCGTCCGCTTCGCTCTGCGGGGCAGGAGCACCGGCACCGGAACGCCGGAGGCGCCCACCCCGGAAACCACCGCGGAAACCACCAAGGGGCGCTCCCCGCAGGCCCATCCCGGCCCACCTACCGATGAAATCCCAAAGAATTTGACCATCCAATAGGTTCTTGGAGCGATCTCGCGTATTGTTGATGACGTAGTCGTAGTTTTCTCGCAGTAATTTCAGTGTCAAGGCCCCGTTCGCGGGGAGTGTCTCTTTTTGACTCGCGGTAAATACTCGTAGCTGCATGTCACCGTCAAGTCCGATGGCGACAACCCCTACGTCCCCTGCGGACAGTCTCGAAAGGACACATATCATGGCAATTGGTACCGTCAAGTGGTTCAACGCTGAAAAAGGCTTCGGCTTCATCGCTCCCGACGACAACTCGGACGACGTGTTCGCACACTACTCCGCGATCCAGTCGAACGGCTTCCGCTCCCTCGAAGAGGGCCAGCGCGTTGAGTTCGAGGTGACCCAGGGCCAGAAGGGCCTGCAGGCCACGGACATCCGCACTGTCTAAGTCTTCCATTCGGCCCTAACGGGCCAATGTGAACGCCTGGAAACGGTGGTATCCCCTCGGGGATGCCACCGTTTCTTTTTGCCCTGATCGATGCTGGACGAACGCCTCGGTGATGGATAGGTTGGGCTGAGAGAGCGAAGGACCGACCATGCCATCCCCCACGGATTCGCCACACCCCTTAGGCGCAGAACTGGTGCGCGGATTCTCCTTGGAGATGACCGGCAAGGACCAACGATCCCTGGCCGAAGCTGCCGGAACCATCCCGGCGGGGACACGGGTCAACGTCACGTTCCTGGGCAATGAGGATGCCGGTCTGCGCGTGGCTGCAGCTGCAGCCGTCCGCGCTGCGGGGCACGAGCCGGTCCCCCATATTTCTGCTCGCCGACTGGCCTCCTTCGGCGAACTCGACGGATTCCTCGATCAACTGGTGACCCAGGCCCGGGTCACCGAAGTCTTTGCCGTCGGCGGGGATCCCGTGGAGCCACTCGGCCCGTTCCCCGACGCCCTGGCTCTCATCGCCTCCGGACGACTGCAAGCCCATGGCGTGACCGGCGTCGCCATCGCCGGCTACCCCGAAGGCCATCCGGAGATCGACGACGCCTCGTTATGGGCGGCACTGCAGGACAAGGCGTCAGCCGTACGTTCGGCAGGGCTTTCCGGATCCATCATCACCCAGTTCGGCTTCGATACGCGCCCGGTGCTCTCCTGGCTGGCCGAGCTACGCGGCCGGGGGATCGACCTCCCGGTCAGGATCGGCGTCCCCGGCCCGGCAGGTATCAAGCGGCTACTCAGCTACGCCCGCCGTTTCGGAATCTCCTCCTCGGCAGGCATCGCCCAACAATATGGTTTCTCACTGGCCAACCTGCTGGGAACTGCGGGCCCGGACCGGTTCGTCAACGATCTGGCGGCTGGGCTGGACCACCGGCTCCATGGTGAGGTGCGCTTGCATTTCTATACTTTCGGGGGGCTGTCCGCCACAGCCCGTTGGGCGCAGGACTTCCGGGCAGGACCCTGAGAGCGGCGACACCCGGGGAATGTTCGGGGACGCAGGTGGGTTGCCCCCTATGTGAGTATTCCCCTTTCCCTTCTTGACCTTGCTTCCGTTTCCGCAGGAAGCACCATCGCCGACACCTTCCGGGGGTCCGTCGAGCTGGCGCAAACCGCCGAAGCCGCTGGGTACACGCGCATCTGGTATGCCGAGCACCACAACATGTCCAACATCGCCTCCAGTGCCACCTCGGTCCTGATCGGGCATATCGCCCAACAGACCTCGACCATCCGGCTGGGTTCCGGCGGCGTGATGCTGCCCAACCACTCCCCACTGGTCATCGCCGAACAGTTCGGGACCCTTGAAACCCTGTTCCCCGGACGCATCGATCTCGGACTGGGCCGTGCCCCGGGGACCGATCAGGCGACGTTCCGTGCGCTGCGACGTGATCCGGCGGCAGCCGATGCCTTCCCGCACGATGTCCTCGAACTGCAGGGCTACCTCACCGGGAACTCACGGATCCCCACGGTATCCGCCATTCCGGGCGCAGGAACCAACGTGCCCCTGTACATTCTCGGGTCAAGCCTGTTTGGAGCCCAGCTGGCCGCCCAGCTCGGTCTGCCCTATTCTTTTGCCTCACATTTCGCCCCCGATGCCCTGCACGCGGCCGTCGCGGCCTACCGGGATAGCTTCCAGCCTTCCGAACAGCTCTCCGAACCGCATGTCATCGCTGGGGTGGGAATTATCGCAGCCGAAACCAACCAGCAGGCCCAGGCCCAGATGGAGCAGTCCCGGCGGGATCGGGTTGCCATGTTCCTCGGACGTGGCCGCGAGGTCCCCTTCACCGAGCCGGAGATCGACATGTTGATGGAATCCGCAGCAGGCGAGCAGATCCTCAAGATGATGGCGTACACCGCTGTCGGCACGCCAGAGGCCGTCAAGGACTACCTCGAAGGCTTCGCCCGGAGCGCCCACGCCGACGAACTCATCACCGTCCACAACGCCTCCACGGCCGCTGAGCGGCTCGCCTCCGTCCGGCTCACCGGCCAGGCCATGGGGCTGACCGACTGAGGCCCCGTTCCCATTGCCGTCCCCACGTTCTACGCTGGAGGAGTCAACCGTGCTCAAGGCATCAGGCCCGGCACGTGGACTAGGAGGGTAACGGCCATGAGCGGAACCTACGACGAGACGGTGTTCGACGAACTTCCCGATGATGATCTCGACGAGCCCGAAGACGGACGTTACGGCTCCCCCGAGGACGGCTCCTCGGATAATCCGGAGACCATGGACCGCATCGACCCACTGCGCCGTCATAGCTACCTTGTCGTGGAGGACCTCGATGACAGCGGTGAGTCCGAGGAAAACGACTCCGAGGACGAGCAGATGGCCTCGCAGTGGGAACTCGATGACGAGCAGGAAGCCGACCGGGAGGACGACGAGGACTAGCATGGCATAACATTGCTTGCTGTTCCCCTCTTCGACACTCAGGAGTGCTGTTGGTCAACCCGGTGCATCTTCGCACCCTGCTCGAAGTCATCGCGCACGGCTCGTTTGCCGCCGCTGCCGTGCCCCTCGGCTATACGGCATCGGCTGTCTCCCAACAGATGACTGCGCTGGAGCGCGATACCGGCGTCGCGCTTTTCCGGCGGTCGGCCCGGGCCATCGAACCCACCGAGGCGGCGACGACCATGGCGCGGCATGCCCGTAAGGTTCTGACCGATATTGATGCACTTCTGGCGGCGAGCACGACGGCGGCCGGGCGGCCAGGAGCGGACCCTACCGAGGAGCTCCGTCTGGGCATCTTCCCTTCGCTGGCCACCTTCGCTCTGCCCCGGCTCTTGGGATCCGCCGGATGGAACGATCTGGGCATCAACCTGCGCATCAGCGTCGGCGAGCCGCACCAGACGATCGCCAGCCTGCAAAGCGGAAACGAACTGGATCTGGCGTTGGTCTTCCAAGTCGGCCAGTCAGGGCTGGGGTGGCCCGGCACGATGGACCGGCAATGGCTCGGCGATGATGACTTCAGGGTAGTCGTGCCGGCTTCGTGGAAGATCGCCGAGGGGGCACAAATTTCGGCGGCTCAGCTGGCGAACATGCCCTGGATCATGCATCACGCCGGCACCTCGGACGCCACCGTCATCTCCCGACTCTTCGCCTCCTGCGACCTCCATCCTCGCGTGGTTGCCTACTGCGACGATTTCAACGCCTCTCTGCACTTGGCAGGTGCCGGACTCGGCGCCGCCCTGGTCCCGGCGCTGGCCATGCAACAACGGCCCCCGGGGCTCGTGGTTCTGGATGTTCCCGAGATCCGGTTGGCCCGCAGTATCTTCGCCCTTCAGCTGGGTAACTCCAGAAGCCCAAAGGTCGACGTCTTCATGGACAAATTGGCCGCCGAACTGCGGAAGATCAGCATCGTCCCGTGACATTGCCGGGGCCTTCCATCATCTGGGACCGCAGGACACAGACCGGCCAGTTGTCCCACCTTCGAGACTCCGCCCGCCATGGGCGGTAGCTTCAATGAATGGGAACAACGCAGGATGCAATCAGGGGACGGGCTTCGATGACACTGACCAACGGAACGAACGCCGCGGAGGATGAGCAGGTGTCGATCGACGTCATGGACGGTATCGGCCTGCTGACGTTGAACCGGCCCCGACAGATCAATGCCCTCACCCGGGGGATGGTGAAGACCCTGACCGACCAGCTCGAACAGTGGCGTGGGGACCCAGCGGTTGGCATCGTCGTTCTGCGAGGGGCTGGTGAGCGCGGTTTCTGTGCCGGCGGCGACATTCTGGCCTTCCACACAGCCATCACCACCGGCAAGCAGCACGAATTCCTGTCGTTCCTGGCCGAGGAGTTTCGCCTCGACGGACTCATCGCCGCCTACCCGAAACCGGTCCTCGCCTATATGGACGGGGTCTGCATGGGTGGTGGAGTCGGTCTGGCAGGTCATGCAGGGATCCGCATCGTCACTCCCCGTTCGGCCATTGCCATGCCCGAAACACGCATCGGCTACTCCCCCGATGTGGGTGGAACCCACCTGCTCGGCCTGGCTCCGGGGCGCCTCGGGGAACACCTGGCCCTGACCGCCTCGACCATGGGCGCCGGGGACGCCATCCATGCGGGATTCGCTGACTTCTGCATCTCCGAGGATTCCTTCGAGGATGTTCTGGCGGCCCTGCCCGACCTGATCGGATTGCCCGCCAACGAGGTCGCCGTGGCCCTCGAGATCCTCCACGGCACCCCGGCACCCGATGCCCGACTGGTTGCGGAAGCCGTCTGGATCGACGAAGCGTACGCCGCCGATGATGTTTCGGCCATTCTGGAACGGCTCGATGCCAGCCCGTTCCCGGGGGCTGCCACGGCCGCCACAGCAGTACGAGGCAATTCTCCGTTATCCACCCAGACGGCGCTCCGGGCGGTCAGGGCCGCCCGCGACGAGGCCCATCTGCCCTCGGCGTTGGCCCGGGAGCTCCGGGTAGCCGACTACCTGATGAAGCATCCTGACCTGCCCGAAGGAATCCGCGCCCAGATCATCGACAAGGACCGCACACCGCGGTGGTCTCCCGCCGATCCAGCGGACGTCGACCAGCAGGAGATTGCCGCTGCCATCGCCGCTGGGTGAACCTGGACCCGCCTAGCCCCCGGGTCTGGATTCAGGCCGGTTTCCCGAGGACTCGACGAGACTCGTGGTGCCGGTATCGGTGTCATCCACCGATTCCCGGTTCGTGTGTTGCTTGACCGTGGCCATGATGCCGGTTTCGTCCCACCGGCCCATGTCCGGCCGGTCGCCACCTGAGATCCTTTCCCCGCCAACGGTATGCTCACCTGCTGCTTGGCCGGCGTCCTGTTCCATCCATGGCATCGGAGCGAACTCGCCAAAGTGATCGGCGTCTGCTTCCTTCCAGTCCACCGCCCAGCCGCGCGGGGGGTCCTCGAGGAGTTCCCCCGGTCGCAGCCAGTTGAAGATGGCCGCATAGCTACTGGTCGTCAGATGGTCCACGCGCCGACGCAGCATGCGTGGATTGAGTTGCTCGGGGTTGGAGACCCCCATCGATGCCATGATCTGCCCAGCTTCGGCAACCGTCAGCTTGTGGTAGTTGTGCACCCGGTTTCCTTTGTCATCCACATCGACCGCCCGCATGAGCCGAGGATTTTGCGTGGTGACGCCGACCGGGCAGCGGTTGGTATGGCAAAGCTGTGCTTGAATGCAGCCGGTGGCCATCATCATCGAACGCGCGCTCATGGTGAAGTCTGCGCCCTGAATGAGTCGTTTGACGATATCGCTTCCCGTGGCGACTTTTCCGGCGGCGCCCAAGCGGATTCGACCTCGCAGGCCCGTTCCTACCAGGGCGTTGTGCATCAGCATCAGGCCCTCAGTCAGTGGGGTTCCCACATGATCTTCGTATTCCAGCGGTGCGGCGCCAGTGCCGCCTTCGGAACCGTCGATGATGATGTAGTCGGGGGTGACGCCAGTCTCCAACATCGCCTTGCACATGGCCAGCACATCGGTACGCGAGCCGACGCAGAATTTATACCCGATCGGCTTCCCGTCGGCGAGCTCACGCAATGTCCCCACGAATTCCATCAATTCGCGAGGGGTGTGGAACGCCGAATGCGAGGCCGGGGAGATACAATCCTCGTCCATCGGCACCCCGCGAGCCTCGGCGATCTCGGGCGTGAGCTTCTCCATCGGCAGGACGCCGCCGATGCCTGGCTTCGCACCTTGACTGAGCTTCAAGGTTATTCCCTTGACCTGTTCGGTGGCGGCCTTCGTCCGGAAGGTCTCCGGGGCAAATTTGCCCTTCTTATCGCGGCAGCCGAAGTATCCCGATCCGATTTCCCAGAAAATATCAGCACCGTGCTCGAGGTGGTACTTACTGAGCCCACCTTCCCCTGTTTCCTGGACGAAACCACCCAAGGAGGCCCCTTTGTTCATCGCCAGGACCGCGTTTTTGGACAGTGCCCCGAAACTCATCGACGAGATGTTCATCAAGGAGATCTCATAGGGTTGTCGGCAATCCGGTCCCCCGATGCGGACTCGGTGTGCCCGTTCCGGCGGTGCCACCGGCGCGCTGGAGTGCAGTAGAAATTCGTAGCCTTGGGCATTGACATCGCGTTCTGTCCCGAAGGCCTTATGGCTGTCGGCCCCCTTGGAACGGGTGTAGATCAACGAGCGGGTATCCCGGTCGAAGGGCCGCCCATCGGTGTTCCGCTCGATAAAGTACTGCTGGATCTCCGGGCGGATGGATTCGAGCAGGTAGCGCATACGTCCCAGCACCGGATAGTTGCGCAGGATGGCATGTTTGGTCTGGAACAGGTCATGCAAACCCAACCCGACGAGGAGCAACACCAGGACCCCTAAAACGACCCAACCGGTGGTCCCGAATGAGGCCGCCACGACAGCGGCCGCTGCCAGAACGACGAATAAGGTCAGAAGGAAAAAACGCACCATGGGGCCGAGCTTACTCGCCATGCCGCGAAGTCGACACAACAACGCCCGGTCAGGGACAATGATGGGCATGTTGGAGCATTTGGGACGGCCTGCCGCACGCTTGACGGGGCTGGTCGGCATCGCGGCAGTCGCCGCGCTCCTCGGGGGCTGTTCCGCGGGAAACATCATCGACCCGGATACCCCCGACGACGCCACGGCGACCGAGACACGCACAGCTGCTGGCACTGCCCCCACCTCACCCGCTGCTCCCGAGGCGAGCATCCCCGCCCACGAATCCCCGGTGCGGATCACCAGTGAACGCGGGCTGCCACTCTATGCCCCCGGGGATGAACTGACGCTGCAAGGTTCAGACGCCGAACCCCAGATCACCTTGACGGTCACGTCCCTCTCGGTTCACGAGACCTGCCCGATCGACGGCGGCAAACCCGATCATGACGCCTTCGCCGTGCTCGAGATCGACGCGTCCTTCAAAGCCTCCCACGGAGACGCAGCACAGCGCCCCTTGAGCCTCTCCCCGAATCAGTGGTCCTTCTACTCCACAGCCGATGCCCGGTTCGACGGCGACTTGGGCACCACCCCTGCCGCCTCCTGCCAAAACGCAGGCACGGCATTGCCCGTCGAACTGAAGCCAGGCGCCTCGGTCCACGGAACCCTCGTCCTGGACATCCCCGCAGCGAAAGGTTCGCTCACGCTGGCCGATGTCGACACCGATATCGCCGAGTGGCAGCTGCCCTGACGAAATATGCCTCAAGAGCCGACGTAGGCCGCCAAGTGTTCGCCGGTGATCGTTGTTTTCCCCTCCACCAGCTCGGCCGGAGTCCCTTCAAAGACCAGTGTCCCGCCGTCGTGCCCCGCTCCGGGACCGAGATCGATGATCCAGTCAGCATGGGCCATCACCGCTTGGTGGTGTTCGATGACGATCACCGTCTTGCCGGCATCGACCAGACGATCCAGAAGGCTCAGCAACTGCTCCACATCGGCTAGATGCAGTCCCGAGGTGGGCTCGTCCAGAACGTAGATCCCTCCCTCTTCTCCCATCCGGGTGGCCAGCTTCAGGCGTTGCCTTTCCCCTCCGGAGAGGGTCGTCAACGGTTGGCCCAGGGTCACATAGCCCAGCCCGACATCGCTCAGCCGTTCGAGGATCTTCACGGCGGCAGGGATCCTGGCGTCCCCGGCAGCGAAGAAGCGCAGGGCCTCATCGACCGGCATCGAGAGGACCTCGCTGATATTTCGACCTTCAAGCCGGTAGTCAAGGACCGCCGCTTGGAATCGTTTGCCCTCGCATTCCTCGCAGACGGTGGACACTGTAGCCATGACGCCCAACTCGGTGAAGATGATCCCGGCTCCGTTGCATGCCGGGCAGGCACCCTCCGAATTGGAACTGAACAGCGCGGGTTTGACCCCATTGGATTTCGCAAACGCCTTGCGGACCGGCTCCAACAACCCCGTGTAGGTGGCCGGGTTGCTCCGCCGTGAGCCCTTGATGGCCCCCTGATCGATGCTGACCACCCCTTCCCGGCCGGCGATCGAACCCTGGATGAGTGAGCTTTTCCCGGAGCCTGCCACCCCGGTGACCACGCACAGGACTCCCAACGGAATATCGACGTCAACATCGCGAAGGTTGTGATGGTCCGCCCCACGGATTTCCAGGGTTCCTGACCGCCGACGCGGCGCCTTTTTCAGGGCGGCCACATAGCCGAGGTGCCGACCGGTAGGGGTATCACTGGTGCGCAGCCCCTCCAGGTTCCCCTCGTAGCACAGCGTTCCTCCATCCGTGCCGGCCCCCGGGCCCAGATCAACCACATGATCGGCGATGGCGATCGTCTCTGGTTTATGTTCGACCACGAGAACGGTATTGCCTTTATCGCGGAGCCGCTGAAGCAATCGGTTCATCCGGGCGATGTCGTGTGGATGCAGTCCCACGGTGGGTTCATCGAAGACATAGGTCACGTCGGTCAGCGCCGAGCCCAGGTGACGGATCATCTTCGTCCGCTGGGCCTCGCCTCCCGACAGGGTTCCGGTGGGCCGCTCGAGGGAGAGGTAGCCCAGGCCGATCTCCACGAACGAGGCCAGCAGTCCGGCCAATGAATCGAGCAGCGGCGCTACGGCGGGTTCGTCCAAAGTGTGAACCCAATCGGAGAGGTCGCTGATCTGCATCGCGCAGACGTCGGCGATGCTCAGGCCGGAAATACGGGAGGAACGGGCCGCCTCACTGAGCCGGGTACCGCCGCAGTCGGGGCAAGCAGTCAGCGTGATGGCACGCTCCACGAAGGCACGGATATGCGGCTGCATGGCGTCCAGGCTTTTGGTGAGCATAGATTTGCGGATCTGTGGAATGAGGCCCAGATAGGTGAGGTTCACGCCCTCGACCTTGATTTTGGTTGCCTCCTTATGCAGGAGGTCATCGAGCTCTTGCTCACTGAAGTCCCTGATCGGTCGATCCGGGTCGAACCAGCCACATCCCCTGAAGATGCGCCCGTACCAGCCCTCCATCGAGTATCCCGGAATCTTCAGGGCACCCTGGTTGAGGGATTTTTCCTCGTCATATAACTGACTCAGATCGAAGTCCGAGACGGTGCCACTGCCCTCGCAACGTTGACACATTCCACCGGTGATGGAGAATTCGCGGCGTTCCTTGACCTTTTTGCCCCGGCGTTCCATGGTCACCGCCCCGGCACCGCTGATCGAGGCGACGTTGAAGGAGTAGGCCTGCGGGGAACCGATCTGGGGTTTCCCGAGACGGCTGAAGATGATGCGCAGCAAGGCGTTGGCGTCCGTTGCGGTGCCCACTGTCGAGCGGGGATTCGATCCCATCCGTTCCTGGTCCACGATGATCGCCGTGGTCAGGCCCTCCAAAACGTCGACGTCGGGGCGCGCCAACGTCGGCATGAAGCCCTGGACGAAGGCGCTATAGGTTTCGTTGATCATTCGCTGGGATTCGGCGGCGATGGTCCCGAAAACGAGGGAACTCTTCCCCGAACCTGATACCCCGGTGAAGACGGTGATCCGTCGTTTCGGGAGGTCGAGGCAGAGGTCCTTCAAGTTGTTTTCCCGACCACCACGGATCTTGATCAGGTCGTGCTGGTCGGCGAGGGCGTCGTGGGTGGACGCGTTGTTTCGGGACATGGTCACCAGTGTAGGCGCGACTCAGCGGCAGGAGAGGGTAGTGGTCCGGTGCACCCGAAAGCACTTTGTTACTGAAACCAAAATTTTTTCTACTCACCCCTTGAAAACCTACCGGACAGTAGGTTCAATGTAAGGCAGGTCACAACCAACGACGTTTGTCCGCTGCGGAAATCCACTGCTCGGGCCACCGCGATCGCCGGCCATCCGGTCAGGCATCACGGACCAATCAACCGGTACTGGATCCGGCGAGTACGCAGCGGCATGATGCCGAACAGTGCTGAGCCGTCCGGACCGACCCGACCTCTTCGAGGAGACGCATGCATGCACATCACGCTGCCAAGCAGCATTCGCTGATGCACACCATCATTACCGTCCTGCTGGGCCTCTTCCTGGTGGCGGTCCTGGCGTTCTATGTCATCTATTCGAGCCAGGTCGCCACCGGGGCCTCCAAGCTGGACAACGGCATGGGCCAGGCCCAGGCAGGAATCAGCGAACTGAACAACGGTGCCACACGCGCTGCCAGCGGCGCCATCAAACTCCATCAGGGCACCGGGGACCTCGACGAGGGCGCAGGAAAACTCTCGAAGGGCATCAGCACGGCCTCCAACGGCGCCGGGGACCTGGACGATGGTGCCAAGGAACTGCATTCCGGTACCGGCGAACTGTCCACCGGCGCGCAAGCAGCTGCCAAGGGGGCCACGAAGCTGGCCGATGGCGGCAAACGCCTATCCGTCGGGTCCCAGAAGGTCGCGGCCGGTGCTGGCCGGGCAGACCGCGCAGCCAAGAAGCTCGACGACGGCGCCGTGAAGCTGGTTGACGGCACCAAGAAGGCGGCCGCCGGCGCGGATCAACTCAACGCCGGGGCCGCCCAGCTCGGCGACGGGGGCCAGAAGCTCGGCGCCGGGGCACAAGAACTGCAGGCCGGCGCGCAGAAGGCTTCTGCGGGCGCCAATGAACTCTCGGCGGGGACCAAGAAACTCTCCGCGGGAACCGGCGAAGCCCTCGCCGGCAGCGCCCAATTGAAGGAAGGTACCGCCAAGGCCGCCCCCGGCGCCCACGAATTGGCCGACGGCTCGGCGGAACTGGCCGCTGGCACCCAGGAGCTCCTCGATGCCGCGAAGGGCCCCAAGGGCGTGGTTCCATTGGGCTTACTGAAGGAACAACTGACCAAGCTCAACAACGGCGCGCAGAAGATCGCCGCCGGCAATGGCGAACTCTCCGCCGGTACCGATGAGCTCAAGGACGGTACGGCCCGTCTCTACGCAGGCCTGAGCGAGATCGACAACGGTGCCAACCGTCTGAATCAGGGCGCTTCCAAGTTGGCCACGGGCAATGCGGCCCTGGCCACCGGTGCCGGTGAACTCTCCGAGGGTGCCGATAAGCTCTCTGCCGGGTCCGCACGTGTCGCCACGGGAGCCTCGGATCTTGCCGAGGGAAACCATGCGCTGTCGGCCGGCTCGGTCAAGTTGCAGAAGGGCACCAGCGAATTGGCGCGGAAAACCCCTGATCTCGTCAGCGGCGCCCAAGAGGCAGCCGAGGGCTCGGTCAAGATTCGTGATGGAGCCGGGGACCTGGCCGAAGGCAACGGCAAGCTCGCCGTCGGTGCCGGCAAACTCGATGCCGGTGCCGAACGCCTCTCCGCGGGCACCAGCCAGCTCGGAGACGGCCTGGGTAAGCTCGATACCGGTTCGAAGACCCTCGAAACCGGTGTCGGCAAGGTTGATGACGGTGCCGGCGAATTGGCCGACGGCAACACGAAGCTGTCCGATGGCACCGCAGAATTGTTCTCAGGTTCGACGGAGCTTGCTGGCGGAACCGAGGAGCTGAGAGGGTCCACCGACGCGGTGTCTGCGGACTCGATCATTACCTCACCGAGGGGCCTCTTGCTCCTGCTTCCGCTGCTGTTGTTGGCGATCCCCGCCGTTCTGCTCCTGCGGGCCCGGCAGCACCTACGCCGCCGCTAGGAGCCAGGCTGGCCACTGCTGGCCAGATGGCATAGGCCGGGCCTCGGGCATTTTTGCCCGAGGCCCGGCCTATTGCCGTGGGCACTCGCTACGTTGACGAGGGTTAGGGCTTTGCCTGTTCCCCCAAACGGGCAGCGGCTGCCCGATCCAGCACCACGGTGACGTTCGGGTGACGCTGGATCACCGACGCGGGAAACTCCTGGCCTACCGGCCCTTCCAGAGCTAATCGGACGGCTTCGGCCTTATGCTCACCATGGGCGATGAGCAGCAGTTGGCGGGCTTCGAAAATCGTCCCGATCCCCTGCGTGACACATTGTTCGGGGACTTCTTCGGGTGACGCGAAGAACCGAGCATTGTCCTGTCGGGTTCTCTCGGCCAGCGGAACCACGCGGGTTCGCGAATCGAAAGCGGATCCCGGCTCGTTGAATCCGATATGGCCATTCGAACCGATACCTAAAATTTGTACGTCGATCCCGCCGGCGGCGCGGATGGCAGCATCATAGGCTTCAGCGTCGGCCGCGTGGTCTTGCCCATGTGGTTCCGGGGTGTGGACCAAGACTGGATCAAGCCCCAAGGGGTCGGTGACCTCGGTGCGGACGACTTCGGCGTAGGACTGCGGGTGCCCGTCGGGCAGGCCGAGATACTCGTCGAGGGCGAATCCCGAGACCCGTGAGAAATCGGCATCCGAGACAGCCAATGCCGCATAAAGGGGTAAGGGTGAGGACCCTGTCGCCAAACCGATCACTGCCGCAGGATTGGCCTTGACCGTTTCCAGGATCACCTCGGCGGCAAGCCGTCCGGCTTCTGCGGGGTCTTCCCCGATGAGGATCCGTGCGTTCAAATGGTCGACGCTACTGGCCACGTTGTCTCCTGATGCTGATATACGGCTCATGATCGGGTTCCATTATGGTGCAGGGCGGCGTCAAACCATCCGGTGATGCTGCTCGGGTGGGTGATGGCCGTGCCCACAACCACGGCCACGGCACCGGCGTCGAGAGCCTCACGGGCCTGAGCCGGTGTGTGGATGCGCCCCTCGGCGACCAGTGGCCGGCCGAGGTCGGCGGCGGCAATCGCGGCCAACAGTTCCACATCGGGCCCATCGGTCTTCGGCCGCTCCCCCGTATAGCCGGCCAGGGTGGTGCCGATCAGGTCGGCGCCCGCCTCGACGGCGGCCACCGCATCATCGAATGATCCACAGTCGGCCATGACCAGGGCAGGGGTTTCGGCATGTACTCGGGCAATGGTCTGGGCCAGTGTCAGCCCGTCCGGGCGGGGACGACGCGTCCCGTCAATCGCCACGACGTGGGCCCCCGCCGAAGCGACCGCCAGCGCATGATGCGCTGTGGGGGTGATGAAGACACCTTCGTGTCCGTCCTTCCAGAGCCCGATGACCGGGACCTCGACGGCGGATCGGGTGAATTGGATATCTGCCAGCCCCTGGACGCGTACGGCTGCGGCGCCGCCGGCGACAGCGGAGGCTGCCATTTGCGCCATGGTCTGGGGGTTGCGCATCGGTTCACCAGGATAGGCTTGGGCGGAGACGATCAGGCGCCCTTGAACGGTGGAGAGGAAATCATCGGGCGACATGGTGCGCTCTTTCTGTCCGGGCGTATTTCATGAGGGACGACTGCGGGCCTGCCGGTCCCGTCAGCATTCTTCCATGCTGAAGTTGCTGACGGGAAGCCGTATGGCTGGCAGAACGGCGCCGGAACCTGCCGGTGTCCGCCGGTCCGCCGGTTTGTGTTTAGAGCAATCCGGCCTGACGCAGGATGGCGGCGATGGCCTGACTTTCGTCCTCGTTCAAGGAAGCCATGGGCACGCTCATGGTGTTGGTTTCGATGATGCCGAGCAGCACGAGAGCGGTTTTGAAGGAACCCAGACCGGAGGCGCCGCCTGAAACGCGGTTGGAGTCAGGGGTGAAAGCAATCTCGAACAGGTTCGCCAGGCGATCCTGTTCGGCGCGGACCGCCGGCCAGTCTCCGGCCGCGGCGGCATCGAACATCCGCCGGTAGCCGGCCGGATCAACGTTGCCCAGACCGGGAACGACACCGTGAGCGCCGCCGAGCAATGCCCCGTCGACCACTACTTCGTGTCCGGTAAAGACGCAGAATCCTTCGATGTGAGCGGTAGCCAGCAGCAGACGACGGCAGGCCACGTCGTCGCCCGAGGAATCCTTGACCCCGACGATGACGCCGTCCTCGGCCAGGCGGATCGCCACGTCCAGGGGCAGCTTGGCATGGGTGCGAACCGGCACGTCGTAGGCGAAGAGATCCAGCCCGGTCGCCTTCTTCACCGCACGGAAGTGTGCTTCGATCTCGGCGGCGTTGGACAAGGCATAGAACGGGGTCGTGACGACCAGTGCGTCGGCACCGAGTTCGACCATGCGTAGGCCTTCGTTGATCACCCGGTTGGTGGTCTGTTCGCTGGCACCGGCCAATAGCGGAACCCGCCCGTTATTGCGAGCGGAAATGGTGGTCATGACCAGCTCACGCTCGTCATTGGTCAGGTAGGGGACCTCCCCGGAGGAGCCCAGGACGAACAGGCCGGAGACCCCGCCGTCGATCAGGTGGTCCACGACCCGTTCGAGTGAGGCCGTGTCGATCTCACCTTCCGAGGTGCGGGGGGTGATGACCGGCGGAATGACCCCGGAGTAGGTGCGGGTGGGTGCGGTCGATGCTGCGGTCACGGAATGCGTTTCCTGTTCTGCTGGATACTATCGGGAAAATTTTCGGTGGCGGCCGAAACCGGCCGCCGGTCTGGAAGGGTGGAAGCGGGGCCGGCTAACCTGCGTGAAGCAGTGATGGAGCCGCACCCAGCAATTTGCGGGTGTAGTCATTCGTCGGGGCGTCGAAGACCTGGGCCGCGGGGCCTTGTTCGACGATCTCCCCGGCATTCATGACACAGATTCGGTCGGAGACGTAGCGGACGGTCTGGATGTCATGGGAGATGAACACCATCCCGAGGTTCAGTTCGGTCTTCAGGTCGGAGAGCAGGTTCAGTACCTGGGCGCGCACCGAAACGTCGAGCGCGGACGTCGGTTCGTCGGCCACGATGATGTCAGGGTCCAGGGCCAGTGCCCGGGCGATGGCCACCCGCTGACGTTGGCCGCCGGAGAGCTGGTTCGGGACAGCAGCTCCAGCGGACGCCGGCAGGCCGACCAGGCCGAGGAGATCGGCGGCCTTCTGGCTGCGGCTGGCCATGGTGCCGATTCCATGCACGGTCAATGGGTCCATCAGAATGTCACGGACCTGCATGCGGGCGTTCAGCGCCGTCGAGGGGTCTTGGAAGACGACCGAGACACTGCGGCCAAACTCCTTGCGCAGGGCGGCGTTGCGTTTCAGCGCGGGTTTGCCCCGGAAGAGTACCTCGCCGGAGGTCGGTGGCTGCAGTCCCACGAGGACGTTGGCCAACGTTGACTTGCCGCAACCGGATTCCCCGACGATACCGACGGTCTCACCTCGACCAATGGTGAAGTCGACACCATTGACTGCCTTGACGATCAACGGTTTGAACGCTTTTCCGGAACGGGCCCGGTGGTGGACGTGCAGGTCCTTCAGTTCGATGACCGGGACGGGCTGGCTGCTCGCTGCTGCCTGGCTCATGACTGTTCCCCCTTCGTGGTGGTTCCTCGGCCCCTGATCGTTCCGGTTTCCTGCGGGCTCGCCCAGAGGTGCCCTTCATGGCCGCCGACCGGTGTCAGAACCAACTGGCGGGACCCATCGGCTCCCGGCAACGTGGAGCGGTCAGCAAACCGATCACCGTCGGCGAAGTCGTTCGGGGACGGGACGGTTCCGGGAATCTGGTGGAGTCGTTCGGCACCGGATTCAATCGAGAGAACAGCGCCGAGCAGGCCCCGGGTGTATTCGTGCGTCGGATGGGTCAGCAGCGCGTTGACCGGACCGGACTCGACCACCTGTCCGGCGTACATGACGGTGACCCGGTGGGCCAATGAGGCCACCAAGGCGAGGTCGTGGCTGACGAAGACCATGGCAAAGCCCAATTGTTCGCGCAGCTCGTTGAGCAGGTCAACGACCTGTTTCTGCACGGTCACGTCCAGCGCCGTCGTCGGCTCGTCGCAGACCACCAGTTTGGGTGAACGAGAGAGCGCCATGGCAATGAGCACGCGTTGGCGTTGCCCGCCGGAGAGCTCGTGCGGGTAGGACTTCAAGGTGCGCGATGGATCCAACTTCACCAGTTCCAGCAGTTCCGCCGGGCTCTTGCGGCCGCCGCGCCGGGTCAGTTGGCCGAGCTGGTCCTTGATGAGCATGGCGGGGTTCAGCGAGGACAATGCGTCTTGGTAGACCATGGCGATCTGTGAACCGCGCAGGCCCTTATAGACCGTGGCGTCCCCGGCCCGGGTCCCGCCCTTGCCGTCCTCCGGCAGGAGTTCGCGGTCACCGAACCGGATCGATCCGGTGATCCTGGCGTTGTCCGGCAGCAGGCCCATAATGGCCAGCGAGGTGATGGACTTGCCGCAGCCCGATTCCCCGACCAGCCCCATGGTTTCACCCTCGCGGACGGTGAAGGAGACGTTGTCCACGATGCGCGTCTGACCGTAGCGTTCGGGGAAGCGGATGGAGAGGTTGCTGACTTCCAGCACCGTGCCTGCACCTGCTCCACCGCCCGCCAACTGCAACCGGTCGGTGCGGGTGGTTTCTACCGCGGCCAATCGGTCCAATTCCGCGGCCAGTCGTTGACGATCGGCCTCTGTCTGCCCACGGCTGCTACTTCCTGCACCGATGGCGGCCGAGAGGTCCCCGGAACCGCTGCCAGCCTCGACGTCAGGCGCGTTGGAGCCCTCGTCCTCAGCTTCGGGCGCTGTCAGTTCCTCGGTGGCGCGGCGGACGGTAGAGTCACCGGCGGCTTCGACTTCGACGCTGGCGGTATCGGAGACCTTGGTCTTGCCGCGCAGCTTCGGGTTCACGAGCGCATCGGTCATGCCCTCGGCGAGGATGTTCAACGCCAGGACGGTCAGCAAGATGACTAGACCGGCGAAGGTGGTGGCCCACCAGGCACCGTTGAGGACCAGGGTGCGCCCGTAGGAGATGACGTTGCCCCAGGAAGGGTTGGGGTCCTGGACGCCGGCTCCGAGGAAGGAAAGTGAAGCCTCAAGAATGATCGCGTCGGCCACCATGACCGTGGCGAAAACCAGGACCGGGGCCGCAGTGTTGCGCATGATGTGCTTGATCAGGATGTGGAAGCGGCCGGCACCGATGACACGTTCGGCGCGCGAGTAGTCCTCGTCCCATTGGGAGAGCACGTTGGCACGGACGACCCGGGCGATCTGTGGGGTGTAGATGATGGCGATCGCGATGATGATGACCGGGATCGAGTTACCCAGGGAGGCCAGCAGGGCGGCGGCCAAGGCGATACCGGGGAAGGCCATGAGCATGTCCATGATGCGCATGATGACCTCGTTGGTGGCCTTGCTGCTCGTCGCTGCCAGCGAACCGAGCAGCCCACCGGCCAGCAGGGCCAACGCCACGGAGCCGAGACCGATGACCAGCGAGGAGCGCGCACCGTAGAGCAGGCGCGAGAAGATATCGCGGCCCAGACGGTCGGTACCGAAGAGGTTTTCGGCACTGGGCTTCTGCGCGGGGATCCCGGAGAGCAGCGGATCGTGCGGGGCCAGAACCGGTGCGAAAATCGCTGCCAAAATGATGAGGAGCAGGAAGCCCAACGCGATCTTCGAACCGGTGGTCAGGGATGTGAAGCGGGTGGCGCCGGAGCTCAGGCGCGCCACCAGGGCATTGCGTGGTGCCAAGGGAGCCATCGTTTACACCGTCCTAATGCGGGGGTTGATCAAGAGGTACACGAGGTCCACCAGGATGTTGACCAGCACAAACGTCACGGCGATCGCCAGCACCACCCCCTGGACCAGATTGGTGTCGTGGGCGGTGATGCCGTTGAGGATGAGTTGGCCCATCCCCGGCAGGGAGAAGATCATTTCGATCACGACGGCCCCGCCCAGGAGGTAGCCGATCCGTAGTCCCAGCACGGTCACCGGGGTCACCAGCGCATTGCGCAGGACGTTGCGGCTGATCACTTCGTTGCGCGGTACGCCGTTGCCGATCGCTGTGCGGACGTAATCCTTATCCAGTTCCTCCACCATGGAGGTACGCACCACCCGGATCAGCGAGGCGGAAACGGGAATTGCCAGGGCGAAAGCTGGCAGCGTCATATGCGCCAGCCACCCACCCAACCCTTCTCCCGGGCCCGCCATGCCGCCGGAGGGGAAGAGTGGGTTCTTGCCCAGCGCCAGCCACTGGATGAGCAGAATACCGAGCCAGAAGGACGGCGTCGCCACGGCTGCAATGGAGAAGACACGAATCAGCTGATCGGGCAGCCGATCACGGTAGAGCGCCCCGAGAACACCGAAGACCAGCGAAATCACCACGGCGATCAGCACGCCGAAGGCGGTGAGTTGCAAGGTGAGCGGGAAGGCCTGCGCGATCATCCCGGCCACCGGACGTGACGGAGGGGTGGTGACCCCAAAGTCCAGTGTCAGCAGCCGGCCCAGGAAGGCGACGTACTGGACGGGCAGTGAAAGGTTCAGACCGCGTTCGGCCCGATAGGCTTCCTTGGCTTCGGAGCTGGCTCCCTCACCGAGGGCCTGGGTGGCCTCGTCGCCGGGGGAGAGTTTGAGGATCACGAACACGAGGAACGTGACGCCCAAGATCATGAGCGGAAGCGCGGCAAGGCGGCGCAACAAGAGTCGCAGGAGGGTCCCCACGGTTGAACTCCCATGTGTCGGGGAAAGATGTGCTCAAAAAAAGTCGGCACGAGGTGCCGCCGGACGTTCGCCGGCGGCACCCCTGCCGGGGCGGCGCTAGGCCGTGGGGGTAACCCCGAGGAAGGAGACGCCGGTGGTCGGCAGCGGCTCGAAGCCCTCGAGTTTGTCTTCGTCCCAGGCGGTCGGCAGCTGGCGGTGGAAGATCGGGTACAGCGGCGCCTCCTCGGCGAGGATGTTGATGACCTCGCTCCAGGCGGCTTCCGCCTTCGCCTCGTCTTCAGCCGTAGCGGCCTCGTCGAGCTTCTTCTGGACCGCCTTGTACTCGGCGGTCTTATTCCAGCGGAAACGGTTCTTGGGCCATACGTCGCCCCGGTAGAACCAGCTCAACAGCAAGTCCATGTCGTTACCGAAGACCGAAGGGTCACCGGGTGCTGCCACCACCGAGAACTTGCCGGAGTCGACGTTCTCGTCATAGAGGGCTCCGGACTGCAGGCTCCGCAAGGTGACCTTGACGCCAGGGATCTTATTCCAGGACTCCAGAATCAGCGGGGCAACGTCCTTGACCCAGGAGGTATCCGTGGTCAGCAGCTCAAATTCGAGCTTATTGACGCCGGCCTCCTTGAGCAGCGACTCGGCCTTGGACTGGTCGTAGCCGTACACCGTATCGGCTTCCACATACTGCGGGTGGGTGTCCTGGACGTAGGAGGTGGCCGGCTTGGCGTTGCCTAGCAGCGCGGTCTTGATGATCGACTCGGTGTCCATGCCGTAGTGCAGCGCCTGGCGGACCTCCTTCTTGTCGAAGGGGGCCTTGGTGCAGTTGAACATGAGGAATAGGAGCCCGAAGGACTGGACCGATTTCACGGTGATCTTTGAATCCAAACGGTCCACGTCGAGGTAGGGAACGTCCTCGATGGCCGCGACGCGTCCGGATTCGGCGGCCGTGACCCGGGCCGCGGCGTCCGAGAGGAGGTACCACGTCATATCGGCAGCACCTGCGGGGTACTTGCCGTTGTAGTCGTCGAACTTCTTGAAGACGATCTTGTCGTCCTTGGTCGCCGAGACCAGCTGGTACGGGCCCGAGCCAATGGGCTTGGCATCGAAACCTGCTTGGTCCTTGGACGCGATCTTCTTCGGGACGATCTTCACCACCGAGATGCGGGTGGCGAACAGCGGGAAGGCGTATTCGAGGTTGAACACCACCGTGTCCTCACCCTTGGCCTTGACGGACTTGATGAACGGCACGAACTGGGCGAAGAGCGAAGCATTCTTGGGGTCGAGGACGCGCTCGAAGGAGTAGACGACGTCGTCCACGGTGACGTCATCGCCGTTGTGGAAGGTCGCGCCGGAGCGGAGTTTGACCTCCCACGTTGTCTCGTCCACTTCCTTCGGTTCGGCTGCCGCCAGCGCCAGGTAGGGCTCACGGGTTGCCGGGTGGAGGTCGACCAGACCTTCGAAGATATGTAGATTCGCGGCGAAGGGGGTGGCGCCCGAAGACGTCATCGGGTCGAATCCCGTCGAGAGGGCGTAGGAAATGCCTGCCTCGATCGTGCCCGTGCCTGCCGCCGCGGAAGCTGCTCCGGCTCCTGCGGAATCGGGGCTGCTGCAGGCGGCAATACCAGCCGAGAAGGCTGCTGCGACACCCATCAAGCCGGAGACCTTGAGGAAGTTGCGTCGGCTGCCTTCGGTGGCCGCCAGGTTGTTGAGGGGCACGTTTTACCTCTTCTGTACGGTAGAAGTCGGACGTAGGATGTCCGACGTATTCATGTAGACTGTAAGCGTCATCACAGACAATGGTCAAGTGGTGTCGCCCACACTTCGTCAGTCATCAACGAGCGGGCCATTTACACCGGATCGCTCCCTCCCCGGGAAAGGAAGCCTGCCTTGAGTGCTCCTGCACGTCACACCCGACTCGGCGCCCAGGAACGTCTGCGCGCCTTGACCACGGATCTCATGGACCTGATCATCGACCGCGGCCTCAGGGCCGGGGATGCCCTACCCACCGAGGCAGTGCTAACGGAGGAGCTCGGCGTAGGCCGCAATACCTTGCGCGAGGCCATCAAGGTCCTCCAGGCCCTCGGTGTCGTGGAGATTCGGCACGGGTTCGGTACCTTCGTCGCCGGCAACAACCTGGTCGCCCTGGCCGATAGCCTCACCTTCCGGGGACGGATGTCGTTACGCCATAAGGGCCACGAGGCGCACGAACTCGTCGAGGTCAGGCAAGCCCTCGAGTCCGGTCTGATCGGCTCGGCCATCGACGCCCTCGATGAGAGTCGGCTGGACGAACTGACGACCCTGGTCGTCCAGATGGAAGCCCACGCCCTCGATGGGCGGACCTTCGTCGAGATCGACCAGGAGTTCCACCGCCTGCTGTTTTCCTGTCTGGAGAACGAATTGTTGACCAACCTGTTGGGAGTCTTCTGGCAGGTTTACCGCACGATCCACGAAGCCATCGACAGCCTGGGCGGCAATACCCCGGGGACCACCCTGACGGAAACGGCTCAAATCCACCGCGACATCCTCAACGCGGTGCGGTCCAAGGACAAGCCGGCAGCCGCGCGGTTGATGCATCGCCATTTTGATGGCATCCGCGGACAACTCGCCGAATTCGCTCTTGAGGCCCCGGCCCCGGCCTAGGCGACCGAACGAACGTAGCGCAGATCGGGCCCTTCGCCGGGGTCGAGCACGAACCCCTGGGATTCCAAAACCCGGATCGAGGCTTGGTTTCCGGGCAGGACCCTGCCGAGCAGCTCCCGATCTCCGAACACCGACCGGATCGGTGCCAGTGCCGCGCCGAGCATCCAGCTGGCGACCCCCCGCCCCCAGGCGTCGGGGCAGACCCAATAACCAACTTCCACGACAGCGCCACGACGCGAGGAGACCACCAGCCCCACACGGCGGCCAGCTTCGAGGCCAATGAACCAACGCACGGCCGCCGGATCACCGCCCGGTAGCGCTGCCAGCGCTTCGGTCACGCGTCGGCGCACGTACTCGGGACTCCAGGTGGCCCCGTTGCCGACATATCGTGTCACTCGTGGATCGGTGGCCAGCATCGCCACAAACGGCTCATCGTCGGCGGCGAAGGGGCGGAGGGACCGCGATGCAGGAGCCGTCGCCAGCAGATCGTTCATGCGCCGATTTTTGCACCAGAGGCTTGCTGTTGTCCACGAAGCGGCACCGCGGCTAGCTGCGGACCCGCCGACCCCACGTGTGGGGGGCGGGTTTGCGCGCCCCGGGGAGCGCCGTCGATTCGCGCCACCGCGTCGCCCACTCCGGCAGGTGCAGGTCCTCGGGCACCGCGGCACCGAAGGCCGAGAGGATCTCTTCGTTGGTCAGCGGCCCCTGGCGCCCCAGCAGGCGGGTGCAGATCAGGGCACTGACATAGATTTCGCCCCCGGCGACGATCCGCTGCTCGAAATAGATGCTGCGCTCATCCGTGCCGGCAATACGTGTTTCAACGCTGAACTTCTGGTTGAAGACCACCGACTTCCTGAAGGTGATGGTCTCCGCCTGGACCACCGGGGTCCAGCGACGACGCCTCATCGTGTCCCACGCTCCGGCGCGGACCATCAGGTCGAATCGCCCGAGGTCGAAGATCGAAAAATACATGCCGTTGTTGATATGCCCGGCGACGTCGATATCGGTGAGCAGGGCACGCATCGGCATCGAATCGACGTCGAACAGATCAAGTTTCGGCCGGCGGCGGGCCTGCAGGAGCATGAGCAGGAGGCGGAAAATCATGTGCATATGCTCATGTTACCCGCGGGTAACCACTTCGTCACTCCCCGTTGACGACTCAGCGATTGCGCAGGGAGTACCCGTTGATCGCATCCGCTGCCCGGATCAGGGTCAGATGCGAGAAGGCCTGCGGGAAGTTCCCGGCCATTCGCCCGCTGACGGTGTCGTATTCCTCGGCGAGCAGACCCAGTCCGTTGGAATATCCCACCAGCTGGTCCATCAGCCGCCGGGCGTCCTCGATCCGCTCCGTCCGGGCGTACTGCTCCACCAACCAGAACGAGCAGGCTAGGAACGGGTGTTCGTCGCCGGCCAGCCCGTCATGCCCCGCCGACGTCCGGTACCGCAACAGCAGTCCCGACGCGTCCATGAGATCGCGCTCGAGGCGCTCCACCGTCCCGAGCATCTTCGGATCGTCGTATTCGATGAAACCCACCTGGGGAAGCACCAGCAGCGAAGCGTCCACCTCGGTGTCCCCGTAGGTCTGCGTGAAGCAGTTCTCCTCGGTGTTGAAGCCCTGCTCCATGATTTCCTCATGGAGTCGATCGCGCAGCTGCGCCCACGAGGCGTCATCGCCGTCGAGCCCGTGTTCACGCACCGCCCGCACGCCACGGTCGAACGCGGCCCACATCATCACCCGCGAGTGGGTGAAGTACTGCAGGTCCCCGCGCATCTCCCAGATGCCGTGGTCCTTATGTTCGAAATGCTTCTCGACGTAGCCGAGCAGGGTCTTCTGCAACGGCCAGGAGAAATGGTCCTCGACGCCACCGATGTTCCGCAGTTTTTCCAGCGCCACGAGCACCTCACCGACGACATCGCCCTGGTATTGGTCCACAGCACCGTTTCCAACGCGTACCGGCAGCGATCCCTCATATCCCGGCAGGTGGTCCAGATCGCGTTCGGGCAACCGCCGTTCCCCGGCCAGCCCATACATGATCTGCAGGTCCTCGGGGTCACCGGCGACGGCACGTAGAAGCCAGTCACGCCATTTCAGCGCTTCCTTCTCGTAGCCGTGGGTCATCATCGCTTCGAGGGTCAGGGCGGCATCGCGCAACCAGCAGAAGCGATAGTCCCAGTTCCGTTCACCTCCGAAGTCTTCAGGAAGTGAAGTCGTCGGTGCCGCGACGATCCCTCCCGTGGCCTCATGGGTGAGCGCCCGCAGTACCAGAACCGAGCGCTTGACCACGTCGTGGTAGGAGTCCTGGGTCGGGATATCACGGGACCAGTGCTGCCAGTAGGCGACGGTCTCCTGGATACTTGCTCCGGGATCGATCCGCGAGGGGACCTTGCGGTGCGAGGGGAACCAGCTCAGCTCGAAATCGACAGCTTCGCCCGCCGAAACGATGAAGTCACCGACGTGGCGGTGGTCCTCACCATGGGGCAGCCGGTCGCCATGCAGGACCATGGCGTCGGGGCCGGCCATTGCGACGATCGACGTCACCCCGGTGGATTCGTCTTCGTGCCGCCGAACCCAGGGGATGACCGATCCGTAGCCGAAGCGGAAGCTGATCTCCTGGTGCATGGTCACACTGCCGACGAGGCCTTCGACCCGGCGCACGATCGAGGCCCTACGGGCCCCGACAGGCATCAGATCGGTGACGAGGACCTGACCTTCGACTGTTTTCCAGAGGGTTCTGAGCACGAACGTGGAGTCGATGTAGGTGCGCTGAACGACGACGGGGCGCCCGTCATCGGCCGGGTCGCCTGCAGATTCTGCATCGGCGACACCAGCAGCCCGCGCTGCCTTGACGCGTTCGGAGCGCCGGGCCGGATGGTCTGGTTCGCAGTCATCTGCGGCACCGGCGGGGGCCAGCAGCCAGCGACCATGCTCGGAGTCGCCCAGCAGGGAGGTGAAGGCCGCATCGGAATCGAAGCGCGGGAAGCAGAGCCAGTCGACACTGCCGGATTCGGACACCAATGCGCCGGTGCGCTGGTCGGAAAGCAGTGCGTAATCTTCGATTAAGGAGGCCATCACCCTAGCCAACCGCAGCACGAACGCCGAGGCAAGCCGCTGATGGGGCAGAGAGCGACAGCAAGCAGAGACATTCTTCACCAAAGCCCGTTTATGTTGGTATCTCTTTTTATCTGTTGACTTCTGGTTAGAGCACCCCCTAAAGTCAACGAAACACAGATAAGTTGTGATGAAGGCCACCGAAGGGAAAGCGCCATGTTCGCCGAGGAGCGACACCGTGTGATGGGCGACCGCGTCGCCAGCCAAGGCCGGGTCACCGTCGCCGAGCTGGCCCAGCAACTGGACATCACGCGTGAAACCGTTCGCCGGGATCTGGCCCAGCTGGAACAGGAAGGGATCCTACGACGCGTCCACGGCGGGGCGGTAGCCACCCGGACCACCAGCACCGTGGAGGAAAGTTTGAGCGTCAGGACGTCGCTGAACCACGAGCAGAAATCCCGCATCGCCGCCGCCGCCGTGGAACTGCTGCCGGCGGGTGCCACGTCGGTGGTCCTCGACGCGGGAACGACGACGGAACTGTTCGCCCAGGCCATGGGCTCCAGCCTGGGCACTTCCCGTGCCGCGGATTTATTGGTCCTCACACATTCCGTACCCGTGGCCTACCGGGTGGCCGCCAGCGGTTCCTTCCAGCTCGAAGTCATCGGAGGTCGGGTCCGCGCCCTGACCAGCGCCGCGACCGGCGCATCAACCATTGACCAATTCCGCGCCCTGCGCCCGGATATCGCCTTCATCGGTGCCAACGGCATCGACGCCGACTTCGGGCTCAGCACCCCCGATCCGCTGGAGGCCGCGGTGAAGTCAGCGATCGTCGCCTGCGCGCGCCGCGTCGTCGTCTTGGCTGACTCCAGCAAACTCGGTGAACAGACCCTCATCCGCTTCGCCGCACTGGACCAGGTGGACACCCTGGTCACCGACACGGCCCCCGGCCCCGATCTGGCCGCCGCCCTGGAGCGGGCCGACGTGGACGTGACCCTGGCATGATCACCACCTTTACCGCCAATCCCAGCCTGGACCGAACCATCGATCTGGGCGCCATGCTGATCCGGGGCGCCGTCCAGCGAGCCCTCCGAGCCGACGCACAGGCTGCCGGAAAAGGGGTCAACGTCGCCCGGGGGCTCGTCGCCGCCGGGGTCCCGACATTGGCCGTGCTCCCCGGGGACGCCACGGACCCCGTCGTGATCGGTCTGGGCGTCGATCAGCTGCCGCACCGGGCCCTGCCCATCGGACAACCACTGCGCAGCAACGTCACGCTCACCGAACCCGATGGAACCACCACCAAGGTCAACGAACCGGGCCCCACCCTCGGTCCCGCACAACAGTCGACCCTCACCGAAGCCCTGGTCCGGACGGCGAACGGCTCCTCCTGGGTGGTGCTTGCCGGTTCGCTGCCTCCCGGCCTGCCGACCGACTACTACGCAAAAATAGTCGCCCATCTGCATGAGGTCCTCGGCGCAAGCCGGCCGCTGCTCGCCGTCGACACCTCGGATGCTCCGCTCAGCGATCTATACGCCGGATCCGGCCCGCTCCCGGACCTGATCAAACCCAATGCCGAAGAACTGGCCAGCCTGGCCGGGACCCACAACGCCGCAGAGTTGGAGGCCTCGCCCGAGCTGGCAGCCAGTGCAGCCCGCCAGCTAGTTCAACGGGGAACCGCTGCCGTCCTGGCGACCTTGGGCGCCCAGGGCGCGGTACTCGCCACCGTCGACGGGGCCTGGTGGGCCACCCACCCACCGGTGCGGGCCCGCAGTACCGTCGGCGCCGGGGATTCATCCCTCGCCGGCTACCTCATCGCCCACGATCGCGGCGCCACACCGCCCGAATGCCTCCGATCCGCTGTCGCCTACGGTGCGGCAGCGGCATCCCTCCCCGGTTCGCTGATCCCCACCCCGGAGCAGACCTCGCCGGAATCCGTCACCGTCACGCCTCTGACCGCCGCACCCACCGGCCAGCTGCTGGCCTCATCGACCCAAACTCCCAAGGAGTAAGCATGTCCGAGCTCATCACCGAAGATCTCGTCCTCCTGGACCGCGATCTCGGCCCCACCAGCGCCGACGTTATTCGAGCGCTCGCGGCGGTCGTCACCGAGACGGGCCGCGCCACCAGCGCGGAGGACCTGGCCGCGGACGGCATCGCCCGCGAATCCAAGACCGCCACCGGCGTCCCCGGCGGCATCGGCATCCCGCACTGCCGTTCGGCGGCGGTCACCGAGGCCACCCTGGTGATGGCCCGCCTGTCCCCACCCGTTGATTTTGGCGCCAAGGACGGAACCGCCGATCTGGTGTTCTTCATCGCCGCCCCCGAGGGAGCCGACCAAGAACACCTGAAGCTGCTCGCCAAACTGGCCCGCTCCCTGGTCAAGAAGGACTTCACCTCAGCACTGCGTTCAGCCGGAAATCCCTCCGAGATCGTGGAGCTGGTCCAGGGCGCCATTTCCCCGGCACCGACCCAGCCGGCGGTCAGCACCGCGAACACGACGGCACCAGCAGCCGCAGAGCCGGCCGCCCGCCGTCGTACCCTGGTTGCCGTGACTGCCTGCCCCACGGGGATCGCCCACACCTACATGGCCGCCGACTCACTCGTCGCAGCGGCTGCCGAAGCGGGAGTGGACCTCCAGGTGGAGACCCAGGGTTCCGCCGGCTCGACCCCCTTGGACCCGGCAGTCATCGCCGCGGCGGATGCGGTGATCTTCGCCGTGGACGTCGACGTGCGCCATAAGGACCGCTTCGCCGGGCTCCCCGTCATCCAGGTTCCCGTGAAGCGAGGCGTGGACGAGCCGGCCAAGCTCGTCGCCGATGCCCTGGCCGCAGCTGACAACCCGCAGGCCCGCCGGGTACCGGCAGGGACGGGCACCTCCGAGACGGACGGCCAGTCGGGCCAGGGCCACGAGCGGATCGGCGCTGCGCTGAAGCGTTCGCTGCTGACCGGCGTGAGCTACATGATCCCGTTCGTCGCTGGCGGTGGCCTGCTCATCGCCTTGGGCTTCGCGATCGGCGGGTACGACATCACCGACGTCGCCGACAAGGTCAGTCTGCAGAACAACCTGTTCAACCTGCCCGATGGCGGCCTGCATATCTACCTGGGCGCCGTGGCGTTCAAGATCGGCAGCCTGTCGATGGGCTTCCTCGTCCCGGTCCTCGCCGGCTACATCGCCTACGCGCTGGCGGACCGCCCCGGTCTGGCGCCGGGCTTCACCGCTGGAGCCGTCGCCGGCTTCATGGGTGCCGGCTTCCTGGGCGGCATCGTCGGCGGCCTGCTCGCCGGTGTCATCGCCCGCTGGATCGGCAACTGGCGGGTCCCGAAGCTGTTGCGCGGACTGATGCCCGTGGTGATCATCCCGCTGATCGGCTCCATTCTGGCCTCCGGCGTCATGTTCCTGTTCCTCGGCGGGCCCATCGCGGCCCTGAGCAACGCGTTGAACAACTGGCTCTCCGGCATGTCGGGCTCCGCAGCGGTACTGGTGGGACTCATCCTGGGACTGATGATGGCCGTTGACCTGGGCGGCCCGGTGAACAAGGTCGCCTACGCGTTCGCCGTCGCCGGCCTGGGCACGGGTTCCGTCACCAACCAAGCCCCCTGGGAGATCATGGCCGCGGTCATGGCCGCCGGCATGGTGCCCCCGCTGGCCATGGCCCTGGCCACCGCCCTGGACAAGAAGCGGTTCACCACTGCCGAGCAGGAGAACGGCAAGGCGGCCTGGCTGCTCGGCGCCGCCTTCATCTCCGAGGGCGCCATCCCGTTCGCTGCCTCCGACCCGCTGCGCGTCATCCCCGCCAGCATGCTCGGCGCAGGCGTCACCGGCGCCCTGGTGATGGGCTTCCACGTCACCAGCCAGGCCCCGCACGGCGGCCTGTTCGTCGCTTTCGCGATCGGCAACCTGGCCATGTTCATCGTCTCGATCATCGTGGGCATGATCATCTCCGCCCTGGCCGTCCTGGCCTTGAAGCGCTACGCGGTGAAGGGCAAGCCCGCCGTCCGGGACCAGCGGGTACCGGTCTCCGCCTAGGCGCAACCACCCACGACACCCCCAGAACACCACAGCAGTAAGGACAGGCAGATGAGCACCCTTCACGGAATCGGCGTCAGCCCCGGCCGCATCCTGGGCCCGGTCCGCCGCATGGCAGATGCCATCGACTCCCCGCAGGACACTGATGCCTCGGTACGCCAAGCTCCCGGCTATGTCGAGGACTCCACGGCCCGGTTGAAGCAGGCGGGACAGGCCGTCGCCGCGGGCCTGCGCGCCCGGGCCGAACAAGCCGATCCTGCCGGGGCCGACGTCCTTTCGGCGACCGCACTGATGGCCACCGACTCGATGCTGCACAAAACCGCAGGAAAGGCTCTGGCCGCCGGCCGCGGGCTCGAGCCGGCCATCTGGGAGGCAGCAGAAACGGTGGCGGCAATGCTGACGTCGTTGGGTGGCTATATGGCAGAACGGGCTGCCGACGTCTACGACGTCCGTTCGCGCATCATCGCCGAACTCCGCGGGGTCCCCGCGCCCGGGATCCCCGATTCGGCAACAGAATTCATCCTGCTGGCCCGGGATCTGGCGCCCGCCGACACCGCCACCTTGGATCCGGTCCGCGTCATCGCCCTGGTCACCAGCGAGGGCGGCCCCCAGTCCCACACGGCCATCCTGGCCCGCGCCTTGGGCATCCCCGCGATCGTCGCAGCCACGGGAGCGGAATCGATCCCCGAGGGCACCGATATTTATGTCGATGGTGCCGCAGGCACCGTCTGCACCGCCCCCGGGGACGAGCAGCGTGTTGCGGCCCAGGCCTTTGCTGCGCGGGCCCCCTTGGAGATCTTCGACGGTCACGGTACGACGGCGGATGGTCGCCGGGTGCCTCTGCTGGCCAATGTCGGTGGCGGGGCGGATGCCGGCGCCGCGGCCGCCGCCGGGGCCGAGGGCGTGGGGTTGCTGCGCACCGAATTCTGTTTCCTGGGCCGGGACACCGAACCCGGGCACGATGAGCAGGTCGCCGCCTACGGGGCGGTCTTTGCCGAGTTTCCTCGGAAGAAGGTCGTGGTGCGGACGTTGGACGCCGGAGCCGATAAACCGCTGCCCTTTCTCACCGATGCCAGCGAACCGAACCCGGCACTGGGTGTGCGGGGGTTCCGTACCGATACCGGGGCCCCGGGGGTCCTCGCCCGGCAGTTGGCGGCGATCGCCGAGGCAGCGGCAGCCCATCAGGCCCAGGTGAAGGTGATGGCTCCGATGATCTCCACAGCCCAGGAGGCTACCGACTTCGCTGCCCTCTGCACCGTAGCCGGGCTGCCGGACTCCGGGATCATGGTTGAGGTTCCTTCCGCAGCGGTACGTGCCGCATCGGTGCTGCGTCCGGTCGCCTTCGCCTCGATCGGGACCAATGATCTCACCCAGTACACGATGGCCGCCGACCGTCAGCTAGCCCCCTTATCCGCCTTGAACGATCCCTGGCAGCCGGCCGTCTTGGAACTCATCCGGCTCACCGTCTCCGGTGCCGAAGCCGCAGGAACATCTTCCGGCCCGATCCCACCCGTGGGTGTCTGCGGGGAGGCAGCCGCAGACCCGGCCCTCGCCGTCGTCCTCGTGGGATTGGGGATCGCTTCACTCTCGATGACCGCCCGGGCCCTGGCCCCCGTTGCCGCCGTCCTGCGGACCGTCACCTACGCACAAGCTTCCGGCTTGGCCACCCTGGCGTTGGAGGCCGAAGGCCCAGCCCAGGCCCGCACGGCAGTGCGCTCGGCCCTACCGATACTGGACGAGCTTGGACTCTGACCACCTACCATCCGCACCACCACCACAGGAGAAAACCATGGCAGAACGTACAGCAACCATCGCCAGCCGCGTGGGGCTCCATGCCCGTCCGGCAGCCATCTTCGCCGAAGCCGCCGGCGAACTGGATCTGGAGGTCACCATCGCCCTTCCGGGCGAGCCCGCCGACGAGGCGATGGACGCTTCAAGCATCCTGTCTCTGATGGGGCTGGGCGCCGAGCACGGGACCACTGTGGTGCTACGGGCCGAAGGGGCAGGTGCCGATGCGGCCCTGGACCGGCTGGTGGGCATCCTCGAAACCGATCACGACGCCGAATAGGCCCCGGGGCGGGAGCCTGTGCCACCCTCTGTCGCCACGACCTGCGGTTCAGCGTTGAATCTGCTGACCGCTCGGATGAGCTCCGAGTGCCCATTTTGTGGGCCACGGCCGTGCCCAGCATGGACGGGGGGTGCCACCCGGTGCCAAGGTAGATAGATGAGCGCCACCATCAACTTCTATTTCGATCCGGTCTGCCCCTTCGCCTGGATGACGAGCAAATGGGTGCGGCAAGTGCAGGCGCAGCGCGACTACACCGTGGACTGGCGTTTCATCTCGCTGCGGCTGATCAATTCCGAGGTCGACTATGACGCGCATTTTCCGCCGGAGTACGAGGCCGGGCACACGGCAGGGCTCAGGCTTCTGCGGGTGGCCGCTCGGGCACGTTCGGAGCATGGCCGCACCTCGGTGGCTGGATTTTATGCGGCCCTCGGCGCACACATCTTCGACGCTGCCCCTGACCCGGCCGAGCAGCGGGGCGAGGGTGAGCTGCGTGAGCGGCGAGGCACGCGTGAGTTCGTAGAGCCAATTCTCGACGAGGCCGGCCTGCCCCGGGCGCTGGCGCAGGCCCTCGACGACGAGTCCTGGGACCGTGAGATCCGCCAGGAGACCGACGAGGCGCTGGCACTGACCGGCAAGGACGTCGGCACGCCCATCATTCACTTCGAGCCACCCGCCGGTGTGGCATTCTTCGGGCCGGTGATCAGCCGGCTGCCGGACGAGGATTCGGCCGTCGAGCTGTGGGATCACGTGGTCGGGCTGGCCAGATTCCCGGGTTTCGCCGAACTCAAGCGCAGCCTGCGTGAGCAGCCACAGCTGGCCGCCCTCGGCGGTGACACCACCCGTGTCGGCCGGCAAGAGGACTGGCAGGGTGGCCGAAAAGCTGACCAGTCGGCACAGGGCAAATCATGAGCCGGACAAGCATCCGCCACCACGAACAGTCCATCACGGTGGCGGCCACGGCCCCAATACTCTACGATCTGGTCTCCGACATCCGCCGGACCGGCGAGTGGAGCCCGGTATGTACCTCCTGCTGGTGGGACGATGAGTCCAGCGCCGGGCTGCCCGGAGCCTGGTTCACCGGCCGAAATGAACTCGCGCACCGGATCTGGGAGACGCGCTCACAGGTCGTGACAGCCGAGCGCGGGCGCGAGTTCGCCTGGATCGTCGGTGGCAGCTTCGTCCGATGGGGCTTCACCATGACCCCGACGGATACCGAAACGATCCTGCGCGAGTCGTGGGATTTTTTGCCGGACGGGATCGCGATGTTCGAGGAGAAATTCGGCGACGGCGCGGACGCCCAGATCAGCAACCGTACCCAGCAGGCTCTCGACGGCATCCCGAAAACACTCGCGGCGATCAAACAGATCGCCGAATCCAGCGGCACGCATGAGGACGCCCGGTAGCGCCACGCGCCTCGGGTGAACCACCAGCTCGATCCACAGGCCAAGGCGCTCTCATTCTTCTCTCCTTCTCGTCTCATCTTTGTCTCATCTTCGGTTCCTAGGCTTGTTCACCAGAGCAACGAGAGGGAATCATGTTTACGTTTTGGATGGCCTTGCTGGCCAATATTCTGGGAACCGCAGTCCTGGTGTACGTCGTCTACTTCCGCAGGCATCACCGCCGGGATCTAGCCCTGGCCTACGTCGCACTGAGCATGGGCATCTTCGCGGTCACCCTGCTGTTGACGACCAGTGACGCCGGGGCGGGTCTGGGCCTGGGCCTGTTCGGTATCCTGTCGATCATCCGACTACGTTCGAACACCCTGACCCAGGAGGAAGTGGCCTACTACTTCATTTCACTGGCCATCGGACTGGTCAATGGTCTGCACCCGGATCCTGCCTGGCTCGCACCGACGATCACCGCCGCCCTGCTGGTCGTGATGTTCGCCGCCGACCACCCCCGCTTTGCCGCGACCACGACCCGCCAGGTCGTGACCTTGGACACCGCCTACCCGCGTAGCCAGGACATGGATGCCGCCCTGGAGCAGCTGCTCGGGGCACGGATCCTCCGCACCGTGGTGCTGGAACTGGATATGGTGCGTGACACCACCGTCGTGGACGTCCGCTTCCGCGAATTGCCGGCCAAGACGTCCCGGCGTGCCCAGGAACGCACGACCGCGTCAGCCCGCCAGCAGGAAACCTCCGGGGTTTCCGCACCCGTCGCCGCGGAGCGGGAGTACGCCAACCAGGGCCACGGGTCCAAGTGAAGGCCCGGGAGGCGTTGGAAGCCGCCGTCGCCGCCCGGGAACCGATCGGGCTCCAGGAGGTCAACGAGGGTGCCGCCCTGCAGACCCGCGTGGACCATAAGTACCTGCTGACCCCCGAACAATTCACTGCCCTGGCTGCGAAGCTGGACGACAGGTTCCGGGTGCTCACCATCGATGGACGGCGTACCTTCCGTTACGAATCCGTCTACTTCGATACCCCGGAATTCGAGCAGTATCGCGCCCACCGGCAGGGCCGACGCCGCCGCTTCAAGGTCCGCACCCGCACCTATGCCGACACCGGCCTGTGCATGTTCGAAATCAAAACCAAGGGCCGGCGCGGGGCGACCGTCAAACACCGGATCCCCCACCAAATGGACGACGCCGGCCGGATCACCGACGATGCCCAAGCCTTCCTGGATGGGGTGCTCGCCGCCGAATACTCCATGTCTCCCACCGAGCTGCACCCGGTGATGGAAAGCGACTACCGCAGGGCGACATTCGTTGATCCCATCGACGGCGAACGGCTGACCTGTGATGTCGATCTGCTCTACACCGACGAGGCCCGTGCCTTACAGGGCCCCGAACTTTTCGTGATCGAAACCAAGACGGCATCGGGCCGGGGTGCGGCCTCCACCGCACTGTCAGAGCTGGGCATCCGCCCGGTCAGCATGAGCAAGTACTGTGTGGGCATCGCCATGTTGAACCCCGAACTTCCGGCCAATAAATGGAGTCGCCTACTGCGACGCAACTTCGGCTGGGAGCCCGCGGCCTGAGTCCGGCGCGACCGGTTCCTTGAGCCGGGTTCCGGGCGTCGCCCCAGGTGGCGGGCACACTAGTTGACCGCCACATAGGCAGTCGCCGACTCGGGAGCGATCTCGGTATGCCCCGCGTCGCGGATCAGTGGTCCCGCGCCCGGAAGAACAGTGCCGGCCAGCAACTCCGCTTCTCCCCTCCAGCTGATGCCGACCTGGGGGCCAGCCCGGAGCCAGGCGGCTCCCCGCTGCGGCTCGAGCTCGAGCACCCAGGCGAACAGTGCGTGGGCGGCTTGGGCTGCCGCCTTTCCAGTACTCATCCCCAGATCCTGATTGAGCACGATCATCGGCAGGCCGTCGGCCGCCGGTTCCGCCGCGCCCGCCGATAGCTGGGTTCCGGAAACCTGTAGCCGGGCCAGCGTCTTGGGCAACCCATCCATGGGCAGTGGCGGCAGGGCCAGGGCCCGTCCCCGGCCCTGGGTGGCCTCGATGGCTTCGGGATGCGCCTGGGCCGTCTTCGCATACGTTTTTGCATCAGCCCGGCGCACCGATTTGGTGACGGGGCCCGATAACCACCGCTGCCAGTCGGGATGGGAGGGATCCGCGGCATATGCCAGCACCGAAGCAAGAGCCACAGCCGCGATGCCATCGGATTCGGGGGCAGGACGGTCGCGGTCCACGAGCAGGACCATGACCTGGACCCACCCGGTCGGGGTGGGCCGGGGTTCCATGTTCATCCGGGGGCATCTTTCTGGGTGGAAGGGTTTTTGCCTCCATCGATGCTGCCATACAGACGAAGGGCGCCGGCCCGGGCTGAGAAGCCCGGGCCGGCGCCCTGATCCGTGCCGCGGATCTAGATGATCGTGTCGCTCAGGTGATCAGGTGTCCCAAAACGATGGGCCGTGATCGAGATTGCCTGTTCGCGCACGAACGGGAGCAACTCGACCCGTCCGGCAGCGACGACCGGGTGGTCGTAGATCGCCACGTCCGGCTTGCCCTGCGCCGCGGCGTAAGTTGCCTGTGAGGAGGCGCCGATGTAGCGGACCCTCGCACCGGAATCGGGTCCGGTCTGGCGAGCCAGACGCTCGACATGCGCCTTCCACATCCGGGCATCCTCGACAGCCACCTCGACGCCTTCGGAGCGCAGTGCCGCCAGGACCCGGGCCGGCAGCTCGGTGGTGACGCTGACGCTGATTCCCGCGCCCGGGCGTTCGGTGGTGCCGATGCGGCCACTGGCGCCGGCACTGGAGGTGGCCTTATGGGCGCGGAGCCCTGCGGAGACCACCCGGAGCAGTTCGGCCATCCCATGCCCCGAGGTCTCTTCCTCGTAGCGCACGGTCACCGGGACCGGACGGTAGCGGAAAATATTGCGTTCGGCCTGCAGCATGGAGACGTCCTTGACGGCGCCGAATTCCTTGACCACCTGGTGGTAGTCGGTGGCCCGCGCGGTCTGCAACCAAGCGAAGTCGGCGGGGTCGATGGCGTTGCCTGCCGCCGGTCCGGCTTCGGCTGCCACGACACCGAGGATGTCGCTACCTCCGGCGACCTCGGCGTTCGAGGTGGCCGAGGTGTCGGTCCCCGTCGCGGTGCGTACGGTGGCGTGGGAGACGGCCGCATGGGATTCTGCGGCTGCTTCTGCCTCGGCGCTGACCGGTGCATCGACCCAGGACCCCATGCCGACCAGGTAGTTCGGTCCGCCGGCCTTGGTCCCGGCACCGACGGCCGACTTCTTCCACCCGCCGAACGGCTGGCGGCGAACGATCGCCCCGGTGATGCCACGGTTGACGTAGAGGTTGCCGGCCTTGACGTTGTCCAGCCAGTAGTCCAACTCATCGGGGTCCAGGGAGTGGAGCCCCGTGGTGAGTCCGTAGTCGATGTCGTTGACCATCTCGACTGCTTCTTCGAGGGTTTCGGCGGTCATTACGCCGAGGATCGGGCCGAAGTATTCGGTCAGGTGATATTCGGAGCCACGCTGCACCCCGGTGCGCACTCCGGGGCTCCAAAGCTGCCCACTGTCATCGAGTTGGCGCGGTTCCAGCACCCAGCGTTCGCCGGTGCCCAACGTGGTGAGCCCACGCAGCAGCTTGCCTTGCGCCGGTTCGATCACCGGACCCATCTGGGTTCCGGCGTCGTCCGGGTAGCCGACCTGTAGTGAACTGACGGCATCGACGAGCTGGCTGTGGAAGCGTGGCGACTTCGCGACCGCTCCGACCATGATCACCAGTGAGGCTGCCGAGCACTTCTGCCCGGCATGCCCGAAGGCCGACGCGGCGACGTCCCGTGCCGCCAGGTCCAGGTCGGCCGAGGCGGTGACGATGAGCGCGTTTTTGCCCGAGGTCTCGGCCAGCAGCGGCAGGTCTTCACGGAAGGAACGGAACAGTTCGGCGGTCTCGTAACCGCCGGTGAGGATGAGCCGGTCGACGCTCGGGTGCGAGACGAGGCGCGTCCCCAGATCGCGTTCGGAAAGCTGGACGTAGGAAAGTAGTTCGCGCCCGATTCCTGCGGCGTCGAGCGCCTCCCAGATGGCCTGGACCATGATGGCTCCGGAGCGGGCTGCCTGCTTGGCGGGTTTGATGACGACGCCGGAACCGGCAGCCAGTGCCGAAAGGGTGGACCCGGCAGGGATGGCGACGGGGAAGTTCCACGGAGGGGTCACCACCGTCAACCGCGAGGGCACGAATGTGGCGCCGTCGACGGTATCCAAGGCGCGAGCAGACTCGGCGTAGAAGTGGGCGAAATCGATGGCCTCGGAGACTTCCGGGTCACCCTGATCGAGGGTCTTGCCGCATTCGGAGGCCATGACCTCGAGCAGTTCACCGCGGTAGGCGGCCAGCCGTTCGCCGGCGTGGTGCAGCACCGCGGCGCGCTCGGCACCGCTGAGCTGGCCCCAGGATTCTGCTGCCGCATGGGTGGCCGTGATCACGGCGTCCACTTCACCGGTGGTGGTGAGCAGATGGGATTCGATGGTGTCGCGCCCCAGGGTGCTCTGCGGAACTCGGGTCAGAATCTCGTTGGCCCACGCCCGGTTCCCGACCAGGTCGGGGTCGGTATCGGGGGTGTTGGAGAACTTCCGCTCTCCCGAAGCGTACTCGGCGACCTCCGAGGCGGCTGCTTCGGCATCATATTTGCTGCGGTCTTGGATGCGGTTCGGTGTCGGAACGGTATCGCTCAGGTCCTCCAGGGAGGCGCGGAAACGATCCGTCTCCCGTTCGAAGAGGGCCTCGTTTTCGTGGAGTTCAAAAACAGCGGACATGAAGTTTTCTTGGCTGGCCCCTTCTTCGAGCCGGCGGATGAGGTAGGAGATCGCCACATCGAATTCACCCGGGTGGACGACCGGGGTGTAGAGCAGCAGCGACCCAACGTCGGCCTTCACGGCTGCCGCCTGCCCGGTGGCCATGCCCAGGAGCATCTCGAAGTCGATACCTTCGGAAATTCCGCGGGCCTTCGCCAGCAGGTGGGCCAGTGCGATGTCGAAGAGGTTGTGCCCGGCGATGCCCAGATGCACATTGGCGATGTGTTCGGGACGCAAGGCGTAGTCGATCACTGCCTTATAGGAGGTGTCGGTGGCCTGTTTGGAATGCCAGGTCGCTGCCGGCCAGCCGTGGATATCGGCTTCCATGATCTCCATCGGCAGGTTGGCGCCCTTGACCAGGCGGACCTTCACCGGTGCGCCCCCGGAGGCGACACGTTCGGCGGCGAACTCCTGCAGTTCGATCATCGCCGGCAGGGCGTCCGGGAGGTAGGCCTGCAGCACGATGCCTGCTTCGACATCCTTGAATTCGGGCAGGGCCATGAGTCGCTTGAAAACGGCCATGGTCAAGTCCAGGTCCTTGTATTCCTCCATGTCCAGGTTGATGAACTTCCGCGGAGAGGAGTCCCGGGCCTGCCGGTAGAGCGGTGTCAGCTGATCCACGATGTTCCCGACGGCTGCATCGAAGTCCCAGTGGTTATGCGGGGCAACGCTCGAGGATACTTTCACTGAGACGTAGTCGACGTCCGGTCGACGCAGCAACCGGGAGATGCCTGCCAACCGGCGACCGGCTTCCTTCTCACCGAGGATGGCCTCGCCGAGCAGGTTGATGTTCAGGCGCACATCCTTCTGCTGGATCTTCTCGATGGCCGGGCCGAGCTTGGCGTCGGTGGCATCAACGATCAGGTGTCCGACCATTTCGCGCAGCACGCGACGGGCCACGGGGATCACCACGCCGGGCAGGACCGGGGCCATGGCGCCACCGAGCGCTACGGCCGAGCGCATGTACCAGGGCAGGAAGGAGGGGACCTTTGGGGCCAGAGCGCGCAGATTGCGGGCGGCGACCTGCAGGTCCTCCGGACGGATCACCCCGTCGACGAAACCGACGGTGAAGTCCAGGCCCTGCGGATCCTTCAGGACTCCTGCGAGCTGGCGGGCCGAGGAGTCGACGGGTTGCTTGGAACCTTCGGTCAGCCAGTGGCGGACCAGTTCGATGGCTTCGTCGGCCAGATCCCGGGGAGAAATATGGCCCGTTCCGGCGGAAGGAGAAGTAGTGGTCACGACGGTGGTGCTCCTAGCAGAAAACGACCGGTGGGGAACCGGCCTGCGCGACATGGGGCAGAGTCCCCCATCGAATAAGTATCCAATGCTCATGAGTTAAGGAAAAGCGACGAATAGTGAAGGATGATGTTAAGCAGGAATGAATCGACGATGAATCGTGAAAGGGGTCACCATGCTGGAGGTCAGGAGGTTGCGCCTTTTACGCGAATTGAGCGTCCGGGGCACGGTCTCCGGTGTCGCCGCGGCACTGAACTACAGCCCATCGGCCGTTTCGCAACAGTTGTCCCTACTCGAAAAGGAGGCAGGCGTGGCACTGTTGCGCCGCAGCGGTCGAATGCTGGCCCTCACCCCGCAGGCGCAGGTGCTCGTTGCGCACACCACCGAATTGCTCGCCGCACTCGAACGCGCCGAAGCCGCCTTGTCCAGCACCTTGCCGGTGACCTCGGGGACCGTCCGTCTGGCCATGTTCCAAAGCGCCGTCCTGGCGCTGATGCCTGCCGCCTTGCAAGCGTTGCGCACCGAACATCCGGGGATCCGCGTGGAGATGACCCAGCATGAGCCTGAGACGGCCCTGCATGAGACGTGGGCCCGTGATTTCGACCTCGTGGTCGCCGAACAGTATCCGGGCCACGCGGCCACGCACTACCGCGGATTGGAGCGACGCCCGTTGGCGCTGGACTCCATCCGACTGGGTGTGGCTGCCGACATCGCCGGATCTTCCACGGTCGAATCACTGGAGCAGGCGGCCACTCTTCCCTGGGTCATGGAACCGCGCGGCACCGCTTCCAGACACTGGGCCGAACAGCTCTGCCGCACCGCAGGTTTCGAACCGGATGTCAGATACGAATCGGCAGATCTACAGGCACACATCGCCCTGGTTCAGTCCGGGCAGGCGGTGGCCCTGCTACCCGATTTGGTGTGGGCCCACCGGGAACCTGGACTGCGGCGCATCGAAGTCCCCTCCCGCCCCTGGCGGACCACCTTCACCGCCGCACGGGAATCCAGTACACAGAACCCGGCGATCGCCGCGGTCCGCAAAGCCTTGGAGGATCAGGCCGATATCCTGGCGCGGGACACCCCACATGTGGTCACGGAAAGATAACACCCCCGTGATGCCAATCACACAGATCTTTGACAATGCCCTACTCTGAGAAGCACACACTCGCATCGCCCGGTGGTTGACAAAGGTTGACAGCTGGCCGGACGTACCTTTCCGGGGGATTCCCCGGACGCACCTTGCACCTTCCAGCCAATTGAGGAACACCATGTCTGAACAAGCATTCCAGATGGTGGCGATTGTCATATACCTTGCTGCCATGCTCGGGATCGGCTATTACGCCTACCGCCAAACCTCTGACCTCGACGACTACATGCTCGCCGGCCGTGGGCTCAAGCCCGGTGTCGCGGCACTTTCCGCAGGCGCCTCTGATATGTCCGGCTGGTTGCTGCTGGGCCTGCCCGGAGCCATCTACGCCTCCGGCCTCATCGAAGCCTGGATCGCCATCGGCCTGACCATCGGCGCCTGGCTGAACTGGAAGTTCGTCGCCCCACGCCTGCGCTCCTACACGGAGATCTCGCAGAACGCGATCACCATCCCCAGCTTCTTCGAGAAGCGGCTCAAGGATAAATCCCATGTGCTGCGCATCGCCGCCTCGGCGATCATCCTGGTGTTCTTCACCTTCTACGTCTCCTCCGGAATGGTCGCCGCGGGTAAGTTCTTCGAGAGCTCCTTCGGCTGGAACTACACCATCGGCATGGTCACCGTTGCCGTGATCACCCTGGGCTACACACTCTTCGGTGGATTCATCGGCGCCACGCTGACCGACGTCGCCCAGGGCCTGTTGATGTTCATTGCCCTGATCACCGTGCCGATCGTGGGCGTCATTGCCACCGGCGGCATCGGTGCCACGGTCGACGGCATCAAGGCGGCCCAGCCCGGAGCCCTGAACCTCTTCGACGGATTCGGTGTGGAACCAACAGGCCTCTGGCTTCTGGGCATCATCTCCGCCGCGGCATGGGGCTTGGGCTACTTCGGCCAGCCGCATATCATCGTCCGGTTCATGGCACTGCGGAGCCCCGCGGACGCCAAGGCCGGCCGTCGGATCGGCGTCAGCTGGATGGCCATCTCGGCACTGGGTGCCGTCGCTACCGCCCTGGTCGGCATCGCCTACTTCGCCGACGACCCGGCCAAGGAGATCACCGACCCGGAAACGGTCTTCCTGCTGCTGAGCCAGATCTTCTTCCACCCCTTCCTCGCAGGCCTGGTGCTGGCCGCGGTGTTGGCTGCGGTCATGTCCACGATCTCCTCCCAGCTCATCGTCTCCTCCTCCGCCCTGGTGGAGGACCTCTACAACATCGTTGGCCGGGAAACGACGGCCAAGAAGCAGGTCATGCTCGGTCGGGCCGGCGTCCTAGTGATTGCCGTCATCGCCTTCCTCATCGCCCTGGACCGCGAAGCCAGTGTCCTGGATCTGGTGGCCTTCGCGTGGGCCGGCTTCGGTGCGGCCTTCGGCCCGCTGGTGCTGCTGAGCCTGTACTGGCGCAAGCTGACCAGCACCGGTGCACTGAGCGGCATGATCGTCGCCGCCGCCACCGTGTTCATCTGGGGCAAGACCCCCGTGTTGACGGAGAACCTGTACGAGATCATCCCGGCGTTCATCCTCAACGTGGTCGTCGCCGTCGTCGTGTCAAAGATGACTGCGAAGCCCAATGACCTCATCGACGAGGAGTTCACCGCCATGGAGGACCAGGTGGCCGTAAAGCCCCGGCAGGCCACCACTAAGTAAACATCGCTCGTCGCCTCGGCGGCATGCCACCATCCGTCCCGATTCTCGGGGGGATTGACGGCATGCCGCCATTGTCGTTTCCCAGGCACCGGTGGGCATGGCGAAGCTCACAGGGCACGATTTGACCACGTATCTCCATATCGTCTATTTCTGTCAATTCTTGCTGGTACTATTTCGCTACGTCACGTCGGAGGCCTCATGCCTTCGGGGCAAAACGCCCACACCACGTGGGAATGCAAAGGAGGAACATCATGAATTTCCTGCCTTTTCTACTCCTCGGCCTCATCGCCGGCGCCATCGCGAAGGCGATCCTGCCCGGTAAGCAGGGCGGCGGCTGGATCGCCACCCTCATCCTCGGTGTCATCGGCGCCATCCTCGGCGGCTGGATCGGAAGTCTTTTCGGCAGCGGGACCGCAGGGTTCTTCAACCTCGTCTCCTGGATTTGGGCGATCGTCGGCTCGCTGATCGTCCTGGTCATCTGGGGCTTCATCACGGGTCGCCGCAAGGCCTAGGCTCCAGCGGCAACAACGAACGAGGTGGCCATCCCGCACGGGGTGGCCACCTCCTTCGTTGACGGCCCTTTCATGGCCCCCTGTTTGTCCGGCGGTTCGCGGCTAAGCTGAAACCATGGCCTGGAATCGCACGCAACAGCATGTGCTCGCAGTGGCGCCGGACGCTCTCTGGCGCATTATTTCCGATCCCTCCAGATTGCCCGATTGGAATCCTGCGGTCAGGTCCCTGGTCCCCGCCCACGACGGGGCCCTGGTTCCAGGTACCCGGCTGGCTTTCACCCCGAACCCGCCACTACTCGGCGCCGTGCATTCGCGCACCGCCCCGGACGCCGTGATCACCCGCAACCAGACTGGTACCTCCTTTGCCTGGCGTCAGCCGCAGCCCGGCGGTGGCCTGCTGGTGCACTGGCAGATCGCCGAGCATCCAGTCGGAACCCTGCTGACCCAACGGGTCGCCATCGAAGGCCATGGCTCCCTGCTGTTCACCGAGTCGAACGCCAAGCCACTGGCCTCCCACTTCGCGGAAAACTGTGCCCGCCTTTACCGACTAGCCGGTGGCACCACGGATCCGAGCCGCCGTGTGGTCATCGCCGGAGGCAGCGGTTTCCTGGGGATCCGGTTGGCCGCCCACCTGTTCTGCCGCGGCCTGGACCCGGTGATCCTCACACGCACCCCGGATCCCGTTTCGCCGTTCCGCCAGGTTCGGTGGGACGGCCGCAGTCAAGGGGCCTGGACCGGTGAACTGGCGAACACCGAAGGTACGGTCAGCCTGGTCAATTTGGCCGGCCGGCTGGTGGACGCGCGCCCCACGACGGAAGTCATCGCCGAGCTGCGGGACTCCCGGGTCGATGCCACCCGCGCCCTGGTGCAGGCAAGCCGCAAACACACAGCCCCTCTTCAACGCTGGGTTCAGGCCAGCACCACCGCCATCTACTCCGATGCCGGAGACGAACGGCTGACCGAGGACTCCCCGTTGCCCACGGCGGGCGCTGCCCTGCCGCAGATGACCGGCGTCGCCCAACCGTGGGAAGAGGCCCTCAACGGCGCCCACGCGGACCGGACCACGATCTTGCGCACCGGCATCGTCTTGGAACAGGAGTGCCCCGCCTTCGACCGTCTCTCGCTACTCACCCGCATCGGCTTGGGCGGCCCCATCGGTTCCGGCCGTCAATGGGTCAGCTGGATCCATCTGGAGGATTGGCTGCGCATTGTCCGGGTGGGCCTCGGGCTGGAACCCGGGATCGAACTGGACGAGGGGGTCGTGGTGGCCGCGGCACCCCACCCGGTCCGCAATGCCGAATTCATGGCAGCCCTGAGGTCTACGTTGGCACCGGGCCCCCTGAAGCGTTTCTCACTGCCCACCCCCGAACCGGTGCTCAGGCTCGGTGCCGCAGCCCTACGGACCGACCCTGCCTTGGGGCTGACCGGAAGGCATGCGTCCTCACGACGGCTGCCCGACGCCGGTTTCACCTTCACTTACCCCGACCTCGATGGCGCCCTGGCTGCCATCACCGGGTAGGCAGACATGCTCACATATGCGTATATGAAATCGCCCATCGGGCGGCTACGAATCTCGGCCACCGAGAACGGGCTGTCCGGCGTGCACATGGAAAACCATGCACACCAGCCCGCTGGACCGCCGGAAGGCACCGAAGTTTCCGGCGCGGGTACCCCCGCAACCATCAGCCGGGCCATCGACGAACTCCACGAGTATTTTGCCGGGATCCGGACCCGTTTCAGGGTGCCGTTGGCCCCTTGCGGGACCGTGTTCCAGCAACGGGTCTGGACCCTGCTGCAAAGCATCGAGCCGGGAACGACGCGCAGTTATGGGGAATTGGCCGCAGAACTGGGGGACCCTCATCTGACCCGGGCCGTCGGCACCGCCAACGGGCGAAATCCGATCTCGATCATCATTCCCTGCCACCGCGTCATCGGCGCCGACGGTTCGATGACCGGGTACGGCGGAGGAATCGACCGCAAGCTCTTCCTGCTCCGGCTCGAAGGTGTCCTGCCTTCGACCGAGGAACAGCCCGCATTGTTCTAACGCCCGAGGAGGCACCATGCGTACTGTCGCCATTGTCTACTACGGCCGCCACGGCCCCAGCCGGGCCTATGCCCAGGCGCTGGAAGACTCCCTCCGCGGTGCCGGGAACCTGGCCGAACAGATCCAAGTGCGCGATGCTGCAGCCAACGACGTGGTCTTCTACGACGGGCTGGTCCTGGTCGGGCCGCCACGTTTCGGCCGTCTGCATGGTCTGGCACTGGCCCGGGCCCTCGCCCCCGAACGCCAGAGCGCCGTCGTCATCATCGGCGGGAACCGTCCGGCGGATCACTACCGGCGGCTGTTCCGTCCAGCCGAGCTACCCAGTATCTCCTTCTTCCAGGAAGGAGCCCACCAGGACACCTCCGTGGTCTTCTCCACGCTGGCCCCCGTGGTGGACTGGACCAAAAGACTCTAGGGCCGCGTACCGTCCCGGCGACGGCCTCCCGGCAAAACCGCAGCCCCACCCCGAGGAGAAGACCGATGACCAGTACCGATTCCCCCGGCACCGCACCAGAACTGGACCTGCGGGTCCTGCGCGCACCGGAACGCCACCCGGCAGTCTTCGCGCAGTATGGGCTCCTACCAGTCGCGGGATCCCTCCTGGTGGTCAACGACCACGCTCCGGAGGGTCTGCACAAAGAGTTCGAGGCCGAACACCCCGGCAGCCACGACTGGCAAAACATACTTTCAGGGCCCGAAGAGTGGCATTTTCGTATCACCAAACTGGCCAGCACGCCGCTGCCCCGGGTGCTGCTGGACACCCATGCCGTGGCTGCCCGGACGGGGGAACCCGGGGTTTCGGGGGCTGTATGGAACATTCAGCTGCCTGAACGAGATTTGGATTCGAATATCATCTCGCTCGAACCGGGAGGCTCCATCGACGCTTACACCGGCCCCGAACTCGATGTGCTCATCCACGTCTTGGGCGGCACGGGTACCTTGGGCACCGAGCGGGACGACCTCCACCTCTCCCCCGGGGCCTTGGTTTGGCTGCCTCGCAAATCACGACGCTCGTTCACTGCCGGACCGGGCGGACTGCGCTACCTCACGGTGCATCAGCGCCGGCAATCCCTCGTGCTGCGGACGACGCGTCCTGATGCCCCCGCCTGACCCCCGCTGAGCCCTCCGGCGCCGCGGCGACCAACTCACCGGCACGGATCTGCACCAAAGTCAGATCCACGAGTGGGGTCTCCACCTCGAGGGCCCGAGCCCGTGACTGCAGATCGCCCAGAATATGCTCCGCCTCCGTCGCCTGTCCGGAGATCACATCACGGTAGAGCGAGGAAACGAACGTCGACCCGGGTGCGGTGAGCAGACCGACCGCCTGGTCGTGGCTGGGAGTCTTCGTGGGGTATCCGGCGGCCACTGCGACGGCCTCGGTCTCGGCGATGGCTGCGTCGATCTGGCTGCGGCCCCCGGCAGCCAGGATATTTCCCACATTATTGCGGAACAGGCAGGTGATGACCCCCGCAGCGGCAATGAACACCCATTTATCCCACAGCGACTGCAACACCTCGCCGGTTTCGAAGAGCTCCAGACCGGGGACCCGCAGCGTGTCCGAAATCCTGGCCGGGACGGCACTGCCATCGAAGGTACCGATGGTCATGGTGGCGAGGCCGGTCATTTGCCGCACCGAGCCGTCCTCGTCCAACGCGGCAAGGATCTTCACCAACCCACCCAGCGGGTTGCCGGCCGGCAGCGCACGGATCAGGTCGATATGGCGCATCCCGTTGAGGAAAGGGATGACGGTGGTGTCGGCGCCGATGAACGGTCCAGCGTCGTGTAAGGCGGCGTCCAGTCCAGTGGCCTTGACGGCCAACAGGACCAGATCAAATTCGGCGGCCGTCTGGTCTGCGGTGATGACCTGGACGGGCAGGACACGGTCACCGTCCGGGGAAATGAACCTCAAGCCGTCGCGTCGTAGTTTTTCGGCCCGGGAGGTTCGGAGCAGATAGGTGACATCGCGGCCGGCTTCCAACAATCGCGCGCCAAAGGCGCCTCCGGTGGCTCCAGCGCCGACCATCAGGATTCTCATATCGACAGTATCCCCCACCCCCATGCCAGAATGTCCCCATGGATTCGAGTTACTTCTGGACCGGCTGGGAGCCGATCATTCATACCTTGCTCATCGGCATCGTCGGCTACCTTGTCTTGGTGATCCTGCTGCGCGGGACCGGGCCACGCACGATGGCCAAAATGACGCCGCTGGACTTCGTCATCGCCGTGACCCTGGGCTCGACGTTCGGCCGCACCGTCACGGCAGTTGATGTCAGCCTCGCCCAAGCGGTGGCGGCTCTGGTGCTGCTGGTGGGAGTGCAGTGGGCCCTGGCCGGCATCCGGGCGCGCTGGAACGTCATGCGCCGGGTCCTGGACTCACCTCCGGTGCTGCTCTATTACAACGATGAGCTGCAGCACCGTGCCCTACACCGCCACCGGCTGACGGAAGCCGATGTGCACACCGCCGCCCGGCAGTCGGGGCAGGGGTCTCTCGCCGATGTTCAGGCGGTGGTCCTGCAACAGGACGGCTCCCTCGGAGTCATCACCCGTTCCGCGATGGGCGATGGCTCCAGCATCCTGCCCTACGCCGAACGCGAAGGCGAATAAGTCCCCCATGCAAAGAGGGCTTCCCGGTTCCAATGAACCGGGAAGCCCTCTTCCTGTGGTGGAGGTAAGGGGATTCGAACCCCTGACCTTCTGCATGCCATGCAGACGCGCTACCAACTGCGCCATACCCCCGCAGGTCATCCCCGCCGCCGTCTTCCGACGTCCGGGACGATTCAATAATCTACAGCACCCGCCCCGTGATGCGCCAATCGAGGGCAGGCCGGGCCGGGCAAAGGCAGCGGGAACGACGCCGGGACTCCGACAGGAAGTGCCTCAACGGATCCTGGTTCTGGCTCCTCATCCCTTCCCAAGTCCGCCGGCCGGCGGCAGGATGGATGCAGGGCACCACAGTGTCCGTTCCCCGAATGAAGGGCACCACCATGAGCATCGGAATGACCCCCTACCTGAGTTTTGGCGGTAATACGCGTGAAGCCATGGAGTTCTACACCTCCGTTTTCGGCGGTGAACTGGCCGTGCTGACCTTTGCCGAGGGGATGGGCGAAAAAGATCCGGAGCGGGCCCAAAAAGTCATGCACTCCTCGTTATTCGTTGAACGCGGCATCCATTTGATGGCCAGTGATCCGGGACCGGGATGCGATCCCACCCCGAACGGGACCATCTCGTTGAGTTCGGACGGGACGGCAGGCCAGGACGCTGACAACCTGCACCGCTGGTGGGACCAGCTCGCCGGCGAAGCGACCGTCACCATGCCACTCGAACAGGCACCCTGGGGGGATTCGTTCGGGCAGCTCACCGATAGGTTCGGCATCAGCTGGATGTTCAACATCACGGCCCAGCAAGGCTAGGCTCCGCGGCGTCTTCGAGACCCATCGCGCGTTGGCTGTTCCGGAGGGGAACATGGCCAGAAGGCTGAATACGGTGGATCAGCCCACCTCGTCCAGGTGCCCCGCCTGCCGTGAGAGCATCACGGCCCGCGTCCCGAACCCAGCTCAGGAAAGCCGTTATGCGCACAGAACCCCGGGCTGTCTCTTATACACATCACCGAGCCCACGAGACACACGCTAATCTCGTATG
>NZ_FUHW01000019.1 GCF_900163545.1 Arthrobacter rhombi
TGAAGGGTTGAAGGCCCGGGTGACCGCCCTGGCTACCGCCCACCCGCTCTACCCGAAACTTCCCCACCTCTCTTCCACGATTGGAGCCTGATCATGGCCGATCTCCTGCCCGAGCACCCCGAATTCCTGTGGCGCAATGCCGAGCCCAAGCCCTCCTATGACGCAGTGATCGTCGGCGGCGGCGGACACGGTCTGGCCACCGCCTACTACCTCGCCAAGAACCATGGCATGACGAATATCGCCATCCTGGAACGCGGCTGGCTAGCCGGCGGCAACATGGCCCGGAACACCACGATCATCCGCTCGAACTACCTGTGGGATGAGAGCGCCGCGCTGTACGAGCACTCCCTCAAGCTCTGGGAAGGGCTGCCCGAGGAACTGGATTACGACTTCCTGTTCTCCCAGCGCGGCGTGATGAACGTGGCCCACACCCTGCAGGAAGTGCGCGACTCCAAGCGTCGGGTCAACGCCAACGTCCTCAACGGCGTGGACGCCGAATGGTTGGACCCCAGCCAGGTCAAGGAGCTGTGCCCGATCATCAACACCGGGGACGACATCCGCTACCCGGTCATGGGCGCCACCTACCAGCCGCGCGCCGGCATCGCCAAGCACGACCATGTCGCCTGGGCTTTCGCCCGCAAATGCGACGAGATGGGCGTGGACATCATCCAGAACTGCGAAGTCACCGGATTCGTCAAGGACGGCAACCGCGTCGTCGGCGTCGAAACCAGCCAGGGACGCATCCTCACCGACAAGGTCGGCTTATGCGGTGCCGGTCACTCCTCGGTCCTGGCCGAAATGGCGGGATTCGAACTGCCGATCCAGTCCCATCCGCTGCAGGCTCTGGTCTCCGAGCTCTTCGAGCCGGTCCACCCCACGGTCGTGATGTCCAACCACGTCCACGTCTACGTTTCGCAGGCGCATAAGGGTGAGCTGGTCATGGGCGCCGGGGTGGACCCCTATAACGGTTATGGCCAGCGGGGCGCCTTCCACGTCATCGAAGAACAGATGTCCGCCGCCGTGGAACTGTTCCCGATCTTCTCCCGGGCGCATCTGCTGCGCACCTGGGGCGGCATCGTCGACGTGACCATGGATGCCTCCCCGATCGTCTCTCCGACACCGATCGAGGGCATGTACGTGAACTGTGGCTGGGGCACCGGTGGCTTCAAGGGAACCCCCGCCGCCGGCTACACCTTCGCCCACACGATCGCGACGGGGGAAGCACATCCGCTGAACGCCCCCTATGCGCTGGACCGTTTCGAGACCGGACAGCTGATCGACGAGCACGGCGCTGCCGCCGTCGCCCACTAGACCCCTCACCGTCAAAAGGACTTCCCATGCTGCTCATTGAATGCCCGAACTGCGGGCCACGCGATGAAACCGAATACCACTACGGGGGTCAGGCGCATGTTGCCTACCCGGAGAACCCTGCGGAGCTGACCGACAGCGAATGGTCGCGCTACCTCTTCTACCGCAAAAACCCCAAGGGCATCTTCGCCGAACGCTGGAACCACGCGGCAGGCTGCCGCAAATGGTTCAACGCGCTACGAGACACCTCGACCTACGAAATCCAAGCCATCTACCAACTGGATGAGCCACGACCGGATCTGACATCCCCCGAGCTGGCCCAGGCACGGCAGAACACCCCCGAAGGAGGAGCACGATGAGCCCCACGCAGCCCGCAGCGCCGCTGGCAGGTCGACTTGAGGCCGAGCAGGTCCAGGGTCGCGGGATCGACAGGTCCCGCACCATCAGCTTCACCCTCGACGGACAGAGCCTCGAGGCCCATCCCGGTGACACGGTCGCCTCGGCCGCTCTCGCCGCCGGGCACATCGCCTGCGGCAACTCGCTGTACCTGGGCCGCCCCCGCGGCATCCTGGCAGCCGGTGTCGAGGAACCCAACGCACTGATCACCGTGGCCTCCCGCTTTGCCGGCCAGGTCGACGAGTCCATGCTCCCGGCCACGGTCACGCACGTGACCGACGGAATGAAAGCCAACTACCTCAGTGGCTTGGGTGTGCTGGACCCGCGCCGTGACGAGGCCTACTACGACCGCAAGTACGTGCACGCCGATGTGCTCGTCGTCGGCGCCGGGCCGGCAGGTCTGGCCGCAGCCCGGCAGGCAGCAGCCGCCGGTGCCCGCACGATCCTGATCGACGAACAGCCTGAGCCGGGTGGATCGTTGCTCTCCTCCAGCACCGAGGAGATCAACGGTGTCCCGGCGGCCCAGTGGGCCGCCGAAACCGCCCAGGAATTGGAGCAGGGGCAGGAGTTCACCTATCTGGCCCGCACCACTGCCTTCGGAGCCTACGACGAGAACTACATCATCGCCGTACAGCGTCGCACCGACCACCTGGCCGAGGACCCGGGTGTCGGCGTCTCCCGCGAACGCATCTGGCATATCCGCGCCCAGCAGGTCGTGTTGGCCACCGGTGCCCATGAGCGTCCGCTGGTCTTCGCCAACAACGACCGCCCCGGCGTCATGCTCGCCTCAGCGGTCCGCAGCTACCTGAACCGGTACGGTGTCGCCGCCGGCTCCCGCGTCGTGGTGGCCACCACCAACGACGCCGCCTACGCAACGGTCGCCGACCTGCACGCAGCCGGTGTGGACGTCGCAGCGGTCGTCGATGCCCGCACCGAGGCCTCTGCCGAGGCGTCGAAGGTGCTCTCGGCCACCGGCGTCCGCTCCATCCTCGGATCCGCTGTGGTGGACACCGCAGGCGATCAAGCAGGTCGGGTTGCTTCGGTCAGTGTCAGTGCACTGGATCAGGAAGGCCAGGCCACCGGCACCGCCGAGGAGATCGACGCCGACCTGTTGGCCGTCTCCAACGGCTGGAGCCCGGTCGTGCACCTCTACAGCCAGCGTCAGGGCAAGGTCGCCTGGAATCAGGACATCGCGGCCTTCGTTCCGGGCAAACCGCTGAAGAACATGCACACGGCAGGGGCCTTGAACGGTTCCTACGATCTGGCCTCCTGCCTGTCCGAGGGCCACGCCCGCGGTGGCGACGCCATCGCCGCCGTCGGGCAGTCGGCCTCCGTCGTTGCTGCATCCGCCGCAACCTGCGCCATCGCGCCATCACGGCCGCTGTGGCTCGTGCATGGCACCGAAGGCAGCGAGGGCGAATGGGACACCCATTTCGTGGACCTGCAGCGCGACCAGACCGTGGCCGACGTCGTCCGCTCCACCGGGGCCGGCATGCGTTCGGTGGAACACATCAAGCGCTACACCTCGATCAGTACCGCCAACGACCAGGGCAAGACCAGTGGCGTGGCAGCCATCGGTGTGATCGCCGCTGTCTTGGGCATCGACGAGCTCGGGGAGATCGGCACCACCACGTTCCGTGCCCCCTACACCCCGGTGGCCTTCGCCGCCTTGGCCGGCCGCCAGCGCGGGCAGATGCTCGACCCGGCCCGGTTGACCTCCATCCACCCCTGGCATCTGGCCCACGGCGCCGTCTTCGAGGACGTCGGACAGTGGAAGCGGCCCCGCTACTTCCCGCTGGACGGGGAAGACATGGATACCGCTGTTCAGCGCGAATGCGCGGCAACCCGTGAATCCGTGGGCTTCCAGGACGCCACGACCTTGGGCAAGATCGAGATCCGTGGTCGTGATGCCGGGGAGTTCCTGGGCCGGATCTACACCAATGGGTTCAAGAAGCTCAAGGGCGGGATGGGCCGTTACGGTCTGATGTGCACCCCCGATGGGATGATCTACGACGACGGCGTGACGCTGCGGTTGGAAGAGAATCGCTATTTCATGACCACCACCACCGGTGGCGCGGCGAAGATTCTGGACTGGCTGGAGGAATGGCTGCAGACCGAGTGGCCGGACCTGGATGTGGTGTGCACGTCGGTGACCGAGCAGTACTCCACGGTGGCCGTCGTCGGACCCAAATCCCGCGCCGTCATCGCCAAGCTCGCCCCCGACCTGGACCTGTCCAACGAGAACTTCAAGTTCATGGCCTTCCGCGAAACCACGTTGGCCAACGGGATCCCGGCACGGATCTGCCGGATCTCCTTCTCCGGGGAACTGGCCTTCGAAATCAATGTGTCGGCCTGGTACGGGCTCAAGGTATGGGAAGACGTCGCCGCAGCCGGCGCCGAATTCAACATCACCCCGTACGGCACCGAGACCATGCACGTGCTGCGCGCCGAAAAGGGATTCATCATCGTCGGTCAGGACACCGACGGCACGGTGACCCCGCAGGACGCCGGGATGGACTGGGTGGTTTCCAAGCTCAAGGACTTCATCGGCAACCGCTCCTACGCCCGTGCCGATACGGCCCGCGGGGACCGCAAGCACCTGGTGGGTGTGCTGCCGGTGAATAAGACCACGCTGCTGCCCGAGGGCGCCCAGCTGGTGAACGCCGGAACGCCCATCACCCCGGAACAGGGTCCGGTGCCCATGGAGGGCCACGTGACCTCCAGCTACCGCAGCCCGGCCCTGGGCCGGACCTTCGGTCTGGCCTTGGTCAAGAACGGCCGGAACCGCATGGGCGAGGTCGTCCAGTCCTTGCTGGACGGCGAACTCGTCGACGTCGAAATCACATCCCCCATCCTCTACGACCCTGAAGGGAGCCGTCGCGATGGCTGAGAACACCTTGGAAGCACCCGCCGTGAGCCAGGAGGTCGCCGCGCTGCGTACCAGCCCGGTCGGCTACCTGGCCCAGGACATGGCCGCCGGCTCCGTGAGCGGTGAACGGGGGGTCACCCTCCGGGAACTGCCGTTCCTGACCCAGATCGGCCTGCGGGTCGTCCCGGGGTCGGCCACGGCCCAGGTGCTGGAATCGGCGCTGGGGCTTTCCCTGCCCCAGCGCGTGGGCGAGGTCAGCGGCAACGAGACCTTATCGGTCCTCTGGCAGGGCCCCGATGAGTTCCTGCTCGTCGGCCCACCGGACAGCGTGGATGCAGCACCCCTGGCCGCGCTCCTGGGCGACGGCGAGGACGCACTGCCCGGATCCGTCGTCGAACTCTCCGGAAACCGCACCACCCTGGAGCTTTCGGGCCCCTCGGCCCGGTCGGTCCTGGAAAAGGGCTGCCATTTCGACCTGCACCCCTCGGTCTTCGGCACCGGTTCGGCCGTCTCCACGGCCATCGGCCCCGTGCCGGTGTTCTTGTGGAAGACGGAAGAGAACACGTTCCGGATCCTGCCCCGCGCCTCCTTCGCGGACTACATGGTGCACTGGCTGCTCGATGCCATGCTCGAATTCGCGGCGGCAGAGGTTCCCTGATGGCACTGAGCACTCTGGACCTGTTCTCGGTCGGAATCGGTCCGTCCTCCTCCCATACGGTGGGTCCCATGCGGGCAGCCCGGCGGTTCACCGCCGGGCTGGCCGCGGACTCCCTGCTGGACTCGGTGGCCCGCGTCAAGGCCGAACTCTTCGGCTCCTTGGGGGCCACCGGGATCGGACACCACTCGGACCAGGCGGTGATCCTGGGTCTGGCCGGCCACGACCCGGCGACCGTCAACACAGACACCGCCGGGGACCTGGTGTCCTCCTGCATCCGTGAGGGGCGACTGCCGCTGGACGGTGGCTCCGATATCGACTTCAACGACGAACGTGATGTGGTCCTGCATCGGCGCAAATCGTTGCCGGCCCACCCCAACGGCATGATTTTCCAGGCCTTCGGGGCGGATGGGGAGACGATCCGGGAGAGCACCTACTACTCCATCGGCGGTGGGTTCGTCGTCGACGACGTCTCCGCCGAAGCCGACCAGCTGGTCTCCGACGAAACCCCGTTGCCGCATCCGTTCAGCAGCGGAGGTGAACTGCTGGCCGCCTGCCGGACCTCCGGGCTGTCCATTGCCGAAGTGATGATGGCCAACGAGAACTCGTGGCGGCCCGAAGCGGAAACCCGTGCCGCGCTGCTGCATATCTGGTCGGTCATGGAGGAATGTGTGGAAAACGGCTGCACCCGCACCGAACCCGTGCTGCCCGGCGGGCTGAAGGTCCGCCGTCGGGCCCCGGAACTGCGGGAGAAGCTGCGCCAGCAGGAGGCGGATGGCCGGATCGGTGGTCTGGAACCGGCCGACCCGCTCTGGGCGATGGAATGGGTGAACCTCTATGCCCTGGCCGTGAACGAGGAGAACGCCTCGGGCGGTCGCATCGTCACGGCACCGACCAACGGGGCCGCAGGCATCATTCCTGCGGTGCTGCATTTCTATGCACGGTTCATCGACGGCGCGGATGAGGACGGGATCGTCACCTTCCTGCTCACCGCCGCGGCCATCGGCATCCTGTTCAAGCAGAACGCGTCGATCTCCGGCGCCGAGGTCGGCTGCCAGGGTGAAGTCGGTTCCGCCTGCTCGATGGCTGCCGCCGGGATCTGCGCAGTACTGGGCGGCACACCCGAACAAGTCGAAAACGCCGCGGAAATCGGAATTGAGCATAATCTGGGCTTGACCTGCGACCCGGTGGGCGGGCTGGTACAGATCCCCTGTATCGAACGCAATGCCATCGCCTCGGTCAAGGCCATCAACGCGGCCCGGCTGGCACGCCACGGCGACGGCGAACATCGTGTCACCCTGGACCAGGCCATCGAAACGATGCGTCAGACGGGAGCCGATATGAAGGATAAGTACAAGGAAACCTCGCGCGGCGGCCTCGCCGTGAACGTCATCGAGTGCTGAGCACCCCTCCTCCACGAGAAAGCAGGACACCATGGTCCAGGCCTCCGAATCCCCCCTCCACGAATTCGTGCTGAGCTTGGACTGCCCCGAACGGCCGGGCATCGTCCATGCCGTTTCGGGGTTCCTGCTCAAACATGGCGGGGACATCCATGAGCTGCGCCAATTTGATGACTTCCATGAGGGCAGGTTCTTCCTGCGGGTCCACTTCGTCAGCCGTCCGGGCCCCGACTCGCCGCAGGTCGCCGTGGATCCGGAGCTGGAACTGCAACGGCTGCGTGGGGCCTTCTCCGAACTCGGGGCCGGCTACCAGATGCAGTGGAGCCTGCGGCCGCTGAACGAAAAGCGCCGCGTGCTGGTCATGGTCTCCAAATTCGGTCACTGCCTCAACGACCTGCTGTACCGTTCCCGGATGGGTGAACTGCCCGTGGAGATCGTTGCGGTCGTCTCCAACCACCTCGACCACCAGTCATTGGTTCAATGGCATGGGATCGACTACCACCATGTGCCCGTCACCGCGGAAACCAAACCCGCGGCCGAGGCCCGGCTACTGGAGCTGATGGAGGACTACGACGTCGAACTGGTGGTTCTGGCGCGCTACATGCAGATCCTTTCCGACGAGTTGAGCCGCCAGCTCACCGGACGCACCATCAACATCCACCATTCCTTCCTTCCCAGTTTCAAGGGGGCCAAGCCCTATCACCAGGCCCACGCCCGCGGCGTGAAGACCGTCGGGGCGACAGCCCACTACGTGAACAGCGAACTGGACGAGGGGCCGATCATCTCCCAACAGGTTCAGGACGTCGACCACACCTTCTCCCCCGCCGATCTGGTCGCCGCAGGACGCGATACCGAATGCCGGGCGCTCTCCAACGCCGTGCGTTGGCATTGCGAGGGCCGGGTCTTTCTGCTGGAGAACAGGACAGTGGTCCTGCGCTAGCCGGCGACGATAGGCTGGAGGACCAGGATGCCTCCCCGCGCGGGGAGGGAGCGGAGGTTGGGATGGCACAGGAACGCCAGGCACTGGTCATTGTCGGAGTCGATGGTTCCGCTTCGTCGGTGGAGGCCCTCCGTCAGGCACAGCATGTTGCCGTCGGCTTAGACGCCCGGATCGAGGCGACCGCCTGCTGGGATTACCCGCCGATGCCCGAACGATACGAAGTCATGGGCATCGAGGGATTCGAAGAACGCGTCGAACATACGGTCGCCGCCGCCTTGAAGGAGGCCTACGGGCCTGAGCTTCCGGAGAATGTGTCGGTGCGGTTGCGTCAGGGCAGCGCCCGACCGACGCTGATCGAAGCCAGCAAGGAAGCCGATATGCTCATCGTCGGTCGCCGGGGCCGTGGAGGGTTCGTCGGATTGCTGATGGGCTCGGTCAGTTCGGCCTGCATCGCCAGAGCTTACTGCCCGGTGCTGGTCGTGCGCGGTCCGGCCCTGGCCGATACCGAGATCCCCGACTAATCCACGCCCCGCCCCGGAGCCCGATACTCAGGGCCCCAGCGCCTCCACGGCACAGCCGATGAGCAGGACGTAGCCGGCGGCCACGGCACAGGCCGGGGCAGCCACCACGGTGGTGGTCAGCCCGAGGCCCAGCCCCACCAGGCCCAGCACCACCAGGCACGCCCCGAGCCAGAGGAAGACCGGTGCGGCGAAGGCCCGGGCATAGGGCAGGAAGTGTGCGCCCACCGCCAGCGCAATCACCGCCGGTTGAAGCTCTTCATGTCCGGTGGATTCCAGCCACCGCATCCCGATGAACATGATCGCCAACATGCCCAGCACGCCGCCGACGTAGACGATCCCGCCGGTCCGGTCCGGCCGCGGATGGGGTGGGAGCGGCCGGGGTCGCAGGAGCACCGCCCAGATCCACAGTCCGAGCGCGGCCAACCCCAGGAGCCGCAGGGCGGCGGTCCAGGGTCCGGGTAGGGCCTCGGTGTTGAAGAAAATGAAGGCGCAGCCGCCCAGCGCGCCGACCAGGGACCCGGAGACGCGGGGATGGCCGAGGCGGCGGTAACCGGGCACGGGGGCCAGGCTACCGCCGCCGTCGCTTCTGGTGTCGGTCAGATCGGTGCTCATCGGGCGGGTTTTCATGTCCTGTTTCCCTCGTCGGTTCTTCCACCACGGTAGGTGGATCGCCGTTCACGGGACAGTGACATCGGTCATGACCGCGCCCACACCACACCCGAGCCTTAGTCCAGGTGGGTCGGGGCGAACATCTTCAACAAAGTCTGGACCACGACCACGTTCGGGCCCTCGGCGGCAAAGGATTCCTCCAAGGCCTGCCGGACGTCTTCGGGGGCCACGGCGCGTGCCGGGATGCCGAAGGATTCGGCCAGGGCGACAAAATCCGGGCGGGATAGTTCGGTGGCCGTCGCCTGGCCGAACGCACCTTCCATGTATTCACGCAGGATCCCGTAGCCGCCGTCGTCGACAATCAGCCAGGTCACCGCGGTGTTGTGCTGTTTGGCGGTGGCCAGCTCGGCGATCGAATACATGGCCGAACCGTCACCGGAGACCGCTAGCACGCGTCCGTCGATCCCGGTTTTGCCGTCCACGGCCAGGCCCACGGCCCCACCGATGGCCGCCGGGTAGCCATAGCCGAGGCCGCCGGCCCCCTGAGCCGAATGGAACTCGCCCTCGCGGGCATCCCAGCAACTCCACCCCCAGTAGGCGGCAATCGTCATATCCCAGAAGGTCTGCATCGACGACGGGACCGCGGCACGGATATCGTCCATGAACTTTCGTTCCATCCCCAGGTCCTGGGCGTCCAGACGCGCTCTCACCAGGTCCAGGGTGTCGGCGACCACCTGCTCGGGGGTCTTCCCGTGCCAGTCAACAGATTCGCCCTGTTGCCCGCCTTCCGCGGTGCGCTGCTCCTCCAGAGCGTCCGAGAGGAACTGCAGGGCGGTTTTCGCGTCGGCACGGATGCCGAGCGCCGGGCTGTTGGATTCCAGCACCCGCGGTTCGGCATCAATCTGGATCAGGCGTCCACGCGGGGCCAGGGTGAAGTAGTTGGAGGTGACTTCGCCCAGGGAGGAGCCGATGACGATGAGCACGTCGGCATCTTCGAGGATCTCGGTGGTGTGCCGGTCCTCGATCCACGATTGCAGGCTCAACGGGTGCTTCCAGGGGAAGGCTCCGTTGCCCCCGGGCGAGGAGATCACCGGGGCGCGGAGCTGTTCTGCCACGCGCAGCAGCTCGGCCTGGGCCCCTGCCCGGCGGACACCGCCACCGGCAACGATGGCCGGGCGGCGGGCCTGGCCCAGCCAGCGGACCGCCTCCTCGATGAGTTCCACGCGCGGCGGGTGCTCGTAGGCTTCGGCGAGCGCATCGACGACCGGGGGGACGAAGACCTCGGAGAGCAGGACGTCCTGCGGGACCTCGACCCAGACCGGCCCCTGTGGCACGGTGATGGCATCGGACCAGGCGTCCTGGATGGCCGAGGGAATTCCCGAGGCATGGTGCACGGTGCGCTGGGATTTGGTGACGTTCGCTGCCGAGGCCTTCTGGTCATCGAGCTGGTGGAGCATCCCCTTGCGCCGGGCGCCGAGCCCGTCCAAGGGGATCTGGCTGGCGATGACGACCATCGGTACGCCCGTTGCGTAGGCCTCCTGCAGGCCGGCCAACGAGGTGAGTGCCCCGGGCCCGGTGGACAGGAACAGAACGCCTACTTCGCCGGTCGCCCGGGCGTAGCCGTCGGCCGCGAAGGCCGAGTTGTTCTCCACGCGGGAGGAGACGAATTCCAGTGGTGAACGGGAGAGGGCATCGAACAGGCCCAAGGCGTGCTGCCCCGGAATCCCGAAGACCGTCCGGGCGCCGAGCCCGCTGAGGGTCTCGATCGCCAGGTCGCCACCATTGCGCGGGGCGGTGTTCCCGGAGGTTTCCGGGGTGTTCTGCAAGGAGTCGGGCACTTAGGAGTCCTTCTGGTCGGTGGCTCGTTTATCCGCCATCAGCGAGACGAGGTCGTAGGCGACGTGTGAGGCCGCAATGCCGGTCATTTCGGCGTGGTCATAGGCCGGGGAAACCTCCACGAGGTCCGCTCCGACCAGGTTCATCCCGCGCATCCCGCGCAGGATCTCCAAGAGTTCGCGGCTCGTGATACCGCCGGCCTCGGGGGTTCCGGTGCCGGGGGCATGCGCTGGGTCCAGCACGTCGATATCCACCGAGATGTACAACGGGCGGTTACCGATGCGGTCGCGCAGCTTATCGACGATTTCGCGCACCCCCTGATAGTAGACGTCGGAGGAGGTCACGATGCCGAAACCGAAGCGCTGGTCATCCTCGAGGTCCTTCTTACCGTACAGCGGTCCACGGGTTCCCACATGGGAGATCGCCTCGGTATCGAGGATGCCTTCCTCAACGGCCCGACGGAACGGGGTGCCGTGGGTGTATTCGGCGCCGAAGTAGGTGTCCCACGTGTCCAGGTGCGCATCAAAGTGGAGCATCGCCACCGGCTCCCCCGCCCGCTCCGAAGCGGCACGCAGGAGTGGCAAGGCGATGGTGTGGTCCCCGCCGATGGTCATCAGCGACGAGCCGTCGGAGGTCAGGTCCAGGGCGTTCTGCTGAATGGTTTCGATGGCGTCGTTGATATTAAAGGGGTTCACGGCCATATCGCCGGCATCCGCGACCTGCACTGCCTCGAAAGGAGAGAGGTCCATGGCCGGGTTATAGGGGCGCAGCAGGCGGGAGGATTCACGGACGTGGTTGGAACCGAAACGGGCCCCGGGCCGGTAGGAAACTCCGGCATCGAAGGGGACGCCGACCACCTTGATGCCGGCATCGGGAGCCTGGTCCAGTCGTGGCAGCCGCGCATAGGTGGCCGGGCCGGCAAAGCGCGGAATCTTCGAGGAATCAATGGGACCGATTTTTCCGTTGGCCTCGACGCGGATCTCTTCCATGGTTCTCCTTCTCGATGGGCCACCTGAACGACCTCGCCCACGGTTGCCTAATAAGATACTTTCGTTGTCCCTTATGCTATTTGTGGCTTATGGCACAGTCAAGGCGCGCGGCCCCGAACCAGCCCATCGATCCATGCCGTGATGATCGCGGCCCGCGCCGTTGGCCGCGGCAGGCGTAGCGTTCGAACACGAAGGCCCTCGACACGTGGACGCCAGCAGGTACCCCTTCTCCGGGGGCAAGATCGCCCCTCCCGGGCGGCCGGCCAGCCATGGCGGAAGATCATCTGCCCGGTCATCCGGGATGCCTGCGGCATCATGCCGCAACCGTATTTCCGCTGGACCGAGAGCTCAGCGGTGCGTCATTGGCGCAGTTTCCTCCTGTTGGGACAGGGGGAAATCGCGCCACTGACCCGCGAGGTTTTGCGTGGGGCCGAACCGAATCCGCGGCTCAGACCGCGGGTCCATATCGGCCGAATACCGCTACCGTGATGCAGCGGGGACCAGCGTCCACAGGACCACTGCTTCCTCATCGGTGGGGTTGATCCATGAATGCGGTTCACGGCCGGGGAACGTCACCGAATCACCGCCCTCGAGTTCGAATCGTTCGTTGGCGAAGATGATGATGAAACGTCCCGACACCACATGCAGGACCTCGACCTCGCAGTCCACCGAATACAGTTCGTCCTCGCCTTGCCCGCGGGGTTCGATGACGGCCCGGATCACCTGCAGCCGCTTCTCCGAGCGGCTGGTCACCAGACGTTCGATAATGCCGTGACCACCCAAGGAGATGCGCGGGGCATCGTCGAAGCGGACCACATGGGTTTCTGGTTGGGCGAACAGCTCCCCCACCGACACCGACAGGACCTGGCATAAGGTGACCAACGAGGCCACCGAGGGTGAGGTGAGGTCGCGCTCGACCCGGGACAGGAAACCTTTGGTCAGCCCGGTTGACTCGGCCACCTGCTCGATGGTCATACGCTGGACGTGACGCGCGGCCCGGATCTTCGAACCGATCGCAATCGGGGCGTTGCTGGGCTCGACGGGCAAAGCCTTCATGGGCGGTGTACTCCGGGTCTTCGCATTGGATATCTGTCCTGCATGACGTCACACAGCATAGGCCAATTGACCTGTTAGCCAGATCACTTTAGCTTAGTAGGCAACAGATGTTTACCTGTAAACATCACCTGATTGTCATCTTCCTTCCCTTTTCGACCAGAGGTTCCTCATGGACATCATCAATATCGCGATTGTGATCGCGTACCTGATCGCGATGCTCGCGTTCGGCTGGTGGGGCAAGTCCCGCACCAAGAACAGCAGCGACTATCTGGTCGCGGGCCGACGACTCGGCCCCTTCCTCTACACCGGAACCATGGCCGCCGTCGTCCTCGGCGGTGCGTCCACGGTCGGCGGTGTGGGCCTGGGGTACGAATTCGGGCTCTCCGGCGCGTGGCTGGTGATCGCCATCGGCATCGGGGTGCTGCTACTGAGCATGCTCTTCGCCCCGCGCCTGCAACGACTGAAGATTTTCACCGTCTCGCAGATGCTGACGCTGCGCTACGGCTCCAAGCAGGCCACGAACGCCTCGGCGGTAGTCATGCTGGCGTATACCTTGATGCTCTGCGCCACCTCCACCGGCGCCTACGCGACGATCTTCGTCGTCCTCTTCGAATGGGAGCGCTGGATCGCCATCGCCGTTGGCGGGGCCATCGTCTTGATCTACTCCACCATCGGCGGCATGTGGTCCATCACCCTGGCCGACCAGGTCCAGTTCGTCATCAAGACCATCGGCGTCTTCGCCCTCATGCTGCCTTTCGCCCTGTCGGCGGCCGGCGGCTTCAACGGCATCTCGGCCGGCATCCCCGAACGCGCCCGCGAGGCCTTCTTCAGTTGGGGCGGCATCGGGGCGCAGACCATCATCACCTACTTCGTCGTCTACACGCTGGGCCTGCTGATCGGGCAGGACATCTGGCAGCGCGTGTTCACCGCCCGCACCCCGAAGGTGGCCCGCTGGGGCGGCGCCACCGCCGGCATCTACTGCGTCATCTACGGCATCGCCGGAGCCATCATCGGCATGTCGGCCCGCGTCGCGCTGCCCGGCATCGACATCGAGGCCTTGGGCAAGGACGTGGTCTACGCGGAGGTCGCCATGACCCTGCTGCCGGTGGCCGTCGGCGGCATCGTCCTGGCCGCCGCCGTCGCCGCCATGATGTCCACCGCTTCCGGTGCGCTGATTGCCGCAGCCACGGTGGCCCGCAACGACGTCACCCCCTTTGTCGCCGGCTGGTTCGGCAAGAAGATCGAGGTCAACACCGGCCGCAACCCCGAACACGACATCGCCGCCAACCGCTACTGGGTCTTGGGGCTCGGCGCCGTGTCCATCATCCTGGCGATCCTCGTCAACGATGTCGTCGCCGCCCTGACCATTGCCTACGACATCCTGGTCGGCGGGTTGCTGGTGTCGATCCTGGGCGGTCTGCTCTGGAAGCGGGGCAACGGTACCGGTGCTGCCCTGTCCATGGCGGCAGGCACGTTGGTCACCCTGACGACCATGATCACCCTCGAAGTCCTCTCCACCGAAAAGTTCGCCGGCGTCTACGCCAACGAGCCGATCTACTTCGGTCTCGGTGCCTCACTCGTGGTCTATGTCCTGTTCAGCCTGCTCTCGGCGCCGACCCGCACCGAGGTGACGAAGCACTGGTCGGATCGCGTCTCCGGACGGGTCGATATGGAAGGCGTTTCCACCGACCAGTAGAGGACCACAAAACCCCGCCGTCGCCCATCGTTCCCGGCGCGACGGCGGGGTTTTGCGTTCGAATCCGGGGAACTCCGCACCGGCTGCTCCCCCAGGGTCCCCGGTCAGGGCAGGCCGGCCGGCCGGCCGGGCGAGGAAAGAGGCCATGGCGGCACGGCGCTTTGATGGTCGAACCCCTGCCGAAACCCCCTTTTTGGCCCCATGAGTCGAAACGAATCTAGCCGTGCCAGCATTGGGATGCAGTGGGGATGACGTAGAACACAGCTTGGGTTGCCTCGGCAATCGCGTTAGGCTGGAAAAAAGCTTCATGAGACGCGGGCAACAGCTCCGACTACCCGCGCACCAACCCCAGGTTCGTGGGTGGTTCGGATGAGGAAGCGGCCCGCACGACAACGTGTTGGGTAAGAACGCACGAGAGGAAATCCGTGGCGCAAAGCGTCTCCGTCCTTCCAATTTTCGATTCGATGCTAGGCACCGTCTGCCTCAACGTAGACGGTCAATGGGAACGCTTCATCGCGCCCCACCCTCAGGATCTCGACTATGCGCTGGCCAACACGGCCGGTCGACCGGTCTGGGAATCCGATTCCTGCGCACTGACCGTGCGCATCCCCCGGGCACACCGCCCCGACGGAGAAGCTCAGGTATTCTTCCTTGAGCGTCTGCCCGTTCGCGACCACGCCGAGGCTCCCTCGGGTATGCTGGTCGGCTGAAGGGGAGTAGTTCCACACCCCGCCCGAGCCGGATCACTGATCCGGCACGGGCGGAAGAGGATCTGTCGACATACTGATCGCCGACCAGGCGGTCCGGCAATCCACCCGGCTTCGACGCCGGGCGAACGAGACCTTCGGCCCGCTGATGGCGGTCCGAGGTTTGTTGTACCCCACCAACCTTTGACCGTCACCCCCGCCCCCGTGCGGGGACAACGACCCGATTAAAGGACCCCCGATGGCACCGGATGCCCCCTCCCCCGACGCCGACCCGCTCCGTGCGCAGTCCCCGCGTCGGGAGCCCACGCCCGCCGAGATCAGGCGCTGGCGCAAATACTTGGCCGATGAACGTGTTGAAGGCTCCATCTATCTGACCCTGGCCAAACGCCGTGACGGCGAGGAACGCCAAATCCTCTTGGGCCTGGCCCGTGCCGAAGCCCGCCACGAGGAACATTGGGCCACCCTTTTGGGCGAACACGCCCGGAAGACGGCACGGCCCTCCTTCAGCCGCGTCATGTTGCGTTTCATGGCCCGAAACTTTGGTTCGGTCTTCGTGCTGGCGCTGGCCCAACGAGCCGAAGGGTCCTCCCCCTACGACAATGATGCCGACGCCACCGCCCAGATGGCCGCCGATGAGCTGGTGCATGAGGAAGTCGTCCGTGGTCTTGCGGTCCGCGGCCGCAACCGACTTTCGGGAAACTTTCGGGCAGCCGTCTTCGGTGCCAACGACGGGCTGGTCTCCAACCTGGCCCTGGTGATGGGCATCGGCGCTGCCGGGGTGTCCAGCGCCCTCGTCCTCTTTGCCGGTGTTGCCGGCCTGCTCGCCGGCGCCCTGTCGATGGCCGCTGGCGAATACGTCTCCGTCCGGTCACAGCGCGAACTACTCACCGCTTCCCAGCCAACCCAGGTCACACTCATCGCCGCCCCGGATCTGGACCTGCAGGCCAACGAATTGGTTCTGGTCTATCGGGCCCGCGGGATGAGCCGGGAAGCCGCCGAGCACCGGGCCGCCGAACGGCTGGGAACTTTCAGCTGCGATTGCGACCCGTCCTTATCGCTGCAGCCCGAGGTACCCGAGACCGCCGGTGACGAACACGAAGCCCTCGGATCGGCTATCGGTGCTGCCGCCTCCAGCTTTTGCTTCTTCGCCTCCGGTGCCTTGATCCCGATCCTGCCCTACCTCTTCGGCATGGGCGGGCTACCGGCCCTGCTCTTGGCCTTGGTCCTGGTGGGGGTGGCTCTGATGCTGACCGGCGGTGTCGTCGGGCTGCTCTCCGGCGCCTCACCAGCCAAACGCGGGTTCAGACAATTGGCGATCGGCCTCGGAGCGGCAGGGGTCACCTATGCTCTGGGCCTGCTCTTCGGCGGCAATATCGGATAGGTTCCGGGCCCGTCCACGTCGACGGTCCGCAGATCATGTCAGCTGGCGCGGCGCATCCGTCGGGCTGCTGCCGTCGGTCGGCGCTCTTGCACCGCCGGTGGAGTCGGTTCCGGCACGATGGCTTCGGGCTCCGGCTCGGGGGCTGGCGTGTCACGTCGACCTGCCTTCGCTGCGGCAATCACCTCGCGGGCGGGACGGGTCGGCGCCTTCTTCAAGGGCCGGGCCGTCGCGCCGATCGGCGGCAAGGGCTCGACGTGAACCTGCGGTTCCTGCTTGCTCGCCTTGGCCGTCTGGGCCTGCTCGGCGCGGGCAACCTTCGCCCGGCGTTCGCGCTCTTCCTGAGCCAGCTTCTCCGCTTTGACCCGTTCGGCCTCGGCAAGCTTTTCTGCCTGGGCCCGCTCGATTTCGGCAGCTTTCTCCGCCTTGGCCTTTTCCTCCTGCGCCGCCTGTTCGGCCTTGAGTGCCTGCGCCCGCTCGCTTTCTGCGACCTTCTCGGCCCGGGCGCGTTCGGCGAGCGCTGCCTGCTCGATTTTCTCGGCTTCCTTCAGGGTGCGGGCCTCCTTGGCCCGGGCGCTGCGTTCGGCCCTGGCCGCACGACGAGCCGTGCTCGCTTCCTGGGCCAGCGCCAATCGTTCTGCCTTGGCTGCTTGGGCCGCAATGGCTTCCTCGTCCTGCTGGACTGCCTTCGCCGCACGAGCCTGCTTCTTGGCCGCTTCCTTCTCCTGCTGGGCAGGGGTCAGGGTTTTGGGCTGGGGTTGACGCTTCGAGGATCGTGGTGGTGACGGCTCCGTGGGGCGCGGCGTATTGGGGTCGAAGTAGTCGGCCAACCGGTCCAGGGTGCGCTCAATATTGGCTGGGGTGCTCCGGGTGAACCCCATGACCTTCAGCGGCCATTGCCGTTTCAGCCGTGAGGCGTCCCAGGTTTCACGGACCAGCGTCCCCCGTGGAGCGGGGATCAGTTCATAACGCCAGCGATGGCCGTTGAAGTGCCGCCAGGCGATCAGCCGGTTCTCCTCGAACTCCACCACCGTGTTCTGGATCCGGTACCCCACACCCAACCGCATATCCATCCCGAACTCGGCGCCCAGGGACAGGCGTTGGGGTTCGTCCTGGCGAGAATTTTTCACCGTGCCGGAACCGTCGATGAGCGGATGCTTCGACGGGTCGGCGAGTAGTTCGAAGATGGCGCCGGGAGGCGCCTGGACCAGGCGTTGCCGGGTCACCAGATAGGGGTTCGAGTCCATAGGCCCAGCCTACCCAGCGCAGCTGCAGATCCTCTGGATGTCGCCGGGCGCTGCGCGAAGGGGTTCGACGGTCCTGGACCGCATTCGGCCAGCGGTTCAGTCTCCGGTGAGGATGCCCACCGCCAACTCGGGGGATTCGACCAAATGAATGGCTGCTGCCATCTCCCGTCCGGCGGCCAACGATTCCAACAGCTACCAGGCAGGGAGCTCCCGGGTCCAATGATGGCGGCCCACCAGGATCATCGGGGTTTGGGTTCTGGCGGTGCCGTAGTAGTTCTCGCAGGCATCCTGGAAGATCTCCTGCACGGTTCCTGCGGACCCGGGCAGGACGACCAGCCCTCCCGTGCAGGCCTTGAGCAGCACATCTTCACGAATGGAGTTGGCAAAGAACTTCGCGATATGGGTGGCGAACAGGTTGGGCGGTTCATGCCCGTAGAACCAGGTCGGAATCCCCACGGTCGGTGTTCCGCCCGGATACTCTTCGATGACGGCGAGCGCGGCCCGCGCCCACTGCGAGATCGAGGGACGGAACGACGGCGCGACGGCGAGCCGCTCGATGGCTTCCTCCAGGACGCCCTCCTCCTCCGCGCAGAGGTAGGCGCCCAGGTTGGCTGCTTCCATGGCTCCGGGGCCGCCCCCGGTGGCGACGGTGAACCCTGCCCGGGCGAGGCTGCGCCCCAGAGAGGCTGCGTCGCTGAACGCCTGAGTACCGCGTTCGGCAGCGTGTCCACCCATCACCCCGACCACCCCGCGACCTGGAATCAGCCCCGCTGCATCGCCGTCGTGCTCGGGTCTCAGCAGCAGTTCCAGGGCCGTACCGATGGCATGGTCGTGCAATGTGGTGGCCAGGGCCATGTTCAGGCCGCCCCGTCCGGCGCCCCGGGACCTGCTCCAGGCGTAGATGCGTGCGTCGGGGGTGTCCTCGTAGGCGTTCTCCCCGAGCCCGGCATAGAGGTCCTGCGCCCGATAGAGCCCGCCACGGTAGGGATCGAACGGCAGTCCCGGCAGGTCGGGGAAGATCAGTGCGCCCCGGCCGCGCAGAGCGGGGATGGAGCCGGGCGGCAGGTCGCAACCGAGGAAGACGGCCCCGGAGACGTCGGCACGCTCCAACGCCCGTCCACGATCCCGTAGATCCAATGATTGGCAGTGCCATCCGGACATCGGGGCCCCACTGATTTTCGTGCGGGCATCGAACTGGGCGACCGTGTCGATCTCCAGCTCACGGGGCGGTGTCTGCATCGCCGGGGAGGAGTTCATGAGCACACCCTACGGCGACAGCCGGCGACCGGGCATCCTGGTTCGTCGGCAGGGGCCCAGACGTGAAACGATAGGAGGATGGCAGAATCCGATTTTCCCCTCGTCGACGCCCGCGAAATCCTCCGCGTGGTCGGTGGTGCGGCGTTCACCCGGGGGAAGGGGTACGCCAACGCGGAGCACGTTCTGGGACTGGAGTTCACCGCCGGTGACCCTCAGCTGACCGCCCGGGTGGTCGGGACCGAAGACGAGCCGTACAACACCACGGTGACGCTCGTGGACCGCAAGGGTGTCTGGACGGTCGGTGACACCTGGTGCAGCTGCCCGGTCGGAACCCATTGCAAACATGCTGCCGCACTGCTGATCTACTCGAATACCTTGCATCTGCGGGCCCAACGCGTGTTCTTCGAGAACACCGCAGCCCCGGCGAAGGTCCCCGCCTGGCAGGACACCCTGAATTCGTTGATCGGTGCCGGCGGCCGTGGTGGCTCCACACCGGCCCGTGCCGGGGCCCGCGCCCGGGGTGGGTCCGAACGCAACCATCTGCAGCCCTTGGCCCTGCAGTTCGAACTCCAGGACACCACCCAGGTCGCCCACCGGCAGTGGGCCCCCGGTTCCGGCGTCGGGCACCAGAACAGTTCGGGGCACCGGTGGCGTCTGGGCGTGCGCCCCATGGTCCGTTCGGGCAACGGCCGCTGGGTCCGTGGGAACCTGCGCTGGAATACCATCAGCTTCAAAACCTACGGGCTGAACCTGGATGAGGAACAGCACCGCTGGTTCTGCCAGTTCGTCCCGCTCTACCGTGCCAATGGGCAACTGTATTTTGGTGAGGACAACGACTGGCTCTATCTGGACGAGTTCTCCTCCCCGCTGCTCTGGTCGCTGCTGCACGAAACCGAAGCCCTCGGGATTCGGCTCATTGGGCCGCGCTCGGCCACCACCATCCGGCTGGCTGAAACTGCTTCCGTATCGCTCACGGCGGGACACCCGGAGGACGACGACGGGGCCTTGGGCCTGACTCCCCTGCTCAGTCTCGACGGGGAGGAATTGGAGCTCTCCCCCGAGACGCCCGTGGGGGCCATCGGCAATCACGGTGTCTACGCGGCCCGTGAGGACGCCGAGCTGATCGTCCTGGCGCCCACCGCCCGCAGGCTCGATCCTGCCGAGGTGGCCCTGCTGCACCAGCCCGAAACCGTCGTCGTTCCCGCAGCTGACGTCGATGACTTCATGGCTTCGGTCTACCCGCGTCTGGGCCGCCGGCTGGCCATCAACGCTGCCGACGATTCGGTGGAACTGCCGGGGATCCTGCCGCCCAAACTCATCCTCGAGGTGACCTACCCCGGCGGGGATACCGCGGAGATCGCCTGGGACTTCGACTACGGGCACGGCCCGGTCGATGCCGATCTGCGCGATGTCGAGGCCGAATCGGCACTCGAGGACGCCGCCCTGCAGGCAGTTCAGGACTCCCCCACCCTGGCCGGGCGCGCCCTGGTTCCCCGCACCCTGCGCGGTTTGGACACCGTGGACTTCGTGCGCAGGTCACTGCCGCTGCTGGAACAGGTCGATGGCCTCGAGGTCCGTACCACCGGCCACCCACCGGCCTACCGTGAACTCACCGAATCCCCCGAGCTGACGGTGACCACCGTCGAATCGGAGAAACGTGACTGGTTCGACCTCGGTCTGGTGATCGCCGTCGGGGAGCACCGTATTCCGTTCGCCGACGTCCTGCGGGCCCTCTCCCGCGGGCAGAGCCGCATGCTCATGCCCGATAAGACCTACTTCTCACTCGAGCACCAGCTCTTCGATAGGCTGCGCGACCTCGTGGCCGAGGCCGGGACCCTCAACGATAAGAACTCCGACCTGCAGATCACCCGCTACCAGGCCTCCCTTTGGGAGGAACTCGAGGAGCTCGCCACCGTCACCGAAGGCCCCGATTCCTGGTATGCCGGGGTGAACTCGCTGTTGGACGTCGCCGAGGCCGAATCCCCGGCACTGCCCACCGGACTCAAGGCGACGTTCCGCCCGTACCAGCGGGAGGGCTTCGAATGGCTGGCCATGCTCTGGCGCAATAATCTCGGCGGCGTCCTGGCCGACGATATGGGCCTGGGCAAAACCGTGCAGGCCCTGGCCTTGATCCTGCATGCCAAGGACCAGTGGGCCGCGGCTAGCGGCACCGCCAAAGTTCCCGGGCCGTTCCTGGTGGTCGCCCCGACCTCCGTGGTGGCCAACTGGTCCGATGAGGCGGCACGTTTCGCCCCCGACCTGCGGGTGGCAGCCATCGCCGACACCCAGGGGCGGGCCGCCCGCCCGCTGGCAGCGATCGCTGCCGAACACGACGTCGTGGTGACCTCCTATACGCTCTTCCGTCTCGACGCCGAGGCCTACCAAGCCCAAACCTGGGCCGGACTGATCCTGGACGAGGCCCAGTTCGTGAAGAACAAGGCGACCAAGGCCCACCATGCGGCCCGCGATCTCAACGCCGCCTTCAAACTGGCGATCACCGGTACCCCGATGGAAAACAACCTGATGGAACTGTGGTCGATCTTCGCCATCGTCTCCCCCGGGCTGTTCCCTTCGGCGCTGCGCTACGCGGAGAACTATCAGCGGCCCATCGAGAAGCAGGGCCTGGACGAGCCGTTGGCCCGGTTACGTCGCCGGATCCGCCCGTTCATGCTCAGGCGCACCAAGGACGCCGTGGCCACCGACCTGCCGCCCAAGCAGGAGCAGGTCCTCAACGTCGAGTTGGCGCCGAAGCACCGCAAGATCTACGACACCCACCTGCAGCGCGAACGGCAGAAGATCCTGCGCCTGGTGGAGGACATGGATAAGAACCGTTTCACCATCTTCCAGTCCCTGACCCTGCTGCGCATGCTGTCGTTGGACGCCTCGCTGGTGGATCCGGAGTACGACGGCGTCCCGTCGGCCAAGTTGGATGTCCTCTTCGTACAGTTGGCCGACGTCCTCGCCGAGGGCCACCGGGCCCTGGTGTTCAGCCAGTTCACCTCCTTCCTGAAGAAGGCGGCCTCCCGGCTCGACGACGAAGGCGTCGAATACGCCTATCTCGACGGGTCCACCCGTCGGCGCGCGGACGTCATCGACGAGTTCAAATCCGGGAGGGCCCCGGTGTTCTTGATCTCGCTGAAGGCCGGTGGCTTCGGGCTGAACCTCACCGAGGCCGACTACTGCTTCCTGTTGGACCCCTGGTGGAACCCCGCCGCCGAATCCCAGGCGGTGGACCGGGTGCACCGCATCGGGCAGACCCGCAACGTCATGGTCTACCGGATGGTCGCCAAGGACACGATCGAGGAGAAGGTCGTGGCCTTGCAGGATGCCAAACGGCAGCTGATCTCCTCGGTCATGGATGCCGGTGAGGGCTTCGGCTCGGCGATGACCGCCCAGGACATCAGGGACCTGCTGGTCGAATAGGCTCCACCTCGGGCCCGGCCCCCGGGCTGCCCCACCTGCATGGGTAGTTCTCCCCATCGCCCCGTTCTGTTTTTCCTTCTAGCCTGAATCTGGAAGAAGAACCAGAAGGACGATGGAGAGGAGACGGCATGACGTGGAAGATCGATGTCCCCGCCGTGCGGAAGGTCCTTGATACGACCGATTCGTCGCTCTCCGAGACCGAAGGCGCCAAGGACGACGTGGCCACCGCGTTGGAAGCCGTCGAGGCCTCCCTGCCCGGCGAGTGTGCTGACATCGTCTCGGCGTTGTCGGCCCTGCGCCGGGACACCCTCGTCAACGACATGACTGACATCATGACGCGCGGGAACAACGCCGTCCAGGGAACCGGGGAATCCGTCAGGGCCTTCCAGGACGCCGACGAGGATATGCGCGATCGAGCCCAGGCCCGGGCAGCCTCCATTCCGGTTCAGGGCCCGCCCGCTGACACCAAGGTTCCGGCGAACATGTTCAACTTCGGCACCCGCGAACGGACGGTCTGAGCATGTACTGGACGCCCATCGATGTCAGCGCGACGAAAAACCTGCCCGACGAAGCCACCCTGACGGCCGAGGCCGCGACCATCAAGACCAGGATCAACACGTTCACGGGGCACATCGCCGATATGGACTCGGCGTGGAAGGGGCTCTCGGGGATCTACGAGGCCCCCGCCCAGCAGCAGGTCCTGACGGCCATGAACAAGCCGAAGAACTCCGCCGAGGACCTCGTGGACAGCGGCACGTCGGTGAAGAAGGCCCTGCAGGACTTTGCCTCCACGGCCGGCGATCTGAAAACCAAGCACAACACACTGGTCGGCGACATCTCCGATGCCAAGGCACTCTACGCTGGCTCCAGCTCGTCCTCCGGTTCCCCCGCCGGCCCCACGATGGGCGGGGAACTGCTCGGCCACCGCGTACACGCTGCCCTCGTGACCCGTGCCAAAGGACTGGCCACCGATTACACCACGGCGCGGGAAAAGTGCGTCTCGGATCTGAAGGCCGTCGGCCGGGTGACGACCGATGTGACCTCGCACTACGCCCCCGGCATCCTGGACCTGGTGAGCAACGACGCCGAACGGTTGCGCCGCGATGCCTCCAGGCAGAACTCCAGCGTCGCCCAAATCCGCGCCTACTACGCCTACCTGGCCAAGATGACGCCACAACACATCAAGGCCTTCGCCGAGGATTATCCCGAAGCGGCGGTGTATGGGCCCCGGAAATCGATGCCGGCCCGGGAACAGGTGGAGTTCTGGAACGGCCTGAGTCCGGCCCAGCAAGCGGCCATGGCCGCTTCCCTGCCGATCATTGTCGGGAACACCGAGGGCGTGCGCTATGCCCAACGTGCCACGGCGAACGAAGAGGTCCTGCACATCATGCGCTCGGGGCGTTTCCCGACCACCGCAGAGCAGGACCAGGCCTACGAGGCGATTGCGTCATCGCTCAAGTCCCCGTCCACCGAGGACGTCGACCGGCATCTGATCAGTTTCGATCCCTCGACGAACAAGCCACTGGCCGGAGTCTCCATCGGCGAGATCGACGAAGCGTCGTCGGTGACCCTCAACGCCTCGGGCATCACCAGCAAGACCCAGGGCATGGTGGGGGAAACCAACAACGCTCAGGCCCTCTGGGACGAACAGGGGGAATACACGGTTGGATCGCACGCCGTCGTCGCCTGGATCGGCTACGACTCCCCGGGCGGGTTCCCCGGATCCACCGAGGTGAACTACACCGACAAGGCCCAAGTCGGCGGCCGGGAACTCGCCACACAGCTCGACGGCCTGCATCTGACCCGGGCCCAGGACGGGGGCAGCCTTCCCCGGGTCAACGTCGGCGCCCACTCCTATGGCACCACGATGGCCGGCTACGCCCTGACCCAAACGGAGTTCGACGTCGATTCGGTCTACTTCTACGGTTCGGCAGGGCTGGACCCGAACGTGGCGGACAGCGCCGAGGATCTACACGTCAAGGATGCTGATAACGGACGCCCCGCCGTCTATGCCTCGCAGGCGGTCGGGGATCTGGTGGCCCCCGGCGGTATTTTCTCTTCCCAGTTCGGCGACGTCCCGCGTATCTCCCCCACCGACGACGTCTTCGGCGCCCAGGTTCTCGACGCGGAGGAAAGCGTCGATGAGTTCGGCAATCTGCTCAAGAACACCACGGGGCATGGCGGTCACGGCAACTATGACGGACAGGCACCGACCAACCCCTTGGACCCGCTGTATTTGATTGATCTGGCCAAGGGTCGCCTCGAGGGGCTGGTGGAAACCGAAACGGGACACGGTTATCTGGACCATGACACCACCAGTTTGCATCACTACGCGCTGGTGACCAGCGGAGAAACCCGGAATCTGGACATCAAGGACCAGGCCATCACCGACACCATCATCGAAGAGCAGGAACGGCAGCTGCAGGACCGTCTGGAGGCACCCGGAAAGTTCATCGACAACAGCCAGCGGGGCACCAATGTCCTCATCGACGTAGGCAAGTCCCGCCTCGATGCGGCCCAGGACCAAGCGGTCGGCACCGCGAATTCGGGGATCGACCACGCCCAATCAGGTCTGGACTCCGTGACCGACCGCGGGCAGTCGCTCCTGAGCGGGGCGACCCGCACCGCCCGGGAACACCTGCCCTTCGGTCTGGGCGACACCGACGTGGCAAAGAACGTCGAAAAGGGAGCTTCCACCACCTTCAACGGAATCATCGATGATGGCCAAGGTCTGGCCCGCTCCTCGGTGGATACCGTCCAGGATGGAGGGAACGCCTTCTCGGAGCTGTTCAAGGGGGCGCGCAATGCTCCCCTCGATGGTCTTCAACGCGGCGGCAACGAGGCGATCGATTCGGCACAACGAGCCGTCGGCGATGCCGCAACATCGGTCCAAGGCACCGTCGAAGAGGAGCTGCGCGAGTATTCACTCACCCACCGCGACCCACCCACACGCTAGGCTCTTTCAGCGTGGCTTCCTCATGGCAGGTCATCAGGGAGCCACCCCCGCGGAGTCCCGACAACAATTCCGTCCACCAGCCACGAAGGAGCAGTATCCGTGACGTTTTCCAGCACCTCCACCCAGGTGGCCGCAGCGCTGGGTCTGACGTGCCTGCTTGCTCTGACCGCCTGTTCCACGACCCTGGGAGAACCCATGGACCCCACCGCAGGATCAACCGCCGCCTCCGGCCAGCGGGATGCCTCATCCATCCGCGAGGACTTCTACACCGAGATCGCCCAGATCACCGACGAAGCCGGCGGGGAATGGACCTACCTTGATGGCGGCCCCTTCTCCCCCGACGACCGCGCCTCCTTCTCACCCAAGTCCTGCGCAGCCGACGACGGCCCACGGCAATTGCTGATGATGGTGATCTCGAGCCCCACTGATGACGGACCGGCAGCGATCGCCCAGATGAAATCCGTAGTGGAAGCCCGCGGGATGAGAGTCACCAGCTACATCCCGGGCAAATCCACACGCGAGGCGTCCGCGATCGATGCCGAGCTCGCCTCCGGCCAGTTCGTTTCCTACCGCGCCAACGACCTGCGCACGCGCATCAGATTCGGCAGCGAATGCTCCTCGCATCCAACGATGCTCCAGGACCTCGACTGACTCCTCATTCTTATTGCTTCATGTTGCCGCGGGTGAACGGCAGCGAAGCCTGCCTTCAAAGTGTCGGGTCCCCCGACTAGGCTGATATCAGCTTCACGAGATATGGCCCCGTCGGCCGCTCCCCCGGGGAACGGCAGACGGACAGCTCCGACTGGCCATGCACCAACCCCACTGGGACCGGCAGGAATGCCGAGAACGGATTGTTCTGCGGGTGGTTCGGATGACGAAGCGGCCCCCGGTAGCCGCCAGGGGCAAGGACGATCCGAAAGGCAGACCATGCCGGCCTTGCAGCACCTCCACTCCCCCAATGCCCCCGCAATCCACCGTGGAGTCCCCCGCTTCAGCGGTGACTGGGTCGACGCCGCCGTCGTCCTGGGGCACGGGACGGTCCGTATCGATACCTTCGATCGCGGATACATCCTGATGACCGATGATTTCCAGAGCCTCCGCCACGCCCTCGGGCCGACGCGGACGCTTCGCACCACGGGTGGTTCGGCTTCCGGTCGAGCCGGCGTGCAGTTCAACGCACAGTTCAACATGCTGCTGGTCCCCGGCGGCCACGCCCGTGCGGGCCGCTCCTTCTTCCCGCTGCATCCGGCACCGTCGACCACCTGGCACCAGACCGGAGACCGCGCGCCGGGCGATCAGGGTAGGACAGGAGGCCGCGTTAGGGGGTGAGCATGACCTTGATCGACCGGCGTTCATCCATGGCTCCGTATGCTTCGGCCGCTTCCTCCAGCGGCATGACCGTATCGAAGACCAATCCGGGGTTGATGGTGCCGGCCATGACGTCCTTGAGCAGTTCGGGAATGTAGTTCCGGGTGGAGGCGGCACCGCCGGCCACGGTGATGTTCTTGGAAAACAGCACACCGATGGGCAGTTCGGCGCCTCCTGCCGGAACGCCCACGAACCCCAGCGCGCCGCCAGCGCGGGTGCAGCGCAACGCCTGGTCCATTGATTCGGCGGTTCCGACGCATTCCAGGACCGAATCGGCCAGAACGCCGCCAAGTAGTTCGGAGACCTTTGCGGCTGCCTCCTTGCCCCGTTCGGCCACGATGTCGGTGGCCCCGAAGGCTCGGGCGACCTCTGCGCGGTCGGCATGGCGGGACATGGCGATGATGCGGGTGGCGCCGAGCCTGCTGGCTGCCAGGACTCCGCTGAGCCCGACGGCACCGTCACCGACGACCACCACGCTGCGGCCCGGCCCCACCTGGGCTCCCAGCGCGGCATGGTGGCCGGTGCCCATGACGTCGGAGAGCGACAGCAGCGATTTGAGTAGGGCTTCATCCGGTTCGGCGACGCCGGGAACGACGACGAGCGTCCCGTCCGCGTTGGGCACCCTGACGGCCTCCCCTTGGCCGCCGTCGACCTCGAGGCCCTGTTCATCCTGGCCTCCCCAGATCGCCCGGTGGGCACAGGCCACCTGGACGCCGTTGCGGCAATCGCTGCATTGTCCACAGCTATTGGCCCACGGGGCGATGACGAAGTCACCGACGCTTAGCGTGGCGACGGCGGATCCCACCTCGGTCACGGTGCCCACGAACTCGTGGCCGATCGGATGTGGTTCGGTGGTCTCGCGGAATCCACGGTAGGGCCACAGGTCCGAACCACAGACGCAGGCGGCAGCCACTGTGACGATGGCATCGGTCGGATGCCGGAGGATCGGATCGGGCCGGTCCTCCACGCGGATGTCGTGGGCTGCATGAATCATGGTGGCGCGCATGCTGAGGACTCCTGGGTTACTCGATGGTGACGGTATCTCTCCAGCCTAGAACTATCCGGGGCCGTCCGCTGCCTCGGCGCCCGTCACCTGCTTGTGGTCCGGGCTCCCCGCCTGACAGGGTTCGACCATGAGAACTCTGCCCGAACTACTGGCCTCGGTCGGATCATTGGTCGGAACCCCTGCCCCGTTCACCCCGGACAACGCCCCCGAACACCCGCGGGACCTTTTTGTCGACTGGTTCGCAGCAGCCATCGCCGCCGGGGTCGCCGAGCCCCACGCGATGACCCTGTCCACCGTCGATGCCGAGGGGCTCCCCGATGCCCGGGTGTTGATCCTCAAGGGGGTGACCGAGGACGGCGCCTGGACCTTCGCTGGGTCGGAGCAGAGCTGCAAGGGTGTCCAGCTCGGTGCCCGTCCCGCCGCTGCGTTGACGTTCCATTGGAAGGAACAGATCCGCAGTATCCGAGTGCGGGGCACCGTGACCCAGGTACCGGCCCCGGCGGCACGGCGGGACTTCCTCGCCCGGGGGCTGGCGGCGCGCACGGTGGCGTTGAGCGCCCAGCAGAGCAGTCAGCTCACCGACCCCGGGGGTTTCACCCGGGCCCTCTCCGTGGCCCGGCAGCAGCTGGAGGAGGAGCCCGAAACGGTTCCGGAGGTGTGGAGGGTCTGGCAGTTGGTTCCGGCGAGCGTGGAATTTTGGCAGGGACAACCGGATCGCAACCACCTGCGGTTGCAGTATGTACGTTCGGGATCCGGCTGGGAACGCCACCGCCTCCAGCCCTGATCCGTGGGCTTGCGGCCAGGAGCGGTCACGACAGCCGGGCCGTCAGCCGACATGCGAACGGCGGCCGCCGACTTCTGCGAAGAAGCCGGCGACCGCCGTCGTCGTGCATGGCCCTTTGGGGGCCTGTGGAGTGCCTAGAGGTTGGAGGCCTCGGCATGCTCCGGGTAGATCTTGCGCAGCAGGGCCGCCGTCTCCGACGGGGTCTTGCCAACCTGGACTCCTGCGGCCTCGAGTGCTTCCTTCTTGGCCTGTGCGGTACCCGAGGAGCCGGAGACGATGGCGCCTGCGTGGCCCATGGTCTTGCCCTCAGGCGCGGTGAAGCCTGCCACGTAGCCGACGACCGGTTTGGTGACGTTCGCCTTGATGTATTCGGCGGCACGTTCCTCGGCGTCGCCGCCGATTTCGCCGATCATGACGATCGCCTTGGTCTCCGGGTCGGCCTCGAAGGCTGCCAGGGCATCAATGTGGGTGGTGCCGATGACCGGGTCACCGCCGATGCCGATGGCGCTGGAGAAGCCCAGATCGCGCAGTTCGTACATCATCTGGTAGGTCAGGGTGCCGGACTTGGAAACCAGGCCCACACCGCCCTTGCCGGTGATGTTCGCCGGGGTGATGCCCACCAGCGCCTCGCCCGGGGTGATGATGCCGGGGCAGTTCGGGCCGATGATGCGGGTGACCTGGTTGCCGTTGGCGTCGACCTTGGACTGGGCCAGTGCCCAGAACTCGGCGGCGTCCTGGACCGGGACGCCCTCGGTGATGACCACGACCAGGCCGATGCCTGCCTCGATGGCCTCCACGACGGCGTCCTTGGTGAACTTCGGCGGAACGAAGACGATCGAAACGTCGGCGCCGGTGGCCTCGATGGCTTCGGCGACGGCGCCATAGACCGGCAGGCTGACCTCGCCGTGCGTGACGGTGGTGCCGGCCTTGCGGGCATTCACGCCGCCAACGACCTGGGTGCCAGCGGCGAGCATGCGGGCGGTGTGCTTGGAGCCTTCGCCGCCGGTGATGCCCTGGACGATGACCTTGGAATCCTTGTTGATGAAGATAGACATGTTTTCTTTCCCCTGATCCTTAGGCGTTCGCCAGTTCGGCGGCCTTATCGGCGCCTTCGTCCATGGTGGTGGCCAGCGTCACGAGCGGGTTGTTGGCTTCAGCCAGGATCTTGCGTCCCTCTTCGACGTTGTTGCCATCCAAGCGGACGACGAGCGGCTTGGCGGCCTTATCGCCCAGCATTTCCAGCGCCTTGACGATGCCGTTGGCGACTGCGTCACACGCGGTGATGCCGCCGAAGACGTTGACGAACACGGACTTGACCTGTTCGTCGTTGAGGATGACGTCCAGGCCGGCGGCCATGACCTCGGCCGAGGCGCCACCGCCGATGTCCAGGAAGTTGGCGGGCTTGACGTTGGCGTGCTTCTCGCCGGCGTAGGCGACGACGTCCAGCGTGGACATGACCAGTCCTGCGCCGTTGCCGATGATGCCGACCTGGCCATCGAGCTTGACGTAGTTCAGGCCTGCGGCCTTGGCCTTGGCTTCGAGCGGGTCTGCTGCCCCCTTGTCCTCGAGCTCTTCGTGCTCCGGGTGGCGGACCTCGGAGGCGTTGTCGTCCAGGGTGACCTTGCCATCGAGGGCAATGATCTCGCCGGCTCCGGTGCGGACCAACGGGTTGACCTCCACCAGGGTGGCATCTTCCTTGACGAAGACGTCCCAGAGCTTCAGGATCGCTGCGGCAACGTTGGCGCGCAGCTCGGGGGCGAAGCCTGCTTCGGCGACGATCTCGTCGGCCTTGGCGGCATCGATGCCCACCGAGGGGTCAACGGCAACCCGGGCCAGGGCGTCGGGACGCTCCACGGCCAGGACCTCGATCTCCACGCCGCCTTCGACGGAGCACATGGCCAGGTAGTTGCGGTTGGCCCGGTCCAGCAGCACGGAGAAGTAGAACTCCTCGGCGATGTCGGCGCCCTGGGCGATCATGACCTTGTCGACGGTGTGGCCCTTGATGTCCATCCCAAGGATGGCTGAAGCGTATTCGAACGCCTCGTCGGCGGTCTTGGCGACCTTGACGCCGCCGGCCTTGCCGCGGCCTCCTACCTTGACCTGGGCTTTGACCACTACGACGCCACCGATTTTCTCAGCGGCAGCCTTGGCTTCTTCAGGGGTGTACGCCACGATGCCGGCAAGCACGGGGACACCGTGCTGCTCGAACAGATCGCGCGCCTGGTATTCATACAGGTCCACGGGTGTGTCCTTCTACGTCGAAGTCGTTTCTGACTCGGAGCGTCGGCACGTGCTGGCCCGATGGCTCCACAGGGAACTTTAGCCCCTAGCCGGATGATGCCTTGCCTAGGGTATCGCTTTCGTGAGAAAGAGCACAGTTCTACACCCCGTAGACAAAGATCGTTGAGTTTCCGGGGTTTTCACGTTGCGGACTGGTATTCCGGCCTGCGGTATTTTGGCTAGTATGCCCTCTTCCACCGCCCCTTCGTCCACCCGCGCCGCCTACGATCTGGTCGCCGATGACTACGCCCAGCTACACGACCCCGCAGATCTGGTGGCCCGGCTGGAGGCCGCGGGATTCATCGTGGACGAAGACCTGCAGCGGGCACCCCGCGAGCATGAATCCGGACCACAGGGCTTCCTGAGAGTCCACCGCAGCTGAAACCGGTGGGCTGCTCCTGCACGAATCAGCCGAGTTTGCTCAAGGGTGCATAACGCAGCAGCAGACGCTTCTCCTCGGCGGTGAACTTCACCTTCGCCACCGTCTTGTCCCCCGCCCCCTCCAGGGCCAGGACAACGCCTTCGCCGAACGTGCTGTGGGAGACCTTGTCCCCCACCGAGAGTTGGATGACTTCCTTCTGGGGTTGCACCCGTCCTGCGGCCCGGGCGGTGGGGGCCGTATGCAGCGAGCCGGCTTCGGCATCACCCGAACGACGGCCTCCGCCTCCACCGCTGCCGGAGCCCCAATACGATCCGCCGTCGTACCGGCTCGTGGCGAAGTCGCGGCTGCCGAAGGCGCCGGGGGCCGAGCGGATCGCCCCCTCACGTTTCCAGTCGAGCAGATGGGCGGGGATCTCCTCCAGGAACTGGCTGGCGGGGTTGTACTGGGACTGGCCCCACAGGCTGCGGTACTCGGCCCGGGTGACATAGAGCCGGCGTCGTGCCCGGGTCAGTCCGACGTAGGCCAGCCGGCGCTCCTCGGCGAGTTCCTTCGGATCGGCCATGGAACGTTGGTGCGGGAAGATGCCGTGTTCCATACCGGTGAGGAAGACCGTAGGGAATTCAAGGCCCTTGGCGGTGTGCAACGTCATCAGGGTGACCATGCCCTCGCGTTCGGCCATTTGTGCGCCCTCGTCGTCGTCCGGGGCATCGGGGATCGAGTCGGCGTCGGCCACCAACGAGACCTGCTCCAGGAAGCCCCCGAGCGTGCCCTCGGGGTTCTCCCGTTCGTAATCCCTGACCACGGCGACCAGTTCGGCCAGGTTTTCCACCCTGGATTCGTCCTGCGGGTCCTCGGATTTGCGCAGCATCTCCAGGTAGCCGGTCTGTTCGAGCACGGCCTCCACGGCGGCTGCCGCCCCCGACCCTTCGGCCACCACTGCCAGATCGTCGATGATCTTCACGAATCCTGCGACGGCCTTGGTGCTGCGGGTCGCCAGCCCGGGGGCCTCATCGGCCCGGCGCAGGGCTTCCATGAAGGAGATCCGCTCCTTCTGGCCCAGTGCCGCCACCGCATATTCGGCCCGGTCGCCAATACCGCGTTTGGGCACATTCAGGACCCGTCGGACGTTGACGTCATCTTCCTGGTTGGCCAGGACCCGCAGGTAGGCCAGGGCGTCCTTGATCTCCTTGCGGTCATAGAACCGGGTGCCGCCAACGACCTTGTATTTCAGGTCCACCCGCATCAGCTGTTCCTCCAGCGACCGTGATTGGGCGTTGGTGCGGTAGAAGACGGCGACGTCTCCGGGACGGATGCCCTCCTCGTCGTTGAGCCGCAAGATTTCCTGGGCGATCCACCGGGCTTCGTCCTGTTCGGATTCCCCCACATAGCCCACGATCTGCGGGCCTTCCCCCTCGGCGGTCCAGAGCCTCTTTTCGGGGCGGTCCTCATTCAGGGAGATCACCGCGTTGGCTGCGTTGAGGATGGTTTGGGTGGATCTGTAGTTCTGTTCGAGTTTGATCGTGTCGGCATCCGGGTAGTCCTTGCCGAATTCGACGATATTGCGGATATCGGCGCCACGGAAGGCGTAGATGGACTGGTCGGAGTCCCCGACAACCGTCAGTTCCCCTCCGGGGCTCTGCCCGTCGGGGCCGGTCAGTTCACGCACCAGGGAGTACTGGGCGTGGTTGGTGTCCTGGTATTCGTCGACCAGCACGTGGCGGAACCGCCGCCGGTAGTTGTCGGCGATACCGGGGAAGGCACGGAAAATGTTCACGACCTGGCCGATCAGGTCGTCGAAGTCCATGGCGTTGGCCTGGCGCAGCCGCTGCGTGTACCCGCGGTAGACTTCCGACACGGCAGCGGCGAAGGGGTCGTTCATATTCGTGGTCGAGGCATTTTCCTCGTCATCGATCAACTCGTTCTTCAAGGCCGAGATCCGGTGCTGCATCGCCTTGGGGGCGAACTTCTTCGGGTCCAGGTCCAGCCCCTTGGCGACCAGGGTGATCAGCCGCAAGGAGTCGGCAGCATCGTAGATGGAGAAGTTGGATTTCAGTCCCACCGAGGTGGCCTCACGGCGCAGGATCTTCACGCAGGAGGAGTGGAACGTGGAAATCCACATCTTCTGTGCCGGCTCCCCTACCAGCGCCCCGATGCGTTCACGCATTTCGGCGGCGGCCTTATTGGTGAACGTGATCGCCAAGATCTCATGCGGGCGGGCCCTGCCGGTGGCCAGCAGGTAGGCGATCCGGTGGGAAAGCACCCGGGTCTTACCGGAGCCGGCGCCGGCCACGATCAGGAGCGGGCTGCCCGCATGTTTCACCGCGCGTTCCTGCTCCGGGTTAAGCCCCTCGAGGAGTTCGGCAGCCTGTGGTAGCGCGGGGGCACCGGCGTCGTTTGCACTCAGGCGCGACCGCGCCTCGGAAAAGTCGTCGAAGAGAAAATCCATGGTCCCCCCAGTCTACGGTTGCCGCCGTTTTCCTGCCGCGCCCCCCGCAGCGGCATAATGGCGCCATGTCCAAGAAGCCCGCACAGCGTCGCAAGAAGTCCCGTAGCCACAAGAACCAGTCCGCGAGGCGGCCGGACCAGGCGGCAGGAAACGGTGTGGGCGGCCCGTCTCGTCTGCAGCCCGGCACCCAGCCCCCCCGACCGGGCAGCGCACTGGCGAACACCACCACCGGCAGAACCCCTGAACAGGCCCAGGGCAACGGCAACCTCATCTTGTGGGCGGGGCTGGGCGCCGTCGTTTTACTCTTCTGGTATTACCACCTGCTGGTGTTGAACCAGATGCAAGACCTTTCGGGTGGGCTGGCGATGCCGGATCAATTGCTGGGTGGTTTCGACGCCGAGTACATCCAGAAGCTGCAGGCCTCCATGGATGGGGATGCCAAGGGCCAACTGTCCTACGTGCATAAGACCGCAGGAACGTTGTTCCCGCTCTTCACCGCCTTGGTGGCGATGCTGGCCATTGCCCTGCATGTGCCCCGGCGGGGGCTGCGCTGGGGGTTGTGGGCGATCCCGCTGCTGTTCGCCATCGTCTCACTGTGGACCAACCCGATGATCGACGGGTTGATCGCCGGAACCACCGATCTGGATCGGACGGGACTGGCTTCGGCGCTGACTGTCACCAGCTGGATCCTGCTCTTCGCCACGGTTGCTACCGGCCTGGCGGTGGTCATCGCCTCCTTCGTGCGCACCTTCCGTCGCAAGTGGGGCGAGGCGGGGTTGTCCTGACCCTCCCGGGCCGGAGCTGCACCGTTTTCGGTGTGACCGGATTCTGCCGCTAGGATAGTTGCTGTTCGCTGGGGCTTCGTCCCACGGCGTTCGGTCCCTGTAGCTCAGTCGGATAGAGCGACCCTCTCCTAAAGGGTAGGCCACCGGTTCGATTCCGGTCAGGGACACCCTTTTCTTCACCGGCGCGCAGCCGGGGCCGTCGGACAGGGGCACCGGTTAAACAAATATTGGTGCCGACCGGCGTATGGCTGATGGCTCCCTTAAAAACATCAACAGTACCGGTCGGCACCCATGTCAGTCCCGTTCCCCGTAGCCGCCAACCTGCCGTTCCCCCACCAGGCACGGAAGCCATTGAGACTCGCATTGCCGTGTCGATGGGCAACTTGGTGGCTGCGGCACTGACACTTATATCTAATTCCACTGGACTTAGAATGTCAACCTTCGAAACCAACCCGTTATGACAACGGGCGCCATCGGTTTTCACCGATGGCGCCCGTGGCGTCATATCCTGCCTTCGAGGGCTCAGTTCAGGAGCAGGACGCTGGCCTTCGGCGACAGGCTGGCGTCGAGGATGGCGCAGCCGCCACCGATGGCGGCGACCTCCGGGCCCAACTCGGAATCGACGACGCGGATCGAGTGGACGTCCTTGGCGTTGAAGCGTTGATTGATGATCTCGGCGGCCCCGGACAGGACGTGGTCGCTGATCAGCGGCCAGTAGGGTCCGCCGTAGATGACCTTGTCGACGTCGAGGGCGTTGACCAACTGGGCGACCATATCGGCGGTCCGGCCTGCGAAGTCGCGCAGCAGTCCGATGGCCACCTCGTTGCCTTCGTCCGCCAATTCGGCGAGTCGCATCATGCCGACTGCGCGTCCGGCAACATCCGCGTCCTGGGGGATGCCCAGATCCAGCCCCGCCTCGGAGGCCTTGCGGGCAATGTTCTCGAAGGACGTCGCACCAGCCAGGCAGTCCTTGCGGCCGCAGCAGCACAGCCCGGTCTCTTCGCCGACCGAGAAGTGGCCGATCTCCCCGGCGTTATTGCTCACCCCGCGGACGATCTCCCCGTTGATGACCATGCCCACGCCGATACCTGCTCCGACATAGACGAAGACGAAGTTCTTTTCATCTTCGGGGTTCTTGCCGTTCCAGACCTCGGCGATGGAGGCAGCGATCGTGTCCTTTTCCAGGATGACGTTCAGTCCCAGCTTCCTCGCGAGGGGCTTGACGAATTCGACCTTGGTCCAGCCATCCAGCAGCGGAGGCGCCGTGACATGCCCGCCTTCTAGATCCATGGGACCTGGGACGACGACGCCGACGCCGACCACGCGTTCGCGGGGCTGCCCGGATTCCTTGATCAATTCCTCGACGGCCTCGGCCATCTGGGCGACGGTGGACTCGGGGTCCACGACTGAAGAGGTGAAGTGGCGTTTCGAATGGAGTACTTCGCCCCGCAGGTTGAGCATCACCTGGGTGATGCCGGCCGGATCCAGATGGATGCCGACGGCCAGCTGTCGGTTGACTTCAAGTTCTAGGACGGTCCGGGGTTTACCCGGGCCGGAGACGATGGTGCGGTCCTCGCGAACCAGGCCATCATCGAGCAGTCGGCGAACGACGTTGGAGATCGTTTGTGGCGACAAACCGGTGGACTCCGCCAATTCGACACGACTAACTCCGTCGAGGGCCCGTCGGATCGATTCAAAGATAACCGCTTGGTTAAAGTCGCCAAGGCGCCCAAGGTTGGTGCCGCGCTGCATGTAATCTCCAGATCATTTCGTACCACGGATGATTGATGATCGTGGCGTGTCCCCCCACGTCACGCCGCCACTATCGTGCCCCCAGAGGAGCACATGGTCCTTGATTCTACATATACGATCCGCACACATGCTCGAACGCCATGGTCCCCGGGACCAAACCCCGCCCCGACGGGGCTCTGGAGGGCTTCTCAACGATCTGCATCCCGGGGCGCGTTGCGGTGGTTCCGGTGCCTCAACCGTCGGTGGCCGCTGCGGGGCCCGCCGGGGCGAATTGGGTGCGGTAGAGCTCGGCATACCGTCCGCCGGCGGCCAGCAGCTCGATGTGGCTTCCTCGTTCGACGATCCTGCCGTCCTCGACCACGAGAATGGCATCGGCGGTACGGATCGTCGAGAGCCGGTGGGCGATGACGACGGCGGTCCGTCCGGCCAGTGCCTCGCCCAGCGCTGCCTGTACTGCTGCTTCGCTGGTTGAATCCAGGGCAGCCGTCGCTTCATCAAGGAGGACGACGCGCGGGGCACCGAGCAGCAGGCGGGCGATGGTGAGGCGTTGGCGTTCCCCGCCGGAGAGCCGGTAGCCGCGTTCGCCCACCATCGTGTCCAGACCGTCAGGTAGTGAGCGGATCAGTTCGTTGAGTCGGGCCCGCCGCAGGGCATCCCAGAGCGCGTCATCTGATGCCTCGGGGTTGGCCATGCGCAAATTCGCGGCGATCGTGTCGTGGAAGAGGTGCCCATCCTGCGTCACCATGCCCACGGTGTCCCGCAGTGAAGCGAAGCGGGCGTCGCGAACATCCAGTCCAGAGAATTCCACTGAACCCTGATCGACGTCATAGAGCCGGGCGAGCAGTTGGGCGATCGTCGATTTGCCGGCACCGGAGGAACCAACCAGGGCGTAGGTCTGGCCTGCGGGGACCTCGAAGTCGATCCCCTGCAGAACCTCCTGGCCGCCCCGGTTGTCCAGCACCGTCACGTCCTCGAGGGAAGCCAGGGAGACCTGATCGGCGCTCGGGTAGCCGAACCGTACGTCACGGAAGCGGACGGACACCGGACCGGCGGGAACGTCGGTTGCCTCGGGCTTTTCGGTCAGCAGGGGTTTCAGGTCCAGGATCTCGAAGACCCGGTCGAAGGAGACCAGCGCGCTCATCACCTCAACGCGGGCATTGGCCAGCCCCGTCAACGGCGCGTACAGGCGCGTCAGGAGCAGGGCCAGGGTCACAATGTCCCCGGCCTGTAGCTTCCCGGCCAGGGCGAAGGCCCCGCCCAATCCGTATACCAGGGCCAGTGCCAGGGCTGCGACCAGGGTCAGGGACGTGACGAAAAAGAATTGGCGCATCGCGATCTTGACGCCGACGTCGCGGACCCTGGCGGTCCGTGCGGCAAAGGCTTCGGCCTCGGCATCCGGGTCGCCGAACAGCTTGACCAGGGTTGCCCCGGGAGCCGAGAAACGCTCGGTCATTTGCGTTCCCATATCGGCGTTGTACTCGGCGGCCTCGCGGCGCAGCCGGGCGACGGTGGCGCCCATGCGGCGGGCGGGGATCAAGAAGATCGGGAGCATCAGCACCGACAGCACGGTCAGTTGCCAGGAGTAGCTGACCATCACCCCTGCGGTGAGAATCAGCGCCACAATGTTGCTGACCACCCCGGAAAGCGTCCCGGCAAAGGCTTGTTGGGCGCCGATGACGTCGTTATTCAGCCGGCTGACCAGCGCCCCGGTCCGGGTCCTGGTGAAGAAGGCGATGGGCATCTTCTGGACGTGTTCGTAGACGGTGGTGCGCAGATCGTAGATCACTTGTTCACCGAGGCTGGAGGAGAGCCAGCGGTTCCACAGCGAGACCCCTGCCTCGGCGATGGCCACTGCTGCGATGAGCAGGGCCAGATTCCTGACCGTGGACAGGGGGCCTTCGGCGACGATGGCGTCGATGACCTTGCCGGCCAATACGGGGGTTGCCACGGCCAGGACCGCGGCAATGACCGACAGGAGAACGAAGAGGCTCAGCCGCCGCCCGTAGCCGCGGGCGAAGTCGATAATCCGGCGCACGGTTCCGGGGGCGAATTGCCTCCCGTTTTTCCCTGAAGACATCTTATGCAGGGAGCTCCAGGCTGCCTAGTCCATGCTCACGGCGGGTTCCTTCCATCGGCGCGTCCCGGCACACTGCCGGGACGCGAACCCATGCTACCCGCGGTGAGGCCGGCCTAGGCGGTCGGTGCCGGCTGGCGGTCGGGCCGCTCCCGTTCATCGAAGGTCCGGCTGGGTTCCTCGGTATGGGGAACGAAACCGACGGTCATGGCCTTATAGCCGGGGGTGTTCGATTCCCGGGCCACCAGCCCCCGGTGGACCAGGGCGTTCGCTTCCGGGAAATAGGCTGCCGCGCAGCCGCGGGCCGTGGGGTAGGAGATGAGACGGAAGCGGTTGGCCCGACGCTGGGTTCCGGCGAACGTGGAGATCACATCGACCAGATCCCGGTCCTGAAATCCGAGCTCGGTCAGGTCCTCCGGGTGGACCAGGATGACCCGACGCCCATTGGAGATCCCCCGGTAGCGATCATCCAGCCCGTAGAACGTGGTGTTGTACTGGTCGTGGCTGCGCAGCGTTTGCAGGATCAGGTGACCCTCCGGAGCCGAAAGATATTCCAGGGGGCTGACGGTGAAACGGGCCTTGCCGATATCGGTGGCGAAGGTGCGGGTATCGCGTGGCGGGTTCGGCAAGACGAACCCGTTGCGGGTACGCACCCGCCGGTTGAAGTCCTCAAAGCCCGGGCAGACGGCGGCGATATGATCGCGGATGACGTCGTAGTCCTGGGCCATGGCCCGCCAATCCACGGCATGGCCCTCCCCCAGCGTCGCCGTTGCCATACGCGCCACGATCACCGGTTCGGCCAAGAGGTGCTTGGACATCGGGGCGAGCCGTCCCTGGGTGGTGTGCACCACGGACATGGAGTCCTCCACCGAAAGGAACTGCGGGCCGCTGGGATGCTTATCATCGCGGTCCGTGCGCCCCAGGGTCGGCAAGATCAGCGACGTCTTGCCATGGACCACATGCGAGCGGTTGGGCTTGGTGGAAATATGCACGGTGAGCCCGGCCCGGCGCATTCCGGCTTCGAGCGCCGCGGTATCCGAGCAGGCCAGCGAGAAGTTTCCGCCCATGGACACGAAGACGTCGACGTCGTCGTTCTCGAAGGCCTCAACCGTGTCGGTGGAATCGTAGCCGTGCTCTCGGGGGGTGGAGATGTCGAATTCGGTGTCCAGGGCGGCGAGGAAGTCTTCCTGGGGCTTCTCCCACACCCCCATGGTGCGGTCCCCTTGAACGTTGGAGTGCCCGCGAACCGGGCAGGCGCCGGCTCCTGGCTTGCCGAAGTTCCCTTGGAGCAGCAGAACGTTGATGAGTTCTTTCAGGGTGTCCACCGAATGCGGCTGCTGGGTCAGTCCCAGCGCCCAGCAGATAATGGTTCCCTTGGACTTGGCCAGCATTGAGGCGACCAGGGAGATGTCCTCACGGGAGAGCCCCGTGGCTTCCTCGGTGGCCTCCCAATCAATGGTGGCCCGGGCCGCGGCATAGGCTTGGAAGCCGTTGGTCTGGGCGTCGACGAATTCCCGGTCCACGACGGAGCCAGGATTGCGGGCTTCTTCTTCGAGTAAAAGGTGGCCGAACGCCTGGAACAGGGCGAGGTCCCCGCCGACCTTGATCTGCAGGAATTCATCGGCGATCCGGGTCCCGCCCTTGAGGAGTCCGTCGACGGTTTGCGGGTCACGGAAGTTCAGCAGCCCGGCCTCGGGCAGCGGGTTCACGGCCACGACCTGGGCACCGCGTTTGCGGGCGTCCGCCAGGGCGGAGAGCATCCGTGGATGGTTGGTTCCCGGGTTCTGCCCGATGACAAAGATCAGTTCGGAGTGTTCGAAATCCTCCAGGGATACCGTGCCCTTGCCGATACCGATCGTGGGGCTCAGCGCGGTGCCGGAGGATTCGTGGCACATGTTCGAACAATCTGGCAGGTTGTTCGTCCCGATGCTGCGCGCGAAGAGTTGGTACATGAATGCCGTCTCGTTCGCGGTGCGTCCCGAGGTGTAGAAGACGCAGCGGTCGGCGGTGGTGGCGTTGATGTGCTCGCCCACGGTGGCGAAGGCCTGCGACCAGGAGACGGGACGGTAGTGGCTCTCCCCTTCGCGGATCATCATCGGTTCGGTGATCCGGCCCTGGTTTCCCAGCCAGTACTCGGTTTTATCGCTCAGGTCCTCGATGGAGTGCTCGGCCCACCAGGCGGCGTCGGCTGTCCGTGTGGTGCTCTCCTCGGCGAGGGCCTTCGCCCCGTTTTCGCAGAATTCCGCAGGTTTGCGCGCACCGGTGATCGACTCGGGCCAAGCACAGCCGGGGCAGTCGACACCCCCACGCTGGTTCACCCGCAGCATGGAGCGCAGGGTCCGGCTCACGCCCGCTTGGGAGTATCCGCGGTCCAAGGCGACCATCACCGCTTTGACCCCGGCCGCCGTCGTCTTCGGGGCGCCGACTTCCAGCGCATCTTCATTGATGTCCTGTTCAGGAGCCGAGCGCTTCACGTCGACCGTCCTACTTCCTGTTGTTCGGGGCTGCCACGGCAGGGTGTGCCGGCGCCTGCTGGTCCACGGAGTCATCGGTATCGATCCGGTCCGGGTGGGTATAAAGGTTCACGCTGCTGCCGCGGGCGAACGCGGCCACTGTCAGGCCGGCCCGTTCGGCCAGTTCCACGGCCAGGGAGGAAGGTGCCGAGACGGCGCAGAGTACGGGGATACCCGCGAGGTAGGCCTTTTGCACGAGTTCGAAGGAGGCCCTGCCCGAGACTTGCAGGACGGTGTCACGCAGGGGCAGCCTGCCTTCACGTAGGGCCCAACCGACGACCTTATCGACTGCATTATGCCGCCCGACGTCTTCGCGCAAGCACAGCAAGTTGCCGTCCGTGTCGAATAATCCTGCCGCGTGGACCCCTCCGGTTTTGCCGAAGAGCTCCTGGCTCGAGCGCAGCGTGGTGGACAGCCCGAGGAGGGTCCCGACGCCGATGCGTCCGCTGTCCGGTTCCACGATGAACCGGCTGGTCTTGGCGACCGCGTCGATGGATGCGGTGCCACAGATCCCGCAGGAGGACGAGGTGAAGACATGGCGGTCCAGGGAAGGGTCAGGAATGATGGCGCCCTCGCCCAAACCGGCTTCGACGACGTTGAAGGTTTGGCGGCCGTCTTCGTCCTCGCCGGCGCAAAAACGCATGCTGCTCAACTCATCCGGTCCCCCGATGACGCCTTCGCTCACCAGGAAGCCAGCGACGAGGTCGAAGTCGTTTCCCGGGGTGCGCATGGTGATGCTGAAGACGCGTCCACCCAAGCGGATTTCCAGGGGCTCCTCGGCCGCGATGGTCTCTTCGCGGCCACGTGGACCGGTGTCCGAGGAATAGTGGACAATGCGGCGCCGCCGGGTCAATCTACCCACCCGTTGGCCTCCTTCTCCCTGCCGTCTACCGCGGCCCACAGAGGTACCACGGCGGAGTGTTTTACCGACCGTACCATGGCAGTGGAAGGCAGGTGACCGCCGCTCCCGCCTCGACTCCCGCAGGCGGAACGACCATGACGACATCCGCTTGGGCCAAGCCACGCATCATGGCTGAGCCCGTGTGTTCCGAAGGCACCAGTTGCTGCCGATGGGCCGGGTCGCTCCACTGTGCCGGGAGGAGCCGATGGGAATGCCCAGCCCCCCGAACCGCCTCACCGGTCCGCACTTCCACAGGGGACGACGGCGGTTGGCCGCTGGCCCCTTCCAGCAGTGGTTCCAGCAAGGTCACCACGGCCATCAGTGCCGCCAGCGGGTTCCCTGGCAGACCCACCAGCAGTCGTCCTTCGGGGAGGCTGCGCAGCAGGGCCGGATGCCCCGGGCGCATGGCCACCGAACCAACGATCGAGGTCCCCCCGAGCTCTTCGGCCACGGGACGCACATGATCCGCCGGCGACCTTCCGGTCCCGCCGGTACTGAGCACCACGTCGGCTTCCCGGGCAGAGGCGGAGTCGAGGGCGTCGAGGGTCGCGTGGGTGTCATCCCCGATCCGCAGGACATCCGCCAAGGCCCCGCCGAGGGCCTCAATGCAGGCCGGGAGCACCGGCCCGAAAGTGTCCCTGACCTGGCCGGGGGCCGGAATGCCCGTGGTGACCACCTCGTCGCCGGTGAGCAGCAGCCGGATCCGTACCGCCTGGCTGACCGGCAGCCGGTCATGACCTCCGACGGCGGCCACGGCGATCCGGCCCGGCGTCATCCGCGTGCCGGCACGCAACAGCAACTCACCTTCGGCGGCCTCGCGACCTGCTGGACGAATATCCGCTCCCGGAGATGGTGCCTGCAAGGCGCTCAGTCTGCCGGTGGCAGCCTCCAACACGCTGGCTTCCTGCCGAATCACCGCCGTGGCCCCGGGAGGAACCGACTCTCCGGTCACGATGGCGCGCGCCCACCCGGATATGAGGGGCGGCGGTGTGCTGCCGGCGCCAGCGTGAGGTCGGGGCAGACCGCCGTCGTTCGCGGAAGCCTGCGGAACCCGTTCCACCTGCCAGGGCCCCTCCCCCGCCACGACCCAACCGTCCATGGCAGAGGAGGCGTAGTGGGGCATGGTGTGCAGGGAGTGGATATCTTGGGCGAGGACGCGTCCGTTCACCCTGTCCAAGGGCACCAGGTCGGTGCCTCCCCTGCTGGCTGCTAGGGCACTACCGGCCGCATAGGCCAGGCGTCGGGCCTCCTGCCAGTCTGCTTCGGGCACTACTGCTCGGAGCCGCTGCGGCGCGCCAGTATTTCGTTGACCCGCTTGGTGGCCCCTTGCATGGCAACGGTGTCATTCGCCATGCCAGCACCAGCCGCCAGCCCGGCGGCAAACCCAGCGACATAGGTGGTCACGGGTGCCGCCGGACGGATGATCGAATGCGCGGCGACTCCGGCCATGCCGAGAATGGCATCGATGTCCACGGGGGTGTCCTGGATTTCGAGGCCCTTCAACAATTCGGCCACCCAGTCGTCCAGCTCGGGTATCTCGGACATCCGTACCTCCTGTAGCAGCGGGCTAACGCCCCCTGTCATGATCCGGCGGGCGGCTGATTCCTGCCCGGTCGGCATCTTCCCAGGTGTCCACATCGGTGTAGTTCACGCCGTCGAGGGACACCCTCACTATCTGCACCTTAGCAAGCAGGCGCATCATCGAGGAGTTGGCCAGACCCTGTCCGTGGCTCGTCGCGGATTCGACGGCCTGCAACAGGGCCTCGGTCTCCACGACACAGCTCAGCGGCTGTAGCCTCCCGTCCGTATCGACGGGGACCCAGGCCCTGCCGAAGTCGGCGTCGCCCAGGCCTTCGGCTTCGATTCCTTCGGTTTCGGGTGTGGGCTGGACCGATCCCGCCGCTGCCTGTTCGCCAGCATGGGCCACGATGCCCTCCACGACAGGTCCAGGGTCGAGCAGATCCGCGGCCAGAATCAGCGTCAGTGGCGCCCGCTCGACTGGTACCGGGATATCTCCGTCCGTCCCATCCCCCAAGCTGCGCAAACCTGCGGCAACTGCGGCAGCCGGACCGGCGAACGCCGGGTATTCCCGCGTGAGGGTGAGGATCTGCCCGGCCGAGGCACCCGCAGCATAGTCCGAGATCACGGGGTTCAGTTCCGTGGGGCCCACCACGGCGATGCGATTCGCGGTCGAAGAGGCCCGGAGAGCGTGCTCCAATAAGGTGGACCCGCCGTGGGCCAAGAGTGGTTTATCGCGTCCGCCGAGCCGACTGCCCCGTCCTCCGGCAACGATAATGGCATCGAATTTCATGCTGCCGTCCCCGTCAGGAAGTCCGACCAGCCGGGGGCGGGGCGCTCCAGCTCGGTGATGAACCATTGGGGTCCGCGTGGCATCATGGGTTTTATTCTGAGCCTCCACCCCAGCTGGCGCAGTGTCTTGTCACCCTTGGTGCTGTTGCAGTCCAGGCAGCAGGCGATGAGGTTCTCCCAGGTGTTGGTGCCGCCGCGGGAGCGGGGCATGATGTGGTCAACGGTGGTGGCTGGCTTGCCGCAATAACCGCAGCTGCGGCCGTCCCGGCGCAAAACTCCGCGACGGCTGACGTTGGCCGCCTCGCGATAAGGGACTTTCACGTAGCGGTTGAGCAGGATCACCGACGGTCTACCCACCACCGTGCGTGGGGTGACCACTGGATTGCTGTCCTCGGCCAAGACGCTGGCCTTGCCCGTGAGCACAAGGAGTAGCGCCCGGCGGAAGGTCACCACCGCCAGTGGTTCATATCCTGCATTCAATACCAGGGTTCGCATCTGCGTTCCTCGTCGTGGTGTCCACCCGTGGTCAGCGAGCCACATCCGTTGACCGCGGTTCTCGTGCAAGGTCCATCGGGCACCAGCCTAAGCCCGTCACCCCCGCCCTGTAGAGCAACCAGCCGGGCCAGCCCGCGTGTCACGGCTTCTCGCCGTCGAATTCACACCGGTCTCACCTGCGGTTCATGCCCTGGATCGGCGTCCGTCGCTCCAGCATTCTGCGGCTTAAAAAGTAAAGCTCCCACCCTTTCGGGTGAGAGCTCTACTAGATGCTAAGTCTATTAGCCAGCGATCGTGTAGTAGCCGACCAACGGAGCCGCGTAGGGGCCCGTGGTGTCGCGGACGACCGTGCCGGCGCTCGGGTTCTGGGCGCCGACCATCTTGCCGCCACCGATGTAGATGCCGACGTGCGAGTCGTTGCTCTGGAAGACCAGGTCGCCCGGCTTCGGGCTGGAGGTGCGCACGAGCTTGCCCGAGGCACGCTGAGCTGCAGCGTTGTGCGGCAGGCTGACGCCGGCCTTGCCGTAGATGTACTGCACGAAGCCGGAGCAGTCCCAGCCGCCCGGGGTCGATCCACCGAAGACGTACGGGGAGCCGATGTACTGCTTGGCCATGCTGGCAATGCTGGAGTTGCCGGTGCTGACGGCAGTCTTCGGAGCCTTCTTCGTCACGGTGGAAGACGTCGAGGAGGTGTTGCCCGCGGAGTCGTTGCTCGAAGAGGTGTTGCTCGAGGTCGAGTTCGAGGACGATGAGTTCGACGTCGTCGAGCTCGGAGCCGGAGCGGCCTGACGGTTGGCGGCAGCCTCGCGACGATCGGCGGCAGCTTCCTGAGCGGCCTCCTGGCGTTCAGCGGCGGCCTGCTCAGCAGCTTCGCGACGCTCGGCGGCGGCCTTGTCAGCGGCTTCCTGCTCGGCCTTCTGGGCCGCACGGAAGTCGGCACCGTCGGTGGCGGACTTGACGCCGGAGACCGACATGCTCTTTTCGGCCTTTTTGGCTTCGGTCTTGGCGAGCTTGACCTTGACCGTGGCGGGGGCCTGCACGGAGGTCGTCTTGGCTGCGAGGTCAGCCTGCAGGACGTCGGAGGCCGGCGCCTTATCTGCTTCGCGGGTGGCCGGGGTGGCCTGGGCGGGAACGCCGATGGACAGGACGAGGCCTGATGCCGCGGCGATCACGGCGGCCTGACGGCCGACGGAACCTGCGTTGGAGGATACAGCCTTGGAGATCGACTCCAACGGGTTGGTACGAACGGGGGTGGCGCGGTGACGGCCAAGTGCGTGACGCGTGGTCATGTATTGATTACCTCTCCCAATGCCTGCGAGGTGAGCTGTCGGATTCGAGTGGGAGTCACTCGGTGCCTGGCCCGATAACCGGACCGTGACACTTAACCCCAAGGATCCTGATGGACCCGAAATGTGGTTCCCCCGCTACTGCCAAGCGATTTTTGCGAACGGACCTCGGGCAGTGGCAGTATTCGGCAATCTGCTCGAGTGCGCCTGACCCCTATGCGGTCTGGCACGTCGACTACATTATATGAAGTGCTTCTAAAAGTCACGTTCAGGTCACGAAATGGTTATTTCCCGGTCACGACCCGCGACTTTTCGGGGCTAAAGCCACCCTGCAGGGTCAACCGGCGTGCCATTAACGATGACTTCAAGATGCACGTGGCAGCCGGTTGAGTTGCCGGTGGTCCCGCTCAGGGATACCACCTGGCCGCGCTTGACCTTCTGCCCGACGGCGACCTTGAGGCTGCTGTTGTGGTTATAGGTGGTCTCCAGGCCGTTGCCATGGTCGACCCGCACGCGATTGCCCGAGTGCCCGGCCCAGCCGGCCTGCACCACGGTGCCCGAGGCCGAGGCCTTAACCGGGGTTCCGCAGCCCACTCCGTAGTCCTGCCCGATATGGACCTGGGCGCCCGCGCCGGTCGGGTTCGACCGTGCGCCGAAAGGCGAGGTGATCCGAACGTGATCTACCGGCTGAGCGAGAACTCCCCGCGTGTTGATCCGACTGGCATCGCCGCCGGAGGCGGACATGAGGTAATCGAGTTGATCATCCTTGCTGAAGCTGCTGGAGACCGAGGCGCGGACGATCGCGAAATCATCGGAGGCAGGTACGTCAACGTCGGCAACGCTGGCACTGGCCTGGTGGGCGACACGCTCCTCAGGTCCGGCCGGCTGGTCACCGCCATCTAGGGCTGGATAGGCGGCAGCCAGGGCCAACCCGGAGACCGCCGCCACCGCGGCAAACCGGTGGCTCCACGCCAGCACGGGACGACGGCGGGAAGGCGCGTGGCTCTCGGCACCAACGGCTCTCACGCCAATGGGTAGGCCGATCACGGAGGAGTCGAACGACTCCCCGGCATTCTCCGCTACGGAGGAAGGCTGTTGGGTGCCCGCCGGCTCGGTCAGTAGCGGGACAACGTCGGCAAGGGCAGCTGATGACTCAGGGGCAGCTGGGGCGATATCCCCGCGAACCGACGTCGCTGTCGCGGCGTAACGCATGGTGGACGCGAACCGCCGCGGCACATACGTGCCGTGAACGGCGTCCGGCGCTTCGGCTCCGACTAGCGGTGCCGGGGCGGCACGGCGCCCGGAACGTTTTTGCTCTGTCAAACGAGAGACCTCTCATGGCGCCTGCGGAGTTAGCTGTCGGGTTCGGACCGGTCAGATCCGGTCGCAGGCCAAGCTGCGACTTCACCCCAAGACGGCCGCGTGCCAAGGAAGCAAGGCGGCTGGCCGTCGGTGTTTGGGTTCTCCACCCCTGCCTGTCATTTGGGCGAACGGACCCGCTCCGCAGGCAGGGCTCAGCGATCGGAACGAGTGGGCGAGGACGAATCCCCATCCGTTATCCACGCTACCCGAATCGGATACGAAGTAACAGTTCCGTTATATCTATATCGACTATACCGATTCCCGTGCCACGAAAACGTGGGCGCTAACCTCTACCGGAAGCTCCAATGCGCCTTCGATTCCCTCGACGCGGACGAGAACATAGTCCCCGGCACGCTCCAGGGTCACTTGTGCCCCGGGGCGGATGCCGCCTTCGTTGAGTTGGGCGAGGAGTTCTGGATCCACCTGGATCGCCTCGGCCAGCCGTTCTACGGCTACGGGCCCGGTGTTTTCGTCCAATAAGGCGGAGTCCAGGTTCTGGACACCCAGGGAGAATTCGTGGGCCGCGGGGCCTCCCAGCGTTTCCAAGCCGGGAATGGGGTTGCCGTAGGGAGAGTCGGTGGGTTTGCCCAGCAGGTCATAGAGGCGTTTTTCGACCCGCTCGCTCATCACGTGCTCCCACCGACAGGCTTCATCGTGGACGTATTCCCAATCCAGCCCGATCACGTCGGCGAGCAACCGCTCGGCCAGCCGGTGCTTACGCATCACGGAGGTTGCGCGCTCTCGGCCGGTGACCGTGAGTTCGAGATGGCGGTCTTGGTTGACGATCACCAGACCGTCGCGTTCCATCCGGGCAATCGTCTGCGAAACCGTCGGACCTGAATGGTCTAGGCGCTCGGCAATGCGCGCACGCAGGGCCGTAATTTCCTCTTCCTCGAGTTCCAGAATGGTCCTCAAGTACATTTCCGTGGTGTCGATCAGATCTGTCACTGCGTGGCACTCCTGTATGGCGGGGCGGTCAAGGGGGAACCCGTGTTTGCAACTCTACCTTCGTTAACAATGTCACCTGCTTTCGGCATTCCACCAACTGTTGCGCCACCATTGATGCGGGATATTTTCTGATCCCACCGAAGTCCACTACGACTGATTTCGCCGATGGTAGGAGCACCACTTGACCGATTCGCTGAGCATCCCCTCATCCCTCCTGCCGGCAGATGGCCGCTTCGGCGCCGGGCCCTCCAAGGTTCGCCCCGGGCAGTTGGAGGCACTGGCAGCAGCCAATCCGGGGATCCTCGGGACCTCACACCGTCAGGCTCCGGTCAAGAACCTGGTCGGCAGCATCCGCGAGGGGCTGTCCACGTTCTTCAACGCGCCCGAAGGTTACGAAGTCATTCTTGGTGTCGGCGGATCAACTGCTTTCTGGGACGTCGCATCCTTCGGCCTGGTCGAGCAGAAGGCTCAGCACCTCTCCTTCGGTGAGTTCGGCTCGAAGTTCGCCAAGGCCACGGACAAGGCTCCCTTCCTCCAGGAGTCCTCGATTATTTCTTCTGCGCCCGGCACTCGTCCTGCCCCACACGCGGAGGCCGGCGTCGACGTTTACGCCTGGCCCCAGAACGAAACATCTACCGGGGTCGCGGCACCGGTGCAGCGCGTGGAAGGCGCCGACGACGGCGCCCTGCTACTGATTGATGCGACCTCCGCAGCCGGAGGGCTGGCGGTAGACGTGGCAGAAACCGATGTCTATTATTTCGCCCCTCAGAAGAATTTCGCGTCCGACGGCGGCCTGTGGCTGGGATTGTTCTCTCCGGCCGCTCTGGAACGCGCGGAACGAGTGGGTTCCAGTGGCCGCTGGATCCCCGATTTTCTCGATCTGCGCACGGCCATCGACAATTCGTTGAAGAACCAGACCTATAACACCCCGGCGCTGGGAACCCTGGTGACCCTGAACGACCAGATCTCCTGGCTCAACGAACAGGGTGGGCTCGATTGGGCGGCGGCCCGCACTGCCGATTCCGCCGGGCGGGTGTACTCCTGGGCCGAGGCATCTCCCGTTGCGGCGCCCTACGTCCTCAAGGCCGATGAGCGTTCCAACGTCATCACGACCATCGACTTCGATGATTCCGTCGACGCCTCCCGGGTGGCCTCCATCCTGCGCTCCAATGGCATCGTGGACACCGAGCCATACAGGAAGCTGGGCAGGAACCAACTGCGTATCGCTACGTTCGTGGCGATTGAACCGGACGATATCTCGGCCCTGACCGCCTGCATCGACTACGTCGTGGAGAACATGTAACGCTTACCGACGACGACGACGGGACCGCGAGCGTTGCGGGTTCCGGCCCGCTGACGGCTCGGCCTGTTCGTCCTGGTCGTTCTCCCCGTCCGCTTCAGAGGTGCCCTGTTCGGTCGGTGCGTCTGCCGTTTCGGCAGTCGCGCCGGTTCCGTTCCCCTCTACAGCGCTGACGGTTTCGCTGTCGGTCGGCGCTGCCTTCTGATCCGCTTCCTGGCCTCCGGGCTCCTTGTCCACGGCTTCAGCCGCCTCGGCGTCTCGTTGCGCTTGGAGTTCCTCCGGCAGCACACGATCCGCCCACGGGACCCATTCAGGGGCCACGATGGCTCCTTCGCCCGGCAGCAGCCCGGTCTCGCAAACCGTGGCAACCTTCCCGCGCGGCACCCGGGCCAAGGTCACATACCAATTCCAACCGGCATAACCGCGGAGCTTGGCGACAAACCGGTGAGTCAGCACACGGTCGTCATCGGCGGCCACCCCGAGGTGATCACCGACCGACCCCTGTTCGACGATCGCCAACAGCGCCGAACGGGCCAAGTCAGTTTCGGCACTCAGAACGGCGTCGACTTTTGGTGCCCGTGCCATGATCAGGCGTCCAAATCGTCGGCAACACGGCGAAGCACGGCAGCAACTTTGCCTGCCTGGCCTTTCTCGGGGTACCGCCCCTTGCGCAGGCCGTTGGAAACACTGTCCAAGACCTTGATGAGATCCTCGATGAGGATCGCGGTGTCTTCGGCGGGCTTCCGTTTGCCGCGGACCACCGAAGGAGCGGCCTCGACGACACGTGCCGTCAGCGCCTGCGCGCCCTTGCGTCCCTGGGCGATTCCGAACTCCATACGGGTTCCCGCACGGACCTCTTTGACCCCTTCGGGCAGCGCCGAGGCGTGCAAGTACACCTCCTGACCGTCATCGGTGACCAGGAACCCGAAACCCTTGGAGGCTTCAAACCACTTCACTTTGCCGAAAGGCACTTCGCTTACCTCGTTCTCACGTACCGGCGGCGCCCGGCCCATTGCCCGCGCCGCGTCTGGATTCCCGGCCGAACCTGCATCGACTGCGTCTACGCGCGGATACGATCCTGGCCGGGGAAGTCTATTCGTCTAGAGTACGGCATGCCCGCGGCCGTCAGGACTTTGTGCCCCGCCTCGACGCTGATATTTTGACCGGGTGAATACCCTTGATTCCCCCGCCACCGCGCAGCGCATCGTGACCGTGTTGGCCGCGGCAATCGCCTTGATCTCCATTCTAAGTTTGGCCTTCGTCCTCATCCAGTACGCCGCAGGGACCACACCGTTCACCCAGGTGATGGCCGTTGGCCTCTACGGCCTACCGGTCGCCTTCCTCTTGCTGATTACTCTCCTTCTGCTGCGCATCAGAACCAGACGGCGCCGCTAAGCCGGTCACCTCCGCCAACCTCCTGGCATCACGACACACATCTGACGCACAGAAAACTCCCAGACTTTGCACGCACAATTGGTGTTATGACTGACAAACCTGCGGAAGCCAAGCTTCTCGTCGTCGACGATGAACCCAATATTCGTGAGCTGCTCTCCACGTCCCTGCGTTTCGCTGGCTTCGACGTCACCGCTGCAGCCAATGGTCGTGAGGCATTGGCAGCCGTCGAAAAGGAACTGCCAGACCTTGCTGTCCTGGACGTCATGCTCCCCGATATGGACGGGTTCACCATCACCCGCAAGCTCCGCGCAGCTGGACGCCACTTTCCCGTGCTCTTTTTGACCGCGCGCGACGGAACCGAAGATAAGGTCCAGGGGCTCACTGTCGGCGGGGACGACTACGTGACCAAACCCTTCAGCCTCGACGAAGTCGTGGCCAGGATTCGTGCCGTATTACGTCGGACCCAGCCACTCGATGAAGACGATGCGGTCATCCGCGTGGACGATTTGGAACTCGACGACGACGCCCACGAAGTTCGGCGCGCCGGCGAGGTGGTGGATTTGTCCCCCACCGAGTTCAAGTTGCTGCGCTATCTGATGATGAATCCCAACCGGGTACTCTCCAAGGCCCAGATCCTCGACCACGTCTGGGAATACGACTTCAACGGCGATGCCTCCATCGTGGAATCCTATATTTCCTATCTGCGCCGGAAGATCGATGCCCGGGAGGACTGGCCGGCCATGATCCAGACCAAGCGCGGGGTGGGCTACCTGCTGCGCTCCGCCGACCGGCGCTAGGTCCGGCCTCTGGTGCGTTCACTCCCCCGCCTCCTGCGGCAGGTATCCCTGAGATCCAAGCTCGTGGCCCTCATGGCCACGCTGATGATGTGCGGGGTGTTGGTCACGGCTCTAGCCGCGTCGGCATCGCTTCGGCTGACCCTGCAGGACCAGATGGATACCGACCTCAAGGACAACTCCATCGCGTTGGCCAACATCATGTGGTCCTCCTGGAAAGACCAGGAGCTGCCCAGTGAGGGAGCGACGCTGGAGTTCAACCGTTTCCGGGGAACTTTGCGGGATAATAGCGGTAAGGTGCGCTACGAACTTCCGCATCCGAAACACACCGATGCCCCTCAGGTTCCTCCGATGACCGTCGACGAAGTCCGGGAGCTGGAGTCCTCCACCATGGATGTCCCCGGCACGGAGGAGTCCTCCCGTGGTTGGCGTACCGGCGTCTACACATTACGCAACAACGACGGATACATCGTCGTCTCCCTGCCCTTGCAGTCGACCATGGGCACCGTGGATAAAGCCACGAAACTCGTGGTCACCAGTGGCACCCTGGTCACGCTGGTCATGTCGATGATCGCCTACGGCATCACCGGGCGTGCGTTGAGACCTCTGGTCCGGGTAGAACGGACTGCCGCAGCGATTGCTGCCGGGGACCTGTCTCGACGGGTGGAGGAATATCCACCCGAAACCGAGGTCGGGCGATTATCACGTTCCCTCAACGCCATGCTCGCGCATATCGAGCAGGCCTTCCGCGGGCGGGCTGCCTCGGAACGCAAGATGCGCCGTTTCATCCAGGATGCCTCCCATGAACTGCGGACCCCGTTGGTCACCATCCAGGGATACTCCGAGCTCTACCGGCACGGTGGGGTCAGCGGGGAGGAACAGGTTGGTACCGCCATGGGACGGATCGAAGGTGAAGCCAAGCGCATGGCCCAGCTCGTGGAAGATCTGCTGACCTTGGCCAGGCTCGACGAGCAACGCCCCCTGGAACGCCAGCCGGTGGACCTTCTGCTGTTGGGCTCCGACGCGGTCGAGGATGCCCGGGTCAACGCCCCAACACGTGAGGTCCGCCTCGTCGGTCTTGACGGACCGCAAGCTGCCAGCGCCCCGAGCAGCGGGGACGAGCTGCGGCTGCGTCAGGTCGTGGGGAACCTGATGACCAATGCGCTGCGCTACACCCCCGAAGGTTCGCCCCTTGAAGTGGCTGTCGGGGTGCTACCGGTGATCGATGGCCGCTCGGATGCCGTACTGGCGATTCGGGACCACGGCAACGGGATCTCCGATGAGGATGCCGCCCGGGTCTTCGAGCGGTTCTACCGGGCCGATAGCTCCCGGCAACGGGAAACCGGAGGGACCGGACTCGGGTTGGCAATCGTCGCAGCAATCGTTGCCCAGCATGATGGTTCAGTCCGGCTCACCGAGACCCCTGGTGGTGGCGCCACGATGTCCATCCACCTGCCACTGGTCCCCACCGACTCGTCCTCCACCGACGACGACGCGGGCTGATCCTTCCACCGTTCGTTGTAGCCCGACGACGGATCCGTTTGCAACCCCGCATGGTGGTGTTGGGGCACATCCGGTAGCCCCCGGCCACAAAGGTCGAGAAGGCGAGCGGGGAGTGACCATGAGTAGTTTTTCGGCCAACACAGCAGAAATGCGCGGAAGGGCCCAATCCGTCCAAGGAACCATCGAGCGCCTACGGGCCGAGGTGAACACCATGCAAGCCGGGCTGCGCGACCTCGAATCCTCCTGGCACGGGGCGGCATCCTCGAACTTCCAGGCCGTCGTGGCCGATTGGCGGGCCACCCAGATGAAGGTCGAAGAGTCCCTGACAGCCATTAATACCGCCCTCTCCCAAGCCTCGCAGCAGTATGACGACGCCGAAGCCGCGAACGCCAGGATGTTCACCTACTAAGCCGCCGGCGCTCCGGGACCACGCCCGTCGAGCCAATGACAGAACTCAGTGATTACTGCTGCACAATAGTCATCAGCCCCTCGTGGAAACGGAGATTTGGATGTCACGCACCGCCATCGTTGTCGGTTCGGGCCCCAACGGCCTGACCGCCGCGGCCTTGTTGGCCCGCCAAGGCGTCGAAGTGACGATCTATGAACAGGGCCCCCTCCCCGGCGGTGCAGCGCGTTCGGCCGAGATCCTCGGGGACGGTTTCATCACCGATCTGGGCGCTGCCGGCCACCCCTTCGGCGTGGGTAGTCCGGCTTTTCGCGAACTCGGCCTGACCGATCACGGCCTCGAATGGGTGCACCCCACCTTTCCCATGGCGCATCCTCTGCCCGGACGTGATGCGGCCCTACTGCAACAAGATGCCTCATTGACTGCTTCAACGCTGGGCACCGACCGGGACGTCTGGCGCAGATTGCACCGACCGGTGGTCGAGCACCCACACCGAACGCTGGAGAACATCACCGGTCCGCTGCTTCGTATGCCACCGCATCCGCTATCCATGGCGTCCTTCGGCGTGCGGGCCGCTTGGCCGGCCCATCTACTGGCCCGTCGTCTCTTCGAGACGGAGGAAGCAAAGGCGCTGTTCATCGGTTCCGCAGCCCATTCCATGCTGCCGCCGACCCATCCGTTCACGGCCGCTTTCGGGCTGGTCTTCGGAGGGCTCGGGCAGACTCTGGGATGGCCCGTGGCCCGGGGTGGAACCGGCAGGATCGTGGACGCACTGCTGGACGTCTTGGACCAGCGCGGGGCGAAGATCCACACCAATTCCCCGGTGACTGATTTGCGAGACCTTCCCCAGGCCGATGCCGTCCTGCTGGATCTCACTCCCCGCCAGATCCTGAAGCTCGAAGGGGCAGGGTTGGAGGACCGCTACCGCCATCATCTCGCAAAGTGGAAGTACGGTATGGGCGGCTACAAAGTCGACTACCTGCTTGATGGCCCCATCCCCTGGTCCGACCCGCGGACGGCCGATGCCGGAACCGTTCACGTGGGTGGAACGATGGAGGAGATCGCCGAAGCCGAATCGATGACCCATCGAGGGCGTCTGCCGCCCCGCCCTTTTGTCTTGCTCTGCCAGCAATCGAATGCCGATCCCAGCCGGACTCGGGACGGACGGCAGGTCGTCTGGGCCTATGCGCATGTCCCCAACGGGTGTACCGCCGATGCGGCGCCCCTGATCGATGCCCACATCGAACGGTTCGCCCCCGGATTCCAGGACCGCATTATCGGCCGGGTCGATTCCTCGCCGCAGGTGTTGGAGTCGTGGAACCCGAATCTCGTGGGAGGAGACATCGGGGGTGGATCGCTCAAGGGGATCCAACAAGTCCTGCGCCCGGCGCCGACCCTGCGGCCCTACAACACCGGGACACCGGGACTCTACATCTGCTCCTCCTCCACCCCGCCGGGCGGAGGCGTGCACGGAATGGCCGGATGGAACGCCGCACAGGCAGTACTGCGGGACTGGGAACGCCGGTAATCTGGGTCCATGGCCATCCTCATCGACCCCCCGCTGTGGCCGGCCCACGGTACGGTCTTCTCGCATCTGGTTTCCGATGTCTCGGTGGAAGAGCTCCATGCCTTTGCTGCGACAGCCGGGCTGAGTCGGCGCGCCTTCGACCGAGACCACTATGACGTCCCCCGTCGCCGTTTCGACTCCCTTGTCGCTGCCGGGGCTCTTCCGGTTCCAGCCACCGAACTGGCCCGGCGCCTAATCCGCTCCGGCGTGCGTATCCCCGCCCATCAACGCCCCGAGAAGCTCGAAGGAGTCCTCGCCGACGCCTGGGACCGGTTGCTCCCCGGGAACACGGGCATCGCCGCAGAACTGATGGCCCGCTGGTCAGAGCCTCACCGGCATTACCACGACCGGGCCCACCTGCTGGCCGTGCTGCGGGCCCTCGACCTGCTGCGTTCGAAAGGAGAGCCTCTCGGCTCCCATCCGCGCGCGCCCTGGCTGGCCGCCTGGTTCCACGACGCCGTCTATGCCGGGGTCGCAGGTCAGGACGAGGAGGAATCCGCGCGATTGGCGGAGCAGCTGCTTCCAGCCTCCGGCGTCCCGAACGCCGAGATAGACGAGGTGGCCCGTCTCGTGCGGGTGACCACCAGCCACCGTCCCGCGGAACATGACGCCGCCGGCCGGCTGCTCTGCGATGCCGATCTGGAGGTCCTCGCCCGCCCGGAGCCCGCCTATCGCCGTTATGTGGCCGCAGTGCGCCGCGACTACTCCATGGTGTCTGACGTCGATTTCGCTCGGGGCCGGTCAGCCGTTCTGCGATCCCTACTAGCCACCGAACCGCTCTTCGGCACCAGCAGCGGACGGTTTCTCTGGGAAGAGCCCGCCAGGTCCAACCTCCTCGCCGAGCTGGCAGAACTGCCGGTCGTATAGCCACCGCTCCCCTGGCTTAAACACCGCCGGCGCGGCCCCCTCGTTTCCGAGGTGACCGCGCCGGCGTCGTCGTGCAGGGGCTACAGGACCCGGGAGGCTAGAAGCCGCCCATACCGCCCATGCCACCCATGTCGTCTCCACCGGGCATCCCGGCGCCAGCCTTCTCGGGCTGATCGGCGACGACTGCCTCGGTGGTGAGGAACAGACCGGCGATGGAGGCTGCGTTCTCCAGGGCGGAGCGCGTGACCTTCACCGGGTCGTTGACGCCTGCTGCCAGCAGGTCCTCGTACACACCGGTTGCGGCGTTCAGGCCGTGGCCCGAGGGCAGGCCCTTGACCTTATCGGCGACGACGCCGGGCTCGTGGCCGGCGTTGAAGGCAATCTGCTTGAGCGGGGCTTCGATGGCAACCTTGACGATGTTCGCGCCAGTGGCCTCGTCGCCTTCCAGTGTCAGCTTCGCGAAGGCCTTCGCGCCAGCCTGAATCAGAGCCACGCCGCCGCCGGCGACGATGCCCTCTTCGACTGCTGCCTTGGCGTTACGCACGGCGTCTTCGATGCGGTGCTTGCGCTCGTTGAGCTCGACCTCGGTTGCGGCACCGGCCTTGATCACTGCAACGCCACCGGCCAGCTTGGCCAGACGTTCCTGCAGCTTCTCGCGGTCGTAATCCGAATCGGAGTTTTCGATTTCGGCACGGATCTGGTTGACCCGGCCCGAGATCTCCTCGGCGTCGCCGGCACCCTCAACGATGGTGGTCTCGTCCTTGGTGACAACGACCTTGCGGGCCTGTCCCAACTGGTCGAGCGTTGCGGTTTCGAGCTTCAGTCCGACTTCCTCGGCGATGACCTGGCCACCGGTGAGGATGGCGATATCGGCGAGCATGGCCTTGCGACGGTCACCGAAGCCCGGTGCCTTCACGGCAACGGACTTGAAGGTGCCCTTGAGCTTGTTGACCACGAGGGTGGCCAGGGCTTCGCCCTCGATGTCTTCGGCGATGATCAGCAGCGGCTTGCCGGACTGCATGACCTTCTCCAGGACGGCGACCATGTCCTTGACGGAGGAGATCTTGGAGTTGACGATCAGAATGTACGGATCCTCGAGGACCGTTTCCTGACGTTCTGCATCGGAGACGAAGTAGGCCGAGAGGTAGCCCTTATCGAAGCGCATGCCTTCGGTCAGTTCGAGGTCCAGCCCGAAGGTGTTGGACTCCTCGACCGTGACGACGCCTTCCTTGCCGACCTTGTCCAGGGCCTCAGCGATGAGCTCGCCGATCTGGGAATCACCAGCGGAGATCGACGCGGTGGCCGCGATCTGCTCCTTGGTTTCGATTTCCACTGCCGAGTCGAACAGTTCGCTGGTCACGGCCTCGACGGCCTTCTGGATCCCGCGCTTCAGCGAGAGCGGGTCGGCGCCGGCAGCAACGTTGCGCAGGCCTTCCTTGACCAGTGCCTGGGCCAGCACGGTAGCGGTGGTGGTGCCGTCGCCTGCGATGTCGTCGGTCTTCTTGGCGACCTCCTTGACCAGCTCGGCACCGATCTTCTCGTACGGCTCGTCCAGCTCGATTTCCTTGGCGATGGAGACGCCGTCGTTCGTGATGGTGGGTGCGCCCCACTTCTTCTCGAGAACAACGTTGCGCCCGCGCGGGCCGAGGGTCACCTTGACGGCGTCGGCCAGGGTGTTCAGACCCCGCTCGAGGCCGCGGCGTGCTTCCTCGTCAAATGCAATCATCTTGGCCATAGTGGCTAGTGGTCCTTTCGGGACAGTCTTGCGAATTCATGAACCAGTTGAAACGCCCGCGACGGACGGGTGGGGTGCTGCGTTATCTGAACGCCGCGCCCACACCCTCGCTGCAACTGATCCGGGGTTCACCCGCGGTATTCGCTGCCGGTAGGTTGTGACGAAATGGATCCGCCCCGCGCTTAGCAGTCGCAACACCTGAGTGCTAAATCAATTATTGGCACTCTCCACCCTCGAGTGCAAGCCATGAGTGCCGTTTTCGGGAAACTCTTCACGTCCGGCTTAACCCGAACGGCGCCACTGGGACCCTGGGGACCTAGAAATCGGCTCCGAGAACGACGGCGATGCGACCGGGAATCTGCGAGGTTTGGTACACCGTGCCGATCCCCATCGCGCCGGCGGCCTTCTCGGCAGTGGCTTTATCCTCGTCGGACTTGTAGTAGACGATCGAGCTGCTCACGCGTTTGGTCCAGTTCGCGGCGCTGAGATTGCTAAAGCCCGCGGCGCTGAGCTTGGCCTGGCCGGAAGCGGCCAAGCCCGTTCGGCGGGAGCCGTTGTAGACGCCGATCTTGGTGGAGGTATCCGGCGCGGCAGCGGCAGAGCTGGAGGAGGCTGCCGCAGCGGAACTGGAGGAAGCGGCAGCGGCCTTGGACTTCTTCGCCGCCTCGGAGGCTGCTGCCTCGGATTTGGCCGCAGCTGCAGACTCGGCGGCGGCAGAGGATTCAGCGGCTGCGGAATCATCCGCGGATTCCTCCGGCGCCTGACTTTCCGCTGCACCCTTCGTTGCCGAGGCCGGGGACTGGCTGGCCGAACTGGAACTGTTTGCCGGGGTGGCGACCGGCTGGCCGGTCAACTGCGGCAGGACGAAGTAGCTGAAGAGGCCAACGACCAGGGCCAAGATGCCGAAGGCGACGATCCAGCCCAATGGTGACCGGCGGGTAGCGGCGCCGGAAATGGTTTGCCGGTGAATCCCCTTACGGTCGGTGAATTCCGGGACCCTGTCGAACTCGTCGTTCGGGTGCTTCGTCATCGCAGTCCTTGGTTCCTTCGGTGCAGCGGCGGATGGTGCCGGAATCGGGCCTACGCCTCGCCCGCCAGCCGGCGCGCACTGCGGGCACGATGCCTCGTTGATCGAAGTCTACGCAATCTTTTGACAAGCATCGGATCATGCGCCAGCGCGGCGTCCGTGTCGATCAGTGCATTGAGCAGCTGGTAGTAGTTGGCCGCCGAAAGATCGAAAAGTTCGCGGATGGCCTGTTCCTTGGCACCGGCGTATTTCCACCATTGACGTTCGAGCGCCAGAATCTGCTGGTCGCGGACGTCCAGCGGGCTGTCCTCGTCGGGTTCGAACTCCAGTTCGCCCGCCTGTACTGCCATCGCCTGCCTCCTTGACCTGTCGTTCCTCCGACGATTCCTGCCGCCGGGCCTGGCCCGGACGCGAGTCGCCCACACCCATCCTAGTGGCGAATTACATCGATGTCATTTGCCGGTTGGTGCGTTCTGCCGGGCAGAATGGGCTCATGAAGACAGCTGTGGAGCAAACCCCCTGGCCCATGGCCCCCGACTGGGCCGAGGCCCTGGCTCCGGTGATGCCTCGATTGCAAAAGATCGATACGGACCTTTCCGCTCGGCGTGCTGCCGGCGAGCAGGTGCTTCCGGCCCCCGAACATCTGTTGCGAGCCTTCCACCTGCCGCTGGCGGACGTCAGGGTCCTCATCCTCGGTCAGGACCCCTACCCGACACCCGGGCACTCGATTGGGCTGGCCTTCGCCGTCGATGAGTCGGTGACCCCACTGCCCCGCAGCCTGAAAAACATCTTCACCGAATACTGCCAAGACACCGGCTACCCGTTTCCAGCTACCGGGAACCTGAGCGCTTGGGCCGAGCAGGGGGTGTTGCTGTTGAACCCGATCCTGTCGGTGGCCGCCGGGGACACCGGCTCACATCGGAAGCTGGGGTGGCAGGAATTTACGACCGCAGCCATCACCGCGCTGGTGGCACGCCCGACCCCGCTGGTGTCCATCCTGTGGGGACGGCAAGCCCAGGGCTTCGAACCACTGCTCGGTACGACGCCGGTGATCACCAGCGCCCATCCCTCGCCGTTGTCGGCACGGCGCGGCTTCTTCGGCTCGCGCCCGTTCACCCGGGCCAACGAACTGCTCACCGGTCAGGGCGCGGATCCCGTCGATTGGCGCTTACCTGCACCCACCGATGACCATCCGGATACCGGAGCCACGCTTCCGCTGTCCGGCTGATCGGCACCTCCGCTAGCGGCGGCGGATGCGTCGCCGTTCGTGGGTGATCCACCCCTTGGTGAAGGGGCGAGCGACGGTATCGCCGAGCACAACGCCGCCGGCGATGGCCACGATGATGGCGAAGGCGTTGAACATTTGGAGCAGCCCCACGGACATGTCTCCCGCATCGATCGTGATGCCATACATGGCTCGGAAAATCGTCAGTCCGGGCAGCAGGAAGGTCACTGCCGGGACGGCGACCACGAGCTGCGGGGCGGTCATCTTCATGGCCACCCAGCGACCGACTCCACCGACGACGATGGCCGCCACGGCCGGGGCCATCCGGTCCCCCACCCCAATTGCTTGTGCGAGCAAAAGTGCCAGATAACCGGTCAGTGCGACCCCGGCTGTGGGCAGCAGCAGACTGCGCGCTGTCTGCTCGAAGATGGATACGCAGAACACCGCGACCGCGACCAAGAACGCCAGGAACGCCGTCGGGTAGGAGATCTGGTCGATATTGGACACGTCCAACCGCCGCATCCCCAGCAACGTCCCGGTCACCAGTGCCGCGGTGATCCCGGCAATAATGGCCCCGTAGATCAGGAGGGATGAGAAGAAACGGCCAGCTGCGGTGACCGGGAATCCGTTAATCGCGTCCTGGACCGCCGAAACGAATCTCGACGAGGGCAACAACAACATGATCCCGCCGGCCACGACCACCGCCGGGGAGATCGGCGCGTTGACCGCCCAGAGAAGCATGGCGATGCCCGTGGTGACTGCTGAACCGAGCCCGATGGTGAAGAATTCGGGGACCCTCCAACTGCCCACGACGTTCATGATGCCGGTAATCAGGCAGAAGGAAATCAGCGCTACGAGCGCGCCGAACCAACTGCCTCCGATGAACATGACGAAGGCTGCGCAGAAACCACCGCCACCCATGGTGGCCATCCACCGGGGGTAGGGCTTGGGCTGTCGGAGGATCTCGCGTAATCGATCGGTGGCCTGAGTGCGGGTGACACCACCGGCAATGATCTCTGAGACCAGACCGTGCAGCAGGGCCAGCCCCCGGTAGTTGCCGGTCCAGGAACGCACCACGCGCAAGAGGGAGACCGGGTTCTGGTCTTGTGGGGCGTAGTTGATATGGATCGACTGGTTGGTGATCTCCACGTCGACATTGCTCAGACCCAACGATGCGGTGACAGCGATGACGCTGGTTTCCGCCTGCAGGGCACCGGCGCCGAAACGGAACATCGACTCCGCCATATCCAAGGCAAATTCCAGGGTCTGGCGGGCGTTGGCGTCGAATTCACCCGGCTGCTGGATCAGCGGGTTCGCATAGGGGCTACCCACCAGCCGGTCCACGATCGAGAACGCCTGGGTCGGCGGCGATTCGGTGTGCATCAGCTTCGAGAACGCACGTTTGGCCGCAGGGGTGGCCTTTCCGGCGGCCCGGGCCACGCTCGGCAACGGGTTCGGGGCATGGAAAGGGGCCGGTGCCGGCCGCGGGGTGGTCTTGGGTGAGGCTTTCGCGGGCGGGCCGGTGCGTGCCTCCGGCGCGACGACGTTGGATACTCTCGCGACGGCGGGGTCGATCGGAACCGAAGTAGTCGTCGGAGGTGCCGCCTGAACCGGCTTGGGTCGTCGGGCCGCGGGGATCTTCCACGGTGCCGGTTTACGGGTGGAACCGGTCGATGGTGCCGGGCCCGAATCCTCAGCGGTCTTGGCTGCCCCCTTTTTGGGGGCGCCCGGTGTTCGGCCTGGCCACCCTGGCTGGGTCTTCCGCGAGGGCTTGACCCGCTGCTCGGGGGACGTCGTGGCCGATGGTTCGGAAACCTGTTTCGCTTCTTGGGCTGGTGCGGCAGTGGCGTCGGCCCGTTCGGGGAGTCCGGGTGAGGCCGTCGGGGTCGGCGGCGCGGCGATGGGGACCTCTGCGGTCCGTGGGGTGATGCCATCCCACACCGGCTCCGTCTTGGAACGGTCATCCGGGGAGCCCGGCAGGTCGACACTGCCGCTGGGCAGGACATGGTCGGTGCGAGGACGCGCTTGTTCGACGGCGTCTGAGGCCTCGGGCGTATACGCCAACGCCCCAGTGGGCTCCGTTTTGACCCAGTCGTCGTGATAGCCCGGTGCGGTGTCTTCGATTTCCGAAGCGGCCTCGTCGTCGTTCTCCGAGGAACGGTTTGCGCTTCTGGCCAATCTGCTGAAGAGCCCTGCCGGCTGTTTGATTTCCGACGTCGGAATGCGCGGCATCACCCCGGCCTTCGGGTTCGGATCCTGAGTGGGCGCCGTGATTTCGGAGGGCTCCGGCTTGTCGCGGTCGGACACGAACTCTCCTGTTCTGACGGGGTTTCCTGTAGGCAACTCTACAACCGGAGGCAAGGCCAAAAGAGCCGTGGACCGACCGATGTGTCCAACGTCAAAAGAGCGGCCGTGTGCAGGATCAACCGAGTGGATGTTCCAGCCTGCGACGGGGCCCCTAGCGTCGGAGACAACCCGATGAGAAGGCTTTTCAGGAAAGTACCCCCATGACGTCACGCGGAACCCGCAAGTCCCCGCAAGGCTCTTCCAACCTCGCGGCTTGGACATCGGCGAGGAGCGTAGTCCGACCTCCACGGTAGGGGGCCGAAACGGACTGGACCGTTCAGTTATCCCCGGCAGGTGGGGCCGGCCCTTCGCATGCACGCAACCCCGGATGGGAGCACAGCACCGAGCCGATTCGAACTTTCGAGATATATGGCTGTGACTAGGGGTTTCCAAGTTGTAACGATTCGTTGCGTGTGGCGTCAGCGTGCCAAAGCGTCAGTGCCTTCCCCCTAGACTCGCCATGAATCCAACTGTTGGGGGAACAGATGAAACATTTTTACTTCGTGGCGCCCACGCTCGTGGTGGCCATCGCACTCGCCGGTTGCAGTGTTTCCAGCAATGACATATCCGAATCAGCACCACAAGCCACGGAAACGAAGGCTTCGGGAGTCCCCCCGCGCCTCACCATCGGTCATGCCTTCGCAGGACCCAACCGGCACAGGACAGCAATGGGTCGATGCCGTCATGCAGCAGTGGCTCGACTTTGAGGGCGCCCGCAGCATCCAAGGTTTCATATGGCCTTTCAACCTGGTGACCCGCTGGGAATCTACGGAACCCGGAGAGATCGTTCTGCACGTCGATGATTCGATTACCGGGAACGCCGAGGGGATCAGCGACTACTCGGCAACAAGTGAACTCGACTCCATCGCCGGTGTGATGATGCAGAGCGTCGCGGAAGAATTCCCCACGGTGGAGAACATCACAGCGGTCACCGAAGACGGGACCTTGTCAGTGGACTATGCCCGCGGGAAGTGGGAACGGAGCCAGCCTGTCAGCATGCGGGACTCCATGATGGCCGCGGATCCACGTCCCGAATCCCACCTCAAGGGCCAGGCCTGGGCGGACGAAAAAATGAATCAATGGTTCGAACAACTTGGCGTCCAGGGGCCCGAAGGCCTGGTGTCATCGTTCCGACTGATCACGTCCTGGGAATCTTCCGAGAAGGGTGAACTCGTCATCCACCTCGACAAGTCATTCCCCTCCTCCTATGACGTGGGTTCCGGAATGATGACTGTCGAAGAGGATCTGCAGGGCATTTCGGTGACCATCCTTGACAACCTTTATATGGATGCTCCCGAGCTGGAGCAGGTCACCGCGGTCGTCGATGGCAGTGGCCAGGCGAAGAGCGTCGACCGGGATGACAGCTGGTTCACAGCCAGCTGATCGCTAGTGTTCGCCCTCCAGAAGAGCCACACCGATCCCCAAGTCCGTCTCAAGGGCGCGACGGTCGCCGTGGGCCGCCGGCACTTTGAGGAATCTTCGGCGGCTTTGATCCACCGGTTCCGTCGGGGTTCCGGGCGGCAAAAACCCCTCTTCCGATATCGGAGGAGGGGTGATGGTGGTTCTTACTGGATTCGAACCAGCGACCTTTCGCGTGTGAAGCGAACGCTCTAACCAACTGAGCTAAAGAACCGGGTGTCACGCCGCGATGGCGTACCTAGAAAGGGTACCGGAGGCGTGCCCCGCCACCAAATTCATCGAGTTCGCCGCGAAACCTCAGGCCGGCGCCCCTCACCTGCCTGAGGAGAGGGGCGCCGGCGTCGCCTGTCTTTACTTCAGGTAGCTCGCCGCGACATAGCCCTTCTTGCCCCTATAGGTGACCTTCGCCCAGCTCTTGGCCGTCGAAGCCACCGCAACCTTCGCGTTCTTCGGGATCACCAACACCGACTTGTACTTCGTCCCCGCACCCGAACGCATGTTCAGGTTTGCCTTCGTCACCTTCGTGACCGACTTCGCGGCAGGCTTCTTCGCAGGAGCCTTCGCAGGCTTCTTGACCGGCGCCTTCGCCGGAGCCACCGTCTTCAGGTAGCTCGCGGCAACATAGCCCTTCTTGCCCTTGTAGGTGACCTTCGCCCAGCTCTTGGCCGTCGAAGCCACCGCAACCTTCGCGTTCT
>NZ_FUHW01000011.1 GCF_900163545.1 Arthrobacter rhombi
GTGGCATACCCCATTCTACAATTTAGCCAGCGAATTTCAGGCGCGGGACACTAGCGTTTACTGCGTGGCTACATCGATATGGCACGTCCCCGCTCCCGCAAATGGAGACGATACTTGGACCCGTCTTGCCAAACTCGTCGCAACGAACAATTTCTTGCTGCACGGTTCCCAGACACCAGGTCTCTCTACGCTCGAGCCGAGGGCACCCCTCGACTTCAGCCTTGACGAGTTCTCAAAAAGAACGGCCGTCTACGCAACCAAGGACCCCACCTGGGCTATCGCATACGCGGTCCGGTCATCGTCATGCCGACGTTTTTTGAATGCCTGCTTCTACCCCGGCGCAGCTGCCGGCGACTGCTCGGAACGGCGCATCTTTCTATCATTCGCTGCAACCGAAGATGGCCACGCTCCGACCAAGGCAGGGACGGTGTATGTTCTTCCGAGGAAGCGTTTCACAAGGATGCCGAGCTACATGGACCCTGTTCTCGGCCTGATTACTGAGTGCCAGTCCATCAGCACCGAGCCCGTTCCTGTCTTGGCTGAGATCTCAGTGAAACCCGAAAACTTACCCATCGCGCCGGTGCTCCACGACTTCGAAACCGTTTCTAGTCGCGAGGCTCTCAACCCCTTGGGTTTTCCATGGTTCGCCTGAATAGTTGTGCAACTTCAATGTGTTCGTAAGACGGTCCTCCACCGGATACGACCATTCGCAATAGTGGTTATTAACGGCGCTGAGCCACCATCGTCCCGTAAGACCCGTCCGGTGACTGGTCCGGTGAAGGGCCCTTATGTGACACACTGATCTGCATGTCTGAGATCATCATCGGCTATGCACGCGTGTCCACGGAAGAGCAAGACCTCACCGCGCAGCGTGATGCCCTGGCGGCCCTGGGCGTCACCTCGGAACGCATCTATGTTGATCATGGGTTTACCGGCACCAACAAGAATCGTGCCGGCCTACGCGAAGCCTTGGCCGCGTGCCGTGCCGGGGACACGTTTGCGGTGACCAAGCTTGATCGCCTAGCCCGCTCCGTCCGGGATGCCCACGAAATTGCCGATGACCTCGCCAGGCGCGAAGTCAAACTCAGCATCGGCGGTTCCGTCCATGACCCTACCGACCCCATGGGCAAACTCCTGTTCAACGTGCTGGCGATGATCTCCGAGTTCGAAGCTGACCTTATTCGGATGCGCACCCGCGAAGGAATGAAGGTTGCCAAGGCCAAAGGCAGGCTTCGGGGCAAGCAGCCCAAACTCTCAGCGAAGCAGGAAGAGCACCTCCTCGAACTCCACGCAGCTGGGGAACACAGCAAGGCCGAGCTGGCTGAGCTTTTTAGCGTCGGTCGCTCCACTGTCTATCGGGCCATCGAACGCGGGCGGCTGCGGAACTTAAACGAAGACAACCGCTGAAACTGCGGTCCTGCTCGTGCAGTCGTCTTCGACAACGACACCCATCCCGTTAGCCGTCGATACGGGCCACCAGACGGCGGGCGTGGCGCAGCAACGGCTCGTCGACCATCTGTCCTTCGAAGGAGAAGACTCCCGAGGCGGTGCGTGCCGCCTCCAGGATGGCCCGCGCCCGTTGCACCGCCTCCGGGTCCGAGGCATAGGCGGCACGGATCACCGTCATCTGCGCCGGGTGGATGCTGGCCTTGGCGGCGAATCCGCTGGCCACCGCGTCACGGGTCTCGGCGGCGAGACCCTCGGTGTCGGGGATGTTGATGTAGACGGAGTCGATGCCGGCCTTCCCGTAAGCCCCTGCGGCCAGCAGGACGGCGGCCCTGGCATGGACGGCCACGTCACGGTAGGAACCGTCGTCGTGCCGGCTGGAGGTCCCCCCGAGGGAGGCAACCAGGTCCTCTGCTCCCCACATGAGCGCGACGACGTTGGGTTCGGCGGCGATGGCCGCAGCGTTCAGTACGCCCAGTGCCGTCTCGCAGAGGGCGATGACGCGGTAGCCGGCCATCTGCCTGAGCTGTTCGACAGTTTCGGTCTTGGCCAGCATCACGGTGGTGTAGGAGGTCTGACCGACAGCGGCCAGGTCCTGGGCGAAGTCGTCGGTATCCACGGGGTTCACCCGCACGATCGTGCGTGCCGGATCCAAGGGTGTGTCCACCACCGACCGCCGGGCCGCCGGTTTATCGGCCACGGCGACTGCGTCTTCGAGGTCGATGATCACCGCGTCGGCCCGATCGGAGGCCTTGGCATAGCGTTCGGGCCGATCGGCCGGGCAGAAGAGGATGGCAGGGCCCATCATGAAGGCGGGGTACCGGGGATCGATCATGACTGCTTTCCTGCCGCGTCGAGATGCCCGGCTTCGGTCCACATCATCACGGTGCGTGAGGCCTCGGCCACGACGTCACCGTCCTGGTTGCGACCGGTGTGCTTCATGGTGGCGATCCCCTGCCCGGGCCTGGACTTCGAGGGACGCAGGGAGGTGATCTCGGTTTCCGTGTAGAGGGTATCCCCATGGAAGAGCGGATGCGGGAAGTTCACGTCGCTCAAGCCCAGTTGGCCGATGATCGTGCCCTGGGTCAACTGGCCCACCGACTGACCCACCAGAGTGGCCAAGGTGAACATCGAGTTCACGAGCCGCTGCCCAAAGGGTTGGGTGGCACTGAAGGCGGCATCCAGGTGCAGGGCCTGGGTGTTCATGGTCATCGTGGTGAACAGGACGTTATCCGTTTCGGTCATCGTCCGACCCGGGTTGTGCGCATACACGGTCCCGACCTCGAGCTCGTCGAAGTAGAGTCCGCGTTGAACCACGCGCCTCCCCGGAGCCGGGGTGCCGCCATCGTTCACTGCATCGGCGTTCATGTTCTCCTCCTACAGTCCGAGCTCGCGGGCAATGAGCATCAGCTGCACCTCTGTGGTGCCTTCGCCGATCTCGAGGATCTTGGAGTCACGGTAGTGGCGGGCGACCCGGAATTCGTTCATGAAGCCGTAACCGCCGAAGACCTGGGTCGCGTCCCGGGCGTTGTCCATCGCCGCTTCGCCGGCGATCAGTTTGGCCATGGCGGCCTCGGTGGTGAACGGCTTGCCGGCAAGCATCTTCGAGGCGGCGCCGTAGTAGGCCAGCCGGGCGCTGTGGGCGCGGGCCTGCATCCGGGCGATCTTGAAGGAGACGGCCTGGAACTTGCCGATGTTCTGACCAAAGGCTGTGCGCTCCTTGGCGTAACGGACCGATTCGTCCACACACCCCTGGGCGGCACCGGTGGCCAGTGCGGCGATGGCGATGCGGCCCTCATCGAGAATGGACAGGAAGTTCGCGAAACCGCGGCCGCGCTCCCCCAGCAGGTTCTCCTGCGGGACGGTGACGTCCTTGAACGTCAGCGGGTGGGTGTCCGAGGCGTTCCAACCCACCTTGTTATAGGCCTTCTCCGCGGTGAAGCCCGCGGTGTCGGTGGGTACCAGAATGGTGGAGATTTCCTTCTTCTCCGAACCATCGGCGCGCTTCGAGGTCCCGGTGACTGCGGTGGCGGTAACCAGACGGGTGATGTCGGTGCCGGAGTTGGTGATGAACTCCTTATTGCCGTTGATCACCCAGTTCCCGCTCTCCTCACGGGCGGTGGTCCGGGTGCCGCCGGCATCCGAGCCTGCTTCGGGCTCGGTCAGGCCGAATCCTGCCAGTGCCTGGCCGCTGGCCAACTGCGGCAGCCACTGCTCTTTTTGCGCCTCGGTACCGAAGCGGTAGATCGGCATGGCGCCGAGGGAGACTCCTGCTTCCAAGGTGATCGCGACCGACTGGTCGACACGACCGAGCTGTTCCAGGGCCAGCGACAGGGCGAAGTAGTCCCCACCCATGCCGCCGTGCTCTTCGGGGAAGGGCAAGCCGAACAGGCCCATCTCACCCATCTGGGAGACAATTTCGTAAGGGAAGCTGTGTTCCTCGTCGTGCTTCGCGGAGACCGGCGCGACGACGTTGTCGGCGAAGTCGCGGACGGTGTCGGAAAGGTCCTGGTAGTCGTCATCGAGTTCGAGATTCGGCATGGAGGGATCCTTAGTTGGTGGTGGTTTCGGGGTCGGGAGTCACAGTGGCCACCGATGCTCCGGCGGCGACGTGCTCCCCGACGGCGACATGGACGGTGACGGTGCCGGTCAGGCCGGCGACGAGGGGATGTTCCATCTTCATCGCCTCCACGGCCAGTAGCGGTTGGCCGGCGTCGACGTGGTCACCGGTGGATACCAGCACCGAGACGACGGTGCCGGGCATCGGCGAACGGGATTCCGGATCGCCGCCGGCTTCCTCGCGTTCGAGGTTGGCCAACCGGCGGTGGACGACGGCTCGGCGGTCCAGCCAGCGCACGTGGGCTCCGTAGCCGGCGGAGCCGACCCAGGCTTCCCGTCCCGCGCTACCGGGGACTTCGGCGAAGGCGGGCAGGACGTCGGAGCAGGCTGATCCGTTGGCGCCTTCGCGCTGCGGTGAGAGACGCACCGGATGCAGTTCGCCGTCGATCTCCAACTGCACGGTCCGGGGCAGGTGGGTACCCAGCCGCCAGCCATCGGTCTTCCAGGCGCCGAAACGCGAGGCGGCGACCGGTTCCAAGGCGAGGAAGCTGCGGGCGATTGACTGCAACTCAGACTCGCTGGGGCTGCGCTTGGCCTGAATCCCCCATCGGTCGATGAACGTGGTGTCCAGGCGTCCTGCCTGTACATCGGGTTCGGCAATCAGGGCCCTGAGGTATTCGAGGTTGGTTTCGACACCGAGAATAATGGTTTCGGCCAGCGCCGTGTCGAGTCGTGACAAGGCCTGGTCCCGGTCGGAGCCATGGGCGATGACCTTGGCCAGCATCGGGTCGTAGTCGGGGGTGATTTCCGATCCGGTGGTGATGCCCGAGTCGACACGGACGCCTTCACCGACGGGGTCTTCGGCACGCAGGATCGTCCCGATGGACGGCAGGAATCCCTGGGCCGGGTCCTCGGCGTAGACCCGGGCCTCGATGGCGTGGCCCTCCAGCGTCAGGGTCTCCTGTTCGAGTTCCAGTCTCCGTCCGGCGGCAATGCGGATCTGCCATTCGACCAGGTCCACGCGTTCATCGTTGAAGCGCACGACTTCCTCGGTCACCGGGTGTTCGACCTGTAGACGGGTGTTCATCTCCATGAAGAAGAATTCGTCGGGGTTCTCATCGGAGACCAGGAATTCCACGGTGCCGGCCCCGACGTAGTCGACCGAGCGGGCGGCGTTCACTGCCGCCTGGCCGATCCGCTCGCGAATCTCGGCCCCACCGGGCTGCATTTGCAGCAGGGGTGCCGGGGCTTCCTCGATGACTTTCTGGTGGCGACGCTGCAGCGAGCATTCGCGCTCCCCCAGGTGGATGGTGTTCCCATGGGTATCGGCCAGGACCTGGACCTCGATATGTCGAGGGCTGCGCACCAGGCGTTCGAGCAGCAGCGTGTCGTCGCCGAAGGAGCTCAGCGCGACCCTGCGGGCGGTCTGCAAGGTCGCCGGTAGCTCAGCTGCGGATTCCACCGCGTGCATGCCTTTACCTCCACCGCCAGCCGAGGGCTTGATCAACAGCGGGAAGCCGACGCCGGTCGCCGCCTCGATCAGTGCGGCATCGTCCATGCCGGGGTCGGCGACCCCGGGGACGACGGGAACATCGTGGCTGGCCACATGGTTCTTGGCCCGGATCTTATCGCCCATCAGGTTGATGGAGTGGGCGCTGGGGCCGATGAAGGTGATTCCCGAGCCCTCCAGGGCGCGCGCGAATTCAAGATTTTCGGAGAGGAACCCATAGCCGGGGTGGACCGCCTGCGCGCCGGAGCTTCGGCAGGCAGACAGCACGGCGTCGATGTTGAGGTAGCTTTCGGCTGCGGCTGCCGGGCCCAGGCAGACGGAATCGTCGGCCTCGTGGACATGGCGTGCCCCGGCGTCGGCTTCGGAGTAAACGGCGACGGAGCGGATGCCCAGCCGGCGCAGCGTCCGGATCACCCGCACCGCGATCTCGCCCCGGTTGGCGACGAGCACGGTATCGAAGAGATGTGAGTCGGCACGTGGTGCTTCGAGGTGGTTTTCGTTCATCGGGGGCTCACATCCTGAAGACGCCGAACGAGGTGTCCGGCAGGGGTTCGGTGGCGCAGACGTCCAGGGCGAGGCCCAATACCCGGCGGGTGTCGGCGGGGTCGATGATGCCGTCGTCCCAGAGACGCGCGGTGGAGTAGTACGGATTGCCCTGGTCCTCGTATTGTTCGCGGATCGGCTCCTTGAAGGCCTCCTCCGCTTCCTCGCTCCAGGAGGCGCCGGAGCGTTCGATCCCATCGCGTTTGACCGTGGAGAGCACCGAGGCTGCCTGGGCTCCGCCCATCACCGAGATGCGGGCCGCAGGCCACATCCACAAAAAGCGCGGTGAGTAGGCCCGGCCGCACATCGAGTAGTTGCCGGCGCCGAAGGAGCCGCCGATGACGACCGTGAGTTTTGGTACGCGGCAGGTGGCCACGGCGGTAACCATCTTGGCGCCGTTCTTGGCGATGCCGCCGGCTTCGTAGTCGCGTCCGACCATGAACCCGGAGATGTTTTGGAGGAAGACCAGCGGGATGCCGCGCTGGTCGCAGAGTTCGATGAAGTGGGCGCCCTTGAGCGCTGATTCGGAGAAGAGGACTCCATTATTGGCCACGATGCCGACCGGGTGGCCGTGGATCCGCCCGAAACCGGTGATCAGCGTGGTTCCGTAGCCTGACTTGAATTCGTGGAATCCGCTGCCGTCGGTGATCCGGGCAATGACCTCATGGACGTCGTAGCGGCCGTTGACGTCGACGGGAACCGCCCCGTAGAGCTGCTCGGGATCTGCCACGGGTTCGCTGGATTCGATGACGTCCCAGGCGGGTTCCGCCGGCGGCGGGAGCGTTTCGACGATATCCCGCACGATTTGCAGGGCATGCCCGTCGTCTTCGGCGATGTGGTCGCTGACTCCTGAGGTTTTTGAATGGAGTTCGGCTCCGCCGAGTTCTTCGGCGGTGACGACCTCGCCGGTGGCTGCCTTCACCAGCGGCGGCCCACCCAGGAAGATGGTGCCCTGGTTGCGGACCATCACGGTTTCATCGCTCATGGCCGGCACGTAGGCCCCTCCCGCGGTGCAGGAGCCCATGACCGCGGCGATCTGCGGGATCTTGCGGGCCGAGAGATTGGCCTGGTTGTAGAAGATCCGCCCGAAGTGGTCCCGGTCGGGGAAGACTTCGTCCTGCCGGGGCAGGAAGGCTCCTCCCGAATCGACCAGGTAGACGCACGGCAGGTGGTTCTCCCAGGCGATTTCTTGGGCCCTCAGGTGTTTCTTGACCGTCATCGGGTAGTAGGTACCGCCCTTGACGGTGGCGTCGTTGGAGATGACCAGGACCTGCCGGCCGTGAACCAGGCCAATCCCGGCGATGACTCCGGCGCCGGGGCAATCGCCGTCGTACATGCCCTCCGCAGCCAGTGGGGCGATCTCCAGGAACGGGGATCCTTCATCAAGCAGTGCATCGACGCGCTCACGCGGGAGCATCTTTCCGCGCTCAATGTGGCGGCGACGGGATTTTTCGCTCCCGCCGCGGGAGACGGTATCTAGGCGGGTTCGCAATTCGGCCACGAGGGCCCGCTGCGCGGCGTCGTTTTCGGCGAAGACGTCGGCCGCCGGGTCCAGGTGGGAGGCCAGGGTTTCCATCGGTAGCTCTTCCTCGGCGTCGGGGGTGGCTGCCGTTCTTCGGAGGACAACCAGTACTTTGAGTTAATAGGTACTAACTGAAATAGACGTTAGTATTCATTAACTGAAATGTCCAGCATGCCCTGTGGGCCACCTCACGCCAGCGGATGGAGTAGCGCCGTGCAGCACCAACCCGCCCCCCAGGCGACGCCCGATGCGGCGAACAGCAGCGCCGAAACAACGGGCCGCAGCCAGGCCAAGGCCTCACGCAGGTCCACCCTGCTCGACGAAGCAGCACGCCTCTTCGCCACCCACGGCTATCACGGGGTCTCCATCGAGGACCTCGGCTCGGCCTCGGGCATCAGCGGGCCGGCCGTCTACCGCCATTTCGCCGGCAAGGCGGCAGTACTGGGCGCCCTGCTCACCGAAGTCAGCCATGACCTGCACGACGGCGGAAGTGCCGTGGCGCAGGCCGGCGGCAGCCCCGAGGAGGTGCTGGGGGAACTGGTCCGTTTCCACGCCGATTTCGCGCTCGGCCACCGCGACGTGATTCGGGTCCAGGATCGCGATATGGCCAGCCTCTCCGAGGCCGACCAGTCCACGGTGCGGCGCCTCCAGCGGTCCTATATCGAAATCTGGTCCCAACAGCTGGGCCTGCTGCACCCCGAAGAGAACGAATCCGCGGCACGCTTCCGCGCCCAGTCGGTCCTCGGACTCATCAACTCGACCCCGCATTCGGCCCACCGTTCCGACGCCGACCCCGTGACCCGGCGACGCCGCCTGGTATCGATGGCGCTAGCTGCCCTGAAGGCCCCGGTAGGCTAGGCCCGCATCACACCGGTAGGCTGGTGGGGATCGCGTCCACCTGCCGGCCGGACCGCAAGAGAACACCGTTGTCGTAGAGAGGTACTGACCGTGAAGCTTCGCCCCGTCGAGCCAGCGGACCTGGATTGGTTCTTTGAGCACCAGCAGGATCCCCAGGCCAATATCATGGCCGCATTCACCGCCAAGAACCCCGCGGACCGAGGGGTGTTCGACCACCATTGGTCACTGATCCTCAATGATCCCAAGGCCACCGTCCGGGCCATCGAGCAGGACGGCCGGGCCGTCGGCTACGTCATGGCCGATTCCCACGACGAGGTGATCGAACTCGACTTCTGGACCGACAGGAAATACTGGGGGCAGGGCGTCACCACGGCAGCCGTGGACGCCTTCCTCAGCGAGATCACCGAACGTCCCATCCGTGCCCGTGTGGTGACCGACAACATCGGCAGCCAGAAGGTCCTGGAACGGCGTGGTTTCGCGGTGATCGGCGAGGTCGATGGTTTCGCCAACGCCCGGGCAGCGGTCGTGAAGGAATACATTATGGAATTGGCCTGAGGCTCTTCCCCTCCAGACACGTCAAGGGGGCTGCACCCACGCGAACCATCGCGTCGGTGCAGCCCCCTTGCTCGTGCGTAGAGCTCCTAGAGCATCGTGATGAGCATGCCGGGGTCGGCCATGATGGTTCCCACGTCGGCCAGGAACCGCGACCCCTGTTCCCCGTCAACGACACGGTGGTCGAAGGACAGGCTCAGCGTGGTGACCTGGCGCAGCACCACCTCGCCCTGGTGGCCCCACGGCTGTTCACGAACCTGGCCCAGGGCCAGGATGGCCGCTTCGCCGGGGTTCAAGATCGGGGTGCCAGCATCAATACCGAAAACCCCGATGTTCGTGATCGAGAACGTTCCACCGCGCAGATCCTCCGGCGCCGACTTGCCGGCTTTGGCCGTGATGGCCAGATCCCGTAAAGCGTCCGCCAGGGACGTGAAGTCCAACCCCTGGGCGTCCTTGATATTGGGGACCATGAGGCCGCGGGGGGTGGCAGCGGCAATGCCCAGGTTCACGTAGTTCTGCTGGACGATCTCACCGGCGGCGGCATCCCAGCGTGAGTTCAGGGTCGGCTGGCGTTCCAGGGCGATGCAGACGGCCTTGGCCGCGATCGTCAGCGGGGTGAGCTTCACGTCCTGGTAGGCACGATCGGCACGCAGCCGGGTGAGCAGCTCCATCATCGGGGTCACATCAACGGTCAGGAACTCGGTGACATGCGGAGCGGTGAAGGCGCTATCGACCATGGCCTGCGCGGTGTGCTTGCGCATCCCCTTAATCGGCGTGCGTACCTCGCGCGGTTGGCCGCCCAGGGTCTTCGTTCCTCCGGCAGCCACGGTTCCGGCGCTCTGGGTGGGTGATCCCTCAGAGGGGGCGCCCTCCCCCGCCGAGGATCCTGCCGCATGGGCCGCGGTGACATCGTCCCGGGTGATCAGTCCGCGCGGACCGCTGCCGCCCACCTGTTCCAGGTCGACGCCGAGATCACGGGCAAGTTTGCGGACCGGAGGGGTGGAGCGGGGTCGCTCGGTCGCCGGAACCCGGGCCGCGGGGGCCGGTGTCGCGGCGGCTGCCGTGCTCGCGGCCCCCTGGGCACGCGACCTCCGGGCCGGGCGTTTGCCGGTCTCGACTTCGGCACCGTATCCAACCAGAGTGGGTTCCCGCTGGGCGGGGGCCTCGTCCTCGGCAGCGGCTTCGGCCGAATCCGATGGCCCGACGGGTGCGTCGCCGGAGCACGCCTCTCCGGGCACGTCGAAGGAAACGATCGGGTTACCGACCTCAACGACGGTGCCGGGCTGCTCGTGCAGCTCGGTGACCACCCCGGAATACGGGCTGGGCAACTCCACCACGGCCTTGGCGGTTTCCACCTCGGCAATGATCTGATTCAGCTGGACGGTATCGCCGACGGCGATCTTCCAGCTGACAATTTCGGATTCGGTCAGTCCTTCGCCGAGATCGGGAAGTTTGAAAACCTTCAGCACTGTACTCATCTAGCCTTCCAGACTGCTCAGGGAATTGGGGCGGTCCATGACCCGGTCGACGCCATCGAGGATGCGGTCCAGGTCGGGCAGGTGGTGCATTTCCAGCTTCGAGTAGGGGTAGGGGATATCGAAGCCCGTGACCCGTACGGGAGCATGCTCGAGCTGGTAGAAGCAGCGTTCGGTGATGCCCGAGGTGATTTCCGCTCCGAGGCCCAGATTTTGGCTGGCCTCATGGGTCACGACGAGGCGGCCGGTCTTCTTCACCGAGGCTTCGATGGTGTCGAAGTCGATCGGCGAGATGGAACGCAGGTCGATGACCTCAACGGAAATCCCGTCGTCCTCCGCTGCGGTGGCCGCCGACAGTGCCGTCTTGACCTGGGCGCCGTAGGCCACCAGGGTGACGTCGGTACCGGGGCGGCGCACGGCGGCACTGCCCATTTCGGACCCGGCAACCACGGCCTCCAGGTCGACTTCGCCGCGCTCGTGGTAGCGGCGCTTCGGTTCGAAGAAGACCACGGGATCATCACAGGCGATGGCCTGCTGCATCATGACGAAGGCGTCCTGCGGGGTCGAGGGGCTGACCACGCGCAATCCTGCCGTATGGGCGAAATAGGCTTCCGGGGACTCCGAATGGTGTTCGGGGGAACCAATGCCTCCGCCAAAAGGGATGCGGATGGTCAGCGGCATGGAGACCATTCCATGGGTGCGGTAGTGCAGTTTGGCGACCTGGCTGACGATCTGGTCGAAAGCCGGGTAGACGAATCCGTCGAACTGGATCTCGACCACGGGCCTGAAGCCCCGGTAGGCCATGCCAACAGCTGTACCGACGATGCCGGATTCGGCCAGTGGGGTATCGATGACCCGATGTTCGCCGAAGTCCTTCTGCAACCCATCAGTGATGCGGAAGACCCCTCCGAGTTTTCCGATGTCCTCCCCCATGAGCACGACTTTTGAGTCGGCTTCCATGGACTGGCGCATACCAGCATTCAGGGCCTTGCCGAATGTCAGCTTGCTCATCGCGCACCCTCTTCCGTGGCCGACCCGGTGTCGGCGAATTGTTCCTGATACAGCGCATAGTGTTCCCGCTGACGATCCAGGGCCGTGTGCGGCTGCGAATAGACGTGATCGAAGACGGCCATCGGCTCGGGGTCTTCCAAACCGATGATGCCCTTGCGCAGGCTGGCCGCCACGCCGTCGGCCACTTCCTCGGCAGCTGCCTTCAGCTCGGTCTCGTCGACCCCCAGGCCGACCAGGTGCTTCTCGAGGCGTTCGATCGGGTCCTTGGCAGCCCAGAGGTCCAGTTCGTTGGCATCGCGGTAGCGTGTGGGGTCATCCGCCGTGGTGTGCGGGCCCATCCGGTAGGTCACTGCCTCGATGAAGGTCGGGCCGTTGCCACTCCGGGCACGATCCAGGGCGATCCGGGTGGCCGCCAGACAGGCCAGCACATCGTTGCCGTCGACCCGAAGCGACGGGATGCCGAAGCCTGGTGATCGGTCGGCGATGTTGGTCAGGCTTTGCACGTCCACCGGCTCGGAGATCGCCCAGTGGTTGTTCTGGCAGAAGAAGACCACCGGCGCCTGATAGCTGGCGGCGAAAACCATGGCTTCGTTGACGTCACCCTGGCTGGTGGCGCCGTCGCCGAAGAAGGTGATCGCTGCTTGCGAGCCGCCGTCGTATTTGATGCCCATGGCGTAGCCGACGGCGTGGAGCGCCTGGGCCCCGATGATGATCTGTGGGGTGGCCATATTTTTCCCGAAGGGGTCCCAGCCGCTGTAGGCGTTGCCACGCCAGACGCGCAGGGTGTCCTCGGCGCTGATATCGCGGCAGTAGGCCAGGCCCGTCTCCCGGTAGGAGGGAAAAATGAAGTCGTCGTCTTCCAGCGCCCGGCCGGCGCCGATCTGCGCTGCTTCCTGCCCCAAAAGCGGTGGCCAGAGGGCGAGTTCACCCTGGCGTTGGAGTGCCGTCCCTTCATGGTCGACACGACGGATGGCCACCATATCGGTATGCAGGCGGCGCAGGGCCTCCACATCGATGTCGGTGACCCAAGGGTCGAATTCCCCGTGCGGGGTGCGGCGTCCGCTGGGGTCGATGAGCTGGATCAGCTCGTCGCCCCGCTCACCGGCTGCCTGTGGATTATTCATGGTCTGCGCTGCGTCCTTCGTTGTTCGTCGGCCGACTCGCTGGTTGCCGGATGGGTGCTCCGGTGTCCGAACGGCGGGGCGGACTTCGTCGTCGTCCCCTACCTGTGACGGTACTCACAAGAAGCAGTGCGCACAACCATCAATAAATTCTCTGAGCACTCTGCACGGTGAGCGCGAGGGCTTACCTGATACGGTTGCGCATTATGACTGACTTGGATGAGCTTGATCACAAACTGTTGGGTGCCCTGGCGCTGGATCCGAAGGCGACCACCGTTGCCTTGGCGACGACGTTGGGCTTATCCCGCAACACCGTGCAGGCGCGGTTGAATCGGCTGGAGAACCACGGGGCTTTTCTTTCCTTCGAACGCCGGATCAATCCCGCCGCCCTGGGCTACCCGCTGACCAGCTTCGTGCACATCCATGTCCAGCAGAAGAAGCTCGGCGACATCACTGAGGCCTTGGCCCGCATCCCCGAGGTGGTGGAAGCCCATGGGCTCAGCGGTACAGCGGATATCTTGGCCACCGTCGTGGCCCGTGGCGCCGAGGACCTGTTCCGTGTCAACGGAGCAATCCTCGATATCGACGGGATCGAGCGTGCGGACACCTCGTTGTCGATGGCCGAGCTCATCCCCCACCGGATGCTCCCGCTGCTGGAACGCCGTATCTGAGCGAGCTCTGCGGTGGCGACGGCAGACTAGTGGTGGTGGCGGCCCTGACCCGATACGGCAACGGCAACCAAGCCGGCGCCGACGCCTCGGGAGGACATCACCGATCCCACGCTGTCCATCGAACAGTTCGAAAGCATGGAGCCTCTGCTACCGATGCTCAGGAACGGGTCCTCGGAGGCGACGGACCATGGTGACGACATGGCGGGAGCCGGGTCCGCTCTCGCGAACCCGGCTCCCGCCGTCGTACCGGATGAAGAATCCGGGGGTGGAGGACCTAGTGGTCGGTCGCTTTCTCTGCCCCGAAACCGGTCAGTGAACGAACTTCCATTTCGGCCTGCTTCGCCGGGTCTTCCTTCCGGTTGCTGAGCACGGTGCCCAACCAACCCAGCAGGAACGCCAGCGGAATCGAGACGATGCCCGGGTTGCTCAGCGGGAAGATCGCGAAGTCCGCGCTGGTGATCATCGAGGTCTCGGTGCCGGAAACGACCGGGGAGAACGCGATCAGGATGATCGCGGTCGCCAGGCCGCCGTACATCGACCAGACGGCGCCCTGGGTGGAGAAGCGCTTCCAGTACAGCGAGTACACGATGGTCGGCAGGTTCGCCGACGCGGCGACGGCGAAGGCCAGGGCGACCAGGAAGGCCACATTCTGCCCCTGGGCACCAATGCCGCCCACGATGGCTGCGATGCCGATCACGACCACCGTCCGGCGGGCGACCTTCATCTCCTTCTGCGGGGTCGTCTTGTCCTTGGCGATGACGTTGGCGTAGATATCGTGGGCGAACGATGCGGCAGCGGTGATCGTCAGTCCGGCCACGACGGCCAGGATGGTCGCAAAGGCCACCGCCGAGATCACCCCGAGCAGGATCGGGCCTCCGAGTTCGAACGCCAGCAGCGGGGCCGCGGAGTTCACGCCTCCCGGTGCGTTGGTGATGCGCTCCGGGCCGATCAATGCTGCGGCGCCGTAGCCCAGGACCAGGGTGAACAGGTAGAACGCCCCGATGAGCCAGATCGCCCAGACCACCGATTTGCGGGCCTCCTTCGCGGTGGGGACCGTGTAGAAGCGCATCAGCACGTGCGGCAGGGCAGCGGTACCGAGCACCAGCGCCAGCGCCAGGGAAACGAAGTCCAGCTTGGATGCTTCGGAGACGCCGTACTTCAGGCCCGGATCAAGCAGGGCCGGATTATTGGCGGTTTCCACGGCGTCGCCGAGCAGCGCCGAAAGGTTGAAACCGTACATGGACAGTACCCAGACGGTCATCACCAGCACGCCGGCGATCAGCAGGCAGGCCTTGACGATCTGCACCCAGGTGGTGCCCTTCATGCCGCCGACCAGTACGTAGACGATCATCAGGGCGCCCACGACGGTGATAACCAACGACTGGCCGACTCGACCGTCGATGCCCAGCAGCAACGAAACCAGGGCGCCGGCGCCGGCCATCTGGGCCAGCAGGTAGAACAGGCACACCGAGAGCGTGGTGATGGCCGCCGCGATGCGAATGGGCCGCTGCTTGAGCCGGAAAGACAGGACATCGGCCATGGTGAACTTGCCCGTGTTGCGCAGCATCTCTGCCACGAGCAGCAGGGCGACCAGCCACGCCACCAGGAAGCCGATGGAGTAGAGGAAGCCGTCGTAACCGTTGATGGCGATCGCGCCGACGATCCCCAGGAACGAGGCAGCCGAAAGGTAGTCCCCCGCGATCGCTGTCCCGTTCTGGGTTCCGGTGAAGGACCGACCGCCGGCGTAGTAGTCGGCTGCCGTCTTGTTGTTCTTGCTGGCCTTCAACACGATCACCAAGGTGACGCCGACGAAGAGCGCAAAGATGCTGATGTTGACGATGGGGCTGCCCACCGACGTTGATTCCGTCGCCGCGGCCAGAGGTGCCGCCGCGCTCAGGCCCAGAAGGCTCATTTCAGGTCTCCTTCGTCGACGTTGGCTTCGAGTCGTTCGCGCAGCGCGGTGGCTCGTGGGTCCAGCTTCCTGTTCGAGAAGTGGACGTAGGCAGCGGTGATACCGAAGGTCGAGACGAATTGGAGCAGCCCCAGGAGAAGCCCCAGGTTGATGTTCCCGATCACCTTGATCGACATGAAGTCGTGCGCATAGTCGGCCAGCAGCACATAGGCGAAATACCACACGAGGAACGCGATGGCCATCGGGAAGATGAAGCTGCGTTGTGTTTTGCGAAGGTCTTGGAACTCGTCGCTGGCCTGGACGGCCATGAATTCTTCGGACACCTGGTCCGGGGCTGGGTCGGTCCTGACGGCGGCGTCATCGGCGTCGTCCTGCGGAGCGGGGTCCGGGGTGGTGGGGTGGGCCATTTTTTTCTCCTCAAAGTGGTGGCATCCATCCGCCGACGGACAAACCGTGTCAACACGCATCCTCGGCGGAGAGGTGACTCCCATCACTCTCGATCACCACCCGGTGATAGTGAAGCACCTCACATCATGTCGTGGCCCAGCGGTGGGCTCCGTGCGCCGAGCGGTCACTCCTCCCGCCGAACGGTCGGCCCCGACACGGCGGTCAACGCCCTGCCCCGGTGACCCCGCAGGCCGGCGTCTAAGCTGACTGCATGCTTTCCGCTGCCGCCCAGACCACACTGATCATTGCGATCCTCACGATCGCCGTGGCAGTGGTCTACTACGTCGGTTTCCATGTGCTGCGCGCTTCCCGCGAGCTGGGGACCGATGCCGATCGGGCCACGTACGAGACATTGCACCGGGTGTCCCAGGCTGCCCCGCATTTCAGTTCGGGGCTTCAAGCCGAAGGAGCCGGCAGGGCAGCACGGCATCTCCGTGACGTGCTCGGTTGCGAGGGTCTGGCGATCACCGACGAAACAACGGTTCTGGCCGTAGACGGTGTGCTTGCCGAGACCGTATCCCGGGAACCGGGCAGGATCGAAGAACACTCCTCCGACGCCGTGCGGGCCGCCCGGACACAGGTGATTCGTGGGCAGGGTGCCGACGGTGTCTATGCACCCATCATGGTTCGCGGCCAGGCCGTGGGAACCGTCGTGGCCCTGGCCCCACGGGCCAACGCCGGGCTGGTGCGGGCCACCACCGAGTTGGCTGCCTGGGTGGCCGCCCAGCTGGGTTTGGCCGAGCTGGATGAATCACGGGCCCTCTTGATGGAAGCCGAAGTGCGCGCCCTGCGGGCCCAGATCAGCCCACACTTCATCTACAACAGCCTCAATGCGATTGCCTCGTTCATCAATACCGACCCGCAACGGGCCAGGACGCTCGTCGTGGAATTCGCCGATTTCACCCGGTATTCCTTCCGCCGGCACGGTGACTTCACCACCGTGGCCGAAGAACTGCAGGCCATCGACCGCTACCTGCTCTTGGAAAAGGCCAGATTCGGCGAACGCATCAGGGTATCGCTGGCGATCGCCCCCGAGGTCCTGAGCACCGTCATCCCGTTCCTGTCGCTGCAGCCGTTGGTGGAGAATGCGGTGCGCCACGGCCTCGAGGGCAAAGCCAACGGCGGTTTGATCACCCTGACGGCCGCAGATGACGGAGCATTCGCCGAGATCACCGTCGAGGACGACGGGGTGGGCATCGACCCGCAGGAACTGCGCTCGTTATTGGCGGGGACCACCGACGGCATCCACGTGGGGCTGCGCAATGTCGATGTCCGCCTGCGCCAACTCTACGGCGATGATCACGGGCTGGTCATCGACACGGCCCCTGGTGCCGGGACGCTCATCACCGTGCGGATCCCCAAATTCCAGCCCGGTAATGACGCCGGCCCACCGCTGTAAGTGCCCAGCGGCACGGCTATCCCTAGACTATGAGCATGATCAATGTCGTCGTTGCCGATGATGAGCTGCCCGCCGTCGAGGAACTGGCCTTCCTGTTGGAACGTGACTCCCGGGTGGGGCAGATTCACCGGGCCACCTCGGGTGCCGCGGCCCTGAAGGCACTCCAGGAGTTCGACGTCGATGCCCTCTTCTTGGACATCCACATGCCTTCCTTATCCGGGCTGGACATTGCCCGGGTCATTTCTCGATTCAGCCGCCCTCCCGCCGTCGTCTTCGTCACCGCCGATGAGGCGCAGGCGCTGGAGGCTTTTGAACTGGCGGCCGTCGATTATGTGCTCAAACCGATCCGCCCGGAACGGTTGGCCGAATCGGTGCGGCGGGTCTGTGAGCTGATCCAGGACGGTCCGGAGGAACCCGAGGTCATCACCGTTGACCAGGGCGGGATCACCCGGATGATCCGGCGCGATGAGATCCGCTACGTCCAGGCCCAGGGGGACTATGCCCGGCTGCATACCGCCGAAGCCAGCTACCTCATCAGGGTCCCGTTGAACGATCTGGAGCAGCAATGGAACTCGGCAGGGTATCTGCGCATCCATCGCGGCTATCTGGTGGCCATGGACCGGGTGGATCAGGTGAAGTTGGCGCCGGGCAAGGCCTCGGTCGTCGTCGGGGATACCGAACTACCGGTGAGTCGTCGTGCCTTGCCGTTGCTGCGCGAACAATTGGCCGCCAACCGCATCCGACCACTATGAGCACCCCTGATTCCGGGCAGCCCTCCGCAGCCGGCTCCCGCCCGGCTCGGGTGCGAGTCACCGCCCCGGAAGGAGCACCCCTGGGGGTGTCCCGACGTCGGGCCACCCATGACCCCGCAGCGGAGTTCTACGTCAGGTCACTGATCCGTTCGCAATTGCGTTTGTCGTTATCGGTGGCGCTGGGCTTTCTGCTGCTTCTACTGTGCCTGGCCGTCGTGGTCACGTTCTGGCCGCAGATCCAGGACATCCGACTGCTGACCATCCCGCTGCCCTGGCTCGTTTTGGGGGTCGGAGTCTACCCGATCATCCTCCTGGGGGCTTTCCTCTACAACCGTGTCAGCGCCCGCTATGAGCGACAATACGTGGACGTGACCCGCGAATGAACGCAGGAACTTCGCTGCTGGCGATTGCCGCCGTCGTCATCTCCACGGTCCTGATCGCCGTGCACGGGCTCCGCCTCTCGCGGACCACCGGCGACTTCTATGTCGCTTCACGGACCGTCAAACCCTGGTGGAATGCTTCGGCGATCGGCGGAGAGTACCTTTCCGCGGCGAGTTTCCTGGGGATCGCCGGGCTCATCGTCGTCTCGGGTCAGGACGCCCTCTGGTTCCCGATCGGGTATACGGCCGGTTATCTGATGCTGCTGCTCTTTGTGGCCGCCCCGCTGCGCCGTTCGGGAGCCTATACGGTGCCCGACTTCGCCCAGATCCGGTTGGCGGGCCGCACCGTACGGTTGGTCACCAGCATCATGGTGGTCGTGGTCGGGTGGCTCTACATCGTCCCGCAGCTCCATGGTGCTTCGCTCACTTTGGGGATCACCACCGGTCTCCCCGGATGGTTGGGCGCCGGGCTGGTGATGACCGTGGTCTGCCTGACGGTGTTGGCCGGTGGGATGCGTTCGATCACCTTCGTCCAGGCCTTCCAGTTCTGGCTCAAGCTCGGGGCTTTGGCCATCCCCACGGTTTTCCTGCTGCTGCAGTTGGGGGTGACCGGCCAGTCCCCCACCCTGGGCGGTCTCGCCTTCGACCTGCCCCAGCAAGTACTGGGACGTTCGGGGATCTACGCGACGATTTCGCTGATCGTCGCCTTGCTCTTCGGCACCCTCGGGTTGCCGCATGTGCTGGTGCGGTTCTATACGAATCCCGATGGTGCCTCGGCCCGCAGGACCACGTTGATCGTCCTGGGGCTGCTGTCCTTGTTCTACCTGTTCCCCACGATCCTGGGAGTCCTGGGCCGGGCCTACCTTCCGGAGCTGGTTTCGGAAGGAAACGCGGACGCGACGGTATTGTTGCTCCCCACCCGCATCGTGGGCGGGACGATGGGGAACGTGTTGACCGCCCTGGTCATTGGTGGGGCGTTCGCCGCCTTCATGTCCACGACCTCCGGTCTGGTGGTCTCCTTGGCCGGGGTGATCAGCCAGGATCTCTTCGGAGGGACCGTGCGCGGCTTCCGTTTTGCCACGGTGCTGGCCAGCGTCATTCCGCTGGTTTTGGCCCTGGGAACCAGCACCTTGGCGCTGGCAGGGGCCATCGGGGCTGTCTTCGCGTTTACCGCCTCAACGATTTGTCCGCTGCTCCTGCTGGGCATTTGGTGGCGGGGCCTGACGGCTGCCGGCGCCGTCGCGGGCATGCTGTGCGGGGCCGTGGGATGTGCCGCGGCCATGGCAGCGGTTTCGTCGATGCCCCAGCTTTCCGGGTTGGCCCGCGAGGTAGTTAGCCAGCCAGCGGCATGGACGGTCCCGCTGGCGTTCATTGTCACCGTGCTGGTGTCCCGGGCCACCCGGGGGCCCTCCCCCGAGGCGATCACACGGGTGATGGCTCGCCTGCATGCCCCCGAGCGGACGACGGCCCACGGGGCCGCTGGCCCGCAGTAGCTGCGGATCAGTCGATGGAGGCCATCAACTCCACGACACGGTCCAGGAAGGCGTCGACCTGGCTCTCCTCGTATCCGTCCTTGCCGACTGCCTCGCGGAAGGCGATCCGGCGGACGGCATCAACGCTCATCGGCACGTCCTCCTCGAAGTACGCGAGCAGTTGGGTGCATAAGGAGTCGACGTCCTCGACGTTATAGCTGGGTGCGTTGCGCCGGCTCGGGCGGCGGAACCGTTCGCCCGGTTCCCGGTGCAGACGTCCGCGGAGGATCGCTGAGAGCCGACCGACTTGCTCAAGCCAGGCGTCTTCGCCCTCGGTTTCGATCAGGGCGTCCCGCTCCCGTTGGGCAAAGACGTCCTCGAGACGGTCCAGTGCAGCGTCGACCTCCTGGGCGGAGTAGCCGCCCTTCTGAGGTTCGAAGGAGGTGCGGCGAACCAGGTGGCTGGTGACCACGCTGTCATCGTCTCCGGTCCCGTTATAGGTCGCACGGGCGCGGGCCAGGAAATGGTCGACTTGCTTGACGTTGTAGCCGAATTCCCCTGACTCGACCCGATTGAAGGGGGTTTGGGTCTTCTGTTGGCTTTCCTGACTCAATGAACTTCCCTCAAGCTTGCACTGCACATGATGAACAATTTCACGGTGGCCGCATCCGGCCTCAACACTACTGACCCCATCCTAAGGCAGCAGCAGCCCGATCGTGCCGTCCGCCCCGGGCAGCAACAACACCGAAATAATGTAGCCAATGGGAATGGAGAAGACGACCGAGTCCAGACGATCCATCACGCCGCCGTGGCCCGGGAGCAGGTTGCTCATGTCCTTGATGCCCAGCTCGCGCTTGACCATCGATTCGGCCAGGTCACCTGCCGTTGCTGCCGCGACGGTAGCCAAGGCCAGGGGGATGCCGATCCACCACGGGCTGTCGAGCAGGAACACGACGCAGAGGATGCCCACGATGATCGCCCCGGCACAGGAACCGGCGAAACCTTCCCAGGACTTCTTCGGGCTGATCTTTGGTGCCATCGGGTGCTTGCCCATCGAGGCGCCGACCAGATACCCGAAGGTATCGTTGGCGACGACCAGGAGCACGACCACGGACACCAGGATCTTGCCTCGCTGCTCCTGCATCAGCAGGATGGCGAAACTGGCGAGGAACGGGACCCAGAGGACCACGAAAGTTGAGGCGACCACGGAACGGAAGGCCCCGGCGGCGCCTTCAACAATCCGCCAGATCAACACCAGCAGGATGCTTCCGGCCACGGCAAAGCCGAGCGCCTCCGCTCCGCCCAGATACGCGGAGAAGGGGAGAACGACGCCGGCCACCGCCAAAGGGGGCAGGGGCACCTCGGTCTTCGCCGCGGCCAGGGCCCTGCTGACTTCCCATGAACCGACGACGGCGAAGACCGCGACGATGCCGACGAACGCCAGCGGGAAGAAAAATAGTCCCACCAGCACGGCCCCGAGCAGGACCACACCAACACCGATCGCCGCCGGCAGGTTCCTCCCGGCTTTGGAGGGCTTGGCGTCGAGTTCGCGCCGTTGGCGTCGTGACATCTGGCCCGGGGTCGCCTGGGGGGCTCCCGGCGCTTCGCCGGGGCGGCCGTCGGCGCCGTCGGGTTGCGTCGGAATGGGCATTAGACGTCCAGCAGCTCGGCTTCCTTGCGTTTGAGCATCTCGTCAATCGCGTCGGTGGCCTTCTTGGTCAGCGCATCCAGGTCCTTCTCGCCCCGGACGCCGTCATCCTCACCGACGTCACCGTCCTTGACCATCTTGTCCATGGACTCCTTGGCCTTGCGGCGGTGGTTGCGCATGGCCACCTTGGCGTCTTCGCCCTTGCCCTTGACGATCTTCACGTATTCCTTCCGGCGTTCCTCCGTCAGTTCGGGCAACGTCACGCGAATGACCTTGCCGTCGTTGGAGGGATTGGCGCCGATTTCGGAGTCGCTCAGAGCCTTCTCGATGGCCCGCAGGGCGGTGGCATCGAAGGGGGTGATCAGGATGGTCCGGGCGTCGGGGACACCAAAGGAGGCCAGCTGCTGCAGTGGCGTGGCGGCTCCGTAATAATCAACCAGCACCTTGGAGTACAGGCCGGGGTTGGCCCGACCGGTCCGGATCGTGGCGAAGTCCTCCCTCGCCGCTTCGAGGGACCGATCCATCTTCTCGTTGGCGTCCTGCAGGGTTTCCTCGATCACTACTCTCTCCTTACGAATCCGGGCCGCTCAGCGGTACCCGGGATGGTTTCCGAGCTCAACATTCATCCTATGCCACCGGGCTAGACGGTGACGCGTGTGCCCCGGGCCTCGCCGCGAATGGCGCGGGTGACGTTACCCTCGCCTTCCATCCCGAAGACCAGCATTTCCAGCCCGTTGTCCTTGCACATGGTCATCGCCGTCTGGTCCATCACCCGGATGTCCTTCAGCAGTGCCTCGTCGTAGGTCAGCGTGCTCAGACGTTCGGCTGTCGGGTCCTTCTTCGGGTCGGCGGTGTAGACCCCGTCAACACCGCTTTTGCCCATGAGTACGACGTCGGCGCGTACTTCCAGCGCCCGCTGGGCGGCGACGGTGTCGGTAGAGAAGTAGGGAAGGCCGGCGCCGGCTCCGAAGATCACCACACGGTTCTTCTCCAGATGACGGATCGCACGGCGCGGGATGTAGGCCTCGGCCACCTGGGCCATGCTGATCGCCGATTGCACCCGGGTTTCCACCCCTGCCTGCTCGAGGAAGTCCTGCAGGGCCAGGCAGTTCATGACGGTACCGAGCATGCCCATGTAGTCCGCGCGGGAACGGTCCATCCCCGACTGGGACAATTCGGCCCCGCGGAAGAAGTTTCCTCCCCCGACCACGATCGCCGTCTCGACTTCACCGACGGTTGCGGCGATCTGCTCGGCAATACCGCGCACGGTGACCGGGTCAACGCCGACCTTGCCACCGCCGAAGACCTCTCCGGAGAGCTTGAGGAGGACCCGGCGCCGGGCCCCTGTTTCATGGGTGGGGTGGGTCTGTTCCATCTGGGTGGTTTCTTCCACGGTGGGCCTCCTCTGGCGGAGCCGGGTCCGCCGTCGTGCAGTGGTTCTGGAAAGGTCTGGGCGTGGCAAGGGGGCGGCCACCGTAGTGGTGGCCGCCCCCTTGATCACTGCCGCTTGGGCGGGCGGAATCCGGCCGCCGTGTAGCTGCTAGGAGCCTACGCGGAAACGAGCGAACCCGGTAGCTTTCACTCCGGCTTCCTCGAGGACCTTGCCGACCAGCTTCTTGGAGTCCTTGGCGAACGGCTGATCCAGCAGCACGATCTCCTTGAAGAACCCGGTGAGGCGGCCTTCGACGATCTTCGACAGCGCGGCTTCCGGCTTGCCTTCGGCCCGTGCGGTCTCATCGGCGATACGACGTTCGTTGGCGACGGTCTCGGCGGAGACGTCCTCGCGGCTCAGGTGCGTCGGGGCCAGTGCAGCGGTGTGCACGGCCACGTCGTGGGCCACGGTATGTGCTTCGTCGCCGTTGCCGTCGACGGCCATGAGCACGCCGACCTGCGCCGGGAGATCCTTGGACGTCTTGTGCAGGTAGGCATCAACCGTGGCGCCTTCGAGGCGTGCCATGCGACGGACGACGACCTTTTCACCCAGGATGGCGCCTTCTTCAACGACGACGTCGGCAAGCTTCTTGCCGTTCACGTCGGCGCCGAGCAGTGCCTCCAGGTCGGCTGCGCCGGTGGAGACGGCGACCTCGAGGACCTGGTTGGCCAGGGCGATGAACTTATCGTTCTTGGCGACGAAGTCGGTCTCGCAGTTGATTTCGATCATGTAGCCGACGTTGCCGTCGACGACCTTGGCGGCCACGAGGCCTTCGGCCGCGGAACGGCCTTCACGCTTGGTGGCGCCCTTGAGGCCCTTGACACGGATGACCTCGATGGCCTTCTCGGCATCACCGTTGGCCTCGTCGAGGGCCTTCTTCACATCCATCATGCCTGCGCCGGTACGCTCACGAAGCGCCTTGATATCAGCGGCGGTGTAGTTCGCCATGTGCAACCCCATTCTCAGTGGTGATCTAGCTTGTTCTTCCGGTGCCATACCGGCGGGGACCAGCCCCGGTTTGAGCGGAGCCGGCGGGCCGTGTGGCCCGCCGGCTCCTCTTAGCCCAAAGGTGTTACTTGGCGTCCTCGGCAGGCTTCTCGGCTGCTGCCTCGGTGGTTGCCTCCGCTGCGGCGGCGGCTTCCTGTGCGGGAGCCTCCGGTTCGGCGTCGGCTGCCGGTGCTGCCTCTTCGGCAGCAACCTTGGCTTCGTCCGTCTTGGCGTTGCCCTCGAGCAGCTCGCGCTCCCACTCGGCCATCGGCTCTGCGGCGGCTTCGGTGTTCCCGCTCTGCTTATTGCTGCGGGCAATCAGGCCCTCGGCCACGGCGTCGGCGACGACGCGGGTCAGCAGGTTCACGGAGCGGATGGCGTCGTCGTTGCCCGGGATCGGGAAATCGACTTCGTCAGGATCGCAGTTGGTGTCGAGAATGGCGACCACCGGGATGTTCAGCTTCTGTGCCTCGTCGACAGCCAGGTGTTCCTTCTTGGTGTCGACAACCCAGAGCAGCGACGGTGCCTTGGTCAGGTTGCGGATGCCACCGAGGTTGGTCTGCAGCTTGGTGAGCTCGCGGCGCATCAGCAGCAGTTCCTTCTTCGTGTACATCGAGCCTGCGACGTCGTCGAAGTCGATTTCCTCGAGCTCCTTCATGCGGGCAACCCGCCGGGAGACCGTGGCGAAGTTGGTCAGCATGCCGCCGAGCCAGCGCTGGTTCACGTAGGGCTGGTTCACGCGGGTGGCCTGCTCGGAGATGGCCTCCTGGGCCTGCTTCTTCGTGCCGACGAACAGCACGGTGCCGCCGTGGGCGACGGTGGCCTTGACGAACTCGTAGGCGCGGTCGATGTAGGACAGCGACTGCTGGAGGTCGATGATGTAGATGCCGTTGCGCTCGGTGAAGATGAAGCGCTTCATCTTCGGGTTCCAGCGACGGGTCTGGTGGCCAAAGTGGACGCCGCTGTCGAGCAGCTGGCGCATGGTTACGACGGGCATGTCGCAACTCCTTCCGGCGGTAGCAGTCCGGTCCCGGCAGGGACCGCGGTAACCACCTGTTGTTTCGGTTATGTGGCATTCCACCGGTCGGTGGTGCCCCTGGTATCGGCCGCCGTTTCCGGCCCCCTCAGCCCACCGGGTTTCCGGACCGTTGGCTGCAGGTTCCACCCGTGGGAAGCCGCCAAGAGACGGCATCAAAAAGTGGAGACGCAATACGCGAAGTCAGTTCCAGTCGTTTCTTGCCTGTAGGCACAGGCCTTCCACTCACAGAACTGCGATTAATAGTGTACTACAGCGGCGGGCACCGAATGGACGACACCGAACCCTCCACAGCAGCCACCGCGCCCTGGTTTCCCACGGCCTCCTGCGCGGGGGATGCGGCAGCCCATCCAGCGCTGCAGGATCGACTCATGCCCCTCCCCCGAGCTTTCCGTTGGCCCGTCGTCGTGGTCCTGTCCATGGCGCTACTGGTCGGGGGTGGATCGGCGAGCCCCGCCGGTCCTGCCGAGGCGCGGGGCGCCGATGCTGCGGCGGGGACCGGCCAGTGGTCTTGGCCGCTCGGTGGCCCGGAGGCACTCATGGATCCCTTCGCCGCCCCTCCAGCACCGTGGGCTGCCGGGCATCGTGGCGTGGACCTGCGGGCCGGGGCAGGCACGGGGGTTGATTCTCCTGCCGACGGAGTCGTTCGGTTTTCCGGGGTGGTCGTCGATCGCCAGGTGCTGACCATCGACCACGGTGGTGGACTGGTCTCCAGTTTTGAGCCGGTCGTGACAGAGCTGACGGTCGGCACCCGGGTCGTCTCCGGCCAGCAGGTCGCCAGCGTGGGCGCCGGCGGGCACTGTGCGGGATTCTGCCTTCACTGGGGCGTCCGCCTCAAGGGTGACTACATCGATCCGCTGTCACTGCTGATGGACCGGCGTCCTTCTATTCTGTTGCCCGTTCCCGAGGGGGCGAGTCGTCGAGGACTCGACCGTAGACCCCGAGCATGAGTTCTGTCTGGCGGCTTTGCAGCAGCTTCCCTGCCTCCGCCGCTTCGAGGGGTTCCCGACTGCCGTGCAACAGGTCGGCGGTCGCCCGACGCAGGGTCCGGGCCAGCCCCTCGACGGTATCGTCGTCGGTGAGCCAGAGCAGCTGCCGCGGCAGGTCGGCGGCAATGCGGTGATCGCTGAGCACGGCCGGGGTTCCCAAGGCTGCCGCCTCATAGACGGTCATGCCCTGGGTTTCGAAGCCCTGCGAGGTCTGGACCAGCGCATCGCTGTGGCGCAGCTCGGAGAGCATCAGGGCATAAGGAACGCGACCGCGGAACGTGATGGTCGAGGCGGTGATATCCGCGGCGATCCGTTCGGCACGTTGGCGTTCGGCCCCATCCCCGAAGATGTGCACATCGGCTCGGATCCCCGAGGCGGCCACCGCGCGCAGGAAGGGAATCAAACGCTTCTCCGCACTGAAACGTCCGATCCAGACCAGCCGTGGGCGCTCCCGTGTGGACTCCAAACGGGGTTCTTCGAGCAGGCGCTGCGCGACGTCGTCGTCCAGCCCGGTGGGAATCACCTCCAGCCGAGAACAGACCCCGTGCTCCTTCAGCAGCTCGGCGAAATGGGTCGACGGAGCGGTCACGGCTCCGGCACGGGAGGCAAAGCCACGCAAATACGTCCACGCGTCGCCAGCCGGCGGCTCACCGGTGTGCAGAACACGTTTTTGCATGAGCCCGAAACCGCGTTGGAACAGTCCGGGTAAGGGCATGGTCGCCTTCAGCCCCGCTTGAAGGTGGTTATGCATGGTGTGTACCACGGGGACCCCCAGCCTCTCGGCGGCAGCGTATCCGATGGCTGCACCCCAGAAATCTGCTTGCACATGGTGCAGGTCCACGGGCCCACGGGCCCGCAAACGGGAGACGAGGGTTCTGATGGTGCGCGCGGTGGGCAGGGTCATCCCGTACTCACCCGGTCCCAGTGCCACGCTGGGAAGGGTCAACACGTGGGCGTCGGTATCGGATGCCCGGCCGCGGAGTGCCGGGGCCACGATGGTCACCCGGTGACCTGCCCGCTCCAGATATTTGCGCTGGAGCTGAACCGAGGTCTGCATTCCCCCGAGCGTCTCGGGATGCTGGTCGGTGAACATGACGATATGCAAGGTCCGCTCCATGCTGGCCTCCCCGGTCGACGTGCAAGCTATGGCCCAGGTTCTGCCGGTGGATCCGACCGGCACGCTCTCGCGTACCGGTCGGACGTGTGGGGCGAGTGGGGCTTGAACCCACGACCCAGGGATTATGAGTCCCTTGCTCTAACCAACTGAGCTATCGCCCCTCGGCACAGGCCGCGTTCGGCACCGCGGCCCTTGTCATCCTAATGGAAACCGGTACCGCAGTGGCCACTCAAGCGTCCGGGGCGACCAGGAAATCGTCGGCGCCGGCACCCCGGTAGAGCGCTTCGAAGATATCCATCGTCTTCGTTTCGCTGTGTTGTTCGGCCTTCTTCAAACCGGCGGCACCCATCCGGGCCCGTTCGGAGGCCTCCAGGCCCAGGATGGCGTCCACCTTTTTCGCCAGATCATTCGGGTCCCCAGGGGTGAACAGGTAGCCGTTGACTCCGTTGTCCACCAGATGCGGCAACGCCATCGCATCGGCCAAGACCACCGGCGTGGAGGCGGAGAGTGCTTCGAGGGTCACCAGCGACTGGAGTTCGGCGGTTCCGGGCTGGCAGAACACATCGGCCTGCAGATAGGCGACGCGTAGTTCAGCGTCCTCGATATGGCCGGTGAAATGTACGCGGTCCTGAAGCCCCAATTCGGCCACCCGCCGCTCGAGCGGCCCGCGTTGTTCCCCGCTACCGACAATGGTCAGATGCGGAGCCGGTTCGCTCCGGGTCAGGCTCAACGCTTGGACCAGCACGTCGACGTTCTTCTCCACGGCCAGCCGGCCCACGAACAGGAGCATGGGATGTTGGGCCCGGGGAACCGTTTCGCCGGGGTCGATCTGGTAGTTGGAGGCGTTGATGCCGTTGGACAACGGCAGGACCCGACGCAGCCGCGCGTGGGTCATCATGGCACGCGCAGCCAAGGGCGTGGGCGTCGTGACCACTGCGGCCTTGCCCATGATCTTGCCCATGTCGCGCCAGGAGTTGCGGGCCACAATGCGTTTGAACCACTTCGGGAACGGCAAGAACGGGTCCAGGTTCTCCGGCATGAAGTGGTTGGTCGCGACGGTTCTGATTCCGCGCTTTTCTGCTTCGTTCACGGCCGCCTGCCCGACCATGTAGTGGCACTGCACATGCACGATATCGGGTTTGATCTCATCCAGGATGCGCCCGATATCACGTTTGGCTTCCCACGGCAGACATAAGCGGAGCGTCGATTTGGTGGGCTGGCTGTGCGAACGCAGCCGATGCACGGTCGCTTCGCGACGGTGCTCGACGATTCCTGGGCCGTTCACGTCACGCGCTGCCACGACGTGGACCGTATGCCCTCGCGACTGCATGGCCGTGGCCAACCGGTGGGAGAAGACCGCCGCCCCGTTGATATCCGGCGGGTAGGTATCCGCCGCGATCAGGATGGTCAGGGGTTTGTCACCGCTCACTGGGGGCTGGCTCCTGCTTCTCGGGGATTTTTTCTGGATGCACGTGAGACACCACGTGCTGCGGATACGGTGGCCCGGCCCCTTAGCGGCCTAGCGTCCCGTTCCCGCCTGCCGGCGTCGTGCCTCTTCCTGCCGTTGCAACACATCGGGATGATGCCGCGACAACGCAGTAACACCCACGATAGCAATGAGAGCCGCCCCGACCATGGACATCGCCACGACCGGGTGCACGTCGGCTCTCAGCTCGCCCAGAATGCCGATGCCAATCGCGATGCCGATCATCGGGTCGATCACGGTGAGCCCGGCGATCACCAGCTCTGGGGGTCCGCTGGAATAGGCGTTCTGTACGCAGTAGGTTCCCAACAGTCCGGCGACGGCCACCGCGAGGATGACATACCAGGCAATATTTCCCAGGAACCTTCCGTTGGGGTTCATCAGCCCAATGGCAATGGTGCGCACCAGGACGGCGACGAAACCGAAGAGCACCCCGGCTCCCATGATGTAGACGAAAGCGCTGATCCGCCGCCGGAAACTGAGCAGAACCACGGTGAGGATGCCAACCACCATGGCGAGCAGCAGGACGGTAGCCAGCTCCTGTTGACGACTGATTTCGTGGGTGCTCGCGGTGACGTTGATGGCCAGCAAGACGAAGCCGATACTGCCGCTCATGCACGCAGTAATGGCCAGGACCGTGGGCCGGTTGATGCGGATGCCCTGGTCGCGGGCGTTGACGACGGTGGTGATGACCAGTGCGATGGCTCCGATCGGCTGCACCACGGTCAAGGGTGCACTAGCCAGCGCATAGACGTTCAGGACCATCCCGACGCCCATCAAGGAAAGGCCCAGCATCCAGCGGGGATTGGCCAGCAGACGCAGGATGCCCCGGGAGGACACAGCCAGGCCGCCGCTACTAGCGCGGACGGCGCTGCTCTGGCGCTGCGTGCCGAAGGCCAGGAAGAACGCTGCCGTGACCGCGCAGGAGACGGCTAACCAGACCATGTTCCCCCGGATTTCAGCATGCGTGCCCGGCGTTGGGCCTGCCGGAAATAGAACACTGCAGCGATCAGGTGCAGCACGCAACCGATGGCCAGCAGCACGATGGCCACGGTCTCCAGCACCTCGCCGGGTGCGGTCTCGACCCGACTGAGCAGCAGCAGGGGCATGCTGACCAGCAGGAGGGCGGTGCGGATCTTGCCGAGGTTGCTGACCGGCTGGTTCGGGTTCCCGCGAGCGAGGATCACCGTACTGGTGATCAGCAGGACGTCGGGGATGATGATCGCGTAGGCCAACCATGCCGGGGCGATTCCGTCGACGACGAAGACGACGATGACCACGATCAGGGCGACCCGATCGGCCACCGGGTCAAGCCATTTACCGACCGTCGAGATCTGGTTGAGCAACCGGGCAACATATCCATCGATCCAGTCGGTGGCACCCAGAACGACGAGGACGATGGTGGCCCAGCCATAACGGTCGGACTGGACCATCCACACGAAGACCGGAACCAGCCCGAAGCGCAGAACGGTGATCAGGTTCGGCAGGGTCCAGAACGTGGTGAGCTCGCGATATTCGATGTCATCACGCCCACCGGCGCCGATGATCTTCACGCGTGCTTCCCTTCTCCCCGGAGATCATGGTCCACCGTCGGGCCGATCGATACTGGTTGAACCACTCGAAACGGCCCGCCGACGGGTCCAGCTGGATCAGGACTTACGGAGCTTGCGCACGAAGGCGCCGAGGGCCACCAGCGAGGCGCCCATCAGTGCCAGCGGCTGCCAGCGGTCCTTGAGCAGTTGCGAGGCGTCGCTCGGAGCTTGCTGGTGGGTCCGCTCGTGCAATGCCTGACGTGCCCGCAGCTTGCCGTCCTGCGCATAGGTCTTGGCGGTTTCGGACTTCTCCTTCGCCTGGCGCTTCACATCGAGCTTCGGGGCCAGGTCGTCGCGGACCTCGGCCAGATGCTCACGACGTTCCTGTGAACGCTTGAGCAGCTCGTTATAGGGAACCGGCGCCGGCTTGTCCTCGTCCTTCTTCTTTTTCTTGTCCTTCTTGGCTTCCTCATCCTTGGGCTTCTTCTGGTCCAAGGTGGATGGGTCGAAGGAGCGACCCTGTTTCGCGACGCCGAGGTCGTACTTCACACCGCGGATGGCGTCCTCGGGGATCAACGGCATCTGCTGCTTGATCTTCATGACGCCGATCAAGGCCAGGATTGCTGCGATGATCAGGAAGAAGGCGGCGACCATCAGGGCGGCCAGCCATGGTTTGAAGACCAGCCCCAAAGCCAGGATCCCCGAAGTGATCAGCGCGACGATCATAAAGGTGATGAAGACGAGGCCGACGACAGCTAGCCCGGCTCCAATCCCCGCCTTGATGGCCTTGCTCTTCATCTGGGCAATAGCGAGCTGGATTTCGTCATTCAGCTGTTTGGGCACCAGTCGACCGACAAGCTTCATGAGGCCGGTGAACGACGATGGGCGACGTCCGGACGTGGTTCGTGTCATCCTGATCCTCCTTCGGTGGCGGCCCAGACGGGCCTGTGCACTCAAAAACCTACCATCTTGCCTGCATACGGGAGCTACTCGGGGGTAGACAACACTCAAGTCAGAGGTCATGATCGCGCCTACGAGCGTCTGTGTCCCGCAGTTCGCCGGTCGCTCGAGGACCCGGGATAGGCTGTGGCTATCGGCTTCGCAGCCGACCCGTTTCCCTCCTCTCCAACCTCGAGGACTCCTTGCCCGGAACCCCTGCACCGACCCCTGCCCCCAGCCGACGTTCAAAGGTCCTGCGCATCGTGGTGCTGGGCATGCTCACGGCCCTCGGCCCCTTCACCGTGGACCTCTACCTTCCGGCCATCCCGGCGTTGCGCCTGGACCTGGGCATTACCGAGGCAGCTGCACAATTGACGTTGACCGGGACGGTCTTCGGTTTTGCTGCCGGTCAGTTGGTGGTGGGGCCACTGAGCGACCGACTGGGACGCCGGGGCCCGCTCATTGCGGCAACGATTCTGCATATCGGCGCCTCAACGGGGGCAGCCCTTTCGCAGGATTTCGACATGCTGATGCTGTTCCGGGTCCTCCAGGGCGTGGGCGCCGCCGGCAGTTCGGTGGTCGCGATCGCCATGGTGCGCGATCTATATGACGGTCTGTGGTTGGTGAAGACGATGAGCTACGTGGCCCTGGTCAACGGCATGGCCCCGATTTTTGCCCCGGTGATCGGCTCCCAACTGTTGTTGGTCACCGACTGGCATGGGATCTTCGGGGCGCTGGCAGGCTACGGAATCGTTGCCTCGACAACGGCGATCCTCCTCTTGGGTGAGTCACTTCCCCCCGAACGCCGTCCGGTCGGTGGCCCACACCTGCTCCGCCGCTATTCGCTGGTTCTCAAGGACCGGATCTTCGTGGGTTTGCTGCTGGTCGGCGGGCTGAACTTCTCCGGGCTGTTCTCCTACCTCTCGGCCTCCCCGTTCGTCTTCCAGGACGTGTTCGGGTTGAACGAGCAGGCCTACGGTTTGCTGTTCATGGTGAACTCGCTGGGTGTGGTGGCCGGCGTACAGACCAGCGCCCGGCTGGTCCGCAGGTTCGGGGCCCAATGGATCATCGCCGCTGCCACGATCGCCCAGGTCGTCTTTGCCCTGTGCATCATCGTCGCCGACCAGCTGGGCTTCGGTTTCTGGGGCACGGCCATCCCGCTATGGTTCTATATTTGCGCCACCGGCTTCAATTTCCCCTGCATCCAGGGCCTGGCCTTGCACCGTCATGGCAGCCAGGCGGGCACGGCAGCGGCGCTGCTCGGGGCTGCGACCTTCGGGTTCTCCGGGGCGATCTCCCCCATCGTCGGTCTACTCGGCGTCGGCAGCGCGACGCCGATGGCTGCGGTGATGGCCGTCTGTATCCTGTTGGCCATCGCGACCTTGTGGATCGTGGTCAGGCCCCGCCAAGTACCACTGATGACCTAAACGACGTGACATGAAGAACGTCCGCCCCACCGTGCGGTGGGACGGACGTTCGCAACTAGCTCCCCCAACTGGACTCGAACCAGTAACCTTTCGATTAACAGTCGAACGCTCTGCCAATTGAGCTATGGGGGAAGGAAGCGAGTAAAACTTTAGCAGGACGCCGTCCCGAATTCGAATCGGCTCCGGTCCTGCCCTGCCCTCAACCGCGCTGGACCGGACCGATGGCCAGTCGCCGGTCCGAACGGACCCAGTGCACGTGCTGTTCCTTCTTCTCGCTCCGGGTGGCGAAACGGTAGCTGTAGGTCAACACTCGGACCCGGTCCGGGGCTCTGCCCGCGAAGGGATCTACCCGTAGCAAGGCCAATATTGCGGGGTCGGCCGCCAGGAGTTTGAGCAGCAGGGCATGGAACCAGCGCTGGTGCAGGGACCCCAACGGCAAAAACCACATCATCCAGTCCAAGCGCAAATGGTAGGGCGCGAACTGTCGCGGCCTGCGGGACGGGTCCCCGGGCTTGCCCCGGAACTCGTATTCATGCCAGCCTGTTTCACCGTCGATTTCTCCTTCGATGACCACCTCGACCCGCTGGCGAGTGACACTGCCGAAGGCGCCGTAGGCATTGCCCAGCTGCCACCGGTTGAAACTGGCGTTCATCAGTTGTGAACGTGAAAAGAAGTTCAGCAGCGCAGGGAACCCGGCGACCGCCAGGACCCCGGTGGCCAGCAGGACCAGGACGATCCACGCCGCGGGGCCGGCACCCACCTCAGGGTGGTACGCCACCGCGCCGGCGGGCACCCCGGGGATGATCGAAGCCACTGCTGCGAAGGCCCGGTCATTAACCGCACAGCAGGCCAGCACGATCGTGATCCAGTTCAGCCACGCGAAGTTACCGGTGGCCACCAACCATAATTGGGTGAAGATGATCAGCCCCGCGGCGATGGAGGCCACCGGTTGGGGGATGAACAGCAGAAAGGGAACGGCGAGTTGGGCCACATGGTTTCCCGCCACTTCACAGCGATGCCACCACCACGGGGCCAGATGCGCCCGGCGGCTCAACGGTCCGGGCATGGGCTGGGTCTCATGGTGGTAGTACAGGGCGGTGAGGTTCCGCCAGGCCGGGTCCCCGCGCCATTTGATCATCCCGGCACCGAATTCGAGCCGGAAGACCAGCCAGGCGATCAAGATCAGGATGGTCCGCGGAGGTTCCACCTGATGCGAGCCGAGGAATCCGACGGTGAACCCTGCCTCGAGCAGGAGCATCTCCCAGCCGAACCCGTAGAAGATCCCTCCGATGTTCACCATCGACTGGTAGAGCCCCCAGAGCACCAGGAACGCCAGCAGCGGCAGCCAGGCAGGACCTGCCTGTGGGAGTCCGAGGACAAGGACGCCGGCCACGACCAGGCCCACCCAACAGACGGCGACCAACTTGGCATCCGAGTACCCCCACCGGGTGAACAACGTGGGGCCGCGTGCGCCAGGCCCAGCCAGGAGCCGATCCGCGGGCAGCAGGCCCCGCTCGCCGAGCAGGGCACGGAACTGGTTCAGTGAGGAGGCGAAGGCGATGAGGAAGACGGCAGCGACCCCGCGCTGCAGGATTTCCCGTGCCACCCAGTAGTCGGGTGCCTGCAACCAGTCCATGGCCCCATGGTAGGTCGGCGATCATGCGAACTCGACGACCGGGTCGGCTCAGCTCAGGCGTTAAGCACGTTCGTCCCCGCCACCAGAGGTGACGAGGACGGACGTTTATTCCGCTCCCCCAACTGGACTCGAACCAGTAACCTTTCGATTAACAGTCGAACGCTCTGCCAATTGAGCTATGGGGGAAAGCAACAGAGACGACTATACAAGAGCTTGGCCGAGGTTGCTAAATCGCCCGGTTCGGCCCGCTCCTATTCCTGGCGCAGCGACCGACGGCGCAGCTCGAGTTCCATCAGCTCGCGCTGGATTCGCTGGTAGCCCTCGGGGTCGGCCACGGGATCCATCCGCTGAAGCTGACCGATACGATCGGCCTTCTGGTGGGTGATCTGCAAATCGAATAATCGGTTCATGATGCCCTGGCAATACCGCGTCAGTGACTCCTCCGAGTTCGCCGGCAAGGGGTTCACTGCCAGTTCGGAGACGAAGGAGCGCAACGGGTCCGGCACTTCCTGTCGGATGGATTCCACCCATTGTGATGGGGTGGCCCCCGCGGCTCCTGCGGCACGGACCGCGTCGTGGACGGCGGCATGAACGGGGGCGAGGAAGCGTGCCGTGTAGAACGCCTGCCATTGATCGGCGCTGAGCACGCCAGGCTGCTGCAGGACGACCTCCAGCGATTCACGTTCCATCCGGGTCACCGGGTCGCGCAGGTCGGGGCGTTCGAAGGTCGGCACGGGGGGTTCCTGAGCGGCCCCGGGACCATAGCCCGGGCCCTGCCGGCTGGTGCCGTGTTGCTGTCGCACCTCCCCCGCGGGACCGGTGCGGGGTCCTCGGTCATGAGCGGCTCCGGTTCCTTCGCGGGCACGTTTGGCAGCTGCGCCCACGGCACGGTTGACCTCATCCATGTCCATGCCCAGCCAGCCGGCCAGCTCACGGGAGTAGGCCGGACGCATGGCAGAGTCACGGATGGCGGCGACGATCGGTGCCGAGGCACGCAAGGCCTGCACCCGGCCCTCAACGGTATCGAGGTTGAATTTCTTCAGTCCGGCACGGATGGCGAATTCGAAGAGCGGACGTTTGGAATCGATGAGTTCCTTCACCGCCTCGGGGCCGCGGTGCTGGCGCAGTTCACAGGGATCCGCGCCGCTGGGTTCGACGGCCACATAGGTCTGGGCGATGAACCGCTGATCCTCTTCGAAGGCACGCAGTGCCGCTTTTTGTCCGGCGGCGTCACCATCGAAGGTGAAGACCACTTCGCCTCCCGAGCCGTCGTCGCGCAGGAGGCGGCGGGCAATCTTGATGTGCTCGGCGCCGAATGCCGTACCGCAGGTCGCCACCGCCGTGCCCAGCCCCGAGAGGTGGCAGGCCATGACGTCCGTATAGCCCTCCACAACAATGAGTTGCCGGTTTTTGGTGATCTCCCGTTTGGCTAGATCCACACCATAAAGGACCTGGGATTTCTTATAGAGCTGGGTCTCGGGGGTGTTCAGATATTTTGGCCCCTGGTCGTCTTCGTAGAGTTTTCGGGCCCCGAACCCAATCGTCGCCCCGGTCAGATCTCGGATGGGCCAGATGAGGCGGCCGCGGAACCTGTCGTAGATGCCACGGTTGCCCTCGGAGAACATTCCCGTGAGTTTGAGCTCCTCGTCGTGGAAGCCCCGGCTGCGCAGATGCTTCAGGAGCTGGTCCCACCCCTTGGGCGCATATCCGACGCCGAAATGATCACAGGCGGCCCGATCGAAGGCCCGCTCGGAGAGGTATTGCCTTCCGGTCGCAGCTTCCTCGGAGAGGAGTTGGCCGCGGAAGTATTCCTCCGCGATCTTATGGGCGTCGAGCAGTCGTTGCCGGCGTCCGACGTCCTGACGGCTGGGCCCGGATCCGCCGTCTTCGTAGCGCAGTTCGAAGCCGATGCGGCCTGCCAATTGCTCGACGGTCTCGGAGAACGTCGTATGATCCATTTTTTGGATGAAGGAGATGACGTCGCCGGATTCGCCACAGCCAAAACAGTGGAACGTCCCCACCTGGGGACGGACGTGGAAGGAGGGGCTGCGTTCGTCGTGGAAGGGGCACAACCCCTTGAACGATCCGATACCTGCCGAGCGGAGCGTGACGTACCCGTCAACGACTTCCTTGATGTCCGTGCGTGAGCGGACCTCGTCGATGTCTTCGCGCTTGATCAATCCGGCCATGGCCACCAGTCTAATGCCCGGGGTGGGGGCACCGGCCCAGTGCGGCGGCCTCCGGGGCCCTAGAAGAGCTCGAGGCTGAAGGAATGGCCCTGCACCAAGGTCGCATGCCATTCTTTTGCCGAGGAGTCCGTCAGGCTGGCGACCTGGTCGATGACCGCACGCAGACGGCCGGCATCGTCGGTGGCGCTGGCCCAGTCCTCGGCGAAAAGAGGTTCGAGATACCGGTCTCCGGTGTCCTCCAACAGTCCGACAAGCTCTCCGAGCACCTCCAGCTGGCGCTGGTAGATGGGCTGGCGTTCCTGGCTGGTCATCACGTAGGCGGCGGCGAGCCCCTTCATGGCGGCGATCTCATGATCTGTTTCTTCGGGAATGATCAGCTGGCCGTTGAAACGTGTCAGCCGGGTCGGGCCGTAGACCGCCCGGGTGGCGTCGAAGGCCGATTGGCAGAACCTACCGATGAACTGGCTGGTCATATCCTTCAACGCGGCGGCCCCCTTGCGGGACTGGTCGTAATGCTCGACCCATTCGTTGGTGGCCTCCAGCCGGGCCAAGGCGCCGTCGATGGTCGCGGTATCCACCTGGGGCAAATACCAGCGTTGGGTGCAGTCGATCACCCGGGCCCGCTGGTCGGCATCACGGATCCAGCGCAGCTGGAATCGGCCGGCGACAATCGCATCCTCCACGTCGTGCACCGAATAGGAGATGTCATCGGCCAGATCCATGACCTGGGCCTCCACACATTTCTGCCGTGGTTCGGGGCGGACCGTGGCGCCGCCGTCGTGCCCCGAGCGCAGCCAATCAAAGACGGGCAGATCATCTTCGTAGACACCGAATTTTCCGGTCTGTCGGCCGTTGACGATCGGGGCGTCGGCGCGCCGCCACGGGTATTTGCAGGCGGCGTCGAGCGTGGCACGGGTCAGGTTCAGCCCTGCGGGTTCGCCGTCGTCACGGAACTTCTTGGTTTCCAGCCGGGTGAGCAGTCTGAGGGTCTGCGCATTGCCTTCGAACCCGCCGATACCGGTGGCCAGCTGGTTCAGTGCCTTCTCACCGTTATGCCCGAAGGGTGGGTGCCCCAGATCGTGGGAGAGGCAAGCGGTGTCCACCACGTCGGGGTCACATCCCAAGGTGGCCCCCAGCTCACGGCCGACCTGGGCGACTTCGAGTGAATGCGTGAGCCGGGTGCGCACGAAATCATCGGACATGGGGGCGACGACCTGGGTCTTGGCACCGAGCCGGCGCAGCGCCGAGGAGTGCAGGACACGGGCCCTGTCGCGTTCGAAGCTGGTGCGGTAGGCGAGCTTTTCCGGTTCTTTGACCCAGCGTTCCTCATCGAAGGGCGTGTAGCCGGCCGGGCTGCGGCGGGTCTCCCGCTCAACCACCTGAGACGTCCAGCTCGGCGGCGGAGATCATGGCCCGGTGTTCCTCGTCCATGATCCGAGTATCCAACCAGCCATCGGGCAGGTGGGTGCGTTTCGGGGAGCCGGCGCGGCCGCGGGGGCCTTCGGCGCCGACCCCCGGATAGGGCACGTCGGCATCGAGTTCGGCCAGCAATTGGGCCAGCACCTCGAGGGTCGGCACCGCGGCCAGGGAGGCGCGCAGGTCTCCACCGACCGCGTACCCCTTGAAATACCAGGCCACGTGTTTGCGGATATCGCGGAGCGCCTTGGCCTCATCCTCGAAATACTCCACGAGCAGTTCGGCGTGACGTTGGAAGCTGGCGGCCACTTCGGCCAGCCCCGGGCGGAAACGGCGGTCGGACCCTTCGAACGCTGCCTGCAGATCCCCGAAGAGCCAGGGCCTGCCCTGGCAGCCACGACCGACGACGATGCCATCGACACCGGTCTGCTCGACCATGGCGATGGCGTCCTCGGCGCTCCAAATATCTCCGTTGCCCAGCACCGGGATATCCGGCAGGGAGTTGCGTAGTTCGGCGATCGCGTCCCAGTCGGCCTTTCCGGAATAGTGTTGGCCCGCGGTGCGCCCGTGCAGGGCCACCGCTGCGACGCCGGCGTCCCGGGCGATCTTCCCGGCTTCGATGAACGTGAGGTGGTCGTCGTCGATGCCCTTGCGCATTTTGATGGTCAGCGGGATCTCCCCACGGGCCGCTTCACGGGTGGCTGCCTGAATGATGGCGGTGAACAGGTCGGTCTTCCACGGCAGTGCCGCTCCCCCACCCCGGCGGGTGACCTTGGGGACCGGGCAACCGAAGTTCAAATCGATATGGTCGGCGCGGTCCTCCTCGACGATCAGTCGCACCGCAGCCCCGACGGTGGTGGGGTCCACACCGTAGAGCTGTACCGACCGGATGCCTTCGTCGTCGTCGTGGGAGATGATCCGCAACGACTGTTCATTGCGTTCCACCAGGGCGCGGGAGGTCACCATTTCGGAGACGTACAGTCCGCCCCCGTACTCCCGGCACAGGCGTCTGAAGGCGGCATTGGTGATGCCTGCCATCGGGGCCAGAACCACGGGGGTGTCCACGGTGAGATGGCCCAGTTGCAGCGGTGGCAGCTTTAGCTGGGGTGGGTTCGGGGTATCGGTGGAAATCACGGTCACGTCCCTATTGTGTCAAGAACGGGCCGATCCTCCGAATGCCGCCGCCGGGCCGACCTCTCTCCCGGCGGCGTGGCCGCCTAGTTGGCGACGATGATCGTCGTTGTCACGACGGTCGCCGACCCTGCGGTGATCAGCTCGTCGGTCAGATCGGCCAACGGGACCATGGCGTCGTCGACTTCGAGTTTGACCGGGTACTGGTGGGCCAGCATGGCCAGCAGCCCACGGACCGCTTCGCGGGCCTCGGAGTCGGAGAGCGAGGGATCCCAGCCCATGAGGACATCTGCCGGGGCGTCGACCCGGTCGGGCTCGTAGCTGATCGCGAAGGAGAGGATCTTGCCCCCGGCCTCCTTGGGCTTATCCCGCAGCACGATGGCGCCCTTGGCTCCGGTGGCGTCGTTGAGCAGCATCGTCTGGGCGCGGCCCAGGGTCATCTGCGCGCGATCCCAGGCGTGGACCGCGTTGTAGAAGTCAGCCACGATCTGGGAGAGCTCCACCGAACCGGTGGCTGCCTCCTCCAGGGTCAGGCCCTCGTCCTCGAAAACCGGCAGCCGCAAAGAGTCGGGTTCCACGACAACTCCGCGGGAGCGTTGGATCTGTTCCTGACCGAGCGAGACAGTGAAGGCGGCTGCGGCCTCGCCTTCGGCGCCTTCTACCGTGTACCTGGACTTCAGGGCGGTGACTCCCGACGGCGCCGGGAATTCGCGCGGCCGCCGCAAGAGTTCGGTGGCCACACCTTGGCGGCGTAGCCCCGGGGCGACCTCGACGAAGAACCACAGCCGGTCGGGGTGCAGGGAGGATTCAAATAAGGTGCCGGCACCCACCGGAACTCCTTCGTCAACGGCGACGAGGGTACGGGCCCACGGGTCATCGCTATCGGCACGGAGCATCGTGCGATCGATATGGGCCTGTGGTGTGGACGGATCTCCGAGGATCTCCAGGAGAGCCAGGTCGTCGCCTTCTTGCCACGGCCGGTAGGTGAGGTTGCTCATGATGCTCCTGATGCGAGTTAGAGGTGATAAAACAGCTGCGGGCCGGCCGCCGTGGGGCGGCCGGCCCGTGAAGGCTCAGGCTCCGAGTAGACGTGAAGCCAGGTAGGACTTCACCTGGTCGAGGGCCACTCGTTCCTGGTTCATGGTGTCGCGTTCACGAATGGTCACCGCATGGTCCTCGAGGGTGTCGAAGTCCACGGTGATGCAGAACGGGGTGCCGATCTCATCCTGCCGACGGTAGCGTCGTCCGATGGCTCCGGCGTCGTCGAAGTCGACATTCCAGTGCTTGCGCAGTTCTGCGGCCAGGTCCTTGGCCTTGGGGGTGAGCTCTTCGTTGCGGCTCAACGGCAGCACGGCCGCCTTCACCGGGGCCAGCCGCGGGTCCAGTTTGAGGACGGTGCGCTTATCGACACCGCCCTTGGAGTTCGGTGCCTCGTCCTCGGTGTAGGCGTCCACCAGGAACGCCATCATCGAACGGGTCAGGCCGAAGGAGGGCTCGATGACATACGGGGTGAACCGTTCGCCGGTGGCCTGGTCGAAGTAGCTCAATTCGGTGCCTGAGCCTTCGGTATGGGCGTTCAGGTCGTAATCGGTGCGGTTGGCCACCCCCATCAGTTCACCCCATTCGGAGCCCTTGAAGCCGAAGCGGTATTCGAAGTCGATGGTTCCTGCGGAGTAGTGGGCGCGTTCTCCGTCGGGGACGTCGTACTGGCGCATGTTTTCCGGGTTGATGCCCAGATCCAAAAACCAGGCCCAGCAGGCGTCGATCCATTCCCGGTACCAGTGCTCGGCGTCTTCGGGAGCGGTGAAGAATTCGATTTCCATCTGCTCGAATTCGCGGGTGCGGAAGATGAAGTTGCCCGGGGTGATCTCGTTGCGGAAGGCCTTTCCGATCTGGCCGATACCGAACGGGGGCTTCTTCCGTGAGGTGGTGAGGACGTTGTTGAAGTTCACGAAGATGCCCTGCGCGGTTTCGGGGCGCAAAAAGGTCAGCCCGGCTTCGTTGTCCACCGGACCGAGGTAGGTCTTCACCAGACCCGAGAAGAGCTGCGGTTCGGTCCAGCCGCCCTTATTGCCGCAATCCGGGCAGGCAATTTCGGACATGCCGTCGACCGGTTCGCGCTTCTTCCGGGCGGTGAACGCCTCGATGAGGTGGTCTTCGCGGTGGCGCCGGTGGCAGCTGGTGCATTCAACCAGCGGGTCCGTGAAGGTTGCTACGTGGCCGGAGGCTTCCCAAACGGCCTTGGGAAGGATGATCGAAGAGTCCAGGCCCACCATGTCCTCGCGGCCGCGGACGAAGGACTGCCACCATTCACGTTTGATGTTCTCTTTGAGCTCGGTACCCAACGGCCCGTAGTCCCAGGCGGAGCGGGAACCGCCGTAGATCTCACCGGCCTGGAAGACGAAGCCGCGTCGTTTCGCGAGCGAAATGACCTGATCGAGCGGTGACTGGGGCGCCATGAATTCAACTCCAATGGTTTACGAGGCCGCTGGTTGCGGTCCGTAGCGGGGTAACAATATCGGCCAAGCCTAACGTGATCGCCGTGTCGACCGGCAATTTCCACTAGCGGCGGGCGCTCGCCGGACGTGGCCAACGTCCAGCCGGAATGCTGGCCAGACCGACGGCGGCCAGGGTCAACAAAGTGCCCAGGACGGTGGCCACGGCAACGATGGTGCCGGGGGCAGGCAGGATCAGGTCGATGGCCAGCGAGCCGATCAGTTGTCCGGCGATCATGCATAATCCGGAGATCAGTACGCCCAACGATTTGACCAGCAGGGCACCGATGGCGATGAATACGCAACCGAAGACCCCGCCGGTATACAGCCACCATTGGGGAGGGAACACCACCTGGGCTTCGGCACCGATGGAGCTGATACCCCACAGGATGAACAGGGCGGTTCCACCGACGAGGAAGTTGACCAGCGTGGCGGTGATGGGGGTGCCATAGGCGGCGGTCTGGGTCCCATTCATGGCTTGTTGGAATCCCATGAACAGTCCTGCACTGAACGGCAGGAGCACCGGCACCAGCCAGGAGAGCCCCTGGGTCGAGGATTCCAGCCGGGGTGAAACCGCCCACAGTACGGCGATGATCATGAGCACGGCTCCGGCCATCCGCCGGGCGGTGATGAAGCGTTTGCCGCCGGGGCCGAAACCGACCCGGTCGACCATCAGCCCGCTCATGGTCTGCCCGGTCACGATGGCCACGGTGAACAGTGCGACACCGATCAAGGGCACCGCATGGCTCTGCCCGAAGACGATGTACCCGCCGCTGAGCCCTGCCAGTAGGTACCAGCGAGGAAATTCGCGTCCTGCAACGGCCCGGCGCATGGCCGCCAACCCGGCACGTCCCCGCGGCAGCAGGACCGAGGTCAGCAGCATGACCACGGTGCCACCGGCGAAACTGATGGCCGCTGCGGCGTTGGCGTCCCCCATCCGTTCGGCCAGCCCGCCGTTGATCCTGCCTTGGATGGGCATCATCAGTCCGCCGATGATGGCCAGGACCAGCCCGGCCCAGATCGGGAGGTGACGGGCGGTGGTCCTCGGAGCGGTCACTGGGTTCATCGCTGGTCATGCTATCCCCGCGGTGGCGGTCGGGCATGCTCGTGACGCAAGATGGACTCATGACAGCAGCTCAGCCCCAGCCCATCAGCATCCGCGACGAGTCCATCCGTTTGGGGCAGCTGCTCAAGCTGGCGAATCTGGCCGAAGACGGTTTCCATGCCAAGGAACTCATCGAGAACGGGATGGTGAAGGTCAACGGCGAGATCGAGACCCGCCGAGGTCGGCAGCTGCGGATCGGCGACGTCGTCGGGCTCGGCGACGAGTCAGTGGTCGTGGACGCCGAATAGCTCAGCGGCCGGCGCTATGCCCTAGGCCAGGAGGTGGTGGCTCAGGAATTCGCTCACATGTTTCATCTCCGGCTCCGAAACACTGTGGGCCATTCCGGCATAGAGCATCTTGGTCAGGTCGGTGTGTTCCCCCGCCCAGTTCAGGGTGAAGTCGATCTTGGCTTCGGTGATCACCGGGTCTGCCTGGCCGCGCCCCCAGAACATCGGCTTTCGTTCCGCCTTCGTGGCCTCGTCGTCGAAGAATTCGTGCCCGTTGGCTTGGATCGCAAATCCGGAAAGCCCGACGACGGCGTCGATTTCCTGCGGGCGGTGGCGCAGGACCGAGGTCGCCACGGCCATTCCCATGGAGAAGCCCAAGAGCGTCACCGAGGAGTGCTCTTCCTTCACCTCGTCCAGCCACGCCCACACCTGTTGTACCGATTCCACGACCCGCTCCAGCGAATAGTCCAGGTCTTCCATCAGCGGGAACCAGGTGTAGCCCGGGCCCATGGCGTACGGGGCGCGGACCGAGGCCAGGGTGAATTCCTCCGGCAACATCGGGGCCAGGCCGATCAGGTCCTTCTCGTGGGAGAGATACCCGTGGAAGAGGACCAGCAGAGGTGTCCCCGCTCGTTCGGACTCGGGACGGGACCAGGCAACGACGGGCCGGGGCAAAGTGTCAGTCATGCGGCCATTGAATCATGTGCGACCCTCCGCCAACAGGACGCTGCCCGCTGCCCGGCGCGTCTTCCCGGCACCGTCTCGGGGTGGCGAACTCGGGCGCCCAGTGAAACACTGTACCCGTGAGTAACCTCGATTCTTCCTCCACACCCCAGCTGTCAGTCCCCCCGCTTTCGGCCACCGGCGAGGCGCCCCGGCATCCGTGGCGTCGCATGGTCTCCCTGGGCGATTCCTTTACCGAGGGCATCGGGGATCCGGATCCGCAAAGCCCCGGCGGACACCGGGGCTGGGCCGACCGTATGGCCGAGCAGCTCAGCCGGGAGGTGGAAGACTTCGCCTACGCCAACCTCGCGATCCGTGGGCGGCTTCTCGATCAGATCCATGAAGAACAACTCGAACCCGCCTTGGCTCTGCAACCGGACCTGATCACCATCTGTGCCGGCGGCAACGATGTGCTGCGCCCCGGAGGCGATCCCGATGCTCTGGCGGTGATCATGGACCGGTTCATCGGCGAACTCTCGGCGACCGGGGCCACGCTCCTGCTCTTCAACGGTCCCGATATCGGCGAAACACCGGTCTTGGGGTCGATGCGCGGCCGTGTGGCGATCTATAACGAGAATTTGCGGGCGATCGGCGCCCGCCATGACGCGGTCATCGCCGATATGTGGGCCATGCGCGAGCTTCACGAAGCACGGATGTGGGCTCCCGACCGTTTGCACTTCTCGCCCCTGGGCCACCACACCATCGCGATGATGGCCCTCAACGCCTTGAACGTTGAGCACGAACTCACGGCGTTGGAGCCCAGCCCTTCGGAGCCCAAACCGTGGCGGGTGGCCCGGCGTGAGGATCTGGTCTGGGCGCGCACGCATTTGGCCCCGTGGGTGTTGCGGCGGCTAAGGCACCAATCCAGCGGTGACGGAATCACTGCCAAACGGCCGCAGGCCATGCCCTTCTCCACGGGCGGGACCACCCGCGGTGTGGGCGCCGGCGACCCGCGCAACGAAGCGGACTAGCCCTTCGGCCCGGGCCCCTCAGGCGTAGAAACCCGAACGCAGCACATGATTCAACTGTTCGATATCGGTCAGGAAGCCATCGTGGCCGATCGGTGAATGGATGTACTGGACCTGCGGTTTTCCCGGCAGCGCTGCTGCCAGCCGTTCGGACTGGTGGGGACCGTAGAGCCGGTCGCTGTCGACGGCGGCGACCAGGAATTCCACCCCGTCGCTCCGGCGCAAGGCCGCTTCGACTCCGCCCCTCCCCCGTCCGACGTCGTGCCCCACCAACGCTTCGGTGAGCACCATATAGGAGTTGGCGTCGAATCGGGTCACCAGTTTTCCTGCCTGATGGTCCAGATAGCTTTCAACCTGGTATCGGCCCCGGGCGAAGCCGGGACTGCCGAAGGGGTCCTCGTCGGCCTGGCCTTCGTGCCCGAAACGGATTTCCAGCTCCGGTTCGGAACGGTAGGTGATATGCGCCAACCGACGGGCGATTCCCAGCCCCGTCAGAGGTCCGCTGCCGCTGCCGCGCGGCAGGGTGCCGATGGCGTCGATCGATCCTGCCAAGGACACCGATCCGTAGAAGTCCCCGCCGTTGAAGTCGGGGTCCAGACGGATGGCCTGGGTCTGGATCTGTCCGAACGCGACCTGTTCGGCCGAGGCCACGGCGGTCGCCGCGATCACGGCGCACCGGGCCACCCGTTCGGGGTATTCCACGGCCCATTCCAGCGCCCGCGCCCCGCCGAGGGAACCGCCCAGGACGGAATGCCAGCGCGTAATGCCCAAGTAGTCGGCCAGCCGGGCCTCGGTACGCACCGAGTCCCGCACCGTGGTGAACGGGAAACGCGAGCCCCAGGCGCGCCCGTCGGGGTCCAGGCTGGAAGGTCCGCTGGAGCCGTAGCAGCCGCCCACCATATTCGGCGCCACGACGAAAAACCTGTCGGTGTCGATCGTCTTGCCGGGCCCGACGAGGCCTTCCCACCAGCCTTCTTCCTGACTATGACCGCGGGAGACATGGGTGTCCCCCGTGAGGGCATGGAGCAGGAGCACCGCGTTGGATGCCTGGGCGTCGAGGGTACCCCAGGTTTCATAGCCGATCGTGACCTCGGGCAGCCAGCCTCCGGTGTCGAACCGGTAGCCGCCGATGGGCAGGCATTTGAGGATCCCGTCGCGGATCAGCGGCGTTCCGGGGGCCCGACGTCGTTCCCTCACGTCACCAACGCCCTGACTCACCGGACTGCCTGGACTTCCGGGACGTCCCCGGCGGCGACATCTGCAGCTGCGGCGGCGGCGGCAGCGAAACCGATCTCAAGGTCCGCGATGATGTCGTCGATATATTCGATGCCCACCGAGAGCCGCACCAGTCCGGAGCTCACCCCTGCTGCCGCGCGTTCGGGCTCGGAGAGCTGGGAGTGGGTGGTGGAGGCCGGGTGGATCACCAGGGAGCGCACATCGCCGATATTCGCGACATTGGAGTGCAATTCCAGTCCGTCGACGAAGGCCCGACCTGCCGGCTCACCACCGGCGATCTCAAAGGCCAGGACCGCTCCGACGCCCCGCGGAGCGTATTTGCGGCCCAGTTCGTACCAGGGGCTGGAGGGCAGACCGGCGAAGGCCACGGAATCGACCTGGCCGTGGGCCTCGAGCCATTCGGCGACTTTTTGCGCGTTCTCCACATGGCGTTCCATGCGCAGGCTCAGGGTTTCCAGACCCTGGGCGATGAGGAACGCGTTGAACGGGGACACCGCAGAACCCAGATCGCGCAGGAGCTGGACGCGCGCCTTGAGGATGAACGCCAGGTTCGCCCCCAGGGCACCGCCGACCCCGAGATCCCGGGCGAAAACCAGCCCGTTGTAGGACTCGTCGGGAGTGTTGAATTCCGGGAAGCGCTCCGGGTCTGCCGCGAAGTCGAAGTTGCCCGAATCCACGATGACCCCGGCGACGGAGGTTCCGTGTCCGCCCAGGTACTTCGTGGCCGAGTGCACCACGATATCGGCACCGAATTCGATGGGACGGACCAGGTACGGAGTAGCCAAGGTGTTGTCCACGATCAGCGGTACCCCCACCTCGTGAGCCACCGCGCTGACGCCCTCGACATCGAGCACGTCCTGGCGTGGGTTGGAAACGACTTCCCCGAAAAAGGCCTTCGTCCCGGGCTTCACGGCGGCCCGCCAGGAGTCCAGGCTGTCAGAGTCCTCCACGAAAGTGACCTCGATGCCCAAACGCTTCAGGGTGTGCTTGAACAGGTTCTGTGTTCCCCCGTAGAGGCTGGGGCTGGCCACGATATGGTCGCCGGCCCCTGCGAGGTTGAGGATCGAGAGCGTGGTCGCCGCCTGGCCTGAGGCCAGTAGCAGCGCTCCGACACCACCTTCGAGGTCGGCGATCCGCGTTTCGACGGCTTCCTGGGTCGGGTTGCCGATGCGGGTGTAGATCGGTTCGAGTTCCTTCAGCGCAAAGCGTGCTGCGGCACTCTCGGCACTGGGGAAGACATACGACGTCGTCTGGTAGATCGGCAGCGCCCGGGCTCCGGTGGTGGGATCCGGAGCCTGACCGGCGTGGACCTGACGAGTTTCAAAAGACCATGATGCAGACATTTCTGTCCCCTTCTACGACTCAGGGGCCCCTGTTCCACGGCGGTACCCGGGAGGGTATGCCGGGAGGTGACCCGCGCTTGTCCGTTCTCCTGGTGGAGGCGAACCTGGTCTTCACCCGGGGCACCCCACCGCGAGTGGAGGGTTGCCGGCCAGCAAACCGGGGTTTCGCGCTGGCACTCATGACCTGCCACCAGTGTTCTAGATCGGGCCTGACCCCGCAACAAATTCGCACCAATATGACCGCAGTGCGCAACATTCGCCGTCGTCCCCCACTTTTTCCTGTGCGCGGCTGGCCCTTTCCGGGCCTCGAGACGGTCGTCACATAAAACGATAAATAGTGACTTAGGCAACCCTAAGTCGAGACGCACCTCACAAAGTGCGATCATGAAGCCATGATGAGGTTGGATCACGTTTCATACGCATGTGGACCAGACGGGTTGGCCGCAACGGCCGCCCGTGTCGGCAAGACTCTGGGGATCGAGTCCGTCAAGGGAGGCATTCATCCCCGCTTCGGGACCAGGAACGTTATTTTCCCGTTGAAGAACACCCAATACCTGGAAGTGGTGGAAGTCCTGGACCACCCGTCCTCGGATAAGGCGCCGTTCGGGCAGGCCGTCCGTGCCCGCTCGGAGATGGGTGGCGGTTGGATGGGCTGGTGCGTCGCCGTTGACGATCTGGCACCGTTCGAGGAGCGTCTGGGCCGGTCATCGGTCCCGGGCAACCGCAAATTCCCTGACGGTCAGGAACTGACGTGGCAGCAAATCGGGATCAAGGGTCTGATCGCCGACCCGCAGGTGCCGTATATGCTGCGCTGGGATACCGGCACCGAGGACCTGCACCCCTCCCGGGCCCTGGAACCCCAGGGCAGCATCTCGGGTATTTCCATTGCCGGCTCGGTGGAACGGGTCAGGGAATGGCTGGGCACCCCCTCGGAGTCGCCGCTCGGCGAAGTCGAGGTCCAGTGGGAGGCCCCCAACGGCACTCCGGGCATCATGTCGGTGACTTTTGAGACCCCTTCGGGGACGATCACCCTCTAAACCGGTGACCGACCACAACACCGAACGACGGCGGCCCGCGGGCCGCCGTCGTTTTCGTGTTGTGGGTGCCGTCTGTGTTCAGTGGCGCGGGGCCGCCGCAAAGGGGCCGTTGACGCTGAACGCATAATCGGCGAAGCGATCGCCGATCAGCTGATGCGTTGCGGCGTCGGGGTGCAGGTTGTCCGGCAGCGGCAGGTCGTTTTCATCCGAGGCCCCATACAGGCCCAGCCCGTCGAGGAAGTACAGATTCCGGTCTTCCTCCCGGTGCTCCATGAGTGAGTGCATTTCGCGGCGGATGACTTCCAAGGTCAGCCGTCCCGCCGATTCATCCCCTGGGGTCCCCGTCGCGGTGAACTTGACCTGGCTCGTCCCCAGGCTCTCCGGGGCGATCGCGCCGGGGCCTGAAGTGCTTTCGTGGATCGGGCAGAAGATCGGGGAGATCAGTACCATCGGCGTGGTGGGATGCCCGTCGCGGATCGTGTCCAGGAATCCGTGGATGGCCGGGACCAACGCCCGCACGCGCATCGCATCGGTGTTCACGATGTTGATGCCGAAGTTCAGGCTGACCAGATCCGCCGGCGTATCGCGGATCACCCGCGCCATGAACGGGTCCACGATACTGCTGCCCCCTAACCCGAGGTTGCGTAGCTCCACGCCTCCGCGCCGGGCTGCCACGGCGGGCCAGATCCCCGCGGGTGCCGCAGCGTTCGAGCCCTGGCTGATGGAGCTGCCGTGGTGGACCCAGAGCGGACGGTCGGGCTCGATGGGCTGCAGCGGGGCGTCGGAGCGCAGGCCGATCAGCTCGAGGGCCTCGTTATGGGGCAACCAGATCTCCACGCGTTTCTGCCCCGCGGGCAGTCCGTGAAGCACGGTGGTGTGGGAGGGGCCGGGGACCTGCTCGACCGCGCCGGTGGCTAGGTCTACTTCCATGGCGTCCCCGCCCGCGAGCGGTTCGATGCTCCAGGGCTGGTCATCGATGAGGACCTGCAGGCAGCCGCGTGGCCGGTCTGCTCCGCGGTAGACCACCCGACTCGGATGTGTTTCCAACGCCATCTGGGAGGCCTCCGTCGTGAAGGCCAGCCGAACCCCCGAGGGCTGGACCTCCATGGACAGCAATTGTGGGTCGGGGTATTGCGTCCGCACCCAGGTCGGCAGGCGATGTGGCGTGAGGCCGCGCGGGGTTTCTTCGAGTTCAGAGATGCCCCGGACGAGGTCTGCGGTGATGTCGGTAGTGATCATGAGTGCTCCTGCTCTGATGTGGTGGGCCAGCTGGCCAAGGCGCGGTCGAGGGCGTCCAGGGCGCGGTGCCAAGACCTGCGGGTCTGCTCGTCGCGGTGTTCGAAGGAGGAAGCCCGGTCCAGGGCCAAGAACCCGTTGACCGTGGCGCCCATGAAGCGGGTCGCGTGCACCAGTTCGGTCTCCGGCAGGCGGTAGCCGCGAAGCACCGAGAAGGTGAGGTCAACGAGGCGGACGGCCCCCGCGGATCGGGCGGTCTTCGGTGTGGCAGGCCGCGCCAGGACGGCCCATCTGCCGGGGTGCTGCCCGGCGAAGTCGCGCTGGGCTTCGCCCAGACCGACGAGCGCCTCGTAACCGGAGCGCCCAGCAATCCCCGCGGCCACCGCCTCAGCCACCTCGCCGAGGACGAGTTCGTGCAACCCGTCCAGCAGGGCTGCCAGATCCTTGACGTGCGAGTAGAGGCTGGCGGGGCGGACGCCCACCTCCCGGGCCAACGCCGAGACCGTGATGGCCTCGAAGCCATCCCGGTCAGCCAGCTCGGCGGCTGCCTGGACCACTGCTGCGTAATGAAGGGGTGCCCGTTTCATGCACCAAACCTATACCCTGTAGGCGTTTACCTACAACCTGCAGGCGTTGGGGCGGCTAGGTTCCCAGCCCGATCGCCGAGCCGATGAGCGAATACCCCACGAAACCGGCGATATCGAGCAGCGCATGGGCGATGACCAACGGCATGACCCGGCCCGTCCGGGTATAGATCCACCCGAAGACCACCCCCATGATGGCGTTCCCCAGAAACGGGCCGAACCCCTGATACAGGTGGTAGCTTCCGCGGACCACGGCGCTGGTGAGGATGATCGGCCAGATCCCCCAACCGAGTTTCCGCAGCCGGTCGAAGAGGTACCCGATCATGATCGTCTCCTCCAGGATGCCGTGCCGGATGGCCGAGAGCAGAAGCACAGGGATCGTCCACCAATACGGTTCCAACGCTTCGGGGACGATGGCAGTGGTCACCCCCAGGGCCCTGCCCAGCGCGTAGACACCCAGCGTGCCGACCCCCATCAGCACAAAAAGTCCCACCCCCTGCCAGGAGTCCTTCCCCGGACGGCGCAGGTCGAACCCCAGGCGACGGAACCCATTGCTGCCGGCGAGATGGAAGAGGTAGAACACCAAGGCGACCGGCACCAGGGCGAACATGATGTCCATCAGTTGGTACGTCAGGTCAAAGTACTGCCGATTGCTGAGCGAATTATTCAGTGTGGTCGTTTGTGAGCCCAACGGGCCGCGGCTGAGCTTATCGATCAGCGAAACGATGGCGTAGATGGCTGACTGCCCCAGTGAGAGCCCCATGACGATCAGGATTTCCGGCCAGAGGCTCTTGGTACGCATGTGTGAATACTAGGCCAGTGGCGCGGAGCCGACGGCGATGCGATCCACCCGTTCTCCCGCCCGCCAGACGGCGCCGGTCAGCGGCATACCGGGCCGGTAAGCCAGGTGGGCCGAGGACGGCGCGTTGAGCAGCTGCAGATCCGCCCTTTTGCCGACCTCGATGCTGCCCACCTGATCCTGCACCCCCAAGGCCAGTGCTCCGCCCATGGTCGCTGCCCGCAGGGCCTCGGTCAGCGACAAACGCATCTGGAGCACAGCTGTGGAAACGCAGAACGCCATCGAGCTGGTGTAGCTGGTCCCCGGGTTGCAATTGGAGGCCAGGGCGATCTGGACTCCGGCGTCAAGCAGTCGGCGGCCATCGGCCAGGGGCTGCCGGGTCGAGAGGTCACAGGCGGGCAGGCAGGTGGCCACCGTCCCGGCTTCCCCGGTTCCGGTTTCGGCATCCCAGCCGCTCCAGGATCCGGCGAGCGCCGCGACATCTGCGTCGTCGAGGTAGTTCACATGGTCCACACTGGCGGCACCGAATTCCACGGCCAGCCGCACCCCCGGTCCGGGGCCAAGTTGATTGCCGTGGACCCGCAGGCCCAGGCCCGCATCACGGCAGGCGGTGAGGACCCTGCGGGATTGCTCTTCGGTGAAGGCCCCGCGCTCGCAGAACACATCGGCCCATTTCACATAGGGGCGCACGGCGGAGAGCATGTCCCCACAGACCAGATCCGTGTACTCCTCGCCGTCGGCCCCCGGAGGCACCAGATGGGCCCCCAGATAGGTGACCTGGTCGACAATGGTGGAAGCGATACGCGCGTGGCGGGTTTCCTCGGTGACATCCAGGCCATAGCCGGTCTTGGTCTCCAGGTAGGTGGTCCCCCCGGCGTTGGCTTCGGCCACCCGACCCATCAGCAGACGGGTCAGTTCGTAGTCGGTGGCGGCCCGGGTTGCTTCCATGGTCACGCTGATCCCGCCGGCGGCGTAGTCCTGCCCGGCCATCCTCGCCTCGAATTCGGCGGCCCGGTCACCGGCGAACATCAGGTGGGTATGCGAATCCACCCAGCCCGGTAGCGCTGCCCGCCCTCCGGCGTCGTACACGGTATCCGTTGCCGGCGCCTGCCGGGGATGCCCGATCCAGGCAATACGCCCGCGGTCCAGGACCACGGCGGCACCGGCCAAAACGCGGGCGTCGGGGTCCAGTGTGGTCAGTTCTCCGATATTGGTCACCAAGGTGGCGCTCATGCGAACTCCCGATGCTCGTGGGTGAAGGTCAGGAACAAGGCGGCAGGATCGCCCAGCCGGGTGTGTATCCCGTTCCGGGCGACCTCGACGCCGTTGATGACCACAGCGTGGACGTCGGCGGCGGTGGCCGTCAAGGGCAGTTGGGCGACGCGGCTGCCGGCGGTACGCAGACTGTGGGCGTTTACGAGGATGTGGTCGTCGTTATCGGGCAGGGACAGGCTGCGCAGTCCCCCGGCCCGCGATGCGGTGGCCAGCTCGGTCGGGGAGAAACGCCCCCGGATGCCGGTGCGCAGGCGTTCGCCGTATTCGAGGGCACGCATCTCCAGATAGGGGTCGACGACGGCGTGTTGGTCGGTGCCCAGGGCGATGGTCGCCCCGGCATCGGCCAGTTCGCGGGCCGGACCGATGCCGTCGGCCAGATCCGCCTCGGTGGTCGGGCACATCACGATCGAGCAGCCGGTTCCGCCCAGCGCGGCGATATCGGCTTCGGTGAGGTGGGTCGCGTGCACCGCCGACAGGTGCGGCCCCAACAACCCCTGCCCGGCCAACAGGCCGGTGGGGCTCATCCCGTGGGCTGCCCAACAGCTCTGGTTCTCTGCGGGCTGTTCGGAAAGATGTACATGCAGCGGCTCCCCCGGTGCCAGCGCCGCGGCAAGGACCCGCAGTGCCGGGACCGGCACGGCACGCACCGAATGGATGGCGGCACCCAGGCAAACCAGTCCGGCGCCCTCTGCCTCGGTGGCGGGCTCGTCGGCGGCCAGTGCCTCCCGCAGGGCGGTATGCCGCTCCACCCACCCGGTGGCGTCGCCGTCGGAGAATCGCCGTTGGGTGGGGTTGAGTTCCAGCGGGTTCCCCGCGGCATCGAGTCCGCCGGAGAGGTAGCAGGTGTCCAGCAGGACCAACCGGATTCCTGCGGCTCGGGCTGCCCGGGCGAGGGCCCGTTCCATCTCATGGTCGGGGTAGGGCGCCCCGTCGGGGCCGTGGTGCAGGTAGTGGAATTCGCCGACGGCGGTGAACCCGGTGACCACCATTTCCGCGAACACCGCGGTGGCCAATTGTTCGTAGCCGGCAGGGTCCAGCCGTTCGGCGGCGGCATACATTTGTTCACGCCAGGTCCAGAAGTCCCCTGCCCCGCCGGCCGTCCCCTCGTGGGTGCGTCCACGCAGGATGCGGTGGAAGGCATGGGAATGCGCATTGACCGGCCCCGGGACCCGCACCAGGGTCTCCTCGTTCGCGCTCACAGCAGGTCCTCCAGGGTGTCGGCCAGGGCCGCGGTGCCTGCGCTCGCGTCCTCGTCCTCGACGTACTCCTCGGGCGAATGGCTGATGCCCGAGGGATTGCGCACGAAGAGCATCCCGGTGGGGACCTCGGCAGCGAGGATCCCGGCGTCGTGCCCGGCGCCGGTGGAGAGCGCCGGCGCTCCGGGGGTGCTGCGTTGCACCGAGTTCTGCAGGGTCCGGGTGAGCGTGGCGTCGAAGTGCACGGTGCCGGAAGAGGATTCCTCGGTCATGGTCACCGAGCAGCCTTCGAAGGCGGCGATCTTCTGGGCCTGGCCATGGATCCGCTCGACCAGGGACCCGGTGATCGCATCGTCGGGGTGGCGCACATCCATCCAGAAGTCGATCCGGGAGGCGATGACGTTGGTCCCGCCGGGGATTGGTTCCAACCGTCCGACGGTGGCGCGGGCATCAGACTGGCCGGCCGCTGTCTTGCGGACGGCCAACACCATCTGGGCGGCGGCGACCATCGGGTCGGCACGGTCGGTCATCAACGTGGTTCCCGCGTGGTTCCCCTGTCCAGAAACGGAGAACCGCCAGCGTCCGTGCCCGAGGATCGAGGAGGCCACGGCCACCGCGGGCCCGCGTCCTGCGGCATCGGTATGGTCCTCGCCGTTGAGCCCCAGGCCCTGCTCGACGTGTAATTCGACGAAGTCGCCGATCCGGGCCAGTGCCTCCTCGTCGCGCCCCATGGCCGCGGGGTCCAACCCCTGGGCCTTCGAGGCGTCGGCGAAGGTGGTGCCCGAAGCGTCGCGTAGGTTCAGTGCCCGCGTCGGTTCGATGGCCCCGGTCAATAACCGGGACCCCAGACAGGCGACCCCGAAGGCGGAACCTTCCTCTTCGGGGAAGACGGCGATGGCCATGGCGCGGTTGCGCTGCAGGTCCCCCGCCGCCTCGCGGGCAGCCAGGATGTCATGGGCTGCCAGCGCCGCGGCGACCCCGAGCGGGCCGTCGAAGGCCCCGCCACCGGGGACCGAGTCCAGATGCGAGCCGGTGACCAGGGCACCACGACGTGGTTCGGCGGAGCTGGGGCCGGGCAGGTCCCACCAGGCCCAGATGATGCCGTTGTGATCGCGTTCGACGGCGAGCCCGCGGCGGCTGGCCTCGGTGGTGAACCATTCGCGCAGTTCCAGTTCGGGGGTGGAGTAGACCGGGCGGGTGTAACCACCGCGGCGACGGTCGCGTCCGGTGTCTGCGATGGCTGCCATCAGTGAGTTGACGGTGCTGTTCTGGCTCATGCTATTCCGCCATCGGGATGCGCACGCCGCGTTCGGCAGCGACCTCGGACGCACGGTCGTAGCCGGCGTCGACGTGGCGGATGACACCCATGCCCGGGTCGTTGGTCAGCAATGCTTCGAGTTTGGCGGCGGCCAGTTCGGTGCCGTCGGCGACGGAGACCTGACCGGCGTGGATGGAGCGCCCGATGCCGACACCACCACCGTGGTGGATGGAAACCCACGTGGCGCCCGAGGATGCTGCGGTCAGGGCGTTGAGCAGCGGCCAGTCGGCGATGGCGTCGGAGCCGTCGGCCATGGCTTCGGTTTCGCGGTACGGGCTGGCCACCGAGCCGGCGTCGAGGTGGTCGCGGCCGATGACGATGGGCGCTGAGACCTTGCCTTCGGCGACGAGGCGGTTGAACAGCAGGCCGGCCTTGGCGCGGTCTCCGTAGCCGAGCCAGCAGATGCGCGCGGGCAGGCCTTCGAATTCGACATGTTCAGCGGCGGCGTCAAGCCAGCGGTGCAGGTGGGCGTTGTCCGGGAAGAGTTCCTTCAACGCCTCGTCGGTGACGCGGATGTCCTCGGGATCCCCGGAGAGGGCAACCCAACGGAACGGGCCCAGCCCCTCGCAGAAGAGCGGGCGGATGTAGGCCGGAACGAAACCGGGGAAGGCGAAGGCCCGGGCGAAGCCACCCTGGCGGGCCTCGTCGCGGATGGAGTTGCCGTAGTCGAAGACCTCGGCGCCGGCGTCCTGGAAGCCGACCATCGCCTCCACCTGGGCTGCCATGGATTCCTGGGCCTTCTTGGTGAAACCGATCGGGTCGGCCTGCGCCTCGGCGTCCCACTGGTCCAGGGTGTATTCCACCGGCAGGTAGGACAGCGGGTCGTGGGCGGAGGTCTGGTCGGTGACGATATCGACCGTGATGTCCCCTGACTGGTGGCGGCGCAGCAGTTCGGGGAAGACGTCCGCTGCGTTGCCGACGTAGCCCACGGAGAGCGCACGCTTTTCGGCCTTGGCGGCCAGGACCTTGGCCAGCGCGGTGTCGAGATCGGTTTCGACCTCGTCGAGGTAGCGTTTGCCTTCGCGGCGGCGCAGGCGTTCCTCGGAGACATCGACGATCAGGCAAGCGCCGCCATTGAGCGTGACGGCCAGGGGCTGGGCCCCGCCCATGCCTCCGCAGCCGCCGGTGAGCGTCAGCGTTCCGGCCAGTGTGCCGTCCTCGTCACCGGTGAGCTTGCGCGCGATGGCGCCGAAGGTCTCATAGGTGCCCTGCAGGATGCCCTGGGTACCGATGTAGATCCAGGAACCGGCGGTCATTTGCCCGTACATCATCAGGCCTTCGGCCTCCAGCTTGCGGAACTCGGGCCAGGTGGCCCAGTCCCCGACCAGGTTCGAGTTGGCGATCAACACGCGTGGGGCCCACTTATTGGTGGTGAACACGCCGACGGGCTTTCCTGACTGGACCAACAGGGTCTCGTTGTCCTCCAGGGTCTCCAGGGTGCGGGTGATCGCGTCGTAGGCTTCCCAGGAGCGTGCTGCCCGCCCCGTGCCTCCGTAGACCACCAGGTCCTCGGGCCGTTCGGCGACCTCGGGGTCCAGGTTGTTCATCAGCATGCGCAGCGGCGCCTCGGTCTGCCATGACTTGGCGGTGAGCTGGGTTCCGCGGGCGGCACGGATGCTGCGGGAGGGATCGTGTTGGGTGAATGACTGGCTCATGCCGTCTGCTCCTTGCTGCCGGCGTCTTCGCCGGCTTCGGTATCAAGTTGGTGGGTGGTGAGGACGGTGTGGGCTTCGGCAGCGACTTGGCGGCCGATCTGGGCGATCAGGTCGGCGTCCATCCGGTACGACGGCGCAATCACCGACAGCGCGGCGATGACCCGTGTTTCGTCGCCGCGGCCCACGGTGATGGGGGCGGCGATCGCGGTCACGTCCTTTTCGACGCCGCGGTCCACGACGACGTACCCGGTAGCAGGGGTCTTGCCCTTCAGGACTGCGCCGACAGCACTGCCCTCGAGCGGAACACTGCGTCCGACCCAGGAGGTATGACGCACCGAATGTGTCCCTTCCTCCACGGCGATGTAGATGCTGTGTTGGGCGGCCGTACCGCCCACCGAGGGGACGCTGAGGTAGGCGGACTCCCCCGTTGCGGCCACCAGATGGCGGAGGGATTCCATGGCCAGCGAGACCAGGGATTCGTGGCTCAGCGCCTGCGCGCCGAGTTGGACGATCCGCATTCCCGGCCGGTAACCGGCTTCTGGTTCACGGCGGACGAACCCGCTGGATTCCAGCGTGCGCAGCAACCGCAGGGCAGTGGATGCCGAGAGCCCCGTCTGCCGGGCGGCCTCGGCAAGGCTGATATGCCCTGCCTCGCAGACGGAACCGAGCAGGTGCAAGGCCCGCTCCACCGTGCGGGTGGACGGTTCGGCCATATCTCCTCCTATTTCGCTACCCCGAGATGGTTTCGACAGTCGGCTGTCTTGCCACCAGACAAAATTTACGTTTCACTTATTGAAACGTGAATATCACCACTTGGCAAGCCTTCTGGCCGGGAGGCACCCAACGAGAGGAATACCCCATGGCAGAGAACATCAGCCTGAGCCCAGCGCCGCTGGCGCCGCAGGACGTCGTGCAGGTCGCCCGCCATGACGCCCGGGTGGAGATCTCCGAGGAGTCGTTATCCGCCATGGCCGCATCACGTCGGGTGATCGACGCACTGGTCACCGATACGCGACCGCATTACGGGGTTTCCACCGGCTTCGGCGCCTTGGCCACCAAGCAGATCCCTGTTGAGTTGCGCGCCCAGTTGCAGCGCTCCTTGATCCGCTCCCATGCCGCCTCCTCCGGCGCCGAGGTCGATCGTGAGGTCGTGCGCGGCCTGATGCTCAATCGCCTGCACACCATGACCACCGGACGCACCGGAGTGCGTCCGGAGGTCGCCAGCGCCTACGCCGCGGTGCTCAATGCCGGAATCACCCCGATCGTCGGAGAATACGGTTCGCTGGGCTGCTCCGGGGATCTGGCTCCGCTGTCCCACTGCGCCTTGGCCGTGATGGGCGAGGGCAAGGTCCGCAATGCCGCCGGCGAGCTCGTCGAAGCCGCCGAGGCACTGGCCGCGGCGGGCATCGAACCGGTCGTCTTGGCCGAAAAGGAAGGCCTGGCGCTGATCAACGGCACCGACGGAATGCTGGGCATGCTGTTGATGGCCGCCGAGGATCTGCACCGCCTGGTCGCCACCGCCGATTTATCCGCAGCGATGAGCATCGAGGGCCTGCTGGGCACCGATGATGTCTTCGCCCCCGATCTACATGCCCTGCGCCCGCATCCGGGGCAGATCGCCTCCGCGGCGAATATGCGTGCCGTGCTCTCGGGGTCAACGCTCATTGCCGAGCAGAAGGAAGGTTCACACGCCTTCACCCGAGTACAGGACGCCTATTCACTGCGTTGCGCACCGCAGGTCCATGGCGCCGTGCGTGCCACCCTGGCCCACGCCGAATCCGTGGCGGAATTGGAGCTGGCCTCGGCCATCGACAACCCGGTGGTCACCACCGACGGCCGGGTGGAATCCAACGGCAACTTCCATGGGGCCCCGGTCGGCTACGTCCTGGACTTCCTGGCCATCGCCGTGGCCGATCTGGCCTCCATTTCGGAGCGCCGGACCGATAGGTTCCTGGACAAATCCCGCAGCCACGGCCTCAACGCCTTCCTGGCCGATGATCCGGGGGTGGACTCGGGCCACATGATCGCCCAGTACACCCAGGCCGGCATCGTTTCCGAGCTCAAGCGTCTGGCAGTGCCGGCGTCGGTGGACTCGATTCCCAGCTCGGCCATGCAGGAAGACCACGTGTCGATGGGTTGGGCTGCCGGTCTGAAGCTGCGCCGCTCGATCGATGGGTTGCAGCGCGTGCTGGCCGTGGAGCTGCTCACCAGCGCCCGCGCCCTGGACATGCGCGATGGCGGACTGGCCACCGGCAAGTCCTCCCCCATCGTCACCGCGGTGCGTCGGGCGATCCGCGAGGTCGTCGACGGTCCGGGGACCGACAGGTACCTGGCCCCCGAGATCGAGGCCGTGCACACGCTGGTCGCCGACGGTACGCTGCTGGCGGCAGCCAACGGTGCAGCCACCTCGGCGCTACAGTAGGCGCCACACCCCTTAACGTCAGGATCCGTGCATGAACATCCCCGCTCCCGCCCACGTCATCCGTTTCGCGTCGCTGACCCCGGAACGCTGGCGCAATGGCGGGGGCACCACGGTGGAAATCGCTTGTTCGGCAGCACCGCCGGAACCTGGCGCGGAGGCCGTGGCGTCCGGCCCCGACTGGCAGTGGCGCATCAGCATCGCCGACGTGGCCCGGGAGGGCGAGTTCTCCGCCTTCCCGGGCTGCGAACGGATTCTGACCGTCATCGACGGTGAGTTCATGCTGCTCACCGTCGACGGCGTCGAGCAGGGACTACAGAAGTACCGGCCGTTCCGTTTTGATGGCGGCGCCCAGACCGGCGCCACCTTGCCTGAGGGGCCGATCAGGGACCTCAATTTGATCACCGGGCCCAGCCACCGGGGCCACGTGGTCATCCTGGAGCTTTCGAAGAAACGCCCGCACCCGGTTTTCGGGGACCAGCATGCGGTCTTCCTCCAGGGCAACGCGGCAGTATCTGCCGGCCCAGAGGCCGAACCCCTGGGGCTCGAACGGCTCGATACCGTGATCGGCAACGACACGGCTCCTCCTGAGATCTCCGGACGAGGCTTCCTCGCCGTCGTTTCCCACGACCTGGCCTAGACCGTTCCGGTCGGTGTGCCGTCCTCGACGAGGGCGACTGCCGCGAGGGCTTCGAGCCCCTGGACGAGGGCCCGCAGATCGGCGACCGCCAGCCGGGCCATCGCCGCCTTGCGATACCGATCGGCGTCGATGATCACCGCTTGGAGCATCTCCCGACCATGGTCGGTGGCCACCAGACGACGTGAGCGGCCATCGCGTTCATCGGGGAACCGTTCCACGACTCCCTGACTGACCAACCGGTCCACGATCCCCGATACCGTCGCCAGCGACACGTGAAGAACTTCGGAAATACGCTGGGACGTGGCATCACCATTGGCGGTGATCACCACCGCCGCGGCCTTGAGCTGCTGAACGGTCAGGGGCAGAGAGAGCAGCGCCTCCAGGGAGGCGTCACGACGCATTCGATCAGCACTCGACTCCAGTGCCTCGATGCGTTCCATCAACGCTTCGCGCTCGCCCATGCCCCTCATTTCGTCGTCGTCCACAGTAGCCACCCAGCAAATGCTTAGCCACAAGCTATGCTTATTTGGTTACAGCTTATCGGCTGATCTTCCCCGCTGCCTGCCGAAGGATCCCCTCGTGCACCATCTCGCCCGCCTCAGCCTCGCCAACAGGGCTGTCGTCGCGCTCCTGACGCTCATCATTGCCGTGGCCGGTTTCGTTTCGATGGGTTCACTCAAGCAGGAGCTGATCCCGCCGATCAGCATCCCTCAGACGACGATCCTAACCACCGCCGTGGGGTCCAGCCCTGAGTTGATCGACGAGCAGATCAGTCTGCCGCTCTCCCAAGCAGTCAAGGGTGTCAGTGGAGTCGAAACCGTTTCTGCCACCTCGGCTCCGTCGGTGTCCACCATCACGGTGGCCACCGAATACGGTTTGGACCAGGACAAGGTCGAATCGAGTCTGCGTGAGGCCGTCGCCTCCGTCTCCTCGAAGCTCCCCGAGGGTGCCGACCCCGAGATCCTGGCTGGCAGCACCTCAGATATTCCCGTGGTCATGTTGACTGCTTCCTCCGATGCCTCCGCCGAAAGCCTCAGCCATAGCCTGGAAACAGCCGTCCTGCCCGAGATCCAGGGCATTGAAGGGGTCCGTGACGTCCAGCTCAGCGGCGAGACGAAACAGCGGATCACGATCGATCCCGACGCCAAAAAACTGGCTGCCGCCGGTCTTGGACAGCAGACCATCTCCTCCGCCCTGAAGGCCAATGGTACGACCCTTCCCGCGGGAACCATCATCGAGGACGACCAATCCGTTTCGGTCCAGGCCGGCAACGCCATCGAATCCCTCGACGCCCTCAAATCACTGCCCCTGCTGCCCCCCAGCCCGGCGGCGGGTGACGATGGCGCTCCGGGCCAGGGCGCCCCCGGTCAGGCGGACCAGGGCCAGGACGCTCCGGGCCAGGACTCGGATGCCGCAGCGGGCCAAGCCCCTGCCGCCCCCGCGGCCCCCGCCAGCGGGCCACTGAAGACCATTGGCGATGTCGCTTCGGTAAAGGTGACCAACGAGAAGCAAACATCCATCACCCGGACCAACGGCGAACCCAGCCTCTCCGTCCAGGTCACCGCGCTGCCCGATGCCGACATCGTGTCCATCTCCCATGCTGTCAATGACAAGCTCGACGGCTTCAAGGATGCCTTGGGCGCAGGTGCAGCCATCACCCCGATCTTTGATCAGGCCCCATTCATCGAGCAGTCGATCAACCATCTGGCCATCGAGGGCCTGTTGGGATTGGCCTTCGCGGTGATCGTCATCCTCGTCTTCCTGCTCTCCGTGCGTTCGACACTGGTCACAGCGATTTCGATCCCGATCTCGGTCCTGGTCACCTTCATTGGGCTTAACGTGGGCGGCTATTCGCTGAACATGCTCACCCTGGGCGCCTTGACCATTGCCATCGGTCGCGTGGTCGACGACTCGATCGTGGTCATCGAGAACATCAAACGGCATCTGGGCTATGGGGAAGAAAAACGCCAAGCCATCCTGACAGCGGTGAAGGAGGTTGCCGGGGCGATCACCGCATCGACGCTGACCACGATCATGGTCTTCCTCCCTATCGCCTTGGTCGGCGATGTGGTGGGGGAACTGTTCAGGCCCTTCGCCCTCACCGTCGCCATCGCGATGCTCTCCTCGCTGTTCGTGGCACTGACCATCGTCCCGATCCTGGCCTACTGGTTCATGCGCCAACCGCAGCATGACGTCGACCCGGCCGAGGTTCGCGCCGCTTCCGAGGTCAAGGAGCGCAAAAGCCGGCTACAGCGCGGGTACCTCCCGATCCTGCGCGGCACCCAGCGCCACCCGGTCTGGACGCTGGTCGGTGCCGTGATGATCCTGGTCCTGACCGCAGGCATTCTGCCCCTATTGAAGGTCGACTTCCTGGGCAGCACCGGCCAAAACAGCCTGCAGGTCACCCAGCAGTTCAAGACCGGCGCCGATCTGAAGACGATCAGCACCCAGGCCCAGGCCACCGAAGAAGCCCTGATGGATTCCGAGGGTGTCCAAAGCGTCCTGCTGACCGCAGGAGTGGGCGGGGAAGGCCTAGCCGCCATGCTCGGAGGAGGTGCCAGTTCGGCGTCCTACACGGTGAACACCGACCCCGATGGCGACCAGAGCGACATCAGCGCGAATATCCAAAAACGTCTGGCTGATCTGCCCGACGGCAAGGACATCTCAGTTGGTGAGGCAGCTGCCTACGGAAGCAGCACGGTGGACGTCATCGTCAAGGCTCACGACGATAAGTCGGCACTGACCCAGGCCTCGGGCCAGGTGCTCTCCGCCCTCAAGGACACCCCGCATTCCACGGATATCGCCAGCGACCTTGCGACGGACCAGCCCACGATCGAGGTCGTGGTGGACCGCACCAAGGCCGCGCAGGCCGGGCTGACCGAAATGCAGGTCTCAGGGATCGTGGCCTCCGCAGCCAATCCGCAGGCGGTGGACAGCATCAGGATCGACGGCAAGGACCTCTCCGTCTACGTCGACAGCGGCTCTTCGGTCGCCTCGCTGAAGGAACTCAAGAACTCCCCGGTCCCCAGCGCCTCGGGGATGAAGAAGCTCTCGGAACTCGCAGATATCAAACCCACCAGCGTGCCTTCCTCGGTCAGCCGGCAAGGTGGCCAACTCGTCGCCACGGTCTCGCTGACCCCCGATGAGGGCGAACTGGGAGCGGTGACCTCAGCGGTCACTGACTCGTTGGATGGCATCGACCTGCCGCCGGGGGCCTCGGTGGAAATCGGCGGTGTCAGCGCGCAGCAGACGGATTCGTTCAAGCAGCTGGGGTTGGCCATGCTGGTCGCCATTGCGATCGTCTACTTGCTGATGGTGGCCGAGTTCAGGTCCCTGCTGCAACCGCTGATCCTGTTGGTGTCGATTCCGTTTGCCGCGACCGGGGCGATCCTGCTCATGCTCGTCTCCGGCAAACCGCTGGGTGTGGCCTCGATGATCGGTTTGCTGATGCTCATCGGCATTGTGGTCACCAACGCGATCGTGCTCATCGACCTGGTCAATCAATACCGGCGTCAGGGCCAGAGTGTCCAGGACGCCGTCGTCAATGGTGCCCGGCAGCGGCTGCGTCCGATCCTGATGACCGCTCTGGCGACGATCTTCGCCCTCACGCCGATGGCCTTGGGCGTGACCGGTTCCAGCGGGTTCATCTCCCAAGACTTGGCCATCGTGGTCATCGGCGGATTGGTCTCCTCCACGGCCCTGACGTTGGTTCTGGTGCCGGTGCTATACCAACTGGTCGAAGGTCGGCTCGAGAAACGTGAACAGCGCAAGGCCGGGACGTCCAAGCCGCAGGGGGCCCATGCGGCACCGGTGGAGCCTGACCTGCCGTCGAATACTGCCACGCACGGCTAAGCCGGCAACGGTTCCTCGCGGCCGACGGAAGAGATCGATCTTCCATTGGTCTGGTGGCTGCCTCGCGGTAGATTATAGGCATCGACAGACCGGCCGGCCTGCCCTCCATCAGAGGAACCAGCATGGCTGCACAGCAGAGCAATCGGAAACTTCAGGGGCCTTTCGGCTCCGGCCAGGGGGCAGCAGACCCGTGGGCAGATGCCTTGGGCCGGGCCAGTATCCGTTCCGCCCAGACACTGCTGGTCATCCTTTTAGCCGTCGTACTCATCTGGGCGGCAACGCGGGTGCCATTGGTCTTGATTCCTGTTTTGATTGCCTTGATTCTGGCCTCGGCCATCGCACCGCTGGTGCGCTGGCTCATCGGACACCGCTGGCCACCCATCCTGGCGGTGCTGACCTGCCTGGTCACGATCATGGCGGTGATGGGCGGCGTCGTCACGGGCATCGTCACGTTGATCCAGCACCAGTCCGCCGAACTGGCCAGCCGTGCGGTGGACGGCGTCGAACAACTTCACGGGTTTCTCGTCACCGGCCCCTTTGCCCTCAGCAACCAGCAAATCAACGCCGCCGGGGACAAACTCCGGGGGTTCCTCTCCAGCGGGACGTTCAGCACCGAGGCCATCTCCGGGCTGCGGGTTGCCGGGGAAACCGTGGCAGGAGTGGTTCTCGTTGCCGTGATCTTGTTCTTCTTCCTCAAGGACGGAGAGAAAATCCGCGGCTTCCTCATCGGATTCCTTCCGGAAGGCCAACGCGCCAGGGCCTACCTCGCCGCCGAACACAGTGCCGTGGTGCTGGGCGGTTATGTCCGCGGAACGGCGATGATCGCGGCCATCGACGGCCTGATCGTCGGCGTCGCCCTGGTCATCCTCAGGGTGCCATTGGCCCTGCCATTGGGCGTCTTCGTCTTCTTGGGTGGTTTCGTTCCCATTATCGGAGCCACCCTCGCCGGCACATTGGCCGTCCTGGTCGCTCTGGTCTCCAATGGCCCGGTCTCTGCCCTCATTGTCCTGGCCGTTCTGATCGGGGCGAATCAGCTCGAACACCACCTGCTCCAACCCCTGCTCATGGGGCGGGTGCTCCATATCCATGGGCTAGTGATCCTGTTGGCGCTGGCCGCCGGGGCGGTACTGGCCGGCATCGTGGGGGCGCTGCTCGCGGTGCCGCTGACCGCCGTGGGCTGGACCGTGTTGAAGACCTGGTCCCAGCATGCCGCAGAGGCCTCCGACATCGTCGAGGCAGCCACCGGGGATCCCCCGGCCGACGAACACGACACCGATTCAGAAACCACCTGAGAGTGGGTCCTGGCCCCGGCCGGCGCGTCGACCTAGCGGTACATCCCTCCCCGATCGATCTGCCCGCGGATATTGCGCAGGGCAGCCGCCCTTTCCGGAGCGGAGTCGCGCAACTGCCGCGCCCGTCCTCCTGCATCCTCTTGGCGGGCGCCCTCCGGTGGCCGCTGACAGTCCATGGTCGCACCCACGCCCGTTTCGTCCCTTACCCACAGCAGGCAAGGGGCCGATCCGCGATGGCGGATCGGCCCCTTTTTTCACCCATGTACTGCTCCGGCTACCGGGCGGCGATGAACGCCTGCACGCAGGCCTCGACGTCCTCGGCTGAGTGGGCTGCCGAAAGCTGGACGCGGATGCGTGCGGCGTCGCGGGGAACCACCGGGAAGCTGAACGCGGTGACGTACACCCCGTGTTCGAGCATCGTGTCGGCCACCGCTGCCGCCTTGGCTGCATCACCGAACATCACCGGGATGATCGCGTGTTCTCCATCGAGCAGTTCGAAGCCCTCTTCGGTCATCCGCCGACGGAACAGGGCCGCGTTTTCGAAGAGCCGGGTACGCAGTTCCACGGAATCCACGACCAGTTCCAGGGCCTTCAGCGTCGCGGCGACGATGGCCGGTGCCAAGGAATTGGAGAACAGGTATGGCCTGGCCTTCTGTCGCAGCATCGCCACGATTTCCGAGCGACCCGAAACGTAGCCGCCGGAGGCACCGCCCAGCGCCTTGCCGAAGGTTCCGGTATAAATATCGACCCGCTCGGACACTCCTGCATGTTCCGGGGTTCCGGCGCCGGTGGCACCCATGAAGCCGACGGCATGGGAATCATCCACCATCACCAGGGCACCGAATTCGTCGGCTAGGTCGCAGATCTCGTTCAGCGGGGCCAGGAAGCCGTCCATGGAGAAGACACCGTCGGTGACGATGACCGAACGGCGGGGGCCGGCACCATCGTTCATGGCCGCCGCTTCGATGAGCTGGGCACGCAGGTCGCCCATATCCTGGTTGGCGTAGCGGAAGCGTTTGGCCTTGGACAAACGGATCCCGTCGATGATCGAGGCGTGGTTCAGCGCATCGGAGATCACCGCATCTTCGGGGCCGAAGAGGGATTCGAACACTCCCCCGTTGGCGTCGAAGCAGCTGGAGAACAAGATGGTGTCCTCGGTGCCGAGGAAGGCAGAAACCTTGCGTTCGAGCTCGAGGTGCAGGTCCTGGGTGCCGCAGATGAAACGCACGGAGGCCATGCCGAGGCCGCGTTCATCCAGGGCGGTCTTGGCGGCCTCGATGAGCCGCGGGTCATCGGCCAGGCCGAGGTAGTTATTGGCGCAGAAGTTCAGGACGGCGCGGGCCGGCTGGCCGAGGGCGCCGGCGGCGATGTGGCTGGACTGGGCGGAGTCGATTCGGCGCTCATGTTTGAACGTTCCGGCATCACTGATTTCCGCCAGTTCCGCAGTGAGCTGGTCCTTCAGGGTGGAGTACATGGTTCTTCCTTTCGGAACGGACGATTAGTTGAACACGGTCCAGTCGAGAATGACTTTTCCGCCTTGGCCGGCGCGTGCGGCTTCGAAGCCGGCTTCCCATTCGGTGGCCGGGAGCCGGTCGGTGACGATGGAGGAGATCCGCTCGCGCAGTTGGGCGTTGGAACCAAGCATGGCGGACATGGCGTACCAGGTCTCGTACATTTCTCGACCGTAGATGCCCTTGAGGGTGAGCATATGGGTGACGACCTTGCCCCAGTTGATGTCGATGCTGCTGCTGGGCAGGCCGAGCATGGCAATCTTGCCGCCATGGTTCATGTTGTCGATCATCTCCGGCAGCGCGGTGGCGTGACCCGACATTTCCAGGCCGATATCAAACCCTTCAACCATGCCCATTTCCTGCTGTGCCTCGCGGATCCGGTTGGCTGAGACGTCCACGGCCAGGTCGATGCCCATGCTGCGGGCGAGGTCGAGCCGGGCGGCAGAGATGTCGGTGATGACGATCTTGCGGGCCCCGGCATGGCGGACGACTTCGGCGGCCATGAGCCCAATCGGCCCGGCCCCGGTGATCAGCACGTCTTCACCCACCAGCGGATAGGCCAACGCCGTGTGGACGGCGTTGCCGAAGGGATCGAAGATGGCTCCGAGTTCGGGGGTGATGGATTCGTCGCGGTGGACCCAGGCGTTGGTTTCGGGGATCACCACGTATTCGGCGAAGGCCCCGTCGCGCTGGACGCCGACGGAGACGGTGTTGATGCACATCTGCCGCCGACCGGCGCGGCAGTTGCGGCACATCCCACAGACCACATGCCCCTCGCCGGAGACCTTATCGCCCAGCTGGACGTGGGTCGCCAGTTCCCCGACCTCAACGACCTCGCCGTAGAACTCGTGGCCCGGGATCAGCGGGGCCTCGATCATGGAACGTGCTGCTTCGTCATAGGCCAAGATATGCAGGTCGGTGCCGCAGATACCAGCGGTCTCCACACGGATTTTAACCTCATGCGGGCCGGTGACGGGTTCGGGGCGATCAACAAGCTCCAGGCCCTCGTGCGGACCGGATTTATACAGTGCCTTCATGGGATCCTTACTGGCTACGTCCGTGGTGCGGCAACCAAATACCGCCTCTGTCCCCAGTCTGACACCGGGATGACGACTTCAACGGTTAAGAACATGTGCCATTATCTGAAGCGACGATTTAGGATGAGCTAATGGAAGTTCATCAGTTGCAGATTCTCCGCGAGCTCGGCGATCTCGGCAGTGTCCGTGCCGTTGCGACGTCGATGTTCGTGACCCCCTCTGCGGTGTCCCAACAATTGGCCCTGCTTCAACGCGGCGTCGACGTCCCACTCACCCGCAAGGAAGGCAGGACCTTGGTCCTCACGGAGGCCGGTAGGATTCTGGCCAACGCCGGGGCCGCCGTCATCTCTTCGATGGCTGATGCCCGGGCAGCCATCGGGAACTACCAGAACGACGCCGCTGCATCGGTCACGCTCGCTGGCTTCCACTCGGTTGGGCAGTCCCTTTTCGCTCCGTTGTTGGCCCGGTTGAAGGCGGCGCAGGGACCCCAATTGCTCTTCTCCGACGAGGACGTCGCCCAAGACGACTTCCCGGCGCTGACTTCCCGCTATGATCTGGTCCTGGCCCACCGGATGGACCACACCCCGCCCTGGTCCGAACGACAGGTTTCCGTGGTGCCTCTGGCCCATGAGCCGCTGGATATCGCCGTGCCCATCGGCCACCGGCTGGCAGGGCATCTGGCAGTGACCCCCTCCGACCTGCTCGGTGAACGGTGGGCGGTCAGCCGCGAGGGGTACTCCCCCGCAGACATCCTGGGAGCCATCGCCGCCGTCTCCGGCGGTGCCCCCGAAATCGTCCACCGGATCAACGACTACGCCACCGTCGCCGAATTGGTCGGTACCGGAAATGTCCTGGGGGTCATTCCCCGTTACACGGCTGGCGCCTCGGTGGGTGACGGGGTGGTGTTGCTGCCCTTGGAGGGGATCGCCAACCGGCGGCGCATCGATCTTTTGGCCCGCCCCGAGTCGCTGCGAAGGCTCTCGGTGAGGCGGGTTGCCGACGCCCTGCGCCAGACCATGGCCGAACGCGCCGCAGCGACGCAGGATCATTAATCGTCGAAGGCACCCTCATCCGGTCCCGGTTCATATTTCCGAGGATGACGGCCTTCTGGCCATGGTACGTTCGCCCTGACATCGAGACCCTGGTATCTGTCTCAAATCCATGCTGCGCAGCTTTGGCATTCCCAGCTGATTCGGAGGAGCCGCCGTGAACCATAAAATCATCTGGTTGTTCCCGGGAGCTATCCTCACATTCGCCTTGGCAGCAGCGGTCCTCATCTTGACGATTCCCGCGCTATTCGGTGCGCACGAGCCGTACCAGGCGTGGCTCACATCCTCACTGGCCGTCCTCACCACGCTTCTGGGAACAGCCGTCATTCTCCTGCGCCCTCCTCGCCGGAAGTGACGCAGCCTGCAGAACCGGCAATGGCCCTCACACCGGCGGGTGTGAGGGCCATCGCCCCATGTCGGATGGTCACGACTTCAAGAGCCCAAGGTCAGCTCGAGGTGTCAGTGCCCGGTTTCCTCGGCGGCGGCCTTCTCGGCGGCTTTCTCCGCGTCCTTGGCTTCGCGCAGCGCCTGGGCTTCGGATTCCTCTTCCGCCTTTTCCTGGTGGATGACCTCGGCCAGGAGTTTTTCCATCTCCTTGGCCACGCCGCCGGCCGACGCCGGGTTTTGGCCGGTGACCAGGCGGTCGTCCACCACGACCTTCTCTTCGAAGACGTCGGCCTGAACGTGGGTTGCCCCTTGTTCTTCGAGCCGGTCGGCGAGGAAGAACGGGATGACCTTGTCCTTGCCGGCGGCGACTTCCTCGTCATTGGTGAAGGCCGCCACCTTGCGCCCCGAGACCAGGCGGAAGCCGTCGGCCAATTCAACGTTCACCAGGCCGGCCGGTCCGTGGCAGACGGCACCGACGACGCCGCCGGCATCGTAGACACCGGCCACCAGCTTCTGCAGGCCTTCACTGTCGGGGAAGTCCCACATGGTGCCGTGGCCGCCCACGAGGTAGACGCCGTCGTACTGTTCAGGATCGACCACCGCGACCCGTGCCGTGTTGTACAAGCCAGCACGGGTGGTCTCACTTTCGGTGAAGGCCACTTGGATGGGGTCTTCCCGATCGACCACGTCCTGCGGGGGCTGCCCGCCCTGGATGGACGCGAAGTCCACGATGTGACCGGAATCGGCGAACACCTTCCAGGGATGCGCGGCCTCGGCGACGTTGTATCCGGTTTTCTCACCGGTATCGCCGAGTTCGGAAACGCTAGTCAGGACCATGAGGATCTTCTTCATGTCGTGCTCCTTTCGTCCGGTTTCCCAGCCTAGAACAGATGCGGCCTCCTTCACAGGGGGTATTTATTCGCCGGCAACCCGCTCCTGGTCGGCAGCGAAATAGCTCAACACTTCGGCATCCAGCGGCGGAACCTGCCGTGCTCCCCCGTCTCCACGTAAGGATTCGGTGGCCAGGACTCCAGCAGCCACGGCAGCCCGGGCGGCCACCGGGGAGGTTTCCGTCGGGCCGCCCTGGCTAGCGAAACGCAGGAACTCCCCGATCAGCAACGGGTCCGCTCCGCCATGCCCGCCATCGGCGTCGGCGATGACCACCTCATGGTCGGCCTCGACATAGCCGCCTTGGGTCCTGCTGGTCCACACCTTGATCCGGTCTCCCGCGTGATCCCCGACGTTCTCCAAGCGTCCGTTCGTGCCGATCACTGTGTAGTTGCGCCAATAGTCGGGTGTGAAATGACACTGTTGGTAGGACGCCAGCACGCCGTTGCCCAGCACCATGTTCATCATCGAGATATCTTCCACATCGATGACCGGGTTCAGATCCTGCTGTTCGGACGGCGGCCAGTTCTCCAACGAGAACCAGTCCCCCATCCGCCGATCGGAATTATCCCTTCGTGAGGCGACGTCGCCATACACGGCCAGGGTGCCGACCGCGGAAACCTGCTGAGTATAGGCATCGGCCAGCCAATGGATGACATCGATGTCGTGTGCTCCCTTTTGCAGCAGCAGGCCGGTGGTGTTGGCCCGTTCGGCATGCCAGTCCTTGAAGTAGTAGTCGCCGCCGTTGCCGACGAAGTGCCGGCACCAGACGGCCTTGACCTCTCCTATGGTTCCCGCCTGGATGATCTCCCGCATCTGGCGAATCACCGGCATATGGCGCATGTTGTGTCCGACATACAGTTTGGTCCCGGTCCGGAAAGCCGTTTCGAGGAGGGCATCCACAGCTTCGAGCGTGACGTCCAACGGCTTCTCACAAAAGGTGGGGATCCCTGCTTCGAGAGTGCGTGTAGCCACCGCTGCATGTTGATGATCCGGGGTGAGGACCAGAACTGCGTCCAGCCCCGCAGTCAATAAGAGATCGAGGTCGGCGGTCACGGTGGCTTCGGGCAGCTTGGCAGCCGCATCGGCGCGGCCCCGTTCGCTGGTATCGCACACCATGGTGACCACCGATCCCTCACCAGGGCGGTGGGCATGCCGGAAAAGTCCTGAGCGCAGGCCGAAACCGACGACCCCTACTTTGAGATCCACGAATCTAACTCCTTAACTATTGATAAAAATGTCACCGCGGGCGCCACCGGAGGCCTTCACCGTTCCGACACCGTTTCTGCGAAATGGCATCGTGCCTCATGTGTACCGGCAATTTCGACGGGCTCTGGTTCCTTCGTGACGCATATCTCCTGGGCCAGTGGACACCGCGTATGGAACCGGCACCCCGACGGCGGGTCGATCGGCGACGGCGGATCCCCCTGCAACACGATGCGTTCGCGGTCCGTCCCGTCATTTTTGCGGAGTTCGGGTGCCGCGGAGAGGAGCGCCTGGGTATATGGGTGGCCCGTGTGGTCATATACGTCGTCGTAGTTGCCCAGTTCGACGACCTTGCCCAGATACATGGTCGCGACTCGGTCGGAGATATGCCTGACGATTTGCAGGTCATGGGCGATGAAAAGGTAGCTCAGGCCCAACTCGTGTTGCAATGTATCGAGCAGATTCACGATCTGGGCACGGACTGAGACGTCTAGCGCCGAGACCGGTTCATCGCAGATGAGCATCTGGGGGTTCAGCGCGATCCCACGGGCAATGCCGATGCGTTGTTGCTGTCCGCCGGAGAAATTATGTGGATACCGGTCCGCATGATCGGGGTTCAAACCGACCAGTTCCAAGAGTTCACGGATCTTGCTCCGCCGTCCGGCGCGGGGCGCAATTTCGGAATGGATGGCGAACGGCTCGCCGACCAGCTCTTCAACGGTCATGCGCGGGTTGAGCGAGGAATACGGGTCCTGGAAGATCAGTTGGATGTTCCGGCGCATATCTCGCTTTTCCGCACCCTTGAGCTCATTGATGTCCTGCCCCCGGAAAAGCACCCGCCCTTCGGTGGGCTTTTCCAGACCAGACATGACCCGGGCCAGCGTTGATTTTCCACAGCCCGATTCCCCGATGACGCCCAGGGTTTCTCCCGGACGCACCGCCAGGTCCACCCCGTCCAGGGCCTTGACGATTTTGCGGGGTCCGATGGGCAGGTGTCGGTGTACCGGATAGTACTGTTTGATCCCCTGCAGTTCCATCAGCGGTGCGGTGCCTGCCTCGGGGGTACCGTTCTGGATCGTTGCTTCAGGCAGTGACATGGGCCAAGACCTCCTCGGTATGGAAACAAGCGCTCTGGCGCCCGGCGCCCACCGATTCCAACGGCGGTATTTCTTCCAGGCATTCGTCCGTGGCGAAGGAACACCGGCTGGCGAAGGAGCAGCCATCGGGCAAGCGCAGCAAATCTGGTGGTGTGCCGGGGATGGCTGGCAGCCGTTGACCCTTCAGTTCCTCTCCGGCAACCGATGCGCGTAGCCCGCTGGTGTACGGGTGGCCCGGGTGGCTCAGCACCTCATCGGTGGCACCATGTTCGACGATCCGTCCCGCATACATCACAGCCACTTGATCGGTGACTTCCTTGACCACCGAGATGTCATGGGTGATCAGGATCAACCCCATGTTTCGTTCCACCTGTTGTTCCTTGAGTAGTTCGAGGATTTGCGCCTGAACGGTGACGTCCAGTGCCGTCGTGGGCTCATCGGCGATCAGCAGCACGGGATCCAGTGCCAGCGCCATGGCGATGACGATGCGCTGACGCATACCTCCGGAGAACTGGTGGGGATAGTCATTCACCCGCGAGGCAGCGGCCGGGATTCGTACCCGGTCCATCATGTCAATCGCGGCCGCCTTGGCATCCTTGCGGGAATATCCGCGGTGTACCCGATACAACTCACCGATCTGGCGTCCGACCGGGTGGACAGGGTTCAGCGCGGTCAAGGCATCCTGGAAGACCATCGACACCCGGGATCCGACCAATTGACGGTGCCGTCTGGCACTGACCGTCAGCAGGTCCTCACCCTCAAGCAGGATCTCTCCGCGGGGGACCCGGGCCGGTGGCATGTCCAGAATGCCCATCACCGCACGGGCCGTGACAGATTTTCCGGATCCTGACTCGCCCAGAATGCCCAGCGCCTCACCGCGTTGGACGGTGAAGTTCATGCCACTGACGGCGGTGGCAATGCCCTTGGACGTATCGAATTCGACGTCGAGGTCCCTGACGCGCAGGAGCGCGTCGTCCTCCGAAACGCCGGGTTCTTGCCTCTGTTGCGTTCTCACTTACTTGCCTTTCGGATCGAATTCATCGCGCAGCGCTTCCCCGAAGAGCACGAAACCAAGCACCGTGACTGTCAGGAACAGCGCCGGGAAGACCAACAGGTGCGGTGCCGCAGAAATGTAGTCGCGTGCGGCAGCCAGTTGCAGTCCCCAGGAGACGGAGGGCGGGGTGAGGCCGATGCCGATGAAGGTCAGCCCCGCTTCGGCCGAAATGACCCCACCGACGCCCAGCGTCTGCAGGACCAACAGCGGGGTCAGCGAGTTCGGGATGATGTGGGACTTGATGATCCGGGTCTTGCTGGCGCCCAACAGCATTGATGCCTGAACGTATTCACGGTTGCGTACCTCCATCACGGAAGAACGCATGAACCGGACGCCACCTGGCCAGTTGAACAGTGCCAGCGCGAAGATCACCGTCCAGACGGTACGTTCGCTGAACAGTTGCAGCACCACGATGGCAGCCAGGATGAAGGGAAGGCCAAAGGCCATATCGCAGGCCCGCGAGATGATGACATCGACCCAACCTCCGAAATAGCCGGCCAAGGCTCCGAGGATGGCAGCAACGACGAAGGAAATCGCGGTGACCACGATGCCCACCAGAATCGAGGCACGGGCACCATAGATCACATTCGTGTAGTAGTCGCATCCTTGGATGTCGACGCCGAAAATGTGTTCGGCACTGGGCGCTTGGTTCGTCTCCATCACGTTGCAGTTCGCGTTGGGGTCGCTGCCGAGTCCGGCGAAGAGCTGCGGGAAGGCGGCCATGAGCAGCATCAGCACCACGATCGTTCCGGAAATCAGGAAGCGCGGTCTCAGCCATAATGGCCCGTGGTTCGTCTTCTTGCGTTGGCGTGGCGGAAAGGTCTCGGGTTCGCCGGTGGCAACGGCGGAAGCGGTCGGCTCGGTGGTCTGGCTCATACTCGTACCCTCGGATCAATGACGCCGTAGAGCAGATCCACGAGCAGGTTGAAGAGGAGATACACCAACACGAGCATCGTGGCGATGCCCACGACGATGGTCCCCTCCTTGTTGTTGATGGAGGTCACCATGAGCCCACCGATGCCAGGAATGTTGAAGATGGCCTCGATGATCACTGCGCCGCCGAGCATCCCGGCCAGGCTCAGTCCAAGATAGGTGACGACGGGAATCATGGCGTTGCGCAGGGCATGGCCCCAGATGACCCGTCGTGGGGAAAGGCCCTTGGCCCGTGCGGTGCGCATGTACTCCGACCGAAGCACCCCCACCAGCGAGGTGCGGGTCAGTCGTGCCAAGCCGGCAGCGGCTTCGAAGGCCATCACCAATGCTGGCAAGATGAAGGCCATGGGCCACCCGGCGCGGATTCCTGCCGGATCGACCCAGCCCAATTGGACACCGAATACCGTCTGGGCGCCCAAGGCGATCACGAATCCGGGAACGCCGAGGAAGACGACGGTGAAGATCAGGGCGAAGTGGTCCCCGGCACGGCCGTGCCGCAGCCCGCCGTATACGCCGATGACCAGACCGATGACCAGCTTCAGAACCCAGGCCGTCAGGGCCAGGGCGAAAGTCGTGGGCAGACGCTCCAAGATCAGACCCAAAACCGGGCGGCCGAAGAAATCAATACCGAAGTTCCCATGCAACAGGCCCCACATGTAGTTTCCGTATTGCACCAGGAACGGGTCATCCAGGTGATAGGCCTGACGAATCTGGGCCACCGTTGATTCGGGCAGGGGGCGGGCGCCGGTCAACGCCGCGATGGGGTCTCCGGGCATGAGGAAGGTCAAGGCGTAGATCAGGAAGGTGGCGCCGATGACCACCGGAATCATCTGCCCTATGCGGCGTATGGTGTAGCCGAGCATGCGGATGGTCCTTTCGCGGTGTGATGGGAGTGCTGGGACGGGGTCCGATGCACCGGTGTCTATTGCTCACCGGCGCATCGGAACCGTGGATGATTCACTACCTAGCAGCCGTACCCCGCGCGGTAGAACTGCAGATCCCCCTGGACTTCCTTCATATCGGCGCATTCGGTGTGCAAGCCGAAGTCGGTGGGAATGAACAGCGGGATGGCCGGCATGTCCTTGACGATCAGTGACTCGGCCTCGGCGTACGTCTTAGCTGCCGTGGCTTCGTTCTGCGACTCCCGTGCGGATCTGACCAGCTTGTCCACTGCCTTATTGGAGTATCCCGTGGTCTCGTTGCCGTCGCCGCCCGTTTCGTACTGGCTGAGGTACTGGTCAGGGCTCTTATAGGACCAGCCCCAGAGCCCGAAAACGGCTCCGTCGAGTTCCTGGTTGTTCCGACGCGACTGCAGCTCGGTCCCCAAAACCGGCTTGAGCTGGACCTTGATGCCCAGATTTTCCTTGATCTGTTTGGCGATGGCCTGCACCAGCTGCTGGTCGGAAGCCGAGTTGTGTTCGATCACCAGGGTTCCGTCGAATCCACCAGCCTTGGCCAGGAGCTTCTTCGCCTCATCGGCGTCGAAGGTGCATGAGTCGCAAGCGCCTTCCTCATAGGAATCCAGCGACGGTGGTACCAGTGAGTCCGAAGGCGTGGCGTAGCCCTGCAACAGGGACTTGGCGATGGATTCGCGGTCAATGGACATCGAGATGGCCCGGCGCAGATCCGGGTCCCGCAGATCCTTGATGTACTCCGGGATCTGCAAGGTGTACTGCTTGGAACCGGTTTCAACCTCGTAGAGGGAATCCTCACCCAGCTGGCTTTTGGCCTTGGAGACCATCGTGGCTGGCACGTTGCGGATCATGTCCAGGTTGCCGGCCGTCATGTCGGTGTAGGCCGCGTCCACCGCCGTGTAGATCTGCCCGGTGAGCTTGTCGGCGCCGCCGGAGAAACCGTCGGCCCCCTTGAAGTCGTCCCATTTTTCCAGCACGACTTCTTCGTTGTGGTTCCAGGAGACGAATTGGTAGGGCCCATTGGAAATGGGGTTCTCCTCGTAGGCCTCCGGATCGCTGAAGGCCTGTTCCGGCAGGGGGCAGAGGGCCGAGGTGCTCAGAAGCTTGGGGAAGTCGGCATTGGGCGCGTTGAGTGCGACTTCCAGATGCTGATCGTCAACGACCTTCACGCCGGAAAGCTCCGTGGCCTTGGGTTTGGATCCATCCGCAGGGTTCAGATCCTTATACCCTTCGAAGGCGGTGAAGGAGCCATTACCTTGCCAAGCGTTGGAGCCAGTGGCCGTCTTGTTCCACGCCTTGGCGAACGAGTCGGCAGTCACCGGTGCGCCGTCCTGGAACGTCCAGCCGTCCTGCAGTTCGATCTTCCAGCGCTGGGCGTCATCGCTGGTCACCGATGTCGCGGCCAGAGGCTCCAGTTCTTGAGATTCGGTGTTCACCTCCATGAGGTTCGCGCAGGTGGCCATGGCGACCTGGCTGCCCGGATCCTCATGCGGCACCAATGACTTGGGTTCGCTGAGTTGGAACGACAAGGCGCTGTCCTCCCCTGCCCCGGCTGCGTTCCCCGCACCGGATGCACAGCCACTGGCCATCAGCATCACTGCTGATGATGCCGCGACCAGCGCAAACATCTTCTTCTTCGACATGCTCCACTCCCGTTCAAATGATCTGTGATGATCGAGCTGATTAGGTGGTGTCCGGCGGAGCACGCAGAGATGTGATCCGCTTCACCCAGTTAATTTACGCTCTAAAATAAATCAGATACTGCAGACCCTGTCAAGGATGGTCTTCAAATAATTGCGAAGGTTACCGACGGTTTCGAGGAGAAAAAACTCGCCGATTCAGCTCTCTGTCGGGTCGGGGGCAGCCAGGCCGATGATCCCCAGCGGATCCGCCAGCACGGCGGCAACCAGTGTTGAGGCGGCAAAAAGCGACAGTGAGAAGACGTGGTCGGTGGAAAGAACCACGCGTTCGGCGGCCCGTTTGCCAAGTTGTGCCCGCCGGGCCACTTCATCGACGAGCGAGGAAAAAACCAGGGGTGATTCGGCTGGGGTGCCGACCACCACCAGGAGCTCGGGATCGTGGATGTCAATGAGTTGGGCCGCTGCCCGGCCGACCCACCGGTTGCGTTGCTCCAGCAGGACAATGGCCCCCGGCTCCCCCTCCGCCGCTTGGAACAAGATCTCGTCGATATTCGGCTTCTCTTGCAGCCCTCGTTCCACGGCGGTGTCGGCTACTGCGTCGTCCGAAGCCATGACCGCCAAACATCCGGTGCGGCCGCAGGGGCAGGGCCGGGTGCCGTCGTCGACGGAGAGATGGGCGATCTGTCCCGCGGTTTGGCTGAACCCTGACCTGATCCTTCCGCCGTCGACCATGACCGAGCCGATATCCGCGGTCACCACCATCAGCACGAAGTCATTGGTTCGTTGCCCGTGCCCGTAGAGCAATTCGGATTGTGCCGCGGCACGGGCATTGTTTTCGAGGATCAACGGCCCGGGCAACCGGCCGCTGAGCAGGCGCATGACGTCAACGTTCTGCCAACCGGCTCCGGGGTTGTCAATGATGATCCCCGCCGCCCGATTCACGATGCCGCCGGTCGCGATCCCCGTCCCGATGATGACCCGTCCCCTGGTATTCTCACAAATCAACTCATCGGCGGCCGCGACGATCAAATCCATGGATTCTTCCGGTGGCATCCCGGTGTGTGGAACCAGTACCGAGGCATGTTCGCTGCCGTCTAAATCCATGAGGACGACGCCGGTGGTGCGCGGGCCCAGATGGATGCCCATGACCAGCGGGGTCCCGGTGTCGATCTGCAGGGGAACGCGTGGGCGCCCCTGCGTGCCCACGAGTGGTGCCAGCTCCCGCAATAAGCCGGCTTCGAGCAGCTGCGCCACCATCTTCGTGACCGACGCGGCACTGAGCCCCAGTTGCAGAGCAACTTCCGAACGAGACAGACCGGGGTGGTCGAAGACATGCTTCATGACGGCCGCCGTATTGAGTCGCCGCAGGTCATCGCCGCGATGTCCGCGACCGTTGCGCAGGGCGGGGTCGGCAGCAGGATCTAGGGTTGCCATGACCGCTGGTATTCTCCTGTCAGTGCCGGCCACGCCGGGATGCGTTGCCCTCCCATGATGCACGTCAGTAGCCCTCAACTGCCAACTGGTCCAGCGCATGCCGGCCCACGGACCGCAGCGGCTCTCCGTCCGGCATCAGGGCCATCATGGTCCCGAAGTGCACCGCCCACCCCCTGGCGCGCAACCAGGTGTCCCCGTCGTAGGGCAGTTCGGCCCTGAAGACGTCACGGCCCGCGGCGGTGAAATGTAGCCAGGCGGCCGCCAGGTCGCAGGCGGGGTCCCCCGCGGTGATGTCCCCGAAATCCACGACCGCAGAGATGGCCGCCGGTCCCGTACCGAGAGCAGTCACGACGTTATGCGGGTGCAGGTCCCCGTGCAGCCATAGTGGCGGGCCATGGTACTCGGTGGCTTTCGCCCCGGCGACAAAGATTTCGTGCCAGGGCCCGGCCAGCGGTGGGTCGGCTGCTGCCAGCCGCCGGGTGAAGGCCTCGGCGCGGGTTGCCAGCGCCTCCCCACGCACAGGATTGCGAGGAGCGTCGGCCGGGGCCGGAACGTGAAGTGCGCGCAGGAATCGGCCCAGGGCTGAGGCATAGCCGTCTCGGTCGGCTGCCGAACGAACCGCAGCGGAATCCCCCTCGAACCAGGGCACCACGGCCCAGTGGTAGGGGTAGCCGGCACCCGGGTGGCCTCGGCCAATGACTGCAGGAATCGACAACGGCAGCCGTGGCGCCAGGAAGGGCAGCCATCTCACTTCGTTCAGCAGCAGCTGATGGGCGCTGGCGCGGCGGGGTAGGCGTACTGCCAGTTCCCCACCGAGCCGGTAGACGATGTTGTCCCAACCGTTGGCCACCCGCAGGAGCTCCAGGCCCGCCAAGTCGGGGTGCTGTTCCTTCAGCAGCTGACGAACCAACGCCTCGGTGACCTCGACGTCGTGGCCGGGAACGGCGGTTCCGGTTTGTTTCGCTGCTCCCTGGGTGCTCATGGAACCACGCTACACACCTGCCCACGGCGAAGGGCGGGCGGAAGATTCTCCGCCCGCCCTTCACCAGGTACTGCGGTGTCCGCGCCGCTAGGGCCCGGCGAGGGTCAGCCTTCGACGCCGAGTTTCTCCAGGACGATCTCGCGGACGCGACCGGCGTCGGCCTGACCACGGGTGGCCTTCATCACCGGACCGATGAGCGCGCCGATGGCCTGGACCTTGCCATCCTTGATCTTCGCGACGACGTCGGGCATCGAAGCCATGGCGTCGTCGATGGCTGCACCAAGTGCTGAATCATCATTGACGACGGCCAGCGAACGCTTCTCGACGATCTCTCTCGGCGTCCCCTCTCCCGCCACTGCGTATTCGAGGACCTGGCGGGCGATCTTGTCGTTGATCTTCTTGGCTTCGATCAGCTGGTTAAGTTCGATGATGGTTGCCGGGGTGACCCCGAGTTCCAGCGGCTCCACGTCGGCGTTCTTAGCCAACCGGGAGATCTCGCCCATCCACCATTTGCGGGCCACGGCTGGAGTGGCACCGGCGGCGATGGTCTCCTCGATGGCGTCCAGGAATCCGGCATTGACCACATCACGGAATTCGGCGTCGGCATAGCCCCAATCGGCCTGCAGACGTTTGCGGCGTTCGGCCGGCGGCTCCGGCAGCTGGGCCCGCAATTCCTCAACCCATTCGCGGGTTGTCACGATCGGCACCAGGTCCGGCTCGGGGAAGTAGCGGTAGTCGTCGGCGTCGGACTTCGGACGTCCCGACGTCGTGGTCCGGGTGTCCTCGTGCCAGTGGCGTGTTTCCTGGACGACGAGGTTGCCGGCATCCAGGACCGCTGCGTGACGTTCGATTTCGAAGCGCATCGCGTGTTCGACGGCGCGCAACGAGTTCACGTTCTTGGTCTCGGAGCGGGTGCCGAACGTGGTGGTTCCCTGGGGCATCAACGAAATGTTGACGTCGCAGCGGACGTTGCCGCGTTCCATTTTGGCGTCGGAGACGTCGAGGTTCTTCACGATCTCGCGGATCGCCGCCACATAGGCCTTGGCCAGTTCGGGGGCACGCTTTCCGGCACCGGTGATCGGTTTGGTGACGATCTCCACCAACGGCACCCCGGCACGGTTGTAGTCGACCAGCGATGACTGGGCGCCCTGAATGCGCCCGGTGGAACCCATATGGGTGAGCTTGCCGGCGTCTTCCTCCATATGCGCGCGTTCGATCTCCACCCGGAAGATCTCCCCGTCGGACAGTTCCAGGTCCAGGTAACCATCGAAGGCAATGGGTTCGTCGTACTGCGAGGTCTGGAAGTTCTTCGGGGTGTCCGGGTAGAAGTAGTTCTTCCGGGCGAAGCGGCAGTATTCGGCGATCTGGCAGTTCAACGCCAGGCCGATCTTGATGGAGTACTCCACAGCCTTTTTATTGACCACCGGCAGCACGCCGGGCAGACCCAGGTCCACCGGGGTGACGTTGGTGTTCGGGACGTCGCCGAAGACGTTCGGGGCATCGGAGAACATCTTGGTGGCGGTGTTCAGCTCGACGTGTACCTCGAAGCCCAGTACCGGGTCATAGCGTTCCAGTGCCTCATCGAAGTCGACGAGTTCTTCAGTTGCATGGGCCATCTCAGGCGACACCTTCCTTGGAGGATTCGGCCAACTCGGGGGCCTGGTTGATCAACGGGCCATTCCAGCGGTCCTCCAGCAGTTTCTCCAAGGCCGCGGCGGCACGGTAGAGCCGTGCGTCCTCATGGGCCGGGGCCAGGAACTGGATGCCCACCGGCAGCCCTTCGGAGAGTCCACCGGGGACCGTGATCCCGGGAATGCCGGCCAGGTTGGCGGGGATGGTGGCGACGTCGTTGAGGTACATCGCCAACGGGTCATCCAGCTTAGAACCCAGTTCGAAGGCGACGACCGGGGAGGTCGGGGACACCAGGACATCCGCCTGGGCGAAGGCTGCTTCGAAGTCCCGCTGAATCAGGGTGCGGACCTTCTGCGCTGAACCGTAGTAGGCGTCGTAGTAGCCGGCCGACAGGGCGTAGGTGCCCAGGATGATGCGGCGCTTGACCTCGTCGCCGAAACCCGCGGAGCGGGTGGAGGCCATCACCCGTTCGATGGTCAGCGGCCCCTCGGTCGGCAGCACGCGGTTGCCGTAGCGGACGCCGTCGAACTTGGCGAGGTTGGAGGAGACCTCCGAGGGCATGATCAGGTAGTAGGCACCCAACGCGTACTCGAAGTTGGGGCAGGAGACCTCGACGATCTCGGCGCCGGCAGCCTTCAACACTTCCAGGGATTCGTCGAAACGCGACTGGACGCCTGCCTGGTAGCCCTCCCCCTGCAGTTCGCGGATGACGCCGACGCGAACACCGGTCAGGTCACCGGTGGCACCCTGTTCGGCGGCCGCCGCCATATCGGGGACCGGGGCGTCGATGGAGGTGGAATCCTTGGGGTCGTGCCCGCCAATGAGCTCGTGCAGGAGAGCCGAATCACGGACGGTGCGGCTCACCGGGCCGATCTGGTCCAGCGAGGAGGCCATCGCGATGGCCCCGTAACGAGAGACGGCACCGTAGGTGGGTTTGACGCCGACCGTGCCGGTGACGGCACCTGGCTGGCGGATCGAACCACCGGTGTCGGTGCCCAGGGCCAGGGGTGCTTCGAAGGCGGCCACCGCAGCGGCCGAGCCACCGCCGGAACCGCCGGGGATCCGGTCCAGGTCCCATGGATTGCGGGTGTCTCCGAAGGCCGAGTGCTCGGTGGAGGAACCCATCGCAAATTCGTCGAGGTTGGTTTTTCCCAGGATCGGCAGCTTGGCGGCACGGATCTTTTCGATCACGGTGGCGTCGTAGGGGCTCATCCAGCCCTCAAGGAACTTCGACCCCGCGGTGGTGGGCTGGCCCTTGGTGACAATGAGGTCCTTGATGGCGATCGGTACTCCGGCCAGCGGGTGCAGCGCCTCGGCCTCGGCTCCGCCTGCGGCGCGAATCGCGTCGACCTCGGCGGCCACGGCGAGGGCTTCCTCCCCGTTCAGGTGCAAGAAGGCGTGGACTCCACGGTCTCCTCCGTCGACCGCTGCGATGCGGTCCAAATGGGCCTGGACGGCCTCGACGGAAGTGACCGATCCGTCACGGAGTTTCGCAGCCAGCTCGGCGGCGGAGAGTTTGATGATCTCGTTCATGCCCTACTCCCCTTCCAGGATGGCCGGAACCTTGAAACGGCCGTCTTCGGCGTCGGGCGCGTTCTGCAGCGCCTCCTCCTGCGTCAGCGTCTGCCCGACCACGTCTTCGCGCATCACGTTGGTCAGCGGTAGCGGGTGGCTGGTGGCTGGAACGTCGTCGCCAGCGGCCTCGCTCACGGACTTGATCGCGTTGACGATGACACCGAGTTCGCCGGCCATTTTCTCCAGCTCGGTCTCGCTCATCTCCAGGTGGGCCAGCTGCGCCAAATGGGCAACTTCCTCACGACTGATCGCAGGCATGTATCTCCCCGAATTCATGGATGGTGGGTTATCCCCACCAGTCTAGTTCAGGACCGGCGTCGCCTGTTGCCGGGCCGCTCTGCTCATCCCCACGAGCGCCAGGAGCACGGCCCCCAAGGAGCCGATTCCGGCAGCGATGATGATCAACCGGTCACTGTCCACCACCAGTCCCGGGGTTCCCAGCAGGAAGCCCAGTCCGACCATGATTTTGATGACGACGGTCAGGTAGGCCCAGGCGGCCCCGTGATGGGCTTCGGGAATCCGGGCATAAACGGCGTTGCGCACCCCCACGTTGTGCATCCCGTTGCCGAATCCGCCCAGGACGAAGACCGCCAGGATGACTAGGGCGTTGGGCCACAGCCCCTCCACCAGGATGGCGGCCCCGATCAGCGCTCCGCCCAGAAGCACGGGCGTCCGTACTCGTGCTCCGAGGAACCGGTTTCCGCAGACCAGGGCACCAGCCAGGGCACCCACCGACCAGGCCCCCAGCATCACGGCGTAGATGGTGTCGGTATCGGCGACCGAGCGCAAATAGAAGACCCCCGCGACGCCTTCGGCGGAAGTGAACAACACGACGGCGGCCATGGGCACCAGCAGGATGGCCAGCAGTCGGTCCGTGAAGAGGACCCGCGCACCGGATCTGGCCCCTCCGGCTTTCGGTTCTTCTACATCAACCGTCACGGCATCGCGCGGAACCAACAGCCCGGCGCCGACGGCCAGCAACGTAAAACCCAACGCGTTCAACGCCAGCACGGGCTGGACGGACCACGCGGTATAGGCGATGGCAGCGATCGGCGGTGCGAGGATGCCTGCCAGTGAACCCGCCGAGACGATCAGGCTGCTGGCCCGGGCCAAGGGCAGGGAACCTTTGATGGAGGGAATGAGCTTGAAGATCGCCGAGGCGTTGACCACCGCGCTGATGCTGGTCCCGCACATCAACACCAAGCTAACGAGCAGCTCATCGACGACGGTCATGAGGGCGAACAGCAGGACGTGAGCGAGCAGGCTGGCCACCCAGATCCTGCGCAGGTTCGCGCCATCGACCAACCGGCCCACCAGTGGGGCGGCCAGGATCGGCGGGATCAGCCCCGTGAGGAATAGTGCAGTGACGCCCCAGGACCCCAGGTGATCGGCGGCGGCAAGGGTCAGGGCAAAAAGTGCCATCCCGTCCCCCACCATCGAGACGAAGGCCAAGAGTACGAAACCCAGATAGCTCCCTCGCGTGGGGGTTCTGGCTGGGGGGCATGAGGCGACCCTACTGCATGAGCCGGAGCGCCGGCTGTCGGTCTTAGAGCGGCAGGATGTAGACCTTGAGCAGGATGTCGGTATCGGGGACGAACCAGTCGCGTTCGGTGGCGCGCTGGAAACCCATGGCCGTGTAGAGGGCATTGGCTGCTTCCCAATGTCCACCGGTAGTCAGCGAGACCGTGTCCACGCCCTCGAGCTGCCGGGCCCGGTCGATCACCGCTTCGACCATGGTCCGCCCGGCCCCCGAACGCTGTACGGCGGGGTCCACGACCAGCATTCGGAATTCGAGTTCGCCCGCTTCAGCAATATCTGCGTAGGGGTTCCCCTGCTGAACCAGGGTCACCGCGCCGATGACTGTCCCGTTGTTTTCGGCGACCAGGATCTCGGCTGCCGCGTGCCGGTCGGCGACCTGGCGGACGAACTGCAGGTACTCGTGGTCGGGGTCATCGAAGTGTCCCGCCGCAAGGTAGGAGTCGACGGTGATCCGGCCGATCTCCGGGTAGTCGGCTTCCGTGGCCTGGCGGATGGTGAGCGGGAGGCGGGCGGTTGCAATAGTCATCACCTCCCAGTTTGACAGATTCCGGCACCGCCACGGTACGGGGACCTGAAAATGTCGGCCACCTCACGGCGTCGAGCGATCCTACGGCCACCAGGCCCCTACGATCGGTGGATGGTCGTGTCCTGACTGGTGTTCGCCGCCTTCGGAGTGCTCACCGGGCTGACAACCGTCTTGTTTGGCTTTGGCGGCGGCTTCGTCATCGTCCCTGTCGTCTATGCACTTGCCGTGGCCTCCGGGGGTTCCGGTGAGGCAACGTTGGTGGCCGTAGCGACGTCGACCGCAGTGATGATCGTCAATTCCCTTTCAGCCAGTTTTGCTCATTGGCGCTCTGGCAGATTGCGGACCGATATGCTCCATCCGCTCGCCGCCTATATCGGGCTCGGCGCCCTGATCGGGGCCGACAACAGCTTCTTGGGGGTGGGCGGTTCCATCATGACCGTTCCGCTGCTGCATCGACTGGGGCTGTCGTCCACGCTTTCGCGCTGCCCACTTCCGTGGGGCCGCTACCCACGGCGCATGTGGGCTATATCGACCTGCTGGCGACTGCGGGTTTGCTGGCCGGGTCCCTGCCGACGATTTTCGCCGCCAAACGCCTGGTCGGCAAGCTGCCTGACCGCATCCATGCTGTCGCCTTCCTCGCCCTGCTCGTGGTGGTGCTGGCGTCGATGCTGGTCATTCGGCCGGGTTGATTTTTCTCGGGAACCAGCTCAGCCCGCCGGTGGCGCGGGAAGCAGCTCGAAGTCGATGTAGCCAGCTGCCTGCCAGCCCGGATCGGCCGGAGGACGTAACACCGGGCAACCGGCTTCCTCGGCGATGAGCGCCCCGGCGGACCAGTCGTGTTCACCGGTACCGTATTCGGCGTAGGCATCGAGGGTGCCGTCGGCGACCATGCACAAATCCACGGCAGCCGAGCCGATCCGCCGCACATTGGCGAACCCCGGCAACAGGGTGGCCACCGCTTGGAGCTGGAAGTCGCGCCGTACGGCGTCGTAACCGAATCCGGTGGCCAGCAGGGCCCCCGCGGCTCCGGGCACGGGGCCGGTGAGCCGGCGTGCCCCGGCGTCGTTCCCGGTTTCGGTGCCGCCCAGCCAGGAACCCGCTCCGCGGGAGGCCCACCAGGTGCTGCCCAGCGCGGGAGCCTGCACGACGCCGGCGAGCCACACGGCGCCCTCCCCACCGTCGGGTGCGGGGCCGGCGACGGCCACCGAGGTGGCGTAGTAGACGATGCCTCGCACGAAGTTGGCTGTACCATCCAGCGGGTCGATGGACCAGCGGTAGGCGCTGGGTTCCGCGGGGGTGGTGCTGCCGTATTCCTCGCCGGTGATCGCATCATGCGGGCGTTCGGCGTTGATGACCGCCCGCACTGCCTGTTCGGCGCGTCGATCGTAGTCGGTGACCCAGTCCCCGGCGGCGGATTTGGTGTCGGCTGCGATATGGACGCCGTGGCGTTCGGCCAGGACGGCGGCACCGGCGGCCGCGGCACGGCGGGCGATGGCCAACAGGTCGGCGGTGGCTGCGGGGTTTTGGCTCATGTGGGGTCTCCATCGGTGGTGGTTTCGGGTACGGGGCCGTTTTCGAGCAGGGCGCGGAAGCCGTCCTCGTCCAGTACGGTCAGCCCGAGGGAGATCGCTTTCTCCAATTTGGTGCCTGCCGCTTCACCGGCGACGACGTAGCTGGTCTTCTTCGACACGGATCCCGAGGCCTTGCCGCCACGGGTGATGATGGCCTCCTTGGCCTCGTCGCGGCTGAAGCCTTCGAGGGATCCGGTGACCACGATGGTCAGGCCCTCGAGCGTGCGCTGAGTCTCACCGTGGGAATCGTCCACCATGCGCACGTTTTCGGCGGCCCACGCATCGACGATTCCCAGATGCCAGTCGAGGTCGAACCATTCGATGAGGGCCTCGGCGATAATCGGCCCGATGCCGTCGACGTCGGCCAGCTTTTCGGTGGCATCCTCGGCGGTGACGGCCTGGCGGATGGCCTCCATCGACCCGTAGTGGGTGGCCAGGGCGCGCGAGGCGGTGGGCCCCACATGACGGATGGACAGGGCCACGATCACGCGCCACAACGGCTGCGTCTTGGCCTTTTCCAGTTCCTCGAACAGCTTCTTCGTAGTGGCGGTCGGGGCCGATGGCTTCTTCTCGGTGCCCTTGCTCCAGAAGTACGGAACGAGTTCGAAGTGACCGGTCCCGGTGCCCTTGGATCGCTTTTCACGCCAGACCTTGACCTCGGCGAGCGCATCGCGCAGCGTGTCGTCTTCATGGCCGCTGGCCAGGTCGAAGATCTGGGCTTCGTTCGTGATGGGGCCGGGTCCTGCAGGTTTGGGCAGGCCTCCGTGTTCGGCGGGATCCGGGCCTGGCCCCACGGTCAGTGCTAATGCGGCTTCCTCGCCCAGCGCCTCGACGTCGAAGGCTCCTCGGCCACCGAGGTGGGCCACTCGCTCGGTCAGCTGGGCCGGGCAGGACTGGGCGTTGAGGCAGCGGATGTCAATATCGCCTTCCTTCGCCGGGGCCAGCGGTTCCCCGCAGGAGGGGCAGTCGGTGGGCATGACGAATTCGCGGAGTTCCTCTTCCCGGCCCTCGCGCAGGGGAAGGACCGGGCCGACAATCTCGGGGATGACGTCACCTGCCTTGCGCAGGATGATGGTGTCTCCGATGAGCACGCCCTTGGCCTTGACGACGTCCTGGTTGTGCAGGGTGGCCATTTCGACGGTGGAGCCGGCGACCTTGACCGGTTCCATGACCCCGTAGGGGGTGACTCGTCCGGTGCGTCCGACGTTGACGCGGATGTCCAACAGTTTGGTGTGGACCTCCTCGGGCGGATACTTATAGGCCACCGACCAGCGCGGTACCCGGGAGGTGTAGCCCAACGCCCGTTGGATGGCGAAGGAATCGGCCTTGATGACGATGCCGTCGATATCGTGGACCAGTGAGTGCCGGTCGGCACCATAGGCCTCGATGTAGGCCAGGACCTCATCGATCGAATCCACGACCTTCGAGTACGGGGTCACCGGTAGGCCCCACCCCTTGAGAAGTTCGTAGGTTTCGGACTGGGAGGCCGCGTCGAGGCCTTCACGGACCCCGAACCCGTGGACAAACATGCCCAGGGGGCGCTTGGCGGTTTCTGCCGGGTCCTTCTGGCGCAAGGAGCCGGCGGCCGCGTTGCGCGGATTCGCCAGTTCGGGTTTGCCTGCTTCGAGCAGGGCCTCGTTATAGTCGCGGAACTTCTGTGAGGGGAAGAAGATCTCCCCACGGATCTCGACCTCGGTGGGCCAGTTGCTGCCCGAGAGCTCGGTGGGGATGTCTTTGATCGTCAGCACGTTATGGGTGACGTCTTCCCCGGTCGTGCCGTCGCCCCGGGTGGCGGCACGGAGCAGCTTGCCGTCACGGTAGAGCAGGTTGATCGCGAGCCCGTCGATCTTGACCTCACAAAGCCAGCGCAGTTCTTGGTTCGGGGCCCGGGTTCCGGCGTTGGCGGTGGCCCGTTCGAGCCAGGCGGTGAGCTCTTCGAGGGAGAACACATCCTCCAGCGAGTACATCTGCGTCAGGTGGACCACCGGGGAGAAGGCCGCGGAAACCTCTCCACCGACTTCTTGGGTGGGTGAATCGTTGGAGACGATTTCCGGGTGCAGTTGCTCGATTTCCTCGAGTCGGGTGAACAGAACATCGAACTCGGCGTCGGAGACGATCGGAGCATCCTCGACGTAATACGCCGTCCGGTACCGGCGGACATCGTCGATGAGCTGCTGGTACTCCTCCCGCAGTTGCCCTGCGGGGATGACCTCTTCACCGGCGGCGGTACTGGCGCCTTCGGCGGAGGCCGTGGTGGAACGGGTGGTGGTGTTCTGCTGCTCGCTTGTCGTCACCCCTCTATCTTGCCTCACTGCTCGGACGCGTGGGAGCGAAGGAGGCCCCTCGTCCATTGGTCGTGCTGAATTGCCCGACGGCGAGCCGGAAGGCTGTCCCTCACCGCAGCATGAACCCCAGGCTCGCGAGCAGTGGGGCGATCGTCACCGCCAGGATGAAGACGCGTTCACTCACGCCGAAGGTGCGTGATCTCAGCGGTCGCACGAGCAGGGAAACCACGAGGGCCGCCAGTGAGATGGCGGAGATGACATGGAGTATCTGCAGTCCCGTCCCGACGCCGGGCATCCCCTGTGTCTCCAGCAGCCGGGCCTGCGGAGCGATCGTCGAGTAGGAGATCGTGAACCATCCCACGGCCAGCAGAAGGTGCACACGACCACGCAGCGTCTTCGCGGCCCCCGGCCCGTCCGTCGGCACCCAGGGCATCACCACGAGAACCAGTGCGAGAACAAAGAGCCAGATCCCCACGGTCGACCGGGGCGCGCCGAGCCCACTATCGGTCAGGAGTCCGAGGCCCAACGCGGCCCAGGCCAGGGCCGCAGCCCAAGCCGAGAGGCGCGACAGAGCCCGCGTCAGGGCGTTTGCCGAAGCGGCGTAGTCGCTGACCGTGTCCCCGACCGGGTGGATTCCGCCAGGGAACAGATGCAAGGCGAGGAACAGGGCCAGCCGGCACGGGAAGAGAACGGCTGCGGCGAGATAGAGAGCGTGACTCATATGGATCCTTGGGAAGCTATTGACCGTGTTGTGGTTCTGGTGTCACGCTAAAGCTTCAAGCGACTTGAAGGTCAAGAGATAGAATGCGCATCGGCGAACTCGCCCATCGAACCGGTTTAGCTGCTTCAGCCATCCGATATTACGAAGAGCGGGACATGTTCAGCCCGGGGCAGATCACGCGTTCTCCCAACGGTTACCGCGATTACGGCCCGGGAGCGCAACGCCGGCTCGAGCTCATTCTCTCCGGACGCGCGGTCGGCCTCTCGCTGGACCAGATGCGAACACAAATGGAGCACTGGGACACCATGACCAGCTCAGAACGTGTGGTGCTGCTGGAACAGCAGTACGCAGTTCTCCACGAACGCATCAGCGAACTGACATACCGTCGGGATGCTCTTTCCACGGTGCTCGCCCAGCTGAGGTGCCCCGACTGAGCGCTCCGGTGGGCGGTGCGGCAGCTCACCGGCGGCCCTTTAACGGGGAACCAAACCGGTCAGTTGCAGCATCGGGAATATGACTGCGGGGGAACTGCTCAACAGGTTCACGATGAAGTGGGCGATGGTGATGGGCAGCAAACGTTTCTGTCGGAGCACGATCAGTGCCGATCCGATCCCCCACACCGTGAACGCCACGACATAGACGATCATGGCGTCCGCCGTCGGGGCGAAGAAGGCGTGCTGGGCGCCGAAAGCGAGCGAACAGAGCAATACGGTGGCGAGGACCGACCACCGACGCAACAGGCGTGACTGGGAGTAGCCACGGAACACCGCCTCCTCGGCGGGGGCATTGAGCGGAGCGAACGTCAGAACGGCGATGATGCCCAGGGCCAGGCCCCATCCGGGGTGGGCGATCGCGGCGGCCTGCGGGTCGAAGAAGACCGTTTCGAATGCCGTGAACATCTCGGGGCCGTGCAGGGCCCACATGGTGCCCATGATGGCGGCCACGAAGGGGAGGTAGAGGACGAGGATCCAGAGCAGTCCCCAGCCGGTTTCGCGCAGCATCGGGCGCCGGGCCGGGATGAACAGGGAACGAAGGTCCTGGCCTTCGGAGCGCAGGAAACGGGCAACGAGCCACAACGAGACGATGTTCACCGGGAGCAAGCTCAACGATGCGAGCAGGGGCGACGGCGGAAACGAGGCCGGACCGTCGACACCGACCATGACCAGCCAGGCGATCGTCGTGGCCAAGGCGACCAGCCCCACCCGCGCGATCAGCAGGACTCCCCCGCGCAGGGCGTGGGTTCGGACCCCGTCCGACGGTGCTGGTTGCGCACTCATGGCATCAGGATACGTCCAGCCCCAGTCATCACGGGATCAGGTGTTGGGTGATCCACCCGTGCCCGTCGACCAATTCGACCTCTGCCAGCGCCCCGTTGACCAACGGCATCTGCGGAGGCTGGTGCCCCGTATCGAAATCAAGGATCACCGGAATATCCAGATCCCCCAGTGCCCGTTCCACCGCTTCGCTCTGCGTCAATTCCGCGGTATCGGGAGCAGTGGTGCGTCCGATCAATATGCCGTTGGCGTGGTCGAACCATCCGGCCAGCCGCAACGCCCAGAGCATTCGAAGCACGCTCACGGCGTCGGAATCGACGACTTCGAGGTAGACGATTAGTCCTTCGGGGGCATGACGGCGAGCGAATCCCGACAGATCCCCAAAACTGGATCCCGCGAGCAAGGACACCGTCTCCAAACACCCTCCCAGGAGTCGGCCACGCAGTTCCACGTCCTCGGCATGCAGCGACGTCCAGGCGGTCGGCTCCTCATAGGCTTCGGCCCGCCCCAACGGTTCCTCGTCCCAGTCGGACCACGGGCGTGAACGACGATACGGGGCAGCTGTTTGGGTAAAGGATGCTCCTTCGGGGAGCGCTGCCACCTCGGTCCACCGATGGAACCCGGCCGGTAGTTCCCACGGCTCGTCCATCAGGCTGCCACCGTGAATGGTTGCGACACCGGTGGTGATCGTCAGTGGCAGCAGGAGGGTGGAGATATCCGACCAGCCCACAAACCATGTGGGGTCCTCCGCGAGGGCTTTCCAATCGGTTCCTTTGACGATTTCGATGGCCAGCTTCCCGCCCCAAGGTGGCAGGACGGCACGGGCCGGACCGGCGAAGGCGGCAGCGAGTTCGGTACGCCTCGTGGATGGCGGGCCTGAGGCCAGTCCCTCCTGGCGGACGGATTCCTCCACCCGTACTTCGAACCCGGCAGCGCGCAGGTCCGATACCGCATGGTCCAAGCGGGCGTGCAGGGATCCCGGGACGCCCATCGACGGGGCGGTCACGTCGATTCGGTCTCCCTCGGCAAGGGGGCGGGGGTATCGCATTCCGGTCATCTGATTGACCCTAGCAATGCTCTGGCCACCGTCCTTGCGTCCCTGGGTCTGAGGACTAGTCGTCGGCTGCGGGAGCTGCGTCCAACAACGGCAAATCCGCAGCGACCACCAGATGAGAGGTGACAGCATGTTCGACCAGGCGGGCCCGCCGGTTGGTCGCCAACTTGCCGGCGCCCCCGCGCAGCCCGGCGACTCCAGACTTGTCCAGCTTGTCGCAGACGTTGTCCAGTTTGCGGTTGAACTTGGTCAACGGCCAGCCCAGCCGGGCGGCTGCCTTGGCCGATGTCGGGATGGAGCTCAACCCGGTGCCGTCGCGGCGCAGCATGGGCTCCGCCAGCGCGACCACCAACGCCCGTTGGGCATCTGTGAGCACGACGGGGCCAATCGTGGTCTGCCCGTCACCATCGTCGGCACTCCATTCCTGACGGAAAGCCGGGGTCGAGAGGTGGACCGAAAATTCGTAGGTCGTCGGCCCTGCAGTGAAAACGACGTTGGTCTGACTGAACACCAAAGGGATACGTGCCCCCGGAGCCACCCAGGCCTGGAGACCGCCGGTGGCATCGGCGATGGTCGCCGAGAGGCGGGACCCGACATTGGAGAGCCACCAGATGCTGTCGTAGCGGGCCACGGTGAGGAAACGCCGATGCAGGTAGGGGTTCTCGTCGACCTCCAGGTCGCCTTCACGCCCAATGGTGAAAACCTGGTCATCGTCGACCGGGAACCATTCCCCACAAAAATCGATGTTTACTTCCACCATGAGTCCTGTCCCCTGTGTCCTGCTTCATCTCTCGCGGATCGTCCACCCACGAGACTAGCCGTCCGAACAGTATCTGCTGGGGTCCGAAGCTTTTCCTGTCGATCGCACCAACACCACTTGGATGCAGGTCGGCTCGCCTTTGACGGCCTCGGTCGTGACGGTGGGCTCCTCCACTTTCCGGTTCTCTCCTTGTTCGGTGGCCGTCACCGGAGCCCAATAAAAGACATCGCCCTTCTGGGCCTTCGGGCTCTTCCAACTGAAGGTCATCTTCGAACCGGACTGCTTTACGGCGAAGTCCTTGACCTGCGGGACCACGCCCTCCTGCCCCAGCAGCGGGTCTGCCGGTGCCTGGCTCAACGAAACACCCGAGGAAACCTCCTGTGCCTCACTTCCCCGGTTCAAGGCAGTCACCACAAAAATTCCCGCGATGACCATGGCCAACACGGCGCCGAGTCCCGCCACCAATCCGGTGGGGAATCGTTGGCCCTCGTGTTGCCGGCCCGCAGGCCGTGACGGTACGACCGGAACCCAGCCGTCGGCACCGGGTTCCTCCCCGTCGACCGCATTGACCACAGGGGGCGGGCCCACCTGACGTCCCTGCCGTTGGCGTGAGCCGGCCAGCGAACCGTCCGGCAGCCGGCCGCGCATGATGGTTGCGTCCTCCGCCCCTGCCGGGTCCGCAACTAGTGGATCCGTGATCGGCGTCGGCCCCCCTGTCGGGGGTGCCGGGGTAGCCCCGGCCTCAGGATCGATGGAAACGACCTGCCGCACCCTGGTCGCCTCACCGCCCTCGTCGACGCCGGATTCCTCGCGGGGAACCGGCTCCTCCATCACTTCGAATGCCGTCACGGACAGGCCGAGTTCGGCTTGGACTCGTTGCAAGGCCAGGGCCAGATCGTGGACGGATTCAAAACGTGCCCACGGACTCTTGGCCATGCTGGTGGCCAGTGTCTGTTCCAAAGCCGCCGGCACATCCGGGCGGTTGAGCGAGGCCAGGGGCGCGGTGGTAATCCGCGAAATCAGCTCGCGCTGGGAGTTGTCGGCCCCCGAGCGGACGAAGGGCGACCTGCCGGCCAGCAGCGTGTAGATCGTCGCGCCCAGGGACCAGACATCCATGCGCACCCCATTGGGGGAGCCCCCGGCAAAGGCCTCGGGCGGAGACCACGGGATCGACAATCCTGCTTCATCGTCCAGTGTGTCGGTCGTTCCGGAGATACCGAAGTCGGTCAAGGCCGGACGGTTATAGTCCGTCACGAGGATGTTCGCCGGTTTGATATCGCGGTGGACGATGCCGGCTCGGTGCGCGGTCTCCACAGCCGAGGCGACCTGGATGGCCAAGGACAGGACTTCGTCGACTCCCAGCCGGGCTCGCCGGTAGCGGACGTCCAGGCTCGGTCGGGAGCAGTACTCCATGGCCAAATACGAATGGCCTTCGGCGGTGATATCGGCTTCGAAGATCGTCACGATGTACGGATGCGAAGACAGCTGAGCCATGAGGTTGGCTTCGGATTCGAAGCGTTTACGGGCGCTTTCCGTTTTCAGGTCGGAGAGCAGCACCTTCACGGCCACCTTCCGGCGAGGCCGATCCTGTTGGTAGAGGTACACATCCGAAAAACCGCCGGATCCCAGGAGGTTCAGATATTCGAACCCCTCGATCGACGGTGGCGGTGCCGGGGGACGCTTGCCGCTCACAGCAGGCCCTCGAAGCGCAACGAGACCCCGTCTCCCAAATCGGCGATATCTCCGTCGAGCAGCATCAGCTTCTCCCCCTGGCCCAGTCGACGCGGCGGCATGTTCTGGCGGACCAGCAGGGTGCCGTTGGTCGCCTTGAGGTCCACCAACATGACGTGCCAGCCCTCGAGCCGTACTTCCAGATGCGAGCGGGAAATGTCACCGCTGGGGCTCTTCACTTGAACAACGCGTGGCATGGACTCGCTCGCCGAACGGCTGACGGTGGGCTGGCGGCCGATGACGGCGGGGCGGTCAAGTTCGACGATCTCGCCGTCGGAGATCACCATCCGGCCCAAGGCCGGCCGGGCCACATCCGTGGGGTCATCATTCAACGTGGCCTCACAGAGGCCACAGGTCGAGGAGGTCGGCGGGTTCGCATGCCCTTCTGCACAAAGTCGGCCCAGAACCAGCGGACCGGTCATCGGCTGTTCGGTTCCCGGGCTTCGCGACGTCGTCGGAATGGCCTCGGTGGGCAGGTCCCCGCGCATCACGGTGTTGCCGTCATGGTCACCCCAGGACGGCGTCGCAGTCCCCTCGAGGTCGGCGACAGGCGCCTGCGTCGGCGTTGGTTCGGGTCGGCCGGGTGCCGAGGTGATCGTCGGCAGGTCCTCGGCGCCGGCATCAGCTGCGGCAACCTTCTGGTTACCTCTGGCCTCCGGGTGTGCTTGGGCCCGTGCGGCTGCCAGCCACGGGACGGCGTCGATCAGTGCTTCGGGGTCCGGTTGCTCTTCCTCACCGTGAAGACCGGCAATGGTGTCGTCCGAAACCCGTTCAGCGGCTTCCGGTTCCTCGGCCCGTGGTTCCTGCGGGGCAGCTTCGGCAACCTGCTTCTCCGCGGGCGCCTGGGCCACTTCATCCTTCGGTTCGGCCCCCGGCTCGGGTGAGGGCTCCCGGGTGGCCCGGGAAAGGACAGTATGAGACTCGTCGGCTTCCTCAGCCGAAACGAATTCTTCGTCAGCCTCGGCGGGCATCTGCGGCAGCTCGGTTGCTGCCGGCTCGGCGGCGCTCATTTCCGATGCGGCCTCTGGTTCTGCCACGGCTCCAACGTCAAGATCGGCGGTTGCTGTTGCCGATGCCTGGGTTTCCGGCTGTGGGGCCGAGAGTGGCTCAATGGTTCCAGGGCCATCCGTCGGTAGCTCCACGCGAAGGCGTCCGAAGGGGACGATTCCCTCGACGATCGGCAACCAGGGTTGGTCCCCGTCGTCGTGCTGGCGCAGCACGTCATCGAGGGCGAGACTCAGGCTCTCCTGGTTCGGGATGCGCCGTTCCATCCAGGTGGTGACGCCGAGCCCGTTCACGTGGGTGCTCAGTTCTCGACCTTCAGCGGACATCGAGACCGGGCCTCGCAGGATGGTGTGCACATCACTTTCGAGGCTGATGATTCCGAAGGGAGCCATCCCCGTCAGGGCCAGCCCCCGAGCGGAAAGCACTGCTGACAGAAGAGATTCCACCCCCGGCTCCCCCTCGAGTGCCTGCCACAGACGCTCCAGGTGTTCCGGGTCGGTGTCTTCGGGCAACAGCACGAGGTGGCCGTGACGCACCAGCGCCCACCACGGTCCGGGAAGATAACTCATCCGCATGGTCATGCCCCTTCAACCGTCGGACGCGGTTGGGTCTGACCGTGTTCAACCACCGCTCGTGGGGCGGTATCGCTGAACTCATCGTCCTCGTGTTCGAGCTCCACATCGACGATCACGAGGGAGATGTTATCGCGGCCGCCGGAGCGCAGGGCTGCCTGCAACAGGTCGTCGACGGCAATCTGAGGTGGAGTGCGAGCCACCAGCACATCGCGGATCGCCCCGTCGCCGACTTCATTCGTCAGCCCATCAGAGCAGATGAGGAGCCGGTCCCCCGGGCGTGCCGGGAGCATCCAGAAGTCGGCTTCGCTGTCTTCGCCGGTCCCCAGCGCCCGGGTGATGACATTGCGGCGGGGGTGGGTCAGGGCTGCCTGCGCGGTGATCTCTCCCCGGTCGACCATCTCCTGGACCTCCGAGTGGTCCACGGTCACCTGGCGGAATTCATCACCGGAGAGCAGATAGGTTCGCGAATCCCCGACATTGAAGACCAGCCAATAGACTGCTTCACCCTGACGGACCAGGGCGGCACCTGTCACCGTGGTACCGGCGCGGGAGGCTGCCGCCTCGCGGATGGCCAAGTCTGCCGAGACCATGAACTGCTGCAGGTCTTCCGGAGTCAGCCAGTCACCTGCGGCTTCCTGCCCCGCGGCGAACGTGGCAACGCAGATACTGCTGGCCACCTCTCCTGCCTCATGCCCGCCCATGCCGTCGGCCACCGCGAAAAGGTGACGCTCGGCCAGGACGGCGTCCTCATTGAGCGGACGACGCAGGCCACGGTCGCTGGCATATCCGAAGTCCAACGCCACGTGGCCGGCGGCGGCTCGGGAATCCGCCCCGCTCATGCGGGGCTCACTACGAAATGACGGTCGCCGAAGTACACAGTGTCACCATACTCGGCATGTTGGGACTGGCCGGCAGCCAACGTCTTCCGTACCCCGTCGGCCCCGGTAAGACCCGATCCGTTGGTCGAGTTGCGGTCAGTGACCCAGACCCCCGAACTATCGGCTGCCAGATGCAGATGAGTTTTGGAAACCGAGCGGCCCATATCCGCGTAGTTGAACAGTTCGGCGACTTCTTCCCCGTCGTGGGCTGCCGGGTTCCTGCCGATCAGTGCCGTGGATTCCAGCACCATGACCTGACCGTCGTCGAAGCGCAGACGGGCACCACGGACCGCTTGGACGACGGCTGCCGACCGCAGTTGGGTGTATTCGACGTCGCCCTCTTCCGTGCCGACTCCTTCAGGGTGTGGAGCCGGGGAGGCGGGTGGTTC
>NZ_FUHW01000001.1 GCF_900163545.1 Arthrobacter rhombi
TCACTACGAGGACTTCCACCCGCTGCCCGCGTACCCAACCTCAGTGGTCAATACAGCTAGTCGCCGAGGTTCACCGACACCCCGGCAGATCCCGACATGGACGACAGCACGACGCCGGCGCCGGCTCAGGTCTGCGCGGCAGCGAACTCCTCGGTATCGATGGTTTGCTGCTGACCTGCGTTATAGCGGGCGCCGTGCATCGTTTGCGAGTTGATGATCGCCCCGATCTCCGCGGTCGTGGCGTCATCGAGGGCGATGGATCCGGCGCCCAAATTCTCGTCCAAATGCCCGGTGTTGGTGGTGCCAGGAATCGCATGAACATGGTCACCCTGGGCCAGGAGCCAGGCCAGGGCCAGCTGCGAGCAGGTGACGTCTAGCCGTTCGGCAACCCCGCGGACGGCATCGAGGAGCTCCAGGTTCGCCGGATAGTTCTCGGCGGTAAAACGCGGCAGGACATGGCGCAGATCTTTTTCCGGGAGCCCTGAGGGGTCGAGGAGGGTTCCTGAGAGGAACCCGCGGGAGAGCGGGCTAAAGGCCACGAAGGCCGTGCCCAAGGTGCGGCAGGCTTCCAACACCCCCAGTTCGGAGTTCCGGGTGGCCAACGAGTATTCGTTCTGCACGGCCGCAATCGGGTGTTCGGTGGCCGCCCGGTAGAGGGTGGCCGCGGAGACCTCCGACAGGCCGATGGCCCCGATGGCCCCTTCGGCGACAAGATCAGCCAGGGCGCCGACGCTTTCCTCCACCGGAACCTTCGGGTCGAGACGGTGCAGATAGTAGAGGTCGATGAAGTCGGTGCCGAGCCGGTCCAGAGAGGCCTCGGCCTGGGCCCTGATGGTTTCCGGGCGGCCGTCGATCCGTCCGCGTTCTCCCGGAGCCATGATTTCCAGCCCGCATTTGCTGGCCAAAAAATAGTCGTCACGGCGTTTGCCCAGGGCGGCACCGACGAGTTCTTCGTTGCACCCCCTGCCGTATAGGGTGGCCGTATCAAAATGGTCCACCCCCGCATCGAGGGCGTGACGCAGGAGCTTCGCGCCGTCGGCATAGCTCGGAAAGTTCGAATACCCATGGCTGAGGTTCATGCACCCCAGCCCCAGCGGGTTCACCGTGGAACCAGCCAAATTGCGCATTTTCATGCCCTCTTGTCTAGCACGAGTTACTCGCGAGTTCGAACCCTTGGTGCACAGCGGTGGCGCCGGATGCCTACAGGGGTTCGGATAAATCCCCCAGTAACCGGGCCAGATCCCGCTGGCTGCTGCCGGGGAGGGGCAATAATGGGCGGCGTGGTTCACCGGAATCGATGCCTGCGGCACGAGCCAGGGCATGGAGGTTGCTGAGCTTACGCAGCGCATTGAATTCGCGCATCAACGGGGTGAGTTCCTCGCGCAGCCGGTTGGCTTCCGCGATGTCCCCACCGACGAGGGCGGCCCGCAGCGCCACGAAGTGAGCCGGCAGGACCGAGGCCGGTCCCGAGTGCCAGGCGTCGGCGGCGAAGCCGGCCTCGGCGATCAACGCGTCTCCGCTCATGCCATGGCTGAAACCTGAATGGACGCGGGAGGCCAGGGCCTCGTGGCGTTCGATGAAGGTCTCCATATCTGCTGCGGTTTCCTTGATTGCCACGATCGTCGGTTCGGTGGCGAGTTCGGCGATGAGGTCCAGGGAGAAGGAGAAGTTGGTGGTCGCCGGGTTGGAATACAGACAAATCGGCAGTTCGGAGGCCGCGGCAACGAGCCGGCACTGGGTGGCGACCTCGTCCTCGTTCAGGGGCACATAGGAAACGGTGGACAGCAGCAGCCCGTCGACTCCCGCGGCGACGGCGGCTTCGACGTGGTGCATCAGTTCGGAGGTGGCTACGGCGCTGACCCCCGCGTGGACGGGCAGGGCAGGATTGACCTCACGGACCGTTTCGACGGCGGTGGTGATGACCGCTGCGCGTTCGGCGGTGTCGAGGTAGGCGAAGCTACCCGAGGAGCCCAGCACGGCGATGGAATCGACCCCCGAAACCGCCAGGGTGGACAGATGCCGGCGCAGGGCAGGATGGTCGACAGCCCCGGAATCATCGAAGGGGGTGACGGGGTAGGCAACGAGACCGTGGAATGCACTCATGGCCACACGCTAGCAGGGGCCGGGCGTGGAATCGTCCAATTCGCGGCGTCGTCGTGAGGAGGTACGCTCCGAACACGGTTGATGCTCAATCGCCGAACCAATGATCGGGAGGACCCGAATGAAGCGCACCATGCAGGTCAGTGACAGCGTGGTCATCAACGTCGATGCCGAGACAATCTGGACTCAGCTGGCCGACCCGGCACAGATGCCGCGCTGGAGCCCTGAAAACACCGGTGCCACGACTCCGGCATCGGGCCGTCCGCTGCAGGTGGGCGAGGCCTTCGAGGGGACCAACCGTCGGGGACGGGCCCGCTGGACCACCCGATGCGTCGTCACGGCATCGGAGCCGGCGCGACGTTTCGCCTTCGACGTGGGCAAGATCGGTGTTCGTCGGCCGATCCTCCCCGGCAAGATCGCCACGTGGGCCTACGACCTTGAACGCGTTGACGGCGGCACCCGGGTCACCGAGACCTGGACCGATGGCCGGTCGACCTGGCCGGATTGGCTTGCCGCTGCCTTTGACCGTGCCGTTACCGGTGGACAGCTCTTCGCGGAGTTCCAGCGCAAGAACATCCGTCGCACGCTGACCACCATGCGGGCCGAGTTTGATCGGGATAGCTGAGCCCGAAGGATCTGTCCGGCATTTGGGTGCCCGGCACGGTGAAGCACCCGCCGTGCCGCTTTAGCCGCAGAGTCCCACGAAGGCCCCGAGCTCGGCCAACCCCTCCGGTCTGGAGGGCAGGAAATTCGTCAGTTCGGGGGAGCGGACGATGACCGTACGCCATTGCGCTCTCGACACGGCGACGTTCATCCGGTTGCGGTTGAGCAAGAAATCCATGCCCCGCGGGGCCTCCTCGGCGGCCGAGACCGCCATCGACACCAGCACCACCGGGGCTTCCTGACCCTGGAACCGGTCCACGGTGCCCACCCGGACGTCGTCGTACCCTGCGGCATCAAGGTGGGTGCGGATCAGGTTGACCTGGGCGTTATAGGCAGCGACGACGAGGATGTCCTGAGGCCCCAATTCGCGGACGGGACCATATCCGCCGTCATCCCAGCGCAACCGCAGATGCCGGCCGACCTGTGCCGTGATTTCCGCGGCCTCTTCGGCGCTGGAGATCGCATTGCCCCGATGGTCCACCAGTACGGTGCCAACCCCCGGTTCGGCCCCGTCGAGGTGGCGTAGCGCGGCGGCGGGGGCCGAGGCCAGCCGGCCGGCGTAGCTCAGCCGCGAGACCTTGGCACAGAGCGCCGGGTGCATGCGCCAGGAATCCGAGAGGAAGTAGCCCAAACGTTCGGGGAGGGTTGCTGCGCCTTCGGAAAGCCAACCCAACGCAGAATCGTCAACGGGCTCGGGGTGGGTTCCCTGGGTGACCTGGGGCAATTGGCGCGGATCACCGAGCAGCAGCAGACGGTCCGCGGCCCGGGCGACGGCGAGCGTATTGGCCAACGAATACTGGCCTGCTTCGTCGATGACCAGTAGGTCCAAGGAGCCGGCAGGAACCTGACGCCCGGTCATCGTCCAGGCCGTTCCGCCGATTAATGCGCCGCCCTCGGAGTCGAGCAGGCTGGCGAACTTCTTGTCATCGGTCACCGACCAGGGTGAGGCGGTGCGGGGGTCCTTGGGCTTCTTGCCCACACGGTCCGGGTCAACACCGGCCTTGCCGATCGCCGCGCCGAGCATGTTTTCGACCACCGCATGGGATTGGCCGACCACCCCGATCTTCCAACCCCGCGCCATCAACGCGGCGATCACATGGGAACCAACATGGGTTTTGCCCGTACCCGGGGGGCCTTGGACGGCCAGGTAGGAATGATCCAGGTCGGCGACGGCCTCGATGATCGCCCCGATGTAGTCCCCTCGGCCTGCATTATCCGGGGTGACGGGGGGAAGGCTGTCCCGGGTGGCCAGGCGCGGAGTGGCCCGGCGCAGGATATCCAGCCCCGGATGGCGGGGCAGCCGGGGCGGGACGGTGATGACCGGCAGGACGGTGTCCTCGTTCCCGGCGGGGGAGGGGACCACCAGGGCGGAACCGACCTCGCGGGCCAGCTCGGCCAGCGACTCGCGGATGCTCCGGGTCATGATGGGCCGGCCCGGGGTGAGCGCCATGGGCGTTTGGGGGTACGGAGGGATTTTGCCGGTCGACTTTTCGGCGACCGTCAGCACCGTGGTCGGCCCGTTGACGTCCACCGTCAGCAATTCGGTGTCGAAGATGCCGCCGCGTGCCGTCGGGAGGGGGTGTCCATCGGCGCCGGTCGGGACATCGGCCCCAGCGGGGACGGGGGCCTCATACATGCGGAACCAGTCGGTGCCGGGGCGCAGGTCGGTCCCGTCGGAGGCGGTCCCGGTCAGTTCCACGACACGACGTTCGGTGCGGGCCCGCGGCGGCCGGGCCCAGTCCTCAAGAACCGTGGCGGAGTCCACGAGGAAAACGCCCCGGGTTTCGGCCCAGTCCTCGGTGGGGGATTCGAGTCGGTCGAAGTGGCCCCACCAGAATTGTTTATCCTCGCGCCGGTGGTAGCCGGTGGCGGCGGCGACCATTGCCACCGCGCCGTGGTCGGCCCGTGCCGCCGGCTGCTCCGTTGTGGGAAGGGAAGAGAAGTCGGCGTCGAGTTCCAGGTAGGACTGCAGCGTCAACTCTTCGGCGCTGGGCTCGTAGGCTTCCGGTTCCGGGGCGTCGGTCCCGGGCAGGACAGCGGTGGCCGTCTCGTTCGACGGGCCGGCCACCGGGGCGGGACAGTCGGCGGCCAACCCCAGGAGCCAATCGCGCAGACGCAAGGTGGAAAGGCAGTCGTATTCGTTATAGGCGGAGATCGAGGCCAGGGTCGTTGCTGCGGCCTCGGTGTTCCCGGCATCGCGGTCGGCGCAGTAGATCGCGTAGGCCACGACCGAGGCCCCCGCATTGGTGACTCCCGCCCGCGGGCCATCGGCCCCCATATAGAGGGGTTCGAGCTTTTTGATCGAGTAGGAGCCTTCGGAGATACGAATCGAGTGCCGCACCGTGTCGTATAGATCCACCAGCAGGGATTCGCGCAGCCAGGCATCCACGGTGTCTTCCCCTGCGGTATGCAGGACCGAGAGGTTGCGCAGCGCAGACTTTTCATAGGGGGCGTAGTGGTAGACGTGCAGATCGGGCCAGCGTTGCCGGCGCTGCTGCACGTAGGCCAGGAAATCCAGGAACGCCCGTTTCTCCCCGGCCCGGGAATGCGCCCAGAACGGGCGAAAGACCGGGGTTCCTGTGTCGTATTCGACGACACCGAAAAGGTACTCGAGACCCCAAATGCCGGTTTCGGGGTCCTGCCAGAGCGGGTCGCCCTCGAAGTCGAAGAAGATGTCCCCGTCACTGGGGGCCGGAAGGTCGCCGATCGTCTGGCCGGGCTGGAGTCGGTAGGACACCGTGTGGTCCCCGACGCTGGCCGATCCGTCGAAATCCAGCAGCCCGGTCTGGGCCCTGGCCTGCTCCCGGAGGCGGCCCAGGGACGCATCCGGGTTCTCCCCGGCGGGGGCCGGCTGCTCGGCCAGCTGATGCATGGTGGTGATGCCCTCGGCCATGAGTGTCCGCCGTCGTGCTGCGGTCATACCGCCGATGAGCAGCAGATCATCATGGGCGGCGACCTGCTCGAGGCAATAATCGCATTTTCCGCACCGGCGTAGCCCGGGCTGGTTCCACTCGACGGTGGTTTGCGCTGCCCGATGCTCGGCCGTCAGCCGACGGAAACGGGTCCGGAGCTCGCGAAAAGCCGGCAGCAGGTCGGGCATCGGGTGCTCGCTGTGTTCGAGGTTGCCCAGCACCAGGGTCGCCACCGGGGAGGGGGCGAACCCGAGGCGTTCGAGCTGGTCCCCGTAGGCGGCCAACTGCAGCAGCGCGGTGACCCGGGCATGGCGGGCCAATTTCGAATCCCAGACGGCATAGCGTCCATCGGACTCCCGGACGATGAAGTCGGCAAACCCGAGGAATTCGCCATCGAAGAAGGTGGCCTGGAAGACGACGTCGGCCCCGAGACGGAGCGCCTCGGTGGTGTCTGCTGCCAGGCTTTCGAGCGTGGCCCGGTCCATGCTGGGGGCCTTGTCGATCCGGCGGACCCCGGTCCCGGTGGTCCGATCCCAGGGACCGTGGGTGTGTTCCAGCTGCTCCAGGACCCGTTGTTCGTGGACATCACCGAGGTCCGCGGCCCGAGAGGCCATGGCGTCCTCGGGGAAATCGGGTTTGGGCCGGCGGCTGAGTTTGACGTCGAGTCGATACAGCGCCTGATATTCGCATTCGCTGGCGGTGACCAGATCGGAGGCCGAAAAAACCAAGCGTGGCGGCTCGGTGGCCTCCACGGCATCCAGCAGGAACATCCGCACCCCTTCTTCGTGACCGCCGCGGATCCGACGGCGGGTAGGGCTCGAATCTAACAGTGCCGACCGACACTTCGGTGCCGCGCATCATGTTCCGCCGGCGCCCACCCGAAATGGGAGTCCTCGATCCAGGGTGGTGGTGCCCCGGCACGAGTCATTTGTGTTCCGCATCACGGGGTACTTACGGTTGTCGGACAGGACAACTGCTGGTGTCCAGTCAGCACGAAGCTGGTTCGAGGGGTTGCGACGGAACCAGGAAGTCGAAGGGAAGGGCCGGACACATGCTGAAGATCATCACCCCCTTGGCCTGGTTGTTCATGATGGCGACCTTGGCCCTCGGCGCTGCATCGCTCATCGGCGATGCGGACCTCATTGCCTACCTGCTGCCGTGCTTGGCCCTCGCCGTGGCCCTGTCTGTCGTGCGGCTGACACTGATCCGGCGGAGAGACGCCGAGTCCACCGCCGGTTAGACTCCGATCCCGTGGCGGCCGAGGACGCAGAAGGCCCGCCCGGCACCAGATGCCGGACGGGCCAACGGAATCGTGCAAGAGCAGGTTAGGGCCCGACGGGCGCTGCCGCCTGCGGATTCACGATCGTCACGTCGGTTCGTGCGCTGCGCCAGATCTCCTGGCTGGCCGAGGCGTCCATGAGTGCGGAGAGCCCGCCATGCGTCGGGGCTCCGATGACCAAGGACCTAGCCTGGATGCGGTTGGCGTATTCGGCCACCGCCCGTCCGGCACCCGCGTGGTTCTCGGGATGGCCTTGTTCGGTGCCCAAGACATATCCGGCAGCGCCGACCCCTGCGGCTGCGAGACGGTCCAGCTGGGTGCGCACCGCTGCCGAGGCGGTCGCCAGGTCCTCGCCGTCCACGGCAACGTCACTGACGATCACCGATTCGAGCACATGGACGACGTCGACCCGCAATTTCGCGGCGGCGGCGACCCGCAAGGCCTTGTCCACGATTCGGTCGGCGGCCTCAGTGGAATCGATGGCTGCCACGACGGCGCCTTCCAACCCCTCGGGGAGGATGGCGGTTGCTGCATGTTCGACGGGGATGATCCGGCGGTCGGCAATCGCCACAACGTCTGCCGGTGCTTCGCTGCTCGGTTCTGCGGTGGAGACTGCGGCTGCGGTATCGGCGGCTTGTGCTTCTTCGGCCTTGCGCAGGAGCTTGTGTCCCGACATCAGAATGCCCAGGCCGATGACCAGGGCCACGGCGCCGAGGATGAAGGGCACATGCATGTTGTAGTGCTCGACCAGTTTGCCGGCGGCCAAGGGGGCCAGGCCGCCGCCGATGAAGCGGACGAAGCCGTAGGCGGCCGAGGCCACGGAACGTTCGACCGGTGAAACGGTCATCACGGCCTGGGTGGTGACCGTGTTGTTGATGCCGATGAAGATGCCCGTGGCGATGACCGCCGGGATGAGTACCGAGGGCTGGTGGACCCAGATGCCGATGATCAGGATCGTCACGGCGAAGAGCGAGAGGTTCATGTAAAGCGTGCCGGCGATACCGAGCTTGCGCTGCAGCCACGGGGCTCCGAAGACCGAGAACCCGGCGACCAACAGTCCCCAGCCGAAGAAGACGAAGCCCAAGTGGATCGCGTCCAGACCCATCGGGAAGGGGGCGTAGCCCAGCACCGTGAAGAACGCCCAGTTGTAGAACAAGGCCATCAGCGACATGGTCAGCAGACCGCGGTGGCGCAGGGCCTTCAGCGGGTCGAGGATGGAGGTCTTCTTCACCGGTTTCGGCGTGGGCTCCACCAACACCATGGTGGCGATCAGGGCGATGAGCATCAGGCCGGCGACTCCGAAGAAGGGGCCACGCCAGGAGATGGAGCCCAGGAGGCCGCCGACCAGTGGACCGGCTGCCATGCCCAGGCCCAGGGCCGCCTCGTAGAGCACGATGGCCCCGACGAAGCCGCCACTGGCGGAGGCCACGATCACGGCCAGCGACGTGGCGATGAACATGGCGTTGCCGACGCCCCAGCCGGCGCGGAAGCCCACGATGCCGTCAATGGAACCGGAGAAACCGGCCAAGGCGGCGAAGATGACGATGATCGCCAGGCCGTAGACCAGTGTGCGCTTGGCGCCGATATGGCTGGAAATCCAGCCAGTGAAAAGCATGGCCACGGCGGTGACCAGCAGGTAGCTGGTGAACAGTAGCGTCACCTGGCTCGGGGAGGCCTGCAGCTGTTCGGAAATGGCGGGGAGGATGGGGTCCACCAGGCCGATCCCCATGAAGGAGACGACGCAGGCGAAGGCCAGCACCCAGACGGCTTTGGGTTGTTTGAAGGGACTGGCCGGCCGGGAAGGGCTGGTCGTTGGTGCTCCGGTCATCGGTGCTCCAATCGAGGGATATGGGATGGGTTGGTGCTGTGCCTATTTGCCGTCGGGACGCTGATCGGGGGCCGCGTCGATGAGACGGCGGAGGGCCCCGGTGGCGGCGATAATCGAATGCTGGTCGTTCGCATCCAGTGCTGAAAGCAGCTCGGCGACGCCTTCGCTGCGGCGTTGACTACGTTGCGCCAAGGCCGCCAGACCGGTGTCGGTGATCGAAATCAGGACGGCCCGGCCATCGCTGGGATCGGGGACCTGCTGGACCAGTCCCTCGCGTTTGAGTCGACCGACCGCCTGCGTCATGGAGGGTTGGCTGACTCCTTCGTGGGCGGCAAGCGCTGTCAATCGGGCGTCTCCGTGGCGTTTGAGCGAGGCCAGTGCCGAGTAGACGGTCAACGAGTAGTTCCCTGGAGGGGCGATTCGCCGGGAGAGGCGGAAGAGCTCCTCCAGTAGCCCGGCAACGTCGGAAATATCCTCGGGTGCGGGGGCCGGACTCATGTTTTGCATAAGTTATTTATATCAAAAGCCTATGTAATTTAAGAAATTATGTGTCCCAGGGAACGACGCCGGTGGGTTGTTTTGCCGCTTAGCGGTTCGTTTCGTCGTGGAAGGTCTGATCGCGTTCCCGCACTGCTGCCTCGCGGAAGCTCTGCTCCACACGGGTATAGGCGTCGCGGGCCACGGCCTTCCAGAATGAAAGCGCCAATGACGGGTCATGCTCCTCCACGCGCGCGATGGCTTCGGCCGGCAGGACCTTGAGTTGGACCCGTCCCTCGGCCGTGACCCGCAAGGACTGGCCACGGTCCCCGCCCAGGGCGATCTCGCCGAAAGTCATCCCGGCGCCCAGGGTCGCGTGACGGAACCGGTGCCCCTGTTGGGTACTGGTGGTGGCGACCTTGCCCGAGAGGATGAAGTAGACGCCGCCGAATTTCTGTCCCACGCGGCGGATGACCTGGCCGTCGTCGTAGGTGCGTTCCTCCATGAGCGCTTCAAGTTCGGTGATCTGTTCCGGATCCAGCGGTGCCACGGCCGGGAAATCGGGAAGATGGACGACGTCGGGGACCAGCCCGGGGCCGCCGTGGAGGGCAATGATCCACTCCTCGGCCCATTCGGCGGCATCGTTGCGCGTGCCGAAGACGGGGACGTCGTTGCGTCCTGCGGTCATGGCATCGGCAATGACCCCCTCGGTTTCGATCAGGATCAGCCGGCGCTTCTCTGCGACGAGCCCGTCGCGCACCTCGGCGAGCATCGTCAAGGCGACGTCCCCGACCTCGTCGACGCGTCGCACGTCCAGGATGACCAGTTCCGCCTCTTCGGGCAGTGAGCTGATGGCCCGCACCATTGACTCGGCCCCGGCGAAGAGCAGGTCACCGTTGAGTTCGAGGATCTGCGCGCGGTGACCGTGTTCTTCGAGCACTGCTGCGGCATCGTCGTTATGGCGGACCCCCGAGGGTGCCTCGGTCAGGTCGTAGCGTTCGCTGATGACCGAGCGGCCCATCCGTGCCGCGCGCACGAAATGTAGTTCCATATCGGTGGCCATGCGTTCCGAGGCGGCCACACCGCGGACCGAGGAGCCATGCTCGTTCAGCGGTGGGGAGTAGACCGCCAAACCCAGCTGGCCGGGGAGGACCGCCAGCAGGCCGCCGCCGACCCCCGATTTGGCGGGCATGCCCACGGCACTGGTCCACGATCCGGCGTCGTCATACATCCCGCAGGTCATCATCACCGAGAGCACCCGTTGGACCGAATCGATGCCCATGACCTCCTTGCCGGTGACCGGCTGTGTGCCGCCGTTGGCCAGGGTGGCGGCCATCAGGGCGAGGTCACGGGCGTTGACCATGACCGAGCATTGGCGGAAGTAGTTCCGCAGGGCCTTTTCCGGATCGTGTTCGATGACGTCGAAGCTGCGCAGCAGGTTGGCCATGGCCCGGTTGCGGTGACCGGTGCGGATTTCCGAGCGGTAGATCGATTCGCGGACCTTCAGTTGCCGGCCGGCGAAATCCGAGTAGGTGGACAGGATCCGCTCGAAGCCCTGGCGTCCGCCGGATCCCTTGATCAGCGAGGTCGCGGCGATGGCGCCGGCGTTGATCATGGCGTTGGCCGGCCGGCCGGTGCCCTCGGAGAGGGAGATCTCGTTGAAGGCATCGCCGGAGGGTTCGACGTCGATCTTTTCATCCACCGCTTCCGGGCCGAGGTCCTCCAACGCCAGACCATAGGTGAAGGGCTTGGAGACCGATTGGATCGAGAACTCGGTATCGGCGTCGCCGACCTCGTAGACATAGCCGTCGACCGTGGCCAGACAGATCGCGAAATCGTCGGGGTTGCCATGCGAGGTGGCGGGGATGTCCTGATACGGGGTCCCGTCGCGCAGGCTCGACAATTCGGTGTGCAGCCGTCGCAGGTAGCTCTCGATGGGGGATTGCATACCCACACAGTAGCGGGAGCGCCGGGGCCGCCGCGGGTGAAACCCCGCCCTGGGACTAGATGATCCGGGCCAACACTGCCAAGAGGTCCTTCACACGCCGGTCCTGATCCTCGGAGAGCATCTCGTTGATCAGGAAAGAGAAGCCGATGTTCTTCCCCGGCCAGGCTCCGTGGAGTCCGCCGCCGGCCCCCGAATGGCCGAAGGCCGGGGCCACGGGGCCGTAGGTGCCGATCGGGTCGGCCAACTCATAACCCAACCCGAAACGCAGCGGACGGTCGTTGACCGCGTCCACGCCTTCGGACCACGTGCTGGTGGCCTCGGCCAGTGCTGTTGGATCCACCAGGGTCTGCCCCGGGGCGGCCAGCTGCGAGTACAGGTTCGCCATGGATTCGGCGGTGGCGATCCCTCCGCCGGCAGCCAATTGGCCGCGGCGCATCTCCACCGAATTGAAGCTGTCCTTCTCGCCGGTGAGCGAGCCCGCATACATGCGCTCGACGATGCGACGACGTTCGGCATCCTTGAGGAAGGTGCTGATCGCATAGTCATCGGCACGGAAAATAGTGGCGAGGGTCCCATCCAATTCCTGCGGAAGCCCCAAATGCAGGTCCAGTCCCAACGGTTCGGCGATCAGCTCGCGGATGAGGGTGCCGATCTCCTGACCGGTGGCCCGAAGCAGCAACTCGGCCATCAGGTACCCATAGGTGATCGCATGGTAGGCGACCTTCGTCCCCGGTTCCCACAGGGGAGTCTGGGCGGCCAGGAGGGAGGCATTGAGCCGGTTGTCGTATCTGGTGTTTTCGCCTGCGGGTTCGGGGTCCACATAGACCAGCCCGACGGTATGGTTCAGCAGCATCGAAACCGGCACCTCGGCTTTGCCGGCCGCGGCGAACTCTGGCCAGTAGTCGGCCACCGGGCGGCGGACGTCCAGCTGGCCGCGGCCGACGACGATGGCGGCAACGGTTGCCACGACGCCCTTCGTCCCCGAGAACAGCACGGCCCGGGTGTTTTCATCCCAGGCCGCCGGCCCGGCCAGTCCCGGTGCCGGTTGCCCTCCTGCCTTCATCGTCCTACCTCCATGGAAACGGACGACGGGGGCACCTTCGCGATAGACACAGAAGGACATGCCACCGGTGCTGGCCTGAAGATGCCCGGCGAACGTCTCCCGCAGTGCGGCAAAGTCAGCCTCCGGCAGGCCGGCGTCGTTATGGGCCTTCAGGGTTGCGGAAGCCGAACCGCCGGCCGGTGACTGCTCTGGCGTTGTCTGGGAGGACATGGAGGTGGCTTCCTTAGAACGTGGGGACATGGTCAAGCAGCTGACGGGTGTAGTCGTGCTGGGGGTTGGTCAGGACTTCTTCGGTGGGACCCAGATCCACGATCAGTCCCCGCTGCAGTACCGCCAGGCGTTGGGAGATATGTCGGGCCAGGGCGATGTTGTGGGTGACGAAGAGCATCGACATGCCGGTCTCCAGCTGCAGGGTGCGCAGCAGGTCCAAGATGGAGGCCTGCACCGAAACGTCCAAGGCAGAGGTGATTTCATCGCAGACCAGCACCGACGGCGCATTGACCAGGGCACGGGCGATGGCAGCACGCTGGCGCTCGCCACCACTGAGTTCGCCCGGTCGGCGATCGAGATAGGAGGAACCCAATTTGACCTGGTCCAGCGCCTCATCGACCAGGGTTCGGCGTTTGCGTCGACTGGATATCCCGGCCATCTCCAACGGCACTTCGACCGATTCGCAGATGCTGCGTCGCGGGTTCAGTGAGGAGAACGGGCTTTGGAACACGTATTGGATCGCTTGGCGCTGTTCTGCGGTGCGTCCCCGCGTGCCCTCTGCCAGTTCGACGCCGCGCAGCGAAACGGTGCCGCGGTAGTCGTCGTTCAGTCCGGCGATGCAGCGCGAGAGCGTGGTCTTCCCCGACCCCGATTCGCCCAACAGCATCATGGACTCACCGGCCTCCAACGAGAGGTCGATCCCGTCCAGGATCCGCGCCGGACCGTAGGAGAGCTCCAGACCCGAGATCGACAAGACCTCGGTGGACGAGGCGCCTTCCACCGGGGAGGTCGCGGCAGCCGTTGCGGCGCCGATGGAGTTGGTCCGCACGGCTCCGGGGGCGTGGGGGCCGGGGATCACCAGCGGCTGTTCGCCGGTGATCGCCTCCACATCACCCACCCGGCGTTTGCCGGCCAGGTCGGGAACCGCTGCGAGCAGTTTGCGGGTGTAGCGGTGCCGGGGTGAGAACAGCACCTCCTGGATGCTGCCGCGTTCGACGACGTCGCCGGAAAGCATGACCAGCACCTCATCGGCCACCGTGGCGACGACGGCCAGATCGTGGGTGATGTAGAGCCCGGCGACCTGATGCCTTTCGGCCATTTCGTGGATGGTTTCCAACACCAACGCCTGCGTGGTGACGTCCAGGCCAGTGGTCGGCTCGTCCAGGATCATCACCGAGGGGCGGCAGGCGAAGGCCATGGCGATACCCACGCGCTGTTGCTGGCCACCGGATAGCTGGTGGGGGTAGCGGCGGCGGTAGGCTGCATCATTGTGCAGGCCCACCTCGGTGAGGACTTCGTTGACCCGTGCTGCACGCTCCCGTTCATTCGCGCCGAAGCCGTGGACCTGGAGCGTCTCCAGGATCTGTTCGCCGATCCGCATGGCGGGGTTCAACGACAGGGCGGGGTCTTGGGGGACGTAGGAGATGGATCCTCCGCGCAAAACCCTGACCTTCGGGGCGCTGAGCTCCAGCAGGTTTCCTGCCGAGGGTTCGCAGCCCAGCTGGACCGACCCGGCGGTCAGTTTCAGTCCCTGCCGGAAATGGCCCATGCAGGCCAGCCCGGCAGTGGTTTTTCCCGAACCGGATTCCCCGACCAAGGCCAGGATCCGGCCCGGATGCAATTCGAAGTCGATCCCGTGCAGGATCTCTAGGCCGGCGAGGGTGGCAACCCTCAGGTCAGTGGCTCGAAGGGCTGCGGCGGTGGTTGATTCGTTCGTCACGGTGTCCATATTTACTCTCCCGCGTTCAGGTTGGCCGAGGCCCGTGCCAGGGAATCGGTGAGCAGGTTGGTCCCGACGGTCAGGATGGCGATGGCCACCACCGGCAGGATGACGCCCCAGGGTTGGACGGTCAACGCAATACGGTTCTCGTTGATCATCAGGCCCCAGTCGGCGGTGGGCGGCTGCATCCCCAAGCCGAGGAAGGACAGTGCGGCGACGAAACCGATGGAGTAGGTCATGCGCAGACCCAATTCGACCATGAGGGGGCCGGTGATATTGGGCAGCACGTCCTTGAGCAGAATTTTCCACTTCGGTACCGCATACATTTCCGAGGCGCGGACGAAGTCTTCGGTAATCACGGAGGCGGTCGCCGAACGGGTGACCCGGGCGACCCGGGGGGCGTGGGTGATGCCGATGACGGTGACCAGCACCCAGCCCTTCGGGCCCAAGACGGTGATCGCCAACAGGGCGAAGACCAATTGGGGCAGGGCCAGCAGGACGTCGTTGGAGCGCATGATCAGGTTATCGAGCCACGGCCGTGAATAGGCGGCGGCCATACCGATCACCACGCCGATCACCATGCCCAGGGCGGTGGCCAGGGCCGCGTAGGCCAGTAGCCGGAGTCCGCCGTCGAGGAAACGGCTGAGGATGTCGCGGCCGAGGTTGTCGGTTCCGAAGACGCCGTCCGGTTGGAACGGTCTACCGGAGAAGGAGGTGCTGGTGAACCCGGTGGCCCAGGGAAGGAGCAGTGGGCCCACGAGGGCGACCAGCAGGACGATGCCGGTGAGTACGGCGCCGATCTTGGCTTGCTTCTGGCGCATCATGCGCCGGAACAGGCCCGGGGCGGCGGAGACTTCACGGTCGATGGCCGATCCGGCCATGTCGGTGGGGGCGTTGGAACTCATCGGGCGGACTCCGTCCTGAGCTTCGGATTGGTGGCTATGCCGACGATGTCGGCCAGCAGGTTGACCACGATGTAGGCGGCGGCGATGAGCATTGAGATCGCCTGGACGACTTGGACGTCACGGTTGGCGACGGCGTCGACCAGGGCCTGACCGATGCCCGGGTAGCGGAAGAGGAACTCGATGACGACCACGCCGCCGGCCATCCACGCCAACTGGATGGCGACGACCTGGGCCACCGGCCCCAGCGCGTGGGGGACGGCGTGGCGCAGGATGACGGTGCGTTCGGGAACTCCCTTGAGCCGGGCCATTTCCACGAAGCCGGAATCCAGCACCTCGATCATGGTCGCGCGCATCATCCGCACGATATAGGGGGTGACCACCAGAACCAGGGTGAGGGCCGGCAACACCAGCTGCAGCGGGTAGTTCCACACGGGTTCACCCGGCGGGGCCAGGGTGACCGAGGGCAGGATCTTGAAGACCGTGGTGGAGAACAGGGTGATCATCACGATGCCGATGACGAACTCCGGCATCGCGGCCAGGACCAGGGAAGTTGTCGTCGCGACATGGTCGGCGAAGCGACCACGGCGGAGGGCACTGTAGGTGCCCACGATGATGCCCACCGGGATGCTGATGACCGCGGCGATGCCCATCAGGACCAGCGATGCGGTGATGCGCTCGCCGATGAGGGCGGAGACCGGGCCGGCGGTGGCTGCGGAATAGCCGAAGTTGCCGGTGAAGAGTCCACCGAGCCACGACAGGTAGCGCAGGAGAACCGGGTCGTTCAGGTTCATCTGCTCACGCAGTGCCGCCAGACGTTCGGGGGTCGCCTGCTGGCCGAGGACGGCTTGCGCCGGGTCTCCGGGGAGCAGGAGGGTGGCCACGAAGACCATGATGGAGACGACCAGCAGGATCAGCACACTGACCAGCAGGCGTCGGGACACGAGTTTGAGGATCATTTGGTGCCTCCCATCCACACGCGGCGGAATTCGTAGCCGGATAAGGCCAACCCGGTTTTATTGGGCACCAGTCCGGCGACGTAGTGCTGGAAGGCATCGGCCTGGTTGGGATGTCCCCAAATGATGTATCCGCCTTCGTCGTAGAGCATGCGCTGGGCCTGGGCGATGTATTGATTGCGCTGGTCCTCATCCACGGTTGCCTTGGCCTGGTTGACGAGGTCAACGAACGTGGGGTTGTCCCAGTGCGTTTCGTTATAGGGGGAATCCTTCAGCAGGCTGTTGTCCACCTGCGGCAGGAAGTTGCGGGTGTAGTAGAAGTCTTGGGCAAAATCCCATTGGAGGTAGTCGTCACCGAAGTACGTCGTGGTGTCGGTGCGGCGGATCTTCACCCGGATGCCGGAGGCGGCCGCCTGTTGGGCGAAGACCTGGGCCGCTTCGACGGCACCTGACTGGATGGGGGCCGTGACCAGTTCCACGTCCAGCCCGTTGGGGTACCCGGCGTCGGCCAGCAGTGATTTGGCCTTCGAAATATCCTGCTTGCGTTGGGGCAACCCGGTGGTTCCGGGGTCGAAGGGGGCGAAGACGTCGTTGCCGATGGTGCCGTTGCCGCTGAGGACCTGTTCGATCATCTGTTCGCGGTCCACCGCCAGTTTAAAGGCCTGCCTGACCCGGACGTCGTCGAAGGGTTTGCGGTCCACCCGCATGGTGAACGGTAGCCACATGCCGGTCTCCGAATTCAGGATCCCGATGCGCGGGTCCGAACCGATGACTTCGGTCAGGGCCAGCGGGATCTGCCCGATGGCATCGACCTGGCTGGACAGCAGCGCGTTGATCATGGCGTCGTCGTCATCGAAGTTCAGGATGGCCAACTCGTCCAGATAGGGCTCGTGATCGCGCCAATAGTCGTCGTTGCGGGAGAAGACCGACTGCCGGCCGGGGGAGAAGCTCTTGACCTTGAAGGGGCCGGTGCCCACGGGCTTCGCGGAATCGTAATTCGCGGGGACGATACCCATCGAGTATTGGCCCAGCGAGTCGTCGAAGGTCGCCGAGGGGGAGTTCAGCCGGAACTCAACGGTGTCCTTGCCCACGATCGCTACCTCGTCCAGGACGGCCAACGCCGTGGCACCGGATTTGGGGTCGTCGGGATCGGTGATGCGTTTGAAGGTGGCGACCACGTCTTCGGGGCGCACCGGGCGTCCATCGTGGAAGACGACGCCGGGACGGAGCTTTACGGTCCACACCTCTGCATTTTTATCCGGTGTGGCGCTCAGCGCCAGGAGCGGCTTCAGCTCGTAGTTCTCATCCCGGTACAGCAGTGCTTCGTACAGGTTGACCACCCGGGCGATATCCGTGGTGTTCACCGGGATATGGGCGTCCAGAGTGTCTGAGGCGCCACCACCGGAGAGGCCGACGCGCAGGGTGCCGCCGGTTTGTGGTGTGCCGGTCGGTGCCGCGATGACCGAGGGCTGGGCCCCGCAAGCGGTCAGCACGGCGCCGAGGCCGAGGGCCATTCCGCTGCCAAGCAAGGCACGGCGGCTGAATCCCTCAGGCCCCGAACGTCGAGCGCGGGCTGCTGGAGGAGGCAGGGGGAAGAGGGAAGGTGGAGAGGAAGTCACGGTGAGGCTCCTGGAGTAGGCGGGTGGCTAGCAGGTGATGGATCGGCCGCTCCAGTCCGGGGGGTCACTTCGATGGACGTTGATGCCGTCCAGGATTTCCTGCCCGAAGGGAAGAGTTTTCCCTGTTTCCTGATTGACATGCAGCCCCAGGATCTCCTCGGTGGCAATGACCGCACCGTTGACCCGCATCGTGTGGGCCAGATGCAATTTCTTGGCCCCAGAACCGGCCACCGTGGTGGTGACCTCCAGTTCGGCGCCGAGCCCCGTCTCATCCAGATACCGGACGTGGGCTTCCACGGTGTACAGCGAATTGGAGGTGGCCTCCCGGTAGGCGGGGCCCATGCCCAGCGCCTCCATGGCCGCATCGGTGGCGAAACCGAAAACGAGGACGTAGTAGGCCTCGGACAGGTGGCCGTTATAGTCGATCCACTCGTCCAGAACAGCCGTGGAATACGGTTTCAGCGCCACCTAGACCGCCGCCTTCGGTGCCGCCTTCAGCTCCCCGATCACGTTGCGGACGGCGATGATGGCAGCGTCGCGTTCGGCGACCAGGTCGGCGAAACTGCGCTCGCCGGCCTCCTCATCGCAACCGGCAATGACGTCGTCGCGCAGTTTCCGGGTCAGTTCCGGGGCCTCGAGCCGAGTCCACGGGGACTTCAGCGAGGGGCCGAAGTGGTCCAGCATATGGGCCATGCCGCCTGGCCCACCGGCCAGATGGAAGGTGAGCATCGGGCCCTGGATCGGCCAACGGAGGCCCGGACCGTCGGTGATGGCCAGATCGATCTGCTCGACGGTGGCCTCGCCGTTATCGATCATATGCAGGGCCTCGCGCCAGAGCGCCTCCTGCAGGCGGTTGGCGATGAAGCCCGGGATCTCCCGGTCCATGGTGATCACCGATTTGCCGATGAAGTCATACCATTCCGAGGCCCACGCCACGGCTTCGGGAGCGGTGCCCCGTCCGCCGGCGACCTCCACGAGGGGAATGAGGTACGGCGGGTTGAACGGGTGGCCGACGACCAGGCGTTCGGGGTGGGCCGCACGCTGGTTCATTTCACTCATCCCGTAGCCGGAGGTGGAGGAACCGATGACGACGTCGGTGTCGGTCACCGCGTCGATCCGGGCCAGCAGATCCGATTTGAGGTCCAGGTCCTCGGGGGCGCTTTCCTGGATGAAGCCGACACCGGCCACGGCGTCGGCTAGTTCGGCGTGGACCGACCAGTTGTCCTTGGAGGCGTTCGGTGCCAGACCCAGCTGGGTCAGTGCCGGCCAGGCGGCATCGATCAGTGCGGCGAGCTTGTCACCGGCATCGGGGGAGGGATCCCATGCCTGGACGCGAAAACCGCGGGACAGGAAGTAGGCGGCCCAGCCGCCACCGATGGTGCCGATGCCCACGCAGGCCACCGTTTCGACGTCGTGCATGTTGGGGTAGTTGCTCATGGATCAGGCCTTACTTTTCGAGCTTGAGGATTTCGCGGGCTTCGTCGGGGGTGGCCACGGAGGAACCCATGCCGGTGACGATGTCGATGGCACGTTCGGTCAACTGTGCGTTGGTGGCCTTCACGCCCTTGGAGAGGTAGAGGTTGTCTTCCAAACCGACGCGGACGTGACCGCCGAGCAGCACCGACTGGGCGACCCAGGGCAGCTGGTTGCGGCCGATCGCGAAGGATGTCCACTGGGCACCCTCGGGCAGCAGGTTCACCATGGCCTGGAGCAGCGCCGGATCCACGGGTGCACCGTAGGGGATGCCCATGCAGAGCTGGTAGAGCGGCGGCGGGGCGATCAGCCCTTCTTCGACCATGACATTGGCGAACCAGAGGTTGCCGGTGTCGAAGATTTCCATCTCCGGTTTCACGCCCAGTTCCTTGATGCGCGCCGCGCCCTCGCGAAGCATGTCAGGGGTGGAGACGTAGAGGTTGCTGCCTTCGCCGAAGTTCAGTGAACCGCAGTCGATGGTGCAGATCTCAGGGCGCAGTTCCTCGACGTGGGCCAGCCGTTCCAGACCCGATACCAGATCGGTGCCCGGCAGCTGGACCGTCGGCTCGGAAGGGTCGACCACCAGGTCCCCGCCCATGCCGGCCGTGAGGTTGATGACCGGGTCGACGTCCGATTCCTTGATCTGGCGGACGACCTCACGGTAGAGCGCGGTGTCGCGCGAACCCTGTTTGGTTTCGGGATCCCTCACATGGATGTGGACGACCGAGGCGCCGGCCCGGGCGGCGGCGATGGCATCGGCGGCGATTTCATCGGGGGTGACCGGGACGTATTCGCTCTTGGCGGTGGTGTCCCCTGCGCCGGTGAGGGCACAGGTGACAATGACTTTACGGTTCATGGGATGACTCCTCGGAGGTGACAATGGTGCGGTCAATGAAATTTTCGATGTGTTCTTGCATTTGAGCGGTAGTCAGCATGCCGGTCAGGACCTTGATGCCCAGCCCATCCATCAGACTGGTGATGTCCAAGGTCAGATCGGCCGCGTTGACCGAGCTGAACACTCCGCTGCGCTGGCCGTCGGTGATGATGCCTTCGACGGTTTGCCGCCACCGTTCATAGCCATGTGAATGGTTATCGCGTTGGCTCGGATCCACAGCGGCCTGGCCCCAGGTCTGCAACCAGATCGACCATTCGGCTCGTCCGGCAACCCCTTCGGGGAGTTGGAGGCGAATCAAGTGCTTGAGCCGTTGGACGGGATCAGGGATGGAGTGCAACTCGGTGACCTGGCGGTCGAAGGCCAGCTTGACCGAGTAGCGCAGCGTCTCGGCGAAGATCTCCAGCTTCGTGGGGAAGTAGTAGTGCACCGAAGCCGGTGATATCTCGGTTTCCCTGGCGATATCGGAGACCCTGACATTGGCGTGGCCCTTCTCGGCGAAGAGCCACCAGGCACGTTCAATGATGAGCCGGCGCTTGCGGGCAGAGGTCGAGTCTTCTCGGTGCTGGGTGGGCAACATACGCGCTGAGGGGGCCACCGAGGCTCCCGCGGCGGAATCCGATCCGGAGATCAACCAGTTGGCGGTGACGCCCGTGTTGGTGGCCAACAGGGTCAGTTCCTCGGGGTTGAAACGCCTGACGCCCTTCAGCGATTTGGAGAGCTTGGTTTCGTCGATGCCGATGAGTGCTGCGACATCGCGTTGAGCCAGACCCGAATGATGGATGGCATGGCGGGCACGTTCTGCCAGCGTCTCGGCTGAAGGTCTGGAGGTCGGCATGAGACTCACAGTAAATCACGACTTGCGATCATGGCAAGTTAGTTGATTGCTACTCAAGAAGAAATTGCGATTCGTGATGATGTTTAGATTCGGGGGCGCCGAGGGCGATCCGTGGATCCTCGCTACCCGGTTGGCCCCGGGGCAGGCCTCTTCCCCGTGGTGCCTGCCCCGGGGCGGCGGGTGATCGAGCTCATGTTTCCCGGTATTTCGGGGCCCGCCAGCCTCTGCCCGGGCGACGGGCAAAGGCGTACGATTGCGGGCATGAGCGCCTCAACAGAACATGACTCGACGCCGACAAAAGTGGTGATGGTTTCCATCGTCGCCGCATTGGGCGGATTCCTTTTTGGATTCGACAGTGCCGTGATCAACGGTGCCGTCGACGCCGTTGGCCAACAGTTCGAACTCAGCGGTGTATTGCTGGGCTTCACCGTCTCCTGTGCGCTACTGGGCGCCATGGTCGGGGCATGGTTCGCCGGCCCCTTCGCCGATAAGCAGGGCCGCGTGCGAGCCATGATCGTCGCCGCGCTGCTGTTCACCGTTTCGGCGGCAGGATCCGGTTTCGCCTTCAGCGAGGTCGACTTGATCATCTGGCGCTTCATTGGTGGCTTGGGTGTGGGTATGGCCTCGGTCCTGGCCCCCGCCTACATCGCCGAGGTGGCCCCCGCCCATAGCCGCGGCAAGTTGGCTTCGCTGCAGCAGATGGCCATCGTCCTCGGCATCTTCGTCGCCCTGCTCTCCGATGCGTTCATCGCAGCGACCTCCGGAGGTGCCTCAGGGGTGGGCTGGTTCGGCCTCGACGCCTGGCGTTGGATGTTCCTGGCCGGCATCGTCCCGGCAGTGATCTACGGCGTGCTGGCCTGGCAGATCCCCGAATCCCCCCGCTACCTCGTGGCCCGGGGCCAGCTGGCCCGGGCCGCCAAGGTCCTGCACGAAGTCGTCGGGTTGAAGAGCCGTGACGAGGTCGATGAGAAGATCGCCTCGATCAAGTCCACCATCAGCACCGAGAAAAACCAGGGCCTGCGCAACCTCGTGGGAGGCAAGGGCTGGTTGTTGCCGATCGTCTGGGTCGGCATCCTGCTCTCGGTCTTCCAGCAGTTCGTGGGGATCAACGTGATCTTCTACTACTCCACCAGCCTGTGGAAGTCCGTCGGGTTCACCGAGGAAAACTCGTTCACCATCACCGTCATCACCTCGGTCACCAATATCCTGGTGACCATCGTGGCCATCCTGCTGGTCGACAAGATCGGCCGTAAGCCGTTGTTGTTGGCTGGTTCAGCGGGCATGACCGTCGCCCTGGGCGTGATGGCCATCGCCTTCAGCCAGTCGATGGGCAGCGGCGACGACGTGTCGCTGCCGCAGCCTTGGGGCATGATCGCACTCGTCGCCGCCAACCTGTTCGTCGTCGCTTTCGGCGCGACCTGGGGGCCGGTGGTCTGGGTGCTGCTGGGTGAGATGTTCTCCAATAAGATGCGTGCCGTGGCTCTCTCGGTCGCAGCTGCCGCCCAATGGCTGGCCAACTTCCTGGTCACCACGACGTTCCCGTCGCTGGCGGATGCCGGACTGGTCTTCGCCTACGGGCTGTATGCGCTCTTTGCCTTGTTGTCGTTCTTCTTCGTCTTCAAGTTCGTTACCGAAACCAAGGGTCGCGAACTCGAATCCATGCAGTAGGAACCTTCGAGGCCGCAAGGGGCGGCAGGGTCTGCGTTGGACGCGGACCCTGCCGCCCCTGATTTCGTCTGAGGATCCGAGCCCGAGAGCGGTCGCCCTGAGCTACGGCAGATCGACTGCCGTGTCTTGTGCGGTGGGCTGGGTACTCAGCGCAGCCTGGACTGCCGAGCCGAGGATCTGGCCTCCCTCAGCCGTGGGGTGGGTCCCGTCGTAGCTCAGGCCCGCGGCGTAGACCTCGGGGTGGGTCGAATCGCGCAGGCCACGGGATCCATCGATCCAGCCCCAGCCCTGCTCGAGGACGAAATCGTGCAGCCACGCGTTGTACTCGACGGTCCGGGCACGGAATTCGTCCCGCGGGGGGACTGAGGAGACGAGCACCCGGTCCGAATCGGACCGGGACACGATGGCCAGGAGGTTTTCCCCGATCCTTTCGAAGGGGACCCCGGCACGAATATCGTTCGTCCCGGCGATGACCACCAGCACATCGGAGGAAACGGGGGAGTAGCCGGCCAACATATCCGCTGTGGTGGCGCCCCCCAACGCCCACCCTCCGACGAAGGACGTACCGGGTTCCTGCGCGAAGACGGCCCAGGAACGCTCGCCGACGATCCGCCGGGAAACCTGTTCCGGATAGGCGTGGTCGGCGGTGATGGAGTCCCCGACCACGGAGAACGTGACCGCCTGGGCATCGCTGGCTGCCATCGGGCGCGCCATCGGGAAGCCGTCCGAGAAGAGCGGGGTCTGATCTTCCGTCTGTCCCTGCCCACCGACGAGAGTCGCTCCTGCTGTCACCGCGATCACGGCAATCCCGGCAAGAAGCACGGTCCGGGGGCGGGAGAACAGGCGGGAACGAAGCGTCGGTCGATCGAGGCCGGCTGGCGTGGGGTCGTGCACAAAATACTCCTGAGTAAAGATGCTGGATTACCAGCCTAAGTACTGCAGCTGCGGGGAGGCGGACCACAACATGACGATCAGATGACGATTGTGCTCAGGACGTTCTTCACAGCCCGGTGCCTTACCCTCGAACCCATGCTTGAGCAGATTTCCGTTGATTCCTGGTGGCAGGCCCTCGTGATCGGTTTCACCCGTGGCCCGTCCCTCCACGCCGAGGCCCTGACACTGGTCCTGATCATCGCCGCCGCCGTCGCGCTCTCCGTCCCGCGGGTTACGTGGCGTTGGTTCGGCCTCTATGTCACGTTCGTTCATGAGCTGGGCCACGCCTTGGCAGCGTTGATGACCGGCAGGATTGTCCGCGGCATCCGGCTGAACCTGAACCATTCCGGCGAAACAGTCAGCGTTGGCCGGGGCAGCGCCGGGATCGCCTGGTCGGGGTTCTGGGGTTACCCGGCCCCGGCGGTCGCCGGAGCCGCGATGATCTGGGCGGCGGCCTCGGGATGGGCTGGGGCCGCACTGTCCATCGGGGCGATTTTGTTGCTGGTGGCTTTGCTCTTCATCCGCAACCTGGTTGGCGTCGCCATCGCCGTCGGCTGCGCCATTCTGGCGCAACTGCTGGTGCTCTTCTCCGACCGCGAATTCTCCGCCTACGTCGTGGTCTGCCTGGGCATTGCCCTGGTGGTTGGTGCGGTGAAGGACTGGTTCAAGGTCGCCGCGGTCCACGCCAAACGGCGTCGGCTGGAGAGCTCGGACGCCTACATCCTGGCCAGGACCACCGGGGTGCCAGCAGTGATCTGGTTGGGCGGATTCGCCCTGGTGATCCTCGCCTGCGCCTATGGGGCACTGCTCTCCCTCGGCGCCGCCGTCAGCTGAGCAGTGCAGGCGCGAACCGATACCGGGGGCAGGCAATGGTGGCCGCCGGGGGAGGGCGCGTAGCCTCGGGACATGGAGATTCTTGGATCGGACTTCGAATTCACCACCAGCCTGCCGGTTCCCCGTGAGGAGGCCTTCGCCTGGTTTTCCCGCCCCGGCGCACTGGTGAGGTTGCTCGCACCGTTTTCGGGCAGCGTCCACGCGGAGCCCAGCGACGGACTGAACGTTGGTTCCAGGGCAGTGATCGGGATCGGGGCGCCAGGCCAGTTGGGTCTGGGGCTGGGGCCGGCCGTCGGCGCCGTCGCCGGCCCGCTGCATCTGCCCGGCTGGGCCAAGCCCGAAATCCCGTGGCATGCCCGACACGTCGGTTTGGTCCCCGGGCACAGTTTCACCGACGTCATGGAATCCGGCCCTTTGGCCTCCTGGCGGCACGAGCATGTCTTCGAAGAGGACGACGGCGGAACCCTCATGCGCGATTCCGTCTCCTATGAACTTCCGCTAACCACCAGCTCCGGGCCCTTGGGCCGGCTCACTGGTTGGGGGAAAGAACGTTTCAATGCCGAGCTCAACCGCCTGTTCGGATACCGCGAACGCCAAGCCATCGGTGATCTCCTCTTCCATTCCCGGCATTCCGGGCCCGATGCACTCCCTCGGCGCATCGCCATCTCTGGTGCCAGCGGACTCATCGGTACCCAGCTGCGCGCCTTGCTCCGGGGAGGTGGACACGAAGTATTCCGGCTGGTCAGGGGGCCAGCCGAGGGTGCTGACGAGATTTCCTGGGACCCGGATGCTGGACGGATCGATGCCGAGGCCCTGGCGAGCTGCGACGTCGTCATCCACCTGGCAGGGCATCCGATCGGTGGACGATTCACTGCGGCAGCCAAACAACGGATCATGGCTTCGCGGACCGTGGGGACCTCCCTGATCGCCCGGACGCTGGCCGATCTGTCGGGCGATGGGCGCCAGCGTACCCTGGTGGCAGCCTCGGCCATGGGCTACTACGGGGCCTCTCCAGAAGCCCGTCCGGCGCAAGCGCCGACGGAACTGACCGAGGAATGCCCGCCCGGAACCGACTTTCTTGCCGATGTCTGTGCCGCGTGGGAAGCCGCCTGTGAGCCAGCGGCCCGTGCCGGGGTGCGTGTCGTCAACGTGCGCACCGGACTGGTCCAGACCCCAGCCGGCGGAATGCTGCAGCAATTATTGCCGTTATTCGTCGCCGGTCTGGGAGGGCGAATGGCTGGGGCAGGTATGCAGAGCTGGATCGGCATCGACGACGTCGTAGGGATCTTCGCCCATGCCGCCCTGGAGGACCGGGTCTCAGGCCCCGTTAACGCCGTCGCACCGCATCCGGTCGACGCCGGGGACTATGCCGCCACGCTGGCCAGGGTGCTCAACCGCCCGGCGGCGGTCACGGTCCCTGGCTTTGGTCCGGCACTGCTCCTGGGCCGCCAGGGAGCCCGCGAGCTCGTTCAATCCGACCAGCGGGGATCCTCTGGGCGTATCGAGGAACTCGGCTACGCGTTCCGCGAGCCGGACCTTGAGGCGGCGTTGCGGCATGTGCTGGGACGCTGCTGAAGGTCACGGCGCCGTGACCTAAGACGTCGATAACGGTCGGATGACGGATGTGGTGGGGCAGAAAAGGGCCTGAACATCCAGTTCGGCGTCCTGCGGCGGGCCCGCTCCGAGACTCACAGGAATCACAGGTACGTCGATTTTGCCGCGAGAACACGGGGTTTCGGTTGTCAATTTTTTGTGTATCACCCCGCTGGAGGTCGTCTGTAGTTGACGCGGACCCCCTTCGTGCAGTTATCGTAATCAAGTCACGTTTTGATAACACCTCGCCGTTCGGGGTGGTGCAAGACGGAGTGCAGAGCAGGTACCTTTCGATCGTCCACCTGACTGCCCACTGAATTTGGAGTCGACATCGACGCCGGACGATCGCGCAATGAGGGCCGGGGACGGTTGGAGCGCACAGGTGGCCCCTGGAGAAACTGTGATCCAGCAGAACAGCAAAAAGTTTTCGAAGATTTCCCGCATCGGCGCAACCAGCGGCGTAGCAGCCCTGGCTTTGGCCGGCGCAGCAGCAGGCATCGGAGCAGCTCCCGCTTCCGCAGCCCCTGCAGGCACCTGGGATAAACTGGCCCAGTGCGAGTCCGGTGGCGATTGGTCCATCAACACGGGCAACGGCTTCAAGGGTGGACTGCAGTTCACCAACAGCACCTGGAAGGCCTTCGGCGGTTCCGGTGCGGCCAACAACGCCAGCAAGGGCGAGCAGATCCGCGTAGCCAAGAAGGTCCAGGCCGCCCAGGGCTGGGGCGCATGGCCCGCATGCTCGGCCAAGCTGGGTATCTCCGGCAAGGCTCCGGCCGGCCCGAAGGCGGACACCAAGCCCGCCCCGAAGCCTGCTTCAACCCAGACCACGCAGAAGGCTCCGGTCCAGAAGCAGGCCCCGGTCCAGAAGGCTGCCCCGAAGCACGCAGCTCAGGCTCCGGTCCAGAAGGCCGCGCCGCAGCAGCAGGTCAAGTCGACCGCTAAGCACGTTGCCACCGTCAAGGCCGCCGATTCGGGCAAGAACTACACGGTCAAGGCCGGCGATACGCTGTCCAAGATCGCCAACGCCCAGGGCCTGAACAACTGGGAGAGCCTGTACTCGGTCAACACCGCCTCGGTCTCGAACCCCAACGTCATCATGGTGGGCCAGAGCCTGAACCTGCCGACCAAGTAAGTAGGTCGGTCCCGGGGCCTAGCCTCGGAACTTGAACTGCGGGGGCCCTGCTCCCGCCAGACGGCAGCGGCGGTTCGCCTTTCCCCCCAATGGTGAACCGCCGCTGGTTCGTCAAGACCCCGAAGTGCCCGCACGGTTCACCGTGCGGGCACTTCGTGCGTCTGGGCTCAGGGGCCGAAGACTCGTGAAGCGATGCCTTGACCGGTTTTCGAATGTGCCGTGTACTGGTAGGTTCCCTGCTCGAAGAACTCCCGGGCCGCCGCTGCCGCGGCATCGACGGCGGCAAAGGCGAAGGAGCCGCCGACCGAAACGCGGCCAACACCGATGGCGGCCAACGCCGAGACCTCGGGCGTCTGGGCCGTCGCGAGCACGTTGACCGGCCGATCCACCGATGTCACGACCGAGCGGATGTCAGCAAGCCGGGTCAGGCCCGGGGCGTAGAGCACATCGGCACCCGCCTCCTGATAGGCCTGGAGCCGACGGATGGTATCGGCCAGATCGGGGCGACCATGCAGGAAATTCTCTGCCCTGCCGGTCAGCACCAGCGGGGCCGGCCCGCGGTGGCATGCTTCGGCCGCGGCACGCACCCGCTCCGTAGCGGCCTCGATCCCGTAGATGGGGGATTCGGTGTCCCCCGTGAAGTCCTCGATCGAGGCGCCGGCCAGCCCGATATGTGCTGCCAGCTCAAAAGTCCGTCCAACGGCCGAGGCCTCGTCGGCGAACCCGTTTTCAAGGTCGGCGCTCACCGGCAGCTCCGTCGCCTGCACCAGTTCCGCAGCATGCACGAGCGTTTCGTCGCGCGTGAGCTGACCGTCGAGACGGCCCAGCGAGGCGGCATATCCGCTACTGGTGGTGGCCAGTGCGAGGAAACCCATCGAGGCAAAGAGCCGTGCCGACCCCGCATCCCAGGCATTGGCGAGCAGTAGCGGCGTCGGGCCGTGATGCAAGGCGAGGAACCGGGCGGCAAGTCCTGTGGGCGTCATGGCCACACGCTACTCCTCGCGCGGAGGAGCACCCCGGGTATTCCTGGGGACGGGGCAGGGCCTAGGCGTGGGCAGGGATCGTCGTGATGGACTGGACGTAGGCCAGCGCCACGGGCCGGTAGGCGTTCCGGAGTTGGAGGAAGCGGGCGCTACTGGCGGTCCCCGGCCAATCCTCCGGCAAACAGTCCTGCGGCAGGCCCGGGTCGCGGTAGGGAATGATCCGCCAGCTATCGATGCAGTGCAGATAGGTGGCGAAGGCGCTCGACCCCTCGGAGGGCGGCAGTTCCGGAACATCGCGCTGCTGGCCGAGGAACTCGCGGTGCAAACCCGCCAACTCGTCGAGGTCCCACCAGTCGGCTACTGCCTCGCCGAGCGGGCCTGCCGTTTGGGGGCGTTTGGTCTCGAAGAGCACGGCACGTTCGCGCAGACCCAGGTCCTGGAGGATCTCCTCGGCTTCGGCCTGCAGGTACTGCGGGCAGATCCAGAGTCCCGGCCCGACGGTGCCGCAACCGATCCAATACAGCCGGCGGCGCAATTGATGGCGCAGCCCACGATCGGTTTCTGGCACCGTGAAGGAGATCAGGCACCAGGGGTCATCGACGTTCATGGCCCGCGGTTCGTGAATTCTGCGGTCACCGCGTTCGAGCATCTGCCGGGCCCGTTCCCCGACGGCATAGCCGGAAACACCGTCCCGCGTGGCGGCGTCCAGGACTCCCTTGCGTCGCAACCGGGTCAACGCGGTGCGCGTCAGTGCCGGGGACACGTCGACGGCCTCCATCAGGGTGAGCAGCTGGGCCGAGGACATCCACCCCCCGGCGCCACGCAGGTACAGGCCGATGATGGTGCGCAGCAACGAGGTGGTACTCCCGGGCCGGGAGTCCATATCGTCGAGGACGGCACTCATTTCATGTCGGCCAGCGCGGCGGCGATCGCCTCGACACCCACCTCGAGTTCGGAGAAACTGGTGCTCAAGGGCGAGAGGCCGATGCGCAAGCCGTTCGGTGGGCGGAAGTCGGGGATCACTCCCTGTTCCCAGAGCTGGGTGGTGACCGCGGCGAAGTCAGGGTGGTCCACCGTGACGTGGGAACCACGCTGCGCGGGATCACGGGGGCTGGCCAGCCGGGCGCCGTGGGGGGACAGCCGCTCCTCGCACAGCCGGATGGCATGCTCGGTCAGTTCCACCGATTTGGTGCGGATGGCCTCGATGCCGACCTCGGCAATGAGCTCCACCATGTCCTTGAGCGGCTGCATGGCCAGAATGGCCGGAGTCCCGGTGATGAAACGACGGATCGTGCCGGCCGGTTCATAGGTCTCCGTCATCCCGAAGGGGTCAGCGGCCCCCATCCAGCCCCAGATCGGCTGGCGGAGCGTGGAATGAAGCGACGAAGCGACGTAGGCGAACGCGGGGGAGCCGGGACCTCCGTTGAGGTACTTATAGGTGCATCCCACGGCCAGATCGACGCCCCAGGCGTCGAGGTGCAGCGGAACGGCTCCGACCGAATGGCACAGATCCCACACCATGAGGGCACCGACGCCCTTGACCTGGGCGGTGAGGGCTTCGGCATCGGCAAGGTAGCCCGAACGGTAGGCCACATGGCTCAGGAGCACGACGGCGGTGCGCTCGCAGAGGACCTGCTGAAGGTCAGTGCTGGTCACCCCCGTCGCTGGATCGGGAGTGATCCACCGTAGGGTCGCCCCACGTTCGGCGGCAATTCCCTCGACGATGAAGCGGTCCGTGGGGAAATTCCCCGCATCGATGACGATCTCGCAACGCCGGGGGTCGGTTCCCTGCTGGTGGTCCAACGCCGCCCGCAGCGTCTTATAGAGCAGGACCGAGGTCGAGTCGCCGACCAGCGTCTGGCCGGCAGCGGCACCGAGCACGACCTCTCCGAGGCGGTCTCCCAGGACGGTGGGCTCGTCCATCCACTGCTCATCCCAGCTGCGGATCAACCCGGCACCCCATTCGGTGCGGACGAAGGTGGCCAGGTGTTCGGCCGTGGCGGCCAACGGCCGCCCCAACGAGTTGCCGTCGAGGTAGGCGGTCAGCGGCCGGGCGGGATCGGCTGCGGGGACCAGGAAGCGGTCGCGGTAGACGGCGAGTGGATCGGCGGTGTCCAGCTCGTCGCTGGTCGGGGACGCGGGGGAGGTGCTCATGCGGAGGGGGCCTTTCGGGCTAGTTGCCGATTTCGGTACGGACGGCGTAGAGCTCGGGGAAGAAGGTCAGGTCGAGGGCGCGGCGCAGGAAGTCGACGCCGGAGGAGCCGCCGGTGCCGCGTTTGAAGCCGATGGTGCGTTGGACGGTGCGCAGGTGCCGGAAGCGCCAGGCCTGGAAGTTGTCCTCGAGGTCCACCAGGTCCTCGCAGGCCTGGTAGAAGCCCCAGCGGGTCTCCTCGGTTTCGTAGATCTCCTTGAACACGGGGATGAGTTCCTCGTGCAGCACCCAGGCCTTCGAGAAGTCGCGGTGCAGGATCTCTTCGGAGATGGGGTATCCGGCGCGGGAGAGTGCGGCGAGGAACGCGTCGTAGACGGTGGGTTCCTCGAGGAGCTGGCTGAGCATGGCGTGGGCTTCGGGATGGGATTCGAAGACCTTGAGCATGCCGCGGTGCTTATTTCCCAGAATGAATTCCACGGCACGGTACTGCCAGGACTGGAAGCCGGAGGCCGAGCCCAAGGTGTCGCGGAACTGGGCGTATTCGCGCGGGGTGAGGGTCGCCAGCACCGACCACTGATCGGTCAGCACCTTCTGGATGTGCTTGACGCGGGCCAGGCACTTCAGGGCCTTGCCCAGATCGTCGGCGTCCATGAGGCGTCGGGCCTCGACGAGCTCGTGGAGCACGAGTTTGAGCCAGAGTTCGCTGGTCTGGTGCTGGATGATGAACAGCAGCTCATCATGGTGTTCGGGATTGCTATGGGGGTGCTGGGCGTGCAGGACCTTATCCAGATCCAGATACCCGCCGTAGGACATCTCGTTGCGGAAGTCGGTGCGTACGGTCTCTTCGATATCGCGCTCGCCGGTATCGGTGCCGGGGGTTTCGGGGGTGTCTTGCGAGTAAGGGCAGCTCATGCAGGTCAGAATATCAGTAACGTGACGAGCGTCAAGCAGATGAAATCCCTTGCTGGTCGTGGAGAATCAACGCTGACATGATGGAGCCATGAACACCCCAGCGGCTGCAGCCCCGCCTCCCACCCTCCACACGGTCGGACATTCCACGCATCCGGTCGAGGAGTTCGTCGAGCTGCTCCGGGCCCATGGTGTGCAACGGATCGTCGATGTGCGCACCGTGCCCAAATCTCGGCATAATCCCCAGTTCGGTATCGATCAGCTGCCGGCTAGCCTGGCCGGGTACGGTCTGGACTACCAGCGGATTGAGAGCCTGGGTGGTCTTCGGCACACCACGAAGGCCTCACCGAATACCGGCTGGCGCAACGCATCCTTTCGCGGCTACGCGGACTACATGCAGACCCCGGAGTTCGACGCCGGAATCCAGCAGCTGGTGGCCAGCACCGCAGAGCGCCCGGTGGCGATCATGTGTGCCGAAGCCGTCCCCTGGCGTTGCCACCGCTCGATGATCGGGGACGCGATGCTGGTTCGGGGCTTCGAGGTACTGGATATTTTCAGCCCCACCAAGGCCACAGCCCATACGTTGACGTCCTTCGCCCAGGTGGAAGGAACCACGATCACCTATCCGCCGGAGAAGTCCACCCCGTCGGCCTGAAAGGTGGTCATCAGCGGAAGCCTCGGCTCATGGTGAACCGGCGAGCCACGGCATCGGTCAATGCTCTGCTGCGGGCCACCACCCTGATCGCTTTGCCCCGCAGCCCGTGGAGGACCGGGGGCAGCGGACGCCCCAAGGCCATATTCAGGTGGGCTTGCCGGCCAGCCCTGGCCGCGGCACGCAATCGGTCCCCTGAGAAGTCTGCCAGCGCGGCCATCCGGGCCGGACCTGCCGAGCAGGAGTGGGTCAGTAACGGAGCCAGTGCTGCGGCGTCGAGCAGCCCCAACGCCATGCCTTGCCCACCGATGGGGCTCACCTCATGGGCTGCGTCACCGATCAGGATGACCCGTCCGCACACCATGTTCGCCACCGACCGACGTGAGCAACGAAATCTGCTGGACATCGTGGCGGCCCCATCATCGACCCGGTAACCGGTGCGGCGTTCAACGAGCCTGCTCAGCGGGGTCGTATCCGCCGGCAGATGCCAGGCGACCCACCGGCGTAGGCCCTCGGGTAGGGGAAAGGACTCAACGATTCCTTCGGCGTGCAGCAACAGGGCTGCGGTGGCACCAAAGTCAGTGGTGTCTGGGAAGTCCCCCATCACATAGTGGTCGCGGTAACGGCTCCCGGCAAAAGGTAGGCCAGCGAGCGTACGGACCGTGGAATCCACCCCGTCCGCTCCCACCAGATAGCTGGCAGATACCGGGGCGGCCAGTCCGCTGACCGTGGCCTGGATGCCGCGGTCTTCCTGCCGGAAGGTGATCAATTCGTGGCCTTCGATCAGGGCTTGTGGGTCGAGCTGCTGCAGCCGTGCCCGCAGGAGTTCGGTTGTCTTGGCCTGGGGGAGGGAGAGGATGAAAGGGTGCGGGCCCTGCAGAACAGCGAAGTCCAGGGCGGCGATTCGGCTGCCGGAACTCAGTCCCAGCCCCGTGCGGATCCGGACCCCGGAGGCGATGGCTGCTGCGGCGACGCCTGCTGCCTGCAGGACGTCGACTGCGGGCGGATGAATGCCGATGGCCCGTGAATGCTCCCGCGGGGTGTCGCGGGCCTCGACGACGCGGACGGTGAGACCCGATTGGTTGAGCAGGATGGCCAGGGTCAGCCCCGAGGGACCGGCACCGATGATGAGCACATCGATCACGGCAGGGGTTCCGGACGGTGGATGAGTAGGTTCCTGAACGGACGGCGCGGCTGCACCTGCCAGCGCCCCGGGACCACTGACTGCAGTTCCTCGGGCAGGTAACTGCGGCGGATGGAGGTCAGTCCGTCGCGCCGAATGAACGAGGTCCCGGCCAACGGCAAGGTGGCAGCGCCGAAGAGCAGCGACGCAGCGCGTGAACGCCGCAAATCTGCGTGGATGGCGACACCACGGGTGAGCTGCTCGGTGTCGGCGAGCAAAAGTTCGAGTTCATGGGGGGAGAGGTGATGCAAAACATGGTTGGACACCACCACGTCGAACCGGCGTCCGGCGGCCACCAGATCTGAGCTGTTCGCCGCTTCGAAGGACACCCTGGCGTCGTCTCGGCCCGCAGAGTGTCGAGCAGCAAAACGGTAGGCTCGCGGATCCGGGTCGATGCCGGTGACCTTGACATCGAAACCATCGGCGCCGGCCCTGCGGGCCAGGGCCCGAGTGATATCCCCGCCACCACAACCGATATCCAAAATGGTGGAGGCTCCTGCGGTGGCCAAGACCGGCCGGATCAGCTCCCGGTAGACCCCACGCCAGCCGGAAACCACCGCGTTGACCAGCGGGAACTGCTGGTAGGTCCGCCATAACAGCACCGGGTCGCAGTCCTGCCGGTCCATTTCCTCGGTTGCTGTCTCGGCGCGGCGCATCGGGGGCTATGCCTCGGGCCGGGCCACGGTCATCAAAGCAGTTTCCACGGTGAGTCCCGGGCCGAAAGCCATGGAGCAGATGCGCTCGCCGACGGGGTCGGAGGCCTCCGCGACGGTCTCCAAGATGTCCTTGAGCACGAAGAGAACGGTGGCGCTGGACATGTTCCCGTAGTCGTTGAGCACGCGGCGAGCCGGCTCCAGCTGCCGTTCATCCAATCCCAACCGGTTCTGGACCTTGTCGAGGATGGCCCGCCCGCCGGGATGGATACCCCAGTGGGTGATCTGCGCATAGTCTTCACCGAGCGATGCATCGTGGGCCAGCAATGGGGCCAGCGCCCCGATGATGTGGTCGTCAATAATGTGCGGGACGTAGGTTCCCAGGACCATTTCAAAACCCTCATCACCAATATTCCAGGCCATTGATTCTTCACCGACGGGGGTCAACACCGTTTCGAAGGCATCGAGTTCCAGGCAGGTGGTTCCCGCCGGTGCGGGCCGGGAGGTGACCACGGCTGCTGCGGCGCCGTCGGCGAAGAGCGCCGATCCCATGATGGTGTCCGGGTCGTTGGAGCTGCGCACATGCAAGGTGCACAATTCGGTGCTGACGACCAGCACAACCGCATCCGGCTCGGCCTTGCAGAAGCTTTTGGCAGCACGGAGGGCCGGGAAAGCTGCATAGCAGCCCATGAAACCCAGATGGTAGCGCTGGGTTGAAGCGGGCAGGCCCAAGGCCCTGACGATCTGATAGTCGGGGCCCGGGTTGTAGAAGCCGGTGCAGGAGACGGTGATGACGTGGGTAACGTCTGCGGGGTCCAGATCCGGGCAGGCGGCCAACGCCGCGCGAGCAGAATCGGTGAACAGTGCCTTGGCTTCGCGGGTGAAGACGTCGTTGCGGACCTTGGTGCTGGGACTGAGCAGCTGGGTGTTGGCCGCATCGAAGAACACCGGAGTGGTTTCGGTCTGCTCGAGGCTGAGCTCGGTCAATGCGGTGCGTCGGGTGGAGATCGCCGAAGAATTGAAGGAGGTGGTGATCAGTCGTTCTCCCAAGCGGGTCAGGCCGGGCTGGGCTGCGAAGACATCGCGCACCTGGTCCTGATGCAGGACCGTTTCGGGTAGAGCCGTTTGGATGGTCCTGAGGGTCACTGTCATGGGCCGAGCGTATCCGGGCTGACCTGCGCGGTAAAGGGATTGCGGGTGGTGGGCGGATGCGCTACCCGGAGGCATCGGTTCCGCCCACCGTCACTGCGCCGGTACTACGGGGCCAGTACGCCGGAGAAGAGCGCGTCCTCATGGTCGAAATCAACCAGATACGTCAGCGTGACGTCGTCGAGCTCTCCTGCGGGGATGCCGAAAGCCACCCGGGTGCTCTGCTTCTTTCCCGGGAGGACCTTGCCCTGGAAGAAGCCGTCGATCTTCTCGGTGAAGACCCCCTCAGCTTGGGTCCCTGCCGCCCCGTAGACCACCGAAGCCGTCAGAATCGCTGGATCGAAGATCTCCTGGGTTCCGTTCTGGAGGGTGACGTCGAAGACGTACATCTTTCCGTCGGAAGCCTCGGCACCTGAGGCGTATTGACCAGCTGCGGAAAGACCTGCCGGTTTGACGGTCAGCTTCAGGCCGTCATCCCAGGTCCAGGCGCTGCCGAAGTCGGCCACTCCCTCAGTGGACTGGTCTTCGGTGGTCTCCGCCACGGCTTCCGCAGCCGGCTCGGAGGCCGTGTCGACAGCGGTGCCGGCCTCCGGGCCGCCCGTGGTGGTGCAGCCGGCCAGTGCCAGGCCGGTGGCGAGCGCCAGGGCCACCCATGTGGTTTTCGTGTTCATGTTTCCTCCCCAAAATGGTGCGCCGCGAGTGCGGTGCGGTGATGATGACCGGAAGCCGTCACTTCCAGTACCTTCACGTCACCAGCTGCCTCCGACATTTTGGAACCGCCTATGTGGAACTCGAATTCCGCTGAGCGACATTTCGTGCCTATGGTGGAAGGCGAAGGCCTTGTCCTGCGGCTGCCGCCGCGCCATCGAACCCCAGGGAGTCCCCATGCAGCAGATCATCCCCACCCGCCACCTTTTCGGCCCTGGCCCCTGCAACCCGTATGCCGAAGCCACGGCCGCGCTGGGTTTGCCACTGCTGGGACACCTGGACCCGGACTTCATTGCCCGGATGGACCGGACCTGCGAAGGCCTTCGAACCCTGTGGGGGACGAAGAACACGCGGACTCTTCCGCTCAGTGCCACCGGCTCGGCCGGCATGGAAGCCGCCTTTGTGAATACCATCAACCCCGGTGACGTTGCGGTGATTGCCGTCAACGGACTCTTCGGTGAGCGGATGTGCGAAGTCGCCTCCCGGGTGGGAGCCGAAGTGGTCAGGGTCGACCACGAATACGGCACCCCCGTCGATGCCGAACGAGTCGCCGCCGCGCACCCGAACCCGAAGGTCATTGCGGCAGTCCATGCCGAAACGAGCACCGGCGTCGTCTCCGATATCGCGGCACTGGGCGCCATCAAGGGCGACGCCCTGTTGATCGTCGACGCCGTCACCTCCATCGGCGGCATGCCGATCGAAGCCGACGCATGGGGCATCGACGTCGGCTACGCCGGCACCCAGAAGTGCCTGGGCGTCGCCCCGGGTATGGCACCGTTCACCATTTCCGACCGGGCCTTTGAACGCCGCGTGCAGAAGCCGCAGTCCTGGTACCTCGATCTGGGCCTGCTCGGTGGCTACGCCACCACCGGTTCCTCGGGTGGTCAGCGCACCTACCACCACACGGCTCCGGTCGCGATGGTCGCCTCCCTGGAAGCAGGGATCGAGCGTGTCCTGGCCGAAGGTATCGAAGCGGTGACCGCACGTCACCAGAATGCTGGTGCCGCCCTGCAGAAGGGCCTGCAGGAGATGGGTTTGGAGCTCTTCGCCGCCGAAGGCCACCGGTTGCCTCAGCTGACCACCGTCAAGGTACCCGAGGGCGTCGACTCGGCCGCCGTGCGGTCCTACCTGCTGAAAAACTACGGCGTTGAGATCGGTGGAGGCGTCGGGCAGTATGCAGCGACCGTTTGGCGGATTGGCCTGATGGGGCCGAACGCGAACATGGATTCCGTGGCGCTGATCCTCGCTTCGCTCAAGGACGCCATCGCCAACAGCTGAGCCTGACCAGACTAGCGGGGCCGGGGTTGGCCGGGATCGGAACTACGTCGCGATCTTGGTCAGCGCCGGCCCTTTGTGCATGGCAAGGTGTTCGGTCTGATCACTGCGGATCTCATATTGCGGATCATCGGGGGAACACCGGCGCATATGGCCCTTGTACTCGACGTCCTGCGTATGTTTTTTGATGATGACACCGCTGACGTGTCCGGCTTCCGAATTCCACGAAACATGATCGCCGGTGGAAAAAGTAGCTGACATGGTGGCTTCCCCTTTTGTTTCGGCACTACTCCTGGGCATCTGGTGGCCCGAGCCTACCGGCAGGTTCTAAGCGAGGGAACCGAGCCAGAACCCGCCGCTGGCCGCCGCGACGGACAGCACGGCCATTCCCAGGCCATTGGCCAGTGACGCCAGATAGCGACGTTCCTGCAGCAGGCGAACGGATTCGAAGCTGGCAGTACTGAAGGTCGTGTATCCGCCCAGGAACCCCGTGCCGGCGACCAGATATACCGGCTCGGGAACGATGAAGCCCATCGACAACCCGAGCAATAAGCCCAAGACCAACGAACCCGAGACGTTGATCAGCAGGGTTCCCAGCGGGAAGGTGGCCCGGGTATGGGACTTGACGAAACCGTCGACGAAGAGCCGGGTGCCAGCCCCCAAACCGCCGGCCAGCGACAGGGCAATGAAGAGCAGTGGTGTCATGATCCGGCCTGGCGAAGGGGCCGTCGCCAGCTGGCGGTCGCAAGGCCGGCCCAGGTGGCTGCCGCGCCAATTAACACGGTGGCAGCGATCAGAGCCACCCCGGCCGCCGGACCACCCAGGGGCCAGTGGCCGTCGAAGAGCAGGCGTGCATCGACGGCGAAGGCACTGTAGGTCGTGAACCCTCCGCAGAACCCGGTGCCCAGCATCAGGCGCAGGGTCCGCCGGACACCCTGGTCACTGCCGGCCCGCAGGAGCGATTCCAGCAGCAGGCCCAGCAGGAAGGCGCCGAAGATGTTGATCATCAAGGTGGTGGTGGGCAGGCCGTTGATTCCCGGGAAGGCGAGGGTGAGGCCTTCACGTGCCGCGGTGCCGAACACCCCGCCGACCACGACCAACCCCAGATGTCGCCAGTTCAGATGCGAAGCACGGCTCATGGCCAGACGCCCGAACTGCCGCGGCGGTGGCTGCCCAGCAGGTGGGTGTCCACGATGCCCACGGCCTCCATGAGCGCGAACATGGTGGTCGGACCGACGAAGGAGAAGCCCTTCTTGCGCAAGGCCTTCGATAAGGCAACGGATTCGGCCGAGGTGGTGGGAACCTCATCCATCGTGGCCGGTCGAGGGGTGGCCTCCGGTTGGAAGGACCAGATGAACGCGGCCAGACCCTCCTCTTCTCGCAGTTTGAGGGTCGCGGAAGCATTGCCGATGGTGGCCCTGATCTTGGCCCGATTGCGGACGATGCCGGCATCCCCCAGAAGACGTTCGACGTCGTCCTCACCGAAACCGGCCACCCGATCGGGGTCGAATCCGGCGAAGGCGGCACGGAAATTCTCCCGTTTGCGCAGGATCGTGGCCCAGGACAAGCCAGACTGGAAGGCCTCCAGACTGAGCCGTTCGTACAGGCCCTGCTCGTCGCGGATCGGCAGCCCCCATTCGGTGTCGTAGTACTCGCGCAGCATGCCCTCGGTCGCCCAAGCAGGTCGTAATAATCCGTCCGAACCCCGAATGAGCCCAGCCTCGGGTGAGGGGGGCTGCGATTCGGCGACTGCCATGTGTTTGTCCTTCGAATTGCTCGGTCCAACGTGCCGGAAAGGGCCGGTACGTTGACGCTGAGACGAGTTGATGGGCCCTTCACAGGTTACCTTCCGTGGGCCGCGTCTTCGGAGTTGCCGAACTCCTGACCCGGCGAACTGTCCGGTAAACTGCAGGAAATGGCTTCCACCTTCGTGCACGTTTGGCTCAAGCCCCTGGCCGTCAACATCGCCGGGTGGCTGCTTCTTGTGGTCGGACTGCTGGCCCTCGTCCTTCCCGGCCCCGGGCTGTTGTGCATCGTGGCGGGTCTGGCGGTGCTGTCCACCCGGTATTGGTGGGCCGAAAAGCTGATGCACCCGGTCAAGGCGCGGGCCTACCGGCTGGCCGCCGAAAGCGTGAAAACCCGCTGGCGGATCTTCTGGAGCTCCACCGGTGCGTGCCTGTTACTAGCGATCGGCGTGGTCTGGGGACTGCGCCCACCGGCCCCGGAGTGGTGGCGGTGGCCCCAGGACTGGTGGCTGATCGGTGGCTGGGGGACCGCCCTGTCGATCATGGCCTCCGCAGGTTTCGCGCTCGGACTGATCATCTACACCCACCGGCGGTTCGGGTTGCCGATGAAGGCCCGCCGCATTGCCAAGGACCGCATGGCTAGACGCCGTCGACACCATCCGAGCCGCCGGGAAACCGACCGGAGGGACTCCTAGGCCAGCCGTTCCTTGACGAGGGCGCTGGTGGTTTTGCCATCGAAGCGCCCGGCGACTTCGGCGGTGACCGTCTTCATGACCTGGCCCATCTGGCGCATCCCCGGCTTCACCCCGTCTATGGTCTGGTCGGCAATGGCCCGGTCCACGATGGCGACGACGTCGTCCCGGGTCAGTGGTGCCGGCAGGTAGGACTCGATGAAGGCTGCTTCGGCAATTTCCTGCTCGGCCCGCTCGGATTGGCCGGCCTCAGCATAGGTTTGGGCGGTCTCGCGTCGCCGAGACGCTTCCTTCTGCAGGAGTGCGGTGACCTGGTGGTCGTCCATTTCCATCGGTGTCTTGCCACCCTTTTCGCGGGTGCTGATCTCGCCCAGGACGTTGCGCAACGTCATCAGTTCGGACTTGTCACCGGCCTTCATATGGGCGGTCATATCGAGGCGGAGTTGTTCCTTCAGCGTGCTCATGGGGCGGCCTTTCGTGGCGGATTGCCGAAGCGGATGCTCCCACCATTATCGCCCACCCGGGAACCTGCCGTTGCACGCGGCGGACAGCTGGCCTTAGAAGGTTCGGTGTCCGGCATTGGCCGGCGGCGGCATCGACTGCGCGAAGCGCTCCACACCGAGGGCGTCGACCGTACTGGCCAGACGGTACAGACCGATGATCGCCGCGACCCATCCCGCCAGGATCAGCACGGCGCCCAGAAAGATCAACACCAACGAACCCGAACCAGGTCCGTTGGCGATCCCGTAGAAACTCGCGGCCATGGACGAGGCCGCCACCACGGCGCCGGCCAGTACCGCCAAGGGGCCGACGACGAGGGCCGAGAGTAGACCGCCGACCAGCCAGGGTGCGGAACGGCGCGGACGCCGGGTCATGCGCCGACGGCCGAGGAGTAGTCCATGGTGGCGAACATGCCGCCGATGGCGACGACGAAGATGATCAACAGCAGCCATCCCAGCAGGGTCAGGGAGTTGATGATGATCCCGGCGATGGCCATGCCCCTGCCTGCGGGCTCGCGCCGGAGCCCAATGATCCCCAACACCAGCCCGACGATGGGCACGATGCCGGTGAAGCCGGCCAGGATCGAGACGAGGCCGAGCACCATGGAGGCGATGCTCATCCCGCGCGGTGGGGGAGCGCCGTACTGGATGTAGGGCTGCTGCGGATACTGCTGCTGAGGGTAGTTCCCCGGGTGGGTCATGACGCTCCATCAAAGCTGACTGCGGACGTGATGCTCTCCACGGTAGGCGAGGTGTCTGAACGGCGCCAAGCGCGGAGACTCGCGCAGGAATCCGGTGGATAAACCGGAGCTGCACGATTCTGCGTCAAGCTCGTATATGATTTGGCCAGAAGTGCGAATGGACGCACTGCCAGGCCATCGGGCCAGGGCTCATTCCAGGGGGAAAATTGAAGAAGTTCCTGAGCGGGTTCGCCGCTCTCGCCGCGGCCGTTTCATTGGTTTTCTCCGGAGTTCAGATTGCTGCCGTGACGCAGGCCGTTCCTGCCTCGGCTGCTGTCTCGGTTGCGGCGAAGAAGGCAACCCCAGCGGTGGCCATTCGCAAGATCCCCAATAAGACGGTCAAGGGCTCCGCGAAGGCGAAGGTCAAACCCCTCGTGACCGCGAAGAAGGGGACGAAAGTCGTTTCGAAACGACTCAAGGTCGTCCACGGTCGCAAGACCCTCACCCGCAGTGCTTCAGCCATCTCTCTCAAAGCGGGATCCTACCGGGTCACGACGACCGTGAAGTACAAGGTCGGTAAAGCCAAGCAGCGCACCACCAGCAAGACCCAGTCGCTGGTGGTGAAGAAGAAGGCCTCCGCTTCCAGCAAACGGGTCTACAAGGGATATTCCTGTCCGGCGGGCTACCCGGTGAAGGGAAACCGCACCGGCAGCAAGAAGGAATGGAAGTACCACGTTAAGGGTGGGCAGTTCTATGGCAGGACCAAGCCCGAGGAGTGCTTCAAGACCACCTCGGCGGCCCGCAAGGCCGGTTACCGCGCCTCCAAGCGGTAGGACCCGACCGTGAAGAACACCCGACACCGCCTGACCGCCTGGCTGGTGGCCTTGGGGCTGACTGCGGTACTGATGGGCACGGCCTTCTTCGACGGGATGGTCCCGGCACAGGACTCGGGAGGAACCCAGGTCTCGCCTGAGAACCTCACGTCCCAGCGCGCAGCTCTGGTACTTCAGGCATCGACAGGCCGCACGAAGGTCACACCCGGTGCCAAGCTCACCGGGCTGGCGGCGACCAGGGTGCTGAAAGCTCTGCCGGTGAAAGGCAAGGCGCCAGCGACCGGATATCAACGCAATGTGAAATTCGGCAACGGGTTCAAGGATTTCAACCACAATAGATGCGATGAGCGTCAGGACACGCTCAGACGCGATATGTCACGGGTGAAATATAAGGATCGCAAGCACTGCCAGGTGGCTTCCGGCCGGTTGGACGACGCCTATACCGGACGCGCGATCAACTGGAAGGTCAAGGCCGGCTCCGTGGATATCGACCATGTGGTTGCGCTGAAGAACGCCTGGATTTCCGGTGGGCAGAAGCTCTCCCAGAAGCAACGGCAAGCCCTCGCCAACGACCCGCTGAACCTGATGGCTTCGGCGGCCTCTGCCAATCGTTCCAAGGGCGACCGAAATGCCGCCGAATGGTTGCCGGCGAATAAACGATTCCGCTGCCAATACGTCGCCACCCAGATCAGCGTGAAGCACAAATACGCGCTGGCGGTCACCTCCGCGGAGAAATCGGGGATGTCGCGGGTCCTTCGTTCCTGCCCGAAACAGCGTGCCGCAAAGGTCACGCCGATTAAGCCGGCCGGAACGCCTTCGACCACGGCCCGGAAACCGGCCGCCAAGAAGTCCGCGAAGACAGCGACCCGTCGGGTCCACCCGGGGGCCTTCTGCTCACCGCGCGGGGCGAAGGGCGTCGGCAGATCCAATGGCAAGATCTACACCTGCAAAACCAGCACGACCGACACGCGGGCGCGCTGGCGCCGCTAGGCGTTCGCCGGGGCCGGTGCTGCGACCTTCTCCAGCCGGACCAGTACCGCCTTGGAGACCGGAGTGTTGCTGGCTTCGGCCACCAGGGAGAGCGGCACCAACACATTGGCTTCCGGATAGTAGGCAGCCACGCAGCCCGGAGTCGTCGGGTACTCGATCAGGCGGCACCGGCGCATCACCCGGGACACCCCGTCGTCGTGCACCCCATGAACATCGGCGTAGTCCCCGTCCTTCAGCCCCAACTGGGCCAGATCGGCGGCGTTGACGAAGACCACCTGGCGGCCCTTGTGGACCCCGCGGTAGCGGTCGTTGTTGGAGTAGATGGTGGTGTTGAACTGGTCGTGGGAACGCAACGTCTGCAGGATGAGCGTGCCGGCGGGGCGCTGCAGGTACTCCAACTCGTTGACCGTGAGCATGGCCTTGCCGGTAGGGGTAGGGAAGGTGCGGGTGTCGCGCGGTCCGTGGGCGAGGATGAACCCTCCTTCGCGCCGGATCCGCTGGTTGTAGTTCTCACAGCCGGGAATGACTCGAGCAATATGCTCACGGATCAGGTCGTAGTTCTTCTCAAACCCGATCCAATCGGCATCAATCTTCTCCCCCAGAACCGCATGGGCGATGCGGCTGACGATCGCCGTTTCGGAGAGCAAATGATGAGAAACCGGTTCGACGTTGCCCCAGGACGGGTGTACCGCACAGACGGTGTCCTCGACGGAAACGAACTGTTCTCCGGACTCCTGAATGTCGATTTCGGTGCGCCCCATGGTCGGGAGGATCAGCGCCGCGGCGCCGGTGACGGTGTGGGAACGGTTGAGTTTCGTGGAGATCTGCACGGTGAGGTCGGTGCCGGCCATGCCGGCCTCCGCAACACCGGTGTCCGAAACCGCCGAGACGAGGTTTCCGCCCAAGGCGACGAAGACCTTGACCTTGCCCTGCTGCATGGCCTCGAAGGTCTGGACCGAGTCGAAACCATGGTGACGGGGAGGATCGAAACTGAACTCCCGGCCCACGGCATCCATGAACGATTCGGGCATCTGCTCCCAAATGCCCATGGTGCGGTCTCCTTGGACGTTGGAGTGGCCGCGAATGGGGGAGGCCCCGGCCCCGGGCTTACCGATGTTCCCGCGCAGCAGCAGCAGGTTCATGATCTCCTTGATCGTGTCGACACCCTTTTTCTGCTGGGTGATCCCCATGGCCCACGTGATGATGACCCTCTCGGCGGCCATGTACCGGTTGGCTAGCTCGTCGATCTCGGAGGATTCCAGGCCGGTGGCTTCCAACACCGTTGCCTCGTCCAGGTGGCTCAGATGCTCCCGCAGCTTATCCAGCCCCTGACAGTGGTGGTCCAGGAAATCGTGGTCCAGCACGGTGCGGGGGTTGGCTGCCTCGGCGTCCAGGACCCGTTTGGAGACCGCCTGCATCAGGGCCATGTCCCCGCTGAGGCGGATTTGTAGGAACTGGTCGGCAATGTCGGTGCCCCGGCCAATAATGCCACGGACCTTCTGCGGGTTCTTATACCGGCGCAGCCCCGCCTCGGGCAGCGGGTTGATGGCCACGATATGACCGCCGTTGAGTTTGCAGTTCTCCAATTCGGTGAGCATCCGGGGGTGGTTGGTGCCTGGGTTCTGACCCATGATGATGATCAGGTCCGCGCGTTCGAAGTCCTCGAAGGCCACGGTTGCCTTGCCGACGCCGATGCTTTCGCCCATGGCCCAGCCGGAGGACTCATGGCACATATTCGAACAATCCGGCAGGTTGTTGGTTCCGAAGCCGCGGGCGAAGAGCTGGTAGGCGAAGGCCGCCTCGTTGGAGGTACGCCCACTGGTGTAGAACACCGCCTCGTCGGGGGATTCCAGGGAGTTCAGTTCGGTCGCCAGCACGTTGATGGCCTCGGACCAGGGGATGGGGCGGTAGTGGTCCTCGCCGGCCGGCTTATAGACGGGTTCGGTGAGACGGCCTTGCTGGCCCAACCAATATTCGGTGCGTCCACGCAGCTCAGTGACTGAATGCTCGGCCCAGAAGGCTGAGTCGATGACCAGCGGGGTGGCCTCCCACGTGACGGCTTTGGCCCCGTTCTCGCAAAATTCGAAGGTCTTGCGATGATGCGGATCCGGCCACGCGCAACTGGGGCAGTCGAAGCCGTCCTTCTGGTTCAGCTTCATGACGGTTTTGGCGGTCCGTGCCGGTCCCATTTGTGCCAGCGCCGGACCCATGGAATGCGTGACGCCGGGAATGCCAGCGGCCCATCCCTTCGGCCCGTCCCCGACCTCCAATTCGGATGCCGTCGGCTCGTGTGCTTCCTCGCCATGCTTGGCCACGATGGACCCACCTTTCCGCGACCCCTGGGACGGCGTCCGCCGTCGTGGGCTGACACCCTCAGGACTACCAGTGGGACACGCGCTTCGCAAGGGGTGAAGACCGATCCGGCGTCGTCATTTACCGAATCTTGGGCACCAGGTTGTTAGGCTCGACGGGTGAGTGAATCCAAGGCGGCTGCCGGGCCGCAGATGGTTCCCGGCCGGAGTGTTTCCGATGGTTTCGTCAGGGTGCGCGGCGCCCGGGAGAACAACCTGCTCAACGTGGACGTGGATGTTCCGCGAGACAGCATTGTTGCGTTCACCGGGGTCTCCGGTTCGGGGAAGTCCTCGCTGGCCTTCGGCACGATCTTCGCGGAGGCGCAGCGCCGTTTCCTTGAATCGGTGGCTCCCTATGCCCGCCGGCTGATCCAGCAAGGCAATACTCCGAAGGTCGAATCGATCACCGGATTACCCCCTGCCGTCGCTCTGCAGCAGCGTCGTGGCTCACCGAGCTCACGTTCCAGCGTCGGGACCCTGACCACGCTCTCGAACTCGTTGCGCATGCTCTACTCTCGGGCCGGCAGCTACCCGGAAGGGGCCACCCGGCTGGACTCCGACGCCTTCTCGCCCAATACTGCGGTCGGCGCCTGCCCGGTGTGTCATGGGCTGGGCGTCTCCCATACCGTCACCGAAGACACCCTGGTCCCGGATCCGTCCCTGACCATCCGTGAGGGGGCCATCGCCGCCTGGCCCGGCGCCTGGCAGGCCAAGAACCTGCGAGACGTTGCCACCGAACTCGGGTACGACGTCGATTCTCCCTGGCGCACGCTGCCGCAAAAGGACCGGGACTGGCTGCTGTTCACCGATGAACAACCCGTCGTCCATGTCACCCCGGAACGCGACCGCATCGCCAAGCCCTATAAGGGGCGCTTCTGGAGTGCGAAGTCCCATGTGATGCACACCCTGGCCGAATCGAAATCGGCGACCATGCGTGAGAAGGTCCTCGGGTTCATGGTGTCCGGGCCGTGTCGCACCTGCGCCGGCACCGGTCTGACCGCCGACGCGCTCGCCGTCACCTTCGCCGGCCGTTCCATCTCCGAGATCAACCGCCTGCCGCTCGGGGAACTGGCTCAGCTGCTCCAACCCACGGCCAAACTGACTGAGGAGGACTACGATTCCGTGGCGGCGCCGTCCTCGGGTTCCTCGGGGGAGCACAGTGAGGTTGCCGCGACGATCGCCGCCGACCTGGTTGAGCGGCTCGACGTGTTGATCGGCCTCGGGCTTGGCTACCTGAGCCTGTATCGCGGGACCACCACACTGTCTCCGGGGGAGATGCAGCGGCTGCGGATCGCCACGCAGCTGCGCTCCGGGCTGTTCGGGGTGGTCTACGTTCTGGACGAGCCCTCCGCCGGGCTGCACCCCGCCGATGCCGAACCGCTGCTGGCCGTGCTCGAGGAACTGAAGGCCGGAGGAAACTCGGTGTTCGTCGTCGAACACAATATGGATGTGGTCCGCCGGGCCGGCTGGATCGTCGACGTCGGCCCGCGGGCCGGCGAAGGCGGCGGAGAGGTGCTCTACTCGGGGCCGGTCGACGGACTGGAAGAGGTCAAAGACTCGATCACCCGGTCCTTCCTCTTCGACGCGGAGGACCGGCCCCGCCGGGGTACCGCGGGCAGGATCCCTGACGGCGAACTGGAACTGCAGGGAGTGAGCCTGCACAACCTGTCCGACCTCGACGTGCGCATCCCGTTGGGGGTGCTCACGGCGGTCACCGGTGTCTCGGGCTCGGGTAAATCGACGTTGGTCAGCCGGGTGCTTGCCGATGCCGTCGGTGAGCTGGTTCGTACCCCCGCAGCGGATACCGCCGGGGAAGACGAGACCCCTGCTGCCGACGATGAGACGCTCCACGTGAAGGCCATCCTCGGGGCAGAATGCATCGGACGGCTGGTCAAGGTCGACCAGAAGCCCATCGGCCGGACGCCACGATCGAACCTGGCCACCTATACGGGCCTCTTCGATGCCGTCCGCAAGACCTTTGCCGCCACCGAGCTGGCGCGCCAGCGCGGATATGGTGCTGGCAGGTTCTCCTTCAACGTGGCTGGCGGCCGCTGCGAAAACTGCCTGGGCGAAGGTTATATCGCCGTCGAACTGTTGTTCCTTCCCGGAAGCTATGGGCCTTGCCCGGTATGTCACGGGACCCGGTACAACCCCGAAACGCTTGAGGTGAGGTATCGCGGCCTGAATATCGCCGAGATCCTCGCGCTCAGTGTTGACGAAGCCACCGACGTCCTGGCCGACGTCCCGGTTGCCGCGCGCAGCCTGGAGACCCTGGTCCAGGTGGGACTCGGCTACCTGCGGCTGGGGCAACCGGCCACCGAACTCTCCGGCGGCGAGGCGCAGCGGATCAAGCTGGCCACCGAACTGCAGCGGGCCCGGCGCGGCCATACGTTGTATCTGCTCGACGAGCCGACGACCGGACTGCACCCCGCCGACGTCCAACTGCTGTTGGCCCAACTGAACCGGCTGGTCGACGCCGGGAACACGGTGGTCGTGGTCGAACACGAGATGGACGTGGTGGCCGCCGCCGACTGGGTGATCGATCTGGGTCCCTCCGGTGGTGACGATGGCGGAAAGATCATGGCCGAAGGCACGCCCGCCGATATCGCGGGGGCACCCGGCAGTCGGACGGCGCCCTACCTGCGGGCCCAGCTGGACCTGTAGGCCCGCTGGCCACCAGAGGTCAGCTGGTGTCGCCGGGCAGGGGTGGTGCCGGGACCGATCATGATGCCCGGTCGGGGTGGTGACCACCGTGGTATGCCGTTCGCCGGGAACGATTTCGGTGCTCCACCCGCTTGCTTCCTTGCTGGAGTTGCAATCGGGGCACGGACCTTCCGCGTTGGTCGCAGTGCTCATACCCCCTGCGGCACAGGCCATGACGTGGCCGTGGTGGCGGACTGGGACATCGCACCATAGCCTTCGACAGCTTTGGCCACGGGTCTGGCTTGTCTTGCCCTGAGTTTGCGTCAGAATATCTCCGGGACTAACCGCCCAGGACCTTGAAGAACCAGATAGGGGCACCCCCGGGGACACCCGCAATAGTCATGGGAACGATGGTTGGTCTCGCCGTGACGTGACCGATTGAGTAAGTGGGGTTCGACCCATTTTGTGAACATGATGTTGATAGCCTCGCTAATTCCTGCCCGTGGGAAGCCGCCTGTTCGGGGCGGCTTCCCACGCTGAGTTCAATTAGCAGCAGGGCCTTGAGCCGCCATACTGAGTGCTATAGCCGGAACTGACGAAGGACTGTGCGATATGAATCTCTGCAAGGATGCGCAGCTTGGTCATTTGGGAACTCTTTTCTTCTTTTCAGCAAGAGAACTCTCTCCAAAATCAACAAAATAAGACTTGTCACCACAAATCAATAACTTGGTGAATTGAATGACGGAGGACTGTCCCCTATCTAGTTGCATGAAAATTATGACAAAATCTCGCTTTTGGCGGAATGTGTCGTCACGAGGAAGAAAAGGCCTGCCGCGCCTATGGTCACGGCAGGCCAGACCGTCAGTGGGGCGATCACGCCGAAGACGTCTGCCAGGAGGCCGCCGCCCAGTGCCGCCAGCGGGATCGACCCCATGGTGATCGTGCGTTGTGCGGCGCTGGTGCGCCCGAGGGAGGTCGATGACACGGCGGAAGCTGTATACGCGGCTCCGGCGATGTTGGTCACAGTAAGAGTGACCGCCCACAAGACATGGAATCCAATCAGGAACGGGATGGCCGCAGGGGGCCAGACGTAGGCAGCGAGTGGGAGTGTGGCCACGACTGCCTGCGCGACTGCGCCCCAGCCGAATAGCTGTCGGAGTGGGAGCATTTTCGCCACTTTGGGTGCCACAAAGGTCGCCGCAAGTCCCGAGGCTGCAGCAACCGTGCCGAGAATTCCGAAGAATTGCACCCCCAAGTTCAAGCTTCGCAAGATGAGGATTGGTTCGATTGAGCTCCCAATGGCGAGGCCGATGTTGCCGGCAGCGGTCAAGAGTGTGATCCCCAGCAGGACGCGGTTGCCTATGAGCGTAGAAAAACCATGGGTGGCGCTGGCAATAAAAGCCTTTGCTGACGTGGTGATCTTTTGAGACTTCTCGGGGTGCCTATCCCGTGTGGGGCCTAAGAGGGCCCTCCTGAGGGGCGGGACGAACGCTACGGCAGCGAGGGTGAACATGGCGGTGGACAAAGCCAAGGCGGGGCCGCCTCCCCATGTTGCAATAATCAGCCCAGTCAGGCCGGGGAAGATGATGCCCGCGGCCATGTCAACCGACGCCATTTTAGCGATCACATTCGCGATTTTGCCTTGATCTTCGGTGAGTTGGGGCACAATCGTGGTTTGGGCGTTTTCGGAAGCAACCGTGAGTATTCCGGCGACTGTCACAGCAAACATTGCGGCGAAATCATTCAGGTTGCCTGACAGAAATAAGGTCAGGACACTTGTCGCTCCGAGCAATTTGATGCTCAGTGAGATAGCAAGGACACGTGCCGCGCCGACCCGGTCCACGAGCATGCCCAGTGGCACGCTGAGGAGAAGGAACGACAGAGAGCCGAGTGCGTTGAGGAGACCGACCTGTGTGGCCGAGAATCCCAGGATCGTCACCGTCACTATATTGAGCGTGACGCCGAAAGTCTGATTCCCGCCAGCGTCTGCGGCATTCGACAGTAAGAGGGGACGAATTTTTCGCTGAGGAGAGCTAGTGTTCACGGATCTTCCTGATGGGGTGCGCTGGGGAGTCGGTGTTGGGCGCGGAACAGGACGTCCAATCGAGCGCGGACATAACAATTATTTGATCTATGTAAAACCCATGTCTAGGATAGTGGAATTCAGGATGTGAGTCCAGACTGACGTGCTCTGTCCCTATCGATGGGGTTTGTGGGTGGCGACGGCGCTCAGCGGCGCAGATATCTCCTCCTTACCTGACGTCCACCGACTCAAACCTTTGGGCTGAAACGCTCGCCGAGCCAAGGTTCCTAGCTGGTATCTCCAGGTAAGGGTGGCGCCTGGGACCGATAATGATGCCCGGTCGGGGTGGTGACCACCATGGTATGCCGGTCCCCGGCCACGGTTTCGGTCGTCCAACCGGACGCTTCCTTGCTGTAATTGCAATCAGCACACAGGCCCGCGGAATT
>NZ_FUHW01000002.1 GCF_900163545.1 Arthrobacter rhombi
TGTTACGGCGACCACCGAGATCTACACCTCTCTATTCGTCGGCAGCGTCTGATGTGTATATGAGACTGCGGCTGGACCCTGCGCTCGCGCATTTCCGCATCCCTGATCGGCTTGCTGGCCCTGATCTGCCTCGTGATCGGCGTCTTCACCCATACGGTGATGAGCAACAGCCTCTACAGCCAATTGGACGAACAACTTCACCAGGCCTCCAACCGTGCGGCGAGCTTCGATGGCAGCCCGAGCAGCCAGGACCAGAAGATGCCCGACCCGCTGAACACCCCCGGACAAGGCTCAGGCACCCTCAACGCCCGGATCGTCGGAAACACGATCCTCATCGGCGGCGTCCTCGACCCCGAAATGGGCCAGCGTCAGCAACTGAACGAGCACGACGCCCAGCAGCTGTCAGCCATCACCCCCGACGCCGCACCGGTGACCGAGGACCTCTCGGTGGGCAAGTACCGACTCATGGCCGTCACCGCCGCCCCTTCCGCAGCCGACACCGCTGGCAGCAGCGCCATCCTCATCACGGGCCTTCCGGTGGAGACCACCCGCGACACGCTCTTCGCCCTGGATATGACCATCCTGCTGGTCGCCTCCTCCGGACTCGTGGCCATCGGACTGATCGGATCGGTCATCGTGCGCCGATCGTTGCTCCAGTTCGAACGCGTCTCGAAAGTCGCCGGTGCGGTCGCCGAGCTGCCCCTGGACGCCGGAGAAGTCCGGCTCGCCCAACGGGTCGCCACCCCCGATGCCGACCCCGGCACCGAAGCGGGGAACATGGGCCATGCCCTGAACGCGCTGCTGGACAATGTGGAATCGGCACTCGAGGTCCGCCGTCAGTCCGAAGCCAGGATGCGACGCTTCGTCGCTGACGCCTCCCATGAGCTGCGCACCCCACTGGCGTCCATCCGCGGATACTCCGAACTCGTGGCAGCCACCGAACACCTCAGCGACGATGGACGCACCTCGCTGAACCGCGTGGTCGAGCAAAGCCACCGGATGGGCTCACTGGTCGAGAATCTGCTCCTCCTGGCCCGGCTCGACGAAGGACAGAAGCCCGTCGCGGCGGAGGTGGACCTGACCCGGTTGGCGGCAGAGACCTCCCGGGACTTCCAGGTCGCGGCACCGAGCCACCAATGGCGGTTATCCCTACCGGATACACCGGTGCTCGTGCGGGGGGATGCCGGGCAACTGACCCGGGTGCTGAACAACCTGCTCTCCAACGCCCGTAAGCACACCGTCGAGGGCACCACGATCGAGACAGGGGTCTTCCGCTCATCCGATGGACACCTTGCGGTACTGACCGTCACCGATGATGGCCACGGCATTGACGAAGAGTTCCTCCCCCACGTGTTTTCCCGCTTCACCCGAGGCGATGGCGCCCGATCCGGCGCCGAGGGAACCGTGGGTCTGGGCCTATCGATCGTGCGCGGCATCGTCGAATCCCATGGCGGCGCCATCGAGGTGTCCAGCGAACCGGGACACACCGTGTTCGAGGTCCGGTTGCCAGTGGCCGTGGAGGTCCCTCCCCGGCCGGAACAACCACCGACGGTCGGGCCCTAGGCCGGGGGCGGTGGCGATCGTCGGTTAGTGGGCCAACCCGTAGAGCCGGTCCCCGGCGTCGCCGAGGCCCGGGACGATGTAGGCGTTCTCGTCCAACTTCTCGTCCAGTGCCCCCAGGACCAGGTGGACTCGTGAATCGTCCCCATAAATTTCTTCGAGCCGGTCCAGGCCTTCGGGTGCGGCAATCAGGCAGATGCAGGTGACGTCCGAAGCACCGCGCTCAAACAGGAACTTGATGGACTCCACCAGCGTCCCACCGGTGGCAAGCATGGGGTCCAGCACGAAGACCTGCCGGCCCGTGAGGTCATCGGGCAGGCGTTCCGCATAGGTGACGATATCCAGCGTCGTGTCATTGCGGGCCATGCCCAGGAACCCGACCTCCGCGGTGGGCACCAGCCGGGTCATCCCCTCCAGCATGCCCAACCCCGCACGCAGGATCGGCACCACCAGGGGGGTGGGTTTGGCGAAGGCGGTCCCAGTGGTCGTGGCGACCGGTGTTTGGACTTCGATCTGCGTCGTCCTGACCTCACGGGTCGCCTCATAGGCCAGCAGGGTCACCAGCTCATCGGTGAGTTGCCGGAAGACGGGGGACGGGGTGTTCTTATCCCGGAGAACCGAGACCTTATGGGCCACCAGCGGGTGGTCGACTACCTGTACGCGCATGCAATAAAACTACCAGCACGACCCGCCTGCTCCGCTAGGGTTGGAGGGTGATCCGGGATGATGCGCACCACGCACGGTGGATGGAGTTGGCGCTGGAGCAGGCTCGGGCGGCGCTAACCACCACAGACGTGCCCATCGGCGCCGTCATCATCGGACCCGACGGCTCCGTCGTGGCCACCGGCCACAATGAACGCGAAGCCACCGGGGACCCCACGGCGCACGCCGAGGTTCTGGCCCTCCGTGCCGCCGCTGCGGCACTAAAGGATACGGGGCACGACGACGGATGGCGGCTGGCGCAGTGCACGTTGGTGGTGACGCTGGAGCCCTGCGCCATGTGTGCCGGGGCGATCGTGCTCGCCAGGATCCCGCGCGTTGTCTTCGGCGCCTGGGATGAGAAGGCCGGCGCCTCGGGATCCGTCTTCGAGGTGCTCCGCGAACCCCGGTTGAACCACTGGGTCGAGGTCTTCCCCGGGGTGCGCGAGGACGAATGCGCCGCGCTCTTGACCGGCTTCTTCCGCTCCATGCGCTAGATCCACCACGTCGGCGTGAGCCGTTCCGCCGTCGGCCGCGCCCTGCTGCCCTGGGCAGCACGACGACGACATGGGCTCATGCCTCGAGCACGCTGGAGGCATGAGCGAACAACCAGAACCCCGCAGCCTCTTCGACCGCCACATGCGAGAACACCTGCTGATACACCGGATCCTCGTCCTGGACGGCCAGCTCGACGATGACAACGGCATGATGCTCGCCTCCCAACTCATGTCCCTGGCCGAAGACAACGCCGCAGACATCGGCCTGTGGATCCATTCCCCGGGCGGTTCGGTCCCCTCGATGCTCGCCCTACGGGACATCATGCGGATCATTCCCTGCGACGTGTCCACGCTGGCCCTGGGGCTGGCCTGCTCCGCCGGCCAGTTCCTGCTCTCGGCCGGGACGCCGGGCAAGCGACGGGCGCTGCCGCAGGCACGGATCCTCATGCATCAGGGATCGGCAGGAATCGGTGGCTCCTCCGCCGAAGTCGAGGTCCAGGCCAATGACTTGCGCCATACCCGCGACACCGTCCTGGGCCTGATCGCCCAGGACACCGGCCAACCGGTCCAGCGGATCTTCGAGGACTCGCTCCACGACCGCTGGTACACCGCGGCCGAGGCACTCGACTACGGCTTCATCGACGAGGTCGTCGATGACTACGCGACGATCGCCCTGACCGGGACCCGCCGTGCGGGGCTGGGGTTGGAACGATGAGCGGCTATACGATCCCCAACGTCATTGCCCGCAACGCGAACGGCGAGCGCATCATGGATGTGTACTCCCACCTGCTCTCCGAGCGGATCGTCTACTTGGGCACCGCGATCGACCCCGGGGTGGCGAACGCACTGATCGCCCAGCTGTTGCACCTGGATTCGGACTCCCCCGGTACCCCGATCGACCTGTACATCAATTCCGAAGGCGGGGACCTGCCCTCGATGTTGGCCGTCTACGACACCATGCAGTACCTGAAGTCACCGGTCTCCACCATCTGCGTGGGCCAGGCGATCGGTGCCAGCGCGGTGCTACTCACCGGCGGTGCCGCCGGACGGCGCATGATGCTCCCCCACTCCCGGGTGGTGCTGCACCAGCCCGCCGGTCAGGGCCGGGGCACCATTCCGGATCTGATCCTGCAGGCCGATGAGTTGTTGCGGACGCGTGGTGCCGCCGAGCAGGTGCTCTCCCGCCATACCGGCAAAGACGTCACGGTGCTGCGCGCCGACACGGACCGGGAGCGGGTCTTCACCGCCGGGGATGCGCTGGCCTACGGGATCATCGACGAGGTGCTGGACCGGGAGGCGGCAGTGTCCCTTCCCGCGGACCGCTGACGAGCTGGCGTGCTCAGGCGGCCAGCGCCAGGATCGGCGGGGACCCCAGATCCGCCGTCGAGCCAGCCGAGGAACCGATCGTGGACGCCCCGGCGGAGTATCCGCGCCGACCGATGGAGGTCCGGATCCGGACCGGTGCCGCATCGTGGAGTTCGGCGGCCACCTGCCAGGTGAGGTCGAGCAGGGTCGTGCCGAGGGCACCGGCCACAGCGGCGATCATCTCGCTGGACGGTTCCTTGATCCCGCGTTCGATTTCGGAGAGGTATTGCGGGGAGATCCCGGCCAACCGGGCGACGTCGAAAAGCCGGTCGCCGCGGACGGTGCGCAACAGGCGCAGTCGACGCCCCAGAACCACGCGCCAGAGTGGTTCCGGTGCCCGCCGATCCTCGTGGGCCGGGCGTCCGGGCCCGAAGGTTGCGTCTCGTTGCAGGTCCATGCTTCACCGTAGGCCCACCTTCCCCCGGGCCGTCACCCCTTTCCGCTACAGGCAGAGCGGCAACCGTTTTGGGTCGACCCGGCGTCGTCCGGTACAGTAGTCCAGTCTGGTGACGTGTCCGAGCGGCCGAAGGTGCAACACTCGAAATGTTGTTTGGTGAGAGCCAACGTGGGTTCAAATCCCACCGTCACCGCCAGTGAGAAGGCGCTTGCTTCGTTGAACACCACGCGGCAAGCGCCTTTTTCGTGTCCACCCCATGGCCCGATTCCTGAAGTCGATCTAGGCTGGGCCCTATGTTCAGGGAGCAGGCACCGCCGTCGTTCCTGCTGGCGGCGGCCACGGAACACCGGCGACAAGCCAGTCTGCGGACGCTCCGCCGCACTCCCCTGGTGGACAGCTTCACCGACGACGACCTGCTGGCTCTTGAAGCCCCTACTCAAGTGCTCGAACGGTGGCCCGGAGAGCTGGTCCACGGTCATGGAGAGCACGCGAAACACCTCTTCATCCTGGCCGCCGGCGCCGTGAAGATCAGCAGGACCTCACGACGCGGTCAGGAGGTCGTCTTCGATATCCTCGGCCCACCCGCGGTCTTCGGAGCCCTCCCTGGCTCCGCGGACGCCGGTTACCCCGATACCGCGACGGCACTGACCCACAGCCGACTTCTGGAAATCCCGGCACCGGCCTTCCGTGGCATGCTCGAAAGCCGTGCGGATTTGGCGCTCGGGGTGCTGGACGAACTGGTCAGCCGACACGAAAGGGCACAACAACGCATCCGTCGGCTCTCCAGCGAAGAGGCCGGGGTGAGGATCGCCGCCCGGCTCCTCGAACTTGCCGATACCTTCGGAGAACCGCGGGATGGGAGCATCATCTTGAGCATCCCGCTCACCCGCGCCGATCTCGCGGCGTTGACCGGGGTGACCCCGGAGACGGCCAGCCGGGTCATGAGCCGTTTACGGGCCGAAAACATCGTGGATTCCGGACGCTGTTGGACGGCCATTCTCGACCGGGGCCTCCTAGCTGCCGCCGCCGGTCACTGAAGAACCCGCTCTACTCGTGGGCCAGTACCTCGGCGCCGACAGGGTCGGCATGTCGATCGGTGCGTGGCTGCGCGGCGGGACCCCTGACCGCGGCGCCACGGCCTCGGTCCTGCCAGGCATGCTCTGTGGCCATGGGTCCTCGATCGGTTTTCGCCACCGTGAGCACCAGAACCGAATCCTCCAGGGCCTTCACGGCGTAGAAGCCCTGGGGGACGACCAACAGGTCCACCCCGCTGCCTTCCCAGCTTTCGCCGCGCGTCGACAGGCACACCCGCCCGCTCATCACGAGGACGGTCGCTTCGCCAGGATTCACGTGTTCGTTCAGTTCCTGTCCGGCCTTCAACGCGATGACGGTTTGGCGCAGGACGTGCTCATGCCCGCCGTAGACAGTACTGGCGCTGCGTCCGCTTCCGACACTGCTGGCCGTTTCCAAGTGACGGCGCCCCAGCGCCGTCAGGGAAAACTTTTTCATCGTCAGCCTCCCGGCAACACCACAGGGCACTGCGTGCCGCAATCCTGCGGCTCGAAGCCGCGGGCTGCCCTTTCATACCTGCGGCGCACTGTCACCCCATCCTACGGCCAAAACCAGAAGATGTGGCCTCGATCACGTTTTTGCTGGATTCGCCTGCCGGGCTCCCCCGAGTTGGACGACTAATGTCATGGTCTCTTTCGACTTCTCGGCGTACGTTGGGGACCACCGGCCTGGTGGAGTTCACTTCGATACGAAAAGCCAGGTGCCCCCAAAATGCAGAACAGTTTCGACACCCGCTCTGAACTGCAGGTCGACGATGCGTCGTACGAGATCTACCGGCTGGATCGAATCAAGGGCTCCGATCGTCTGCCCTACAGCCTCAAGGTCCTGCTGGAGAACCTGCTGCGCAACGAAGACGGACACCTGGTCACGGCCGAACAGATCACGGCGATGGCCAACTGGGACGCCAACTCCACCACGAACTCGGAGATCCAATACACCCCGGCCCGGGTCCTCATGCAGGACTTCACCGGTGTCCCCTGCGTCGTGGACCTGGTCGCCATGCGTGATGCCATGACCGATCTGGGTGGGGACCCGAAGAAGATCAACCCGCTGATCCCCGCCGAACTGGTCATCGACCACTCCGTGATCGCCGATGTCTTTGCCCGGTCGGACGCCTTCGGGGTCAACGCCGAACTGGAATTCGGCCGCAACCAGGAGCGCTACCAGCTGCTGCGGTGGGGCCAACAGTCCTTCGACGACTTCCTGGTGGTTCCCCCGGACACCGGCATCTGCCACCAGGTCAACCTTGAATACCTGGCCCGGGTCGTCTTCACCCGGGAAGGACCCCGCGGACCCCAGGCGTATCCGGACACCCTGGTCGGCACGGATTCACATACCCCCATGGTCAACGGCCTCGGCGTACTGGGATGGGGCGTGGGCGGGATCGAAGCCGAAGCTTCCATGCTGGGCCAGCCGATGAGCATGTTGATCCCGCAAGTCCTCGGGCTCAAACTGTCCGGCGAACTGCCCGAGGGCACCACCGCCACCGACCTGGTCCTCACCGTCGCCGAACTGCTGCGCAAGGTCAGGGTGGTGGGCAAATTCGTCGACTTCTTCGGCCCAGGAGTCGGCAACGTCCCGTTGGCCACGCGGGCAACCTTGGGCAATATGAGCCCCGAATACGGTTCGACGGCTTCCATCTTCCCCATCGATGATGAAACGTTGAACTATCTGCGCCTGACCGGACGTGAAGAGCATCAGATCCGACTGGTCGAGGCCTACGCCCGAGAACAAGGGCTGTGGCACGATCCCGACCATGTGCCCGAATACAGTCAGATCGTGGAACTGGACCTCTCCACGGTTTCCCCGTCGATTGCCGGCCCGAAACGCCCCCAAGACCGCATCCCGCTGGCGTTCGCTCCCCGGGTCATCCACCGGCTGCTGGCCGGGCAAACCCATGCGGATGCCATCGCCGGGGGACTCGATTCCGCCGGGGAGGATTCCTTCCCGGCCAGCGATCCGGTGGCCATCAGCACCCGCATTCAACGCGATGACCCGCCACGGACCTACGACGACGACGGAAATGTCCTCGACGCGTGGCCCTCGGACCCCGCCGAGCTGATACTCGGCGGGCAGAAGACCAGCATCGACAACGGCGCCGTCGTCATCGCCGCCATCACCTCCTGCACGAACACGTCCAACCCCTCGGTGATGATCGGGGCGGCGCTGCTGGCCAAGAAGGCAGTGGAGCGCGGTTTGACCAGCCAGCCGTGGGTGAAGACGACGTTGGCGCCCGGTTCACGGGTCGTCACCGACTACTACGACCGTTCGGGGCTGACACCGTATCTGGAGAAGCTCGGTTTCAACCTGGTCGGCTATGGCTGCACCACGTGCATCGGCAACTCGGGGCCGTTGATCCCCGAAGTCAGTGCCGCCGCGACGGAGAAGAACCTCACGGTCGCCTCGGTCCTGTCGGGCAACCGCAACTTCGAGGGGCGGATCCACTCGGAGGTCCAGATGAACTTCCTGGCCTCCCCGCCACTGGTCATCGCCTACGCACTGGCCGGGACCATGCGCACCGACATGCTCAAGGATCCCCTCGGCCAAGACACCGACGGCCAGCCGGTCTACCTCCGCGATATCTGGCCCACCACCGCCGAAATCAAGGAGGTGGTCGACGCGAACCTCGAGGCGAAGATGTTCACCGAAGGCTATGCCGACGTCTACCACGGGGACGAGAACTGGCGCGGGATGACCATCCCCGAGGGGGACCAGTTCGCCTGGCAATCCGATTCCAGCTACATCCAGCGCCCGCCCTACTTCGATGACATGCCGGTGGAACCGGCGCCGTTATCCGATATTCAGGGAGCCCGCGTCCTGGCCTACCTCGGGGATTCGGTGACCACCGACCATATTTCCCCGGCCGGCGCCATCAAGGCCGATTCCCCCGCAGGTCAATATCTGCAGGATCTGGGGATCGAACCGAAGGACTTCAACTCCTACGGTTCACGGCGCGGGAACCACCACGTGATGATCCGCGGAACCTTCGCCAATGTCAGGCTGCGCAACCTCCTCGTCCCCGGGGTCGAGGGCGGCGTCACCCGGCATCTGCCCGACGGCGAGCGCATGAGCATCTTCGACGCCTCCACCCGCTACATCGCCGATGAGGTCCCGCTCGTCGTGTTGGCGGGTTCGGACTATGGTTCGGGGTCCTCCCGCGACTGGGCGGCCAAGGGCACCACACTCTTGGGGGTCAAGGCGGTGTTGGCCGTCTCCTATGAGCGGATCCACCGGTCGAACCTGATCGGCATGGGAGTGCTGCCGTTGCAGTTCCTGGACGGGGAAACGGCTGATACCCATGGACTGACCGGGGAGGAAACGTATTCCGTCATCGGCATCGAAGGCGCTTCCCCGCTCCCGAAGGAAGTCACCGTCCGGGTCGATGATGGTCAGGGCACCCGGGACATCACCGCGAAGGTCAGGATCGACACTCCTGCCGAGGAAGGATATTTCGTCCACGGGGGCATCCTGCCCTACGTCCTGCGTCAGTTGTTGACGACATGAGTACCACCGGGGTGAAGCGCGGGCGCGGCTCGGTGCTGCGCTCCTCCACCATCCTGCATGCGGTCATGGCCGTGGGCGGGCTGATCATGGTGGGGTTCCTGATCGCCCATATGTACGGGAACCTGAAGGTCTTCGCCGGACAGGAGGCCTTCGACGGCTATTCGGCGTACCTGCGCACGATCCTCGAACCGCTGCTGCCCTATGCCGGCGCCTTGTGGATCCTGCGCGTGATCCTGCTGATCAGCGTGGGCGCACATATTTGGGCGGCGTTCGTGCTCTGGCACCGTTCCCGGGCGGCCACCGCGGGCGGGGGCGGGTGGCGGTACCAGACCACGCAGAACCGCCGCGGCGTACAACGAAGTTATGCCTCCTTCACCATGCGGTGGGGCGGGGTGACGATCGCCCTGTTCGTCGTCTACCACCTGCTGCATCTGACCGGGAACGTCATCCACCCGGGCGGGGCCTCGGACAGCCCCTACGACCGCATGATCAACGGCTTCTCGATCTGGTGGGTGGTGCTCTCCTATGTCGTCGCACTCATCGCCTTGGGCTTCCACCTGCGCCACGGCATCTGGGCCGCCTTCGCTTCCCTGGGCGCGAACACCAGCGTGGCAGTACGACGCCGGCTCAATGGCTTGGCCTCTGTGGTCACCTTCGTGATCATCGCCGGTTTCCTCGTACCGCCACTGAGCATCTTGATCGGATGGGTAGGACCATGATGAACGAATACTTTGCCGAAGGTGATCCGCTGCAGGACACCCAGGACCCCGGCGGACCGCTGAAGGACCGGTGGGATCGGCGCCGCTTCGAGGCCAAGCTGATCAGTCCGGCCAACCGCCGCAAGGTCTCCATCATCGTCATCGGCACGGGGCTGGCTGGTGGCTCCGCTGCGGCAACCCTGGGCGAGGCCGGCTACAACGTGAAGGTCTTCTGCTATCAGGACAGCGCCCGCCGCGCCCACAGCATCGCCGCCCAGGGCGGGATCAACGCGGCGAAGGACTACCGTAACGACGGCGACAGCATCCAACGGCTGTTCTACGACACCGTCAAGGGCGGGGACTACCGCTCACGGGAATCCAACGTCTACCGCCTCTCCCAGGTCAGCGCGGCGATCATCGACCAGGCGGTGGCCCAGGGGGTCCCCTTCGCCCGGGAATACGGCGGCCTGCTGGACACCCGCTCCTTCGGCGGCGTCCAGGTTTCCCGGACGTTCTACGCCCGCGGGCAGACCGGCCAGCAGCTGCTGTTGGGCGCCTACCAGGCCCTGGAGCGCCAGGTCGGGGCCGGGACCGTGGAGTTGAATACCCGCCACGAGATGCTCGACCTCATCGTCATCGACGGCAAGGCGCGCGGCGTGGTGGTCCGGGATATGGTCACCGGCGAATTCGAAACACATGTGGCCGACGCCGTCGTGTTGGCCAGCGGCGGCTACGGCAACGTCTACTACCTTTCCACCAATGCGATGGGCTGCAATGTGTCCGCCACGTGGCGGGCCCACCGTAAGGGAGCCTATTTCGCGAACCCCTGCTATACCCAGATCCACCCCACCTGCATCCCCGTCAGCGGGGACCACCAATCCAAACTCACCCTGATGAGCGAGTCGCTGCGTAATGACGGAAGGATCTGGGTTCCGTCCCAGGCCGGGGATGACCGGGCCCCGGCGGACATTCCCGAGGACGAACGCGACTACTATCTGGAGCGGGTCTATCCGGCCTTCGGCAACCTGGTGCCCCGGGATGTGGCCTCGCGGGCGGCGAAGAAGCAATGCGACGAAGGCCGTGGCGTGGGCCCGGGAGGCCTGGGGGTATATCTGGACCTCACCCATGCCATCAAGCGGCTGGGCCGGCATGTCATCGAGGAGAAATACGGCAACCTCTTCGACATGTACGCGAAGATCACCGATGAGGACCCCTACCAGGCGCCGATGCGCATCTATCCGGCCATCCACTACACGATGGGTGGGCTGTGGGTGGATTACGATCTGCAAAGCTCCATCCCCGGGCTCTTCGTCATCGGCGAGGCAAACTTCTCAGACCACGGAGCCAACCGGCTCGGCGCCAGCGCCCTGATGCAGGGACTGGCCGACGGCTACTTCGTGTTGCCCGGAACCATCAACGACTATCTGGCCCGCAACCCGTTGCCCGAGGACGTCGATGCCGACCACCCCGCCGTCGTCGAGGCAGCCGAGGGGGTCCGGGAGCGCACGGCCCGACTGCTGGCCATCGACGGGAGCCGCTCGGTGGATTCCTTCCATAAGGAACTCGGGTCCATCGTCTGGGAGTACTGCGGCATGGAACGCAATGCCGAAGGACTGACCCACGCGATCAAAGAGATCCGCCGGCTGCGCGAAGCCTTCTGGACAGAGGTGAAGGTCACCGGGGTCAATGAGGAACTGAACCAGTCCCTCGAGCGGGCCGGCCGGGTCGCCGACTTCTTCGGACTCGCGGAGCTGATGTGCATCGACGCCTTGCACCGCGAAGAGTCCTGCGGGGCGCATTTCCGTTCCGAAAGCCAAACCGAAGGCGGTGAGGCCCTGCGCCAGGACGAGGACTTCAGCTACGTGGCCGCCTGGGAATTCGGTGGCGACGGGTCCTCCCCGGTGCTGCACCGCGAAAACCTGGAATTCGAGAACATCAAGGTCCAGCAAAGGAGCTACAAATGAACATCACCTTGCGGATCTGGCGCCAACACCATCAGGACGAGCCAGGTGCCATGGAGGCCTACGAGGTCGCCGACATCTCCCCCGACATGTCCTTCCTGGAGGTGCTCGATCTACTCAACGAGGACCTCACGCTCAACGGCGGGGAACCGGTGGCCTTCGACCACGACTGCCGTGAGGGCATCTGCGGGATGTGCTCGCTGGTGATCAACGGGCTGGCCCACGGCCCCGAGGCGTTGACCACCACCTGCCAGCTCTACATGCGCCACTTCGAGGACGGCCAGGTCATCGACGTCGAACCCTGGCGTTCGGCGGCGTTCCCGGTGATCCGGGATCTGGTGGTGGACCGCAGCGCGCTGGACCGGATCATCGAGGCCGGCGGCTATATCAGCGCCCCTACCGGGGCCGCAGCCGACGCCAATGCCGTCACCGTGCCGAAGAAGGACGCCGACCGGGCTTTCGACGCGGCGGCCTGCATCGGGTGCGGGGCCTGCGTGGCCGCCTGCCCCAACGGGTCTGCCTCGTTGTTCCTCGGGGCGAAGATCACCCACCTCGGTTCGCTGCCCCAGGGCCAGCCCGAACGCGACGAGCGGGCCCTGGCCATGGTAGAACAGCACGACGCCGAAGGTTTCGGCGGGTGCACCCAGATCGGCGAATGCACCGCGGTCTGCCCGGCGGGGATCCCGCTGGATATGATCTCCCAGCTGAACCACGACGTGCTGTCCGGGGTGAAGCACCAGTCAGGGAAATGAGCTGTCCCCGGGAAGGGCTATAACCGCTTCGGGTCCTGTTCGCGCCTGACCCGGCGGACGGTGTTGAAGACGTGATGGGAGAGCACGACCAGTGCCGCCCACCCCAGTCCGAGCGCCCAGGCCACGGCGACGTCGGTGAACCAGTGGTGCCCCAGATAGATGCGGCTGCAGCCGATCAGGAACACGTAGGCCGCGCAGCCGGCGATCATCCATGCCCTGGCCGCCCGGGCCTCCAGCTGCAGGAACCATAAATAGGCGATGACCGCGATGATCGCCGTGGCGTTGAGCGTATGGCCCGAGGGGAACGACGGCGAGGTTTCGTAGGGCGGAACGGCATCGGCCATCGGTGGCCGGGCCCTCCCGATGAGGTCCTTACCCGCAATGGTCATCGCCACGGAGCCGGCCCCCGCCGCACCGATGAGCAGCAGCGGCCGCCAGGACCGACGGATCCTGGTGAGCACCGCGATCGCCGCCAAGGCGATGATCGACATCCCGATGACGGAGCCGGTGTTGGTGAACCAGGTGACTGCCGTGTCGGCCACCGGGCTGCGCCAGGTCATCACGAGAGCCAGCAACGGCCGGTCCACTGCCGCCAGATCATCCTTCTCCGCCAGCGATTCGTAGATCTCCGCGGCGGCCGCGGTCATCAGGGTGACGAAGGCGGCGCCGATGGCCAGCGTGATCCACAAGGCACCATAGGCTCCGAGCCGCGATGGCAGGCGTCGCGCCGCGGCATCGGCGACCGGGTGGTCCCGTTGAGGGCGTCGGGGTGTAGAGGGGGTGGGCATGACTGACAGACTAGTGCCATGACGCTGCGCATACTGGCCATCGGGAAGAAGCACGAGTCGTGGGTGGCCGAGGGCATCGAGCGCTATTCGAAGCGGATGAAGAAACCCTTCGACGTGTCCTGGGCCCTGCTGCCGCATTCGTCCCGGGAAGGCGACGCCGCCCGCACCGAGGAATCCGCCCGCATCCTGGCCAAGGTCCACTCCCGGGACCATATGGTCCTGCTCGATGAACGCGGGAAGAACATCGATTCACCGGCCCTGGCCCGTACCCTGCAACAGCCGTTGGATACCGCCCGCCCGGTGGTGCTGGTCATCGGCGGGGCCTACGGCGTCGACACCTCGGTGCACCAGCGGGCCGATTTCACCTGGAGCCTGTCCAAACTGGTCTTCCCCCACCAGCTGGTCCGGCTCGTGGTGGCCGAACAGCTCTACCGTGCCCAGGAAATCGTCGGCGGCCGGCCGTACCACCACCGATAATGGTGGCCGAGGTGCCTCGACCGCCCCCGCGCCAACTCGTCGGTGCTTCGGCGTAGGCTTTCAGCGATGGCAGAAAAGCCCGCAGCAGCCGCAGTGCTCCAGAAGTTCACGCCCGCGACCCGCGAGTGGTTCACGGGTGCCTTTGCCGCGCCGACGGCCGCCCAGCTCGGCGCTTGGGATGCGGTCTCCGCCGGCAGCAACGCCCTGGTCGTCGCCCCCACCGGTTCGGGCAAAACCCTCTCCGCCTTCCTCTGGGCCCTGGACGGGTTCATCCGCAGCAGCACCGAACAACCCGCCCTCCCAGTAGTCGAAGCTCACGACGCAGTCGCTGCACCAGGGAAGAAGGCGAAGGCCCCGAAACGCAAGACCCGGGTCCTGTACATCTCCCCGTTGAAGGCGCTCGGCGTCGACGTCGAACGCAACCTGCGCGCACCGCTGATCGGGATCACCCAGATGGCCCAACGACTCGGCCTGCCGGCCCCCGAGGTCAGTGTTGGCGTGCGTTCGGGAGACACCCCGGCCAATGACCGCCGCAAACTGCTGACGACCCCGCCGGATATCCTCATCACCACCCCCGAGTCACTGTTTCTGATGCTGACCTCCAAGGCCCGCCAGACACTCACCGGCATCGACACGGTCATCATCGACGAGGTTCACGCCGTCGCCGGCACCAAACGCGGTGCCCATCTGGCGGTATCGCTCGAACGGCTCGATGCCCTGCTGAAAAGCCCGGCGCAACGCATCGGGCTCTCCGCCACCGTGGAACCCCGGGCCGAGGTCGCCCGGTTCCTGGGCGGTTCCCGGCCGGTGGACATCGTGGCTCCGCCCTCGGAGAAGACCTGGGACCTGACGGTCACCGTCCCGGTGGAAGACATGACGAACCTGCCCGCCGCGGCCGAGACCAGCGAGCTCGATGAGCTGGCCGGCTTCCAACCGCAGGCGAGCATCTGGCCGCATGTGGAGGAGAAGATCGTGGACCTCATCGAGGCCAACCGCTCCACGATCGTCTTCGCGAACTCCCGACGCCTGGCCGAACGGCTGACGGCGAACCTGAACGAGATCCACGCGGCCCGGCAGGAACTGACCGGCTCCGATCCGTGGGCCGAACCGGCCACCGAACCGTCCATCGCCCCCGCACCGCAGCATCCGCCCGCGCAGGTCATGGCGCAGGCAGGTGCCAGCTCAGGCGCCGAGGCCGTGCTGGCCAGGGCCCACCACGGTTCGGTTTCCAAGGATCAACGCGCCGGCATCGAGGATGATCTGAAGTCCGGGCACTTGCGCTGCGTCGTGGCCACCTCCTCGCTGGAGCTGGGCATCGACATGGGACTGGTGGATCTGGTCATCCAGGTCGAATCCCCGCATTCGGTGGCCTCCGGGCTGCAACGCGTGGGCCGGGCCGGACACCAGGTCGGGGAGGTGTCCACCGGGGCCTTCTTCCCCAAGCAGCGCTCGGATCTGGTCAACACGGCCATCACCGTCGAACGCATGCGCTCCGGGGCCATCGAGGCGCTGTCCATTCCGGCGAACCCGCTGGATATCCTGGCCCAGCAGACCGTCGCCGCCGCAGCGTTGGGTGAGGTCGATGCGGAGGAATGGTTCGACGTCGTCCGCCGGTCGGCGCCCTTTGCCGCACTGCCCCGTTCGGCCTTCGACGCGACCCTTGACCTCTTGGCCGGCAAATACCCCTCCGATGAGTTCGCCGAACTACGTCCACGCATCATCTGGGACCGCGATGCCGGCACCCTGTCCGGTCGGCCCGGGGCCCAACGTCTGGCCGTGACCTCCGGGGGCACCATCCCGGACCGGGGCATGTTCGGGGTCTTTTTGATCGGCACCGAGGACCAGAGTGGCGGCGGGCGCCGGGTGGGCGAACTCGACGAGGAGATGGTCTACGAATCCCGGGTCGGCGACGTCTTTGCCTTGGGGGCGACGAGCTGGAAGATCGAGGACATCACCCACGATAAGGTCCTGGTCTCCCCCGCCTTCGGCCAGCCCGGCAAACTCCCCTTCTGGAAGGGCGACTCGCTGGGTCGTCCCGCCGAGCTGGGCCGGGCGTTGGGCAGGTTCCGCCGCGAAATTGGCGGAGCCAGCGACGACGATGCCGGGGCCCGGCTGGCAGCGATCGGCCTGGACGGCTGGGCCGCGGCCAACCTCACCGGTTACCTGGCCGAACAGCAGGAAGCCACCAGCATCATCCCCAGCGACACCACCTTGGTGGTTGAACGCTTCCAGGACGAGCTCGGCGACTGGCGGGTGGTCCTGCACTCCCCGTTTGGCATGCCGGTGCACGCCCCGTGGGCGCTGGCCGTGGGGGCCCGGCTGCACGAACGCTTCGGGATGGACGGGTCGGCGATGGCCGCCGACGACGGGATCGTCCTGCGGGTGCCGATGATGGACGACGAGCCGCCCGGGGCCGAGCTCTTCCTCTTCGATCCCGAGGAGCTGGATGCCATCGTGACGAACGAGGTGGGTGGCTCGGCCCTGTTCGCTTCGCGTTTCCGCGAATGTGCGGCCCGGGCCTTGCTGCTGCCTCGGCAGAACCCCGCCAAACGCAGCCCGCTGTGGCAGCAACGCCAACGCTCGGCCCAGCTGCTGGATGTGGCGCGCAAATACCCGTCCTTCCCGATCATCCTCGAGACGGTCAGGGAATGCCTGCAAGACGTCTACGACCTTCCCTCGCTGCGCTCGATCGCCGCCGAGCTGCAGGGCAGGGGGCTGCGGATCGTGGAGACGACCACCCGCCAGCCCTCACCCTTCGCCCAGACCCTGCTCTTCGGCTATGTCGCCCAATTCCTCTACGAGGGCGACTCCCCGCTGGCCGAACGCCGGGCGGCAGCCCTGTCGATCGACCCGTCCCTGTTGGGCGACCTGCTGGGCCGCACCGAGCTACGCGATCTGCTGGACCCCGACGTCATCGCCAGCACCGAGGCCGAACTCCAACGGGTGGCCCCCCACCGTCGGCTCAAGGGTCTGGAGGGGGCCGCCGATCTGTTGCGCCTGCTCGGCCCGTTGGGGATCGAGGAGCTGGCCGCCCGGCTGCGGCCTGCCGCCGAACCGGAGGAGCCCGAGACGGTGGACCCCAGCGTCGAGCCGGAGAAGAACGTTCCCGGTGTCGAACCGGTGCCTGCGCCAGCCACCGTCGACGAGGCGGCCGGCTACGCCGAGGCCCTGCTGCGCAGCAACCGGGCCCTGCGCATCAACCTGGCCGGGGAACCGGTGCTGGCGGCGATCGAGGATGCCGCCCGGTTACGCGACGGGTTGGGGATCCCCCTGCCGATGGGCATCCCGTTGGCCTTCATCGAACCGGTGGCCGACCCGTTGGGCGACCTCGTCGGACGCTACGGGCGCACCCACGGTCCCTTTACCGTGTCCGAGGCAGCCACCGCACTGGGGTTGGGCACCGCCGTCGTCCTGTCGGTCCTCAAGCGTCTGGGTACCGAATCACGGGTGGTCGAAGGCGAGTTCCGGCCCGCCACCGGCGATTCGGCAGCCGGGGCGCCGGCGGCCAGCGAATGGTGCGACGCCGAGGTGCTGCGCCGGATCCGCAGGCGCTCGCTGGCCGCATTGCGGGCCGAGGTCGAACCCGTGGACGATGCCACGTTCGGCAGGTTCCTTCCCGACTGGCAGTTCGTGGGCGAGAACCTGCGCGGTATCGACGGCGTGGCCACGGTGATCGACCAGCTGGCCGGGGTACCGGTTCCGGCGAGCGCCTGGGAGGCCTTCGTCTTCCCTGCCCGGGTTTCGGACTACCAGCCGGGAATGCTCGACGAGTTGATGGCCACTGGGGAGGTGCTGTGGTCCGGTGCCGGGACGCTGGCGGGAAACGACGGCTGGATCAGCCTGCACCCCGCGGCGGAGGCAGCACTGACGCTGAACCCCGACCCCGATTTCGAGCCCTCCGAGCTGCAGCTGCGGATCCTTGAGGTACTGGGCAGCGGGGGCGGCTTCTTCTTCCGCCAGGTCACCGAGGGTCTGGCCGTCACCGGTCAGGACGAATCCGTGCTGACCGCGCTCTGGGAACTGGTGTGGTCCGGCAGGATCGGCAACGACACCTTCGCCCCGGTGCGCGGGCTGCTCGGCGGTGGACGGACCGCCCATAAACCCCGCGGGGCCTCCCCCCGGGCCAGGTCGCCCCGGCTGGGGCGGATGCGCTCGCCCCGGGGTCCGGGAATGCATGCCTCCGGCCTGCGACCCGGCGCTGTCGCCTCCTCAGCGCCCGTCGCCCCGGCCCAGCCTCAAGCCGCAGGACGCTGGTCCCTGCTCCCTGCACCGGAGGCCGACCCGACGATCCGGGCTCATGCCGGCGCCGAATTCCTGCTCGACAGGTACGGGGTGCTCACCCGCGGTTCGGTGATGGCGGAGAACGTGCCCGGTGGTTTCGGCAGGCTCTACCGGGTCCTGGCCCGGCTGGAGGAATCGGGCAGGACCCGCAGGGGGTATTTCATCGAACGCCTCGGGGCGGCCCAGTTCTCCGTCCCCGCGACCGTGGACCGGCTGCGCGGACACACCCGGGATACCGATCTCGATGCTGCAGCCTCCCACGCCGGGGGCTCCGGGCGGGTCCCGGCAGCCATCGCCCTGGCGGCCACCGACCCGGCCAACCCCTACGGCGCGGCACTGCCTTGGCCGGTCCTGGGCTCCGCCGACGATGCCCCCTCCCCCACGGGGCAACGCCCGGGACGCAAGGCCGGCGCCGTCGTCGTTCTCCTCGATGGCCGGTTGGGCCTGTATTTGGAGCGTGGCGGCCGAACGGCCCTGGCCTTCACCGACGACCAGACCGAGCTCGACGCCGCGGCTCGGGCGCTCGTGGCGGCCCTGCGGACCGCACGGGTGGAGCGGATCGCGCTGGATAAGGTCAATGGCGCCCCCGTCCCCGATACGGCGCTGGCTAGGGCTTTATTGGCTGCGGGATTCCACTCCTCACCCAACGGGCTGCGCTTCCGCCCGTGAGTCCTTTGACGACGACCGGTATAGTGTGAGCCACTCCACACAGTGGGCCAGCGATGAAGCTAGCAACGAAGGAAGTGACCAGCAGTGCCAGAGGGTGACAGCGTCTACCGGGCAGCCCGTCGGCTCGATGCGGCACTGAGCAACAGGGTCCTGCAGTCCAGCGATTTCCGGGTTCCGTCCTATGCCACCTTGAACTTGGCCTCCCAGACGGTCTCCTCGGTCATCTCCCGGGGCAAGCATCTCCTCATCCGGGTCGCCGACCTGAGCATCCATTCGCACCTGATGATGGACGGTCATTGGGATGTCTACGCCACGGGAGAGCGCTGGCGCGCCCCGGCCTTCAAGGCGCGCTGCGTGCTGCGCAACCCCGACTTCCAGGCGGTCGGCTTCGATTTGGGTTTCCTGCGGGTGATCCGCACCGTCGATGAACCAGACGCCGTCGGCCATCTGGGACCCGACCCGCTGGGCGCTTCCTGGGATGCCGAGGAGGTACATCGCCGCCTGGCCATGATGCCCGACCGGCCCATCGCCCTGACCTTGCTGGACCAGCGGGTCATCGCCGGGCTGGGGAACATCTACCGCTCGGAACTGCTCTTCCTGCTGGGCCTGCACCCCCGCACCCCCACCAGTCTGGTGCCCGACCCCGCCTATCTGGTCGATCTGGCCCACCAACTCCTGCATGCCAATAAGGACCGCTCCCGTCGGGTCACCACGACCCCTCCGATGCGCGACCAGTACTGGGTCTACGGGCGAGCTGGGAAGCCCTGCCTACGTTGCGGGGACACCATCGAATATCGCAAGCTCGGCCAGCCCCGTCCGTCAGCCGGGCTGCCCCGTACCGAGGAACGGATATCTGCGGGACGTCGGATCCCGGAGACCGGCGGACCTCTGCCCGAGGGCGGCACCGGCCAGGTCAAGGTCGATGCCCAGCAACAGGCTACCGGCACTGAACGGTGTGAACGCGGCATCGACCTGAACGAACGTGACCTCTACTTCTGCCCCGGCTGCCAGACGGATCCCTTCGCCTGAATCGGGCCTGCCCGCTGACGTGGGAAACTTATTCCATGGCCATGCAATCCCCCCTTCCCGTCCGCAACGGCGTCAACGCCACCCGGTTGCGCATCCCGAGGGAGGGACCCTGGGCGACGGTCATGGACTACATGCTCGAACGCTTCGGTCATGTCGACCCCGAAGGGATCGTCCGCCGTTTCCGTGAGGGGGAAGTCGTGGGCTTGGGCGCCGAACCCTTGACCACGAAAACGCCGCTGGGCGTGCATGATTTCCTCTGGTACTACCGCAACCTCCCCGACGAACCGATCCTGCCGGTGACCGAAACGATCCTGTTCCAGGACGAGAACCTGCTGGTCGTGGATAAACCACATTTTTTGCCCAGCACCCCCGGCGGCCGGTTCATCCAGGAGTCGGCGCTGGTGCGTCTGCGCAATCGGCTGGACCTCCCTGACCTGGTGCCGATGCACCGGCTCGACCGGGCCACCGCCGGCATCATCCTCTTTTCCACGAATCCGGCCACCCGCGGCGCCTACCAGGTCCTCTTCGAACATCGCAGAATCCAGAAGGAGTACCGTTGCGTCGCCACTCTGCCCGCCACATGGGATGAGGCCGCGGCCGCAACGGAACCGTTCCTGGACTCCGCCCCGGGCCGGCACGGCCAGGCAGTCCGGCAGATCACCGGTAGCCACCGGGCCACCGCCACCGATTTCCCGGCCGAGTACCGCAACCGGATGGTCAAGGAAAAGGGCCATCTGCTGGCTTTGACCCAGCCCGGGGAACCGAACGCCGAAACCCGGGTCGATGTGTTGCGCACCGGCGTGAGCACCGGTGTCCACGCGGGCACCGCCGTCGGGCTCTTCCGGCTGCGCCCGCATTCGGGCAAGACCCACCAGCTGCGCGTGCATATGGCGGCCCTCGGTCTGGGAATCATCAACGACGCGTTCTATCCCGACCTGCTGGAGAAGGCGCCGGATGATTTCACCCGCCCGTTGCAGCTGTTGGCGCATTCCATCTCCTTCACCGACCCGCTGGCCCACACCCCGGTCACGTTCACCTCGGAACGGAATCTGGGCGAATTTCCGGGCCCCGTCCACTAGCTGCTGGACCATGTCGGAGCTGTTACGTCCATTCGTCGGAGCTAAAGAGGCAGGTCGGGGTCACAATCCGGCCACAGCTGGGGCCGAATCCGCGCTAACGTCCCCAAACAGCACCCTCACATTGGGTAGGCTATGAGCGGTGGTATGGGGAGGAATCATTGCCATGAAAATAGCGGGTAAAGGGGATTCCACGTCATGACAGAAACACGCCAGGAGACTTCGGCTGCCTCCGAGGCGCTGGAGCGTCTGCGTGCCCATCAGCCCCCCGCGCCCCCTCGCCCGGAGACCTCCGCACCGGCGGACCCCCCGTCAGCAGCGCACGACGACGCTTCCTCCACGGTGTACTCCACCACGCTGCCGCCGAAGCCCACACGCCACCCAGAAGGTTTCTTGGACGCCGCCGACGCTCCCTCACGGCATATGGCCACCGACGGGGCCCGCGGGCGGCTACCCGACGAGAACGCCAAGACCCGGTTGAACACGTGGCTCGACGGAATCGACTCCCCCGATTGGCAGGAACTGGCCCGCAAGACGAAAACCGGTACCGCGCGGACCATCGCTTCCCAGCGTGAAGCCTCCCGCCGTCGCGCCGAGGCCCGGGCGAAGGCCCGCGAGGAAAAGTCCCGTCAGCGGGCCGAACGCGAAGCGGCCGAAGCAGCTGAAGCCGAAGCCTCCGCCGAACGTCAACGGGCTGCCGATGAAGCGGCCCGCCTGGCCGCCGAGGCCGAAGCAGCCCAACGGGCCGCCGAGGAAGCTGCCGCCCGGGCCACCGCCTCCAGCAACGATCTCGAGTCCCTGGTGGAAAATGCCCGCGAAGCGATCGTCGACGCCGCGGAAGTCCCCCGCACCGCGGAACAGCTGCGCAATACGAGCCCCTTCTGGGTGGACGACGAGGGCCCGATCTACGTCCCGCCCTATAACTTGCCTTCCAGCGACCCCGATCCACCCGAGCATCGTTCGGACCTGATGCGCCGCATCATCGTTTCAGTGGTGGCCGCGGCTTCCCTCTTCTTGGGTTTCATGGGGTTGGGTTGGTTCGGGGGCAGCACCGCGCATTCGGCGGCCCATTCGGCTTATGGCCCCGAAAATGCCCTCTTGGCGCCCAATAGCAACTCGTTCATGATCTGGGGCATCCTGTTCATCTGGATCGCTCTCTATGCGATCTTCCAATGGCATCCGAGCCAACGTTCCTCCTACCGGCAACGCGAGATCGGCTATCTCACCGCCGGCGCCGGGCTCCTGGGGGCCTTATGGCTGCTCTGCGCCCGTTCCTCACTGGTGTTCCTGTCGGTGGTCGTGGCGTTGGCGCTGACCACCGTCCTGGTCTATGCGGTCCGTCGGATGAACCAGCGCACCGCCCGTTCGAATATGGAGCGGGTTTTCGTTGACGGTCCGGCGGCTCTCTTCCTGGGCTGGATGCTGGTCCTGTTGCCGGCGACGCTATCCATCGCGTTGACCCGCGCCGGGTTCACCCTGCTCCTTCCGGCCTCGTTGTGGGCCGTCCTGGCGATCGTCGGCTGCACGTGGGCCGCCGCCAGTTTCTCCATGTCCGAACGGGGCCGCATCGTGGTGGCGTTGGGCTTCGCCTGGGGACTGTTCTGGGTCATGCTGGACCGGCTCATCACCCTGCAGTCCTCGGCACCGGTGGCGATCGTTTGTGGGCTGTGCGCGTTCATCGTGCTCCTGGCCACGGAGAACCGCAGGTACCAGATCGGCCACGCCGAACGCCGCGCAGCCCGCGGGCAGCGCACCGAGTTCTAGAGCGCCGTCCACCGGCCGCGCACCCGGCGCAGCACGACCAGTCGCTGGGTGGCAGCCACCTCTTCAACGGCGGCACGCATCAGCGCAGCAGCCGCACGGGCGGCGCGCAGATCGGCGTCGTACTCTTCTTCCTCAACGGTGAAGCGCAGGGTGATCCGTGGGATGCCGGCGACGATATCGAGTTGGTTTGCTTCCACATGGTGGCGCTCGGCCAGGGAAGCGACGGCCGCGTCCATCACCGCTTCGGGGCGGTTCCCGGGACGCAGGGACAGGATGTTCAACTGGGCACGAAACGAGGGCACCGCCCCAGCGTAATGCTCGACGGTGCCCGCTTCGAACCGGGCCTCAGGCGATGGCCGAAATTCCGGTGGCCGCCCGGCCGACGATCAGCTGGTTGATGTCATAGGTGCCCTCGTAGGTGTAGATGGCTTCGGCATCGGCGAAGATCTTGGCCATCCGCTGGTCGGCGACGATCCCGTTCCCACCCATCGCGGCCCGGCCCAAGGCCACGGTCTCGCGCATCCTCTCGGTGGCGAACGCCTTGGCCAGGGCCGCTTGCTCCATTTTCTCGGTTCCCCGCGATTGTGCGTGGGCGATCTGGGTCATCAACGCCATCGACGCCGTGGCATTTCCCAACATGGTGGCCAGCTTCTGCTGGATGAGCTGGAAGGAAGCCAACGGCCGACCGAACTGTTCACGTTCGAGCACATAGGCCCGCAAAACTTCGAAGGCTGCCAGTTGTTGTCCGACGGCGAGCCACCCGACCATGATGCGGCTGGAGCGCAACAACTGGTTGATATCGGCGAAGGAATCAATCCCGGGGAAACGGTCCTCCTCCGGGACCCGCACGCCCTGAAGCAGGATGTCGGCGTTCTGGACGGTTCGCAGCGAGATCTTCTGCTCAATTTTTGAGGTTTTCACCCCGGGCAGGGAGGTGTCCAGGACGAACCCGCGCACCTCACCGGTGTCCTCGTCGAGGGCCCAAAGCAGCAGGTGCTCGCAGAACGTGCCGTTGCCGATCCACCGTTTGGCTCCGTTGATCACCCAGGTATCGCCTTCCCGTCTGGCCCGGGTGGCCATCCCCTTGGCGACATCGGAACCGTGATCGGGCTCGGTCAGGGCAAAGGCCCCGGTGGTGCGCAGGGCAGCCGCGTCGGCCAAATAGCGTTCGCGCTGACCCGCGGTGCCGAAGTCGTGCAGGGACTCCACGAAAAGGTCATGGTGGATCATGAAGAACGTGGCCAGCGAGGCGTCGGCCCGGGCGAGTTCGGCGATGAGCAGGCCGTGGAACAGCGTCGAATAGCCGTGCCGGGTCGGCGTGCTCACCCCCAACGCCCCGAGCTTCGGCAGCAGGTCGAAGGGGAATTCCTCCGCCGTCCACCAGTGCCCGGCATAGGGGGTGACGTGTTCGGCGACGAAGGCACGCACCTCGGCCAGCTTGGCTCGTTCCCGGTCATCGAGTTGTGACTCGATGTCCAGGAAGTCGGCCCCCGGGAGTTCGCGGGGTCGGCGGGCAGGGTTGCCGCCCTCGTTCTTCACGGTCATGTCAGTCCTTATTTCGGGGCCATGCGGATGGCCCCGTCGAGCCGAATGGTCTCGCCGTTGAGCATCTGGTTGGACATGATGTGTTCGACCAGCGCAGCGTATTCGGCCGGCTTGCCCAGCCGTGAGGGGTGGGGCACCTGGGCGCCGAGGGAATCCTGGGCTTCCTGCGGCAGACCGGCGAGCATCGGGGTTTCGAAGATCCCCGGTGCGATGGCCATGACGCGGATCTGCTGCCGGGCGAGCTCGCGGGCCAGTGGAAGGGTCATGGCCGCGACGCCGCCCTTGGAGGCCGCATAGGCGGGCTGCCCGATCTGGCCGTCGAAAGCCGCGACCGAAGCGGTGTTCACGATGACACCGCGCTCCTCGGTCCCGGTCTCGTCATCGAGGAGCGGCTCGGTTCCCGCCATGGCTTCGGCGGCGAGCCGAACGACGTTGAACGTGCCGATCAAATTCACGGCCACCACCTTCTCGAAGGAGGCCAGCGGCAGGACGCCGTCCCGGGACAACACCTTGCCCGGTGTCGCCACCCCGGCACAGTTGACCAGGATGCGCAGTGGTGCCATATCGCTGGCGACCTCGACGGCCCGCCGGACTTCGTCTTCGTTGGTGACGTCCGCGGCGACGAAGCGAGCGCGCTCCCCCAGGCCGATGGCGGCATCCTCGCCGGCCGAGCCGGGCAGGTCGAGCAGGACCACATGGGCTCCTGCGTCGTAGAGTTTTTTGGCGGTTGCGGCACCCAGGCCGGACGCGCCACCGGTGATGAGGGCCGAGGCCCCGGCGATCTCCATTTTTCCTCCCGAGGGGTGGACATGATCCACCCGGTTAATGGTTGTTAACTCAAATGCCACTCTAGCGTCTGCGTCGCGGACACTCCACCCCTCGGGACGTCGTAGGATTCGCTCATGAGTCCCGTTTCCGGCGCCCGCCCCTTCCTGCTGCTGTCCACCCGCGAGGACCCCGTGGCTGCCCAGGACGAGGTCCGTGGATTCCTGGCCGCCTCGGGTCTGCCGGCTTCGATGCTGGCCGTGATGGCTCTGGGCGCCTCCCCGCTGCCGGAACCGCTGGAACTGGAGGCCTATTCGGGCATCATGCTCGGCGGCGGTCCGTTCAACTCTTCGGATGACCCGGCCCGTAAATCCAAGTCCCAACTACGGGTCGAATCCGAGATCTCGGCACTGTTGGACCAGCTCATCGAGCATGACTTCCCGTTTCTGGGCGCCTGCTACGGCATCGGGACCCTGGGGACCCATCAGGGGGGCACCGTGGATCGGACCCATTCCGAACCGGTCGGGCTCTCCCATATCGAGCTGACCGAGGCAGGGGCCCGCGATCCGCTCACGGCAGGGTTGCCTCCCGCCTTCGAGGCCTTCGTCGGGCATAAGGAAGCCGTTTCGACACTGCCCCGGCACGCCGTCCTGTTGGCGACCTCGGGGCCTTGCCCGGTGCAGATGTTCCGGATCGGCACGAACCTCTATGCCACCCAGTTCCATCCGGAGCTCGACGGCGACGGGCTGGCCACGCGCATTGCGATCTACCGTGACGCCGGCTATTTCCCTCCCGAGGAGGCCGGCCCGCTGACCGAGCTCGCCTATGCGGCCGATGTCACCTGGCCGGGCCTGATCCTGCGCAACTTCGTCCAGCGCTACCAGCGTTAGGAGGCCCGGCCGCCGATGCCCCGCGCCCTCCCCCGGCTAGCGCCGGGTGACCTTGCCGGTGAGCTGGGCGACCGGCTGCAGGAACAGTGGCCGGGCGGCGATCCAGCCGGCCACCACGATGATCGCCGCGACGACGAAGACCCAGAATCCCACCCAATTGACCGTGTCCTGCCCCTGACTGCTGTACATGTAGTTGAGGTTGCGGCGCATGCCGGTGGTGAAGACCAACAGCACGTGCACGAAGATGAACACCACGAAGTAGAACATCACCGGCAGGTGAATGGCCCGGGCCAGCAGGACCGGATAATAGCGATTGATTTTCCATTGGTTGGACCACACCGAAGACATCCGCAGGCCGGTCACCACCGCCAGCGGGGCGGCAATGAACACGGTGACGAAATAGGCCAGCAGCTGGATTCCGTTGTAGTTCTGCCAGGCTGATTCCATCGGCCACTCCAGCGATAGGTATTGCAGTCCCGCCGAGAACGCCTGGGGGAAGACGTCCCACCCGGTCGGAATGATCCGCCTCCAGTGCCCGGTGGAAAAGAGCAGGATGTAGAAGACCACCCCGTTGAGGATCCAGAGCGAGCCCAGGCTGTAGTGCAGCCACAGGTAGATGCTCATTTTGGCGGGAGGGTTCTGCCGATTGCGGGGGCCTACCGTGCGGGTCCAATAGGCTTCAGGGGTCCGTTGGGTCCGCACCATCCACCCGGCGCGGATGATCAGGAAAATCAGGAAGAAGTTGAAGAAGTGCTGCCATTGCAGCCACCAGGGAAAACCGTTGGGGGTGTCCGCGGTGGCCGGCGGCTGGCCCGGGTAGTCCGCCAGGAATTCTCGTCCCGCAGAGCTTCCCAGATACCCTCTGGCGCCCAGGACCGCCGCGGCCAGAACCACGATCACGAGGGGGGATATCCAGACCATCTTGAACCATGTGGACTGCCTGAAGCCCGCAACGGTTCGGTTGCTCGAGGTTCTCATCATTCTCCTGTCCGCCACACTCAGCCTCCGGCCCCATGAGGCTACCGGGCCCGAAACTCATCCACCCGAGGACTCCCGCCGCCGTAGTTCGGCGGTGAGAGCCGGCACCACCTGGTGCAGATCACCGATGATGGCATAGTCGGCCTGGGTGACCATGGGCGCATCGGGATCGGTGTTGATGGCCACGATCATCTTGGCCGACTGGCAGCCGGCCCAATGCTGAACGGCGCCACTAATCCCGCAGGCAAGGTAGACATCCGGGGAGATCCTGCTGCCTGTCTGGCCGATTTGTTCGTGGTGGGGGCGCCAGCCGAGGCTGGTGACCACCCGGGATGCCCCCATGGCGGCCCCCAGCTGCTCCTTCAGTTCGAGCAGGTCATCGAAACCATCGGCGCTGCCCACTCCGCGGCCTGCCCCGACCACTACCCGGGCCCCGGTCAGCGTCGAGGTGGCATCCGGTGCGCCGGTTTCGACCCGTACGACGGCGGTGACCAGGTCGGCGTCGGAGAGCTCAGGCTCGAATTCATGCCAGGGCGGCTCGCTGGGCTCCTCGGCGGCCACCGGGTCCACAGCATGCCCGGCGACGGTGATCATCTGCGGGGACCCGTCAAGCCGCATGTGCTCGAACACCGCCCCACCCATCACCTGGCGCGAGACGATCAGGGGTTCGGTGCCGACGATGCCCACGGCGTTGGCCGCCATCATGGCCCCCGTCCGGGCGGCCATATGGGCCAGCACCTCGCTGCCGCGCGGGGTGCCTGCGGCGAGGAGGTACTCGGCGGGAAGGGCTCCCAGTGCGGTGGCCCAGGCGGCCGCGCCGTAGCGTTCCAGCCGTTCGCCGGTGGCATGGTGAATGGAACGCACTGAGTGTTCAGCTAATTGCGTCGACAGCCGTTCCTTCACCCGCTGCGCCGTCTGGGCACCGGTGGGCGATGCTTCGCCGGCGCCCAGGGGGCCCACGACCAGGGCCTCCACGGTTTCGTCGCCGAGTCTGCCGGCCAATTCTCGTGCGAAGGTCAGGGTTTCCAGCGAGGTGAGGGTGGCCCCGCTGTTGTCGGTTTCCACGAGGACGAGAATCATCGGTTCAACACCCCGCTGGCGGCGAGCACCTCGACGAGTGCCGGGACGGCATCGGGCCCCTCACCCAGGATCTGGACGGTGCTGGGTTTCGCCGGTGGCAACGTGAGTCGGATCCGGCCGGAGCCGACCGGTTCAATGTGGGAGTCCTTGCGGTCGATGGTCAATCTCTTGGCCTTGATCCGTCCCCGGATCGACGGATATCGCGGTTCCACTCCTCCCTCCTGCACGGCGATCACCGCAGGCAAAGGGACCTCGAACACGTCGGTCCCCTGTGGTCCTGCCCCTCGGGCCTGGACCGAGGAGCCGTGGATTTCCGCGGTATTGATCCCCGTCAGGACCGGCCTCTCGAGGGCGTATCCGAGCCGGACGCCGACCTGGAAGTCGCCGGTATCGGCGGCATCGTTGCCGACCAGGATCAGGTCGTAGGTGGTCTCCGAAGCCCTGACTTCAGCAGCGATCGTCGCCGCCACATCCGCTGGGCCGTAGGTTTCGGGGTCCACGGTGATCAGGGTGGCCGCACCTGCCCCCAGCGCCACCGCGTGCCGGAGCTGTTCTGCCGCCTCGGCGGTGCCGATGCTCAGGACCCTGACGTCTCCGCCCGTGTCCGCCGCCAGTCCGACGCCGAGTTCGATCGCGCATTCGTCATGCTCGCTGAGCGTATAGCCGACATGGCGGGCGTCGATGCTGCGAGCGTCCTGGCTCAAGAGGATTTCGCCCGAGGTTTCCGGGACCCGTTTAATGCAGACCAATACATTGACCATCTTCAGCTCCTGATCCTGAGGTTCTCGGGGTCGAATAGCGGGGTCGCATCGGTGGCCGCCACGGTGGCCGGATAGGAGCGGCCCAGGTAGTTCACGGCCAGTCGGGTTCCGATGCGGGCCTGCGCGGGAGGAAGGAAGGACATCAGCAGGTGCACGCCCAGTGATGGCGCCGATCCTGCCGAGGTGACATAGGAGCTACGCCCGTGCCCGTCGAGCAGTGGTTCGCCTTCGGGGCCGGTGACCGCTTCGCCGCCGAGCATGTAACGGGAAATGCCCTCGCCGTCCCGGTGATCCTCCACCTGCAGCGTGCACAGGACCCGCAGCGGCGTTTCCGACCGCTGACGCAGATATGCCTCGCGGCCGATGAACTCCTCGGTCTTCGCCCGCGGACGCATCATTCCGGTCTCCACGATGGTCCGCTCCGCGTCCAGTTCCGCACCGAACGCCCGGTACCCCTTCTCCATCCGGCCGGTGGTCCCGTAGACGCCGTTGCCCACCGGCACCAGACCATCCTCGCGTCCGGCCTCGGCCAACAGCGACCAGAGACGGGCCCCTTGCTCCATCGGCACATAGAGTTCCCACCCCAGTTCACCGACGTAGGAGATCCGTGAGGCGTGAACGACCAGCGGACCCGCTTCCAGGTTTTGGCAGTGGGCGAATTTGAAGCCCTCGGACGAAATATCCGAGTCGGTGATCCGTCCGAGGATGTCTCTGGCCCGCGGACCCCAGAGGCCGATGGTGGTCAGTTCGGAGGTGCGATCGACAACGTGGGTGGTCCTCGGATCCGGTCGCCGGTCGGAGAACCATTTGCGGTCGATGTTCCCGCTCCCGCCACCGGTGACCACCCTGAAGTGGCCCTCGCCCAGGCGCATGATGGTCAGGTCAGCACGAAAACCACCGCGAGCGTCCAACACCGGGGTGTAGATGACCCGCCCCACCGCCACATCCATTTGGGCCACCGCCACCTTTTGCACGGTGTCCAGGGCCCCGGGTCCCACGACGTCGAAGATGGCGAAGGCTGAGAGGTCGACCATTCCGGCGCGCTCGCGCATCGCCAGATGCTCGGCGTTGATGATGGGTGACCACCAGCGGGAGTCCCATTCGGCACTCCGGTCCATGACCGCCTCGCCGTATTCGGCCAGCAACGGAGCGTTGGAGGCGTACCATTGCGGTCGCTCCCAGCCGGCGGCCTCGAAGAAGGTGGCCCCGAGTTCCGTTTCGGCGGGGTGCATCGGCGCGAGACGGATATTGCGGTTGCTGAGCCATTGTTCGCCCGGGTGCACGATGCCGTAGGTCTTGTTGAAGCCTTCCTCGACCCGGGCCTTCACGTGGGTCCGCGTGCGTTGGTTCGGGTAGAACCGGGCGATGTCCGAGGTGTGCGTATCGTATTCCGGCGTGCCGGTGGTCATCCACTCGGCGATCATCCGTCCAACACCGGGGCCCTCCTTGACCCAGACGGCGGCTGCGGACCACAGTCCTGCCACCTCGGGGGTTTCACCCAACAACGGGGCACCATCGGGGGTCAGCGAGAGCAGCCCGTTGATCGCGTACCGGATTTCCACCTCGGGGTTGCCCAGAATATCGGGCATCAATTCCAAGGCCTGCTCCAGTTGCAGATCGAAATCGTCTTCCGTGAAGGGCATTTCGGTGGGCGAGAGTTTGGACTGGGCGATGGAGGGGATGTCTTCGGCGTCGTGCAGGATGGGCCGGTGTGCGTAGGAGCCGATCTCCAGGTCACCGCCGTGCTGGCGTTCATAGCAGCCGGTGTCCATGTCACGGATGATGGGGAAGGAAATTTCTCCGCTGGTGCCGGCGAACTGCGGAACCGGCCCGACGCTGATCATCTGGTGGACGGTGGGGCTCAAGGGGATGGAGGCCCCGGCCATCCGGGCCAGTTTCGGTGACCAGACTCCGCAGGCAATGACGACGGTGTCGGTTTCGATGGTTCCGGCGTCGGTATGCACGCGGCGAATCCGCCCGGCCTCGACATCCATGCCCGTCACCTCCACCGTGGCGCAGACCTGCAGCGCGTCAAGCCCCATGGCCGCCTCACGCATCAACGTGCCGGCCCCTTGGGAATCAACGACGCCGACCCCCGGGGACCAGAAGGCGCCGCGGATGACCGAGGGCTCGAGATATGGGACGCGTTCGACCACCGCTTCGGGTGAGACCATCTCCGATTCAAGGCCCCAGGCCCGGGCCGAGGTCAAGCGTCGGTAGAGCTCTTGCATCCGCTCCTCGGTGCGGGCAACTTCGAACCCGCCGGATTGCGTGAAGACGCCGAGGTCCTTGTACTGGCGGATACTGTCGGCCGTCAGATCGGTGATTTCCCGTGAGTGGTCCACCGGGAACAGAAAGTTTGAGGCGTGCCCGGTGGAACCCCCCGGATTCGGCATCGGCCCTTTATCGAGTTGGACGATATCCCGCCAACCCAGCCGGGCCAGGTGGTGAACGATGGAATTTCCCACGATTCCGGCTCCGATGACAACTACCCGTGCACTCGCGGGAACCCTACTCATGACGCCACCTCAATTTGCCATCGATTCATGACGCGGCGGGCACTTCGATCAACCGCGGTGGAACCGCCGTAGCTGAACCATTGCGCGTTTGCCGGTCGCCGTCAAGGGTGAAGGGCGGCTCAACAAAAAGCGTGCTGCCGGGGCCCGCTCACGGCCTCAGGTTCGGGTGTTCCTCCGTTTGGGTGCTTCGGCAAAGCCCGGCTGGGCATACGGGGCTTGCCCGCGTTCGAGCATGGCCACGAATTCGGCGATCTTGCGGGTTTTGGACTCCTCACGTTTGAGTGTGTGGATCCGGTAGTACAGCGCGTAGCGGTTGGTGCTGTTCAGTCTCGCGTAGGCCATGCCAGCCGCGGGATTTGCGTCCAACGCGGCGGATAGCTCCTCGGAGGGCTTGGCTGTCGCCTGACCGACATAGGCGCTGTCCCAGCGTCCATCAGCGCGTGCCGCTTCGACTTCGGCCATCCCTGCGGGGGCCATCCGTCCTGCTCCCACCAGCCGATCCACGAGTCCGACGTTGATGGCCGACCAGGCGCTGCCGGACCGGCGCGGGGTGAAGCGCAGCAGGTAGCTGCCTTCATCGCGGCGACCTGCCTGTCCGTCGATCCACCCGAAGCACAGGGCCTCGTCGAGCGCAGCCGCCCGGGTCAACGTCGTCGTCTTCCCGCCCTGTTTATGCAGGACTAGCCGCACCCCCGCGGCCTCGGTGTGATGCTCGGCCAGCCATTCGCGCCACACGGCGGCATCGGGGACCAGAAGTTCGGGCAGGGTGATCGCCATGCGCCCAGTTCAGCAGGTCCGGACACCAAGGTCTATACGCAAGCAATCTACTTTGCTAGCATCCTAATTATGTCTGCTGAAGCAACCCCGGATCCGGACCGAAAGATCCAATTCAACGTCTACCTGCCCGCAGGGCTGGTACGGGAAATCAAACATGCCGCCATCGACGCCGAAACCTCCCTCTCGGCCTATGTTGCCGCGGCGCTGGCCGAACACCTGAAGGAGTAGTGCTCATGCTGCGCGTGACCCCCATCCACTTCACCGACCACCTCGGGTCATGGACCTCCCTGCTCGAGGCCCTCGGCCTCGTCCATGCCGTGAACTCGGACGGCTGGCATGAATTCGACTCCGCCTCCGGCAGGGTCCGACTCCACGCCACCGATGCCGATCATCCCTCAGGCACCACACTGCTGTCCTTCGAGGTCGGTGACCTGGACGAATTCACCCGGCGCACCCGCGAGGCAGGCACCGCCGTGGTGATGACCGAAGAAGGCCATGGCAGCACCGCGACCATCACCGGCCCCGATGGCCTCTCCTTCCCCGTCACCGCCCAGTCGCCCCGCCCCGAGCCCGCACAGGCCGACCCGGCGCTGCAGGTGCTCGTGCTGTGGATGACACCGGAACCGCAGGGTCCTGCCGAAACCCTGCGCAATATCGGCGCACGCCCCCAGATCGCCAGCGATAGCGGAGGCTGGGTCCAGTTCCGGGCCAAGAACGGAGGCCTGGTCGCCACGCATTCCGGCACCCGGGCCTTCGCCACGCTCAGCTTCGAGTACGACGACGATGCCGAGGTCCTGCTCACCCGGCTACAAACCGCGGGGCTGGGGGCGAGTCTGGTCGACGAGTCCTATGGACGCACCGTGTTGGTGGAGCACCCGGACGGCGGAGAGCCGATCTGGATCAACGAGGCCCAACAGGATCTCTACGGTTACCACCGGCTCGCCGGGGCAGGCGGGGAATAGCCCCGGGGCGGCCATCGTTATTTGCCGATGTGATCCGACTTTTTGAGCCCGTGACCCTGAACGCCCCGACCGGCCCGGGCCTGATCCTGCGCAACCGTGCCGTCCTCGCACCCATGTGCCAGTATTCGGTCACCGCGAAGGACGGTATTGCGCAGGCCTGGCATCAGGTGCATCTGGGGTCTCGGGCCGTCGGCGGATTCGGGCTGGTCTTCACCGAAGCCACCGCCGTTTCCCCCGAAGGACGCATCTCCGATCAGGACACCGGGATCTGGAACGACGCCCAGCGCGACGCCTGGGCCCCGATCGTTGATTTCATCCATGCCCACGGTGCCGCAGCGGGGATCCAGCTAGCTCACGCCGGTGCCAAGGCTTCAACCTACCCCGCGCTTCCGGCGGCGGCCGGCCGCGGCACGATCCCGGTGGCGGAGGGCGGCTGGACCACCGTGGCCCCCTCCGTCACCGACGTCCACGGGCTGGACGCGCCAACGAAAATGACGGTCGAGCAGATCCGGTCATCGCTGGAGGACTGGACAGCAGCCGCCCGACGGGCGGACGAAGCAGGCTTCGACATCATCCAGCTTCACGGCGCCCACGGCTACCTCATCCACCAGTTCCTCTCCCCGTTGACCAATCAACGCACCGACGAATACGGCGGCAGCTTCGAGAACCGGACGCGGTACGCTCGCGAGGTCATCGCCGCGGTCCGTGCCGTCTGGCCGGCGGAGAAGGTCTTGGGGATCCGGCTCTCCGGTGAGGACTGGGTCTCCGGCGGCTGGCGAATTGCCGATACGGTCCGCTTCGTCCGCGTGGCCCGCGAACTGGGCGTCAGCGCCTTCGACCTCTCCAGCGGTGGTATCGGCCCCTTCCACGGCCCCAGCGGCCCGGGGTACCAGGTCGGACTGGCCACAGCAGTCAAGGAGGCACTGACCGGCACGGACTCATTCGTGAGCGCCGTCGGGATGATCACGACGGCACAGCAGGCCGAGCAGCTCCTGGTCTCCGGACAGGCCGACGGGGTCAGCATCGGCCGGGCAGCACTGGTCGAACCCTACTGGCCGGCCATCGCGGCCCGGGACCTGGGCATGGATCGCGAAGCCATTCCGCGGCCCCCACAGTATTTCCGTGCCGGCTGGTAGATGCCTTCTACTCCTCGACCGTTTCTGAGTCCCGGCCGTTGAGGAAGATGCTGATCACGATCAGGGAAACACTCAGGCAGGCGGCAACGAAGAATCCGCTCCGGAACCCCATGACCTGCGCCTCGAGGTCGGAGGCTCCGGCCAGGGCCGAGGACGCCGTTCGGGAAGCCAGAATGCCGACCAGCAGGGCGGTTCCCGCGGCGCCCCCCAGCTGTTGGAGGGTGCTCAGTACCGCTGAACCATGCGAGTGCAGGTGATGTGGCAAGGGGTTCAGCGCGGAGGTGAACGCCGGGGTGAAGATGAAGGCGAAACTCAACGACATGCCCAGGTACAGCACCAGCAGCCACCAGATCGGGGTCTCCGATTCCAGCCGGGAGAAGGCGAACATCACGACCGAGAGCAAAGCGGTGCCGGGCAGCAGCAGCGGACGCGGCCCGACCTTGTCATAAAGTCGTCCCACCAGGGGCGCCAACAGACCCATGAGCAGCCCACCGGGCAGCAGCAGCAATCCGGTAGCCAAGGTGTCCAGATCCCGCACATTCTGCAGGTAGATCGGCAGCAGGATGATCACTCCGAAGAGCGAGACCATGGCCATCATCATCAACACCAGCGCCAACGTGAAATTCCGGTACGTGAAGGGCCTCAGGTCCAGCAGTGCCGTATCGGTGCGTTGCAGGCGCAACTGCATCAGGGTGAACACGGCCAACGCCACGAAGGCGACCGCCAACGCCACGATGGCCAGACCGTCTGGCCCCTGGCCCGCGCTGTCACTGCCACCACCGATTTTGCTCAACCCGTAGACGAGCCCGCCGAAGCCGGGGATCGCCAACAGCAGCGAGACAACGGAGAGCGGCTTCCTGCCGGCCTGGGCCACGGACGAGAGCCGTGGGGCGCCGATCACCAAGGCAACGAGCGCAATGGGCAGCACGAGCAGGAACATGAAACGCCACGTCAAAAATTGCAGGATCAGCCCGGAGATCGTCGGCCCGATGGCCGGTGCCACGGAAATCACGATCGATACATTGCCCATCACGGTGCCTCGACGTGCCGCCGGTACCAAGTCCAGGACCGTGGTCATCAACAAGGGCAGCATGATCGCCGTTCCGCTGGCTTGAATGACTCGCGCCCCCAGCAGAACCGAGAAGGTGGGGGCGAAACCTGCCAGCAACGTCCCGGCGGAGAACAAGCCCATCGAGAGCATGAACACGGTGCGCATGGAAAAGCGCTGGAGCAGATAACCGGTCATGGGAATCACGACGGCCATCGTGAGCAAGAAGGCCGTCGCCACCCATTGCACGGCATCGGCGCTGACGTCGAAGGCCACCATGAGCCGCGGCAGGGCGACGTTCATGATGGTCTCGTTCAAGATCACGACGAAGGTGGAAACCAGCAACACGGCGATGGTCTTCTTGGCCGCTGGGTCCAACCGGTAGTCCGACGGCAGGGAGGAGGCTGCCGCCGCGGGTTGTCCGGGCGCCACCGGGCTGTTGTCGGAAAGCATAAGGCTCCTCTGGTTAATCGACCGCGGACCAAGCCGTGACCGTGGTCCGTCGACGTGCCGGGAGTTTCGGGCCCCGATGGCGATCGGGGCACTCAACCGGTGGTCAACCCACCGACTCCCCAGCTTATTCCCCACAGCGACTGCCGGAGCTTCTTTTGCATCAATCCGGGCCCCCACCGGAATGGGGGCGTGAAGTGTCGGTGCGGATGCGATAAACATGAGGGTATGAACGTTCGTACCCCGGACCCCAATCCCGGCTGGCTCTCAGAAGAAGACCTCTATGAGGCCCGGCAACGACTCCCCATGCTTTATGTCGAAGCGATTCCGGTCCGTTTGGACCCGTTGGGCTATGTCAACGAAGTCGGGCTGCTCTACACCGCCGACGCCGCCGGACATTTCAGCCGCACCTTCGTTTCGGGACGCGTCATGTATCGCGAGACGGTCCGCGCCGCCCTGGTCCGGCATATGGAGAAGGATCTGGGCCCGCTGGCGATGCCGCAATTGCCCTTGAGCCCGGTGCCCTTCACCGTGGCCGAGTACTTCCCCTCCCCCTCGGAGACCGGGCTGACCGATGAACGCCAGCATGCCGTGGCGCTGGCCTACGTCATTCCCGTCCGGGGCGAATGCAGCCCTCGCCAGGACGCCCTCGAACTGACCTGGCTGACCCCCAGCGAGGCCCTGAGCCCGTCCATCCGTGACGAGTTCGCCGGTGGCCGCGCCAATATCCTTCGACAGGCACTGGCCCATGCGGGCTGGTGCGAGTAGGTAGTGACCTTGCAGCATGACTACATCCGGGCCGTCCGCGCAGAGAAAGTGACGACCGGAAACCGTTTCATCACCCGCAGCGGTGCCCCGAGTCGGCCGGTGACCGGGATGAGGACGGTTCCGGACAGCTTCGGAACCCCCGCCTATATCGAGGCCACGCTGGACAACGGGCAGAAGGTCACCATCGCCCACGGGTCAACCATCCGCGTCCATACCGTCGAACCCCCACGGGAGGCGACCCTGGATGAGCTGACGGTCATCCCGGTGGAGGACGGCTCGCCCGAGGCCATCCTGATCTCCATTGCCCGCGAATACCCGTGGGACCAGCGGGTGCTGGCACCCATTGCCAAACTCAGCCGCGGTTTCAACCCGAAGTCCGGCGCCCAGCTGGAAGACGTCCGCGATCTAGCCCATCTGCTCTTCGTCGAGCTCGATGACCAGCCGAACGTCTGGCGGGCCCTGGGCGTGCTGACCGAGCTGCCCTTCGACGGGAACTTCGGCCGGTGGAAGTCCATCCAGTCGGCGCTGGCGATTGCCGCCTACCTCTCGGCCAGCGACGGCGATGCCGAGGCCTCGCGCCGGTATTCGGAGTCGCTGCGGGTCACCGACCACATCGAAGAGGACCCGCTGAAGGATAAGCTCACCGCCGAGCTACGCCAGCGCCAACTCGACGAGCCCAACCTCTTCGACCGGGAGATCCACCGGGCCACCGCTGCCGGTGACGCCGTGGCCATCCGTTCCTGGCGGATCGAACGGCTCGACGCGCTGCTGTATCTGCTGGCACACGGAGGTTCCCGGGTGCTGGCCCGTGACGAATTGCAGCGCATGATCGATCATGAGTTGGAGACGCTGCGTTCCCTCGACGGGCCGGGGCAGCAAGAAGCCGAACAGGCAGCAGACGACGCCGGAGCGCACGAGTAACGCGGTTCAGCTGCCCGTCAGAATGGCCTCGGAGCATAAGGCAAAATGGTGGGGTGCCTGAAACCGATTCCCCCCTCGACGTGACGACCACCGCCTCCGCCACCGGGGCGCCGCCGTCGGCCCCTTCAACCGTTGCGGAGCCGCATCCACGCCAAAGCGCGTTCGGCTTCGATGTCGGCACCCGGCTGAAGAACGCCGATGGGTCCCCCTCGCTGGGACGTACCGGCACCATCCGCACCCCGCATGGGGACATCCGCACCCCGGCCTTCATTGCGGTGGGGACCAAGGCCACCGTGAAGGCCGTCCTGCCCGAAGCCGTCTCCGACCTCGGCGCCCAGGCGGTGCTGGCCAACGCCTACCACCTGTACCTGCAACCCGGCGCGGAGATCCTCGACGCCGCCGGCGGTCTGGGGGCGTTCATGAACTGGCCCGGCCCCACGTTCACCGACTCGGGGGGCTTCCAGGTGATGAGCCTGGGCTCGGGGTTCAAAAAGGTCATTGACATGCAGGGTTCCACCGCGGCAGGCGGTGACGATCAGGTCGCTCCCGGCAAGGAACGCCTGGCCAACGTCGACGAGGACGGGGTCTGGTTCAAATCCCACCTCAATGGCGACCGACACCGCTTCTCCCCCGAGATTTCCATGGGCGTGCAGCACCAGATCGGCGCGGACATCATGTTCGCCTTCGACGAGCTCACGACCTTGCATAATTCGCGTGGCTACCAGGTCGAATCCCTGGAACGGACCCGACGCTGGGCCGAACGCTGCATCATCGAACACTTCCGGCTCACCGACGAACGCGAGCCCAAGCCCTACCAAGCGCTCTTCGGGGTCATCCAGGGCGCCCAATACGAGGACCTGCGGCGCAAGGCCTGCCGCGACCTCGGGGACATGCCCTTCGATGGATTCGGGATCGGCGGCGCCCTGGAGAAAGAGAACCTGGGGACCATCGTCGGCTGGTGCTCCGAGGAACTTCCCGAAGACAAGCCCCGGCATCTGTTGGGCATTTCGGAACCCGATGACATCTTCACGGCCATCGAGAATGGTGCCGACACCTTCGACTGTGTCTCCCCCACCCGGGTGGCCCGCAACTCGGCGTTCTACACGGCCAACGGCCGCTTCAACCTCTCGGGACGGCGGTACCGCGCCGATTTCACCCCCTTGCAGGACGGCTGCAGCTGCTACACCTGCACCCACTACACCCGCGCCTACATCCACCACCTGTTCAAGGCCAAGGAACTGGTCAGCCACACGCTGATCTCCATCCACAACGAATACTTCGTGGTCTCGTTGGTGGATCGGGCCCGTGAAGCCATCGAAAACGGCACGTTCGCCGACCTGAAGGCATCGACATTGGCCGCCTACTACGCTGGCGCCCCCGACCCGCAGGGGCTCTAGGCGGATCGCCGGCGGTACGTTCCGGCGAACCATCCGCCCACCCCGAGGCCCGTAGCAAGCACCAGGAGCACGGCAGGTGCCGCGGCACCCAGCACTGCCAGCAGCAACGGGAGGACGGCGATCAGCATCAGTTCCAGCCCGTGGACGGCATGGCCCATCAGTGGTCCGGCACCCCGGCCGAACATTTGGCGTTGCAGCACCGCATCCCACTCCAGTTCGGGCCGGTAGGCCAACCGCAAGGCTCCTCCGGCCACACCGATTCCGCCCAGGGCACCGATGCCGGCCAGCAGGATCCACTGGCCCGGCGCCCCCGGCCCGGCCAGCGCCCAGCCCAGGATGGTCCCGGCCAGTGCACCCCAGACGCTCGACACGATCGCGGGCAGCAGTCCGTGAGCCCGGCGTGTGGTGGCCGCGTCCAGAGGGAGCAGGGAGTCCAGGCCGGGCACCCGGGCCGCTTCGGCGGCCGCGGCTCCTGCGGCCTGGCCGGCCAGGGCTGCCGCCAGCAGGATGGCCACACCCAGCACGACCGCGGTGCCTCCACCGTGGGCGGTCACGGCCCCGGCGAGCAGGGCCAGGCTGATCAGCAGTCGTCCCGCCACCGAACCGCTGCGCAGCAGGACGAGGGCTTCGGCGCGCAGCAGTGCCCGGACCGGGGAGCCGGTGAAGCGCACGGGCATCACGCGGGGCCAGAGGTCACGGACGTGGCTCCGCCGGCGGGGCCCGCGGGCGAAGGAACCCACCAGTGAGCGGGCGTCGAGCAGGGCCAGCGAGTTCCCGGCCTGGCCGCTGATTCCCCCGGCCTCGAGGAGCTCGGAAGTGGGGATCCGGCCCAGCAGCGGGCGCACCACCATCCACCCCAGGATGGCGACCAGCAACAGGATCGCGGGGATGGCCCAGCTGCCCGTGGACGGCCAGGCCGACGGCAGGCCCGCCCAGACCCCGGGCGTCAGGAACCGTGCCGTTCCTGCGGTCCGGGTGATCGCATCCACGGCGTAGGCCAGGACGATCAGAACCCCCAGCATCCGTAGCCCCCGCCCGATGACCCGGCGCATATGCAGGACCTGCCCGGCCGCCACCAGGAGACCGACCACGACGAACTCGGCGCCCAGGGTGAGGCTGCCGGCGGCCAGTTCGTCCAGCGGCGGGCCGGAGTATCCGTTGCGTGAGGCGGTTCCTGCGGAGAGGCCCAGCGGCAACCACAGAACGGCGCCGGCGATAAAGATCCAGCCCAAACGGTTCCGCAGTTGTCGGGCCAACAGTGGAACCCGGTCCACCGGGAGTGAGAACCACCAGAGGCCCTGCGCACGGTCCACGGCCACCGGCCCCATCCGACTCAGGATGGAGGCCACCGCCACAAGAGCCAGCAACAGCAACACAGATCCGGCGTCGGCCCCCGGGACAACGGCGAGACCCTCACGCACCAGTGATTCGGCTGCCGCCTCCCGCAGACCTTGGGCCAGGAATTGGACCAGTCCCAGGGCGAAGGCCAGCAGGATGACCACCCCGAAGACGGTGATGTAGATATCGCCCCAGCGGTCATATCTTTCGGCCCACCGATGTTCCCGGCGGAGCCGGTGGGTCGCCCCGACCGGGTCGAACCCCGAGGGTGGACCGTCAGGTACCCAGGTCGGCAGGGACGGCGCCGGCCCCGCTGGGTGGCTGCTCATGCTCCGCCGATGGCCGCGGCGCCTTCGGCTGCGCTGGCGAAACGCAGTCCGCCATCGACGATCAGACACTGATCCACCACCGTAGTGAGCAGGATGGCGTCGTGGGTGACCAGCAGGACGGCCCCGCCATCATCGATCCGGGCTCGCAGCCGGACGGCGAGTTTCGCACGCATCGGCGGGTCCAGCCGTTGTTCGGGCTCGTCCAGTACCAGCAGTTCGCTGGGGCGGATCATTCCGGCAGCCAGCAGCAGACGACGGCGTTGGCCCGAGGACAGTGCCCCGGGCAGGGCATTCCTCGCGGCACTGAGTTCGAAGAACTCCAGTTCGCGTTCCACCGCTTCCTGGCCGTCCGGGACATCGTGGCCCGAAGCGATGAGCTGCAGATGTTCCTCGACGGTAAGCGAATCGAAGAACGCGTCTTCGTCGAAAACTGCGGAAATCAGGCGCCGGTGGATATGGGAGGTGTCGTCGGTGAAGACACCCAGCACCGAGGTCTGGCCGGATAGCGGGGGCTGGCGGCCGATGAGGGTCCGCAGCAGGGTGGACTTCCCGGCGGCATTCAGGCCGACGATGCCCAAGGCATCTCCCCGGCAGAACACCAGGTCCAGGGGTCCGCAGACCTCGAATTCGTCATAGCCGGCGACCAGTTCCCGGGCGGTCAGCAACGGAGCCTCCTGCGTATTCATACCGCCCAGCGTACCGGCGTCGGCTCAGCTCAGCATCTGCCCGTAGGTCGGCTCGTGACGTTTGAACCAGCGGATCACCAGCGTGGTGATCGGTACGAAGAGGAACTCCACGCCCGTCTTGTAGACGAAGCCGACCAACACGTAGTTGATGAACTGGCCGGCGTCGTCGATCCCGATCACCGAGGCGGCGATCGAGCAGAAGATCAAGGTGTCGGCGAACTCCCCCACCCCGGTGGAGCCCATGAGGCGTCCGACCAGCCCCTTCTCCCCGAAACGGTCCTTCATCTTCACCAGGACATAGGAGTTCAGTGTCTGGCCGACCAGGAACCCGCACAGCGAGGCCCCGACGATCCGCCAGACGGGGCCCAGCGTTTGTTCCAGCGCCTCTTGTCCGGGGTAGAAATCCGCGGAGGGAAGCATGATGATCACCCAGAAGCAGAACGTGGCAAAGGCTGCCAGCAGGAAGGTGATGACGATCGCCCGGCGGGCTGCCTTGAAGCCGTAGACCTCGCTCACGACGTCGCCGAGGATATAGGCCAGGGGGAAGAGGAAGAAGCCCCCGTCGGTGATGATCGGCCCGAAGCTCACCCCCTTGGTTGCCCCGATATTGGACAGGATCACCACGACCGCCATCAGGGCCAGCACAGCTGAGAAGTACGGGCTCCCGGCGGAGGCGAAAACGGCCTGGCGGGTACGTCCCCGCGTCGGTTGGGTGGGCAGGGTGTTGACGGGGTCGCCTGAGGTGGCGCGCATGAGGTGGTTCCTATTCTGGAAGTGGTTCGCCAGGCAGGGTGCTCCGGGTTTCCCCGGGTCCGCCGCCCGCTGTATTAGCACTTGACGCCTCCCATTCTCCCATGTCTGCCCAGAAAGGCGTGTTTCTGCCGGATTCCCCGGCAACAGCATATTTTGAACATGTTCAAAACTTGCTATGCTGGGCTGCACCCCGGCGATGGCGAGGAAATGATGGAGCCGAAGACCACTAAATCGGCCCTCACCCGCGCACGGATCCAAGATGCCGCCCTCACCCTGTTCTCCCGAGAGGGGTTTCACCGCACCACGATGCGCGCCATCGCTGCGGAAGCCGGGGTCTCCCCGGGCAACGCCTACTACCACTTCGCCTCCAAGGAGGACCTGGTCCAGGAGCTGGCCCGCGGCCTGATCGATGAACAGCTGCGGGCCGCACGACCACTGCTCCTGTCGGGCAATAACCTGCAAGACAACATCCGGATCGTCTTGGATGCCGCCGTGGATGTGGTGACCCCGTTCCACGATTTCGGTTCGGTGCTGATCCGTGCGGCCATGAACCCCGATACCGCAGCGACTGCGGACGTAACCCGGGCCAAGGAGTTCTCCCTCTGGCGTCAGGCGGTCGCCGCGTCGCTGCCCCGACCGCCCCTGGCGATCCGCGGCGATCTGCCGGAACTGCTCTGGCTGGTCCAACGCGGCCTCATCATCTTCTGGGCCTACGACTCCTCGCCCGACACCGCCCGCAGCCGTCGGCTGGCAGCAAACGCGGCGGCCTTGATGGCCCGCCTCGCCGTATTGTCCCGGCTGCCGGTGGTTCGGCATATCGTCGATGACGTCATCGGGGTCGTGCGCAACGTACAACGCGATGAAACAACCTAAAATAGGAAGATGACTTCCACGCAACAGCATTCTGCCCCGGCCATCACCCTGACCATCGCCGGCTCCGAAGCCACCGGTGGGGCGGGCGCGCAGGCCGATCTGAAGACCTTCCAACAGCTGGGAACCTTCGGGATCGCCGCGTTGACCTGCATCGTCTCCTTCGACCCGAAGCAAGGATGGGATCACCGCTTCGTTCCCGTGGAACCCCAGGTGATCGCCGACCAGCTCGAGGCCATCCAGACCTGCTATTCCGGTCAACTCGACACGGTGAAACTGGGCATGATGGGTAGCCCGGCAACGATCGACACCGTGGCTACGGCCCTGCGCTCGCAGCAGTGGAAGAACGTCCTGCTCGATCCCGTGCTGATCTGCAAGGGCCAGGAGCCAGGACATGCCCTGGATACCGATCAGGCCCTGAAGTCCACGCTGTTGCCTGTGGCCACCTTCGTCACACCGAACCACTTCGAGGCCGAATCCCTGTCGGGGATCACCATCAGCAACGTTGAAGACCTCGAACGTGCAGCGCGCCTGATCCATGAGGCCAGCGGCGCCGCGGTCCTGGCCAAGGGCGGCATCCGTTTGGCGGGCACCGATGCCGTCGACGTCTTCTACAACGGAACGACCACCGAGATCCTCTCCACCCCCAAGATCGGAGAAGTCGCCGTTTCCGGGGCCGGATGCTCATTGGCCGCCGCCGTCACCGCCGAGCTGGCCAAGGGGGCCAGTCCTCTGGAAGCTGCCCGCAGCGCCAAGGCCTTCGTCACGGCAGGCATTGAGCACCGGATGGCTTCCCATGCCCCCTTCGATGCTCTCTGGCAAGGTGGTATCAGCGCCTGACCGTCGCAGGGAATCTCTCGTGGCGACGACACCTCATCGAGGAGTCGTCGCCACTTTTTTTGGGCCGCCGCACCGTCGCTGCCGCCTATTTATCGAAGAGTTTCCGCGCTAGTCGACGTCAATTGTGTTCACGTGACATGAGCTTGTTAAAAGTTTGCGAACACTCCCCCTCGGAGCACGCTGCGGCGACCTACCGGAGCCAGCCGTGTCATAGACCCGCTCCAGCTACCGGACGGTACTGGACGAGAGCCCGCGGAACCGTTTCTCACTCATCACGTTTTTGACATGAAAACCGCGTCAACAGCGCGGTTCGGGCGCAGAGAAAACTCTAAAGCAACTCCTTGACTTGTGACGACACTCACTTAGGCTATGGCGTGGGGCGCACGGGGTTAATAGCCCCGATGATGCCCCTAAGCCGCCCAATCGGTTACAAGGAGCATCATGAATCACTCGCATCGGCCACGGCTGGCCCGTTCCGTCGTGGCTGCGGTCTCGGGTATAGCCCTGGCTGCCACCATGTCGGTTCCGGCCAACGCCGCACCGAAAGACATTAATTCAACCCCCGGAAGCCAAGCACAGGCCTTCGGGGGTTCTTCATTGGATCAACAGGACATCAAGACACTGCAGGACCTGAAGGTTTCGGGCCCGATGGTGAGCAAGAAGGGCGAGGTCACCGCCTACGTCCAGTTCAGTGGCGAAGGCGCCTTCGCGGCGACCCAGCCCTCGAACGTCGCCCGCAGCAAGTCGACCCCGGTCAAGAACAAGACCAAGGTCAAGCAGATCCGCAAGAACATCGAATCACAGGGTGCTTCTGCGGCGAAGGCCTCCAAATCCAAGGTCGTCTACACCACGACGAACGCCCTTCCCGGTGTCGCCTTGCGCGGCGACGCGGACGCCCTGCGCGCCCTGTCCAAACGTTCCGACGTCGTCAAGATCACTGCCGTCGTCCCGAAGTCCCCCACCAATAAGGGCTCGGTCGTTGACACCAAGGCACTCAACGCGTGGTCCGGTCTGGACCAGACCGGCGACGGGGTCACGATTGCCGTACTCGACACCGGTGTCGACTACACGCATGCTGACTTCGGTGGACCCGGCACGGTGGAGGCGTATAAGAAGGCGCAGGCCTCCGATGACCTGCCCAGCGCCGGCTCGGGCCTGATCGATCCGGATAAGTTCATCGGCGGTTGGGATCTGGTCGGCGACGACTACAACGCAGATCCTTCCTCCCCGACCTATCAGCCCGTCCCGAAACCGGACGCCAACCCGCTGGACTGCCAGGCCGCAGGCCATGGCACCCACGTCTCCGGCAGCGCCGCCGGTTACGGTGTGGGCGCCGACGGCAAGACATTCGACGGCGACTATTCCAAGCTCGACGCCAAGTCCGTCTCCTCCATGAAGATCGGCCCCGGCTCGGCACCGGAGGCCCAGCTCGTGGGCATCCGCGTCTTCGGCTGCGGAGGTTCCTCCTCCGTGGTGGGCCAGGCCTTGGACTACGTCCTGGACCCCAACGGCGACGGCGATTTCAGCGACCGCGCGCAGATCGTGAACATGTCACTCGGCTCGGATCATTCCCCCGTGGATGATCCGGAGAACGACATCGTTGATGCGCTGGCCGAATTGGGAATCCTTTCGGTCGTTGCTTCAGGCAACGCCGGTGACGTGACCGACGTCGGCGGCTCGCCGGGCAACGCCCGATCCTCGCTGACCGTGGCCAACACCGTGGGCTCGAAGATCACGCTCGACGGTGCCAAGGTCCTGGCTCCCGAGGATGTGGCCGGCACCGCTGCCGGACAGTACTCGGCCAGCTTCGACTACACCGACGCCTCCAAGGAGCAGCTCACCGGCGAGGTCGTCATGGCCGACTCCTCGAATAAGTTCGGTTGCGACGCCTTCCCGGCCGACACCGACTTCGACGGCAAGTGGGTGTGGATCCAGTGGGAGGAAAATGGTGACTTCCCCTGTGGTTCGGCAGCCCGCTTCAACAACGTTGAGGCCGCCGGCGGCGCAGGCGTCGTCCTTGATTCACCGCGGAGCGTGTTCGACGCCGGAATTGCCGGCAATGCCACGATTCCGGGAATCCAGCTAAATAAGGACTACTCCGAGAAGCTTCGTCCGGCTGCCGAAGCCGGCACCCTGAAGCTCGAGCTCGATCAGGACCTCATCGGGACCGCCTCCGGCGAATCCGGTGCACTGGACACCCTGAACTCCAGCTCGTCACGCGGCGTCCACGGTTCCAACGGCGTCGTGAAACCCGACGTCGCAGCACCGGGCACGCTCATCGGCTCGGCAGGCGTGGGTACCGGCAACGGTCCGGCCGTGATGACCGGAACCTCGATGTCCACCCCGCTGACCGCGGGCATCGCCGCCCTGGTGGCCGGTTCAGGGAACTACAGCGCCTACCAGGTCAAGTCGAAGGTGATGAACACGGCAACTGCCGATGTCACCGCCGATAACGGCGAGACCTTCGGCCCGAACCGCGTCGGCTCCGGCCGCGTGATCGCCGATGCGGCCATCAAGACCCCCGCCTACGCGTTCGCCACGGATGCACCGGACCTGACGACGCTCTCATTCGGCGTCGTGGAGATGGGCAAGAAAAAGATCAAGAAGACCAGCTCGATCACCGTACAGAACACCTCCAAGTGGACGCAGCATTACCGCTTGGACTACCTGCCCTCGACCACGATCCCCGGTGCTTCGTACTCACTGAGCACCGATAAGGTCAGCATCCAGCCGGGCAAGTCCAAGAAGGTCAAGGTCACCCTGACCATCAACCCACAGAAGTTCGCCAAGACCATGGATCCGACGATGGAGAAGCAGCAGCTGGGCCTGAACCGCCAGTACCTCGCCGACGCCACCGGTCGCATCGAGCTCACGGCCAAGGGCCAGCCGGCACTGCGGGTACCCGTTCAGGCAGCCCCCAAGGCTGCCAGCAACATGTCGGTGAAGGGCAAGAACATCAAGACCAAGAAGGGCAAGGTCACCGCACCGGTGAAGCTCAAGGGCCAGGGCCTGCTCACCGGCAACGGTGACGAGCGTGTCCTGTCACTGGTCTCGGCGTTCGAACTGGGCGCTACCAGCAAGAAGCTGCCCAAGTCCGCCGACGAGATTCCGGGGGCTCGCGCCATGGATCTGCAGTACGTCGGGGCCGCTTCAGATGCCCCGTCCAACGGCATCTCCGACGGTCTGCTGAACTTCGGTATCAGCACCTACGGGAACTGGGCCCACCTGGCTGGCGGCACGGAGATCAACGTGGAAATCGACACCGACGGAGATGGCAAACCCGACTTCGTCACGTTCAACACCAATGTCGATGGGCTCGACCTCGATCTGGCAGCAACGCAGGACCTGAAGACCGGTGAGCAGGTCGACCTGTGGCCGACCAACGGCCTGACCGGTGAGACGGACTCCAACACGTTCGACACCAGTGCGGTGAGCCTGCCGGTTTCACTGGATGCGCTGGGAGTGACCGAGGATTCCTCGGGTCAGGTCCAGTACCGGGTCAGCACATGGAGCCAGTACAACGCCGATGAGTCCGGGGCCCAGGTCCCGGTCGATACCACCGATTGGATCGCGTACAACACTGTCGACCCGGATCTGTGGTTCGAAGGTGCCGGAACCGGGACGGCTTTTGCCGACCTGCCGGGCCAGAAGCTCACGGCACACGTCCAGGACTACTCCAACGCCTTCCCCCAGAAGAGGATGATGGCGAAGAAGAAGGACAACCAAGAGCAGGGCTTGTTCCTGCACCTGCATAACAAGACGGGCAAAAAGGCCCAGGTCGTGACCTTCACCAAGAAGTAGCGACTCTCGCGAAGAAGGGCCGGCGGATTTCGATCCGCCGGCCCTTCTTTCATGGGTTCCTGCTTATTGCACTGTGTCCATCTGCCCGGCGTTGCCGCCGGATGCCGGCCTCTCAGCGGCCGGGGCGCCAACCGAAAGCGGGATCACGGCGTTCCAGGAACGCTGCCACGCCTTCGTCGATATCGGGTCCCGCAGCCATTTGGGTCCAGGCCGCTTCCCAGGCACCGGCCAATTCCGCGGGATCCGTTGCCGGGTCCGCAGCCTGGTCGATCAGGGCCTTGGTGGTGTGCATCGAATACCGTGAGCGTGCCGTGAGCTCCGAGAACAGCTCCCGGACCGAATCCTCGAATCCCTCCGCAGGCACGACTTCGGCGACGAGCCCCATGTCCCGGGCCCGCTGGGCCCCAAAGGTGCGCGCGCTCATCAGCACATATTTCGCCGTGGCCGGGCCCAGCAGCCGCACCAGCCGGTCAATGCCGGCCCGCGGGTAGATGATGCCCAGTTTGGCCGGGGTGATCCCGAAGGAGGCATCGGTGGAAGCGAGGATGAAGTCACAGGCGGAAGCCAACTGCCATCCCCCACCCATGCAGTGCCCCTGCACGACGGCGATGGTCGGCTTCGCGACCCGGGCCAGGGCCTGGTCGGCAGCGGTGAGATGGTCGGTGCTCCCGTCGTCGTCCAGGATGACGTCGCGCAGTTCCCCGATGAATACCCCTGCGCTGAAGGTTCCTCCAGCCCCGCGCACGGCGACCACATCCACGTCGGTACGGGCGTCCAAGTCGGCTGCGGCGGCGGCGATGCCCCGGCACATGCTTCTGGTCAGGGCGTTGCGCTTGGCGGGGTTGGACACCATGATCGTGCCGACCCCGGCGTCGATGCTGACGGTGATGCCGGCGCCGGACGGCGTTGAGCTGCCCTCGGGGGTGTTCATGACCTGGTGCTGGCCGGACGGAGTTTCACGTTGATCTGCTTGGTCTGGGTGAAGCCCTCGAGCATGCCTTCCAAGGAGACTTCGCGCCCCATGCCCGACTGCTTATAGCCGCCATAGGTCTGTCCGACCACCTGGCCTCCACCTTGGTTCACTTGGACCCACCCCGCCTGGAGTGAATGTGCGGTGTCCAAGGCGCGATCCAAATCGTGGCTGAAGACGTAGGCGGCCAACCCGAAGTGGGTGTCGTTGGCCATCTCGATGACTTCTTCGCGGGTGTCGAAGGGGATGGCCATGAGTACTGGCCCAAAAATCTCCTCACGGGCCAGCCGGAAGTCGTTGCGTCCACCGCCGAAGACGGTGGGGACATGGTAGAAACCACGGGTCAGTCCCCCCTCAGAGGGTGCACTGCCGCCCAGAAGCGTCTGGAGCCCGTTGAGCGAGCGTCCCTCGTCGAGGTACTCGGTGATGCCGGCATGCTGCTTGGCGTTGATGACCGCGCCCATGTCGCTGGCCTCGTCGAGCGGGTCACCGACCTGCATGGCCCCCAGGCGGGGCACCAGCTGCGACAGCACGTCGTCGTACACGTCGCGGTGGATGAACAGGCGTGAACCTGCGGTACAGCTCTGGCCCTGGCGGGCGAAGCGCGAAGCGAGCAGCAGCTGGTCGATCAGCTGGTCGTCCACGGCGTCGGGAAAGACGATGGAGGGGTTCTTTCCGCCGAGTTCCATGGACATATGAGCCAACCGCTCCCCTGCCTGGGCTGCGACCCCGCGGCCGACTTCGGTCGATCCGGTGAAGGAGACCTTATCCACCCCCGGGTGCTTGGCCAACGCGTCGCCGATGACCGACCCGCGGCCGGTCAGGGCGTTGAGGACGCCTGCGGGGAGGTGCCGGTTGCAGACCTCTGCCAGTTTCAGGATGGTCAGCGGGGCGTCATCGGCTGCCTTGAGGATCACCGTGTTCCCTGCCGCCAATGCTGCGGGGATCTTGAAACCGGCAATCATCAGCGGCGAGTTCCACGGCAGGATCGCTGCCACGACGCCCAGCGGTTCCCGCCGGGTGTATTGCAGCTGGTCATCCCCGGCCGGCAGGGTCGTGCCCTTGGATTCGCCGGCGACACCGGAGAAATAGCGGAACAAGGCAACCAGTGTGGCAACCTCGGGACGGGCCTGAGTACGGATGGCATTGCCGGTATCCAGGGCGGTGAGCCGGGCGAATTCTTCGGCTTCTGCCTCGATGTCGTCGGCGATCAGGGCCAAGGGGCGGGCCCGCCGGGTGAAGTGTTGGGCGGCCCATCCCCCGAAGGCCTGGCGCGCGACGCCGACCACCCGTTCGACGTCTTCCACGGTGGAGGCGGGGACCCGGGCGATCACCGAATCGCGCAGTGCCGGGTTGGTGACATCACGCCACTCTCCCGAGAGCGAATCCACCCGTTCACCGCCAATCCACTGCGGCCAGTCCAGGATGTCTGCGCCCGAGGAACCGGAGGTCGCCACGGAGGTCCCTGCCGCCTCGTTCGTTGCCGCGCGGGCGGCCAGCTGACGGTCGACGTCGGCGGAGCCGGTGGGGGTGTTCGTGTTGGTGTTCTGGCTCATGCTGCGCCTCCGATGGTCGATGTACGGTTGTCGCCGGCACTGCCCTGATGGGTGCCGTCGACGAGCTGGACGATGGCCGAACAGTCCAAGCCCTGCTTCCCATCCTGCATCAGAGTCGCGAACATTGCCGAGACTTGTTCGGCCAACACCAGCGGAGTGTTGGTCTGGCGGGCTGCCGAGAGGGCCAGGTTGATGTCTTTATGGGCCAGTTCGGTGGTGAAAGTGGGGGCGAAATCATTATTGGATGCTGCCGTGGGAACGACGCCGGGCAGCGGGTACCAGGTCCGCAGGGCCCAGCTGTCCCCGGAGGAGACACTGGCAATATCCCAGAAGACCTTCCGGTCCAGCCCGAGCCGATCGGCCAGCACGGCTCCCTCCGAGGTCGAAGCCAGATTGATGAACAACATGAGGTTATTGCAAATCTTGGCTGCCTGTCCGGTGGTCGGCCCACCAGTGGGGATCACGTTCCCGGCCATCGGCTCCAGGTAGATTCCAGCGTCCTGTACGGCATCGTTGCTCCCGCCCACCATGAAGGTCAGCGTGCCGGCTTCGGCTCCGGAAATGCCACCGGAAACGGGGGCATCGACAAAGCGGTTCCCGTGGGCTGCTGCCGCTTCGTGCAGGGCCTGCGCCGATTCGATGTCAATCGTGGAGGAGTCCACCAGCAGCACATCGGTGGCGACGCTTTCCAGGATGCCCCCCTCGCCGAGGTACACTGCCCGGGCATGATCGCCCTTGGGAAGCATCGTGAATACGACATCTGCACCGTCGATCGCCTCGGTAATGCCGGCCGTAGTGACCACGCCGTTTTCCGCGGCAGAAGCCATCGCCCCCTCGTCGAGATCGAAGCCGCGCACCTCATGGCCTGCCTTGATGAGGTTGGCCGTCATGGGCCCGCCCATATGTCCGAGCCCGATCCATCCAATAGTCGCCATGGCCAATCTGCCTTTCACCGCTGAGTCAGAGGGGGTCCCCACCGTCTATGACCAGCATCACATGATGCTAAGGTGCACTCAAGCACGAAAAAGGCATAAGTGTTGTGCAGGAATGCACATCAAGAACGGATATGAGCGCCATGAACAGGTCCCCGAGTCCCGACGATCTGCTCATCCTGCTGACGGTGGCGCGGCTGGGTCGCTTCACCGCGGTGGCCGAAGCGCTGGACACCACACACACCACGGTCTCCCGCCGCATCGCCGCATTGGACCGGCAGCTCGGTGGCCGGACCCTCGATCGAACCTCCACGGGCTGGGAACTGACCGATCTGGGCCACCACGCGCTCCGGGCCGCAGAAGCGATCGAGTCGAGCCTGACGGCACTCAAATCGGCAGTCAGCCGACGCGGGGAGGCAGTATCCGGCGTCGTCCGCGTCCACGTCTCGGACGCCTTCGGCGCCTACATCGCCGCACCGGCGATCGTGCGACTCCAGCACGAGCACCCGGGATTGAAGGTCGAGCTGCTCAGCGCCACGCGCCGGGCCAGCCGCAACCGTTCGGGCGTCGATTTGGAAGTGGTCGCCGGACGGGTGGAGGATTCACGCGCCGAGGTCATGGTCCTCGCTCAATATTTCCTACGCCTGTTCGCCAGCTCCGGATACCTGCAGGAAGCCGGAAAACCTTCGACCTTGGGGGACTTGGACGGCCACCGTTTCGTCTCCTACGTTGACTCGGAACTGCAGGTCGCCGAACTGGACTACCGCTCTTCCGGCCTGCCCGTGCCTGCGGCCGCTTTCCAGGCCACCAGCATCTTCGCTCAGCTGCAGGCCGTCCGCGCCGGTGCTGGCATCGGCATGGTGCCCTCCTATGTGGTTCATCAGGATCCGGGATTCGTTCCGGTCCTGGCCGATACTTTCGAACGCCGCATCACCTACTCGGCGGTGGCCCGCTCGGAGTCACTACGCTCGCCGGGCGTGCAGGCTGTGGTCGGGGCGTTCATGGCCGAGGCGCGGGACCGGCGCGAGGCGCTCTGGTCCTGACACGGGAATCGCCCCACCCCTCACGGGGGTGGGGCCATTCCACCGGATGCCTTTCCTGCACCGACGGTTAGCGGGTGCCAGCCTCCTTTTTGGCGGCGGTGGCCTGCAGGGCCGCCGTACCGTCGGCATCGGCCTGATCGATATCCTGCAGCGATACGCCGCGGGTTTCCTTCAGCAACAGCACCGATACGGCGGTGATGGCACAGGCGATGAGCAGGTAGATCGCCACCGGCACGGAGGAGGAATACTTCTCCACCAACGCGACGGCGATGATCGGGGCCAATGATCCGGCGATGATCGACGTGACCTGATAGCCCAGAGAAACCCCTGAGTAACGCATGCGGGTCGGGAACATCTCGGCCATGATCGCCGGCTGTCCGGCATACATCAGCGCATGGAAGCACAGGCCGATGGTCACCGAGGCCAGGATGATCCAGTCGTTGCCGGTGTCCATCATCGGGAAGGCGAAGAAACCCCAGGTGGCGCCGGTGATGGCACCGAGCAGGTAGGTCGGCTTGCGCCCGATCGCATCGGAGAGCCGCCCTACCTGTGGGACAACGAAGAAGTGCACGACGTGTGCCAGCAACAGCATTGAGAGGATATGTGAGGTCTCAATATCGACGATGACCTTCAGGTAGGTGATGGAGAACGTCACCACGAGGTAGTAGAGGATGTTCTCGGCGAAACGCAGGCCCATGGCGGTGAAGACACCGCGGGGGTAGCGCTTGAAGACCTCGAGCACGCCGTAGCCGACGTTCTTGTTCTGTTCGATCTTCTTTTGTTCCTCGAGGAAGATCGGCGCATCGGAGATCTTGGTCCGGATGTAGTACCCGATCAGGACGATGACCGCCGAGAGCCAGAAGGCCACGCGCCAACCCCAGCCGAGGAAGGCCTCCTCACTCAACACGAAGGAGAGGAACAGCAGGACGCCGGTGGCCAGCAGGTTGCCCAGCGGAACTGCCGCCTGGGGCCAGCTGGCCCAGAATCCGCGTCGGTCATCCGGGCTGTGTTCGGCAACGAGCAGGACGGCACCGCCCCATTCGCCGCCCACCGCGAAGCCCTGGATGAAACGCAATACCACCAGCAGGATCGGGGCGCCGTAGCCGATGACGTCGAAGCCGGGCAGGCAACCCATGAGGAAGGTCGCGACACCGACCAGAATGATCGAGAACTGCAGTAGCTTCTTGCGGCCGAACTTGTCTCCGAAGTGGCCGAAGACGATGCCGCCGATGGGCCGGGCGACGAAGCCAACGGCGTACGTCAGGAACGCTTTCATGATGCCGTCGAGGTCTGAGTTCGAGTTCGGGAAGATCAGGTGGCCGAACACCAGGGTGGAGGCCGCGGCGTAGAGGAAGAATTCGTACCATTCCACGACGGTGCCTGCCATCGAGGCGACGACCACCTTCTTCAGGCCGGATCCCAGCTGTTGTTGCCCGGCTGGCTGTGGTGCCGCCATGTTATTACTCCTCAAATCGACGCAATGTTCGAGAATGCACGACAGGGCACGCACGTGATGCGCGCCACTTTCGAGCGTGTCTGAGTATTAAAGGGTAGGGCCGCAGGAGCAACGAATATTCTCGTTCAGCGGCTCTGCATTCCTGCACGTCGGCGGCAGGCCATGAAACGGCCTGCCGTCGCGAGGGGCCGGATGACACCCCCAAAGATACTGCTAGTCATCAGAGTCCTTGGAGTTCGTGATGACGTCTCCGCTGCGGGCATCGATCTGTACCTCATGCTTGGCGCCGTCACCGTCGATCAGATCGCCTTCCCAGACGGTCGTCCCATGCTCGTCATCGAGACCGAGTTCGGCGATGCGGGCCTCGGGAACGGCATCACGGAATTTTGCTGCCGCTTCCTTGAAGTCCACCGTGGCGGCATCGACGCGTTTCTGGTGCTTCTTCTTGTCCTGGGCGTCATCGCTTTCCTCGGTGGGCGAGCCGATCACACTGCCGTCCTCGGCGGAGATGCTGACTTCGTGCTCGGTGCCATCGGAGGTCACGACCTGCACTTCCCATTGCGTCTCGTTGTTCTCGGTTTCAAGGGAGATCACTGTGCTGTCCGGCACCTCCTTGAGTGCGGCATCGCCAGCGTCCTCCAGCGAAACGCTCTGGCTGTCGGATCCACTACTCGAAGCTTCCGCCCCAGCGCCCGAATCCGAGGATTGAGTCATGGCCGGCTGACTGGAGGAAGTGGCTTCTTGGCTTGAGGCATTGGGGCTCTCAGAATCGGAGCCAGTACCTGAACAACCAGCCAACGCGAGCATCGTCACCGCCGAGACCGCGACGAGCTGCCGGGGTCCGCGCCATCGCGCCACGGCAAGCGGTGATGTTGTTTGCGAGGTTTCACGATTCTTGGACATTTTGCCCTCCACTACTCACGGTGCTTGAACGAGCCACCGTACGCTGCCTCCCCGACAAACTTCCAGCTATTTCACTGCTGGCTGGATATACCAGCTTGTCCCTAGACCGGAAGCTCCCCGGCCCCCTTGAGGCTTTTCATCACGATCGTCGACGTCAGCTTCTCCACCCCGGCCAGGCCCACCAGGACGTCATCGTAGAACTGTTGGTAGCTGGGGAGGTCCGTGGCCATGACCTTGAGCAGGAAGTCCGGTTCGCCGAACAGTCGAGAGCCCTCGACGATTTCCGGGATCGAGGCGACCTCGTCCTCGAAGGCATACATGTTCTGCCGATCCTTGAGTGTCACGAACACCAGTGCCTGGAACCCCAGGCCGATCCGGGGTGCGTCGAGGATCGCCCGATAGCCGGAAATTGCTCCGGCTGCTTCGAGATCGCGAAGCCGTCGATGACACGGCGCAACAGTCAGACCCACCTCTGCGGCCAGTGCTGTGACGGTCATGCGTCCATCGTCTTGGAGCAGACGCAAAATATTTCTATCAATGTCGTCAATCACGCAAGAACCGTATCGTACGACGCGCATATTCCTTGAAAATCAGTAAGCACTTTTGGGTTCGAGTTTCCTAAGCTTTCTTCAAGATCGCCACCACCACCGAGGAGCCCGTCATGGACCCCCAGCTGATCCTTGGATTCGCAGCCATATCCGTCGCCTTGGCCCTGACGCCGGGCGCCGACTGGGCGTATGCGATTTCTTCGGGGCTCAGCGGCCGAAGGATCGCTCCCGCCGTAGGGGGTTTGCTCAGCGGCTTCGTGCTCCACACCCTGCTCATCGTCGCGGGGCTGGCGGCATTGGTGATTGCCATGCCCCAGCTCCTGGCCACGCTGACTCTCATCGGCGCCGCCTACTTGATCTGGCTCGGCTTCACCACGACCCGGTCATGGCGCGATGCCGGATACGCCAGCGCTGCTGAGGGCGCCCAGTCCCCGCCCGGGAACGGCAGCAGCTTCCTACGGGGCCTCGGCACCAGCGGGACCAACCCCAAGGCACTGTTGCTCTACCTGGCCCTGATCCCCCAGTTCATCGACTTGAATGCCGGTCTTCCGGCGCCGGTCCAGACCGGCATCCTGGGGATCTCCCACGTGTTGGTATCCGCCGTCGTCTACACCGGGGTCGCGCTCGGGGCGAGGCGGCTTCTGGCCAGCCGGCCCGCAGCCGCCCGCATCGTCACCCTGGCCAGCGGTGTGATCATGCTAGGTCTAGGTGCCCTGCTGCTCGGCGAACAAGTACTCACCCTCACGGCAGAGTAGTCACGGCCCGGTTGCCGTGCCCCGAGGAACCTAGCTCCTGGCACGTCTGCTGAGACGCCAGCCATGACAACTCACTACCGGCCCATTGACTCTAGGGAACTGCCCTAGAGCGATGAGAACGCCCCCGGCACTCGTCCTCGTTTGCCCATCTTCGTTGGGGTCACGCTGCTGCCGTGTCGTGACGATCAGCTGTTTCGCGCAGCTTGTCCGCATAGTCGTAGATCTCGTCCAGCGACGTGATCGGATGGCGCGTTTCGACCTTATTGTCGTCGAAGACGCCGAGATACTTCTGCGACCTGTTGAAGTGGAGCCTCGCTATGGTCCGGCGGTTGTTGTCATCCAGGAGAACCGCGAAATAGGATTTCGCGTCTCGGTACACGACACGATGTGGCTTGACGTTGCTGCAAACGATGGCCCTGACGATTTGGAATCCCTCGAGTTCTTCAAAGGTCGTCTCGATGCCGTCATGGGCCAGGTCCTCTGCAACAACTTCTTCGCTGGTGACCGACGCCGCCAGTTCTTGTTCCGAAGCGCCACCGCCATTGGAGGTGTCTCTGAGCGCCGCCTTGAGTCGGTCGTTGACTTGGTCGCTCAGGAACTGTCGGGAAGCCTTGTTCACGAGCCCGGTGAACTGTTCCCGAACTCTCGCAGTGAATGCACCGTCGTAAACCTGCCCGGTCAGAAGTTTGATCCAACTTTCATCTGGCTCCTGAAACTGACGGGCTATGACGCGTTTAAGCTGTCCGATGTACTTCAATTCCTCGGCCGAGCTAATGATCGAGTCCACATCGAAAACGTCTCGGGACAGTTTGCTCAGTTCCGGAACGAGCGTTTCGTCGATGTCATTCAAATCAAGGATGAGGAAGGGTTTCGAGTCCATGCGGTTCGGTGCGTCCAAATCCGTCTAGAAATGGTAAACCTCACCATTCGTCAAGATCGCGATCCGTGCTGATGTAGCAGCGAAATACCGGAACAGCTGCGACGCGTTTTCTGCCGTCAGCCCACCGGACGACCGCTTGCATTCAACAAGGATCTGGACTTCACCATCATGGACAATGGCGTAATCAATCTTTTCGCCCTTCTTGATCCCCACATCGGCGGTGAATTCCGGGATGACCTCCAATGGGTTGAAGACGTCGTACCCCAACACTGTCGAGATGAAAGGCATGATGAAAGTGTTTATCCGTCTGTTCAGCTTAGCCAGCATCACAGACGAATAGCTGCCGGAGTGCCGGCTGAATCAGGGACAGGGCTTCCAGGTCCTGCCACCGGGGGCATAGCAACGAGGTCCGGTATACCCCGGATAGGGGTTGCTGGTCTTCTTCGGCACCGTCTTGGTTGTGGGGCGAGGGGCCGGCGCTCTCCGGGTTTGCCGGTTCGCCGCCTCCCGGTCTGCTTTCTCTTGGGCCGCCTTGACTTGGGCAGCTTGCCGGGCCAGGCGCTGCTGTTCGGCGATCCGGGCCTTCTCCCGGCGTGCCGCTTCGGCGACCGCTGCCTGGCTCGCTGCGGCAGCCTTCTGTGCAGCTGCCGCCGCGGCCTTGGCCTCTGCCTTCTTCCGCGCTTTTGCCTGGGCCCGCACGGTCGCTTCGTGTTCCTGAGTGGCTAGAGCCTTTTGGCGCTTCTTCAAGACAGTTTGGTGTTTCTTAGCGGACGTCTTGGCTTGGGAAAGCCGCGGAGCCAGCTTCCCGGCCACCAGGGAACCCACGACGGATCGGACTGCATGACCAGAGTCGTCGGCCCGATTCAGCAGCACATCGGCAGCTGTTCCGGCAGCAAGGGCCGTCGTCGCCCCGGTGAGAAGCCCCGCCGCTTCGGCAGCAGTTTCGGCAGTCGCCGCCGGAACCGCCCCGAGCTGCTCGATAGCCGATTCAACCTGGCTGGGGACGGTGCAATCCACCGCTGCACTGAACAGTCCGGTTTCCCCCTCAAGCGCTTCCTCCTGGGCCGCAAGGACTGCGGCATGGAAGCGGTGGTTGGGTTCGAACAGCACGGCAACTCCGAGTCCTTCTCGGGCGATATCCGCATTGATCAGTTCATCATCGATGTAGACCCCTGCCAAGGTGCGATCGTAGCGGTCGGTACGTTCGACGTCGTACTCCAGGTGGACACCGGTCCCGGCGGGAAGTCGCTGGCGGAGGTAGTCGCTGGCTTCGGGGCCCAAGCACTGCACGGGAGTGTTCGGTTTCTTCGTCTCGGGGGTGTCCACATTCAGCAGGCGGATGGTCTCCTGGCTTCCGTCGACCGAGGCCACGAAGGTATCTCCGTCGATCACCCTGACGACGGTGGCATCAGCCCCGGAATGGGACGGAGAATTCATGGCCTCCGGGCCGTCGGAGGTGCATCCCGATAATGCGACGGCCACCACCAGCCCCACGGCAACCAGCGACTGCTTCCACCCCGACGATAAAGCCACCGAATTACGGACCATCATTGGGCTCCCCCAGGCTTGCCTGCACGCTTCGAATACTTGAAAGTACCACCTGGCCCGAAGGATTACGGCTTTTTGTTCTTGCCGCCCCCGTCATGGTCCCGGCCGTGCCTCTCTTCCTTCTTCTCCTTCTTCTTGGCTTCTTCCTTCTTTTTCTGCTCGGCCTGCTTTTTTTCCTCGGCCGCCTTGCTCTTCTTTTCCTCAGCCTTCTTCTGGGCTGCCTTGCTCTTTTCGGCGGCCTTGCTCTTCTCAGCAGCCTTGCTCTTCTCGGCGTCGGCTCTGGCCTTTTGCGCTGCCTTGGCACGTTCCTGGGCGGCGCGGGCTTCTGCTGCCCGTTCGGCGGCGGCACGCTCGGCGGCTTCGCGCTCTGCGGCGAGCTTGGCTTCTTCCTTCTTCTTCTTCTCTTCGGCCTTCTTCTTGGCCACCAGCTTGGTGTGGACGCCTTCGACCTCGCCCAAACGCTTCTTCGCCGCGCTGACGGTCCCGGAGATTTCCTTCTCCCACCGGGCCTTCTCGGAGGCATAGACCACTGCCTGCGCGGTACCTTCTGTGACCTTCATACCCGTCAGCGAGTCCTTGGCCGACTGGCCGTCCTTGACTACTGATTTCAGGTCATCGATCATGTCCTCGGCCGACTCCACACTGCTGGGCGGGGCCTTGGAAACGGACTTCATCCGCTCCATGGCCGGTTCGACCGTCGCGGCAATGGTGCACTTATTGGAACCGTCGAACAATCCCTTGCCGTTCTCTTGGGCCGCATCCTGGGCCTCCAGAACACGGTCGTAGTAGGGGTTGTTGGGGCTTTGCTTCTCGGCAACGGCGAAACCGGCCTTCGCGACGTCCGCATTGACGAAGTTTCCGGCGGAGAACGCGGCAGCCTTATTATTTCTGCGCTTGGGGGGCATATCGTCGTCGTATTCGAGGCGGACCTTCTTGCCCTCCGGCAGCATGGTCTTCAGATTTTCGGTCGCCTGATCCCCGAGGCATTCGGCATCGTCACCACCGACCGGAGACAGAACGTTGAGCAGGTCGACGGTTTTTTCCTTGCCATCGACCTCGGCGATGAAGGTATCACCGTCGACCACACGCACGACCACACCGCCGAATTCCGGGACGTGGTTGTCCTTGAAGTTGATGCGGCAGCCGGCCAGGGACGTCGTGACGACGAAGATTCCAACGACGACGGCCGCTACCCTCTGCAAGGGGCGGTTGTTCAAGAGCGATGGTTCCACCATGCGCTGGCCTCCAGTGGGTTGCGGGTGGTGTGGCCACGGAGCGTGGACTACCGAATGTAGTGCCACCTACCGGGTTAGGCCAAGGCCACCCAACAAGTACGACGGCGACCCCGGTTGGGGGCGCCCGGATCCATTGTCCGAGGTGCGCCATGAGCGCTGCTGGTTGCGGAGAGGCGGGATGGTTCCCGTTTCCGCGCATCCCGGGCGTCGGAGCAGGGCGCAGCCGGGATGGCTTTCCACAAGGATTTTACCGTGGATCCGCCAACAACCCCGCATCGGCGTTTCGGATTGCTAGCAAGAGCCGGGAGTTGGCGCGGCGAAAGCCGCCGCGGAGCGCAGCGTGGCGGCAGCCTCTTCGGGGTTGATCCGCGCCAGAGTCATCCCGGCCGTCAATAAGGCGAACAGCAGACGAGCGCGCCCGCCGATACGGGCTGCCCCCGCGGGTCCGGCCCCACCTGCCACGGCGAGGCCCGCGGCACTTCCTGGCTGGTCACGACGCAGGGCAGTGGCGAAGGCCTCGGTCACTTCGACCCGGTAGGCCTCCATGGCGGCACGCACCGTTTCGTCACGACTATTGCGTCCCGAGGAGGCGGTGAGCAGCAGGCATCCCCGCTGGGGGCCCTCGCCCCCGCCCAGGGCCTCGGCCAGTGAGTCGAAGTAGGTGCCGAGACCGGTGGCCCCGTCCTCGGCAGAGACGAGGACCTCGAGACGGGGACGGACCACCTGGTCCAGGTAGCTTTGCACCGCCGCGTCGAAGAGGCCCCGTTTGGAGCCGAAAGCGTTGTAGATGCTGGAGCGGCCCAGCCCGGTGGCCCGCTCCAATTCGGGCATGGACGCGGAGTCGTATCCGGCGATCCAGAAGACGTCGCGGGCCGCCTGGATGACCTCGTCCATGTCGAATGCCTTGCTCCGTGCCACGTGTCTCCTCCCGGCCCCAGCGGCCCCCTCGGCATTGCGCTCGGGGTGAACTTCGCCTCAAAATGTTTATTTTGTATCAATCGTTCCAATATTCTAGACCCATCGCAGAACGCGATGCCACCTACCCCAAGGGAGTAGTCCCATGACTTCCAGTACACAGATCCAGCTCGCCAAGCGTCCCACCGGCTGGCCGGACCACGAAAACTTCCGCACCGCCGTTGTCGATCTCCCGGCGCTGGCCGAAGGCGAGGTCCGCGTCTCCAACGAGTTCATGTCAGTGGACCCCTACATGCGGGGCAGGATGAACGAGGGCAAGTCCTACGTTCCGCCGTTCCAGGTCGGGGAGGTCATGAATGGCGGTGCCGTCGGCCGCGTCATCGAGAGCCGCGATGAGACCCTGGCCGTGGGTACCCCGGTCCTGCACAACCAGGGCTGGCGCGACCTCGCCCAGGGCCCGGCCTCCGAATTCCGGGCCGTGGAGGAACTGCCCGGCCTTGCGCTGTCCGTCTACCTGGGCACCCTGGGGATGACCGGTTTGACCGCTTGGGTCGGCCTGCTCGAAATCGCCGGGATGAAGCCGGGCGATACGGTCTTCGTGTCCGGCGCTGCCGGCGCCGTCGGCTCCATGGTCGGCCAGATCGCCCGCCTGAAGGGCGCCGCCCGGGTCATCGGCTCGGCGGGTAGCCAGGAAAAGATCGACCTGCTGACCTCCAAATACGGTTTCGATGCCGCCTTCAACTACAAGGACGGCGATATCGCCGGGCAGCTGGCAGCAGCCGCGCCCGAAGGCATCGACGTCTACTTCGACAATGTCGGGGGCGAACACCTCGAAGCGGCCATCGGCGCGATGAACGACGGCGGCCGCGTGGCACTGTGCGGGGCCATCTCGCAGTACAACGCCACCGAGCCGGGGCCCGGCCCGCGGAACATGGCCAACCTGGTCACCCGCGGCCTGCGCCTGCAAGGCTTCACCGTGGGGAACTACGCACAACACCTGGGCGCCTTCGCCGAGCAGGCCGGGGCTTGGGTTGCCGCCGGCGATCTCGTCTTCGACGAGACGGTGGTCGACGGGCTGGAGAACGCGGTCGATGCCTTCCTGAGCCTGATGCGCGGTGGCAATACCGGCAAGATGGTCGTCAAGCTCTAACAGCCACAGGTCGATGACCGGTCCCGGCTCCTTGATCTCCTGGAGCCGGGACCCCTTCATGCGGAGACCACGGGCAGGTCGGACCATTCGGTGGTGTAGCGGGGGGAGGCGAATTCGCGTTTCATCGTCCAGGCCGCGGGCTCGGCCAACCCGGCATGGCCCAAGCCGATTGCCGCTTGGCCGAAGCGGGCCCGCACATCCCCGAGCAGCGTCCCCATCTGCCGCTCCTCCCCCTCCGCGGCAAATGTGTCGAAAGCCTCCTGACCGGCTGCCGATTCCAGTCCTGAGAACACGACCCCGGCCCGCACGTAGCGGGTCTCGGGGACCAGGCGTTCGCGCATGGCAGCAACGGCGGTCCGGGTGAGCACGATGGGATCCTGCGTCGGCGCCGCCAACCGCACGGTCACCACCGGGTTGGCCCCGGGTTGACCCGATTGGCCGGCGAAGCGGCTGACCCCGGCGCTGACGGTGAGCATCGTGGCCCGCAGCCCCTCGGCGGCCATCCGTGCGGCTCCTCGTTGGGCGTAGAGGGCCATCACCTGGTCCATATCCGAGGCCGTGGTCACCGGGGTGGAGAAGCTCCTCGAGAACATGATTTGCGCCTTATCGGCTCGCTCCTCGACCTCGGGAATGCACGGTGTGCCGTTGAGTTCAAGGACGGTGCGTTGCAGCACCACCGAGAACTTTTTGCGGATCATCAGCGGGTCGGCAGCCCGCAGGTCGGCGATCGACTCGATCCCCAGGGCGTTGAGCCGTTGCCCGTTCCTGGCCCCGACGCCCCACAGCCCGGTGACTGGAACCCGTGATTGAATGCGGTGGACCTCCTCCGGCGGGACACTATCCAGCGAACACACCCCACCCAAGCCTGGGTTGCGTTTGGCCACATGGTTGGCGAATTTCGCCAACGTTTTCGTCGGCGCGACCCCCACACAGACCGGGACACCGACGTTCCGCCAGACAGCTTCCCGGATCTGGCGGGCAGTGTCGCGCAGCGATGCCTCGTCCCCCGGCAGTCCGATGAACGACTCATCGATCGAGTAGACCTCCTGCCAGGCCCCGAACCGTCCAATGACTTCCATGACACGGGCCGACATATCGCCATAGAGTTCGTAGTTGCTGGACCGAGCGACCAACCCCGTTTCGTGAGCACTGCCGGCGACCTGGAACCACGGGGTGCCGGTTTTGATGCCGAGTCGTTTCGCTTCGGGTGACCGGGCAACCACGCAGCCGTCATTATTCGAGAGCACGACGACGGGACGTCCTTCCAGCCGCGGGTCGAAGGCCCGCTCGCAGGAGACGTAGAAGTTGTTCACATCCACCAGGCCAATGCGCCCGCGTCCGGGCCCCGGCTCAGACATGGTGCAGGCAGCGGGTGACCACACCCCAGACGGTGAGGTCCTCCAGCGCTTCGACCAGGACCGGCCGGGTTGAGGGGTCGTCGGTATGCAAAGAGACTCCGCCGGCATCGATGCCCAGCCGCCGGATGACCATTTCTGCTTCCAGGACGGCGATGACGACCCGGCCGTCGCGGGCCGGTAAGGAGCGGTCCACAATCACCTCGTCCCCGTCGCAGATCCCCGAGGCGGCCATAGAGTTCCCCGCGACCCGCATGATGAACGTGGATGTCCGGTCACGGATCAGATGCCGGTTCAGGTCGATCCCGCCGTGGAAGTAGTCGCGGGCCGGGGACGGGAAGCCGCTGGCCTGGCGTTCCGCCGTGGGCTCTCCGCTCACATCGTCTCCGGGCATGGTGCCGGCCGGCGGGACATAGACGGGATCCTGACCGAACACGACAACCCCTTAATAGAACAAAGATTCGATGACCAGCCTAGCATCGGATACCTTGGTTCCCGAGCCGTTCTCGGGCACCAAAAAACCGGCCCCGATCGTGGTGATCGGGGCCGGTTTCGGTCGCTGTGCGAAGCCTAGGTGTATTGACCACGGACGTTGGTAACGCTCCGGGGTAGTTGAAATAGGGAAGACCT